>NZ_SMZY01000009.1 GCF_004358755.1 Peribacillus frigoritolerans | reverse complement strand
ACACCCGTTCCCATGCCGAACACGGAAGTTAAGCTCTTTAGCGCCGATGGTAGTTGGGGGTTTCCCCCTGTGAGAGTAGGACGTTGCCAGGCACGCATAAAAGAAGAACAGCAGAGATGCTGTTCTTTTTTTGTATAAAAAAAGGAGAATGGTCATGGGCAGCTGGGGAAGATAGCAGGTGAAAGTGGATCCAGCTTATTGGTAAGGTAACCGATGACGGGCATAAATCTTACTTGGCGACCAGAAAAGGAGGTAAGAAGAGCACAAATGACTGGTGAGCGAGCATAAATAGAAAAACTTCAGCATGGGACGAATCCTGTAAATGAATGAGCAGCAGCTCCAGAACAGAACGAAGCATCATAATATGATCCAGCTTACAAACAAAAAACTCTGGAACTGGTCGTTTCTAGCTGCCTTCATCCTAAAAAAGCTTTCAGCCCAGATATTTTTTTTTAGACATACACGATTTGTGAACACCATCATACAATTAGAGAGGGTAAGATAATTCGAAATCTTGTATACAACTTTTGATCTGTGGCAAAACTGTTTGTATGGAGGTGGAGAGCATTGAATTCGGAAGAATTGAAGAAACCGGCTGGGGAAACGTGTATTATATGTGATACAGAGAAGGCGAAGGGAATTCATCTCTATACAAGCTTTGTTTGTACAGATTGCGAGACTGATATGATTCAAACCGGAACAGAAGATCCTAAATATAAATATTTTATTGATAAACTGCGGAGAGTGAAAACGCCGCCGCTCTATTCTTAAGCTGCCGGGTCCAGGCGGCTTTTTCTATTGACCTTCTACTGATATAATAGCGGTAATACATAATAAAGGACGGTTTTTGTTTAGATGGCGACTCCGCTGTATTCAGCTCTAAAAAAGCATGCGATGAAGCGCCCGGTTTCGTTTCATGTACCCGGGCATAAATATGGACAGGTTTTTTCTCAAGAGGCAATAGAGGATTTTGAAGAGATATTAAAGATAGATGCGACTGAGATCACGGGACTTGACGATCTTCATGATCCAAGCGGTCCGATTGCGGAGGCTCAGGAGCTTGCAGCAGCTCTATATAAAGCAGATAAAACATTCTTTTTAGTCAATGGTTCAACATCAGGAAATATCGCAATGATTATGGCTTGCTGTGAGAGAGATAAGCCGGTTTTAGTCCAGCGGAACAGTCATAAATCCATCATTAATGGGATCAGACTGGCGGGGGCTCGCCCCGTGTTTCTGGCGCCGAAATTTGATGAAGAATTGAGGGTGCCTTCTTATGTGCCGCAGGAAACCATTGCTGAAGCGATAAAAGAATATCCGAATGCATCAGCTTTAATTTTAACAAGTCCGAATTATTACGGACTTGCGTGTGACCTCCATGGGGCGGTAAAGCTTGCACATGAAAAGAACATCCCTGTTTTGGTGGATGAAGCGCACGGGTCCCATTTTATACTGGGGGATCCTTTTCCGCCATCAGCATTGGAGGCTGGTGCAGATGTTGTTGTTCAATCTGCCCATAAAACGCTGCCTGCAATGACAATGGGGTCGTATTTGCATGTGAAAAGCACATTGGCAGATGCAGGCCGTATAGGCCGCTTTTTATCCATTTTACAGAGCAGCAGTCCCTCTTATCCGATCATGGCCTCGTTGGACTTGGCAAGAGATTATTTGCAGGGTTTAAGATCTGCAGAAGCAGTTGATTCCATTTCTGCCGCAATCAATTCTTTTAAAAATAGGATTAAGAAAATAGATGAGCTTTCGATTGTTCATTCTAGTGACAGAAACGCAAGTACTGATCCTCTTAAACTTACGATTAAGTCAACTATTGGAATGTCCGGTTTTGAGCTTCAGAGTCACTTAGAGGCTTCTGGCGTCTATACAGAGCTTGCAGACCTGCACAATGTTTTGCTCGTCTTGCCGCTCTCAAGCGAGATAGTCCCTCATTTTGGGTATACCGCTATAAACAGTACTTACACTGGAAAAAACGAATTGAATCCTCTATTTTTACAGACCGGCACCAGCCCGATCAGTATGCTCCCCCTATCCTATCATCAGTTAAATGGGTATAGTAGAGAGGTTGTATCTTTTAAAGATGCGGACGGCTTATTAAGCGGAGATGCGGTTATTCCATATCCGCCCGGAATCCCTCTTTTAATGGAGGGAGAAAGAATAACGAAGGAACATATCAGCCAAATACAGGCGCTGATTCAGGGCGGTGCTAGGTTTCAGGGCAGCAGGGCACTGACAGAAGAAAAGCTTGCAGTTTATATAAAGAAAAGGTGATTGTAATGAAAGGGATTTTTATCACATTTGAAGGACCTGATGGTGCAGGAAAGACAACGATTCTGAATATGCTGTCAGAGGAATTCAAGGTAAAGGGAATAGAGGCAGTCTTCACCCGTGAACCGGGAGGAATCAGGATTGCTGAGCAAATCCGCGAAGTAATTTTAAATAAAGAAAATACAGAAATGGATTCAAGAACTGAGGCTTTGCTGTATGCGGCTGCAAGACGCCAGCATATTGTCGAGAAAGTCATTCCTGCCTTAAATGAGGGAAAACTGATTATCTGTGACCGGTTTATTGACAGCTCGCTTGCTTATCAGGGGTATGCTAGAGAAATTGGTGTGGATGATGTTTATTCTATAAATATGTTTGCCATTGACGGTGTCATGCCTGAGGTAACTTTATACTTTGATATAGAGCCTGAGCGCGGACTATTGAGAATCAATGGCAGTGACAGCAGAGAAGTGAACAGACTGGATTTAGAGAAGATGGACTTTCATTTAAAGGTTCAAAAGGGCTATAAACAATTAATCGATAAATTCCCTGAACGGATAAAAGTCATCAATGCTGATCAGTCTTTAGAAGACGTCTATCGTGACGTAAAGGAAGTTTTAATTCCTTATTTAAAGTAAACGCTGATATAATAAGTAACAACAATGTTACAATTACCATAAATGAAACAATGCTTTATCAGGATTAAGCTGTTAAACTATAAGGAGGCATACCTATGAAAATGATTATTGCGGTTGTACAGGATCAGGACAGCAATAAGCTTTCAAGCGCATTGGTTGAACATAATTTCAGAGCAACGAAACTCGCAACGACTGGCGGATTTCTAAAATCCGGCAATACAACATTCATGATTGGTACGGAAGATGCGCGTGTTGAGAAAGCCTTGGCCGTTATTAAAGAGAACTGTCAATCAAGAGAACAGCTTGTAGCTCCAGTATCTCCTATGGGCGGA
Organism: Peribacillus frigoritolerans; assembly: GCF_004358755.1. Classification (GTDB taxonomy): domain Bacteria; phylum Bacillota; class Bacilli; order Bacillales; family Bacillaceae; genus Bacillus_P. The sequence continues at coordinate 51,890 of NZ_SMZY01000009.1, read as the reverse complement.
AATGCAGATTCGTATGTACCTTATCCTGTTGAAGTTGAAGTTGGCGGAGCGACAGTATTTGTGCTTCCGATTGAACAATTCCATCATTTTTAAGGCGTGGGAATAAATGAAGATCAATCAAGAGCTTCGTACTGGATTAGATAAGAGAAATGCCAATCAGAAAACATCAGCAGCCGGATCCAAGCCATTCTCAGAAATGGTGCTGAAACAAGAATCCAAGCTGCAGCTGCAGCAATTGAATACATTGATGGCAAATGTTGAAGAGGCTGGCCGGCGTATTGCGAAATCCAGGAATATGAGGGATCTTTCAAGATATAAATCGCTTGTCAGACGCTTCGTACAAGAAGCTGTTAACTATGGACTGAAATTGAAGCAGTCCGGAAGCTTCGACTATAGCGGTAACAGCCGCTCGCTTTTAACTGTAGAACAACTGGATCAGCATCTGATTGAACTGACGGAAAGTCTGCTCAATGAAGATCAGTCATCCATCGACATACTGGAAAAAATAGGTGAAATTAAAGGCCTTTTAATTAACCTCTATACGTAAAGAGTGATAGATATGACGATGAGTACTTGGAATGAGCTTGCTGATTATCAGCCTAAAGTACTGAAATTGCTGGGCAACAGTCTCGAGAAAAACCGGCTGGCTCATGCATACCTTTTTGAAGGAAGAAAAGGAACAGGGAAAAAAGAAATCAGCTTGCTTCTTGCCAGAAGCTTCTTTTGCGAAAATACCGAAGATTTCAGGCCGTGTGAAACATGCAGAAACTGCAAACGCATCCATTCCGGCAATCATCCTGATGTTCATCTGGTGGAACCGGACGGGTTATCAATCAAAAAGTGGCAGATTCAAGATCTTCAGGGAGAATTCACAAAAACCGGCGTAGAATCAAGCAAAAAACTGTACATTATTTCGCATGCTGACAAAATGACGGCTAATGCTGCCAACAGTCTGCTGAAATTTTTGGAAGAACCAAATGCCAATACAATGGCTATTTTGATGACTGAACAAGTGCATCAAATTTTAAATACAATTCTATCAAGGTGCCAAACGCTCACTTTTATGCCGCTGCCTGTTTCAGCTATTGAGAAAGAGCTGTTAAAGCAGGAGGTATCCCCTAATTTTGCTAAGCTTGCAGCAAGAATGACCAACAATGTTGAAAAAGCGCTCGAATTAAGTCGAGATGATTGGTTTGCACAGGCAAGACTTGTAGTGATAAAATTGTATGAAGTGATATCAAAGCGGAACGGACAGGCATTTGTCCACGTTCAAACGCAATGGATGCCATTTTTCGCAGAAAAAGAACAGCAGGACATGGGCTATGACTTGCTATTATATTTATATAAAGACATTCTTTCCATCCAAATTGGCAATACGGATCATGTTATCTATCAAGATCTGCTTCCACAGTTAGAACAGCACGCCATTCAAGTATCGAGGCAAATGGTCCTTGAAAAAATCACTTCTATTTTAGAAGCAAAAAAAAGACTCCAGATGAATGTGAGTCCACAATTACTGATGGAGCAATTGGTTTTATCTTTGCAGGAGGGATAAGATTGTACGATGTAGTGGGTGTCCGCTTTAAAAAAGCGGGTAAAATATATTATTTCGACCCTAATGGGCTTCAAATAGAAAACGCCGATTTTGTTATTGTTGAAACGGTAAGAGGCGTAGAGTTTGGCAAAGTAGTTATTCATAAGAAACAAGTTGGCGAGAATGATATAGTCTTGCCGCTTAAAAAGGTTCTTCGTGTAGCTGATGAGAAAGACCGCCTGATTGTAGACGAAAATCATCATGCTGCAAAAGAAGCCTACGAGGTTTGTCAGCAAAAAGTAAATGAGCACAGACTTGATATGAAACTTGTTGATGTTGAATATACGTTTGACAGAAACAAGGTTATTTTTTACTTCACCGCTGATGGACGCGTAGATTTCAGGGAATTGGTTAAGGATCTCGCTGCCATCTTCAAAACTCGAATTGAGTTAAGACAAATAGGGGTCAGGGATGAGGCCAAAATGCTTGGCGGAATCGGACCTTGCGGAAGAATGCTGTGCTGCTCCACTTTCTTAGGGGATTTCGAACCGGTTTCCATTAAGATGGCCAAGGATCAGAACCTTTCGCTGAATCCTACGAAAATCTCAGGGTTATGCGGCAGATTAATGTGCTGCTTAAAATATGAGAATGATGAGTACGAATCTGCTAAAGAACAGCTTCCGGATATTGGAGAATCGATCGGGACTCCAATCGGTATCGGAAAAGTAGTCGGGTTAAATATATTGGAACGGGTATTGCAGGTTGAACTTTCAGAAAAAGACCGCGTGGTTGAATTTACTTGGGAAGAATTAATGAAAGAAGGCGCAGTTCCAATGAAATCCACAGATTAATGAGGTGGAACAAGTGGATAAAAAAGAGATCTTTGAATCTGTAAGCAGTATGGAGGAACAAATCGGCTCTCTGTATCGACAGCTTGGAGAGCTGAAGCATCATTTAGGCGAGCTGCTTGAGGAAAATCATCATTTGCAGCTTGAAAATGATAACCTTCGCAGGCGTCTGAACGCGACTGCTGCAGCGGAAAAAAAGAAGCAGAATAAACAGCATACAGATAAACAGGCACTGGATTCAAAGATTGTGGACATTGGAGAGGGATACGACAATCTGGCCCGTCTTTATCAGGAAGGCTTCCATATTTGCAATGTTCATTATGGAAGTGTCCGCAAAGATGGAGACTGCTTGTTTTGTCTTTCCTTTCTTAATAAGAAATAAACTGGCTTTCCTGCTTAGGGGAAAGCTTTTTTTATCTTGCATAAACGGGCAATAAACCCCCACCGTAAAAGTTAAGAACTCCACTGTTTGAAGTTTGAATTTATGGATGGGGTATACTTTGTCAATACTAACAAAAAAGAAAGGATTTTATGATGGTTGATTTAATAGGAGATGAACGTCTCGATTATTTACTGGCAGAGGATTTAAGGATTATTCAAAGTCCGTCTGTCTTTGCGTTTTCATTAGATGCGGTTCTTCTTTCAAAATTTGCATATATGCCGATACAAAAAGGACAGATCCTTGATTTATGTTCAGGGAATGCAGTTGTGCCGCTGCTGCTTTCTACAAGGTCCAAAGCGATGATTACAGGAGTTGAAATTCAGGAGAGATTGTTTCAAATGGCTGAAAAAAGCGTTGCCTATAATCAGCTTCAGGATCAGATTACCATGATCCATGGCGATTTAAAGGACATGCCGGCAGTACTAGGCCACGGGAAGTTTGATGTGATTACGTGCAATCCTCCTTATTTTAAAACGCCTAAGAAAGACGAAATCAATCAAAATGAACATCTAGCCATTGCCCGTCATGAAATCCTCTGCACACTTGAGGATGTCATTAAGGCAAGCAGCAAGCTTGTCAGAATGGGCGGCAAAATAGCGCTTGTTCACCGTCCGGGAAGATTAATTGAAATTACAGAGCTTATGAAAAAATATAAAATTGAACCTAAGCGGATTCAGCTTGTTTACCCGAAACAGGGAAAAGAAGCGAATACTTTATTAATAGAAGGAATTAAGGGCGGACAGCCAGATTTAAAGATTCTGCCTCCTTTGTTTGTATATGACGAAACCAATGAATACACAAAAGAAGTAAAAGAGATTTTATATGGAGACAAATAGCACTCATTTCTTTTATGTGCTTGAATGCAGGGATGGGAGCTATTATGCAGGCTACACAAATGCTTTAGAGGCCCGCATTCAAAAACACAATGCTGGAAAAGGCGCTAAATACACCCGTGCAAGAAAACCAGTATCCTTGCTGTATAACAAGCAGTTTGAAAAGAAAAGTGATGCTCTGAAAGCAGAATATTACTTTAAAAAGCTGTCCAGGAAAAAGAAGGACGAATTTTTGAATGTGCCTGATGAGGAAAAGGTATGGGGATTTTTGCAGGGAGAGGATGATACGGATGCAGGAACAAAAAAGCTTTAATCAAGATACAGAGTGGGGTTCCCTTTACCTGGTCCCGACTCCTATAGGGAATTTAGAAGATATGACGTTTCGTGCAATCAATATTTTAAAAGAGGTTGACGTGATTGCCGCTGAGGATACACGGGAGTCGAAAAAGCTTTGCAATTACTTTGAAATTGACACTCATCTGATCAGTTATCATGAGCACAACAAGGAATCAAGCGGACATAAAATCCTTGAGCTGATGAAGCAGGGAAAAAACGTTGCATTGATAAGTGATGCCGGGATGCCGATCATTTCAGACCCCGGCAGCCAGCTTGTAGAAGAAATATTGGCAGAGAACGGAAAGGTCATCCCTCTTCCGGGTGCAAATGCAGCCCTTACCGCTTTGGTGGCATCAGGAATAACACCGCAGCCATTCTTCTTTTTCGGATTTTTGGAAAGACAGAAAAAAGAAAAGAAAAAACAGCTGGAACAATTATCGAAGCGTACGGAAACGATGATTTTTTATGAATCTCCGCACCGGCTGAAGGAAACCCTGGCGGTAATGAGCGAGATTTTGGGCAACCGCAGAATATGCTTATCAAGAGAGCTGACTAAACGCTTTGAGGAATTCGTGAGGGGAACAATAAGCGATGCGGTAATGTGGTCGGAGGAAAATCAGATTCGCGGCGAATTTTGTTTAATTGTAGAAGGCCGGGATGAAAATGATGTGCCTGCTGAAGAAAAGTGGTGGGACTCCATGACACTTGAAGAGCACGTCAATCACTATGTAAGTGAAGGGTATGCTTCAAAAGAAGCAATCAAGCAGGTAGCAAAGGAACGCAGCATTCCGAAGAGGGACGTTTATCAGTCCTATCATGTTGATCAATAAGAAAAGCGGATGTGCCTATTAGCTCAGGCATGACAATAATGATCCCCAGAAAAGGCTCTATTTCCCAATACTTGCGGATCTGTTCTGGCCGGGGAGTTAGACAAAAATGGGCAAATTTCATTCTAATCTTATCTCCAAAAATAAAAGAACCTGACAATAGCTGTCAGGTCCTTTTTGAATTATTTTACTAAGTTGCTTTGAATTTCTTTAAGGATTTGTTCTGCACCTTCGCGGCTAAGAACTAATTTTCCGTTGCCTAGAGTGAAGTTATCATCAGATACTTCGCCAGTTACAGCACAAGTCATGTTTGGCTTATATTTTTTAAGGATAATTCTTTCATCATCCACGTAGATTTCTAATGCGTCTTTTTCTGCGATTCCTAATGTGCGTCGTAATTCGATTGGAATAACCACACGGCCGAGCTCATCAACTTTACGTACGATTCCTGTAGATTTCATGTTTATGTTCTCCTCCCAAAAATAGGTTCTCTATATGTTTTTTTCTTAAACTTCGTCATTATTCGACAAAATCTTCATCCTCATAATCATAACAGTGTTTCCAATAAACGTCAATCCTCAAATATCCAATAGTTTGTCAAAAAAAACGAATTTTTCTTGAACCCTTATGCGCTAGGCATAATAAGAATATATACCCCTGATAAAAGGAAAATAAACTCATAAAAGGAAATTATTAATTATACATGTAATAGTATTAATTCAAAATATTGTTTATTTTATTATAACGATTGTTCGACAAGAATCAACAAGAAAAATTGATTAGGAAACATTTGGCATACAAGAGCCATTCATATTATTCCTGTCCTCCTTTGTTTTTTTGTCCATAGAAGGTATATTTTCTTGATATTAAAGGCTAAGATGGTATCATAAAGAGTATAAATATCAATGATTAGTCGCTCTCGTCCATTGGGGCGGGGGCTTTTCTTCTCTAACCCAGAGACAGTCTTCATTACCAGGAGGGAAACGGATGGAAGGTCACAAAAAGTCATTTTATATTACAACACCTATTTACTATCCAAGCGGAAAACTACATATTGGACATGCTTATACAACAGTTGCGGGTGATGCTATGGCCCGTTATAAGCGCATGCGCGGTTTTGATGTGATGTATTTAACAGGTACAGATGAACATGGACAGAAAATCCAGCGCAAGGCAGAAGAAATCGGAGTAACGCCTCAAAAATATGTGGATGACATTGTCAGCGGCATTAAAGATCTTTGGAGCAAGCTTGATATCTCTTATGATGATTTCATCCGTACAACAGAAGACCGTCATAAAGAAATTGTTGAAAAGGTATTTGCGAAGCTTCTTGAGCAAGGGGACATTTATTTAGATCAATACGAAGGATGGTATTGCACACCTTGTGAATCGTTCTTTACAGAAAGACAGCTTGAAAACGGCAATTGTCCTGATTGCGGACGTCCGGTAGAAAAAGTAAAAGAAGAATCCTACTTCTTCAAGATGAGCAAATATGCAGATCGTCTTCTGAAGTATTATTCAGAGAATCCGGAGTTTATTCAGCCGGAATCACGCAAAAATGAAATGATTAACAACTTCATTAAACCAGGTCTTGAGGACTTGGCGGTGTCACGGACGACTTTTGATTGGGGAGTAAAAGTGCCTGGAGATCCAAAGCATGTTATATATGTATGGATTGATGCACTGTCCAATTATATTACAGCTCTTGGATACGGATCAGAGAACGATGAAAAGTACAAAAAATACTGGCCTGCAGATGTTCATCTAGTAGGAAAAGAAATTGTACGGTTCCACACCATCTATTGGCCGATTATGCTGATGGCGCTCGATTTGCCGCTCCCGAAAAAAGTGTTTGCACATGGCTGGCTTTTGATGAAGGACGGAAAAATGTCCAAATCAAAAGGGAATGTAGTAGATCCTGTTACGTTAATTGACCGCTACGGCCTTGATGCTCTTCGATACTATTTATTAAGAGAGGTACCGTTTGGTTCGGACGGAGTCTTTACACCGGAAGGGTTTATCGAAAGAGTGAATTTTGATCTTGCCAATGACCTTGGGAACCTGCTGAACCGTACAATCGCCATGATTCAAAAATATTTTGACGGTGAGATCCCTGCGTACAGCGGACCTAAAACAGAGTTTGACGGAGAATTAACAGCTTTCAGCAAAGATACCATCGTTAAATACGAAGAAGCGATGGAGAAAATGGAGTTTTCTATTGCTTTGAATGCTCTTTGGCAATTCATCAGCAGAACGAATAAATATATTGATGAAACACAGCCATGGAATCTTGCAAAGGATGAGGAAAATCGTGAAAAGCTTGGTTCAGTTATGTATCATCTAGCTGAGTCGCTTCGCATTTCCGGGATCCTGCTGAAACCATTCCTTACGAAAACACCTGACAAGATGTTTGAACAGCTTGGCATTCAGGAAGCTTCCTTAAAAGAGTGGACAAGCTTATCAGAATTTGGGCAGCTGTCTCAAGTTAAGGTTTCTAAAGGAGTGCCGATTTTCCCTCGTTTAGAAGTAGAGGAAGAAGTTCAATATATTAAAGAGCAGATGCAGGGAACTGCGCCGGCTGCCGACGAAGAAAAGAAAGAACAAAAAGAAGACGCATCAGGCGAAATTACATTTGATGAATTTATGAAAGTGGAAATGCGTGTTGCAGAAGTTATTCATGCAGAACCAGTAAAAAAAGCCGATCGTTTATTAAAGCTTCAGCTGGATCTTGGTTCTGAAAAAAGACAGGTTGTATCAGGAATTGCGAAGAGCTATCAGCCTGAACAGCTTGTCGGAAAGAAAGTCATCTGCATTACAAATCTTAAACCAGTAAAATTGCGCGGAGAACTGTCTCAAGGCATGATCCTCGCTGGCGAAGAAGAAGGTAATTTGTCGCTTGCTACTGTCGATTCAAGTCTTCCGAACGGTACGATTATTAAATAAAAAAAGAGAAAAAAGAGGTGTTTCACGTGTAACAATCGGGAATGACGCCTCTTTTTTCTTTTGTGTACACCTAAAGAAAGGATGTCGAAACATGTTATTTGATACACATGCTCATTTAAATGCGATCCAATACGAGGATGACTTAGAAGAAGTCATTGAAAGAGCGCTGGATGAAGGAGTAACCCATACGGTTGTAGTCGGATTTGACACAGAGACCATTACACGGGCCATCGAGCTTGCCGAGAAGTATGATTTTATTTATGCAGCAGTTGGCTGGCATCCAGTCGATGCTATTGATATGAAAGATGAAGATCTTCAGCGGATTAAAGAGCTTGCCTCACATCCTAAAGTAGTGGCGATTGGCGAGATGGGGCTCGATTATTATTGGGATAAATCTCCGAAGGAAATTCAAAAGGAAGTATTCCGCAAGCAGATTGCCCTTGCGAAAGAAGTTCAGCTTCCAATAATTATTCATAATCGGGATGCGACCTCTGATGTAGTTGAGATTCTGCAGGAAGAAAATGCGAGCGAAGTGGGCGGCATTATGCATTGTTTTACAGGCAGCCTTGAAGTGGCGAAACAATGTATGGATATGAATTTTTATATTTCATTTGGCGGGCCGGTGACATTTAAAAATGCTAAAAAGCCAAAGGAAGTTGCGGCGGAGATACCAATGGAACGTCTCTTGATTGAAACTGATTGCCCATATTTAACACCTCATCCGTTTAGGGGAAAACGGAATGAACCGAGCTATGTGAAATATGTAGCAGAGCAAATTGCTGAGCTTAGAGAGATGGATTATGAGGAATTTGTTAGACAAACTTCCGACAATGCAAAAAGAATATTCGGCATTTCTCGCTAAAGGAAATTGTAGAATTTTGCTGGAGCTTGTCCGAAAGTACAGGTTTTAAAGAGGTTCTACAAGTCTCCTTTTCCTCATAGGATATATTTGTCGACAAGAATTGCTTCACTTTTTGATAGTTTTTTAGCATAATAGTGATTACGATTAGAAAAATTTGAAAGAAGTGGGTGAGGGTTGACAGCAAGATCGATACTCTATATAATCCTCGGAGGAGAAGGAGGCGTTTTTCATAGTGATAAATAATATGAAAAAGCTGTTATCCGCAAAACTAAGCTTTAACAAGATTGTCCTCGCAATTGTCAGTTTAGTAGTTTTGGGAACGGGTACTGCGTTCGCGACATTTGAAGCGTCGAAGAACACGGTTACAGTTTCGCTGAATGGCAAAGATGAGAAACTCAGGACACACGCACGTACAGTAGAAGAATTACTTCAAGATTTAGACATAGATAGAAAACAAGAAGACGATGTATCCCCATCAGGAGATACTAAGATCACAAACAATCTAAAAGTTGTTTATGAGGCTTCGAAACCTGTACAGCTTACGGTGGACGATGAGAAAAGGACAATAAGGACAACAGCAAAAACCGTAGAAGAATTTTTGAAAGAACAAAAAATAGCAGTTTCTGAGCACGATAAGATGAATGCTTCGTTACATACGAAAATTGCAGGTAATCTTAAGCTCAACATTGAGAAAGCCATACAGATCACACTAACAGTTGGAGATAAAAAACAACAAGTATGGTCAACTTCGACTACTGTCGCTGACTTTTTGAAAGACCAAAAGGTACAGGTAAATGAACTTGATAAGGTTGAACCCCAAATTCATGAAACATTGAGTGCAAATGACGCCGTAATAGTCACACGTGTAGAAAAAGTCACCGATGTAGTGGAAGAACCAGTTGCATTTTCAGTTGTAACTAAGAATGACAGCAGCATTCCAAAAGGTAAACAGGAAGTTATTAAACCTGGTACAGAAGGCACTGTTGCGAAACATTTTGAGGTTATGCTCGAAAATGGAAAAGAAGTGTCAAGAAAGCTGATCAAAGAAGAAACGAAAAGTGAAAGTCAGGAACGTGTTGTTGCAATAGGCACAAAAGCTGCGCCTAAGCCTGTAAGTAAGGCAAGTACTTCAAGCAAGCCTGAGACAGTATCACGTTCAAACGATTCTGTCGCAAAAGAATTTACTGTTACATCAACTGCTTATACGGCTCATTGCAATGGCTGTTCAGGTACGACTGCCACAGGTGTCGATTTAAGAGCCAATCCGAATGCCAAAGTGATCGCTGTAGATCCAAGTGTTATTCCATTAGGGTCTAAAGTATATGTAGAAGGGTACGGATATGCCATTGCCTCTGATACAGGCGGCGCAATTAAAGGGAAAAAGATTGATGTTTTCTTCTCGGATAAGGGAGCAGCCTACCGATGGGGAAGAAAGCAGGTTAAAATTAAAGTATTGAATTGATTCTCTGACAGGGGGTTTAGATCCCTCTGTTTTTTTGCGTTATAATGGGTTACAATTACGTTTCAATAATATAGACGTTTGACTGCTCAGGAAAGTTTCATCTTTTTGGAGGAAAACATGAAAATTAAAGAAATTATTGTTGTTGAAGGAAGAGATGATACAACTGCCATAAAGCGAGCAGTTGATGCAGATACAATTGAAACGAATGGATCTGCAATTGGGGATTCGGTCATTGAACAGATCCGCCTTGCACAGAAAACGCGGGGAGTCATTATTTTTACAGATCCGGATTTTCCCGGCGAAAAAATACGCAAAACGGTTGCAGAGCAGGTTCCAGGCTGCAAGCATGCGTTTATTACAAAACCTGAGGCAAGGCCTAAAAATGGCAAAGGCATTGGAGTTGAGCATGCTTCCGCAGAAGCAATCCGAAACGCTCTAAAAGAGGTTAAAGAAGAGATGGCGGATACAGATCCGATTATTGATAAAGATGATTTAATAACTGCGGGTTTAATAGGCGGGCCGAAAGCGAAGGCACGGCGCGAAAAACTCGGGGTGCTTTTGAAAATAGGCTATACAAATGGCAAGCAGCTTGAAAAAAGACTGCATATGTTTCAAATTACAAAACAAACTTTTGCACAAGCTATAGAGGAGATTGTTCGGGAGGAGCAGCAAAATGATTAAAGATATCGCAACACCGGTTCGCACGAAAGCTATATTAGAAAAGTACGGTTTTTCTTTCAAGAAAAGTCTTGGACAAAACTTCTTAATTGATCCTAATGTGCTGAACCGTATTGTAGACCATGCAGACGTAACAGATGAAACAGGTGTTATTGAAATCGGTCCGGGGATCGGAGCTTTGACAGAACAGCTTGCCAAACGGGCGAAAAAGGTTGTTGCATTCGAAATTGATCAGCGCCTCATCCCAATCTTAAAAGATACATTATCACCTTATGACAATGTAACAGTCATTCATCAGGATATCCTTTTGGCGAATGTAAAAGAGGTTATGGAAGAGCAATTTAAGGACTGCCGCGAAGTGATGGTCGTTGCAAACCTCCCATACTATGTAACAACTCCCATCATTATGAAGCTGCTTGAAGATCATTTGCCTTTAAAAGGAATTGTCGTCATGCTTCAAAAAGAAGTAGCAGACCGCATAGCGGCTTCTCCTTCTTCTAAAGACTACGGATCATTGTCTATAGCTGTTCAGTACTATACAGACGCTAAGACGGTCATGACGGTGCCTAGAACCGTTTTTATGCCGCAGCCTAATGTAGATTCGGCCATTATCCGTCTGCTTCTGCGTGAGGAAGCAAGAGTTGTTATAAAAGATGAAGACTTTTTCTTTAGAATTGTTCGTGCAAGCTTTGCACAGCGAAGAAAAACACTCCTTAACAATCTGACTCATTCTCTTCCTGACGGAAAAGAAAAGAAATCAGTTATTGAACATGCATTAGAAACAGCTGGCATCGACGGAAGAAGAAGAGGAGAAACCCTTTCGATCGAAGAATTTGCAGTGCTCAGTGACTTGTTAGTTGAAGAATTTAATGGATAACGTTTATTTATGAAAGATGGCCCTGCAGCTGAAACAGCTGCGGGGCTTTTTGTGCTTGGAATTTTTATTTAAGAAGGAGCAGTCAGTTTAGAATGGCATTCATTTGCTTAACGGGCATATAGCAGGCGTGAGCGTTCACACTTTTTATTCATTGTCATAGGCTAGAAAAGGATTGTTCTTAGCTTAGGGGTCTATAAGTAATAGACATAGAATGGGCATCACCTTAGGACCTAACCAGTCCGCGGTGCTCTTTAAAGATCAGTTCCGGGGAATCGGTCATTTGGAGTGAAGAACATGCAAGTGAAAATTGGAGATATCGTAGCCCGAAAGTCATATCAATGTGATGTCTTGTTTCGGGTGATTGACTTGAAACAAACAGAGGATGGAAAATGGGCTGCCATTTTATACGGAGAAGAAGTACGTCTGATCGCTGATGCATTATGTGATGATTTAGCCGTTATTGGTGACCGGGAACGCAATGAGAGAAAAGTGCATGAAAAGGAAATGCTTGAGCAGTCTCTTTACTTATTAAAGCAGGATTACCGCCTGCTGCAGGAGAAGCGGGAGTATGGTGCAACCGCAAGCTACAGCCATAATGAGGAGTTTTTTCATTTACCCGGAAAAGTGCTGCACTTAGACGGCGATCCGCTGTATCTTCAAAAGTGTCTGACTCTCTATGAACGTGTGGGTGTCCCGGTATTCGGAGTACATGTGAAAGAAACAGAAATGCAGGATGTGGTAGCGGACCTTATTGAAGAGTACCGTCCTAATATCCTTGTCATAACGGGTCATGATGCCTACTCAAAGCACAAAGGGGAGATTAATGATCTAAATGCCTACCGTCACTCAAAGCACTTTGTCCAGACCGTGCGCAACGCAAGAAAAGCCGTGCCTCATCTAGATCAGCTGGTTATCTTTGCAGGAGCCTGTCAGTCTCACTTTGAATCTTTAATCAGGGCTGGAGCGAATTTTGCGAGTTCACCCTCACGAGTAAACATACATGCGCTGGACCCGGTGTATATAGTCGCTAAAATAAGCTTTACTTCTTTTATGGAGAGAATTAATGTCTGGGATGTCCTGCGCAATACTCTAACAAGAGAGAAGGGCCTCGGCGGCATTGAAACAAAAGGCGTCCTCCGAACGGGCATGCCGTACCACAGACATGATGAATCAAATTCTGCAAATTCTTAGGGCCGCTTTCCACACTGAGACAGCGGTTCTTTTCTTCTGGCTGGTAAACTATGTGAATTCATTGAATTGCAAACGCAATCAATGTGTAAAAGAAATCTTTTCCTTTCTTTACATAAAAAATAAGATTTAGGTTAATCCTAATTTGTAGATAGAACGTGAATTTTGTTGAAAATATTTTGTTGACAACGAACTTTTATCACTGTTATAATTTAAATTTTATTTGACTTAAAATAGGCTATCGTGTATACTGAAATTAGTGAGGTGGATGCAATGGCAAAAACTTTAGTCGATATTAAAAATTCTCTGGATTCTAATCTTGGAAAGCGGCTTACGCTTAAAGCAAACGGCGGCCGCAGAAAAACGATTGAGCGTTCAGGTGTTCTTACAGAAACGTACCCAGCTGTCTTCGTTGTACAACTAGATCAAGATGAAAATGCATTTGAACGTGTATCATACAGTTATGCAGATGTATTAACTGAAACAGTGCAATTAACATTTTTTGAAGATACTTCAGGTTCAGTGGCAGTTGCTGGGCAGTAGACACTAGTTTGCTGCTTTTTTTTATGGTTAAAATTCAGGACATCTTTTTCCTCTGCCGGTATTTATTTTGGATAACACTTACACAAAGCCGCACATACTAATAGTGCCGCTTTTTTTTATGCGGTAAAGTCCTTGAGGATCAGACGTAAATAAAAGGGGTGTTCTGTGATGGGAAGACGTCAGGGAATCATGTCCGATGAATTCAAATACGAACTGGCTAAAGACTTGGGATTTTATGATACGGTCAAAAATGATGGATGGGGTGCCATTAGATCGCGTGATGCCGGAAACATGGTGAAGAGAGCGATCGAGCTTGCAGAGCAGCACTTGGCAAGTCAGAATAAATCATAAAGCTTAAAAAACTGACGGCAGAAGCCGGGGCGACAAGCTCCGGCTTTTTATCACAATAAAAGCACTGATATTTCAAATATTCCATCATTAAGCGGAAATGTCGAAAACTGCGTTATATTCATTCTATTTGTGGTACAATGTGGATAATTTCAGTTCGTTAAAAGTAGGTGAAAATGTTGCGTATATTGGAGAAAGCGCCGGCTAAAATTAATCTTTCGCTCGATGTCCTTCATAAAAGAACAGATGGATTTCATGAAGTGAAAATGATTATGACAACCATCGATCTTGCCGATCGCGTTGAGCTTGTCGAGCTTCCGTCTGATGAGATTAAAATCATTTCTCATAATCGGTTTGTTCCGGATGATCAGCGGAATTTAGCCTATCAGGCTGCTTCGTTGTTAAAAAAGCGGTACGGTGTAAAAAAAGGCGTCTCGATAGCCATCACAAAGGTGATTCCAGTAGCTGCCGGGCTGGCAGGAGGCAGCAGTGATGCAGCTGCTACTCTCAGAGGGCTGAATCGATTATGGAAGATTGGACTCAGCTTAGACGAGCTTGCAGAGCTTGGAGCAGAGATTGGTTCAGATGTTTCATTCTGTGTGTATGGCGGAACCGCACTTGCTACCGGCCGGGGTGAAAAAATTCAGCATATCGATACACCCCCTCATTGCTGGGTCGTGCTTGCAAAGCCGACAATTGGAGTATCCACTGCTGATGTGTACCGCAATTTGAATTTGGATGCTGTTGACCATCCTGATGTAGATGGAATGATTGAAGGAATCAAGGCGCAGGATTTTGATCAGATTTGCAGTCTCTTAGGAAATGTTCTCGAAGGTGTTACTTTAAAGATGTATCCGGAGGTAGCAAATATTAAAGATCAAATGAAGCGGTTTGGTGCAGATGCTGTCCTAATGAGCGGTAGCGGGCCTACTGTATTTGGCCTTGTCCGCTATGAATCGAGGCTCCATCGTGTATACAATGGATTAAGGGGTTTTTGCGATCAGGTATTTGCTGTCAGATTGCTTGGGGAACGGAATAGCCTTGATTAAATACGTATATTAAGTTATATTATCTTTAAAATATTCGGATTTTGGAGGTTATTCCATGAAATTTCGTCGCAGTGGAAGGCTTGTTGATATGACTTATTACTTGCTACAACATCCACATGCACTTGTTCCCTTAACTTTTTTCTCTGATCAGTACCAATCAGCCAAGTCTTCAATCAGTGAAGATTTGACGATCATAAAGCAAACCTTTGAACAGCGGGGCATCGGTTCCCTTTTAACCGTGCCGGGCGCTGCCGGAGGAGTTAAATTTATTCCTAAAATCGGGGTAAGCGAAGCAAAAGAAATTATTTCTGAGCTTTGCACTCTTATGGCAAAACCTGAACGCCTGCTGCCTGGGGGATATTTATATTTAACAGATATACTTGGCAACCCGACGATCGTCAATCAAATTGGCCGTTTATTTGCATCTGTTTTCGCAGACCGGAAAATTGATATCGTCATGACTGTGGCAACAAAAGGAATTCCTGTTGCTTACGCAGTTGCAAATCAGCTGAACGTTCCGGTTGTCATTGTTAGAAAAGACAGTAAGGTGACAGAAGGGCCGACTGTCAGCATCAATTATGTATCAGGGTCATCCAAGAGAATTCAGACAATGGTTTTATCAAAAAGAAGTCTGAAGACAGGGTCAAATGTCCTGATTATTGACGACTTTATGAAAGCCGGCGGAACAATAAATGGAATGGTCAGCATGCTTGAAGAGTTTAATGCAAATCTCGCTGGAATCGGCGTGCTGGTTGAATCAGAAGGTGTAGAAGAACGCCTTGTTGATGAATACATATCTGTAGTGAAATTAACAGATGTAAATGTAAAAGATAAACAAATTGATGTCATGGACGGAAACTTCTTCCGCTTCTTAAACCAAGTAACATTATAGGGAGAGATTATGATGAGAAAAGTTGATACAAAAAAAGCTCCGGCAGCCATTGGACCATATTGTCAGGGAATGATTATTGACCGTTTATTCTTCAGTTCCGGTCAAATTCCGCTCACTCCTGAAGGTGAAATGGTAAATGGCTCAATAGAAGAACAGACACATCAGGTTTTTTCAAATTTAAAAGCTGTCCTTGAAGAAGCGGGTGCCTCTCTGCAGACTGTCGTAAAAGCAACCGTATTTTTAAAAGATATGAATACCTTCGCTGCATTTAACGTTGTGTATGGCGAATACTTCAGCGAACTTAAACCTGCCCGTTCATGTGTTGAAGTAGCCAGATTGCCTAAAGACGCTATGGTGGAAATTGAAGTTATTGCTTCTGTGGACTGATCATTTTTTTTGCAAGAATAATATTGTTTTTTTGGGGACCTGCAGGGATAACAGTCCAGCTTAATCTCATGAATGAACGTCAAAAACAAAGCAAAAATAAAAAATGTGCAAAATCACCTGATTTTTCAAAATATTTTTCCATTCTTGCAGGAAAAAGAAAAATTCCGTTGAATAACTTAACTAAAGTTTTTCATACAGGAAAAGGTGGTGAACAGAATGGAAGTAACTGACGTAAGATTACGCCGCGTAAACACCGAAGGCCGCATGAGAGCGATTGCATCAATTACGTTGGATCATGAGTTTGTTGTTCATGATATTCGTGTGATTGATGGTAACAATGGCCTTTTTGTAGCAATGCCAAGCAAACGCACTCCAGACGGAGAGTTTCGAGATATCGCACATCCTATTAATTCTGGAACTCGCGGGAAAATTCAAGAGGCCGTATTAGCCGAGTATCATCGTTTAGGTGAACTAGAAGTTGAATTTGAAGAAGCAGGCGCTTCTTGATCATATGAAGCACTTTAAAAGTCGGGTGGGACTTAGTCCTATTCGGCTTTTTTGTTTTTAACAGCCAAAACTAAGATTGCTGGTTAAAGAAGAAAAGAGCCTTACATATCATGACAATTTTATGAAAAATTATGTACTTTCATATGTTTTCTTGAAATAAGGGTCTATTTGAGATATATTTTTCTATGGATAAAAAGGTATATTGGAGGCCTAAATATGGATAACCGATACGCAGTAATTTTAGCTGCCGGACAAGGCACTAGAATGAAATCAAAGCTTTATAAAGTGCTGCATCCAGTAGGCGGCAAGCCAATGGTTCAGCATGTTGTTGATGAAGTTTCTAAATTAGATTTAAGCAAAATCGTTGCCATAGTGGGTCACGGAGCGGAAAAAGTACAAGATCAGCTAGGCGAAAGCGTCCTGTATGCTGTTCAAAGCGAACAGCTCGGAACGGCTCATGCTGTTATGCAGGCAGCAGCTCATTTAGAAGATCAAGACGGAACGACTATTGTTATCTGCGGAGACACTCCTTTAATAACAGCAGATACAATGGCATCTTTACTTTCTCATCATAAAGAAATAAATGCAAAAGCTACAATTCTTACAGCGAAAGCAGATGATCCTGCAGGCTACGGCCGTGTCGTCAGAAATACTGAAGGCCACGTTGAGAAAATTGTAGAGCACAAAGATTCAAATGTTGAAGAACTTTTGATCAAAGAGATCAATACCGGAACGTATTGCTTTGACAACCGTGCTCTTTTCGATGCACTGAAGAAAGTGTCAAATGACAATTCTCAAGGCGAATATTATCTCCCTGATGTGATTGAAATCCTAAAAACAAACAATGAAATCGTTTCTGCATTCCAGACGGCATCTTTTGAAGAGACGCTTGGAGTAAATGACAGAGTAGCTCTTGCGCAAGCTGAGCAGTATATGAAAAAGCGGGTAAACGCCTTTCATATGAAAAACGGGGTTTCCATTATTGATCCTGACAACACATACATCTCAAGTGATGCTAAAATTGGACGTGACACTGTGATTTACCCTGGCACAGTCATTTCAGGCAATACCGTTATTGGGGAAGATTCCATAATTGGACCTCATACTGAAGTGAAAGACTGCACGGTTGGAGATCGTACAACAATCCGCCAGTCTGTTGCACATGACAGTGAAATTGGCCATGATGTAAATATCGGGCCATTTGCGCACATCAGACCTGCATCGTCTATTGCAGATGAAGTGAAGATCGGCAATTTTGTCGAAATCAAGAAATCAGCAATGGGCAAAGCGAGCAAAGCTTCACACTTAAGCTATATCGGCGATGCTGAAGTCGGCGCAGATGTTAACCTTGGCTGCGGATCCATTACGGTCAATTATGACGGCAAGAATAAATTCCTTACTAAAATTGAGGATGGAGCTTTCATAGGCTGCAATTCAAACTTAATTGCACCGGTAACGGTTGGTCAAGGCGCGTATGTTGCTGCAGGTTCGACTATTACGGATGATGTACCTGGCAAGGCGCTTTCTATTGCGCGTGCAAGACAAGTCAATAAAGATGAGTATATGAAGTAAAGAAAAGCGAAGGCGCCTTGTTCTGTTCAGTGCAGGCATGGCAGGACCGTCCTGATCGAGGAATTAGGGCGCTTCAGCTGGACATCAATGCGCAAGATTAATTACTTCTCAATATTAATAAAACCTAGTGGAGGTCTCCTTTTAATATGTCTAATCGTTATGCAGATTCTAATTTAAAGATTTTTACATTAAATTCAAACACAGCTTTAGCTAAAGAGATTGCAGATGAAGTTGGTGTTGATTTAGGTAAATGTTCGGTAACTCGTTTCAGTGATGGGGAAGTTCAAATTAACATTGAAGAAAGTATCCGCGGCTGTGATGTATTCGTTATTCAATCAACGAGTGCTCCGGTTAATGAACACTTGATGGAAGTATTGATCATGATTGATGCGCTTAAGCGTGCATCTGCTAAGACAATCAATATTGTTATGCCTTACTATGGCTATGCACGCCAAGACCGCAAAGCACGCGCTCGTGAGCCGATTACGGCTAAGCTTGTTGCTAACTTGCTTGAAACGGCTGGCGCTGACCGCGTCATCACTCTTGATCTGCATGCTCCGCAAATTCAGGGATTCTTTGACATCTTAATTGACCATCTAATGGGTGTGCCGATTCTTTCAGAGTACTTCCTTGAAAAAGACTTGAAGGACATCGTCATTGTTTCGCCTGACCACGGCGGCGTAACGCGCGCCCGCAAACTTGCAGATCGTTTGAAAGCGCCGATTGCGATCATCGACAAACGCCGACCAAGACCAAATGTTGCTGAAGTTATGAACATTGTTGGTAACATTGAAGGCAAAACAGCTATATTAATTGATGATATTATTGATACAGCTGGAACGATTACACTTGCTGCTAACGCATTAGTAGAAAACGGAGCAACAGAAGTTTATGCTTGCTGTACACACCCTGTTTTATCAGGACCTGCGATTGAGCGTATTGAAAACTCAAATATTAAAGAATTAATCGTTACAAATTCTATTGCTTTGGGCGAAGAGAAGAAAATTGGCAAGCTGAAACAGCTGTCAGTTGCTCCACTAATTGGTGAAGCTATTATCCGCGTTCATGAAGAGCAATCTGTCAGCACACTTTTTGATTAATGCTTTTCCAGCACACCCTCATCGCCTTCGGGCTAAGAGGGTGTTTTTGTTGGGCTCTTTTCTTATATTTTGTTTAAATGTTTAAAACCATTGATAATGAAAAACAACAATCTATGCAAAAACAGCTTTTGTTTTAAATACGTGTTCGCAATCGTTTTATTAACTTTATATGAAAGTCAGCAGCCGAGACAAAACCATCCTTTTCTTAAGAAAAATGTTTAGACCCTGACAATAATGGGAATTAAATAAGACATAACTTATCGTTAGGAAGGTGTTTTGGATTATGACAACATTAAAAGTGCAAGAACGAACAGAATTTACAAACTCGGCTAGAAGAAAGGTCCGTGAACAGGGACAAGTTCCTGCTGTCATTTATGGTAAGTCAACTGATACAAAATCAATCTCCTTAGATAGTATCGAATTAATTAAAACGCTGCGTGAAGAAGGACGCAACGCGATTATAAAACTTGATTTAAATGGAAAGTCTCATTCGGTCATGCTTTATGAAATGCAGACTGACCCTCTTAAAAATGAAATTGTGCATGCTGATTTCCATGTCGTCAACCTTAAAGAAGACGTAGTGGTTGAGGTTCCGGTTACGCTGACAGGCGATGCAGCTGGCGTAAAAGACGGCGGAGTGCTTCAGCAGCCAATGTATCAGGCATCAATTACAGCTAAACCTGGTGATATCCCGCAATCCATTGAGGTGGATATTTCAGAGCTTGGCGTCAACGATACCCTGACAATTAAAGATGTGAAGGTTTCAGGCAAGTACACATTCAATCATGAAGAAGATGAAGTGGTTGCTTCTATCCTTCCTCCTCAGCAAGAAGAGGAAATTGACAGCGGCGAGCAGCAGGAATCTGGCGAGCCGGATAATGCTGAAGGCAGAGAGAACGAAGAAGGTTCCTCAGAAGACGAAAAACAATCATAATTTGCAGAACGTAGCCATTTAATGGCTGCGTTTTTTATGGTATTGTTTAAATAGAGAAAAAAGATACTAAACTTAGGGTGATGATTATGATTGGGGTAACTCTGCTCCACTCCGCATCATCCTTTTTGAACATAACCCGAGGGAGTATGGCCAAGGCGGACACCCTTAAGCACAGCCATACCACTTCTAGAATAAAGGCAGGTACGAGAATGAAACTATTCATTGGACTTGGGAATCCAGGGAAGCAATATGAGGATACGCGGCACAATGTCGGATTTATGGCGATTGACGAACTTTCAAAGCGGTTGAACATCCCTCTTGATCGTTCAAAGTTTAACGGAATCTTTGGAATCGGTCATGTTTCTGGCGAGAAAATCATATTATTAAAACCACTTACATATATGAACCTCTCAGGTGAGTGCATCAGACCATTGATGGACTATTATGAAATTGAGGATAAAGACATCGCTGTCATTTACGATGATCTTGATTTGCCGGCTGGAAAAGTGCGTCTGAGAACAAAGGGCAGTGCAGGCGGACATAATGGAATCAAATCAATGATCCAGCATTTAAACACACAGGAATTTAACCGTGTCCGCATTGGAATCGACCGTCCATCTGGCGGCATGAGCGTTTCAAATTATGTTTTGGGCTCTTTTGGAAAAGAAGAACAGCCGAGCATAAAAGACGCAATCTCATTATCTGCAGATGCATGTGAAAGCTTTATTAAAGAGCCTTTTTTACAGGTGATGAACAAATATAACTGAAGAGTATAAGCGGACTCCTGAAGGTTCATACTAGAGTTAAAAACCTTTTCAGGAGGGGCTTTTCAATGGCGCTACACTATAAATGCCGTCATTGCGGCGTAGAAGTTGGAACAATTGACAGCGTTTCAGTTTACAGCGAACAACTGGGATTTCATCACCTGTCGCAGGAAGAGAGACAAGAAATGATATCATATGAGTCGAATGGCGATATACTTGTAAAAACCATTTGCGAGGATTGTCAGGAAGCATTAGAGCGAAATCCTGACTATCATCAGCTGCAGCGTTTTATTCAATAGGGGAAGCTTTGGTGACGAAAGGAACCAAGGCATTTTTCCGTTAAATCCAGTAACTGGGCTTATGGTGCAGGTGCTAGTTTTTGCTCCTGTCGAGCCATTAATAGAGAGATCGACATCCGCCTTTCTATCACTAACAAAAGGGGAGGTTTTAGCCTTTGCAAAGTTTGCAGCATTACTTTTATGATAATGACGATTTTCAGACAATTATTGAAGGAGTTCAAGGAGGCTTGAAAGAACAGCTCGTAGCAGGCTTATCCGGCTCTGCAAGGTCTGTTTTCACGTCTTCACTCTATCAGCATTCAAATAAACCGATTTTAATGATTACTCATAATTTGTTTCAGGCCCAAAAGATCTATGAAGATCTGGTCAACCTTGTCGGTGATCAGGTTCTGCTGTATCCGGTGAACGAATTAATTGCATCGGAACTTGCTGTAGCAAGTCCGGAGTTAAAAGCACAGAGAATGGAAGTGCTGAATCAACTATCACAAGATAAAAAAAGAATTATCGTTGCTCCGGTCGCAGCACTCAGAAGATTTTTGCCGCCTAAGGAAGCATGGCTTGAAAATCAGTTTCACTTAAAGCTTGGACAAGATTTGGATCTTGAAAAAACAATGGCATCTTTGATTACGATGGGGTATGAAAGAGCCGGAATGGTTTCAGCTCCTGGAGAGTTCAGTTTAAGAGGCGGGATTATGGATATCTATCCTCTTACAGAAGAATATCCGATCCGGATTGAACTGTTTGATACCGAGATTGATTCAATCCGCTCCTTTAACAGTGAGGACCAGCGTTCGATTGTTAAGCTTAAAGAAGTTCATATCGGTCCAGCTGAAGAACTTGTTGTGGATCAAAGCAAAATCAATAAATGCATACAAAAGCTGGAAAACGGATTAGCCTACAGCTTGAAGCGTCTTAAGGATGAAAAGCAAAAAGAGATTCTGGCAGAAAATATCGGGTATGAGCTTGAACAACTAAGGAACGGCCAGTTTAATCAGGAAATGTTTAAATATCTTTCATACTTCTATGAGAAGCCTGCTAGTTTACTAGATTATTTTCATGAGCAGACAATCGTTGTCATGGATGAAGTCAGCCGAATTCAGGAAATGTACGAAAATCTTGAAAAAGAAGAGGCTGACTGGTACACTAGCCTGCTTGAGCACGGGAAAATTGTAAATGATGTGCAGATGTCACATAAATATGCAGATGTTCTCACGAAAACAAAACATCCGCTTGTCTATTTATCCTTATTTTTACGTCATGTTCCGCACACAAGTCCTCAGAATATCCTGAATGTATCTTGTAAGCAGATGCAAAACTTTCATGGGCAGATGCACGTATTGAAAAGTGAAATTGATAGATGGAAAAAAGCGAAATTCTCGGTAGTTTTCCTTGGCGCAACAGAAGAGAGAGTCAAAAAGCTTGAAGGCGTGCTTGCTGATTATGACATCACAGCTGCTTTTTTGAAGAAAAATGAAGCGCCCAAGCTTGGCAATCTCTACCTTATGGAAGGCGATCTGCAAACGGGATTTGAACTCCCTTTGCAGAAGCTTGCCGTTATTACAGAGGAAGAACTCTTTAAAAAGAGAGTGAAAAAGCAGCCGAAAAGCCAAAAAATATCAAATGCAGAGAGAATTAAGAGCTATTCAGAACTGCAAGTCGGAGATCATGTTGTTCATGTAAATCACGGAATCGGTAAATACTTAGGGATTGAAACCCTTGTGATTAACGGCGTCCACAAAGACTATCTGCATATCCGCTATCATGGCAGCGACAAGCTGTATGTTCCGGTTGAACAAATTGACCTCATCCAGAAGTATGTCGGTTCAGAAGGGAAAGAACCGAAGATCTACAAGCTTGGCGGCAGTGACTGGAAGCGGGTAAAGAAGAAGGTTGAATCATCTGTTCAGGATATAGCGGATGACTTAATTAAGCTGTATGCTGAGCGGGAAGCAAGTGTAGGCTACGGGTTTTCGCCTGATGGTGAAATGCAGCGTGAGTTTGAATCCGTCTTTCCTTATCAGGAAACAGAGGATCAGCTGCGCTCCATTCATGAAATCAAGCTTGATATGGAACGGGAACGTCCTATGGACCGGCTTCTTTGCGGTGATGTGGGCTATGGTAAAACGGAGGTTGCAATTCGCGCTGCTTTTAAAGCGGTTGCCGATGGAAAACAAGTTGCACTCCTGGTTCCGACGACCATCCTTGCACAGCAGCATTTTGAAACAGTGAGAGAAAGGTTTCAAGATTATCCAATTAATATAGGCTTGTTAAGTCGTTTTAGATCAAGAAAAGAAATGAACGAAACAGTAAAAGGCCTGAAAAATGGCACGGTTGATATGGTTATCGGTACACACCGTCTCTTATCTAAAGATGTTACGTACAAAGAGCTTGGCCTCTTGATTATCGATGAAGAGCAGCGCTTTGGTGTTACGCATAAAGAGAAAATTAAACAAATGAAGGCAAATATTGATGTCCTGACTTTAACAGCTACCCCTATTCCGCGTACGCTGCATATGTCGATGCTTGGGGTCCGCGATTTGTCTGTTATCGAAACGCCGCCTGAGAACCGGTTCCCTGTTCAGACATATGTCGTTGAATATAATGGGGGCTTCGTCCGTGAAGCCATTGAAAGAGAACTTGCAAGGGGCGGCCAAGTCTACTTTTTATACAACCGCGTTGACGATATTGACCGCAAAGCGGATGAAATTTCTATGCTTGTACCTGATGCACGTGTAACATACGCCCACGGCAAAATGTCCGAAAATGAACTTGAATCAGCGATGCTTAATTTCCTTGATGGGCAATTTGATGTGCTTGTCAGTACGACCATCATTGAAACAGGCGTCGATATTCCAAATGTGAATACCCTTATCGTTCATGATGCAGATAAGATGGGCCTCTCTCAGCTTTATCAGCTAAGAGGACGTGTCGGGCGCTCCAGCCGAATTGCGTATGCTTACTTCACGTACCGAAAAGACAAAGTATTGACTGAAGTGGCAGAAAAACGTCTGCAGGCAATAAAAGAATTTACTGAGCTTGGTTCTGGCTTTAAAATTGCGATGCGCGATCTTTCTATCCGCGGAGCAGGAAATCTGCTTGGTGCCCAGCAGCATGGATTCATTGATTCTGTTGGTTTCGATCTTTACTCTCAAATGCTGAAGGAAGCAATTGAGGAGCGGAGAGAAGACGGGCCGAAAGAAAAGCCATTCCAAGTGGAAATTGATCTTGAAGTGGATGCATACCTGCCTGAAGAGTACATTTCAGACGGCAGACAGAAAATCGATATCTATAAACGATTCAGAGCTGTTGCTTCCTTAGCTGATTTAGAAGAGCTGCAGGAAGAAATCGTCGACAGATTCGGGGATTATCCGGCAGAGGTAGGATACCTTCTGCAGATTGCGAAGCTTAAAGTTTTTGCTGTCCAAGAGAAGGTTGATATGATCAAACAAGATAAAGATACGGTTGCTCTTTTCGTCAGTGAAGATGCGAGCAGACTGGTTGACGGGCAGAAGCTGTTTGAACTGAGCAATAAGTACGGCAGAGCTGTCGGTCTCGGAATGGATGGAAAAAGACTGAAAATCACCATTCAAATAAAAGGCGTTAATACAGAAAAATGGCTGAATATTGCTTCAGAGCTCCTAAATGGATTAGGATCCGTAAAAAAAGAAGAGATTTCAGCAAACTGAGTTTAATACCTGTTTTTTTTGTCTAAGCTGAAAAGAAAATACTGCCTATTCAAGAAAATTCCGCTGTGATTGTGTATATTGCGTGTTTTAGTGAAGAATACTATTTCTAAGCAATGATGGTTGTGGCATAAAAAGCTCACTTTTAGCTTGCGCCAACAATCATCGAGTACACAATCATCAAGTGAAAGTGAGGCAGCATTAGATGAAAGCAACTGGTATAGTACGTCGTATTGATGATTTAGGCCGTGTGGTGATACCGAAGGAAATACGCAGGACCCTGCGCATTCGAGAAGGAGATCCGCTTGAAATCTTCGTCGACCGGGACGGAGAAGTAATATTGAAAAAGTATTCACCAATCAGTGAGCTTGGCGATTTTGCAAAAGAATATGCCGATGCTCTATATGACAGTCTTGGACATCCCGTGCTGATATGTGACCGTGACACATACATAGCAGTTTCAGGCGGCTCCAAAAAGGAATACATGAATAAAAATATTAGCGATCAGGTTGAAAAAGCAATGGAAGAACGCAGCTCTGTGCTGAACACAGAAGGCGGGAATATCCAATTGATAGATGGAACAAGCGAAGAGCTTAAATCCTTCACAGTTGGACCGATTGTTGCTAACGGAGATCCTATCGGTGCTGTTGTGATCTTTTCAAAGGATCAGGCTGTCGGTGAAGTCGAGCATAAAGCAGTAGAAACTGCAGCTGGATTTTTGGCGCGTCAAATGGAACAGTAGTCATTATTCATATCGTTTTACCAGGCAGCGATTTTTTGCTGCCTTTTCCTGTTGAATGCAGATAGAGCGGATTGCATATTGTGATATAATAGGCACGTTCAGCTTAAAATCGGAAGGGGAATTGGGCGATGGACGTCCGTTCTGATACATCAGCAAATCTCTTCCTGCAAGGTGCCTTTGTATTGACACTTGCGGGCCTTATCATAAAGATCATGAGCGCTGCTTACAGGGTGCCTTATCAAAATATTGTCGGAGACATCGGATTTTACATATATCAGCAGGTTTATCCTTTTTACGCGATTGCTATTATGCTTGCTACAACCGGATTTCCGGTCATTATTTCAAAATTAATCATTGAATTTGGAGATAAAGGAAACAACTCTTCTCTTTTTTCTATCCTGAGGATTTCCTTTTTGTTCTTAATTTCCATTTGTGCTTTGTTCTTTTTATGCCTCTTTTTAGGCGCAGGGTACATTTCAGAAATCATGGGCGATGCTGAGCTTGCCCCGCTGCTTAAGATTATTTCATTCTCTTTTCTTTTGCTTCCCTTTATATCTCTTGCAAGGGGTTATTTTCAAGGGTTTGATAATATGATGCCTACCGCTCTCTCCCAAGTAACAGAACAAGGAATCAGAGTTGTGACGATTCTTCTCTTTTCATATATTCTGATTCAAAATGGCTACTCTCTGTATGAGGCGGGAGAAGGAGCGTTATTCGGCTCTTTGACAGGTGGTATTGCAGCAGCAGCAGTATTATCCGTGTTTTTGGCCAAGGATAAAAGAAGACCTCCTTTGTTTCAAACAGGGAAATCATCGATTCGCGCAAAAACAATTATTAAGTATTTATTAATCAATACAATAACCATTTGCATGACAAGCTTAATGCTGATTTTTATCCAAATGATCGATGCCATGCAGCTCTATTCGGCGCTCCGCTCTAACGGAATCGAAATGTCAGCAGCCAAGGCTCTAAAAGGGATATATGACAGAGGACAGCCTTTGATTCAGATAGGAACAGTGGTTGCAACATCCTTTTCCTTATCATTAGTTCCGCTTATATCATATGCGAAAAAGAATCATGAAGATGGCGTGATTGCAGATAAAATAACGAGTTCCATGAAAATCTGCACGGTGATTGGAACAGGGGCGGCGGCAGGGCTGATCGTGATTATGGAGCCGACAAACATCATGCTGTTCCGGGATGCATCAGGAACAAGTGTACTTAGTATTTTAGGCATATCCGTTTTGTTTACATCCTATGCCCTAACTCTGTCTGCTATCTTACAGGGCCTAAGCTTCACCTTTTTCCCTGCAGCAGCAGTCGTAATTGGATGCGCGGTTAAACTCGGTTTAAACATTCTTTTGGTTCCGTCGATGAATACGGAGGGAGCAGCTATTGCTACCGTTGTAGCATATGCAGTGATCAGCCTTTTGAATGCCTGGTATTTAAAAACGAAAGGGTACATGCTCATCAGCTGGAAGGATATGCTGAAAACAGCATCCGCTGCAGGTCTGATGCTTGCGTTACTTTCTCTATATATGTCTGTCTTTGATCAATATTGGGATGACCTTAACCGAATGGCGGCTACAATCGGATCATTATCAGGTGCTTCAGCAGGAGCGGTTATCTATCTATTGGCCATTTTAAAACTTTCTATTTTTACGAAAAACGAACTCGCTGCATTTCCGGGCGGAAAGAAGCTTGAGAAGTTTTTAAAATAAATGAAACGGGGTATGGAATGATGGTGAAAAAGATTACAGTAGTAGGACTTGGGGGCTCGGATGCCAGTCATTTGCCGCTTGGAGTTTATCGAACACTTACATCAGCCTCCCACTTGTTTTTAAGAACAAAAGAACATCCGGTTGTGGATGAACTGCGGGCAGAACTGCCGGATTACAGAACATTTGATCACCTCTACGAAGAGAATGATCAATTCGGCGATGTTTACGCTAAAATTGAACTGGAGCTATACAAGGAAGCGGAAGATAAAGAGATTATCTACGCTGTTCCTGGACATCCCCTTGTTGCAGAGCAGACGGTTCAATTGCTGCTTCAAAATGGAGGACAGAGAGGCTATGAGATTTATATAGCAGGAGGCCAAAGCTTTTTAGATGCTACATTTACCGCGCTTCAAATCGACCCGATTGACGGGTTTCAAATGGTAGACGGTCTGACGATGAAGAGAGAGCAGTTACATTACAGGCAGCATCTGATTATTTGCCAGGTGTATGATCAAATGGTTGCTTCCGAAGTGAAACTGACGCTGATGGAAGATTTGCCTGATGACTATGAGGTTCAGATTGTTACAGCGGCCGGAAGCAGCCAGCAAAAGATTGTAAAGGTGCCTCTCTTTGAGCTTGACCGGGTTACATCTGTTAACAACTTAACAAGTGTATACGTGCCTCCAGCAGAGGATGAGAGCATTCTGAATCACCAATTTGCAGCACTGCGCTCGGTGATTGCGGAGCTTCGAGGACCTAACGGGTGCCCGTGGGATCTGAAGCAGACCCATCAATCTCTCAAAAAGTATTTAATTGAAGAATGCTATGAGTTGATTGAAGCCATTGATGAAGCCGATGATGAACATGTGGTTGAAGAGCTTGGAGATGTTCTCCTTCAGGTCATGCTTCATTCTCAAATTGGCTCAGACGCTGGCCTGTTTTCAATTGATGATGTCATCAGAACATTAACAGAAAAAATGATCCGCAGACATCCGCACGTTTTTTCAACAGCTGTTGTAAGCGGTTCGGACGAAGTACTGTCAAACTGGCAGGAGATAAAGCGTGCAGAAAAGGGATCAGATGAAAAAGAGTCCCTCTTGAAGTCGATTGCCGGCTCGCTCCCTGCATTGTCTAAGGCTTACCATATACAAAAGAAGGCAGCTAAAGTCGGCTTTGACTGGGATCATGCTGAGTCAGCATGGGAAAAGGTTCAGGAAGAAATGCAGGAGTTCAAGGCTGAAACAGCGGAAAAACGCGCTGATCAAACGAAAATCCTTGCAGAGTTTGGGGACATCCTCTTTGCACTGGTCAACATTGGCAGATTTTACGATGTAGAGCCTGAGGAAGCCTTATCGGCAACCAATCATAAATTTAAAAGACGATTTGAATATATAGAGAAAAAAGCAGATGAGCTTAATCAAAACCTGGAAGAGATGTCTCTTGAAGAAATGGATTCTTACTGGAATGAAGCAAAAAGCAAAGGGCTATAAAGGGGTGCTGAAAAGATGAGACTAGATAAATTTTTAAAGGTTTCAAGACTGATCAAAAGACGGACACTTGCAAAGGAAGTGTCTGATCAAGGAAGAATTACGGTAAACGGTACAGTTGCAAAAGCAAGTTCTATTGTCAAATTGGGTGATGAACTTGCGATTCGATTCGGGCAAAAGCGCATTACGGTAAAAATTGAAAACCTGCAGGATTCATCTAAAAAAGAGGATGCAGCAGGCATGTATTCCCTTGTAAAAGAAGAAAAGATCAGCGAAGAATAGAATTTGATATCATACGGGGGCTTGTTCTATTTCGCATTCTCGGCTCATAGAAATAGGTAAGAATATTTCTTAGAAGAATGCGGGGGTTGGCAATGAATCAATATTATGATAATCAATCACAGCCTAAGGGAACGATCCAAGAGCATGATGTTATTATGAGAGGCCGTAAACTGCTTGATATTACAGGCGTAACACATGTGGAAAGCTTTGATAATGAAGAGTTTCTGCTTGAAACGGTGATGGGTGCTCTTGCCATCCGCGGTGAGAATCTCCAAATGAAAAATTTGGACGTTGATAAAGGGATCGTCTCGATAAAAGGGAGAATTTTCGATCTCGTCTATCTCGATGAGCATCAGACGGAGAAAGCTAAAGGACTCTTTAGCAAGTTGTTTAAATGACGCTCTCCACTCAATTCCTGACGATGCTTTCCATGGTTTGTTCAGGCTGTTTTATTGGCGCTTCTCTTGATACTTACGGCCGCTTTCTAATGCGGCCGAGAAGAGCCAAATGGGTCGTTTTCATAAATGACATCTTATTTTGGCTCGTTCAGGGCCTCCTTTTATTTTATGTTCTCCTGAACGTGAATGAAGGAGAATTCCGCGTCTACATTCTGCTTGCCCTGCTGTGCGGATATGCAGCTTATCAGAGCTTGATCAAGGGCATTTACTTAGCGCTTCTCGAATTCATCATTAAGTGTGCAGTCGGTATTTATAAGACGGTGCTGAAGATGGGGAACTTCTTTTTGGTGAAGCCCATTATTGGCATTTTTAATTTGTTGACAGCGATTATAAGCGGACTTGTCATTTTTTTATGGAACTTGTTAAAATGGATGTCAAGAGTGATTTTTCTTATTGCAAAGGTACTGTTATCTCCCGTTTTTTGGATCTTAAAAGGATTGTGGAAATTGATTCCTTTGTCCATCAGAAACTTTTTTTACAGGTTTTTCAAGAAAACAGCAGGATTTTATGAGAAAATCAAGAATAAGAGTGGTAACTTATGGATTTCGTGGAAAAAGAAGAAATAAAGGAGGCTAATGAATGAGTCTCGCTAAAGATCGGAAAATTACGCAGCTTCAATCACAATACATGCAGCAGCAGGAGCGGAAAGATCAGATATTAAAAAGGCGCAAACGAGGATTGATCAGGCGGCTTACATTATTTGGATTGATTGCGGCGGTAACTTCTGTTATCGTATTAACGACTCTCATATCTCAATCAAGTGCCATTAATGAGAAGGTTCATCAAAAAAAAGAACTTAAAACTCAATTAACGGAGCTTCAAAAAGATGAAAAGGTATTAGAGGAAGAAATCGTAAAGTTGAATGATGATGAGTATATTGCTAAAATTGCTCGTCGGGACTATTTTTTATCTGAAGACAACGAGATTATCTTCACGTTGCCAAACAAAGATAAAGAGTAGTGTTGTTGACACTTGATTTTTGGATTATGTATAATTAAATAAATGAGTTTTTTATGTTTATTAAGGAGGAGCATTTTTTTTATGTCGATAGAAGTTGGCAGCAAGTTACAAGGTAAGGTAACGGGCATTACAAATTTCGGAGCGTTCGTAGAGCTTTCGGGTGGCACTACAGGACTCGTCCACATCAGTGAAGTTGCTGATAATTATGTGAAAGATATTAACGATCACTTAAAAGTCGGTGACGAGGTAACCGTTAAAGTCATCAATGTAGAGAAAGACGGAAAAATTGGCCTGTCAATTAAAAAGGCAATTGATCGTCCTGAGCGCCCAGAACGTTCAGAACGCCCGAATCGCTCAGACCGTCCAAACCGCTCAGATCGTCCAAGAGGCAGAACGAACACAAATGAATTCCGCCCTAAGGAGAATTTCGAGCAAAAGATGAGCAGGTTCTTAAAAGACAGTGAGGATCGCTTATCATCACTTAAACGCAATACAGAATCAAAGCGCGGCGGTCGCGGAGCAAGAAGAGGTTAACTTGCTGCTATCTGATATAAATGCTGAAACGGCAGAGAAAGTACATGCGAATGTGCTTTCTTTTTTTATGGGTTCTTTTCATAAAGTAAAGATGCTGGAGGCTGGCTGAACTGAATGTTTGGGACTGTTTTTAAGGCAAAGCCGCATTTCTTTATCGGATCAAAATAAGTGAATGATTTCAAAAATAGTCCTTATTTATTCCGACAATGTTTACTGAATATTTCAACTTTCTATTTTTTGTTGACGAAAGTCGAAATCCTTTGTATTATATATCTTGTGCCTAATAACATTTGGCAGTTAAAATGGCGGTGTAGCTCAGCTGGCTAGAGCGTACGGTTCATACCCGTGAGGTCGTGGGTTCGACTCCCTCCGCCGCTACCATTTTTTCCGGCCCGTTGGTCAAGCGGTTAAGACACCGCCCTTTCACGGCGGTAACACGGGTTCGAATCCCGTACGGGTCATCACTGTAAAAACCCTGATTTTCCTTAATGGAAAATCAGGGTTTTTTTGTTCTTCTTTATAAGAATAAAAAGCTTTTTCGGGCATTTTGTCGCTATTCAAAAAAACAGTCGAACGTTTTTTGGGATGAGCTTCCTTCTTTTGACAAAATCTTTTTTTTGCCTTCGATATAATAACCACAACATTAAAAAGTGGGGGAATGAAAATATGGAAAAGGTAGAAAGAAGGGTTATAGAGCCCATGACGGAAGTGAATCTTGAGAGGACACATCAATGGTTTAATCGTTCTGTTCATCGTTTGGGAACAAGAATGCAGCTGCTCTTTTTGCATAAAGGCCTCCTTTATGTGATGATCGGCTTTCTTCTGGGAAGGGCGCTTATTTTAACGGAAGTACTTCCATTTGCACTGCCGTTCTTTGGCGCTGTCCTTTTAATGAAAAAAGATAAAGCGCTATTCTCCTCGCTTGCCCTGATCTCAGGAGCTGTCACCATATCGTGGCAGACCTCCCTATTTGTCACAGCCTCTATTCTTATCTTTCTGATCATGAAAAAAGTAATCTCTCTATTCTATAAAGATAAAATGAAAGCATTGCCGTTTGTTGTTTTCCTCTCGATGATGGTGACTAGAATCGGTTACTTCTATTTGGAGGGTTCACTCACGCTGTACGATTATATGATGGCGGGAGTTGAGTCAGGACTTGCGTTTATCCTGACACTGATCTTTATGCAAAGCCTGCCTCTTATATCTGCCAGAAAGTACAAGCAGTCTCTTAAAATAGAAGAAATCATCTGCATTATGATTCTGCTTGCTTCCGTGCTGACCGGTTTTGTCGGAGTCACTTACCAGGAACTGCAGGCAGAACATATTTTATCGAGATATATCGTGCTTCTGTTTGCTTTTATTGGAGGATCCAGCATTGGGTGTACAGTCGGCGTTGTAACCGGATTAATCCTGAGTCTCGCCAATGTCGGCAATCTCTATCAAATGAGTCTCCTTGCCTTCTCGGGCCTGCTTGGAGGTCTCTTAAAAGAAGGGCAGAAATTTGGGGCAGCCATAGGTCTGTTAATCGGCTCTCTGCTTATTTCACTTTACGGTGAAGGGTCAAAAGACCTGATGATAAACTTATCAGAATCTCTCATTGCCATTGGGTTATTTCTATTAACACCAAAGGCAATTACAAATAAATTGGCCAAGCATATTCCAGGAACAAACGAACATACACAAGAACAGCAGCAGTATGTAAGAAAAATCAGGGATGTAACAGCACATCGGGTAGATCAATTCTCTCAAGTATTCCATGCCCTTTCAGAAAGCTTTGTCACATTCTATGAAAAAAGTGAAGAGTCAGAAGATCAAAGGGGTACCGACTTGTTTTTAAGCACGATAACAGAAAAAACCTGTCAGACCTGTTTCAAAAAAGAAAGGTGCTGGGTGCAGAACTTTGATACAACCTATGATTTTATGAAGACAATTATGCATGAAAGCAAACAGAATACGTATCATAGCAATCGGAAATTAAAAAAGGAATTTGAGAGATATTGCTCAAAACCAAAGAAAGTAGAGGAGGCTATTGATCAGGAAATCAACTATTATGACGCGAATGAAAAGTTAAAAGAGCAGGTGCAGGAGAGCAGAAGGCTTGTAGCGGAACAGCTGATGGGCGTTTCGCAGGTCATGGAGGATTTTGCAAAGGAAATAAAACGGGAGAGGGAAAACCATTTTGTTCAGGAGGAACAAATTCTTGAAGCGCTCCAAAGCTTTGGGATTGAAATCGGCCATGTGGATATTTACAGCCTGGAACAGGGGAACGTTGATATCGAGATGAGCATTCCATTTTGCAATGGACACGGTGAGTGCGAGAAGATTATCGCACCAATGCTCTCTGATATTCTGGAAGAGTCAGTAATCGTGAAACATGAAGAATGCTCGAGCTATCCGAACGGATACTGTCACGTGTCCTTTGGTTCTTCGAGAACATATAGGGTTGATTCCGGTGTAGCTCATGCTGCAAAAGGAGGAGGTCTTGTTTCAGGAGACAGTTATTCAACGATTGAACTTGGCTTTGGAAAGTATGCGATTGCGATCAGCGACGGAATGGGGAATGGGGTGAGGGCCCACTTCGAGAGTAATGAGACGATCAAGCTGCTTCAAAAGATTCTGCAGTCCGGAATTGAGGAAAAAGTAGCGATCAAGACAATTAATTCCATATTATCTTTAAGAACCACAGATGAAATCTTTTCAACGCTTGATCTCGCTATTGTGGATCTGCAGGATGCAACCTGCAAGTTTTTAAAGATTGGATCGACTCCAAGCTTCATTAAACGCGGCGATCAAATTATGAAAATTCAAGCGAGCAATCTGCCGATGGGAATCATCGATGAATTTGATGTCGATGTGGTTGGTGAGCAGCTGAAGGCCGGAGACCTTCTGATTATGATGAGCGACGGCATCTTTGAGGGGCCGAAGCATGTGGAGAATCATGATTTATGGATGAAGAGAAAAATTAAGGAGTTAGAGACGATGGACCCTCAGGAGGTTGCAGATTTAATAATGGAGGAGGTTATCCGGACAAGAGCAGGCAAGATTGAAGATGATATGACAGTTGTTGTAGCCAAAATCGATCATAATACCCCTAAATGGGCTTCTATACCGACGTCCAAGCACTATAAAAAACAGAATGTGATGTAGAAGAAGCACCCTTTATACAAGTCCCTTCTAAAGTATAAAACTCTTATTTCCTGGCGAGGATGGTAGTACATTATTTCCTTGGTGATAAGAGGATGAAAATATTAGGAGGGGCTAAACTAAAATGAATAAAGGGAAGTTAAAACAAATTCTGCTTATAACAGACGGCTGCTCAAATCACGGCGAAGATCCAATAGCGATGGCGGCTCTTGCGAAAGAACAAGGAATTTCAGTGAACGTGATCGGAATTGTAGAAGAAAATGTAATTGATCAGGAAGCAATCGATGAGATTGAAGGAATTGCTATGTCGGGCGGAGGCGTAAGCCAGATTGTCTATGCCCATCAGCTTTCTCAAACGGTGCAAATGGTGACAAGACAAGCGATGACTCAGACTCTGCAAGGCGTGGTCAATTCTGAACTTCAGCAAATCCTCGGGAAGAAAGTGACGATGGAGGAGCTTTCTCCTGAAAAACGGGGAGAGGTGATGGAAGTAGTCGATGAGCTTGGCGAAACGATCGGCATGGAGATTTTAATTTTAGTAGATATGAGCGGAAGCATGAAGCCAAAGCTGCCAACTGTAAAAGAATCACTTTTGGATTTATCCATCAGTCTGAATTCGAGAATAGGGGAAAATCAATTTTCCGTGTCAGTATTTCCTGGGAAAAAGGAAGAGGTTGAAACCATTTTAGAATGGACACCGAAACTTGAATCTCTTTCCTCTATTTTTCCTAAACTTACTACAGGCGGCATTACACCGACCGGCCCGGCTATTCGTGACGGCATCCACTCATTTAAGAAAAAGCGTTCTTTAAGGAGTTTGCTCTCAGATGATGAACAATACTTCAATGAATCAAACATGTAAAGCTGCACCAGGCACCATTATCAAGGGAAAGTGGCATCATCAGCAATACCGGATCGTGAAAGCTCTTGGCCAGGGTGCTACAGGGATTGTCTATTTAGCAGAGGGGAAAAATGGTCTTTCAGCTCTCAAAGTCAGTGAGAACAGCATGTCCATTACTTCTGAAGTGAATGTCCTTAAACACTTTTCAAAGGTCCAGGGGAATTCCCTTGGACCTGCTTTAATTGATGTAGATGATTGGGTGAATCCCAGGACTCGAACGCAAGTTCCTTTTTATGTTATGGAGTATATTAAGGGAAAGCAATATCTTGATTTTATCGGGAACAATGGACATGAGTGGATTGGTGTTTTAACGATTCAGCTCCTCTCGAATCTGCAGGAGCTTCATCAGGCAGGCTGGGTTTTCGGCGACTTGAAGCCGGAGAATCTGATTGTTGCTGACAGGCCTGTTCGGCTCAGGTTTATAGATGTTGGAGGAACAACGCTTCAGGGGAGATCGATAAAAGAGTTCACCGATTATTTTGACAGAGGGTACTGGGGACTTGGGACCCGTAAAGCGGATCCTGAGTATGATCTGTTTGCAGCCGCTATGATCGTAATTAATTCTGTATACCCTAAACGATTTAAAAAGCAGGGAGACGGATACGGTCAGCTGGATGCTGTTATTCAGTCAAATCCATATCTGCGCCAGCATTCTGCCGTTTTAAAAAATGCCATCTTGGGAAAATACAAATATGCTTCTGAAATGAAACAGGATTTTCTGCAGTCTCTTTATCCAAAACCGAGCAGAAAGCCCTCTGCTTCAGTCAATCAGCCCGCTCAGAACCAGCAACAGAAAACTACGCGCGTGCAGGTTAAAAAGAAGAGCAGAGTAAGCGGATGGGCCGAAACGGTCCTGATTATTGCTGCCTTATGTATTATCTATTCGTTCTATGTATATCACTATCTCATGTAAATTTGATAAATATGTGAACGGGGGACTTCTTTTTTGCAGACGCCAAAGTATGCGTGATAGTATGAATGTTAGAATGTACCGTTCTCAGACTGTTGCGTTTTAGGAAAAACTTATTAAATTCAGCTATAAAAGAGGAATGCCATGCTAGAACGTTTCCGGACTTTTCTTAATGTAAACGATATAAAAGATGCCACCGTTGTAATTGGGGTTTCAGGCGGTCCTGATTCTCTCGCCCTTCTTCATCTATTTATGAGGTTTCAGCAATCCTTACGTCTTTCAATCATTGCTGCTCATGTGGATCATATGTTTAGAGGTTCACAATCAGAAGAAGAAATGGAATTTGTTAAGCACTATTGCCGCTCAAATGGAATTCTATGTGAAGCTGTTCAGCTCAACGTTCCTGATTTCGCGCGCAAGCACCCGGAAATGAGTGCTCAGAATGCAGCCAGAGAGTGCCGCTACTCTTTCTACAGCAAGGTAATGGAGAAACATGATGGAGCGTTTTTGGCTTTAGGGCATCATGGCGATGATCAGGTTGAAACCATTTTGATGAGAATGACAAGAGGAGGACTTGGTGCTTCAATTGCCGGAATTCCTGAAATCCGTGAGTTTAACAGTGGTAAAATCATTCGTCCGTTCTTATCCTTTACTAAAGATCAAATTCTTGCGTACTGTCTTGAACACGGGCTGTCTCCGCGTTTTGATCCAAGCAACGAGAAGCAGGACTATACAAGAAATCGCTTCCGCAAACATGTTTTGCCGTTTCTTAAGGAAGAAAACCCTAAGGTTCATGAGAGATTTCAGTTTTTCAGCAGAACATTTAGAGAAGATGAGCAGTTCTTACAGGAATTAACGATAGAAAAATTGAATACAGTATTGAAAAGGAAAGAAAAGAACGAAATTGAACTGAATATTGAAATGTTTAAAACCCTGCCTATGCCTTTACAAAGAAGAGGTATTCAACTAATATTAAACTATCTTTACGAAGATATTCCATCTTCCCTTTCTTCTATACATATAGAGAGTCTTCAGTCCTTACTCTCGCAAAAACATCCTTCCGGTTCACTTGATTACCCCGACGGTCTAAAAGTAATCAAATCTTATCAAACGTGTTTGTTTACTTTTGAACAAAACACAGACCAGTCATATGAGATGCAGGTGCAGATACCTTCTCGCACAGCCCTCCCAAACGGGTATATCATAACTTGTGAAATTTCGGACAGGAGTCCTGATGTTCTGTCAGGGAACCATGTGTTCGTCATGCCATATTCTTCTTTGAACAAGCCCTTGCTTATCCGCACAAGAAGGCAGGGTGATAAAATCAAACTGAAAGGCATGAACGGTACGAAAAAAGTAAAAGATATATTTATTGATGCTAAAGTACCGATCAATAAGAGAAACAGCTGGCCTGTTTTAGAAGATGGCAGCGGTAATATCCTTTGGCTTCCCGGCCTTAAGAAATCTTCCTTTGAAGAATACGGGTTAACCGAGGGTGATTGTATTGTACTGGAATATAAAGAGCAATGATTTTGTAGGGGGCAACTTGTAATGAAGCAGGATATCGAAAAAGTATTAATCACAGAAGAAGAGATCAGTGTCAAAGTAAAAGAATTGGGCAAAGTGCTGACGGAAGAATATAAAGACCGTTTTCCGCTTGCAATCGGTGTTTTAAAAGGTGCTATGCCTTTTATGGCTGACTTGCTGAAGAACATTGATACATACTTGGAAATGGACTTCATGGATGTTTCGAGTTATGGTACATCTACAGTCTCTTCCGGAGAAGTTAAAATCCTTAAGGATTTGGATACTTCAGTTGAAGGCAGAGACATTCTGATCATCGAAGATATCATCGACAGCGGACTGACTTTAAGCTACTTAGTTGAGCTTTTCCGTTACCGCAAAGCAAAAACAATCAGCATTGTAACGCTGCTAGATAAACCGACTGGACGCAAAGCTGATATCCAGGCGGATTACGTAGGCTTTGAAGTGCCGGATGCATTTGTAGTCGGCTATGGCTTGGATTACATTGAACGCTACCGCAATCTTCCGTACATCGGCGTACTGAAGCCTGAAATTTATCAAAATAAATGACGCTTGATTTTGTCAAGTACACAAATGGCTAATTAGTTGTATTGCCATGATTTTCTATGATACTATTTAAAATAGTTGTGTTTACTGTGGGAGGAGGTAAGGAATGAATCGGATCTTCCGTAATACCATATTTTATTTATTAATCTTTTTAGTGGTAATTGGAGTCGTCAGTTTTTTCCAAGGGAACAATACAAAAACTGAACCATTAACTTACAGCAAATTCATTTCCGAACTTGAGGCTGGGGATGTTGAAGAAATAACGATTCAGCCGCTGCGCGGGGTATATGAAGTAAAAGGTAAGTTGAATGATTATAAAGATGATGAGTTATTTGTCACTCATGTATTAAGCGACAAAGCATTAGACCGTGTGGACGCTGCTTCTCAGGGTAAAACGACCGTTAAGTTCGTGCCTGCAGAAGAAACCAGCGGATGGGTAACGTTCTTTACATCCATCATACCTTTTGTCATTATCTTCATTCTTTTCTTCTTCTTGCTTAACCAGGCTCAGGGCGGCGGCAGCCGTGTCATGAACTTTGGAAAAAGCAAAGCCAAGCTTTACAGCGAAGAAAAGAAAAAGGTCAGATTTAAAGACGTTGCAGGTGCAGATGAAGAGAAGCAGGAGCTTATAGAAGTCGTGGAATTCCTGAAGGATCCGCGTAAATTCGCAGAGCTTGGTGCACGTATTCCTAAAGGTGTTCTTCTTGTAGGACCTCCTGGAACGGGTAAAACGCTTCTTGCTCGTGCTGCTGCCGGAGAGGCTGGCGTGCCATTCTTCTCTATAAGCGGATCAGATTTCGTTGAAATGTTTGTCGGTGTAGGGGCTTCACGTGTTCGTGACTTGTTTGAGAATGCGAAGAAGAATGCACCGTGTATCATCTTTATTGATGAAATTGATGCAGTCGGCCGTCAGCGCGGCGCGGGTCTCGGCGGAGGCCATGATGAGCGTGAGCAGACACTTAACCAATTGCTTGTTGAAATGGACGGTTTCGGCGGAAATGAAGGAATCATCATGATTGCTGCTACGAACCGCCCTGACATCCTTGACCCTGCATTATTGCGTCCAGGCCGTTTTGACCGTCAGATTACGGTTGACCGTCCTGATCTTAAAGGCCGTGAAGCAGTTCTGGAAGTTCATGCCCGAAACAAGCCTTTAGATGAATCTGTTAACTTAAAATCAATCGCTGCACGTACACCTGGATTTTCAGGAGCAGATCTTGAAAACTTGCTGAATGAGGCTGCACTTGTTGCTGCACGCCGTGATAAGAAAAAGGTCGATATGACTGATATCGATGAGGCAACAGACCGTGTAATTGCTGGTCCTGCGAAGAAGAGCCGTGTTATTTCTCAAAAAGAACGCAAAATTGTTGCCTACCATGAAGCAGGGCATACAATTATCGGAGTGATTCTTGATGAGGCTGATATGGTGCACAAGGTAACAATCGTTCCGCGCGGTCAAGCGGGCGGGTACGCGGTTATGCTTCCGAAAGAGGATCGTTACTTTATGACGAAGCCTGAGCTTCTTGATAAAATTACCGGACTGCTTGGAGGCCGTGTGGCTGAGGACATCGTATTCGGCGAAGTCAGCACAGGAGCATCCAATGACTTCCAGCGTGCGACAGGCATTGCCCGCCGCATGGTAACGGAGTTTGGTATGAGTGATAAGCTTGGACCATTGCAATTTGGACAATCGCAAGGACAAGTGTTCTTAGGACGCGATTTCAACAGCGAGCAGAACTATAGTGATGCCATTGCACATGAAATTGATATGGAAGTGCAGCGCTTCATTAAAGAAAGCTATGAGCGTGCTAAGAAGATTCTTACTGAGAATCGTGATAAATTAGAGCTGATTGCTCAAACGCTGCTTGAAATTGAAACACTAGATGCAGAACAAATTAAACATCTTGTGGATCATGGCACATTGCCGGAACGTCCTGCTGCAGCTCTTGATAAAAAACAAGAAGATGTGAAAGTAAACATCCTCCCGAAAAAGGATGAAGAACAAACATCAGAAATACATGAAGATCGCAAAGAAGATTAAGTGATATGGGAGAGAACCGCAAGTTCATTATGAGCTTGCGGTTCTTTCTTTTTGCATTTCATCTTCTAAAAAGAATAAAATGGAGATGTCGTTTATTTCGGGGAATAAAAATGGATTCAGTTCTTATTTTTAACCGATTCGAATCCTTAACTCATATGATATGATTGAAAAGAAAGAACCCTGGATTGGTAAAAGAAACTAGACAAAGTGGTGATACATATGTTTTTAGTATTGGATGTAGGGAATACAAATACGGTTTTAGGCGTTTTTGAAAGTGATGAATTAAAACATCACTGGCGTATTGAAACGACAAGAAACAAAACGGAAGATGAATTTGGCATGCTGATCAAATCATTATTTGAGCATGAAGGCATACATCTTTCCGACATAAAAGGCATTATTATTTCGTCGGTTGTTCCTCCAATAATGTTCTCACTTGAGAGAATGTGCTCAAAGTACTTTAAGCAAAAGCCTTTAGTTGTTGGACCGGGAATTAAAACGGGTCTGAACATAAAATATGAGAATCCGCGTGAGGTCGGGGCTGACCGTATTGTAAATGCAGTAGCGGGCATTCACTTATACGGAGGACCATTGATTATTGTAGACTTTGGGACAGCGACAACCTATTGTTATATCAATGAGGAAAAACAATATATGGGGGGAGCTATTGCCCCCGGAATTAACATTTCGACAGAAGCGTTATATTCACGTGCTGCCAAACTTCCGAGAATCGAAATTGCAAGACCGGATGATATTATCGGAAAAAATACAGTAAGTGCGATGCAGGCCGGTATTTTATTTGGCTATGTAGGACAAGTCGAAGGTATTGTTAATAGAATGAAACAACAGGCAAAAGCAGAGCCTAAGGTTATTGCTACAGGAGGACTGGCATCATTGATTGCATCAGAATCAAGTGTAATTGAAATTGTCGATCCTTTTCTCACGTTAAAGGGCCTGCAGCTTATTTATGAAAGAAACAACATATAATTTGGAAGGTGAGATTACATTGGATTATCTAGTCAAGGCACTTGCGTTTGACGGACAAGTGCGTGCATATGCAGCTAAAACAACAGACACAGTAGGAGAAGCGCAAAGGAGACACCAGACGTGGCCGACTGCTTCAGCAGCTTTAGGCCGGTCTATGACAGCTGGGGTTATGCTTGGATCTATGCTTAAAGGCGAGAACAAAATGACGATTAAAGTTGAGGGAGGCGGGCCTATCGGTGTCATTGTTGTAGACAGCAATGCAAAAGGCGAGGTGCGAGGCTATGTCACAAACCCTCAAACTCATTTTGATCTTAACGAAAAAGGCAAGCTTGATGTCGCAAAAGC
Source organism: Peribacillus frigoritolerans (assembly GCF_004358755.1). GTDB lineage: Bacteria > Bacillota > Bacilli > Bacillales > Bacillaceae > Bacillus_P. The sequence continues at coordinate 10,379 of NZ_SMZY01000009.1, read as the reverse complement.
GGTAGGTACTTCAGGAATGCTTTCGATTGTGAAGGATCTTGGAATGAAAGAACATTTTACTGGTTCTGTTCCGATCGTATCTGGTGAATTAGGCGAGGATTTTACTTATTACCTTGTATCCTCAGAACAGGTTCCTTCTTCTGTGGGTGTTGGCGTACTAGTGAATCCGGATAATACCATCCTTGCAGCGGGAGGATTCATTATTCAATTAATGCCGGGTACAGATGAATCAACGATTACAGAAATCGAAAAACGTCTTGGAAGTGTTGAGCCAATCTCGAAATTAATTCAAAAAGGATTAACTCCTGAAGAAATTCTTTTTGAAGTATTGGGAAAAGAAAATGTGAAGCTTCTTGATAAACATTCTGTTGCGTTCCATTGTCCCTGCTCCCGCGATAGAATTGCGAATGCCATTATCAGCCTCGGTGCAGAAGAAATTCAAAGCATGATTGAAGAGGATGGCAAAGCAGAAGCAGAATGTCATTTTTGCAATGAAAGATACCATTTTAATAAAGAAGAATTAACAGAGCTGAAAGAAAGCGCCTCAAACTGAACAATGAAACAGGAGATGGAGAAATGAGCGGAAAAACAGTATGGCCAATCATTTTCGGTCTTGTCATCATTAATTGTTTTACCTTGGCGTATTTCTTATCTAAAGATAACAGTATGGCAGCTGTTGTTTCTGGTAAAAACCAGGAATCGGAGTCAATTGCTGTGGTCGGAAAAGTAGAAATTACAAGGGAAGACTGGATGGCTGAGCTTGAAGAGCGTTTCGGAAAAGAAACCCTTGAAGAGATGATTAATTTTACAGTAGTTGAGGAGCTTGCTGAAAAGCACAGCATCAAGATTCCGGATAAAGAACTTGACCGCGAGCTTACGATATACAAATCCATGTACAACTCGCTTGACAATGAACATCTTACAGATACTAAAGAGCTGCGCGAGCAAATCAGGTACAGCATTCTGCTGGAAGAATTGTTAACAAAGGATGTTGAAATATCTGATAAGGAACTAAAAGCCTATTATGACTCCAACAAAGACTTGTATTCCATTGAAGATTCGTATCACTTATTTCATATTGTAACGAAGACAGAGGAAGATGCTTTAAAAGTGATAGAGGAATTAAAAGGCGGCTCAAGCTTTGAAGCTCTGGCCTCAGAAAAATCAATTGATGAATTCACTGCAAATGAGGGCGGGGAGCTTGGATTTGTGTCAGAGAATAATGATTATCTTCCCTCGCAATATGTTGTTGAGGCTGAGAAGCTGAAGGTTGATGAGTGGAGTAAGCCGATTAAGAGTGATCTTGGCTATTCTGTCCTTTTATTAAAAGAAAAGCTTGATGGAGTTCAGTATTCATACGAAGATGTGAAAAATCAAATGAGAAGGCAGATTGCACTGGAGCAAATGGAATCTGCTGTATCCGTTAAACCGTTATGGGAAGAGGCGGGGGTTACGTGGTTTTATGGAGACAATGCCTCTAAAGAATAAGCAGTTTGTCCTATTCGAAAAGTAAGAAAAGATTGACAATTCAGACTGAGTTTTGGTACATTCTTTATAAAGCCAATAAAAATACTCGGAAATAGAGGTGGTCAGATTGACGCGTGTAGCAAATTCTATACACGAACTGATTGGGGAAACACCGATAGTGAAGTTAAATCGAATCGTAGAAGAGAATAGTGCTGATGTTTATTTGAAGCTTGAGTTCATGAATCCGGGCAGCAGCGTAAAAGACCGGATTGCACTGGCGATGATTGAGGCAGCTGAAGAAAAGGGTCTGCTTAAAGCAGGAGATACGATTATTGAGCCGACAAGCGGCAATACGGGAATTGGCTTAGCAATGGTTGCTGCTGCCAAAGGCATTAAGGCAATCTTGGTTATGCCTGAGACAATGAGTATGGAGCGCCGTAATCTTTTAAGAGCATACGGAGCTGAGCTTGTGCTCACACCAGGTCCTGAAGGAATGGGCGGAGCCATTCGAAAAGCTGAAGAGCTTTCTAAAGAACATGGCTACTTCATGCCTCAGCAATTTAAAAATGAAGCAAATCCAGAAGTTCACCGCAGAACAACAGGTCCTGAAATTGTGAGCCAAATGGGCGATCAGCTTGATGCATTTATTGCAGGTATCGGAACTGGAGGTACGATCACTGGTGCGGGTGAAGTGCTGAAAGAAGCTTATCCGGACATTAAGATCTATGCAGTTGAGCCTTCAGACTCACCGGTATTGTCTGGCGGTAAACCAGGTCCTCATAAAATTCAGGGCATCGGCGCAGGATTTGTCCCTGATATCTTAAAAACAGACATTTACGACGGAGTCATTACCGTTAAAAATGAAGAAGCATTTGAGGTGGCCCGCCAAGCTGCTAAAGAAGAAGGCTTGCTTGGAGGAATTTCTTCAGGTGCAGCCATTAAAGCGGCATTGCAGGTTGCGAAAGAATTAGGCAAAGGCAAAAAAGTGCTGGCCATTATTCCAAGCAACGGCGAAAGATACTTAAGCACTCCGCTTTATCAATTTGATTAAAAATAAAAAACAGCCCCCGGGCTGTTTTTTTCTATATTGCCGCTCAGTTTCCTCTCCTTTCAATATTTTCATCATGTAATCTTCTTGTGTTTTAGGTAAAATGAAAGTATGAGTTTTAAAGGAGAGGGTCCAGATGCATCTTGAGAGAAAGCCGCTCGCAAAAAAAACGGCATACAATCTTGATTTCTTTAAACAATATCAGCATCTATCAAAACATGAGGAGTATCATGCTTTTTTAGAAAGCGGCAGAGGCGGACGGTACAGCATTGCAGGACTTAAGCCTGCAGCGATAGTACGAGGGAAAGATTCTGTTTTAAACATACAAGTGAAAGATTCTGCAGAAGAACGGAAAGGGAATCTGCTCGATGTATTCAGAGATTGGTTCTCTGCTTATAAATCTGTAAAAGATGAAGAGCTTCCGGATTTCCAGGGAGGAGCCATTGGTTTCTTCAGCTACGATTGTGTAAGATATTTCGAAAAGCTGGATCGGCATTCAGAAGATGATCTTGAAACACCTGATCTATTTTTCCTGCTGTTTGATGATCTTGCTGTTTATGATCACCAAAAGCATGAAATTTGGTTCATTACCCATTACCCTGCGGATAATGAAGTAGAAGAGGCGAAGAAACGTCTTGCTGTAATGGAACACAGGTGGACTGAGGAGCACACTGAGCCGTTTATTCATAAACCGGCCGCTGAGCCTGGAGCGGATGCGTTAAAGGGTGCTTTTACTAAAGAATCATTTATGGAAGCAGTAGAGAAAATCAAAGAATATATTGAGAGCGGCGATGTTTTTCAAGTGAACTTATCCGTCAGGCAAACGCAGCCACTCGGAGTTCATCCGCTAAAAGTATATGAAACCCTAAGAGAATTAAACCCTTCTCCTTATATGGCCTATCTGGAATTAAAGGATTTCCAGATTGTCAGCGGATCTCCAGAGCTTTTAGTAAAAATTGATGGAGAAAAGGCAAGCACGCGCCCTATTGCAGGAACCAGGTCCAGAGGGGAAAATGAAGAAGAAGATAAAAAGCTTGCAAATGAACTGATTGAAAATGAAAAGGAACGGGCAGAGCACGTTATGCTCGTCGATCTCGAGAGAAATGATTTAGGCCGGGTGTGCAAATACGGAACGGTTGAAGTAAATGAGTTCATGGTCATTGAAAAGTATTCGCACGTCATGCATATTGTATCAAATGTCCAAGGAACATTAGCTGAGGGCAAAGACTATATCGACGTTTTTAAAGGTGTTTTTCCTGGAGGCACGATAACTGGGGCGCCGAAAATTAGAACGATGGAAATCATTGAAGGGCTCGAACCATCACGCAGAGGCATATATACGGGATCAATCGGCTGGATTGGATATAATGGTGATATGGAGCTGAACATAGTCATTCGCACACTGCTTGCAAAGGATGGACATGCCTACATCCAGTCAGGAGCGGGGATTGTCATTGATTCAAATCCAAAGCATGAATACAAAGAGTCATTGAAAAAGGCGCAGGCCTTACTGAGAGCAAAAGAGCTGAGTGAAGAAGAGAATATGACAGCAGAGGTGAGAGAAAGATGATTTTAATGATTGATAATTATGATTCATTTACGTTTAATTTAGTGCAGTATTTAGGAGAGCTTGGTGAAGAACTGCTTGTCCGCAGGAACGATGAAATCACTTTGGATGAAATTGAAGAGCTTGCTCCCGAATTCCTGATGATTTCGCCAGGGCCGTGCAGTCCTAACGAAGCGGGAATCAGTCTTGCTGCCATCGAGCGCTTTGCAGGGAAAATCCCTATCTTTGGGGTGTGCCTAGGGCATCAATCCATTGCCCAGGTATTTGGCGGTGATGTTGTCCGTGCGGAACGGCTAATGCACGGAAAAACATCAGAGATGCATCACGATGGAAAAACGGTTTTTCAGGGTATCGAAAATCCATTTACCGCAACGCGCTATCATTCCTTAATTGTGAAAAAAGAAACATTGCCTGAGTGCTTTGAGATTACAGCTTGGACAGATGAAGATGAAATTATGGCGATTCGACATAAAACTCTTCCGATTGAAGGTGTGCAATTTCATCCTGAATCGATTATGACTTCTTTCGGGAAACATTTACTCGGCAATTTCATCAAAACTTACCAGCCGTCCAAAAAACCGGTTTAACGATATGTATATTTACCTTAATTCAGGTTATGTAAAAGCTGAGGATGCGAAAATCTCTCCTTTTGATCATGGATATCTGTATGGATTAGGGGCATTTGAAACATTCAGGCTGTATAAGGGGCACCCTTTTTTGCTGGACGATCATTTGAACCGTCTCCGGGGTGCCCTGGAAGAGTTTCATATCCACTTAGATCTGTCCGGTCTGCAAATTGAGGAAGTAATTCACAAGCTGCTTGTCCTGAATCAGCTGGAGAATGAGGACGTTTCAGTTCGTTTAAATGTTTCTGCTGGCGCCGGCGGGCTTGCCTTTGGTGCAGTGGAATATATGAAGCCGACTGTGATGCTCTTTATGAGGAAGCTGCCTGAAATGCCTGAGGACTTTGAAAAGTGCGGGCGCATCTTGTCACTGCCCCGTAACACCCCTGAGGGAGAGCAGCGCTTGAAGTCACATCATTATCTTAATAATGTTTTGGCCAAGCATGAAATCGGCAATGAACCATCAATTGAAGGTATTTTTTTAACGAAAGAAGGTTTTGTGGCAGAAGGGATTGTATCAAATCTTTTTTGGGCAAAAGACCAAATCGTCTATACCCCTGCAATTGATACTGGGATTCTAAATGGGATTACCCGCCAGTTTGTCATTCGCTGTTTAGAAAAAAGCGGTGTTCAGGTGAAAGAAGGTTTCTATTTAGCAGAAGATCTGCTGAAGGCTGATGAGGTATTTGCAGTCAATTCTGTTCAGGAGATCATTCCTTTAAAAGAAGTTGGTTCCCACTCTTTTTTAGGGAAAAAAGGTGAAATTACGCAAACACTACAGAAGAAGTATAAGCAAAGTACAATGCTGCTGAAAAGCAGATATGAGCTGTAAAGGATTGATGAGATGATGGATACGACATTACTGGACAATAAAAAAGAATTATCATGCGGCCCTTATAGATTAAACCTCAGCGAGAAAACCTTTATTATGGGAATCTTAAATCTTACTCCGGACTCTTTCTCTGATGGAGGGAAATTTAATCATATAGATGCTGCACTTGCGCATGCAGAAGTGATGATTTCTGAAGGAGCAGATATCATTGATGTTGGCGGTGAATCCACGCGTCCGGGGGCGAAGTATGTTGATGCTGCTGAAGAGATTAAAAGAGTGGTTCCGGTCATTGAAAAACTTTCTAAGGTCATCAATGTGCCAATATCTATCGATACGTATAAAGCGGATGTCGCAGAACAGGCTATTCTCGCGGGAGCAACTATCATCAACGATGTGTGGGGAGCAAAAGCAGATCCTAATATGGCTGCTGTAGCGGCCAAATACAATGTCCCAATTGTTTTAATGCATAATCGGCCAAAGCGAAATTACGGCAGCCTGATTTCTGATATGATTGCCGATCTTAATGAAAGTGTAGAAATTGTCAAGCGGGCTGGTGTTCAGGATGATAAGATTATCTTAGATCCGGGTATAGGTTTTGCAAAGACAATGGAAGATAATCTTGTTGTCATGAGAAACCTTGAAACATTTTCGCAGCTTGGCTATCCGGTTCTTCTGGGAACATCAAGGAAAACCTTCATTGGCCGCATTCTGGACCTGCCTCCTTCTGATAGAATGGAAGGAACGGGCGCTACAGTGTGCCTCGGCATTGAAAAAGGATGCAGCATTGTGCGTGTGCATGATGTTCAGGGCATTGCAAGAATGGCTAAAATGATGGATGCGATGCTTGGTAAAGGGGCGGCTGTTCATGGATAAAATTTTTGTAAGCGGCATGGAGTTCTACGGGTATCACGGGGTATTCCCGGAAGAAACAAAACTCGGCCAGCGCTTCCGCGCAGACCTCACAGTTGAGCTTGATTTGCGCGAAGCGGGACGCACGGATGATCTTCAGCATACAGTGAACTATGCTTCTCTCTATAACATCTGTAAAGACATTGCAGAAGGCAAGCCATATAAGCTTGTAGAATCTGTAGCGGAAAAAATTGCTGAAAAAGTGCTGAAGGAATTTCAGCAGGTAAGTCATTGCACGGTAAAACTGTACAAGCCGGACCCTCCAATCGCAGGACATTATCAGCACGTTGCGGTTGAAATCGGGAGAGGCCGCGCATGAACAAAGCCTATCTTGCACTTGGTTCTAATATTGGAGACAGAGAGCGTTATGTAAAAGATGCCATCCTAAGCCTGAATGACCATTCGGACATAGAGGTAGAAGGTATTTCCTCTATTTATGAAACGGATCCAGTAGGCTACGAAGATCAGGATGCATTTTTGAACATGGTGCTCTCCGTCCGCACGGATTTAACAGCGTTTCAGCTGCTCGATGTTATGCAGAATATTGAAAAAGAGCTTGGGAGAAAAAGAGAAGTAAAATGGGGTCCCCGAACTTTAGACCTTGACATTTTATTGTTTAATCACGAAAATATTGAAACAGAGCACCTAATTATTCCTCATCCAAGAATGTTGGAACGTTCGTTCGTATTAATACCGCTTTATGAGATACAGCCAGATATAAGGATTCCAAACAGCGAGCAGCCGCTTTCGATGATTATAGATCAATTAACAGATAAAAAAGGAGTACGAATATGGAAGCAGAAAAATGGGGAAGACGTATTCGCGCTTTTCGAAAGCTAAAAGGATATACTCAAGAGGGCTTTGCAAAAGACCTGGGTATTTCCGTGTCTGTTTTAGGTGAAGTTGAACGGGGAAACAGACTGCCGAATGATCAGTTGATACAAGAAGTAGCGGCCGCGCTGAATGTCACCATAGAAGAATTATCACCAAGAGATTAAGAAGGGAGGTCTACAATGTTTAAAATAGGCGATATTCAAATGAAAAACCGCGTTGTTCTTGCGCCGATGGCTGGAGTCTGCAACTCTGCATTCCGTCTGACAGTAAAAGAATTTGGAGCGGGTCTCGTCTGTGCTGAAATGGTCAGCGATAAAGCGATTCTATATAACAATGCAAAAACGATGGGCATGCTTTATATCGATGAGCGCGAAAAACCATTAAGCCTTCAAATTTTCGGAGGGGTAAAGGACACATTGGTAGAAGCGGCTAAATTCGTAGATAAGAATACGACTGCAGATATTATCGATATTAATATGGGGTGCCCTGTACCTAAAATCACAAAATGTGATGCAGGTGCAAGATGGCTCCTTGATCCAGACAAAATATACGACATGGTTTCGGCTGTTGTCGCAGCTGTTGAAAAACCGGTTACTGTTAAAATGCGTATGGGCTGGGATGACAAGCATATCTATGCTGTCAGAAATGCTCAGGCAGTTGAAAGAGCTGGCGGAAAAGCCGTAGCGCTTCATGGCCGAACAAGAGTTCAAATGTATGAAGGAACAGCAAATTGGGATATCATTAAAGAGGTTAAACAATCCGTCAATATTCCTGTTATCGGAAATGGCGATGTTCAAACTCCCCAGGACGCAAAAAAAATGCTTGATGAAACAGGTGTGGATGGCGTCATGATCGGCCGTGCGGCTCTTGGAAACCCATGGATGATTTACCGTACAGTTCAGTACCTTGAAACGGGAGAATTGATCGGTGAGCCGTCAGTACGTGAAAAAATGGATGTCTGCAAGCTGCACTTGGACCGCTTAATCGCGTTAAAAGGTGAAACAGTTGCTGTCAGAGAAATGAGAAAGCATGCGGCATGGTACCTTAAAGGAATCCGCGGCAACGCCATCGTAAGAAACGCCATTAATACAATGGAAACAAGAGATGGGCTCGTAAACTTGATTGATGAGTTTACATTAGAGGTAGAAGCAAAACAACAAAACAGTATTCAGGCAGGATAATCTGTCTTCCACCGCAGCGATTGCATACTGCCAGTTTGAACTGGCAGTTTTTCTGCTTTCGTTCATAACTAATAGAATAGGAGCTGATTTTTTTGAGTCACGAAGAATTAACCCACGAAGAACTGAATGACCAGCTGAAAGTGAGAAGGGAAAAACTACATACATTGCGCGAAAAAGGATTGGATCCATTCGGCAAACGCTTCGAGCGTACGGGTTATACAGCACAATTGGTGCGCGAGTACGGTGAAATTTCAAAAGAAGATCTTGAAGAAAGAGAAATCTCTGTCACGCTTGCCGGAAGAATCATGACAAAGCGCGGCAAAGGCAAAGCGGGATTCGCTCACATTAAAGACATCGAAGGGCAAATTCAGATCTATGTTCGCAAGGATGCTGTAGGCGATGAGCAATATGAGCTTTTCAACACAGCTGACTTAGGGGATATTGTCGGAGTTACAGGTGTTATGTTCAAAACAAAAGTGGGCGAGCTTTCTATTAAAGTCACAAGCTTTGAATTGCTGACTAAATCATTGCGTCCTCTTCCAGACAAGTTTCACGGCTTAAAAGACATCGAGCAGCGCTACCGTCAAAGATACCTTGATTTAATCATGAACGACGAGAGCAAAAGCACATTTATCGCACGCAGCAAGATCATTCAGTCTATGCGCCGATATTTGGACCAAAACGGATACTTAGAGGTTGAGACTCCAACTATGCATACAATTGCAGGCGGAGCGTCAGCACGTCCGTTTGTAACGCACCACAACGCACTTGATATGCAATTGTACATGCGCATCGCGATTGAGCTCCATTTGAAGAGACTTATTGTGGGCGGAATGGAAAAAGTATATGAAATTGGCCGTGTGTACAGAAACGAAGGTATTTCTACACGCCATAATCCTGAATTCACTATGATTGAGCTTTATGAGGCTTATGCTGACTATAGAGACATCATGTCGCTAACTGAAAACCTGATTGCTCATATTGCAAAAGAGGTAACAGGATCTACAAAAGTGACTTATGGCGAATATGAGATTGATCTGCAGCCTGAGTGGACTAGACTGCACATGGTTGATGCAATTAAAGAGCGTACAGGTGTAGACTTCTGGCAGGAAATGACCGTTGAAGAAGCGCGTGCGCATGCAGCTGAGCATAATGTTGAAATCAACAAGAATATGACGGTTGGCCATATCATCAATGAATTCTTTGAGCAAAAAGTAGAAGAGCATTTAATTGAACCGACATTTATCTTTGGTCATCCGGTTGAAATCTCTCCTCTTGCGAAAAAGAATGATGAAGATCCTCGTTTTACTGATCGTTTTGAGCTATTCATTGTAGCTCGCGAACATGCGAACGCATTTACAGAGTTAAATGATCCAATTGATCAAAAGGAGCGTTTTGAAGCACAGCTCCAAGAAAGAGAACAAGGAAACGACGAAGCGCATATGATGGACGAAGACTTCATTGAAGCTTTGGAATACGGAATGCCTCCAACAGGCGGTCTTGGTATCGGAATCGACCGTGTTGTTATGCTTCTGACAAACTCATCTTCTATTAGAGATGTATTGTTATTCCCGCATATGAGACATCGTTAATATAGGTTAAAAACCTCCGTTTAAAGACGGAGGTTTTTTTATTTTATTTTTTTGTAAAAAAGGCTTGCTTAATAGTGTTAGCGGTGATATATTATTAAACGTTGCCGCAAAAAAAGCGGACAAACAGAAAAACAAAAAGTTGAAAAGAGTGCTTGACTTATTAAAACGAATTTGTTATTATAATAAAGCTGCTCTTGAAGCAAATGATCTTTGAAAACTAAACAAAACCAAAAGCGTACCAAACGTTTTAAATTTTTAAGTCAGCAACAAATTGAGTCACAAATTTTCTTCGGAGAGTTTGATCCTGGCTCAGGACGAACGCTGGC
>NZ_SMZY01000008.1 GCF_004358755.1 Peribacillus frigoritolerans | reverse complement strand
CCGCCAGCGTTCGTCCTGAGCCAGGATCAAACTCTCCGAAGAAAATTTGTGACTCAATTTGTTGCTGACTTAAAAATTTAAAACGTTTGGTACGCTTTTGGTTTTGTTTAGTTTTCAAAGATCATTTGCGCCATCAGTGGTGACGGCTTATATAATTTAACATGGTCTTTATCGCTGTGTCAACAACCTTTTGAAATATTTTTTTCGTTCTTTCAAATTCAAATTGTTTCTTAGCGACGAAGAATAATATACCATCTATTCCAACCATGGTCAATAGAAATCATTTAATATTTTTATTAAAATGCTGATCAAATTTCCCGCTGATAATTTTATATAAATTGCTAAGGAGTTCTCTTTTTTCTAAAAGAGACCTTTTTTGAACGAACGTCAAATTTTCATCGATCAGTATGTTGCTGATAATGGATAATTCCTGCTCAACCAGCAGCTCCATTTCCTGTGCTTCTTTATCATTAAAAATGAATCCTTTTGACATATGATCCTCCTCTAAGATGCCTAAGTTTTATCATTATTGCACAAGCTGTATTTTTCTAATCATATTATTAACAGCTTGGCATACATATGAGACAAGAACATTGGGACGGGGTTGATGAGGGTGAACAATTTTTACGTATTACATGTTAAAAAGATCAAGCAACTTATCATTATTGTGATAGCTGCGCTTTTTACAGCCGGGATACTATATATAGAAAACGTCATGCAATTCCCTGTTTTTTCAACTGCAGATGGCCCTAAAGCCGTTTTCAGAGGTGAGGAAAAGGAGAATAAGGTTTCATTAACTTTTGATATCAGCTGGGGAGATGAGAAAGCAAAGCCCATTCTTGAAACATTGAAGCAAAACGGCATTACAAACGCAACCTTTTTCCTCTCTGCAGCATGGGCTGAGCGTCATCCGGAAATCGTGAAGCAAATTGTAAACGATGGACACCAGGTTGGAAGCATGGGATATGCTTATAAAAATTATACTTCTTTGGAGGCTGAGGACGTTCGCCGCGACATTCTAATGGCACAGGATGTGTTTAATGAACTCGGACTGAAGGATATTAAACTCCTCAGACCTCCAACAGGCAATTTCAATCAAGAAATTCTTACTATAGCTGAAAGATATGGCTATACGGTTGTCCACTACAGTGTTGACTCAGATGATTGGACGAATCCAGGAGTAAATGAAATTGTTAAGAACGTCAATGACAGTATCCAGGGCGGAGACATTATTCTGCTGCATGCTTCTGATTCCGCTAAGCAAACACAAAAAGCACTTCCCCAGATTGTTGATGGTCTGAAGCAAAAAGGATTACAGAATGTATCGGTTGCTGAATTAATCGCTAATGGAAATGCAAAAACAACTGAAGTTAAATAGAGATGATAAAAAAGCTAAGCTCACATGGGCTTAGCTTTTTGGGCTTTGAGAGTATTTCGTTAATAATAATAGCTGGTACGCATTGCAGATGAGAAGCGGAATGAGCATGAGATACAGCCAGTCTCCCTCATTTACGCGGAGAGCAGGGACCCACTCGACAGAAGTAACGACAATCATAAAGAACAAAGCCGGGATGAAAGCCCTTTTATTGGTTTGCTGCATTTTGATGTAAGCTACAGCCAGACCAAAAATAACAATGAATAATGCAAGCAGTATATATGACAGAATCGATTCGCCTTCTGCTGCGAACAGCTGATAGCGGAAATAAATCAAATCAAACACCACGAACAAAATCAGCACGATTTGAATGGCATTCCATAAAGCTGCTGTTTTGAATATGCCCAGACCAAAGCGATGGATCGTTAAGTACGCAAAAAAGCCCATTTGGCTAATAATACTGAAAATAAAACCAACACCAATCAGCCAAAATAAAATGGAGAGGATTTCAACAAGATCAAAAGAGATAAAAAATTTCTGATAATCTCCCCATCTTAACGCAAAGCCGACGATGCTTGTGCTGATGCCTCCGACAAGCAGAGTCGTCAAAAACAAACGAACCCAATTTCTACTGTTCAATGCAGTTTCCCCCAATATGTAATCTACTCATGAAATTTTACCAATGTCTTTCTGAAAAAGCTATTTTAATTCCCAGTATAAAAACCTCTAGATAATTCATATTAAAAATAAGCAACTTGATTATGAAAGGAGCTTTGCATACATGAATAAGCGAAGGTTGCTCTCATTATTATCGCTAATAGCCATATGTTCCTTCCTTGCAAGCTGTTCACCAAAGGATCAGCCTGCAGGACAACTTGATTATGAAGAAACAAAAAAGATGGTTGTTGATATACTAAAGACCGATGATGGAAAAAAAGCAATACAGGAAATTTTGAAAAATGATGACATGAAGCAAAATTTGATTATGGATCAAAAGGTTGTTTCAGATACCATTTCAAAAACACTGACATCTGAAAAAGGCGCGGAATTCTGGAAAAAAACCTTTGAAGATCCAAAGTTCAGTGAAAGCTTCGCCAAAAGCCTGCAGACAGAGCATGAAAAAGTCATTAAAGGATTAATGAAAGACCCTGAGTATCAAGAAATGCTTATTGGCGTTCTCGAGAATCCTGAAATGGAAAAACAAACGGTAAAAGTGCTTCAAAGCCAAGAATTCCGAAAACATCTTCAGCAAGTCATTACAGAAACGATTAATAGCCCGCTTTTCAAAACAAAGATGGAAGAAACCCTCCTTAAGGCTGCAGAAGAAATGAATCAGCAAGGCGGCAGCGGAGGAAGCTCAGGCGGCGGTGAAAGCGGCGGACAGCAATCAGAGCAAGGCGGACAAAATGAAACTGGGTCGGGCGGGTAATAATCCGCCATTAAATAAAAGAGAAAAGCGCCAATCACTTGGCGCTTTTCCTTTATACACTTACAGGCACAAGTTCTGTAACCTTTTTGGCAATCCCCAAGTAAATCTCACCTGTAGGGTGATCTTTCGCGTAAACAGATGGAGCAAAGTCTTCCTCGTTCCAGTCCGGCTGCTGCAGCGGAATATTTCCAAGGACCGGCACATCAAGTTCACGTGCAAGCTTTTCTCCTCCGCCTTTGCCAAATACATATTCTTTTTCTCCTGTGAGCTTGCTTTCAAAGTAAGACATATTTTCGACTACTCCGATTACTTCATGCTCTGTTCTAAGAGCCATAGCACCCGCTCTTGCCGCTACAAATGCAGCTGTCGGATGAGGAGTCGTCACGATGATTTCCTTACAAGACGGCAGCATGGCATGGACATCGAGCGCAACGTCTCCAGTACCAGGAGGCAGATCAAGCAGCAGGTAATCCAGGTCTCCCCATTCTACTTCCTGAAAGAAGTTGTTGAGCATTTTACCAAGCATAGGTCCTCTCCATATGACCGGAGCATTATCTTCAACGAAAAAGCCCATAGAGATAACTTGTACACCGAACCGCTCAACAGGGATGATTCTCTCTCCCCTTACAACCGGTCTTTTTGTAATTCCCATCATATCAGGCACACTGAATCCATAAATATCGGCATCAATCAAACCGACTTTCTTGCCTAAGCGAGCGAGTGCTACTGCTAAATTTACTGATACGGTAGACTTTCCAACTCCGCCTTTTCCGCTTGCAATTGCAATAAACGTCGGCTGCTTTCCGTTTGATAGCAATGAAGGATCTTCAGACTTTGTAGTTTGATATTTGGCGATGACTTCTTGAGGTAGCTCAGTGAAACGGAGACCCACTGTTGCAGCCCCTGTTTCTTTCAGTTTAGCAACGATTTCCTGCTGCAGCTGCATTTGTTCAGATGTACCTGTTTTTGCAATCGCCACTTTCATGCTAATATGATTTTTCTCTTCTTTTATGGAAACTTCTTCAATTGCATTTAATTCTTCTAATGTTCTATGTAAATAAGGTTCTTCTAAATTCCCGACAATTTTACGAGCTGTTTCCTCATTCAGCATGATAACCACCCTTTGTTGTATTCGTTTACATCAGTATAACATATATAGACAAAAAAGAGGTATCACACATTCCGGCCAGAGAATGAAGCAGAAAACAAAAAAACCCTTCACTCAGGAGGATTTTTTTCGTGTGTCATATATCTTAAGATGCCATTATAAATGGAAGCAGCCACTTTGTCCTGGTATTCTTCCATCCCAAGAAGCCTGGCCTCTTCCGGGTTAGATAAGAAACCTACTTCTACTAATGCACCTGGTTTATCAATGTGTTTCATTAAGTAGATTGTGTTCATTTGTTTTGCTTTTCTGTCTGTATTCTCTAAATTCCTTCTTAATTCATCTTGAATGAATTTTGCCACCTTTTCATTCTCTTTCATTTTAGAATGATAAAAAGTCTGGGCTCCGCTCCACTCATTAGAAGGAATGGCATTCAAGTGAATACTCAAATACAAGTCTGCTTCGGAATCATTAATCATGTGAAGTCTTTTTCTCAAATCCTGTCCTTTTCTCTTTGAATATCCTTTTGTATCCTTTTCAGCAAGATCTGTATCCGTTTCACGGGTCAGAAGGACTAATGCTCCCTGTTCTTGAAGGTAGTCTCTTATCTGCTTGGATATGGAAAGTGCGATATCTTTCTCAAGATGTTCTTTTCCTACGGCCCCTCCGTCTGGTCCTCCGTGGCCCGGGTCTATGTAAATCACTTTTCCCGTCAAAGGCAAATTCCACGATTTCCAGGAGCTGTCGTTACCAAATTGAAACTGAAATAATAGGAGTAATAAAATAAAACCAGCACCGAAGCCAAACCATCTTAGCTTTCTTCTCATTTTTTCCCCTCCTGCTCGTCCTTTAACACTATATGGCGAACCAGCAGGAAATATGATAAGTTATCCGATTATTAATGAAGACGAAGCTTCAGCCGTTTTTCTCCTTTTTCAAATCCCTCAGACCACCACAAATGAATTAAAAACTCACAAGCATAGTAAATCGATTCGTTTTTGAAATCATTTTCGCCAGGGTTTCCCCATATCAGCATGTAGTCAAACAGCTGGTCAACAAGCAGTTTTTCTTCCCGTCTCGATCTGTGATTCACAGTCTGCATGGTTTCTCCAAAAAAACCAAACCTGCTGTAGCTTGCACCAAGCAAATAGGCCTCTATGGAAAAATCAATGCAGCCATCCTCTATAGCTGAGTAGTCAAACTTACCGGAATGCATAAAAACACCAAAGCACTCGTAAGCTTTCGTTTTCAGCTGAGTTAACGTAAGGTCCTTAAGTATACTTCGTTCATAATTGATTTGCTTCTCTCTTCTTTTATCTGAAAGTGAAGTGATATTTTCCATCATGTAAATGCCCCCTCACTCTATTTTCCTACTGTGCATTTTTATCATACGCGGTAAAGTTTTCAAATCTCAGGTGGGAGAACAGCTGATTTTAGACAACAAAAAAACCACAACATAATGTTGTGGTTTTGAAAACGAATTAACGTTTTGAGAACTGAGGTGCACGACGAGCGCCTTTAAGACCGTATTTTTTACGTTCTTTCATACGAGAGTCACGAGTTAGAAGACCAGCGCGCTTTAAAGTGCCGCGGTATTCTGGGTCAGCTTCTAATAATGCACGAGAGATACCATGACGGATTGCGCCAGCTTGACCAGCAAATCCACCGCCGTTAACGCTAACTAAAACATCATAGCTTCCAGTTGTTTCAGTTAAGTTTAATGGTTGTTTAATATCTTCGATTAAAGCTGCGAATGGGATATAATCTTTTACTTCACGATCGTTGATAACAATACGGCCTTCGCCTGGAACCAGACGAACACGCGCTACTGAACTTTTACGACGGCCAGTACCGTAATATTGAACCTGTGCCAAATTAATAACCTCCTTAATAATTAACCGCGAAGTTCGTAAACTTCTGGTTGTTGTGCTTGATGTGGATGTTCGTTGCCAGCATATACATGTAATTTTTTGTACATTTGACGTCCTAATGAACCTTTAGGAAGCATTCCGCGAATTGCTAATTCAAGCATTTTCTCAGAGTAGTTTGTACGCATTTCAAGAGCTGTTCTTGATTTCAAACCGCCTGGGAATTGGCTGTGACGGTAGTAAATCTTGTCAGTCAATTTTTTACCAGTAAGTTCGATTTGTGCTGCATTGATGATGATCACATGATCACCAGTGTCTACATGTGGTGTGTAAGTTGGTTTGTGTTTTCCACGAAGTACAGATGCTACTTCGCTAGCAAGACGACCTAAAGTTTTGCCGGCCGCATCTACTACGAACCATTTACGTTCAACTTCAGTTGCTTTCGCCATATATGTTGTACGCATGTTTTTCCCTCCTAAATATCTTTCAGTTGTTAAAATTTAATCATTCTATTTCAAAACACAAATTAAACTCTTCCGGGGCTTTATTTGTGGGGTTGAAATACATACCATATGATATATTATAACGTTCAGGCAACATTGTCAAGAAAATGTTACACCTGGTTTAGTTGTCATAATAAACTTTCCACAAATATAATCCAGACCCCGGGGCAGTTTTGCCGCATAAGGAACGATCCCGCGCCTTAAGTATCTCCGGAATCTGATAAGGATCCGTTGCTCCGCGCCCTGCATTGATCAGAGTACCGACCAATATTCTTACCATGTTATAAAGAAATCCATCGCCTACAAACCGAAACGTAAGCATGTCATCTTCTTCATAAAATTCGATATCATATAATGTTCTTACCCGGTCTTCTTTATCCGTCTTCGCAGAACAGAAGCTCGTAAAGTCATGAGTTCCGATAAGAAATTTAATCGCTTCTCTCATTTTGACGTAATCAAGTTTATAAGGATAATGATAAGAATAATTTCGATTAAATACATTCCGGATCGCTGAACGGTTTATTTTATAGCGGTATTCTTTCGCACGGACATGATACCTTGCATGAAAGTCTTCGTTTACAAACGCAACGGATTGAATCGCAACGTCCTCAGCAAGCAGTGAATTTAATGCATTTGGCCAGCGGTCCTCAGGAATATAAATGTCCGTATCAAAATGCAGAACCTGTCCGACTGCGTGGACTCCTGCGTCCGTTCTTCCCGATGCGAATACTTTTACTTCTTTTCCTTTATGAAGCCTTTTAAGGCCCCTTTCAATCTCACCCTGGACGGTTCTAAGATTCGGCTGAATTTGAAAGCCGTTAAATCTTGTTCCATCATATCCGATTGTGCATTTTACCCTCATGATAAGCTCCTATGAACGCAATAGTAATAGAACAATGCCAACACCGACTAAAATGGCCAGAATAACCGTATCAAGGATTCCCCATTTCAGCTCTCGCAGCTTTGTTCTGCCCTCGCCGCCCTGATATCCACGTGCTTCCATAGCTGTAGCAAGTTCCTCAGCCCGTTTAAACGCACTTATAAACAACGGCACTAACAGCGGAATAATGGCACTGATCCTTTGTTTGACGGGTCCGCTTGTAAAATCAACGCCTCTTGCCATCTGCGCTTTCATGATTTTATCCGTTTCTTCCATAAGGGTAGGAATAAATCGGAGTGAGATCGACATCATTAATGCGAGTTCATGGACAGGCAGACCAATTTTTTTAAATGGATTCAGCAGACTTTCCATCCCGTCTGTTACTTCGATGGGAGTAGTCGTTAACGTAAGGATCGTTGTCAGCAGGATAAGAAACAAGAATCGCAGGGAAATGAAAATCCCCTGTCTGACTCCTTCTTCATGAATCGATAGAAAACCAAATTCAAACAGAAGAGGCCCTTCTTTCGTGACCAGAATGTGCAGGATAAAGGTAAATAAGATAATCCATATAATCGGCTTCAAGCCATTCAGCAAAAATCTAGGCGGAAGTTTGGTAGAAGCGACAATAAAGAGCGTAAAGCATCCGAGAATCGCGTAAGTCAGTGTATTGTTAGCAAAAAAGACAATAAAGACAAACAAAAAGATCATCGTAAGCTTCGAACGCGGATCCATCTTATGAATGAGAGAACTTCCAGGCACATATTTTCCAATGATCATACTGTTCATCATTTAGGGTCACCTTTTATCTCAGATGCAACCTGATGAACCAAATCATCAATAGAAAGTGAGATCCCTTTCAGTTCCTTGCCAAGCTTTTGTTCGATAATTGTTTGAAGTTTTACAGTTTCCGGAAGATCAAGTCCTGCAGAAATTAACGTTTCAGAATGGCTGAATACTTCTTCAGGAGTTCCCTTCATTTGAACAGTTCCTTTGTGCATGACGATGATTTCATCTGAGTAACGGGCAGCGTCTTCCATGCTGTGTGTGACAAGAATGGTCGTGAGAGCGCGATCTTGATGAAGGGTATAGAAAAGGTCCATGATCTCTTTTCTGCCGCTTGGATCAAGTCCTGCTGTCGGTTCATCGAGTACGAGCACCTTTGGCTCCATGGCCAGCACACCTGCAATGGCGACACGTCTCATTTGTCCGCCGCTTAAATCAAATGGCGACTTTTGAAGAACTTCTGCAGGAAGACCTACTCTTCTCAATGCCTCTCCTGCCTTCACTTTCGCCTCTTCAGGCGGCACGCCGAAGTTCAAAGGGCCAAACATGATATCTCGTTCCACCGTTTCCTCAAACAGCTGATGCTCAGGAAACTGAAAGACAATCGCAACCGATTGGCGGATTGATTTCAGATTCTTGTTTTTCTTGGAAGCTTCAATTTTGCGTTCCCCGATAGAGACCGATCCCTTTGTCGGCTTCAGCAGGCCATTTAGATGCTGCAAAATGGTAGATTTCCCTGATCCCGTATGTCCGATAATCGAAACAAACGAACGATCTTTAATCGTCAAATTGATGTCGTATAAGGCAAGACGTTCAAAAGGGGAATGAACTTGGTACCTGTGCTCTAACTCTTTGAATGTAATGTCCATAGTTCATTCACCAGGCTTTCTTCATCTAAATGGTTGCGTGTCAGGTTAACTCCTGCTTCTCTCAGCTTCATGCTCACTCTGTATGGAAAAGGGAGATCAAGACCAATTTCAACTAGCTTCTGATCAAGCTTGAAGATTGTCTCAGGTGTACCTTCGGCGAACTTTTCCCCGCCATTCATGACAATAATCCTGTCAGCCTTCGAAGCTTCTTCCAGATCATGTGTAATCGATATGACAGTAACGATCCCCTGATCTTTTAGTTCCCTTACTGTTTCCATGACTTCTTTTCTTCCCTGGGGATCAAGCATGGAGGTTGCTTCATCTAAGATGATAATTTGAGGCTGGACAGCTATGACACCTGCAATGGCAACACGCTGCTTTTGTCCTCCTGACAGATGGTGCGGCTCTTGATCGAGAAATGCTTCCATCTTCACTTTATGTGTAGCCCACTCCACGCGCTTTTTCATGACTTCCCGCGGCACTCCGTGATTTTCTAAACCAAAAGCCACATCATCCTTTACGGTTGTACCGACAAATTGATTATCAGGATTTTGAAAAACCATGCCAATCTGTTTCCGTATCTCCCAAACTGAATCTTCATTAAGAGTGATGCCGTTTACGATTACGTTACCGTGCTGAGGCAGTATCAAACCATTCAGTACCCTTGCAAGTGTCGACTTGCCTGAGCCGTTATGACCGACAACCGCAAGCCACTCTCCCTTGTTTAAACTTAAGGAGACGGAATTCAATGCGGGTCTGGCGTCCTCTTCGTGATAACGGAATGTCACGTCATTCACATGAATGATCGGCTGTTCCATTGCTGCCTCCCTCACCTGTGTTTTTGTGTGCTTCATGATAAATGGCACAAGAATAAAACACCGGACTCTTCTATTCTCTCTCTGATCACACTTAGAGTGACCCCTCTTTCTATGAAAAGAATAGAGGGGCTTTAAGTGTATAAAAAAAGGGCATAGATCCAGTTTCTAAAAACTGACCCGCCCTTGGAGTAACTAAATATAATTAAACTAATTCGATAATGACCATTGGTGCTCCGTCGCCGCGGCGAGGTCCAAGTTTCATTATGCGAGTGTATCCACCTTGACGCTCTGTATAACGTGGTGCGATATCACCGAATAGTTTTTGAAGTGCATTTTGCGTGCCTTCTTCGTTTGCTACCTCGTTACGGATGTAAGCAGCAGCTTGGCGGCGGGCATGAAGATCCCCACGTTTACCTAAAGTAATCATTTTTTCTACAGTTGAACGTAATTCTTTCGCACGAGCCTCAGTAGTTTCAATGCGCTCGCTGATAATTAAATCTGTAGTTAGATCACGAAGTAACGCTTTACGTTGAGCACTTGTACGTCCTAATTTTCTGTAAGGCATTATGTGTTCCCTCCTTCGTTTAATACTGTATGTTAATTTTAGAAACACGCGAAAACGCTAGTTAACTTGTTAACTAGTCGTCAGTCGTCTTTACGAAGACCTAAGCCAAGTTCTTCTAGTTTCGCTTTAACTTCTTCCAAAGATTTACGACCTAAGTTACGAACTTTCATCATGTCTTCTTCTGTTTTATGAGCAAGCTCCTGTACAGTGTTGATGCCTGCACGTTTTAAACAGTTATAAGAACGAACTGACAAATCCAATTCTTCGATCGTCATTTCTAAAACTTTTTCTTTTTGGTCCTCTTCCTTTTCCACCATAATCTCAGCGTTTTGAGCTTCATCAGTAAGCCCTACGAAGATATTAAGATGTTCAGTCAGAATCTTTGCACCAAGTGCAATCGCTTCTTTTGGACCTGTGCTTCCGTCTGTCCACACATCAAAAGTAAGTTTATCATAGTTCGACACTTGACCTACACGTGTATTTTCAACTTGATAAGACACGCGTGATACAGGTGTGAAAATTGAATCGATTGGGATAACGCCAATTGGCTGATCTTCTCTTTTGTTTGCATCAGCCGGAGTATATCCGCGTCCACGCTTCGCAGTCAATCTCATACGGAAATGTGCACCCTTCGCTAATGTAGCAATATGAAGGTCCGGATTTAGAATTTCAACATCACTGTCGTGAGTAATATCTGCAGCCGTTACAACTCCTTCATCCTGTACGTCAATCTCAAGCGTTTTTTCTTCCTCAGAATAAATCTTAAGAGCAAGCTTTTTAATGTTTAAGATGATTGTTGTAACATCTTCAACAACGCCTTCGATTGTAGAGAATTCATGGAGTACACTATCTATCTGGATTGATGTTACAGCGGCACCAGGGAGTGAAGATAAGAGAATACGACGTAAGGAGTTACCCAAAGTAGTACCATATCCACGCTCGAGTGGTTCGACGACGAATTTACCGTACTTGGCATCGTCGCTGATTTCAACCGTTTCGATTTTTGGTTTTTCAATTTCTATCATCTATAAACCCTCCTTCAAAACGTCGAAACCCCGGCTAGACAAAAGCAAGCTTTTAGGTGTGTCTAACCGAAATTCCCCATTATAAAGTCCCGAATGTGCACAACAACAAATAGTTATTTCTGCGAGAACTTTTTACTGTATCATAACCCATTATTGACAGGGATACAAAATCTATACAGAAAATTTATACACGACGACGTTTTGGCGGACGGCATCCGTTATGTGGAACCGGAGTAACGTCTCTGATAGCTGTTACTTCTAGACCAGCAGCTTGAAGTGCACGGATTGCAGCTTCACGGCCTGCGCCTGGTCCTTTAACAGTTACTTCAAGAGTTTTCATACCGTGTTCGATTGATCCTTTAGCTGCAGCTTCAGCAGCCATTTGTGCAGCAAAGGGAGTGGATTTACGTGATCCTCTGAATCCCAGTGAACCTGCACTTGACCAAGAAAGAGCGTTACCATGTACGTCTGTAATAGTAACAATCGTGTTGTTAAATGTTGAACGAATATGAGCGATACCTGCCTCAATATTCTTTTTTACGCGACGCTTACGAGTGTTCGTTTTACGAGCCATTGTGGGTTAACCTCCTTTACCTTATTTTTTCTTGTTCGCAACCGTACGACGAGGTCCTTTACGAGTACGAGCGTTATTTTTGGTATTTTGACCACGAACAGGTAAACTGCGACGATGACGCAAACCGCGGAAACTGCCGATCTCAATCAGACGTTTGATGTTTAAAGAAACTTCACGACGAAGGTCTCCTTCAACTTTCAGCTTGTCTACGATATCACGAATTTTACCTAATTCTTCTTCTGTTAAGTCACGCACACGAGTATCTTCAGAAACACCAGCCTCAGCTAGTACTTTTTCAGCAGTTGGACGACCAATACCGAAAACGTATGTTAATGAAATAACTACGCGTTTGTCACGAGGAATATCTACACCAGCAATACGAGCCATTTAAAGCTGCACCTCCTTTAGTTTTAGCCTTGTTTTTGTTTATGTTTTGGATTTTCACAAATTACCATTACTTTGCCTTTTCTGCGAATAACTTTGCATTTTTCACAGATTGGTTTAACCGATGGTCTTACCTTCATGATTTCTCTTACCTCCTTAGTTGCGGAGTGTTTTATTTAAAACGGTACGTAATTCTGCCACGAGATAGATCATATGGTGATAATTCTACCGTAACTTTGTCTCCAGGTAAAATACGAATAAAATGCATGCGGATTTTTCCAGATACATGCGCTAAAACCGTATGACCGTTCTCAAGCTCAACTTTGAACATTGCATTAGGCAATGTCTCTTGTACAGTACCCTCTACTTCAATTACATCGTCTTTCGCCATTCACTTTTCTCCCTTCTTCAAATCAGCAACTTGCTCATTGACAAACTTTGTTAAGGCAAACCGAAGTTTCCCGTTTGTCACACGACCTGTTTCATATATACTGTTCTGAACTTCCGGAGATACGCAATCAATAAATTCTAGATGATTAACATTCTTCTTTTTCGGGGAGTGAAACAATCGATTCTCTCCATCAGCTATTAAAACGAATCGTTCATCGAGAATATTGATCACAACAGCATATTGTCCAGCTTCTCTGCCTTCAGTAATATAGACAAACTGACCTATGCGCGGACTCGATTCGGCTTCGTTCAAACAATATCACCTTCGGATCAGGCTTTAGTTAAAATTTCAAAGCCAGTTTCAGTAATAGCAATTGTATGTTCAAAATGAGCACACATTTTGCGGTCTTGCGTAACAACTGTCCAGTTGTCAGAAAGAGTTCTTACGTAACGGCTGCCGGCATTAACCATTGGCTCAATTGCCAAGACCATGCCTGGTTTTAACCTCGGACCTTTGTTTGGCGGACCATAATGCGGAATCTGCGGATCTTCATGTAAATCCTGTCCAACGCCGTGTCCAACATATTCCCGAACGACCGAGAATTGATGCTGTTCAACATACGTCTGAATAGCGTGTGATATATTGGATAGTCTCTCGCCAGGCTTTGCTTCAGCTAGGCCTTTGTACAAGGATTCCTCTGTTACTTCAAGAAGTCTTTCGGATTCCAGAGAGATTTTTCCAACAGGATATGTCCAAGCAGAGTCACCATGATAGCCATTATACTTAGCACCGATATCAATGCTGATAATGTCTCCTTCACGCAATACTCGATCTCCAGGTATTCCGTGAACGAGCTCCTCATTCACTGAAGCACAAATGCTCCCGCGAAAACCATTATAACCTTTAAAAGAAGGAATTGCATTGCTTCCGCGTATAAACTTTTCGGCAATTACATCCAGTTCTTTTGTAGTAATTCCAGGCTGTATATGTTTTTGGAGTTCCTGGTGGGTCAATGCGACAATGCGACCAGCTTCACGCATGATTTCAATTTCACGTGGAGTCTTACAAATGATCATTCACCTAATCCTCCAAGCAGTTCATTAACGTCAACGAAAACCTGCTTAATGTCCTGTTGTCCATTAATATTACGCAAATATCCTTTTTCTTCATAGAAATTCAGCAAAGGTTGTGTCTGTTTGAGATTCACTTCAAGTCTGTTTGCAACAGTCTCTTCGTTATCATCTTCTCGTTGGTAAAGTTCTCCGCCACATTTGTCGCAGATTCCTTCAGCCGCAGGAGGGTTGAAAACGAGATGATACGTTGATCCGCATTTTTTACAAATACGGCGACCAGTAAGACGCTCCATAAGGATGTCTTTATCAACCTCGATGTTAATAACGTAATCAATTTTTCTATTAAGATCTGACAGAATTTCTTCTAAAGCTTCAGCTTGAGCAACTGTGCGCGGGAATCCATCTAAGAGGAAACCTTTTTCACAATCATTCTTGCCCAATCTCTCACGGACGATACCAATTGTTACTTCATCAGGAACAAGTGCACCTTGATCCATGAAGGATTTTGCTTTAAGACCTAATTCAGTTTCTCCTTTAATAGCAGCTCTGAACATATCCCCTGTTGAGATATGAGGGATTTCATATTTTTCAACGATTCGTTCTGCCTGTGTGCCTTTACCGGCTCCTGGCAGACCCATAAGAACTAAATTCAAGAATATTACCCCCCTCAGTCTCTATTTAGAAGGAAAGGGACCCAAGTCCCGTAACCTTACTGTTTAATAAATCCTTTATAATGACGCTTAACAAGCTGACTTTCAAGTTGTTTCATCGTTTCAAGAGCAACCCCTACTACGATCAACAAGCTCGTTCCGCCAATCTGTGCAGAAGCTGGCAAGTTAGCGAACTTAATAAAGAATACAGGAAGAACTGAGATAGCTGCTAAGAAAAGAGAACCAACAAACGTCAGTCTGTATAAAATTTTTGTCAAATATTCTTGCGTATTTTTACCCGGGCGAATGCCTGGGATATATCCGCCTTGCTTTTTCAGATTCTCTGACATTTGTTCCGGATTAACCTGAACGAATGCATAGAAATAAGTGAAAGCAACGATTAGTGCAACGTAGACTACCATACCGATTGGCTGTGTATAGTCAAACGTTTTTTGAATCCAGTTTGTAACATCATTGGATCCAAAGAATGATGCAATCGTTGGCGGTGTAATAATGAACGAAACCGCAAAGATGACAGGGATTACGCCAGCCGGGTTCACTTTAAGCGGAAGGTGAGTAGACTGACCTTTCGCCGGTGCACGACCTGCTGAGTTCTTCGCATATTGAATAGGAATCTTGCGAAGAGCCTGCTGAATGAAGATAACTCCAACTATAATTGCGATTATCGCTAATACTATCAGCCCAACTTTTACAATATTCAAGAAAAGCTGATCTCCAGCGTCCTGGAATTGTTGTGCATAGATTTGGTTAAGAGTTGTAGGGATTCCTGCTGCAATCCCTGCAAAGATGATAATGGAAATACCATTGCCAACACCCTTAGAGGTAATTTGCTCCCCTAACCACATTAAAAAAGCAGTACCTGCTGTTAAGACAACTGCAATTAAAAGGTACGTTGCAATACCTGGGTTTTCAATTAATAATCCCCCAGCGAGATTATTAAAACCGTAAGACATACCCAACGCTTGGATGAAACCTAGTACAATCGTAAAATATCTAGTGAATTGTGCTAGTTTACGACGGCCAACTTCACCTTGCTTTGACCACTCAGTAAATTTCGGCACAACATCCATCTGCAAAAGCTGCACGATAATGGATGCTGTAATGTACGGCATAATTCCCATCGCAAGGATCGAGAAGTTATACAGTGCACCACCGCCGAACGTGTTAAGAATTCCGAAAACATTCATTTCATCCTGAGCCTTTAAAACGTCAGCGTTGACGCCAGGCACAGGGATGAAAGTTCCAATACGAAATATAATTAACATTAAAAGGGTGAACAAGATTTTATTGCGGATATCACCCACGCGCATAAAATTGGAGATTGTCTTAAACATTAAATCACCTCTACTGTACCGCCAGCAGCTTCAATAGCTTCTTTAGCAGATGCAGAGAATTTGTTAGCTTTTACAGTAAGCTTTTTCTCAAGCTTGCCGTTGCCAAGTACTTTCACGCCTGATCTTACTTTGCTGATCATGCCAGCTTCAAGTAAAAGTTCAGTTGTTACTTCAGTACCGTCTTCAAAAAGATTTAATTTGTCTAAGCTCACGATCGCGAAATCTTTACGGTTGATGTTCGTAAATCCGCGTTTAGGAAGACGTCGGAATAAAGGAGTTTGACCACCCTCGAATCCAGGGCGAACACCGCCGCCAGAACGAGCGTTTTGTCCTTTATGACCTTTACCAGACGTTTTACCGTTACCAGAACCTGTACCACGGCCAACACGGTTACGTGTTTTGCGTGACCCTTCTGCTGGTTTTAATTCATGAAGTTTCATCGGGACACCTCCTTGATATTAGAAGATCTATATTATTGTTCTTTAACTGTAAGCAAATGAGATACTTTGTTGATCATGCCGCGAACAGCTGCATTGTCATCAAGTACAACTGTTTGGTGCATTTTTTTAAGACCTAGTGTTTTAACAGTAATACGTTGGTCTTCTGGGCGACCAATCACACTGCGAGTGAGGGTAATCGCTAATTTGTTTGCCATCATGTTTCCCTCCTTATCCTAACAATTCTTCAACCGACTTGCCACGTAGCTTCGCAACTTCATCAGCGCGTTTAAGTTCTGTTAATCCAGAAATTGTAGCACGGATCATGTTAATTGGAGTGTTAGAACCTAGTGATTTTGACAAGATGTCACTAACTCCTGCTAATTCTAGTACTGCACGAACAGGACCACCAGCGATAACACCAGTACCTTCAGATGCAGGTTTTAAAAGGATGTTTCCAGCACCGAATCTACCGATGACTTGGTGAGGAATAGTAGTACCAACCATAGGTACTTCAACAAGGTTTTTCTTAGCGTCTTCGATCGCTTTGCGAATCGCTTCTGGCACTTCTTGTGCTTTACCAGTACCGAAACCTACATGACCGTTTTTGTCGCCGACAACAACTAATGCAGCAAAGCGGAAACGACGTCCACCTTTTACTACTTTAGCTACACGGTTTACAGTAACAACGCGTTCTTCAAGCTCTAATTTGTTTGGTTCAATACGACCCATTCTCTGTGTCCCTCCTTTTTTTATTAAAATTCTAATCCAGCTTCGCGAGCAGCTTCAGCCAAAGCTTTTACACGGCCATGGTATAAGTAACCCCCGCGGTCAAATACAACAGATTTAACACCTTTTTCAATCGCACGCTTAGCAACTAATTCGCCAACTTTTTGAGCTGCATCGATATTAGCTTTTGCGTCAAGATTAAGATCTTTATCTAAAGTAGAAGCACTTGCAATTGTAACTGATTGAAGATCGTCAATTACTTGAGCATAGATGTGCTGATTAGAACGAAATACGTTTAAACGAGGACGAGCAGTTGTTCCAGATAATTTCGCGCGAACACGGCCGTGTCTTTTCTTACGCACAACGTTTTTATCAAGTTTCGTAATCATCTAGGTCACTCCTTTCTTATCATCTAGGCGATATTACTTCGCTGTTTTACCTTCTTTACGACGTACATATTCACCTTCGTAGCGGATACCTTTGCCTTTATAAGGCTCCGGCGGACGAATAGCACGGATGTTTGAAGCGATAGCTCCAACACGCTCTTTATCAGTACCTCTTACGATAATTTTCGTATTTGACGGCACTTCAATTTCGATTCCTTGTTCAGGAACGATTTCTACAGGATGTGAGTATCCAACAGCTAGTACTAGCTTGTTGCCAGATTTAGTAGCACGGTAACCGACACCTACTAATTCAAGACCTTTTTCAAATCCTTTAGAAACGCCCTCAACCATGTTGCCTAAAAGGCTGCGAGTTGTACCGTGAAGAGCACGATGTTCTTTTTGATCAGAAGGACGTGTCACAGTAAGTACGTTATCTTCAACTTTAACGTTGATATCAGAGTTAAAAGTACGAGTTAATTCACCTTTAGGTCCTTTAACAGTTACAGTGCTTTCATTGATAGTAACTGTTACACCTGCAGGGATTTCAAGTGGTTTTTTACCAATACGAGACATTCATGTACACCTCCATTCTATTTCAGGTTCTTACCAAACGTATGCTAGAACTTCTCCGCCAGCTTGCTTCGCACGAGCTTCTTTGTCAGTTAAGACACCTTGAGAAGTAGATACGATTGCAATTCCTAAACCGTTAAGTACGCGTGGTACTTCGTTAGCTTTAGCGTATACGCGTAATCCTGGTTTACTGATACGTTTCAAACCAGTGATAACACGCTCGTTGTTTGATCCGTATTTCAAGAAAATACGAATGATACCTTGTTTGTTATCTTCTACATATTCAACATCACGAACGAAACCTTCACGCTTAAGAATTTCAGCGATCTCTTTTTTCGCTTTAGATGCAGGAATTTCTAATTTTTCATGACGAACCATATTCGCGTTACGAATACGAGTAAGCATATCTGCAATTGGATCTGTCATTACCATATCAAAATTACCTCCTTCCCGATTATGGGGTATTACCAGCTAGCTTTTTTAACGCCTGGAATTTGACCTTTATATGCGAGTTCACGGAAACAAATACGGCAAAGTTTAAATTTACGCAGAACTGAATGTGGACGACCACAGCGTTCGCAGCGAGTGTACTCTTGTACTTTAAACTTTTGAGTGCGTTTTTGTTTCGCAATCATTGACTTTTTAGCCACGTTTTCGCCTCCCTATTTCGATTATTTTTGGAATGGCATACCGAACTGAGTTAATAACTCACGAGATTCTTCGTCAGTGTTAGCAGTTGTAACGATGACGATGTCCATACCACGAACTTTTGATACTTTATCATAATCAATTTCAGGGAAGATTAATTGTTCTTTAACACCTAGTGTGTAGTTGCCGCGTCCGTCAAAAGACTTTTTAGAGATACCGCGGAAGTCACGTACACGTGGTAATGATACAGAAACTAATTTATCTAGGAATTCATACATGCGCTCGCCGCGAAGAGTTACTTTCGCACCGATAGGCATACCTTCACGCAGACGGAATCCTGCAATTGATTTTTTAGCTTTAGTGATAACCGGCTTTTGACCTGAGATAGTTGTTAACTCTTCAACAGCTGTATCAAGAGCTTTAGAGTTAGATACTGCGTCACCAACACCCATGTTGATTACGATCTTCTCAAGCTTTGGAACTTGCATCACTGATTTATAGTTGAACTTGCTCATTAAAGCAGGTGTAATTTCTTTTTGATACTTTTCTTTAAGGCGGTTCATGCGAGGACCTCCCTTCCTTATTTACTATTTATCTAAAGTTTCACCAGATTTTGTTGCAACACGTACCTTTTTGCCATCAACCACTTTGAATCCAACACGAGTTGGTTCACCAGATTTAGGATCTAGTGGCATAACATTTGATACATGGATAGGTGCCTCTTGGCTGATGATGCCGCCTTGAGGATTTGATTGAGAAGGTTTTGAATGCTTCTTCATAATGTTGATGCCTTCAACAAGTACTCGGTCTTTCTTAGGAAAAGCAGCAAGAACTGTGCCTTGTTTACCTTTATCTTTACCTGAGATAACCATTACCTTATCACCTTTTTTTACATGCATCCTAGTCGCACCTCCTTAGTAAGGCTGTCTATTTTCGATTTATAATACTTCTGGAGCAAGAGAAACAATTTTCATAAAGTTATTTTCACGCAATTCACGTGCAACTGGTCCAAAGATACGAGTTCCGCGAGGGCTCTTGTCATCTTTAATGATTACACATGCATTTTCGTCGAAGCGGATATATGTTCCGTCTTGACGGCGAGCACCACTTTTTGTGCGAACAATTACTGCTTTAACAACGTCACCTTTTTTAACAACGCCTCCTGGTGTTGCTTGTTTGACCGTGCAAACAATTACATCACCAATACTAGCAGTTTTACGTCCAGATCCGCCAAGAACTTTAATAGTAAGTACTTCACGAGCACCGGAATTGTCAGCAACTTTTAAACGGGATTCTTGTTGAATCATTTACGTTACCTCCCTTCGGAAAAATAATCCGAACAATATTAGATAATAACAGCTTCTTCAACAATTTCAACTAGACGGAAACGTTTAGTAGCTGATAAAGGGCGAGTTTCCATGATTTTCACTACATCGCCAACTTTAGCTTGGTTGTTCTCATCATGAGCTTTGAACTTTTTGGAGTATTTTACACGCTTGCCGTAAAGCGAATGCTTTTTATAAGTTTCGACAAGAACAGTGATCGTTTTATCCATTTTATCAGAAACTACACGTCCAGTGTAGACTTTGCGCTGGTTGTTGCGTTCACTCATTCTGCAACCTCCTCTCAGGATTATCGATTATTAGCAGCGATCTCTCTTTCAGTGATCACAGTTTTCATACGAGCGATCGATTTACGTACTTCACGAATGCGAGCAGTGTTTTCAAGTTGACCTGTCGCTAATTGGAAACGAAGGTTAAACAACTCTTCTTTTAGTGATTTTACTTTTTGTTCAATTTCAGCAGTGGTAAGATCACGAATATCATTAGCTCTCATTTGATTCACCACCAATTTCCTCGCGTTTAACGAATTTTGTTTTGATTGGTAATTTGTGAGATGCAAGACGCAATGCTTCGCGTGCTACTTCTTCAGAAACACCAGCAATCTCAAACAAAACTTTTCCAGGTTTAACGACTGCTACCCAGCCTTCTGGAGCCCCTTTACCGGATCCCATACGTACCTCTAGAGGTTTTGCCGTATATGGCTTAGAAGGGAAAATTTTGATCCAGACTTTACCGCCACGTTTCATGTAACGAGTCATCGCAATACGAGCTGCCTCGATTTGACGATTTGTAATCCATGAAGCTTCTAGAGCTTGAATACCGAACTCACCGAAGTGAACTTCTGTACCGCCTTTAGCACGACCGCGCATTTTTCCACGGTGTTCTCTGCGATACTTAACGCGTTTTGGCAACAACATAATTATTTTCCTCCTTCCTCTTTTTTCTTCTTAGTAGGAAGAACCTCTCCACGATAGATCCAAACTTTAACGCCTAATTTACCATAAGTAGTGTCAGCTTCAGCTGTACCATAGTCAATATCAGCACGAAGTGTGTGAAGTGGAACAGTTCCTTCACTGTAATGTTCAGAACGAGCGATATCAGCACCGCCAAGACGACCAGATACCATTGTTTTGATTCCTTTTGCACCAGCGCGCATAGCACGTTGAATTGTTTGCTTTTGAGCACGACGGAAAGAAATACGGTTTTCTAATTGACGAGCGATGTTTTCAGCTACTAATTTAGCATCTAAATCAGCTCTTTTAATTTCAAGAATGTTGATGTGTACACGCTTGCCAGTTAATTCGTTAAGAGCTTTACGAAGTGCTTCAACTTCAGTACCGCCTTTACCGATTACCATACCTGGCTTAGCAGTGTGGATCGTAATGTTTACACGATTAGCAGCACGCTCGATTTCAATCTTAGAAACAGAAGCATCGCTTAAACGTTGGTTGATATATTCACGAACTTTAATGTCTTCGTGTAAAAGATTAGCATAATCTTTACCAGCGAACCATTTAGATTCCCAATCACGAATGACACCAATGCGAAGACCGACTGGATTTACCTTTTGACCCACGGATTATCCCTCCTTCTTTTCTGATACAACGATTGTAATGTGGCTTGTGCGTTTGTTGATTGCACTAGCACGACCCATTGCGCGTGGACGGAAACGTTTTAGAGTTGGACCTTCGCCTACATAAGCTTCAGTTACAACCAGGTTGTTAATGTCCATTTCATAGTTGTGCTCTGCATTTGCCACAGCAGATTTTAGAACTTTTTCAATAATTGGAGAAGCAGTTTTCGGTGTGTGACGAAGAATCGCTACCGCTTCACCTATTTGCTTTCCTCGGATAAGATCAATTACTAAACGAGCTTTACGAGGAGCAATACGTACTGTTCTTGCAACGGCTTTAGCTTGCATTTAAAAGCCTCCTCTCATTAACGTCTTGTTTTTTTGTCGTCAGCTGCATGACCTTTATACGTACGTGTTGGAGCAAACTCACCGAGTTTGTGTCCTACCATATCTTCAGTAACGTATACAGGAACATGTTTGCGACCGTCATATACAGCGATCGTTTGACCGATGAATTGTGGGAAAATAGTAGAACGACGAGACCAAGTTTTGATCACTTGCTTTTTCTCTGACTCGTTTAACTTTTCAACTTTTTTGAATAAATGCTCATCTACGAATGGTCCTTTTTTCAAGCTACGGCCCATACTTGTACCTCCCTTCGCGATTGCGCTACGGTTCCTTCGAACCGTAGAACCATCACGTTATTTTTTACGACGACGTACGATGAATTTATCGGACTTATTGGTTTTCTTGCGAGTTTTATACCCAAGAGTCGGTTTACCCCAAGGAGTCATTGGAGATTTACGTCCGATTGGAGAACGACCTTCACCACCACCATGAGGGTGATCGTTAGGGTTCATTACTGAACCACGAACTGTAGGTCTAATACCTAACCAGCGTGAGCGTCCAGCTTTACCAATGTTGATAAGTTCATGCTGTTCATTTCCTACTTGACCAATAGTAGCGCGGCAAGTAGCAAGGATCATGCGAACCTCACCAGAATTTAAACGAACTAATACGTATTTGCCTTCTTTACCAAGTACTTGTGCAGAAGTACCAGCAGAACGTACTAATTGTCCGCCTTTTCCAGGTTTTAATTCAATGTTGTGGATTACTGTACCTACTGGAATGTTTTGAAGAGGAAGTGCATTTCCTACTTTAATATCAGCCTCAGGTCCAGAAACAACTTGTAAACCTACTTCTAGGTTTTTTGGAGCAAGGATATATCTTTTCTCACCATCTGCATAATTGATAAGTGCAATGTTTGCAGAACGGTTCGGATCATACTCGATTGTAGCAACGCGTCCTGGTATACCATCTTTATCGCGTTTAAAATCGATAATACGGTATTGACGTTTGTGACCGCCGCCTTGATGACGTACAGTAATTTTACCTTGGTTGTTACGACCGCCTTTTCTGTGAACAGGCGCAAGTAATGACTTTTCTGGTTTGTTTGTTGTAATCTCAGCGAAATCAGAAACTGTCATGCCGCGACGACCATTTGAGGTTGGTTTGTACTTTTTAATCGCCATCTCGTTTCCCTCCTATCTTAAAAAATATATTAGACTTCGAATAATTCGATTTCTTTGCTGTCAGCTGTTAATTTAACAACTGCTTTTTTACGCTTATTAGTAAGACCTGTATAACGACCTACACGCTTATATTTGCCTTTGTAGTTAAGTACGTTAACTTTCTCAACTTTAACGCCAAAGATCGCTTCGATAGCATCTTTAACTTGAGTTTTGTTAGCTTTAACGTCTACTTCAAACGTGTACTTTTTCTCAGTCATTAAGTCTGTTGAAAGTTCAGTGATTACGGGGCGCTTAATAATATCACGAGGATCTTTCATTATGCAAGCACCTCCTCTACTTTTTGCACCGCTGCTTTCGTAATAACAAGCTTCTCATGGTTAAGTACATCTAAAACGTTAATAGAATTAGCTGTAAGAACTGTAATGCCAGGGATGTTACGAGCTGATAATTCAACTGTTTCGTTTACATCAGCAGTAACGATCAATGCTTTCTTCGCAATTGAAAGACCTGTAAGAATAGAAGTCATTTCTTTTGTTTTAGGAGCATTCATTAGTAAGTCTTCTAATACTAATACGTTGTTTTCTTGTACTTTAGATGATAAAGCTGATTTGATCGCTAAGCGGCGAACTTTTTTTGGTAATTTGTAAGAATAGCTGCGTGGTGTTGGACCGAATACGATACCACCGCCGCGCCATTGTGGTGAACGGATAGATCCTTGACGAGCACGTCCAGTACCTTTTTGGCGCCAAGGCTTACGACCTCCGCCTCTAACTTCTGAACGACCTTTAACTTTATGGTTTCCTTGTCGCAAGGAAGCTCTTTGCATGATAACCGCTTCGAATAAAACGTGCTGATTAGGTTCGATACCAAATACGGAATCGTTTAGCTCGATTTCACCAACGTTTGATCCGCTTTGGTTTAATAATGCTACTTTCGGCATTATCGAATTCCTCCTTTCTTAGAAAAATTAGTTAGATTTAACAGCTTTTTTCACTGTGATAAGTGATTTTTTAGGTCCAGGTACGTTACCTTTGATCAATAGAAGGTTACGCTCAGCGTCAACTTTCACGATCTCAAGGTTTTGAACAGTAACGCGCTCTCCGCCCATGCGTCCTGGCAATAATTTATTTTTGAATACTCGGTTTGGAGCAACAGGACCCATTGAACCTGGGCGACGGTGGTAACGAGAACCATGTGACATCGGTCCGCGAGATTGGTTATGGCGTTTGATTGAGCCTTGGAAACCTTTACCTTTCGATATTCCTGTTACATCTACTACATCTCCAGCAGAGAAAATATCAACTTTGACTTCCTGACCAACTTCATACTCACCAGCATCTCCGCGGAATTCCCTTACGAAGCGCTTAGGTGCAGTATTAGCTTTTGCAACGTGTCCTTTTGAAGGTTTGTTAGAAAGTTTGTCGCGTTTGTCTGAGAAACCAACTTGAACAGCTGCATAGCCGTCACTTTCAACAGTTTTCAATTGAAGAACAACGTTTCCAGTAGCCTCAATTACTGTTACCGGGATAAGGTCACCCTTTTCCGTGAATACTTGAGTCATACCGATTTTTTTACCTAAGATTCCTTTGGTCATTAGTCACACCTCCTATAATGTGTTGTAAAATCTATTTTTGAAATTAAAGTTTGATTTCAATGTCAACGCCTGACGGTAAGTCTAATCGCATTAATGCATCAACAGTTTGTGGTGTTGGGTTAATGATATCGATCAAACGTTTGTGCGTGCGCATTTCAAATTGCTCACGAGAATCTTTGTATTTGTGTACCGCACGAAGAATCGTATAAATCGATTTTTCAGTTGGCAACGGGATCGGACCAGAAACGTTAGCACCTGAACGTTTTGCTGTTTCAACGATCTTCTCAGCAGATTGATCAAGAATTCTGTGATCATATGCTTTCAAACGAATACGAATTTTTTGTTTTGCCATTATTTTCCCTCCTTTTCGCCTACTTTTAAAATAGACTTTCTCCGTAGAAATTTTCCGTACACTCGCCATGGCAAAGCGGCCGTGTGTATCGGCAACCTCCTACTTCATCGCAGTCAAAGACCAACATTGTCTATTATATAAAAAATCCGTGCCCAATGCAAGAAGAAAATAAAGTTTTTACTTTCTTGCGCACTTTTACTATTATACATACTTCATAGTCGTATGACAAGCGAATCTGCAAATGGAAAATGTTTTCGATTCTTGACTAAATCACTTCTTAATAGAAGAGATTTTTTATATAAAAAAAGACGAGCATTAAGCTCGTCTTTTAGAAAGTAGAATTACTCAGTGATCGTAGCTACGACACCAGCGCCTACTGTACGTCCGCCTTCACGGATTGAGAACTTAGTACCTTCTTCAATCGCGATTGGAGCGATAAGTTCAACAGTCATTTCGATGTTATCGCCAGGCATAACCATTTCAACGCCTTCTGGAAGTTGAATGATACCAGTTACGTCCGTAGTACGGAAGTAGAACTGTGGGCGGTAGTTAGAGAAGAATGGAGTGTGACGTCCACCCTCTTCTTTTGAAAGAACGTAAACTTCTGATTTAAATTTAGTGTGTGGAGTGATTGTTTTTGGCTTAGCAAGAACTTGTCCACGTTGGATATCTTCACGAGAAACCCCACGAAGAAGTGCTCCGATGTTGTCGCCAGCTTCTGCATAGTCAAGAAGCTTACGGAACATTTCAACACCTGTTACAGTTGTAGATTTTGGCTCTTCAGTGAAGCCGATGATGTCGATAACATCTCCAACTTTAACTACACCGCGCTCTACACGTCCTGTAGCAACTGTTCCACGACCAGTGATTGAGAATACATCCTCAACTGGCATCATGAAAGGTTTTTCAGTGTCACGAGCTGGAGTTGGGATATACTCGTCAACTGCGTTCATAAGTTCAACGATTTTCTCTTCCCACTCAGCTTCTCCTTCAAGAGCTTTAAGAGCAGAACCTTTGATTACTGGAATGTCATCGCCAGGGAAGTCATATTCAGTAAGAAGGTCACGAACTTCCATTTCAACTAATTCAAGTAACTCTTCGTCGTCTACCATGTCACATTTGTTCATGAATACAACTAGGTAAGGAACACCTACTTGACGAGAAAGAAGGATGTGCTCACGAGTTTGTGGCATTGGGCCGTCAGAAGCAGAAACAACTAGGATTCCGCCGTCCATTTGTGCAGCACCAGTGATCATGTTTTTAACATAGTCAGCATGTCCTGGGCAGTCAACGTGTGCATAGTGACGAGTTTCAGTTTCGTACTCAACGTGTGCAGTTGAGATTGTGATTCCACGCTCGCGCTCTTCTGGAGCAGCATCGATCATGTCGTATGCCATTGCAGCACCTTTACCGCTACGTTTAGCTAATACAGTTGTAATAGCAGCTGTTAAAGTTGTTTTACCGTGGTCAACGTGTCCAATTGTACCGATATTGGCATGCGTTTTTGAACGGTCGAATTTTTCTTTACCCATTCTAAATTCCTCCTTAGAGTCATGATTCATTATATAGATTGCAGAAAGTGAAACATGTCCACTTTCTATTCATACATAAGTAGTTATACTTCAATAAAAGGTGAAAATCAATTATTCACCTTTATTTTTTTTGATAATTTCTTCAGAAATTGATTTTGGAACCTCTTCGTAATGATCAAAGTGCATTGAGAATGTTCCGCGGCCTTGAGTATTTGAACGTAACGCAGTAGCGTATCCAAACATCTCAGAAAGTGGAACCATTGCACGTACAACTTGAGCATTTCCGCGTGCTTCCATACCCTCTACTCGTCCGCGACGAGAAGTGATATCACCCATGATATCTCCCATGTACTCATCAGGGATTACAACTTCAACCTTCATAACAGGCTCAAGAATAACAGGGTTACACTTAGATACAGCGTTTTTAAGAGCCATAGATGCAGCAATCTTAAACGCCATTTCACTAGAGTCAACATCATGGTAAGAACCGTCAACCAATGTAGCTTTTACATCGATTAGAGGGTATCCAGCTAGAACACCGTTTTTCATAGAGTCTTCTAGACCAGCTGCAACAGCAGGCACGTATTCACGTGGTACTGTTCCACCTACTACTTTATTTTGGAACTCAAAGCCTTTTCCTTCTTCGTTTGGTTCAAATTCTACCCAAACGTGTCCGAACTGACCTCGTCCGCCAGATTGGCGTGCGAATTTACCTTCAACTTTAGCAGAGCCACGGAAAGTTTCGCGATACGCAACCTGAGGAGCACCAACGTTAGCTTCAACTTTAAATTCACGTCTCATACGGTCAACAATGATGTCAAGGTGAAGTTCACCCATACCAGAGATGATCGTTTGACCTGTTTCAGTATCAGTGTGAGCTTTGAAAGTTGGATCTTCTTCAGAAAGCTTTGTTAAAGCTGTAGACATTTTGTCTTGGTCAGCTTTAGATTTTGGTTCAACAGATAGTGAGATAACCGGCTCTGGGAAATTCATTGATTCCAAGATAACTTGGTTCTTCTCATCACATAAAGTATCACCAGTTGTAGTGTCTTTAAGACCTACAGCAGCAGCAATATCTCCAGCGTATACTGTTGAGATTTCCTCACGAGAGTTAGCATGCATTTGCAGGATACGTCCTACGCGTTCACGCTTGCCTTTCGTTGAGTTCTGTACGTATGATCCAGAATTCAAGACACCTGAATACACACGGAAGAATGTTAATTTACCAACATAAGGATCCGTCATAACTTTGAATGCAAGTGCTGAGAATGGACCCTCATCACTAGATTCACGAGATACTTCGTCCTCACTGTCAGGTAATGTACCTTTAATTGCTGGTACATCTAAAGGTGATGGCAGGTAGTCTAGAACAGCGTCTAGCATTAACTGAACACCTTTGTTTTTAAATGCAGATCCACAGATTACTGGGTAGAATTCTACATTTACTGTTCCTTTACGGATCGCAGCTTTCAATTCATCGATTGTAAGCTCTTCACCTTCAAGGTATTTCATCATAAGCTCTTCGTCAAGTTCTGCTACAGCTTCTACAAGCTTTCCGCGCCACTCTTCTGCAAGATCTTTATAATCATCAGGAATTTCCATAGCCTCTGAGCGAGTTCCTAGGTCGTCTTCGTAGATATATGCAACATTCTCTACTAAGTCAATAATACCTACAAACTCATCTTCAGCACCAATTGGAAGTTGGATAGGGTGAGCATTAGCTTCAAGACGGTCGTGCATTGTTTTTACAGAGTATAAGAAATCCGCACCGATTTTATCCATTTTGTTAACGAATACTACACGCGGTACTCCGTAAGTTGTTGCCTGGCGCCATACTGTTTCAGTTTGAGGCTCAACACCAGATTGAGCATCAAGTACTGCTACTGCACCATCAAGTACACGAAGTGAACGTTCAACTTCAACTGTGAAGTCTACGTGTCCCGGTGTATCGATGATGTTTACGCGATGACCCTTCCACTGAGCAGTTGTAGCAGCAGAAGTGATTGTGATACCACGTTCTTGCTCTTGCTCCATCCAGTCCATTTGAGAAGCACCTTCATGTGTTTCACCAATTTTATGGATACGTCCAGTGTAGAATAATACACGTTCAGTAGTAGTCGTTTTACCGGCATCGATGTGAGCCATGATGCCGATATTACGAGTTTTGTCTAAGGAGAACTCTCTTGCCATTTGGGTTTTTCTCCTTCCTATTATAAGGATTAGTATATTTTATGGTTTGAATCCTACCAGCGGTAGTGAGCGAATGCTTTGTTAGCTTCAGCCATTTTGTGAGTATCTTCACGTTTCTTAACTGATGAGCCAGTGTTGTTAGCTGCATCAAGAATCTCGTTAGCTAAGCGCTCTTCCATCGTTTTTTCACCGCGAAGACGAGCGTAGTTTACTAACCAGCGAAGACCAAGAGTAGTACGGCGGTCAGGGCGAACTTCAACAGGAACTTGATAGTTTGCACCACCCACACGACGAGCTCTTACCTCAAGAACTGGCATGATGTTTTTAAGTGCTTGTTCAAACACTTCGATTGCTTCTTTACCTGAACGCTCTTTCACTAAGTCAAAAGCAGTGTAAAGAATAGTTTGTGCTTTACCTCTCTTACCGTCTACCATAATTCTGTTGATTAGACGAGTAACAAGCTTTGAGTTGTAAAGTGGATCTGGTAATACGTCTCTTTTTGTAACAGGACCTTTACGTGGCATGTTATATCCTCCCTTCATGCTATAATCTTAAGCTTTATATTACTTAAGGCATTATTTTTTTGGTGCTTTTGGTCGTTTTGTACCGTATTTAGAGCGGCCTTGCATACGCTTGTCAACACCAGCAGTGTCTAATGCACCGCGCACGATGTGATAACGGACACCCGGTAAATCTTTTACACGTCCGCCGCGGATAAGTACAACACTATGCTCTTGCAGGTTGTGTCCGATACCAGGAATGTAGGCAGTTACCTCGATTCCGTTAGTTAAACGAACACGAGCATATTTACGAAGAGCCGAGTTCGGTTTCTTCGGTGTCATTGTACCAACACGAGTACATACTCCGCGTTTTTGCGGTGATGATGTGTTTGTTTGCTCTTTTTTGAAGCTGTTGTAACCTTTGTTTAACGCAGGAGAAGTTGATTTTTCAACTTTGCTTACGCGTCCCTTGCGCACTAATTGGTTAATAGTAGGCATGTTTATGTCCTCCCTTCTCGAAGTTTAATACCACACATCCAGGTGGTTCATATTTGGGCAAAAACAAAGTTTTTGCAGAGGATTTAAAACCCTTGGCAAAAACGGTTTTAATTGATAATAGCTACAGTTACTGCTCCTACTTCTATTCCGCAAGCTTTTCCAAGCTTTTTCATAGAGTCAACCATATTAAAGGGAATGTCTTTCTGTTCAGCGAGTTCAGTAATCATGTGAATGATTCTTGAATCAGCGTCTTCAGCAATGATCAGTTCCTTTACTTGATCAAGTTTTAGAGCCTTTACTGTTTGCTTCGTACCAACAATAATTTTATGTGCCTGCGATACTTTTTCATAAGACATAAAAATATATCCTCCAAAGCAACAGGTTTTAATTAAGCACCTAGAACATACTAACATCGTAAGAGATGGATGTCAACTAGATCAATGAAACATTTTTCTAGAATCGTCCATCTCTTTTTCAGTTAGTTAATTAATCTACAGTTACAGTTTCATCTTCCGGCTGTATGCGAGGAATTGGATTCACGCGTCTATAGCGCTGCATTCCAGTTCCGGCAGGCACAAGCTTACCGATGATAACATTTTCTTTCAAGCCGAGCAGTTCATCACGCTTGCCTTTAATCGCAGCATCAGTTAGGACACGAGTTGTTTCCTGGAATGATGCAGCAGATAAGAATGAATCTGTTTCAAGTGATGCTTTTGTGATACCAAGCAGGATCGGACGTCCTGTTGCCGGGCGCTTGCCTTCAAGCAATACCTTTTTGTTGGCATCAGTAAATTGGTGAACATCAAGCAATGTTCCAGGCAATACATCTGTATCTCCTGCATCCATTACTCTAACTTTGCGAAGCATTTGGCGAACCATTACTTCAACATGTTTGTCTCCAATTTCTACCCCTTGCATACGGTATACTTTTTGAACTTCACGAAGCAGATATTCCTGAACAGATGTGATGTCTGTTACTTTCAGCAATTCTTTAGGGTCGATTGAACCTTCAGTAAGTTCCTGACCGTGTGTAATTTTGTCGCCTTCGGCCACTTTAAGTCTAGCGTTGTAAGCAGCTGTGTAAGTGCGTGTTTCAACATCGCCTTTAATAACGATTTCCTGTTGTCTGTCACGAACTTCATTAATTTCCACTACTACACCATCAATTTCAGAGATGGTTGCCTGACCTTTAGGATTTCTCGCTTCAAATAGCTCCTGAATACGAGGTAAACCTTGAGTGATGTCATCTCCGGCAACACCGCCTGTATGGAACGTACGCATTGTAAGCTGAGTTCCCGGTTCTCCGATAGATTGAGCAGCGATAATACCGACTGCCTCTCCAACTTCAACCTCGGTTCCTGTAGCCAAGTTGCGTCCGTAGCATTTTTTACATACACCATGACGAGTGTTGCATGTAAATGCAGAACGAATCCATACTTCTTCTATACCAGTTTCAACAATCGCTAAAGCAAGGTCTTCTGTAATGAGATCATTTTCAGAAACGATGACTTCACCAGTCTCCGGATGTTTAAGTGTTTTGCGTGCATGACGTCCAATTAAACGCTCTTCTAAATGCTCGATTACTTCTGTGCCTTCTTTAATTGACTTCGTCAAGATGCCGCGGTCCGTTCCACAGTCTTCATCACGAATGATGACATCCTGCGCAACGTCAACGAGACGTCTTGTCAAGTAACCTGAGTCAGCTGTTTTAAGGGCTGTATCGGCAAGACCTTTACGCGCACCATGTGTAGAGATAAAGTACTCTAACACTGTTAAGCCCTCGCGGAAACTTGATTTGATTGGAAGTTCAATAATACGTCCGGCCGGGTTGGCCATCAGTCCGCGCATTCCCGCAAGCTGCGTAAAGTTAGATGCGTTACCACGGGCTCCTGAATCACTCATCATGAAGATCGGGTTGCGCTTATCAAGAGAAGCCATCAGTTTGCCCTGGATGACATCTTTAGACGCACTCCAGATGGAAATAACACGTTCATAGCGCTCTTCTTCTGTAATCAGACCGCGTTTGAATTGTTTAAGAACATTATCAACTTTAGCTTGTGCCTCTTTTAAGATCTCTTCTTTTTCACGCAGTACGATGATATCTGATACACCAACCGTAATACCGGCTTTAGTAGAGTATCTGAATCCAAGATCTTTCATGCGGTCAAGCATTTTAGACGTTTCGGTAATATGGAATTTCTTAAAGATTTCAGCAATGATTTTACCTAAGATTCCCTTCTTGAAAGGAGGGATGATCTCTTGGCTTTGAATGAATTCTTTCACATTCACATTTGCATCAATAAAGAATTTTTCCGGTGTTTCATCTTCAATGTTGCTCTTAGTCGGTTCATTCATATAAGGGAATGAAGGAGGAAGAATTTCATTGAAAATCAGTTTTCCTACAGTTGTTACAAGCAGCTTTTTGCGCTGTTCATCCGTAAATGATTCGTTAGGCAGAGAGCTTGCTTGAACAGCGATACGAGTGTGAAGATGAACATATCCGTTTTGATATGCAAGCAAGGCTTCGTTCGTATCTTTGAAGACCATTCCTTCGCCGACAGCTTCTTCGCGTTCTAATGTCAGGTAGTAGTTTCCAAGTACCATATCCTGAGAAGGAGTAACAACAGGTTTTCCGTCTTTAGGATTTAGAATGTTTTGAGCTGCAAGCATCAAAATGCGTGCTTCTGCTTGAGCTTCAGCAGATAGAGGTACGTGAACCGCCATTTGGTCACCATCAAAGTCAGCGTTATATGCTGTACATACTAATGGGTGAAGACGTATTGCACGGCCTTCTACAAGCGTAGGCTCAAATGCCTGGATTCCCAGTCTGTGAAGTGTAGGTGCGCGGTTAAGGAGAACTGGATGCTCTCTGATAACTGCTTCTAATACATCCCAAACCTCAGGAGATACACGCTCTATTTTACGTTTAGCACTCTTAATGTTGTGTGCTAAGCCTTTTTCAACAAGTTCTTTCATAACGAAAGGCTTGAATAATTCAAGAGCCATTTCTTTCGGCAAACCGCACTGATACATTTTCAGGTTCGGTCCTACAACGATAACGGAACGGCCTGAATAGTCAACACGTTTACCAAGTAGGTTTTGACGGAAACGTCCTTGTTTACCTTTCAGCATATGTGAAAGGGATTTAAGAGGACGATTACCTGGTCCAGTAACCGGACGGCCGCGTCGGCCATTGTCAATCAATGCATCAACAGCTTCTTGAAGCATGCGTTTTTCGTTCTGTACGATGATGCTTGGAGCACCAAGGTCCAATAAACGTTTTAAACGGTTGTTGCGGTTAATTACACGGCGGTACAAATCATTTAAGTCAGAAGTCGCAAAACGTCCACCGTCTAATTGGACCATTGGACGAAGTTCAGGCGGGATAACAGGAAGAACATCAAGGATCATCCAAGATGGCTCATTGCCTGAATTACGGAATGCTTCTAATACTTCTAATCGTTTGATTGCACGGGTTCTGCGCTGGCCTTGTGCTGTTTTAAGCTCTTCTTTAAGCTGATCAACCTCTTTATCCAAATCGATGTCAGAAAGAAGTTTTTTGATCGCTTCTGCACCCATTGCAGCTTGGAAAGTTGAGCTGTATTTATCACGGTATGCTCTATATTCTTTTTCAGAGAGCAGCTGTTTTTTCTCAAGCGGCGTGTCGCCTGTTTCTGTAACCACGTAAGAGGCGAAGTAAATCACTTCTTCTAGTGCACGCGGTGACATATCAAGCACTAAGCCCATGCGGCTAGGGATGCCTTTAAAATACCAAATGTGAGAAACAGGGGCAGCAAGTTCAATATGCCCCATGCGCTCACGGCGGACCTTAGCACGAGTTACTTCAACTCCGCATCGATCACAGACTACACCTTTGTAGCGAACTCTTTTATATTTTCCGCAATGACATTCCCAGTCCTTAGTAGGACCGAAAATGCGCTCACAGAATAAACCGTCTTTTTCTGGTTTTAATGTACGATAGTTAATCGTTTCTGGTTTCTTAACTTCACCGAATGACCACGAGCGAATTTTATCAGGTGAAGCGAGACCGATGTTCATATACTCAAAGTTATTTACATCTAGCAAGGGGCCTACCTCCCTTTTCGTCTTCAGGTTTTACCCTTATTGCTTACTATTCTTTAATAACTGCGTCTTTTTCTTTTTCCACGGCTGCTGATGAAAGATCATCCGGCTGATCATTCAAGGATAAACCTTCTGATTGCTGTCCTTCTTCATCATCTTCTAAGTCTCTCATTTCGATTTCTTTTTCGTCGCTTGAGAGAATCTTAACATCCATACCTAAGCTTTGAAGCTCTTTTATCAATACTTTGAATGATTCTGGAACTCCTGGCTCCGGAACATTTTCGCCTTTAACGATTGCTTCGTACGTTTTCACACGTCCGACAACGTCATCTGACTTAACTGTGAGAATCTCTTGTAGAGTATAAGCTGCGCCATAAGCTTCAAGCGCCCATACTTCCATTTCTCCAAAACGCTGTCCGCCAAACTGGGCTTTACCGCCAAGTGGCTGCTGCGTAACAAGTGAGTAAGGACCTGTTGAACGGGCATGCAATTTATCATCAACCATGTGAGCAAGTTTGATCATATACATGATTCCTACTGATACACGGTTATCAAACGGTTCGCCTGAGCGGCCATCATAAAGAACTGTTTTAGCATCGCGTGCCATGCCAGCTTCTTCAAGAGTTGACCATACATCTTCCTCGCGTGCACCATCAAATACAGGAGATGCAACGTGTAAACCAAGTTTGCGCGCTGCCATTCCAAGATGCAGTTCAAGTACCTGACCGATGTTCATACGAGATGGTACACCGAGAGGATTTAACATGATATCTACTGGTGTGCCGTCTGGAAGGTAAGGCATATCTTCTTCAGGAAGAATTCTTGAGATAACACCTTTGTTTCCGTGACGTCCGGCCATTTTATCCCCTTCAGAAATTTTACGCTTCTGAACGATGTATGCGCGGACTAACTGGTTG
Organism: Peribacillus frigoritolerans; assembly: GCF_004358755.1. Lineage (GTDB taxonomy): Bacteria > Bacillota > Bacilli > Bacillales > Bacillaceae > Bacillus_P. Next base: position 24,105 of record NZ_SMZY01000008.1, on the reverse strand, counting down.
ACTCCCGGTGGAAGTTCATCGCCGTCTTCACGGTTGAACACTTTAACATCAAGAACGATACCGCCGCCTCCGTGAGGAACACGAAGTGAAGTATCACGTACTTCCCTTGCTTTTTCACCAAAGATTGCATGTAGAAGGCGTTCTTCTGCAGTCAGTTCAGTAACCCCTTTTGGTGTAACCTTACCAACAAGCAAATCTCCGTCTTTTACTTCAGCACCGACACGGATTATTCCGCGGTCGTCCAAATTGCGAAGCGCATCTTCTCCGACATTCGGAATATCGCGTGTGATTTCTTCAGGTCCAAGCTTTGTATCACGAGATTCTGATTCATATTCTTCGATATGAATAGAAGTATAAACATCATCTTTTACTAGACGCTGACTCATGATGATGGCATCCTCATAGTTGTAGCCATCCCATGTCATGAATGCAACCATAACGTTGCGTCCAAGTGCGAGTTCGCCTAGTTCCATAGATGGTCCGTCAGCAAGGATTTCACCTTTAACAACTTCATCGCCGACACTTACGATCGGGCGCTGGTTGTAGCAGGTACCTTGGTTAGAACGGATGAATTTAAGCAGGCTGTACTTATCCAAGTTGCCTTTTGTTTTCACGCCATCCACATCTTCGTAGCGTCGTACCCAGATGTTTTTAGCTTCTACTTTTTCAACAACTCCAGGGAACTTGCAGATTACTGCAGCACCAGAGTCTTTGCCTGATACGTACTCCATGCCTGTTCCGACAATCGGAGACTCAGGGTTCATAAGCGGTACTGCTTGTCGCTGCATGTTCGCTCCCATAAGGGCACGGTTGGAGTCATCATTTTCCAAGAACGGGATACATGCTGTAGCAGCAGAAACTACTTGCTTAGGAGATACATCCATGTAATCCATTCTGTCACGGGACATAACTGTGTTCTCTCCGCGGAAACGGGAAACAATGTCCTCATCAATAAATGAACCATCATCTGCTAAACGAGCGTTTGCTTGGGCAACTACGTAATTATCTTCTTCGTCTGCTGTTAAGTAATCGATGCGGGCAGTTACTTTCCCTGTTTCAGGATCTACGCGGCGATATGGCGTTTCAATGAAACCAAAGCGATTAACTTTAGCATAAGAAGAAAGTGAGTTGATCAAACCGATGTTTGGTCCCTCTGGCGTTTCAATCGGACACATGCGGCCATAGTGAGAGTAATGAACGTCACGCACTTCAAATCCAGCGCGTTCACGTGTTAATCCACCAGGTCCAAGTGCAGACAGACGGCGTTTATGAGTTAATTCAGCAAGCGGATTCGTCTGATCCATGAACTGTGATAACTGAGAGCTTCCGAAGAACTCTTTAATTGACGCAATAACAGGACGGATGTTAATCAGCTGCTGAGGTGTAATTGTATTAGTATCTTGAATGGACATTCTCTCGCGCACAACACGCTCCATACGAGAAAGACCGATTCTGAATTGATTTTGGAGAAGTTCTCCTACAGAACGCAGACGACGGTTTCCTAAATGGTCGATATCATCTGTGTCTCCCACTCCATGAAGCAAGTTAAAGAAATAACTGATAGAAGACAGGATGTCAGCAGGCGTAATATTCTTAACGTTTTCTTCGACATAAGCGTTGCTGATCACGTTAATGACTTTTTCACCTTCTGAATCAATAGGAGCATAGATTTTAATTGATTGAAGCGTTACATCTTCTTCAACAACTCCGCCAGATGGCGTAATTTTTCTGAAGCCTACTCCACTCTCTAAATTAGGAATGATTCGGTCAAGAGTACGTCTATCAATTAAAGTATCTTTTTCTGCAATAATTTCGCCAGTTTCAGGGTCTACTAATGTTTCAGCAAGACGCTGATTGAACAGGCGATTTTTAATATGAAGCTTTTTATTGATCTTGTAGCGTCCTACACTTGCAAGATCATAGCGTTTTGGATCAAAGAATCTTGAATCCAGCAAGCTTTTCGCGTTATCCACTGTTGGAGGCTCACCAGGGCGCAGACGCTCATAAATCTCAAGAAGAGCTTTTTCTGTGCTTTCTGTGTTGTCCTTATCAAGTGTGTTGCGCAAGTATTCATTTTCACCGAAAAGATCGGTGATTTCTTGATCAGAGCCAAACCCTAGTGCGCGCAAAAGAACCGTTACCGGCAATTTCCGAGTGCGATCAATACGCACATATGCAACATCTTTAGCATCTGTTTCGTACTCTAACCAAGCGCCGCGGTTTGGAATGACAGTTGCAGTAAAGCCTTTTTTACCATTTTTATCGACTTTTCCGCTGTAATAAACACTTGGTGAACGTACGAGCTGTGATACGATAACACGCTCAGCACCGTTAATCACAAATGTACCTGTTTCAGTCATCAATGGGAAATCACCCATGAAAACATCCTGATCTTTTACTTCACCAGTTTCCTTGTTAATTAAACGCACCTTCACACGAAGCGGTGCAGAATAGGTAACATCGCGCTCTTTAGATTCCTCTACTGAATATTTAGGATCACCTAAACTATAATCAATAAATTCTAGCGAGAGGTTACCAGTGAAGTCTTCGATAGGAGATATGTCCTGGAACATTTCTCTAAGACCCTCATCAAGAAACCACTGATAGGAAGAGGTTTGAATCTCAATAAGATTTGGTAATTCTAACACTTCACTAATACGTGCATAACTTCTGCGTTGGCGGTGTCGTCCATACTGAACTAGTTGACCTGTCAACTGCTTCACCCCTCAAATCAAGCGTAATATAACTTGTAATATGTACTCGTAAATCAATCTATTAACCACCAATACACATACAAGGAGAAAACAAAAATAAAAAGGTCTCTATAAATTAGAAAACCACTTTTGTAAAACGTACTATTGATTTTATAAGTTTTTCCATCTGTCCTATATTTATACATTCACCTCAAAAAATAGAGACTTATGGAATATATATATTGGCATTTTATAATATTAACATAGCGAAAAATACGAGTCAATCTTTTTCTGCTCTGATAATAAAGTAGCCTTTATCCTTTTTGACTGTAACAACTTCTTTAAACATCTCATCCAGTTTGGCAATAGCTGATGGGGCTCCTTGCTTTTTCTGAATGACAACCCATAATTCTCCGCCCGGCAAAAGAGATTCAAAGCTTTTTTCAAAAATCTCGTGAACAACTTTTTTTCCTGCACGGATAGGAGGATTTGTCAGAACAGCCGCATACTTTTTCAAAGGATCAACATTTTCAAAAAGATTGCTTGCGATAATACGGACATTTTTAACACCGTTTGCTTCTGCATTCACTTTCGCTAGGTCTACTGCTCTCTCATTAACATCAATCATATCAACTGTGAGATCCTTGAATTCTTTTGCAAGCGAAATTCCGATTGGTCCGTATCCGCAGCCAACGTCCAGCAAGTCGCCTTTTTGATCAGGCAGTGTAAATGTTTCAATCAGCAGTCTTGAACCAAAATCGACTTCATTTTTAGAAAAAACGCCGCGATCACTTTGAAAATGAAAGGAATTCCCTCTTAAAGTAAACGTCCATGATTTACGATTACTCTCAGCCTCAGGCTGACTTGAATAATAATGATTTGTCATCTTTTTCCCTCCATGTTAAAGGAGTATAGCAAATCATGCTATTTTTCATACCTCTGTATCTTTAATAAAATCAATTTCCTGTCAAACGTGAAAAAAAAGCTCGCTATTTGAATTAAGCGAGCTTTGTCTTTTTGGAATTACTTAACTTCTACAGAAGCGCCAACTTCTTCAAGTTTGCCTTTGATTTCTTCAGCTTCTTCTTTAGCGATTCCTTCTTTAACAGCTTTAGGAGTGTTGTCAACTAATTCTTTAGCTTCTTTCAAGCCAAGACCAGTGATTTCACGTACTACTTTGATAACTTTGATTTTTTGAGCACCAGCGCTAGCAAGTACTACATCAAATTCAGTTTGCTCAGCAGCAGCTTCGCCACCAGCAGCGCCACCAGCCATTGCTACAGGAGCAGCTGCAGTTACGCCAAATTCTTCTTCGATTGCTTTAACTAAGTCGTTTAATTCTAAAACAGTCATTTCTTTAACTGCTTCAATGATTTGTTCTTTAGTCATTGTATATTTCCTCCTTATAAACCTATTAGTTTTTTGTTTTGGTACAGGTCAAACAGATTAAGCGCCTTGCTCTTCTTTTTGTTCTGCAACTGCTTTAGTAGCAAGTGCAAGATTGCGGATTGGAGCTTGAAGAACGCTAAGCAACATAGAAAGTAAGCCTTCACGTGATGGAAGTTCAGCAAGAGCTTTAATTTGTTCTACAGTTGCGATGTTGCCTTCGATTACACCTGCTTTGATTTCTAACGCGTCATGCTTTTTAGCAAAGTCGTTAAGAATCTTAGCTGGAGCAACTACGTCGTCATTACTGAATGCGATCGCATTAGGACCTGTTAGGGCGTCATTAAGACCAGTAAGTTCAACATTTTCAACTGCACGGCGAGTCATTGTGTTTTTGTAAACTTTGAACTCGATGCCAGCTTCACGAAGAGTTTTACGAAGTTCAGTAACTTCTGCTACTGTTAAACCGCGGTAGTCAACAACGATCGTTGTTTTGCTGTCGCGAAATTTAGCAGTAATGTCATCTACGATGGATTTTTTTGTTTCGATAGCGCTGCTCATTGATACACCTCCTGTAAGAATCAAAGTCCCACACTTATACCGATCGGTGTTTTCTCTTTAAAAACAAGAAATGCCTCCACGTCAGACATGGAGGCAGTATATATACAAGCGATCTAATAATTTTAGTTCACATATATACACCTCGGCAGGAAATTAAGCTTATGCAAGCACCTACTGTCTTCGGTATAAATGAAGTTATTTAGTTAAACAACATTTTTGATTATATATAAAGTCGACCCTTATGTCAACTATTATTTAACGCCGAAACTTGATGAATCAACTTTAACGCCAGGTCCCATAGTAGAAGCAACAGCTACGTTCTTCATGTATGTGCCTTTTGCAGCAGCAGGTTTAGCTTTTAATAATGTTTCGAAGATTGTAGTGAAGTTTTCAACTAACTTGCTGTCTTCGAAAGATACTTTACCGATTGGCACGTGGATGTTACCAGCTTTGTCAACGCGGTATTCAACTTTACCAGCTTTGATTTCTTTAACTGCTTTTTCAACGTCAAATGAAACAGTACCGGTTTTAGGGTTTGGCATTAAGCCTTTTGGTCCAAGTACGCGGCCAAGCTTACCAACTTCACCCATCATGTCAGGAGTAGCTACGATTACATCGAAGTCAAACCATCCTTGCTGAATTTTGTTGATGTAGTCAGCATCGCCTACGAAATCAGCTCCAGCAGCTTCTGCTTCCTTCGCTTTTTCACCTTTTGCAAATACTAAAACGCGTTGAGTTTTGCCTGTTCCATTTGGAAGAACAACTGCTCCGCGGATTTGCTGATCGTTTTTACGTGGATCAACGCCTAAACGGAATGCAACTTCAACTGTTGCATCAAATTTAGCTGTGTTTGTTTTCTTTACAAGTTCAATTGCTTCTTGAACTCCGTAAGCTTGAGCACGGTCTACTAATTTAGCAGCTTCAACGTACTTTTTACCTCTTTTAGCCATTTTAAATTTCCTCCTTAGTGGTTTTAGCGGAATAACCTCCCACGAATAAAGGTTGCGAACTTGTTAAAAGCAAACTCGCAACCCCTAAAACAAAAACAACAATTAGTCTTCGATGACGATACCCATGCTGCGCGCAGTACCTTCAACCATACGCATAGCTGATTCAACATTAGCTGCATTTAAGTCAGGCATTTTTGTTTCAGCAATTTCACGTACTTTATCACGCTTAACTGTTGCTACTTTATTACGGTTAGGTTCACCTGAACCAGACTCGATACCAGCTGCTTTCTTAAGCAATACTGCAGCAGGCGGAGTTTTTGTAATAAATGTAAATGAACGGTCTTCAAAAACCGTAATTTCAACAGGAATGATAAGTCCAGCTTGATCAGCTGTACGAGCGTTAAACTCCTTACAGAATCCCATGATGTTAACACCAGCTTGACCTAATGCAGGACCAACCGGCGGCGCTGGATTTGCTTTTCCAGCAGGAATTTGCAATTTAACCATTTTAATTACTTTTTTAGCCACGAGACACACCTCCTTAAGTCCGTGATGTGGTAATAGGGTAATACCCTCCCACTCATGTCGTTCATTCTTTATATGAATGATAGAAATTAATCAAGTTTTATGTCCCGCATAGCGAGACATACTGACTTATGAAATATTATCACTTTTCTTTTGTGAATTCAAGTTTTTTCTTATAATTTATCAACTTGAGAAAATTCCAGCTCAACCGGTGTTTCGCGGCCGAACATGTTTACTAATACCTTCACTTTGCTCTTATCTTTATCAATCTCTTCAATTGATCCGGTAAAGTTAGCAAAAGGTCCATCTATTACTTTTACAGTCTCTTTCAAGTCGAAATCAACTTCAACTCTCTTTTCTTCCATTCCCATATGTTTAAGGATTGATACAACTTCTTCAGGAAGAAGCGCTGTTGGCTTTGAACCAGAACCAGCTGAACCGACAAATCCTGTTACACCAGGTGTATTGCGGACTACATACCAGGAATCATCTGTCATAACAATTTCAACGAGGACATAACCCGGGAATACTTTTTTCTTTGTTACTTTCTTTTTGCCGTTTTTATAATCTGTTTCTTCTTCTTCCGGAACGACAACACGGAAAATTTTATCCTGCATGCCCATTGATTCTACACGCTTTTCAAGATTCGCCTTTACCTTATTCTCATAACCTGAATAAGTATGGACCACATACCAATTTTTCTCCATTTTAATAGGACGATTTGTCCATTCCCTCCCTGCTTTTTGAAGCTTATATGATGATTCTGCTGCTCTTATTCTTTGGCTGACACTTTTTAAGACAATGAAAAAACCCGTCGAACGGGTTTTTGGGGAAATATAATATTCTCTATTATAGCACGATTTTATATCTATTATTCAAAAAATAAAACGAAAATGAAGATCGGTGTTTTATTTTTTATGACACTAGACGAATTAACGATGAAATTCCAAGATCAATAATGGCGAAAAAGATGACAGCAAAAGCGACAGTTGCAATAACTGTAATTGTATATCGCGTCAGTTCTTTGCCTTTTGGCCAGCTGACCTTTTTCATTTCACGGGAAACATCTTTGAAAAAATTAACAATACGCTGCATTTACATTACCTCCAAGAGAATTCAGAAAGCCTGTCATAGAAATAAAGAATCATGAGATGAGTGCTACTTTGTTTCACGGTGGTCCGTATGTGCGTTACAAGCTTTACAAAATTTCTTGAATTCTAAACGCTCTTCGGAGCTTGACGTGTTTTTCATCGTTGTGTAGTTTCTGCTTCCACAGTCTGTGCAAGCCATTGTAACTTTCTTACGCATTTATGGCACCTTCCGCTAGTCATGCATTTTTCTATAAAAATGTAACACACGCAAGGACCTTCGTCAATGACGCCTGACGTGTTTCACTTGATTTTTACATATTGATTTCACGAAGCTCAAGATACCTTTCAAGCTTTCGTTTCACCCGCTGAAGGGCATTGTCTATTGATTTAACGTGGCGGTTGAGCTCTTCAGAAATTTCCTGATAGGATCTGCCGTCCAAATACAGAACAAGAACCTTCCGTTCGAGATCGCTCAGAAGCTCGCCCATTTTCAGTTCGATATCATCAAATTCTTCCTGATTAATAATCAGTTCTTCCGGATCCATGACTTTTGTCCCTGAAATAACATCCATCAATGTCCGGTCTGATTCTTCATCATAAATCGGCTTGTCCAGTGAGACATAAGAGTTAAGAGGAATATGTTTTTGACGGGTTGCGGTTTTAATAGCGGTAATGATTTGGCGAGTGATGCACAGTTCTGCAAAAGCTTTGAAAGAAGTAAGCTTGTCCTCTCTGAAATCACGGATAGCCTTATACAAACCGATCATACCTTCTTGAATAATATCTTCTCTGTCAGCGCCTATCAAAAAATAGGACCTTGCCTTCGCTCTTACAAAATTACGGTACTTTGTTATTAAATAATCAAGAGCATCGCTGTCTCCATTATGAACAAGCTCCACAACCTGTTCATCCAAAAGAGCATGAAAGTCTTCCTTGCTGAGTTTACCCGTGCTGAAATGTGTGTTCATGCCGATCCCCCCGACCGCACAATAGATAGAAATATTATACAGTATGATTTTTGAAAGCGTCAACAGGCTATAAATCGCCCCTGCGCCATTTTTCAAACATTTTCAGGACATCATCTGTGATTGGAATCTTTGATTGAGGACTATTCACTTTTATTTTTTCTACTCTTTTTTGGATTCTTTTTTCTATTGCTTCCACTTCATTTAAAAGTTCTCTTGCTGATTTCCTGAGAGCTCCCTGGCCAAAAATAGCCCATTGCTCTGTAAAATCGGAGGTTGCTACATGGATTTGCGTTTTAATATTGCTCAGGGAAATCGCAAGTTTTTCAATGCGCTCATCCGCTGTTTCGTTTTCACGGGTATAGATGACTTCGACACGGTGGTTTTTTTGTTTCTTTTCAATACCCTTCACTTGATGAGCATCGAAAATAACGATCACCCTGTAACCGGTGTAAGCTTGATACTCTGCCATTTTTTGAATCAGCAGCTCTCTTGCTTCTGAGAGATTCTCTTTTTTTAATGATTGAAGATTCGCCCAAGCACCGATGATATTATATCCGTCAACAAGAAGGATATCCATTTTCTTATTCTCCTAATGGATGACGCTTTCTGAAGACCTCATACATCAGCAGACTCGCTGCTACTGAAGCATTGAGCGAAGTGACCCGGCCAGCCATCGGCAAGTTGACCAGAAAATCGCATTTTTCTTTAACCAGTCTTCCCATTCCTTTACCTTCACTGCCTATAACTAAGCCAAGAGGCATTTTCCCGTCCATTGAACGGTAATCATCTGATCCTTTTGCATCTGTTCCAACTATCCAGACGCCCCGCTCTTTTAATTCCTCAATGGTTCTGGCCATATTTGTCACCCTTGCAACAGGAATATATTCAATTGCGCCAGTAGATGACTTCGCTACTGTAGCTGTAAGCCCTACTGCTCTTCTTTTAGGAATGATAATGCCGTGCGCTCCTGTTGCATCGGCTGTTCTCATAATGGAACCAAGGTTATGAGGATCTTCAATTTCATCTAAAAGAAGGATAAATGGGGCTTCATTTTTATCTTCAGCCGCCTTTAAAATATCATCTACCTCTGAGTACTCATATGCTGCTACCTGAGCAACAACACCCTGATGATTTCCTTCAACCATTTGATCAATTTTCTTTTTAGGAACAGATTGAATGGATATGCCCTTTTCTTTTGCAAGGACAACGATCTGCTGGGCTTGTCCCTTGACGGAGTTTTCCGCCATCCAGATTTTATACACATTTCTCGTTGATTTTAACGCTTCAATGACTGTGTTGCGCCCCATAATGTATTCTTCTGACATTCCTATTTCCTCCCTTCATTCTGAATCAATTCAAATGATGACTGAATGATTTCTGCCAGCCGGTCTCCATCTTTCATAAGATGCAGGTAGCCGATTAGTGCTTCAAATGCTGTACTGTAGCGGTATGTTTGAACATCTGTGTTTTTTGGAACCGTGCCTGATTTTGCATTGCGGCCGCGGCGTATAATGGCCATTTCTTCTTCAGAGAAATATTCCGCTTTAGACAGTTCATGAAGAACGGTGGCCTGCGCCTTGGCTGAAACATATTTTGTCGCTAATTTATGAAGCTGATTTGGACGGACATTGCCTTTAGAAAGCAGGTGATGCCTGACGTAAACTTCATAAATTGCATCACCTATATAGGCGAGCGCCAGGCTGTTCACTTGTTTTGGGTGCGGTATCTCTTCTAAGTGAAGCATACTTACCCTCTTTTCCATCTCGTGCCTTGAGGCGTATCTTCTAAAATAATATTCATGCCTTTCAGCTGATCCCGGATTTCATCTGACAGCTGAAAGTTCCGGTCAATTCTAGCCTGAATGCGCTTTTCAATCAATTCTTCAATTTCTGCATCCAATAGTTCTTTTTTTCCGAACTGCAGGCCAAGCACAGCGCCAAGCTCATCAAATGCAGCTGTGAATGCAGCAATTACTTCTTTAGAAGTGTTCTTTTCCTGCAAATAATAGTTGGCTTGCTTTGACAATTCAAACATGACTGAAATGGCATTGGCTGTGTTGAAATCGTCATCCATTGCTTCCACAAAAACCGTGCGCTGTTCAGAGATAATGTTCAGCCACTTCTCATTGTCATCGGTTAAGTCCGTGCTGCTTTGTACGCGGTGCAGCAGATTTGCATAGGATGTACGAAGACGGTCTAATGCATTTTTCGTGCTCTCAAGCAAATCAACGGAATAGTTAATTGGATGACGATAGTGAACAGACAGCATGAACAATCTTAGAACCTGGGCATCGTGTTCTTTCAGGATGTCATGAACTAATACAAAGTTGCCTAGAGACTTCGACATTTTTTCGTTGTTAATATTAATATACCCATTATGCAGCCAGTAGTTAGCAAACGGTTTTTCTGTCAGTGCTTCCGATTGGGCGATTTCATTCTCATGGTGAGGGAATGTTAAGTCCTGTCCTCCAGCATGGATATCAATTGTATCCCCGAAGTGATCATGGACCATAGCGGAACACTCAATATGCCAGCCCGGTCTTCCTTCTCCCCACGGACTTCCCCAAGAAATCTCGCCCTCTTTTGCCGCTTTCCATAGCGCAAAATCAAGTGAATCCTGCTTCTTCTCTCCAGCATCGATTCTTGCGCCTACTCTAAGTTCATCGATGGATTGATGAGAGAGTTTTCCGTAATCTTTAAAAGCTCTTGTTCTATAATACACATCCCCGTCTGCTTCATAAGCAAATCCTTTTTCGATCAAAGCCTGAATAAAGTCAATAATAATATCCATGCTTTCTGTCACTCGCGGATGTGCTGTTGCACGGTCGCAGCCAAGAGCAGTGACGTCTTCAAAATAGGCTTCAATAAAGCGGTCCGCAATGGTTGGAACATCTTCTCCGAGCTCATTTGCTGCCTTTATCAGCTTATCGTCTACATCTGTAAAGTTTGATACATACGTGACATCATATCCTCTGTACTCCAAGTATTTACGGACTGTATCATAGACGATGGCAGGACGGGCATTCCCTATATGGATATAGTTATAAACGGTCGGCCCGCACACATACATTCTGACCTTGCCTTCTTCAAGCGGCTTAAACGTTTCTTTTTGTCTGGTTAGCGTATTGTATAACTTGATGGTCATCTTGACTCTTCCCTTCTTTCAATTGTGCAAGCTCTTGTCTCAAATGCAGCATTTCTGCTTCCAGCTCTTTGAACCTGTCTGCGACTGGATCAGGAAGATTGCAGTGATCAAGATCATTTTTGATTCTCTTTCCATTTTGTATCACGACCTTGCCCGGTATTCCTACCACAGTGGAATGATCAGGCACATCACGGAGCACAACCGAACCCGCACCTATTTTAGAATAAGCGCCGACTGTAATGGATCCCAGCACTTTCGCACCTGTAGCAATCAATGCATGATCCAGAATGGTCGGATGCCTCTTTCCTTTTTCTTTCCCGGTTCCGCCTAAAGTTACCCCTTGGAAGACTGTTACGTTATTTCCAATTTCACATGTTTCACCAATCACAACACCCATTCCGTGGTCTATAAAGAAACGGCGGCCGATTTTTGCACCTGGATGAATCTCGATTCCTGTAAAAAAGCGGCTCACTTGAGAAATGACTCTGGCAATGAAGAACAAATTCCGTCTAAAGAACGCATGTGCCAGACGGTGAGCCCAAATTGCATGAAGCCCGGAATAAGTAAGAATAACTTCTAAATAAGACCTTGCAGCTGGATCCTGTTCGAAAACAACTTCGATATCTTCCTTCAGCATTTTGAACATTCTATTCCCCCCAAACATTCCCCTTGATATTTAAATAAAAAAGCGCCTCTGCCTAATAGACAGAGACGCTTTAAATGCGCGGTTCCACTCTGTTTAAACAAGCAAAGAAATTGCCTGTTTCAACTTTAGGCTCCTGTAACGGTGAGCAATCCGCTTTTATTTAATGCGTCAGACTGGCTGATGGTTCAATAAAAGGCTCAAAGGTGCATTTCGAGAGTTTTTTCGCATAAACCTCTTTCAGCCGGGGAGGTTCTCTCTAATATGGAAACGGACTCTCTACTTCTCCTTATCAACGCGTTTAAATGTATTAATCATACTATATTACATTTTTAGAAAAAAGTTAACTGTTCGCGCTTTTTAATCGGGTTAAAATTGTTTCTTTTCCAAGCAGCTCAATTGCCTGAGGAAGATCCGGCCCGTGAGTTTGTCCTGTAGTGGCAACACGGATTGGCATAAAGAGATTTTTGCCTTTATGTCCGGTCGACTTTTGAACAGCTTTTGTAGCTGCTTTAATTTGATCAGCCGTAAAGGACTCAAGTTTCTCGATTTCCAGAGCAAATGCTGTAAGAACCTCTGGAACCTGTTCCTCTTCAAGAACATTACGCGCCTCGCGGTTATAAGTAATTTCTTCTTTAAAGAAAAGCTCAGTCAGTTCAACGATCTCAGCACCATAACTCATTTTGTCCTGATGAAGGCCGATTAATTTCCGCGCCCAGTCGATTTCTTCAGCTGAAGCAGTTTCTGATACTTTTCCGGCTTTAATCAGATGAGGAAGGGAAAGCTCAACCAGCTGATCTAATTCGAGCTGTTTGACATATTGATTGTTCAGCCACATTAGCTTCTGTGTATCAAAAACAGCCGGTGATTTCGATAATCGATTCGGATCGAATATTTCAATGAACTGCTCTTTGCTGAATATTTCTTCCTCGCCGCCCGGAGACCATCCAAGCATGCCGATAAAGTTAAAGAGCGCCTGCGGCAAATAGCCCAGTTCTTTATATTGTTCAATAAATTGAATAATTGATTCATCGCGCTTGCTTAATTTTTTACGGTTTTCATTAACGATTAATGTCATATGGCCAAAAATAGGCGCTTCCCATCCCAATGCATTGAAGATCATAATTTGCTTAGGTGTATTGGAAATGTGATCTTCCCCGCGTAGGACATGAGTCATTTTCATTAAATAATCATCTACCGCTACAGCGAAGTTATAAGTTGGTGTTCCGTCTTTTTTTACGATGACATAATCGCCGATTCCATCTGTTTCAAATGAGATTTCATCTTTCACGATATCACGAAATGTGATGACCTCTCCCTTTGGAACACGGAAGCGAATGCTAGGTTTTCTTCCTTCATCCTCAAGCTTTTGCTGCTCTTCAGATGTTAAATTCGCGCATTTTCCAGAGTATTGAGGAGTCTCGCCGCGGGCACTTTGCTCTTCCCGCTCCTGCTCAAGCTCTTCTTCTGTACAATAGCATTTATACGCTTTTCCGCCAGTAAGAAGTTCATCGTAATATTTTTTATAAAGATCATTGCGCTCTGATTGTCTGTATGGACCGTACTCACCGTCTGTATCAATGCTTTCATCCCAGTCGATGCCGAGCCATTTCAAATATGTAAGCTGGCTTTCTTCGCCGCCTTCAATATTTCTCTTTTTATCCGTGTCTTCAATTCGGATAATAAATTTGCCGCCTGTGTTGCGTGCATATAAATAATTAAAAAGGGCTGTTCGGGCATTCCCGATATGTAAATGTCCAGTCGGACTTGGAGCGTATCGCACTCTTACTTCATTTGTCATTGTTATACCTCCGATAATCTTTAGCATCTGTTTCATTTTATCACTAAAATCACTCTGTTCAAAAGATTGTCCGTGATTATTTTTTCTGAATGAGAACCGTTGCCTGCGATGCTATTCCTTCGCCTCTGCCTGTAAATCCAAGCTGTTCGGTCGTCGTTGCTTTTACATTCACCTGGCTGATGTCCGCTTCAAGCAATTCAGCAATTCTTCCTCTCATTTGATCAATATATGGAGCCATTTTTGGCTTTTGAGCAATAATCGTGCAATCAATATTACTTAACGAATATCCCTTTTCTTTAACAAGCTGCCAGACATGCTGCAGCAGCTTTGCAGAGTCTGCATCTTTAAATTCAGGATCCGTATCCGGAAAATGCTTGCCGATATCACCGGCAGCAATAGCACCCAGACATGCATCAGCAACTGTATGAAGCAATACATCTGCATCTGAATGCCCAAGCAGTCCTTTTTCATACGGAATCTCGATTCCTCCGAGGATGAGCGGACGGCCTTCTACGAGCTGATGTACATCAAATCCCTGTCCAATTCTAAGCATTATGTTTCCCCTCTTTCACTTTCTAAGATGGCTTTTGCAATCATCAGGTCATCTGGTGTCGTGAGTTTAATGTTTGTATAAACGCCCTCGACTACATGAACTTTGCTTCCGCTTCTTTCTATTAAACTTGCGTCATCGGTTCCCAGGAAACCAGACTGCGACGCTTCCTCGTGGGCAGCGAGTATATCTGAAAGACGAAAAGCTTGTGGGGTCTGCACGGCCCACAAGCTAGAACGTTCAACTGTTTCAATCACTTCGCTGTTTTTCACACGTTTTATTGTGTCTTTCACAGGGACTGCAACCGTTGCAGCTCCATCTTCACTTGCTGCTTTCACTAGTTTTGTAATCATGTTTTTCTTAATGAATGGCCGAGCCCCGTCATGAACAAGAACGATCTCAGAAGACGCAGCTTTTAGTCCATTATACACGCTGTGCTGCCTCTCGCTGCCCCCGCTGATCAATCCTTTAATCTTATGAATTCCGTAACGGTCAGCCATTTTGGTGAAAATATCTTTTTCATTCGGATTGACAACTAAGAGAATGCCCGTACATTCAGGATCTTGTTCAAAAACATTCATTGTATGAACAATGACAGGCATCCCGTCAAGTTCAATGAATTGCTTGTTCTTGCCCGCATTCATCCGCTTTCCTTGTCCTGCAGCAGGAATGACTACCTCATACTTCATGCGCTTTCTCCCCTACAACGCTTTTTCCAGCAGCTTGGGTTTAGCAAAAATCATTCTTCCGGCAGATGTCTGCAGCACACTCGTCACAATAACATCAATGTGCTTGCCTATATAATCTCTTCCATCTTCAACAACAATCATTGTGCCGTCATCTAAATAGGCGACGCCCTGATTATGTTCTTTTCCATCTTTAATGACTTGTACTCTCATTTCTTCCCCAGGCAATACAACCGGCTTTACAGCGTTTGCTAAGTCATTGATATTTAATACAGCCACACCCTGCAGCTCACATACTTTATTCAAGTTAAAATCGTTTGTTACCACGACGCCGGACGTAAGCTTGGCGAGTTTCACAAGCTTGCTGTCAACCTCTTGGATTTCATCAAAGTCGCCTTCATAGATCTCTACCTTAATGGAGAGCTCCTTTTGAATGCGGTTCAGAATATCAAGTCCGCGTCTCCCGCGATTTCGTTTTAATGCATCAGATGAATCAGCAATGTGCTGAAGCTCTTCAAGGACAAATTGAGGAATGACAATCGTGCCTTCTAAAAATCCAGTCTGGCAGATATCAGCAATTCTGCCGTCGATAATCACGCTTGTGTCCAAAATTTTAAGCTTTTTGTCTTCTGTTTCTGCGTCTTCCTCACCAGCGCCTTTTTTCTTTCCGATTTTGCCTGAAATAGAGAAAAGACTGATCAGCTCATCTTTACGCTTGAAACCGACCTGAAAACCAAGGTATCCAAGCAGCAATGTAAGAAAGATCGGAATAATCGTACTGAACACTTGATATTGGATGTCTTTAAACGGAATAACATTTACGATAAGAAAGGCAATTATAAGTCCGACAATCAATCCTAAACTACCAAATAGAACATCCGTTACAGGTGCCTTTACCAGTGATTCTTCTAAAAGTTTGACCCAGTTAACCACATAATCGACAAGCCAGAATGTTGCTATATAGAATAATATTGCTCCTAAAATGGCCAATGCATATGGTGAATTAATAAAAGGTATGTCTTGTAGATTTAACAATCTCATTAGCTCCGGCATAAAGAAAATGCCTAAAGTCCCTCCGAGAAACAGGAAAAAGATCTGCACAATACGCTTTAACATACCTCCACCTCCTTTATATCTATTATAATCACTTTAATTCAATTAAAACGCCAAAGATATGAATTTCTAAAGCTGTAAACAGATTGAAATGTTAGAACAGATTATACCTTTCCCCCTAAAAAAGAAAAACAAGAATAATATAACCTAAATCCGCGGGATTAAAACGTTTAAACAAAAAGTTTCATAAAAAGTTCGCTATATTTGACGATCAATCAGCAGCTGTTCCTGCAGCCTCCGCAGACCTTCTTTAATTTTCTTCGCCCGAACCTCGCCAATTCCATCAACCTCATCCAACTGTTCTACGGATGCACGCGTAATAAGTTTCAGATTCGTGAATTTGTTCACCAAATTTTCAATTATGACAGGCGGAAGACGCGGAATCTTCTTCAGTACTCTGTAGCCGCGCGGCATCACTAAATCCTCAAGATTTGTAAAATGTGCTGAGTACCCAAGCAGTCTCAGCAGGACCATGTCATCTAAGAGCTCCGTATTTGTCAGGACCTGAAACTGATCGAGCACATATTTAGGATCAAGCGTTTTATCAAATGAGTAGTCTTTAATGACAAGCGCCGCTTCCTCTTCAATATCTGACAGCAATTCGTTCAGCTGCAGGCGGATCAGGTGCCCTTCTGTTCCAAGTTCGTTAATGTAATTCAAGATTTCATTCTTTATGCGGAGCACCATTTCAATGCGGTGAATGACCTGCAGCAATTCATCAAACGTTACAAGCTCTTCAAATTCAAGCGCTCCAAGATTTATGATTGACTGATCAAGAACCGTGCGGTATTTCTCAAGCGTCTGAATCGCCTGATTCGCTTTTGTTAAAATTACACCGATGTCTCTCAGCGCATAGCGAAGCTCCCCGTAATAAAGGGTAATAACATTTCTTCTCTGTGAAATGGCGATTACCAGATTGCCTGTCTGCTTCGCTACTCTTTCTGCTGTCCGATGCCGCATGCCTGTTTCAATGGATCCGATAAAAGCATTTGGAACAAGCTGTGCATTTGCATATAATATTTTATTGCCTGAATCGCTGAGAATAATCGCGCCGTCCATTTTAGCAAGTTCATAAAGGTGAGCCGGGGAAAAAGCAGAGTTTATGTAAAAACCTCCATCTACTAGCTCTTTTACTTTGTCGCTGAAACCAACCACAATCAGACCGCCGGTTTTCGCCCGCAATACGTTTTCAATTCCAGCTCTGAGAGGTGTCCCGGGAGCAATAAATTGCAAGATTTCCTTCATGCTTTTCTCATGTGTCTTTTTCTCTTTATCAATCATTGTCCTACCCCCCTAATGTAGTCTGCAGGGCCTCTGAGACGTTCTTAACTCCCACAACCTCAATGTCACTTGGCACCGTCCATCCGCCAATATTGGCCTCTGGAACGATTGCACGCTTAAATCCAAGCTTGGCCGCCTCCATGACGCGCTGTTCAATTCTTGAAACGCGCCTGACTTCGCCGGTTAAGCCTACTTCTCCAATAATAATATCTGTCGCTTTTGACGGTACGTCCTTAAAGCTTGATGCTATGCTGACTGCTATTGCCAAATCAATAGCAGGTTCATCTAATTTCACTCCGCCTGCCACTTTTAAATAGGCATCCTGATTTTGAAGAAGCAAGCCTACTCGTTTCTCAAGGACAGCCATTAACAGCGGGACACGGTTATGGTCAATCCCGGTTGCCATTCTCCGCGGATTTCCGAAGCTGGTAGGCGAGATTAACGCCTGAATTTCCACCAGAACCGGCCTTGTTCCTTCCATGGATGCAACAACCGTAGAGCCTGCTGCCCCTTTTGACCGCTCTTCAAGGAAAATCTCGGAAGGGTTCAGGACCTCCTCAAGACCGCTTTCTTTCATTTCAAAAATGCCCATTTCGTTTGTTGAACCAAAACGGTTTTTTACAGCTCTTAAAATCCTGTACGTATGATGGCGTTCTCCTTCAAAATAAAGCACAGTATCCACCATGTGCTCAAGAATTCTTGGACCCGCAATGGATCCTTCCTTCGTGACATGTCCCACAATAAAGATCGCAATGCCTTTTGTTTTCGCGATCCTCATCAGTTCAGCGGTACATTCCCTAACTTGTGAAACACTTCCCGGTGCTGATGTAATATCACTTTGAAAAACAGTTTGGATGGAATCTACAATTACAAAGGCAGGATTCGTTTCATCAATTGCCTTTGTAATAAATTCAAGATCTGTTTCAGCAAAAACAAAGAGTTTATCAGACTTCACTCCAAGTCTGTCGGCCCTCATTTTCGTTTGCTTGACCGATTCTTCGCCTGAAATATATAAGACATCGTTCCCATTATCGGCTAATTGAGAAGAAACTTGAAGCAGCAGTGTTGATTTTCCAATTCCGGGATCTCCGCCTATTAATACTAGGGAACCCCTTACAATTCCGCTTCCAAGGACACGGTTAAATTCCTGCAGGTTTGTTTTAATGCGCGGTTCTTGAGTTGTTTCAATGTTTGTAATCGATGAAGGTTTATTGGCGGTTTGACCTGGAGCTGAGTGCGCAAAGGCAACTCTTCTATTTGCAGTTCCTGTTTTGACAATTTCCTCTGTCATCGTGTTCCATGCGCCGCAGCCTGGACATTTGCCCATCCATTTGGCAGATTCATATCCGCACGTCAGACACATGAATTTCGATTTCGTTTTAGCCATTATTTCGGTCCTTCCTTACTAGATTACCTATTTTAAAGAGAAATGGTTATTTTTGATGTGCTTTTTTTAGAAACGAAATCGAGGCATACGTAAAAAGTGTATGCCTCATGATTGTTTCGCCTCAGATGATTATTTTATTTTCTCTGCTTCTGCCTCAGAGCCTTTCACGATAAATTCCCCGTCCGTTACATCAAGAACGACTTTTTGCCCTTTCTCGATTGTGCCTCTCAGCAGCTCTTCTGACAAACGGTCTTCTACATGCTTTTGAATGGCTCTTCTTAGAGGACGTGCTCCGTACTCAGGATCAAATCCTTCATCCGCAATTTTATCCTGTGCGGCATCCGTGAGCTCAAGCACTAGATCCTGCTCTGCAAGACGCTTCATCAGCTGATCTGCCATCAGCGTCACAATTTCTTTAATGTGTTTCTTCTCCAGAGAGTGGAACACAATGATTTCGTCAATACGGTTTAAGAATTCAGGTCTGAATGCTTTTTTCAGCTCATTCATTACTTTGCCCTTCATATCCTTATAATCCTGCGCTTCGTCCTGAACATTGAAGCCAACGTATTTATTGCGTTTAAGCTCGCTTGCTCCGACGTTTGAAGTCATGATTAGAATCGTATTTCTGAAATCAACTGTTCTTCCTTTAGAATCCGTTAATCGTCCATCCTCTAAAACTTGAAGAAGAATGTTGAAGACATCCGGATGAGCTTTTTCGATTTCATCTAGAAGTACAACTGAGTAAGGCTTTCTGCGCACCTTCTCTGTCAGCTGTCCGCCTTCTTCATAGCCTACATATCCAGGAGGTGACCCGACAAGTCTTGATGTTGAATGCTTCTCCATATATTCAGACATATCAATGCGGATCATCGCATCTTCGTCACCAAAAATAGATTCTGCCAGTGCCCGTGCAAGCTCTGTCTTACCAACACCTGTTGGTCCCAAGAAAACGAAAGACCCGATTGGACGCTTTGGATCCTTTAGGCCTGCTCTTGCACGGCGTACAGCTTTCGCAACTGCAACAACAGCTTCATCCTGACCAATGACGCGGTTATGAAGAATTTGCTCCATGTTGAGAAGTTTATCCGTTTCTTTTTGAGCAAGTCTTGATACAGGAATTCCAGTCCAGCTTGCCACAACCATAGCAATATCTTCAACTGTAACCTCGGAATTTTCCTGTCCTTGTTTTTCTTTCCATGTTTTCTTCGTTTCTTCAAGCTGTTCACGAAGACGCTGCTCTGTATCGCGCAATGAAGCGGCCTTTTCAAACTCCTGGCTTTGAACAGATGCATCCTTTTCTTTCCGCACTTCTTCAAGCTTCATTTCAAGCTCTTTTAAGTTTGGCGGAGTCGTGAATGAACGAAGGCGCACTTTTGAACCTGCCTCATCAATCAAATCGATTGCTTTATCCGGTAGGAACCGGTCTGAAATGTAGCGGTCTGAAAGTTTGACTGCAGCATCAATCGCTTCATCTGTAATTGATACTCTGTGATGAGCCTCATAGCGGTCGCGAAGACCTTTTAAGATCAGGATGCTTTCATCAGCTGTCGGCTCATCAACCTGGATTGGCTGAAAGCGTCGTTCAAGCGCAGCATCTTTTTCAATATATTTGCGGTATTCATCAAGAGTTGTTGCACCAATACACTGCAATTCACCTCTTGCAAGTGATGGCTTAAGAATATTGGAAGCATCGATTGCACCCTCTGCGCCTCCTGCTCCAATTAACGTATGCAATTCATCAATGAATAAAATAATATTGCCTGCCTGGCGAATTTCGTCCATTACTTTCTTAAGACGGTCTTCAAACTCACCGCGGTATTTTGTTCCTGCTACAACTGTTCCCATATCAAGGGTCATCACTCGTTTATCACGGAGGATTTCAGGAACTTCATTATTAACGATCTGCTGAGCCAATCCTTCTGCGATCGCCGTTTTACCGACGCCTGGCTCACCGATTAAGACAGGATTGTTTTTCGTTCTTCGGCTTAGCACTTCAATGACCCGTTGAATCTCTTTGCTTCTGCCGATAACAGGATCTAAGCTGCCTTCACGTGCAATGGCCGTCAAGTCGCGTGCAAGACTGTCAAGGGTAGGAGTATTGGCGTTATTCATTGAGCCGCCCTGATGTCCGGATCCTGATTCATTGCTGCCCAGAAGCTGAAGAACCTGCTGGCGCGCTTTATTTAAACTTACTCCAAGATTGTTAAGAACTCTTGCCGCTACGCCTTCACCTTCACGGATAAGCCCTAAAAGGATATGCTCTGTTCCAACGTAAGAATGACCAAGCTTTCTCGCTTCATCCATCGAAAGCTCGATGACTTTTTTCGCCCGCGGAGTATAGTGGATCGTTTGAGAAATTTCCTGTCCTCTTCCGATTAGACTCTCAACTTCTTTTTGAATTTTATCTGAACCAAGGCCAAGTGCAGTAAGAGCCTTGGCAGCAATCCCTTCGCCTTCACGTACAAGACCGAGAAGAATATGCTCAGTGCCGATATTATTATGGCCCAGTCGAACCGCTTCCTCTTGTGCTAATGCAAGAACTTTTTGAGCGCGCTCAGTAAATCTTCCAAACATCATACTTCATCATCCTCCATCCTTCTGACCATTTCTAGGTTTAATCTTTCTCTAATTAAGGAAGCTCTTCTTATATCCCGTTCATCCGGTCTTAGTGCTCCGCCGGCATATTGCTGCAGAAAACCAGGCTGAGTTAAAATCATTAACTCGTTTAATATGTTTCTGGAAATGTCTTCAATAATATTTAAATCTATTCCCAGCCTGACATCTGATAAACATTTGGCGGCTTCTTTTGACTCGATTATACGGCTGTATGTCAGAGTGCCGAGAGATCTGAACACACGGTCTTCAAGCGGTATCTGCGACGTTTTATATAAAGCTTCGCGTGCAGAACGCTCCTTGTCAATCAGCTGATGGACAACGCTCAGCAAATCCTCTACTATATCGTCTTCAGACTTCCCCAGTGTAATCTGATTTGAAATCTGAAAGATGTTACCTAATGCTTCGCTGCCTTCCCCGTAAATTCCTCTAACAACCAGACCTAATTGATTAATTGCCGGAATAATCCGGTTCATCTGCTGTGTCAGGACAAGTGCAGGCAAGTGCATCATAACTGATGCTCTAAGACCAGTTCCGACATTTGTCGGACAGCTTGTTAAGTATCCTCTCTGCTCATCAAAGGCATAATCTACAGCATGTTCCATCCAATCATCCAGCTCGCTTGCTGATTTTAAAGCTTCTTTCAGCTGAAGTCCCGGATATAAACATTGAATTCGAATGTGATCTTCTTCATTCAGCATGATGCTGACCTCTTCATTCTCAGATAACAAACATCCTCCAAAAGAAGAATCTTCCGCTAAATTCGGACTGATCAAATGTTTTTCAACTAAAACCCTTTTTTGAATGGGCTGCAGATCATCCATCCTGAGCATTTCAAGCTTGCCGATCTCATTTACGTTTTCATCTGAAAATGTTTCTTCAAAAAGGTCTAAAATCTCCAGTGATTCTTCATTGGAGGCAATCGTTGTAAACTTATATTTCTCAATATTTCTTGCAAGCCTGACCCTGCTGCTGAGAACAATGTCAGAATCAGGTCCTTCCTTGCTCATCCAGGCGCTCATTGCCTGATTGATAAATTGCTGAAGTGACATATCAGGATTCTCCTCCTCTAGAACTTTTTAATTTCAGTTCAAGCGAACGGATTTCATCTCGAGTCTCAGCAGCTTTTTCAAATTCTTCTTGCTGGATCAAATCTTTAAGATTCTGTTTTAATAACTCTATTCGTTTGCGGATGTGAATGCTACCGCCAATTCGTTCCGGAATTTTACCCGCATGAACAGTGTTGCCGCTATGGACCCTTCTTAAAATAGGATTAATCTGATCATGAAAAGTCAGGTAGCACTCAGAACAGCCAAAACGGCCGACTTTTGTAAACTGCTGATAGGTCATCTGACATCTGCTGCACTGCAAAACTTCATTTTTCTTAAAAACATCCTGCTTTGATTTTGAAATGGAAGGTTCCATATTTAACAAACCAGCCAATAAGTTATTAATTGAAAAACCAGTACTGTTATCAATAAACATCGAACTGTTATCCTGAGCACATTGATCACAAATGTGAATCTCTGTCTTTTCGCCGTTTACTACTTTTGTAAAATGAAACGTTGCCGGCCTTTCATTGCATTCCTGGCAAATCAAGTCTGTTCACCTGCTTTCATCGGTATTTCAAGGAAGTCAGCATAGCTTTTATCATCCTTGCCCTTAACTCGTCTCTATATGGCAAATCAATATATAAGACGGATCGGTCAATTACACTCATCATAATTTTCGCCTCGCGTCTAGATATCACATCTTCATTAACTAGCCTTAAAATAAGATCTTCAGCAGAGGTTTGCGAAATCCGTCTATCGATAATTCCCAATATCTGATCAATTAGATGGGCAGCATCATTAGATTTCACCTTAATGATTCGAATATAACCTCCCCCGCCCCTCTTACTTTCTACTATATACCCTCTTTCAATAGTAAAACGCGTATTAATCACATAATTTATTTGTGAGGGCACACATTGAAACTTATCTGCAATCTCGCTTCTTTTGATCTCAACAATTTCTTTACCGCTCGTTGTGAGCACCTGCTTCAAATACTGTTCAATGACATCCGAGATATTCCGCACTCCGCCTCCCCCTAACTTGACTTTGACTATATTTGACTTTAACACTAATATAAAACGAACTTCACTTTTTTTCAACTTATAACCACTCATTTATCTATTTCCATTATTAACGGCACTGAAACGTTTTTAAACAGGAATAACCATTTTATTTACACGGAGACTAAAAGGTTTTATATTTAGAAGTAAAAAGTTGGAAGGTAAGATATATATACGTTTAAAAAAATGTTTCATGAAAGGGAATATCTTTTTAGCAATAAAAAATGACATTGCCAAGGGGAGGCAGAAAGTGGGCCGTTTCGATATTATTCAGGTCGGGATGTGAATAGGATTTGGCTTCCTCACATTCGTTTGATGCCTGTATAGTTAGAAGGTGATTCTTGAGAGTAAAACTGGTCAGCTTGTTATAGCACCTACTGGAGAGTAAAACGCAGCTTACAGAGGGGATGTGTGTGCGGCTCACTAACATATGCAATCCATACAAAAGAAGAACAGCATCTCTGCTGTTCTTCTTTTATGCGTGCCTGGCAACGTCCTACTCTCACAGGGGGAAACCCCCAACTACCATCGGCGCTAAAGAGCTTAACTTCCGTGTTCGGCATGGGAACGGGTGTGACCTCTTTGCCATCGTCACCAGAC
>NZ_SMZY01000007.1 GCF_004358755.1 Peribacillus frigoritolerans | reverse complement strand
CTAACCTGCTGGAGCAAGCTCCAGCAAGTCCGCTCGACTTGCATGTATTAGGCACGCCGCCAGCGTTCGTCCTGAGCCAGGATCAAACTCTCCGAAGAAAATTTGTGACTCAATTTGTTGCTGACTTCAAAAATTTAAAACGTTTGGTACGCTTTTGGTTTTGTTTAGTTTTCAAAGATCAAGTTAAAAATTGGAGCGGGTGATGGGAATCGAACCCACGACATTAGCTTGGAAGGCTAGAGTTTTACCATTAAACTACACCCGCGAAAAGTTTTTGTCTGGTCGGGAAGACAGGATTCGAACCTGCGACCCCTTGGTCCCAAACCAAGTGCTCTACCAAGCTGAGCTACTTCCCGGACACATAATATATAGAATGGCGCGCCCGATAGGAGTCGAACCCATAACCTTTTGATCCGTAGTCAAACGCTCTATCCAATTGAGCTACGGGCGCACTTGTTAATGTCTTGTTAATGAAATGAAGCGACTTAAATATAATACCAAGTTGCGTTCTTTTTGTCAACAACTTTTTTGAGGTTTTTTAAAGCTCTTTTGGTGCGGCCGAGAAGAGTCGAACTTCCACGGGGTTGCCCCCACTAGGCCCTCAACCTAGCGCGTCTGCCATTCCGCCACGACCGCGAAAAGATAAAAAATGTATGGTGCGGGTGAAGGGACTCGAACCCCCACGTCAAAGACACTAGATCCTAAGTCTAGCGCGTCTGCCAATTCCGCCACACCCGCATACATTAGTTAAAATGGTGTGCCATGAAGGACTCGAACCTTCGACCCTCTGATTAAAAGTCAGATGCTCTACCGACTGAGCTAATGGCACTTAATTAAGAAAACACTCTTTAGTTTTGCAAGACACCCAAATCTCAATGAGATTAATGTCTTAAAATAAAAATGGCTGGGCTAGCTGGATTCGAACCAGCGCATGACGGAGTCAAAGTCCGTTGCCTTACCGCTTGGCTATAGCCCAATAAAATGGCGGTCCCGACCGGGATCGAACCGGCGATCTCCTGCGTGACAGGCAGGCATGTTAACCGCTACACCACGGGACCAAATATGATGGTGGAGGATGACGGGCTCGAACCGCCGACCCTCTGCTTGTAAGGCAGATGCTCTCCCAGCTGAGCTAATCCTCCCAATCATTGATATGCAATTTAAAGCGATGACCCGTACGGGATTCGAACCCGTGTTACCGCCGTGAAAGGGCGGTGTCTTAACCGCTTGACCAACGGGCCAAAGACAAAAAAATAATGGCGGAGAAGGAGGGATTTGAACCCTCGCGCCGCTTACGCGACCTACACCCTTAGCAGGGGCGCCTCTTCAGCCACTTGAGTACTTCCCCATAATATGGCTCCGCAGGTAGGACTCGAACCTACGACCGATCGGTTAACAGCCGATAGCTCTACCACTGAGCTACTGCGGAATAATTAGTCATGACAGACTTCTTTAATTATATGAAGATTAGTACAAGCTGTCAAGCCTTCTTTTTATTAATGTTTTGCGTCTCTTACGACGGCTTTTATAATTTATCACAGCTTTGTATAATGAGTCAACCCCTTTTTTATCTATGAAACAAGTTTTATTTTCCCGCCGCATTTTCCGCATACATACTTGGTAGTATCCATTCTTCTGTGCCGTTTATAAATGAACATACACGCTCTGCACTGATACACTAATGTCTTCTTTTTTCTGACTGTTGTCTGAAGCGGCGTGCAAAATCTCGGGGCACCTACTTTCGAAAGAAGCTCTCTAAATTCAGAATCACGGTGCTTATACCCTCTGCCCTCTATATGGAGATGATAGTGGCATAGTTCATGTTTGATGATACCGATAATCTCTTCTAATCCCTGAGCTAAATACTTAGGGTTAATTTCAATGTTGTGGCTTTTTAAAAGGTATCTTCCGCCTGTTGTGCGCAGCCGGGTGTTAAAGATCGCTTTATGTATAAACTTTTTATGAAAGTAAGTTATTGAAATCGATTCTGTCAGTTCCTGAAGCTCTGTTTCATTCATCGGCTGCACCCCGCATAGTTTGTATCTCCGAACAGGACATCTTGCGCCCGCATATAGTAAGTAATACACATACTCCATTATAAACAATAAGGAGGAACGAGCAATGCCTTCATGGTTAAAAAACCAAATGCAGCGTGCGTTTTATGAAAAGGACCGCTATCAAATAAAGATGTTGAATCAATGCTGGTATTTCTATAGAAAAAAACACTGCTCATGAGCAGTGTTAGTAAAAACTACATTTATTATAGCTGGATTTATTAGCCGAAATGGGGAATCATTTATCAAATCCCCCATTCGAATCTATAACACTGCACACATGCAGTGTTTTTCATTAACTGTTAATCATCGTCAAAGCCACTCGGCCTTTATGCTGATCTACAGAGTCCACCCATACCGTAACAACATCACCGACGGAAACGACATCGAGAGGATGTTTGACAAAAGAGTTTCTGAGCTTTGAAATATGAACGAGCCCATCCTGTTTAACGCCGATGTCCACAAACGCCCCAAAATCTACAACATTGCGCACAGTGCCCTGAAGTTCCATGCCTGTCTGAAGATCCTCGAGTTTCAATACACCCTTTTTAAGCAGCGGCTTAGCTATTTCATCACGAGGGTCACGTCCTGGACGAACAAGAGAATCACAAATATCTTTCAGAGTCAGCTCTCCAAGATCAATAGCTTCTGCGGTTTCTTTTATATTAATTCCCGCAATTTTTTCTCTCAGCTGCTCCGTTCCAACATCCTTCAAGGTTAGTCCCAGCATTTTCAGAAGCGCTTCAACCTCTTTGTAGCTTTCCGGATGAATGCCTGTTGAGTCAAGCGGATGCTTTCCGTCAGGTATCCTCAGGAAACCTATGCATTGTTCAAACGTTTTTGCGCCAAGCCGCGGTATTTTCTTTAATTGCTTCCGGTCCTGGAACTTCCCGATTTCATCCCGCTCCTTCACAATGTTGACCGCAACGGCCTTACTTAAGCCCGCTACATATTGCAAGAGTGATGATGATGCCGTATTGACATTCACTCCTACTTGGTTAACAACTGTTTCAACAACGAATGTAAGAGAATCATTCAGCTTCTTCTGTGTGACGTCATGCTGGTATTGACCTACTCCTACTGATTTTGGATCAATTTTAACTAGCTCTGCCAGCGGATCCTGCAATCTTCTTGCGATGGAGACCGCACTTCGTTCTTCTACCTGAAACTCAGGGAATTCTTCACGGGCCAAGTCTGATGCAGAATATACACTGGCCCCTGCTTCGTTTACGATAATGTAGGCAAGATCTGATTTTAATTCATCAATAAGATCTGCAATGAATTGTTCTGTCTCTCTTGAAGCCGTTCCGTTTCCAATCGCAACGAGCTCGATGTTATTTTTTTTGATCACATCGATTAGCTTTTGCTTTGCTTCTTTTGCTTTATTGACCGGCGGATGAGGGTAAATGACGCCTATTTCAAGAACTTTTCCGGTCTCATCGACAGCTGCAAGCTTACACCCTGTCCGGTACGCCGGGTCAACACCTAATACGACTCGGCCTTTCAAAGGCGGCTGAAGCAAAAGGTTGCGCAGATTTTCTGAGAAAATATGAATCGCCCGATCATCCGCTTTCTCCATTAATTCTTTTCGGATCTCACGTTCAATGGAAGGCTGAATTAGTCGTTTATAGGCATCTTCAATGGCTTCTACATAAACATCCTTTACCACTGTATGCTGATTTTTCAATTCATTTCTTTGAATATGAGAAGTGATCAGATCTGCCGGCGCCTGGATGGCAACTTTCAGAATGCCCTCTTTTTCTCCACGGTTCATAGCAAGGACCCGATGCGGGACAACCTTTTGAATCGGCTCTTCGTACTCATAGTACATTTCGTATACTTTCTTCTCATCTTTTTCTTCATCTTTTGAAGATGTGATGATTTTCCCTTTTCGGAAGGTTTGTTCGCGAATCCACTGACGGTAAGCTGGCTCATCCGAAATCCACTCAGCTAAAATGTCCTTAGCCCCATCGATTGCATCTTCCGCAGTCAAAACCTCCTGCTCTTCGTTTACAAACTCCATCGCTTTTTCTTTAAGAGACCCATTAGAAGGCTGTCCTTTAAACCACTCGGCAAGAGGTTCTAAGCCCTTTTCTTTCGCAACCGTAGCTTTGGTTCTCCGTTTTTGTTTATAAGGCCGATAAAGGTCTTCAACCTTTTGAAGCTTTAAAGCACCTTCTATCTCTTTTTTAAGATCTTCTGTCAGCTTCCCCTGTTCATCAATTAAACGGATGACTTCTTCTTTTCTTGATTCCAGGTTTTGAGTGTAGTGCCACTTTTCCGAGATATCACGGATTTGCACCTCATCTAGTGCACCTGTCTGTTCTTTTCTGTACCTCGCAATAAAAGGAACGGTATTGCCGTCTTCGAGTAATGCAATCACATTTGATACCTGTTTATATGTAATGGATAAATCCGCACTGATTGTTTTCATAATGCGCTCTGTTTTCTCTGCCATTCTTTTCCCTCCCCAAAATAAAGACTTAGAAACATTTTACCAAAAGACGCTAACTTTAAAAAATGCACAAAATAAAAAAAGCCGTCAAC
Organism: Peribacillus frigoritolerans; assembly: GCF_004358755.1. Lineage (GTDB taxonomy): Bacteria > Bacillota > Bacilli > Bacillales > Bacillaceae > Bacillus_P. The sequence continues at coordinate 66,904 of NZ_SMZY01000007.1, read as the reverse complement.
TAGAATAGCTGACCGACTACGTAGGTTAAATCATCTTGTCTTGAGATTGTATAAGGCTCAAGCTGATTAGAAATATCTTCAATTGTCCGGTAATCCTTAAGCAGTGATTTTACAGCAGGAATGTTAAGTCCGTCTGAATGGATAATGAATTTCGCTCCAGGATCATATGCAAAGGATTGAACACGGAACTTCTGAGGTTTTCCTGACATATAGCCAAGTACAGGAAGAGGATAGACAAACGTGCCAGACGGAGAATAGAGGACAAATCGGATATTTCCAACAGAACTGAATGTAAATTGATTCTGTTTAAAATACGCTTTAAAAATAGCAACAGTTGCTCCGCGCTTATTTTTCAGCACCTCATTTGATTTCTCGATCATCAGGCCAACGTCCTCGGCATGAAATTCCTCAACGACTTCTTTTATGGCAGAAGAAGATTCATAAGCCCGTTCACCGCTGCCGAGACCGTCTGCAACAGCACATACGAAATAGTCTTCAGTTGCTTTAATCAAGAAACTGTCCCCGCATAACGTTTTACCTTCTTTTTGCATTTGATAAGCATATGCGTGGACATGATTATTTTCTTCAATTTGAATCATTAATGCAGCCCCATTGATAAGTCAGCCGAAAGTGCTTCTTTTAACTTCGTAATCGCTCTTCTTTGAAGTCTAGATACATGCATTTGAGAAATACCAAGGATTTCTCCCGCTTCCTTTTGACTCTTATTTAAAATATATGTGTGATGAATAATTTCTTTTTCGCGGTCAGACAGAACGTGAAGAACACTTTCGAGCATAAGCTTTTGATTGACCTGCTCGTATCCTTCTTCCTTAGATCCTACGATATCAAGAATTGTTACTGTGCTGCCGTCGGAATCAGCCTCAATTGAATGATCGACAGATAAAGCCTGATAGCTTTTGCCCATCTCCATCGTCTCGAGCACTTCTTCCTCTGTCACCTCAAGATAGTCTGCAATTTCATGAACAAGCGGTGAGCGCTGAAGGGAATTTGTCAATTCGTCTACAGCCATTTTGATTTTGGGTCCAAGCTCCTTAATTCTTCTCGGAACATGAACACTCCATGTTTTATCGCGAAGGAATCGCTTGATTTCGCCGATGATAGTCGGAATGGCAAACGCTTCAAACGTCTTTCCAAACTCTGGGTCATAGCGGCGGATTGCACCAAGCAAGCCAATCATGCCCACCTGTTTTAAGTCTTCATGAAAGCTTTTGCCTCTTGAATATTTCTTTGCGAGAGTTTCAACCAGCCCGCTGTAATATTCAACAAGAAAAAGCTGAGCATCTTCATTTTGATTGTGCTGAAAATCGAAAATCAATTCATTGATTTCTTCTTTAGTTCGCTTCGTAGTTTTGGATGGTTGTGTCATGTTCTACTCGCTCCCCGTTTAAATACTTTGTCATAAAGACGGTAACGCCGGAATCGATCTGCACACGTACTTCATCCATGAGCGTTTCCATCAAGTAGAGCCCCAACCCTCCTTCTGGAAGTTGGTCAACAGGGTTTGCAGCAGAATATGGACCCAGTTCGTTTTTCTTTTGTTCAAAATTGAAGCTTTGACCGCTGTCTGACACCATTACTTCAAGACGATCGTCGTAAAGGCCAAACCCAATCATGACTTCTCCGCCTTCAATTTTTTCGTAGGCGTGCTGCACAGCATTTGTACACGCTTCGCTTGTTGCGATTTTCAAATCTTCAATTTCATCATAAGAGTAACCCATTCTGCTGGCAATACCAGAAAGAGTCAAACGGACAATGCCGACAAATTCCGGTTTAGCAGGTATTTTCACCTCGATGTAATCCACTAACTGTTTCATCGAACCCCACCTTCTGATTTAGAAGAAATGTCAATAATATCACTCAGTCCCGTTATGTTGAATAGTCTTTCCAAACGAGCGGATAAATTAACAAGCTTTAAATCACCCTCATTTTTTCTCACAGCTTTAAGCAAGCCAACAAATGCGCCAAGTCCTGTGCTGTCCATGTAAGAGACATCTTTAAGGCTTACGATCATGACAGGTTTTCCCTTTTCTGCAAGCGGCATTAGTTCTTCTCTTAATTTCGGTGCTGTGTAAGCATCAATTTCTCCAGCCAAATCTATTTGAATATGTTCCTCTGATTGATTAACATTTATATTTAAATTCATCAATATCACCCCAGTAAGATTACTTGTAAGCTAATAAAACAAATACCCACTTTTTTTACAAGTCAAACCTCGCGTTTTAAAATAATCAGCGTAAAATCATCACGCAGTTCAAAATCCTGCATCTGCAAAAAGTCTTTATAAATATTATCTACAATACCCTGTGCATTCAAGTCACTGTATTTTTTTATGAGGTTCGTAATGAAATCACGTTCAATAAACTCTTCATTTGTTTTCGACTCAGTTACACCATCGGAAAGCAAAACAATCATATCGCCCTTTTCGACGATTCTGCTGTATTGCTTGTACTTTATGGATTGATCAATGCCAAGGACCAGACCTTTTGTGTTCATGTCATGAAAACAGTCCTCTTTAGCGCTGTAATAAAATCCAGGCTCGTGTCCCGCTGAGCCATAGACAAACTCATGAGTATCCGTATCATACATTCCATAGAACATTGTAATGAACATGCTCGGGTCTACGTTATGCTCTACAACCCTGTTCAGATTTTCCAGAACCCGGCTTGGAGACCGGCGGGACTCCGGCAAGCTGTCCATCGCATATTTGATCATGGACATACAGAGTGCAGCGGGAATTCCTTTCCCGATTACATCAGCGATGGCAATACTTACGCTTTCTTCATCATAAACAAAATGGTAGTAATCCCCGTTCATATGCTTCGCGGGAACACTTATTGCACCTATATCAAGATTCGGAACTGTAGGCACCGACGTTTCCAAAAGCATATGCTGAACATTCAAAGCTACTTGAATCTCAGACTTAATCTCCTGCTGCTTATCCCGCAGGCTTTGATGCTCCTGATAGGCCAGACCGTACCCCATCATGACCTCTAAAAGAAAGTCTAGAGAGTGCAAAACATCTTGATCTACATCAGGAAATAAATCTTGCAGCACTTTACGATGCAAACTGATAATTTCCTCAGGGGGTACTTGCTCTTCTATTGCTTTTCTGCTGAACTTTTGCCCCTGGTACAAAGCCGTTTCTGTTAATTCCTGCATATAATGACTTAGTATTTCCTGATATTTCGATTCAATGACTTCCTTAAAATCCATCAAGCTTCCTCCTAGCGAAGCCATTTGACAGCTTGGATATCCGTTCCCTCTCCTAAGACGGTATTAATGCTGAATTCATCCATCAGGCGTTTTACTCCAGGCAATCCGGCTCCTAACCCACCAGATGTTGAAAAGCCGTCTTCCATCACTTTTCGGATATCTGGTATTCCTGGTCCGTTATCAATGGCTATTATTTTTAAACCTTTTTTACTGAATTCGCTGATCTGCTCAATGCAAATTTGGCCTTGTCCAGCATACAAATATATATTACGGGCTAATTCGGAAATAGCTGTAGTAATCCTCGCTTGGTCTACGATACCAAACCCGAGTTCTTTTGCAACATTGCGTCCAAGCTGCCGTGCAGCTACAATGTCCCACTCCGTAATGATTTTTACACAGGATTGGTTATCCATGCTTATTCCCCCAGCTCCTGTTGTAATGTTTCAAGTCCTTTTTCGAGGTCAAGCGCGGTTTGGACATCAGCAAGGTGAATGCCAAGCTCAATGAGGGTAATTGCTACCGCAGGCTGAATGCCTGTTAAAACAACTTTAGCTCCCATTAATTTCGACATGCCGATAACATCACCTAAAACCTTGGCGATAAAAGAATCAATTACATCTACGGAGGTTAAATCTATGACAACACCGCTTGCACCTGTTTCGTGGATTTTATGAAGCAGATCTTCCTGAAACTGCAGGGCAGTCTGATCATCAAGTTCCCACTGAATAGATACAAGCAGACAGTTATGAAGCTTTAAAATCGGTATTCTTGGAGTTCTCATTGTGAATCCCCCATTTCTACTATTTGTCGATTTGTCATTTCAAGTGCAGCTTCCATTCCTTTTTGAAGACTGTTCTTCGTAATGACCTGACTTAAATCAATGCCAAGGTTTACGATTGTCTGAGCAATCTCAGGTCTGATTCCCACTAGGAGACATTTTGCCCCTACCAGGCGAACAGCTTCTGAAGCCTGAATAATATGATGAGCAACCATTGTGTCCACAACCGGGACACCTGTAATATCAATTAAAACAACTTGCGCACGATGTTTTACAACACCTGTAAGCAGGTTCTCCATGATTTGCTTTGCTCTCTCTGTATCAATTGTACCAACTAACGGCATAATTGTAATGTTTTCAAATATCGGAATAAGCGGAGCCGATAATTCCTGCAGGGCAATCTTCTGCAGAGAAACCGTACGCTCCCATGACGCTGCATATTGATGAATTAATTCATTATTGATTGGTGAGAGCGACTTGTCAAACTCCCACACCATTTTCATTTTTTCAGCTTCCGGAAGGCCATCCGTCATTTTTGTGAAGATAATTAAAGACAGCTGCTTTAATCCTTCAGATATATACTTTAAACTCCAGCCAAGCTGAACAACCCTGTGGGCGTAGTCAGAAACCTTTTCAGTCTGATCGCTTCCCGGGTTTTTCATATAGCTGATTAAGATTTGCAGATATTCATTGCAGGTATTTAAAAACACTTGATCTGAAAGGATGTTTGAGTACTTCTGATCTCCTAAATCTTTCAGACTGTCTTTCCATTCATTCAAGATTTCATTTTGATGAGCCAGAACAAAATCAAGTACTGGATTAGATGCATCCTTCATGTGCAGATTATCCCCCTCTTATCGTATGGGTAAAAAAGTAAACAAGTTATTCCACTTTACATTATACCGATTTATGCCAATAAAATAAAAAAAAGTTGCTTAATGGGAGCAACTTCCTAAAAAATAACGTTTTTTAGTTTTAAAAATCAATGAGTCCTAAGCTAATTTGGAGAGCTTCGTCCACTTTATCCATCATTTCATCATCTAAGTGTGTAATCTTATCAGTCAATCTCTGTTTATCAATTGTTCGAATCTGCTCTAACAGTATAACAGAATCACGTTCAAATCCATAACGCTTGGAATCAATTTCCACATGAGTTGGCAATTTCGCTTTTTGAATTTGAGCGGTAATAGCTGCTATGATGACCGTTGGACTGAACCTGTTTCCGATATCATTCTGGATGATCAGCACTGGACGGACGCCCCCTTGCTCAGAGCCAACAACGGGTGATAAATCAGCAAAATAAACGTCGCCGCGTTTGACAATCAAAGGATTAACCCCCGCTTACTAAGCGTTCAACGGTGTGGTCAGCCTCTGATTCAGCTTGAAATGCTTCGGAAGCAATGTTTAAGTTAATCTTAGCCATCTCCATATATCCCCGTCTCATCGACTCGCGTATTTGGCGTTTCTTGCGCTCGCGGATATACATCTTTGTTGCTTGATAAATTAACTCGCTTCGGTTCCCGTTCTCTTGTTTGACAAGACCGTCTAATTCCGAGACTAATGCTTGCGGTAAACGAATTAAGATTTCTGTTGTTGCGCTGGATTCAGACACAAACATACACCTCCACCAAACTTACACACCTATTATTCCATTCCACATACAATAATAACACTATCAATGCAAGAAGCAAAGTTATTTTCTAATAATTCAACACTATTATCGGCTTTGCAAAAGCATTTTTATTCATACTTTCTTCTATTCCGGGCGATCCGTCACCTTTTTCATGTGCAAAAAAGAGAGTTTCTCACTTCAATTATACTCTTATTTTTCAAAAACATACGGGGAACACGCAAAGTTATTGTACAAGGAACTTCATAGTTGATGGTTTCCAGTCTTTCTGCCACTTCATCCACAGAAATACACTCATCCTTTTGCCTGCCGATTAACGTTACCTTTGTCCCGATTTCTTTATAGGAGGAGAGCTTAATCATGCATTGATCCATGCATACCCTTCCAACAATTGGCATCCTTTCGCCGTCAATCAGAACATCCGATTCTCTTAAACGGCGCACCCATCCATCTGCATATCCAATCGGAATCGTCCCGATCCATTCATCTTCTTCGGCAGTATACGTAGCTCCGTAGCTTACTTTTTCGCCTTTGCTGATTTTTTTCACATGGACAAGCTTTGAATGAAGGGAAAACGCTTCTTTCAGCTCATAAGGCAGTTCAGGTTTTATTTCTATTGAAGGACTAAGACCGTACATAGAGATTCCCAGTCTCACAGCGTGAACTAATTTTTCAGGAAAACGAAGTCCCGTCGCACTGTTGCCGCAGTGAATCATCACACCGTCATATTGAGCAGCGACCTGCGCCATTGACGTGAACGCAGCGTACTGCTTGTTGAAATAAGCTGTATCCAGCTCATCCGCTGTTGCAAAATGTGTAAAAATACCTTCTATTTTCACACTCGGATTTCCTTCTGCAAATTTAAACGCCTGCTGGATCTCTTCCTCTGACCTAACACCTAGACGGCCCATTCCGGTATCCACTTTCAAATGGACAGATAAAGTTCCCTTGTGAACATACTTTTCAGCTTCTGTCAGCCATTCAAAAGAAGGTGCTGTTAAAATAATGTCCTGATCAACAGCGATTTGCACATCTTCCGGCCGGGATGCACCCATCACAAGGATCGGCGCTTCAAACCCTGCATCACGTAAAACGATTGCTTCATCTAAGAAAGCTACAGCCAGCATGCCCGCGCCTGCTTCAAGAGCAGCCTTAGCCACCTCTTTATCTCCATGGCCATAAGCATTGGCCTTCACAACCGCAATCAGCTGCGTGTTTTCGCCTATATGGTTTTTCATAGATTTCACATTGCTGTATATCGCATCTAAATCAATTTCAGCCCAAGTATCGCGGTAAAAAGAATTTCCCATGTCCTACACTTCCTCATGATTGTCTTTTCTATTGCTGATTATCAAGGGTATAGTGTTCTTTTGTCAAATGAAATCGGTTCCAAACAGGTGAGATTTGAATGGGGAATATGAAGAATTAGTTCTGCGGTAAGTTCTGTGCTGGAAAGATTAAGAATTGCCCAGCTGTCATTTTGTTCACTTATATAGCCGGTATCACTATCTACTAGGGTTATTTCTATCCAGCTCGCAAAAAGCATAAAAAACTTGGATGGCCCAAATGCCATCCAAGTTTGCTTACTTAATTGCCTGACCCTGTACAGATTGAGCTACCCGGATCATCTCTTCCTGAGACAGATCTTTCGATGCAATCATGTACTCTACCCCGTCGAATGTCCAAGTTAAAGATTGTTCTGTTAAAGCTCCGACAGCAACACCGAGGTCAACCGGTTCTCCGCTTACAAAAGAGGAGGTTGCAACAGTGGCAGCGACTGCTTTTTCCTGAATGAAGGTGTAGGATTTTTCACCATCATACGTTTGCACGACCCGCTTGCCATTTTCTGTTTTCATCTCTTTTTCTTCAGTCAGCTTCACACCTTCAATCTGTTCAAGAGGATACTTCACAGCAAAAGGTTCTGAGTTAACAGATGCAGATGTTTCAACATCTACGCTTGCAAATGACATATTCTTTTGCATATCAAATGAGTTTTTATCGAATTTCGCATCAAAATCAAAGTCCGAAAACTCCACCACAACTAATGGATTGCGGTCTGTGTCCATTACTTTGACAACAGAAGGCTTCAGGTCCTTTTTATTGAACGTGATCTCTTGGAGAGGAAGCATCTGGCTGTTTTGATAATTTGTTTTTGTCTCGAAAACGTAAGCATCTTTTGTTGATTTGAAAATCGAATCTGCATCACTCTTAATGTCTTTCACCAGTGATTCGAAAAGATAAGCCTGGCTGCTGTTTTGCGGCCATTCACTTTGGAAACGGAAGCTTTTCTTAAGGGCCGGTGTCAGGACAAACACGCCCTCATTATTGCGGAGAATCATCTGGCTCTGGTCTTTTTCAGCATTTTTCAAGTTTACTCTGTAGAATGAAGGCTGCTTATGCCAGATTTCCACCTCGTAAATTTGAGGCTCACTGCCTGTTTGAAGGGTCATTTGCGCTTTCGCTTTGTACCCCGATAACTCCTCAACCTTTTTATCCAGGTTTTCCACAACATCCGTCTTGGATTTCTCTCCGCATCCGGCAAGCATTAATACAGCGAGCAATCCAATGGCCAGTAATAAAAAGTGCTTTTTCACCTTTTCAACCCCTTTGTCTCATATGACGTAAAAAGGAAGAAACTCTCTCCTGAAGAAATCATGTAAAAGTAAGCACGACCTCCTCAAACGACTTGTCTCTCCTACCGCTGTACAAATATATGAGACAAAGGATATGAATATGCAGACTAGCTTGACGAGCTTTCAATAATTACTTGAGCGGCCGCATATTCCTTTGTGTGCGTGATTGATACGTGAATGATAAAACCCGGCAAATCAGGCATTGTTACAGCCGGTTTCCCGTTTCCATCATTCAGTATTTCAATTTCCTTAAAACTCAATTCTTTTCCGATTCCGGTTCCCATCGCTTTTGAAAACGCCTCTTTCGCCGCAAATCTTCCGGCGGCATATTCGATTTTCCTCCGGGGTGCATGCGATTGATATTTATCTTTTTCTCTCTCTGTAAGAATCCGGTCAATGAATTTCGGATGTCTCTTTATTAAACGTTCAATTCGTTCAAGCTCTGCTAAATCAAGACCAATCCCTTTAATCATGCGGACACCTCTTTTTGTTCAGTATGTACTAATATGCTCTCATATCTCATAACCGTGTTAATATAGAAACAACTAAGTCGTTAGAATAAGGAGACACTCTCTATGTTTACAAGATCAGAAGATTTCAGAACGTTTATCCGTCTATATCCTGCTGTAACCGTCATTGTCTGTATTCAAGTCTTACTGTGGCTCTTGTTTTTACTTCCAGTTCCTACAATAACATATTTTTTCGCCTCTTTAGTAGGATACAATGCCGGTGTCGCAAACGGAGAATGGTGGCGCTTGATTTCCCCTATTTTCCTTCATGCAAACTTCGCTCATATCCTATTTAACAGTGTATCCATCATCCTGTTCGCGCCGGCATTAGAACGGATGCTTGGAAAAATCCGCTTTATTGCTGCCTATTTGGCAACAGGCATCGCCGCAAATCTGGCAACCTACTTCATCATAGAAGATTTAACGTATACTCACGTCGGAGCTTCAGGGGCCATCTTCGGCTTATTCGGCATCTATCTTTACATTGTCGTATTCAGAAAAGATCTGATTGATTCTTCAAACTCTCAGCTCATTATTACCATTTTAGCCATTGGAATTGTCATGACATTCATCAATACGAACATCAATATCATTGCCCATATTTTCGGTGCCGTTGCAGGTGCGCTGCTTGCGCCTTTGTTTCTTAAAAGAAAAGCGTAGCCGACTGGTTAGCGCAGGCAGACAGATAAGGATTCTCCCGGCGGTGGAGCTGGACAATGCGAAAAGCGGAATCGCCCGTTTATCTCCAACAAAAATAATCACCAAAAAAAGACGCCCATCCTCAAAGGATCGCGTCTTTTTTCGCGTGATTTTCATAAGAATACCACTCAAAAACTTCTCCGGCATCCTCAATATCGACGCCTTTTACCATGAAATGCGTACCGCCCAGTCCAGACGTTGTTGAAGATTGAATCGATGCAAGGTCTAAACGGCGCTGAAAAAAGGATTGTCTTGCTTCAATGACCTGAATTCTTTTTCGTTTTACAACAAAGGTGGACTTCACCAGATTTCTTGATGAAAGCGTAAGTTGCTCAGCATGGATGGCCCATCCTGCATCTTTAAATGACGCGAGACCAATCAGAAGTCCTGCAGGAACTGTCAGCAGTGCAAGGTAACCCCACGGCTGAAAGAAGTAGCTCAGAATGCATGAGATCACTAAGAAAGGAATGGTATAGACGAGAACATATCCTCTTCTCGCTCTCTTTGGAAGCGGGTTTAATTGATCTGCTAAAGAAAAGTCAGGTGTAAATTCCGTTAGGATCTGCTTAATTTTCGTTTTTTTAATCAGCGGAAAAAGGACGGCTGAAACATTTTCATCTTTAGCGCTTCCACCTGCGCTGACAATGTGCACAGTTGCATACCCGAGCGGCTGGCGAATCAGGTTTTCGCTGATTTTCATAGCCTGTATTCTCTCAAGCGGAATCGTCAGCTGGTGCTTTTCAAACAAACCTCGCGAGATGACCAGATCCTTTTCTTTCTTTACCACTGTAAAGTTGGCAAACTTCAGACAAACGCCGATTATGCTCAGGATCCATGCGATGAAAAATGCAATGAAAACAAGAATAGCATAAACGGTAATGCTTGCGTTTGAAAGAAAAGAAAAACGATCGATAATGTCATCAAACGGGATAAGCTCGTCAAATTGTGAGAAAAAAGCAAATGCAGCAGACAGAACAACTCCGATTCCGCTCGATGTCGATGCAGCAACCATCAGTTCTTTTGCACCAATTTTATATGTTAAATAGGGTTTTTCTTCTTTTACTGTCTCAATGATCTCATCATGATCCAGTTCCTTTTTTCTTTCCGCTAAAACTGAATGAATCCTGCGGGCTTCCTCTTTTGTAACGGCTGTAAGAACAGCTTCAGCCTCTGCGCCTCCTCCGGCTGTTTCAAGCTGGAGCTTCACAAGTCCGAAAATCTGCTGAATGATGCCGGCACTTTCATTAATTGATTGGATTCTTTCAATCGGAATATATCTTTTCTTTTTTATAAGTAAACCGAATTCAATCCGCAGTTCATTGTCTTCAATGCGGTATGTATATTTCAACCAGCTGATGATACTGTAGATGATCATTACAATCAGAATCACCGCAAGTCCAATAAAGAAATAGATCTTATAGTCGTTAACGAAGAAAAGAACAATGACAGGGAAGATTCCATCTTTCAATTGTTTGACAAAGGTTAATATAGCGGAAGCGGGATGCAGTCTTTTCGGCTCAGACATCATCTTCGGTCACCCTCGCAAGCTTCGATATAAAGTCACGAAGCTGATCGGCTTCAATTACATCAAGTGCAGGAATCTCATGAATGGTTGCAGCTGTATGTATTGTTACAGTTGCAAGGTCATTTTTCCTGAGCAATGGCCCCTGTTTTGTATTGACATGCTGCACTCTGACCATTGGAACCAGCACTCTTTTCACCACAAATAAGCCGGACTGAATGTCAATTTCATTTTCATGTACCTCATACCGCCAAGTGCGGTGTTGTATTTTCGGAGTAATAAAAATAAATATGATGGAAAAGATCAGCCATGTTCCGAGGACGGCAACGGCAATCCATATTGGCCACTCAAAGTAATAAACAGCAAACGCAATTCCTCCGGATACAGCCAAAAAAATCAATGATTGGATCAGTGCTGAAAGCTTCCATACCTTTAGTGCTTTTTGACTGATTTGATACTTAGGTGCTTCTCTCATCTCTGTTCCCCCTGAACTAGCAGCTCTCTCTTTATATACGGATGAACGGCTCATTTGTTTCATCTTTTAGAAAATCATTCCATTTACATTATAAAGAATTGAACCTTGCTTGAACACTACTTCAGCAAAAACGATGCTCCGTCTATTTTTTCAACATCCGGAAACAAGCACATCTGCTCCATTAATTGAAAAAGAGCAGCATCTTTTTGCTTTGCTTCAATCATACAGTCAATCTGCGGTACACTTCCTTTTATTTCTGAAAGAAAGGCCATGAAAAGCGCTGGATCCACAAAATCAGCGTGAGCATTAAACTCCTTTTCACTTCGCGGGCTCGATATATGCATTTTCACAGGAAGGGAGGAATGCTGCCAGCTTGCAGCCACACGCTCCCAATGTTCGGCCCAATTCGAATCTTTTTCATGATTGGCCAAGTGATGATGATAATCAAAAACCAGCGGTATAGCCAATTTCTCGCATAAGTAAAGGGCATCTTGAAGAGTGAAGGTTGTATCATCATTCTCTAACATCAGCATATTCTGGATCTTGACGGGTACATACCCCCAATTGTGAATGAATTGTTCGAGGGCTTTATCTTTATCGTTGTATGCACCTCCTACGTGAATGACACATCTGTGTTCGTGAGGCACATTCATCCCTCTCAGCAGCGCTTCATGCATGCTTAATGTCCTGAGTGATGTATTAAGAATTTCAGGCTTTGGCGAATTCAGCAGGACAAAATGATCCGGATGAAAATCCACTCTCATTTTTGATTTTGAAATCCACTCGCCAAGCTCCTGCAGAGGTTCTCTAAGCGCACGTAAATAGTTAAAATCTTTTATCTCAGGATGATTTGCCAGGGGAATTAATTTTGAACTGAAACGGAAGAAATGAACATCGTGACCGACATTGTGTTTAATAAGGCGAAGGCAATTTTCCAGATTTGCCGCTGAAATTCGTTCAAGCTTTTCTATGGCAGCTTCGCGATCTTTTAACCGCTGAAATTGTGCATATGTCATCGTTTGGGAAGGAGAACAATTTTTCAGATTTACACTCATTGCAACATAACCTAAACGGACGATTGTCATAGAACTCACCTTCTTTTCTAAGATACCTATAGGTTGCCCGGGATGCAGGAAAATAAGTGCGGCAGCTTTAGCAGTATGCTCTAAACAAGAGTTAAGAGCACTAACTGATGAAACTGCTCCACCCGAAATGCGCTAAACAAGAGTTAACAGCACTAAGTGAGGATACCGCTCCTTCTGAAGGGGGCTAAACCGGAGTTACGAGCACTAACTGATGAAACTGCTCCACCCGAAATGCGCTAAACAAGAGTTAACAGCACTAAGTGAGGATACCGCTCCTTCTGAAGGGGGCTAAACCGGAGTTAACAGCACAAACTGAGGAACCTGCTCCACCCGAAGTGCGCTAAACAAGAGTTAACTGCACTAAGTGAGGAGAACGCTCCTTCTGAAGAGCGCTAAACCGGAGTTAACAGCACAAACTGAGGAACCTGCTCCACCCGAAGTGCGATAAACAAGAGTTAACTGCACTAAGTGAGGAGAACGCTCCTTCTGAAGTGCGCTAAACAGGAGTTAAGAGCACATAGAGTGGATACCCCTTCACCCGAAGTGCGCTAAACAAGAGTTAACTGCACTAAGTGAGGAGACCGCTCCTTCTGAAGTGCGCTAAACCGGAGTTAAGAGCACAAACTGACGAACCTGCTCCACCCGAAATGCGCTAAACAAGAGTTAACATCACAAACTGAGTATACCGCTCCTTCTGAAGTGCGCTAAACAGGAGTTAAGAGCACATAGAGTGGATACCCCTTCACCCGAAGTGCGCTAAACAAGACTTAATCCGCCAAAAAGCACAAAAAAAACACACCGTACATACATGCACGGTGTGTTTTGAGTCATCATCTATTAGTTAGATGAAGATGAGTTTGAGTAACGTCTTTTGTTGTCTCTGTTCGGCTTGCCGCCTTGTTGTCCGTAAGAACGTTTGTTGTTGCTCTTAGAATGCGGGCGCTGGCCGTCTCTTCTGTTGCGGTTGCTTGAAGAAGAAGAAGAAGAACGTTTTCCGCCTCTTTTCGCATACATAGGAGCCTCATCCGTTAAGTTAACCGGAGTTTGGTTCGGTTCTTTTGTCATTAATTTAATTGCAGCAGCAAGGACTGATACTTGGTCGAATTCTTCAAGCAATGCTTCAGCCGTACGCTTATAGAATGACAAGTTATCATCAGTAATTGTCTGACGGATTTTATCAATTGAAACAGATTGCTGACCTTCAAGCGCCTCATCAAGAGTCGGTGCTTTCATGCGGTCCATTTTGCGTTTAGTTGTACGCTCAATGATTTTAAGCATATCTTGTTCTCTTGGTGTTACGAATGTCATCGCAGCACCCGTTTTGCCTGCACGGCCAGTACGGCCGATACGGTGAACGTAGCTTTCAGGGTCTTGAGGAACATCAAAGTTGTAAACATGAGTTACACCAGAAATGTCAAGTCCGCGCGCAGCAACGTCAGTAGCTACAAGCACTTCAATTGCGCCTTCTTTAAATTTGCGAAGAGCAGACATACGTTTAGCTTGAGTTAAGTCGCCATGAATTCCCTCAGCTGCATATCCTCTTAGCATTAAAGCTTCAGAAAGCTCATCTACTCTGCGCTTTGTGCGTCCGAAAACGATCGCAAGCTCAGGTGATTGAATGTCAAGAAGACGTGTTAATACATCAAACTTCTTCTTTTCCTGTACTTCAATGAAGAACTGCTGAATGTTAGAAACAGTCATTTCCTTCGCTTGCACTTTAACAAGCTCAGGGTTTGTCATGAATTTCTCAGCGATGCGTCTGATTGGATCAGGCATTGTAGCTGAGAACAGCAATGTTTGATGCTCTGAAGGAACATTTGAAAGAATGTTTTCAATATCTTCAATGAATCCCATGTTAAGCATTTCATCTGCTTCATCCATTACAACTGTTTGAACGTCAGATAATTTCAATGTTTTACGGTTGATATGGTCAATTAGACGGCCCGGAGTACCAACGATAATATGAGGAAACTTCTTCAATGAGCGAATTTGGCGGTTAATATCCTGTCCTCCGTAAATCGGAAGAACGCGAACGCGTTTAGCTGAACCGATTTTGTAAAGCTCTTCAGATACTTGAATCGCAAGTTCGCGAGTCGGTGCAATGATGATCCCTTGAATCTTATCTTGTTTAACATCGATTTTTTCAATAAGCGGAATACCGAATGCAGCTGTTTTACCAGTTCCAGTTTGTGCTTGGCCGATCACATCTTTATTCTGTAGCCCCAGTGGAATGGTTTGTGCTTGGATAGGTGTAGCTTCTTCAAACCCCATTTTATTAATAGCTTCCATTAATAATGGGCTGATACCTAGTTCTTGAAACGTATTTGTCAATTTGTTCTACTCCTTTTAATCTCTATAGCTTTCACAGACTTTCATGTATGGTGAATCAAAAAACGCCCCATCGGGCAAAACGTTAGCTTTATAAAAGCCCGTAAACACTTAACTTTAATCATATCACTTTTTTTATGCTTTTACAACAAGCCTTAGAGATGTGGTTCATTTTACACTCATTTTATTTTGTGTCATCAGGAAGGATTCTATAACTTCAACAAGCATTGGGAAATCATCCCCATGGCAAATGAGATGCTTCGAACAGGGCAGAAAACAAAGCTCCTTCTGCTCTGAAGTGATTCTCTCATAAATATATCTTGCACTTTTTACAGGTACAATTCCATCACATTCACCTTGAACGATGAGGACCGGTATAGTTATTTTATCCAAGATTGGGCGAATGTACCTGACTAATTTCCTGAATTCGAGAGTCGCTGCGATCGGCGTTTCCAGCACTTTTTTTCTGTATCTTATATAAATTTCATTGTTTGCTCCATTACCCCGAATGGCATCTGCAATGAGATCTTTTACGTCAACGAGCATCTGCCGGGGATTAAGGTAATAAGCAGCCGCGCTTAACAGGACCAGTTTTGCTACCGGATACCTTGATGCAAGATACGCAGCAATTAATCCCCCCATTGAAAATCCAATGATATAGACTTCCGTGCATTCCTCTAATAGGTCCCTTAATTCATTTTCAGCATGGGCAATCCACTGATTAAACCCAATCCCTCTCAGACTCAAGGTTTCTCCGTGCCCTGGAAGAGTGGGCACTTTAAGCACCCAGTCCGTCTCTTCCTTCAAATGGCGGACAAGAGGTTCCACTTCATACGGGGCACCAGTAAATCCGTGAATACATAGGCATCCTTTCATGTCGCTCTCTCCCAAATGTCATTTTTTTAAACTGCGCCAGTTGTAGTTTTAAATAAAAAAACCCTGGGTATATAAAAAGTACCCTGGGTTACTATATTTTAAAACAAAAAGGAGCGTTCATCATGACAGTCTTAAAAGATAGCGCAGTAGAAGTATTGAGTGAATTAACACCATATTCAGTGGGTATTGGATTAGTTGTTTTAGTGATTGCACCATTTATTTTTTAATGAATATAAGGGCTATTCAGCAGCTGTTGCTAAGGTTGTTTGACCCCAATCTTTTATTATGTGATTCCAGACGTTTAACACTACTCGTGATCCATTCTACATAAGATCGTTTGTAAGAAGAATGAACTCTTTTTTGATGAGCCCGTATTATAAGCGGTTTTTCTGTTTAACCCCATCGTCTTCTATCGGATTAATTGCGGGCAGAACCCCTGCAAGTCCCTCATTCATTAAATTATCCAAGCCTTTAAATGTACAAAGTTATACTTAAGTATGGAGCGGAGCGACATCTTACAAAAAAAAATTCTGGTGCATTTAACACCAGAATTTTTTGTGCTGCAAAATCTTAAGTTTTTTTCGTTTATGCGGACTTACCCCTTAAAGCAGCGCATTGACGACTTCTTCAAGCTTCATGCCGCGTGAAGCTTTTACTAATACGAGATCTCCGGATTTTGCCGTTTGTTTTAAATGGTTAACAAGCTCTTGTTTATCCTGATAAACGTGAATGAGGGATGAATCCATTTTCTTTTGTGCTCCTGCAGCAATTTCCGCACCCAGTTTTCCGAACGTGAAGAGATAATCAATCTCTTTTGAATCGATTGATTCTCCTACCTCTTGATGAAACTTCACCTGCATCTCATCGCCAAGTTCAAGGATGTCTCCAAGAACTAAAATTTTCTGATTGTATCCCTGCATATCACAGGCAAGTCTGATGGCAGCTTTCATTGAAGTCGGGCTTGCATTGTATGCATCATTGATTACAGCAAGATTCTCTTTTGTTTTCGTTAATTCAAGACGCATGCCAGTCATTTGGATCGCTTTCAAACCTTCACTGATTTTCTCTTGTGTCACACCCAAGAATTCTGCTGCAGCGATGGCGGCAAGCGCATTATTCACATTATGTTTCCCAAGCACAGGCAAAAATAACTTCTCTTCCCGCCCGCTGATTTTAAAGAATGTGCCGTTTTCTGTTTGCTCAATCTCTGAAGGAGAATAGGCATTCCGTTTTGACCCGCCAAAAGAAATCGTTTTAAACGAATAAGATTGAACCCGTTCAGTAAGCAAAGGTTCCTCTCCGTCATAAATAAGCACGCCGTCAGGCTTTAGCCCGCTGACGATTTCAAGCTTCGCTTCTGCAATGCCTTCTCTTGAACCCAAATTCATTAAATGGGACTCGCCGATATTTGTGATGATTGCTGCATCCGGCTTAGCGAGATTTGATAAGAGCTCAATTTCTCCCCTGTTGCTCATGCCCATTTCGAGCACCGCTGCTTCTACGTCCTCAGTCATACTCAGAATCGTAAGCGGCAGCCCAATATGATTGTTAAAATTCCCTTTGGTTTTATGTACTTTGTACGTCGTTGAAAGCAGAGCAGCTACCATATCTTTAGTAGTTGTTTTCCCATTGCTTCCTGTTACGCCGATTACCTTAAGCTGAAGCTGTTCTAAATAACTGCTTGCTAATTTCTGCAATGCCTTTAACGTATCTTCAACTAAAATAACGGCACCTGCAGGAGGATTAGGTTTTGAGCGGTCCCATAAAGTTGCAGCTGCACCTTCCTCAAGTGCTTTGCCGGCAAACTCATGCCCGTCAAAATTTTCGCCGACAATCGGAATGAATAGAGTTCCCGCTTCAATCTTCCTGGAATCCGTTGTAATTCCATGAATGAATTCATTTTCTTTTTCAGCAGATAACCCTGATCCGCCTGCCATCGTTTGAATATCCACTAACGAACGTCGTATCATTTGTTTTGCTCCTTTCAAATCCATGTTATTTCATCATATGTAGACCAAGAAACACTATCCCTGAGAATAGTGTTTCCATGCTTTCTTAAAACGTATGTTTAATTTGCTGTTTTCCTTCGTGGCGTTCAAGCGCAAGCTCAACTAATTTTTCAATAAGCTCAGGGTACTCGACACCTGCATGCTTCCAAAGCAGCGGGAACATGCTGTAAGGCGTAAACCCAGGCATTGTGTTTACTTCATTGATCAATGCTCTTCCGTCTTCTGTTAAAAAGAAATCTGCACGCACAAGACCTGATCCGTCAATGGCCTTAAATGATTTAATCGCTAAATCTTTGATCAGAGCATATTCTTCTTCTGTAACTTGTGCCGGGATCATCATATCTGTATCGCCATCAACGTATTTCGAATTGTAGTCGTAAAATTCTTTTTTAGGTGCAACCTCTCCGACTACAGAGCAGCTTGGTTCATCGTTTCCAATAACGCCGATTTCGATTTCACGGCCGATGATGCCTTCTTCAATAATAATTTTGCGGTCATAGTTGAATGCTTCATCAAAAGCTTTTACAAGGGATTCACGGTCTTTGCATTTGCTGATGCCGACACTTGATCCAAGGTTTGCAGGTTTTACAAAACAAGGGTAGCCAAGCTCCTGCTCAACTGTCTCGTATGCTTTTTCCGGAGCTTTCTTCCAGTCGCTCTTAATGAATGAAACGTAGTTAGCCTGCTCAAGTCCTGCCTGTGCAAACAAGTTTTTCATGATCACTTTATCCATTCCGGCTGCAGAAGCGAGAACGCCATTCCCTACATAAGGAAGATTCAGAAGTTCAAGCATTCCCTGAACCGTTCCGTCTTCACCGTTTGGTCCATGCAGAAGCGGGAACACGACATCGATTTGCTCATGCTCATTGTCGGTCTTTGAAGGAAAGAGATCCTGATTCAAAGCAACCGGCGAAACAGCTGTGCCTCCGTCTTTAAACTGAAGAGCAGCAACGTTTTCAACAGGCTCATGCAATTTCGCTCCCCGGATCCATTCGCCTTTATCTGAAATATAGATTGGATGTATATCAAATTTGTTTGTATCTAACGCTTTTATAACAGCAAGTGCTGTCTGCAAAGAAACCTGATGCTCTGCTGACTTGCCGCCGTATAATAATCCGACTTTAATTTTCATGTGGATATCCCCCTAAAGAAAGTTCATCTCTTCTATATTATCATTTTCAAATCAAATTGTTATAGCCCATCATGCAATTCTTTATAACATTCGAGCGGCACACCTTTTTGCGTCCGCTTAAAAGTTTATTTGGACCTGCATAAGCAATTGGTGAATGCAAAATCCTGATTATGTATTAAAATAAGAGCAAGGAGGCAAAATCATGAAGCAAATTACATCTAAAGAACAGTTTCAAGAGTTAATTACCCAAGATCAAGAGGTGCTAATCAAATTTTTCGCAGACTGGTGCCCTGACTGTACGAGAATGAATATGTTCATTGATGAAATCATTGAGGCTTATTCTAAATATGAGTGGTACGAAATCAATAAAGATGAGTTCCCTGAACTTGCAGAAACGTATCAAGTAATGGGCATTCCAAGCATTCTGATTTTCAAAAACGGAGAAAAACTTGGACATCTTCACAGCGCTAATGCGAAATCTCCAGAGCAAGTGACGGAATTCCTTCAAGAAAAGCTCGGATAAGTTTTTAGAATTGACAGATTAGCCAAACGTTTTATGTGGAGCTGAACGCAGCTCAAAGCGCGTGATTCCGCTTGTTGAAGAAAAAAGAAAACCAATAAGCACATACTCTTCATGAGTACGTGCTTTCTGGTTTTCTTGCTTCAAATGTAATGGTTTGATCAGCATGAACCGGTGCTTTTCCATATGTATAATCAGCTGAAATCACAATGTCTGTAAATCCAAGCCGCTCTAAAACCAGTTTAAATTCCCGTACACCGTACCATCTCATCGCAAATCTCTGCAGTTCAGTGTCAATCAGCTTTCCGTCCTGCCATTTTTCATATTTCAAATAGCTTACTGAATACTGCTCAAGGAAATTCACTTCCACCCGCTTTGATTCCATTGTAATCACGTTTTGCTCAGGTGTAACCCACGTTTTTGTTTTGACTTCATTTAAGGCTGCTTCAGGCTGCAAATAAAGATCAAGAATCAGACGGCCGCCTGCAGCCAGATGATCATAAAAATTCTTGAGGGCAAGTATCGATTTCTTTCTGTCTTCAATCAGCAAAAACGTTCCTGCAGGAATGATAATGGCCTCGTAAGTCCGCTGCAGTTTCATCTCACTCATATCCATTTCATGGAGGACAGGAGACAGCCCCCTTTCCTCGCAGCGCATTTTGCATGAATCAAGCATTTCCGGTGATTGATCAATCCCTTCTATGTTCAGTCCATCCTGAAGTAAAGGAATATAGATTCTTCCTGAACCTGTTCCCGGCTCTAAAATACGTCCTTTCACTTCCTTCAGACGCTCCCTGTAATAGTCAATGTCTCCAAAAGAATGGCCGACCGGCTTATCGATATCATAAACTTCCGTTGCAAGCCTGCTGTAGCTGCTGAACATAAAACCCGCCTCCCCAGTAGAATGATGTTATTATTTATAGCCTTAATTCAGTTGCTCATACATTGGAAATGAGGAATCACCCGTTTAACTCAGGCATGACAGATAAGTCCGGGTTTGACTTTTTTTGCTGGATTTACTTTGGACGAAAAGCTTGAGCTTCCTCTTGCTATCGATTTAATCAAACGTTTGTTTAACCTTTAAATCCTCTTTGTGCGCGGATCATTGCGCTTTACAATATAGTAGCCGATTCCCGCAAGCGCCATAATAATGACAATGGGAATAATATACGGTTCAGCAGCATATTTAATCTCTGTCCAATTCGTGCCAAGCTGAATCCCCAAATACAAGAAGAAGATCGTCCATGGAATCATGGCAGCCACTGTATAAACAGTAAACCTCCATAACGGCATCTTCCCGATTCCTGCCGGAATGGAGATGGCATGTCTCACAACCGGAATGAATCTTGCTGTAAAAATAACTCCGGCCCCATATTTTTCAAACCAGGCTTCTGAAAGATCCAGATGATGTTTATTAATAAATAAAAACTTCCCGAACTTTTCAAGAAAGGGTCTTCCGCCATAATACCCCATCCAATAAAGGAAAACTTGAGCAAGCGTTCCTCCAATCACTCCCGCAACAACCGCTCCTGCAAATTCAATTTGTCCAAGAGAAATTAAATAGCCCCCATACCCCAGAACAATTTCACTCGGAATCACCTCAATCATTAATCCCAGTGCAATCCCGTAATAGCCTAAATCAGCCAGAATCTCTAAGAGTGAATAAATGAATTCCTTCATAATTGCTCCTCTGCTTTGTATTTTCTAAAAAGAAAACAGCACTGACCGCTCATCAAAACTCGGGTCAGAACTTAAAGTCCGTCCGAATCATACGTGCTTTTCTAAGCGTGTCAAAAACAATGACAAGGGCAGGGCCTGCGAATAATCCGATAAATCCAAGGAGTTTAAATCCTATGAACAGGCTGATCAGAGCTGCTAAAGGCGTAATGCCCATGCTGCTTGAAAAGATTTTAGGTTCAATGACCCTTCTGACCACCGTGATGACTAAAAAGAGAATCACCAATCCAATCGATAAAGCTTGGTCATTTTGAAAAAATGCGTAAATCGCCCATGGAACGAGGAAGGATCCAGTTCCGAGGATCGGCAGAATATCCACAATGACAATCAGGAGAGACAAGACCACCGTGTAAGGAACTGAAAGGATAGATAGCCCCGCAAACGCCATCACAAACGTCAGGGCGCTTAAAAAAATCTGGGCTTTGACAAAACCAATCCCTGCTTTGTTTAATTCTTCCAGAACAAGAACGAGTTTCTCCTTTGTTTTCACTGTTAAACTGTCTGCTATCATCCTTTTTAATCGAGAAAGCTCAAGGCTGAATAAATATAAAGCAATGAGATAGATCAGGATTTCAAACATAAAACCGGGCAGAAAGGCAATAAAATCGATCAAACTGTTTAAAAATCCATTCACCCCTTCTTCAAACGACTTTAGTCCAGCTGTAAACGATTCTTCAAGCGATTGGACAACCCCTCTTGGAATGGTTTCCTGCACTTGTTCCCATTTCGTTAAAGTGGGCTGGATAATGCTTGCATAAACCTCTTCAATAATTTCAGGGAGATTTGATGCAAATGCAACAAATTGATCAAAGACAACCTTAACTGTAAAGTAGCCAATCATCACAAGCATTGCAGCATAGGCTGTAAATGCGGTAAAAACGGCAAGACCCCGTCCAAACTTCAAATGGTTTTGCAGCCTCTGCACAGCCCCTTCCAATAGAAGAGCAGTAACCAATGCAAATAGAAGAGATAGGCTTAGCGGCAAAAGGAACGTGACCACGACAATTAAAATACAGAGCAAAATCCATTTTTTCTTGTTCACCTTTTTGTTTCTCCTTTTAATATATATGCGTGTTTCTCTCATTATAATCTATTAAAAGCAAATCAAGTTATATGCCAAAATAAAAAAGCAAGCCAAATTCAGCCTGCTTTTAAAGTCCTTTATCGCGAGGAAACTGTCTTTGCGGCCGCTTTTATCAGGACAAACCAGCCTATTGCCAGAAAGACCGCTCCGATTCCAATCAAATAGCCAAAATGTAGGAGGGCCTGATCGCCTAAAAACTCAAATCCTGTTTTGATAAATTCATTGCGGACAGCAGGAATGAACAAAAGGACAGCACCCAATCCAATCGCAGCATACCCTCCTAATAAACCAAACCGGTAAAACAAACTGCCTAGGAGAAAGAAGCCTGATAATAAGAAGAATCTGATAGCCCCGTCAATAAAGAAATTGACCAGATACAGATTTTCATGCCCTAGAAATTTCGCCATGTATTGAATCTTGAAATTTTCATTCACCATCATGGAACCCATTCCTTCAAGCACCATGATTAATAGAGTATGAGCAGCCGCCAAAAACATAGCGAGCATGAGGAGAAAGAGAATCGTGGCCACATAGTAATTTTTTCTTGTAGCCCCTCTTTTGATGCTGAACGGATATGTTTCTTTTACAGTCATAAATCCTGCGATTGCGCTGAAAATATAGACCGCGGCTGAGCTTGAGACTGTCAGGTTTCCTCCAATTGTAAGCTGAATGCCAAAGGATAAAGCCATGCAGCTGATCAGAATGGCCCAGAAGATCGTAAGAGAATTTCGGATATCCAATACTTCAAACAATAAGATGCCGCGACATTGTCTTATCATGCAGAAATCCCGCCTTTCGGTTTTGCTGTTAAATAAACCATTAAATCCTGAACAGGCACATGTTCGACCTGCAATCCCGCCTTTTTAGCCTCCATGCGGTTTTCACCATACAGGACGGCCTGTTCCATGCTTCCAAATGATTTGCGGTAAATGACGTTTTTGTTTTTCACAAATTCAGCAACTGCTGCTGAAGATCCATTGACCAAAAACGATTCCTCTCTAAGTTCATCTGCATTTTTCTGCATCAGCAGCCTTCCATCAGATACAATGAGCACTTCTTCCAGCAGCCGGCTGACTTCATCTATTAGATGAGTAGATAAAATAAACGTACGCGGATATTCTTCGTACTCTTCCAATAGCAGATCGTAAAATCTGCTTCTGGCTGCAGCATCGAGACCGATATATGGCTCATCAAATATCGTAATTGGCGCCCGGCTTGCAAGACCAACCGTAATTCCCAGTGCAGATTCCATTCCCTTTGATAATGTTTTGACTTTCATATTTTCATCAAGATAAAAATCCTCGAGCAGTTTTTCAGCTGTTTCACGGCTCCAATTCGGGTAAAAGCAGCGTGCGATTTTTAGGACATCTTTTATCTTTAATCCTTTTTTAAAATTTTCGCTTTCATTGATCAAACAGATCGACTCCGTTATCTCTTGATTTTCAAAAGGTTTTTGGTCATTTATTAACACCGAACCACCCGTTGGCAGGATCTGACCGGCAAGAATCTGCATCAATGTCGTTTTACCGGCTCCATTCCGCCCGAGCAGGCCGTAAATCTTATTTTCTTCAAGTTCCAGTGTAATGCCGTCAAGCGCGCTTTTCTTGCCATAAACCTTCGTTAATTCCTTCATATTAACCTTCATTATGACCGCTCCCTTTTTCAAGCATATCTTTTAGATCGTTCACACTGATATTCAATTTTGCCGCTTCCTTCTTCAGCGGCAAAATAAAGGCTTCGTAAAATTGCTCTTTCCGCTGGCCGGTTAATATCCCCTTTGCCCCTTCAGCTACGAACATCCCAATTCCTCTCTTCTTAAAAAGAATGCCTTTCTCCACTAACTGATTGATCCCCTTTGCTGCTGTTGCAGGATTAATTTGATAATGTGCCGCGAACTCATTTGTCGATGGAACTCTCTCTCCTTCCTGAATCATGCCGTTGATGATGTCATCTTCTATCTGCTCCGCTATTTGCTGGAAAATCGGTCTGTCGGTATCTAAAAATGGATACATATGACCCCTCTTTCGGTTCACTTGTTAATTGGTTAGTTACTTATGTAATTAACTATATACCACGCTGTAAAACATTGTCAATACAAAACCTGAAAATGGACTAATTCCAAATAAAAAAAGGCAATCCCTTAGGGGGACCGCCTACATTCAAGCTGCCTTTTTAAATGTAACCTTGACCACTTTTTTGGTTTTCTCATTATATTCAACGAAAACAAATAGTTGAAACGTTTTATTCTTTTCCTTCAGCGTAAGCTTGAACGTTTCAATTGAAGTTGCTGCTTTTCTCTTTTTTCCTACATGAAGATAGTCAGTGATTTGAGCATCAGGGTATTTTTCCATGGTCTTGCGCATCGCAACTCTTCCAAACTCTTCATAGGAAAGCACTTTGGTTTCTGCATGAGCTTGAACAGAAAACGCGGTCATACTGCTTCCTGCCAAACAGAAAATCAGCAAGATGTTCAGCCATCTCTTCATTTTTACAATCCCTTCTTTCTTTTTCATAGGGTTTGTAAATGAACGGATTCTATGCAGACATCTCTTTGATCATAAACACCTGTTCTGCTTTTTCGATGAATCCCTCTTTTTCTAAGATTTCATGGACCAGCTGATTGGATTTAGATAGATTGACAGCCGTTCTTTGAACCTCTTCCGTGTTAGAGAATGCGAATGCTTCATGCAGCAGCGAGCGCACAAGTGCTTCTTTCTCCTGATGTTCAGGGTGTGCCTCACATTGAAATAAAAGGATGCCAGATAGCGTTCCGTCATCCTCATATTTCCGTTTAGACAGGGCGAATCCGATGGTTTCCCCTTTTGCGTCTACAGCAAGAATGGATTCACCATCCCTGATGTTTTGCCACTGGACCTGCCATGGCGCCAGCTTGTTATAAAAAGGGATATTCTGTACGTCCCGCGGCTTTTTGACCTGAACACGGAATCCCCCTTTTGGTTGTTCGAGCTTAAGCGGAGCTGAATGTCCGAGGTGTGCAATCCTGTCTACTACCTTATAGCCCATTTTTTCATAAAGCTTGATCGCACGATCATTATGAGAAACGGCTTCAAGAGTAGCTGTGTCAACATTTTCTTTTTCGTAAAGGGATAAAACCTCTTCCATCAGCTTGACCCCGACCCCTTTGCTTCGGTACTCAGGAGCAACACCAGTTCCGCCGTTCCATGCAATTTTTTTGCCGTCTATGGTTCTGATTCCATTCAAAACAAGCCCAACCGGCTTGGAGCCGTGAAAAGCAACTACAGATAATGCCGGCGAAAGGTTTTCAAGCACCATTCGATTAAAAAAATTCTCAAGAGACAGCGTCATATCAAAATAATATCCCTCAAAGCCTTTATTCCATGCTGTTAATGCTTCTTCAAGCGTACATTGAGACAATCTTTTAATGGTGATCATAACGTACCCCTTTTCTCAGCAGACTGTAAGCTTTCTAACCTCTTAGTGTCTGCAATTCTCCTTTTAAAAACTTAAGCTCTCCCTTTTTCCAAGTACAAGAAGATCATTTCTTCTAAAGCGCGAATTTGTTTTTGATAAGGGTAACTCCCGCCTATTACTGAATAGTGAAGACACATGCCATCTATGGTTCCCCACACCATAGATGATACGAGTGAAGGATCTGTGTCTTTGTTGAATTCATTTTGTCTGATGCCTTCTTCGATGATCTCAATGAGCAGCGCCTGATAGACATTGGCATAACGGTCTGTCATGACTTGCTTCAGCTCTTCGTCCCTGCCTGAGTGAATCCAGAATTCAAGGTGAACACCGATCATTCTCTGCCACTTTTGAGACAGCTCGATTTCTGCGTAGTTTTTGAAAAACTGGTGAAGTTTTTCTTTTGCAGTCACGCTCTCTTGAAAGGTATTTTTCAGCTTGGCGATATTCTCCTCTGTCCGCATCTGCATCAGCTGAAGATAAATTTCTTCCTTGCTTTTAAAATAGTTGTAGATCGCCCCCTTGCTTAACCCGGATTCAGCAACAATGTCGTCTATTGTTGCAAGCTGAAATCCTTTTTCGCCAAAAGCCTTCAGGGCACTCTCAAGAATATGACGCTTTTTTTTCTCCTTGTATTCATTTGAAACAATTGGAGCCACTTTTACACCGCCTTTTTTAAAAACCGACTATATAGTTTATTTTATTCCACTGATGACGGTAAATTCAAACAATTTCGAAAAAATATTTGTTAAATCTACCATTTGACTTTTACACAATAACCCCTTAATGTAGGAAAGGACTTTTTTAAAAACACACATATATCTTCTTATTAAGAGAGGCAGAGGGACTGGCCCTGTGATGCCTCGGCAGCGGACTCGGTTCCGAGTGCTGTGCCAATTCCAGCAAGCCTTGTGCTTGAAAAATGAGAAGAGCTTATTTCCATTCCGGATATAAGGTCTCTTCTTATTTTAGAAGAGATTTTTTTTTTATAGAAAGAAAGGTGGTACACATGGAGACAAAAGGAAATGGACTGGCATTATTGCCATTAATCATATTTCTTGCCCTATTTGTAGGGTCTGGTATTATAACAGGCGATTTTTATAAGATGCCGATTCTTGTTGCCATCATCATTGCAGCAGGCGCTGCACTAATGATGAATCGGAAAGAAACATTCACTTCAAAAGTGGAGAGCTTTGCTAAAGGGTCAGGTCATCCTGATTTAATGATCATGGTGTTTATTTTTATCTTGGCTGGGGCTTTCTCAGAAGTGGCCAAAGGAATGGGAGCAGTTGAATCAACTGTCAATCTTGCTCTTACCTTTTTGCCGCAAAGCTTTTTGATTGTTGGATTATTTATCATTGGGGCTTTTATTTCACTTGCAATGGGTACTTCAATGGGAACAATTGCTGCCCTTGCTCCAATTGGCGTTGCCATCAGTGCAGAAGCTGATATTTCAGCAGCTCTTGCTATGGCTGCCGTAATTGGCGGTGCAATGTTCGGGGATAATCTGTCTTTTATATCGGATACAACGATTGCAGCCGTTCGGACACAGCAAACGGAAATGAGAGACAAGTTCAAGGTAAACTTCTTCATTGTTTTGCCGGCTGCCATTATAACTAGTGTCGTTTTAATTGTCATTACTCTCGGCAATCAATCACCAGTTTCTCCCGGAGAATTCAGTTTCATTAAAATGGTGCCATATATAGCCGTTCTTGTAACAGCGCTTCTTGGAATGAATGTAATCGTTGTTTTAACTGGAGGTATCCTGCTTAGCGGAATCATCGGCCTTTCTGATGGCAGCTACACGTTAACGGCATTTCTTCAGAAAATAACAGATGGTATTATGGGGATGGCCGAATTAGTCATTCTTTCACTCTTAATCGGCGGAATGGTTGAATTAATTAAACGAAACGGCGGCATTCACTTTATTTTAGAAGCAATGACGCGAAGAATATCTTCTAAAAAAGGAGCAGAATTTGCCATTGCCGGTCTTGTCAGCACGACAAACCTTGCAACTGCGAATAATACGATCTCTATTATTGCAGCAGGTTCTCTCGCAAAAGATATGGCGGATAAGTATGAGATTGATAAACGGAAATCTGCGAGCCTTTTAGATATTTTCTCTTGCAGTATACAGGGGTTAATTCCTTACGGTGCTCAAATGCTGACTGCCGCTCAATTTGCCAAGATTTCACCAACTGATATCCTGCCATTCTCTTTTTACCCATTCTTAATAGCCATCATGGGTATTGTTGCTATAATTATAGGCTATCCGAGATTTAAAGAATCCCGGTAAATTTTATTGACAGAGTCCGATAATCGGACTCTGTTTTTTAGGAGAAAAAAGCCGCTCATTCTATGAGCAGCCTTACCTCTTCATCAATCCATGCAAAAGAAACTGGATCGTATATTCTTTTTCCGCTTCATCATCCCAGTCCAGGTCCGGCATAATGATGAACCTTCCAATCAAGAACCCCATAATCGTGGTGATAATCATTCGAAGAACCGTTTCAGGAGGCATCTCAACCATCTCGCCTTTTTCCTGGAAGTGCGTGATCAGCTGCTTCAGCTTCTCAACTGCATGTTCCAAAACAACCTTGCGGAGCTCCCCCCTGAACTCTTCATGAAAAAAAACTTCCTGAAGTAAAATCTTAATCACAGGATGATTTTTCTTGATAAACTCATAGCGGTTTTCAAGAATGAATCTCAGCATTTGTTCAAGGTCCTGATGGTTCTGTTTTGTTACATCCTGAAGAAAATTCCTCACTAAAAATGGGGCAATAAATGTTGTTATGGTCGGCATGACAATCGAAAACAGCAGGTCTTTTTTCGTTTGATAATGACGGAAAATTGTGCCCTCTGCGACTCCCGCTTTTTTAGCAATTTCGCTGGTTGATGCGGCTGCAAACCCTTTATCTGCAAATATTTCAATGGCAGCTTCTACTACCTTTTTTTGTTTTTCACTCATCTTAACATCTTCATCTGTCAGCTTAAGCAGCTCTTCAATGGAAAATTGATTGCTCATTTTATAAAACTCCTCATTCATCTATATGTCCTATTATAAATGAAAAAGCAATCAACAGCATTACAGCCTCCTCACCTTTTTCAACGCGAAGATATTAAGAATCAGGAAAGCGAGGGAAAATCCAAGCAGAATATAGACATCTTGTGCAATATCCCCCCACCCATATCCTTTAATCATAATTCCCTTCAGAGCATCCGCACCGTATTTAAGCGGCATGGCATAACT
The DNA here is from genome assembly GCF_004358755.1 of Peribacillus frigoritolerans. Lineage (GTDB taxonomy): Bacteria > Bacillota > Bacilli > Bacillales > Bacillaceae > Bacillus_P. The sequence goes on along the minus strand of NZ_SMZY01000007.1, from coordinate 37,953 downwards.
GATGGACTGCAGCCAATCCGCCATCGTTTCCAATTTAAAAAGACCTGAAAAGAAAATTTGCGGCACAATGACAAGCGGTATGAATTGAAACATCTGCAGCTCGTTATTTGCAAATGCAGACAGCAAGGTGCCTAGTGTTAAAGAGGTCATAGCAAGAAGAAACGTAATAAGAAGAACATAGAAATAAGACCCTTCCATCATCATGTCCAGCACACTTATGGAAAATGCCGATATCAAAATGGCCTGAAACGTAGTAAAAATTCCAAATCCGATCACATACCCAAGAACCAGTTCAAAGCGCTTAAGCGGTGTCGCCATGATCCGGTCCAATGTTCCGCTTGTTCTTTCACGCAGAAAAGAAACACCTGCAATCAGGAAAACAAAGAAAAAGATAAATACGCCTATAAGAATTGGCCCGATGTTATCAAAGGATGTCATATCACTTGATCCGTGCAGGTAGTTCACAGCAGGCTCTGATTGCTGATCCGGTTTTACGCTTTTTTGCATAAGACCAAGCACCGCCCGGCTTACACTCGGATCAGAGCCTTCTAATGTAATCTCTGTTTCCCCTTTATCAAAAGAAACAAAAGCATCCAGACTGTCTGCTTTCACCCATTTTCCCGGTGCATTTTCATCGTATTCTATGACTTTACTATCATTCTCCTTGAGAACTGTCACCAATTTCTCCGGGGCTCCGTGCACGCCAATTTTAGGTGAGTACGCCTCACTGTCAAAAATAAAGTTCATTAATGTAAGGATAAACAGAGGGGCAATAAGCATCAGCGCCAGAGTTCGCTTATCCCGGACAAATTGCTGAATGATCCGAATCACAATCGCAAGCACCCTCATTCTTTTGCACCTCCATAAGCTAAAAATGCCTCTTCAATGGTGTTTGACTCAGAGTGTGATTTCAATTGTTCAGGCGTTCCTGAAGCGATAAGGATTCCTTCCCGAATGAAGCCAATCCTGTCACATTTTTCAGCTTCATCCATTACATGCGTTGTCACAACAATCGTCGTTCCTGTACGCCTGATGTTTTGAAGCTCCTCCCAAATCGACTGGCGCAGGATTGGATCAATCCCCACCGTCGGCTCATCAAGCACAAGGATCTGCGGTTCATGAAGCATGGCAATCGCAAGCGACAGACGGCGCTTCATTCCCCCTGAATAATCTCCTGTCCGTTTAGATGCATGTTCAGAAAGGTTAACAAGATCCATCACATACTGAATTCTCTCTTTTTTCTTCTTTCCTTTTAGACCGCTGAGAGCGGCAAAAAAAGCGATATTTTCTTTTCCGGTAAGCTCTCCGTAAAGAGCATCTGACTGTGCCATGAATCCGATATTTTTCAGAGATTTTAAGTCCGGCATTTTCACCCCTAACACGTTTGCTTCCCCCGTGCTTGCTTCTTCAATGCCAACTATCATTTTAATTAACGTTGTTTTTCCTGACCCTGAAGGTCCCAGCAGGCCAAAGATTTCCCCTTTTCCTACTGAAAATGAAACATTCTTTATCACTTCTTTTTTACCGAATGATTTTGAAACTGATTGGAGTACGATGCTCATTTCACTCATATGAAAACCTCCTAAATAAAAGTGAGTAATCACTCATTTATACCTTAAGCTATATATATTCTTTTGTAAAGTGAGTAATCACTTTTTTCTTTGCTAAAAAAGCAGCGAACCTTGAACAGTCCGCTGCTTTCTTTTATTTAAGCAACCTTCTTATCAATTTCAGTCCGTTTTTTGCGTTAGGATATCTGAAGCTGAAATCAAATTTTGTTGTTTGATGGAGAACACTTTTGTAATGAGAAAAGGCTTCAAAGCTGTACTTGCCATGATAATTGCCCATCCCGCTTTCCCCTACTCCCCCAAATGGAAGATGCGGGGTTGCAATGTGCATGAGCGTATCGTTTATGCATCCGCCGCCAAAGGAAACTTGTTCAATGACCTGCTGCTCCGTCTGTTTACTTGAAGTAAACAGGTAAAGAGCAAGTGGTTTAGGGCGAACTTGAATAAAGGTAATGGCCTCATCTAAATCGGCATATTCCATAACCGGTAAAATCGGACCGAAGATCTCTTCCTGCATAACAGCTGCATCTGCTTTTACCTCATCTAAAATCGTTGGAGCAATTTTCAAAGAATCACGATCGGCTGTTCCGCCTAAAATTGCCTTACCGTCTGAGAAGAATTCCGTTAATCGATTGAAGTGCTTCTCACTGATCATCCTGCTGTAATTTTCATTCAAAAGCGGATTCTCACTGAACATTTCCGTTATTTCAGCTTGAAGCAGCGATAAAAATTCTTTCTTTACGTCACTGTGAACAAGCAGATAATCTGGTGCGATGCAGGTTTGACCCGCATTCGTAAATTTTCCGAAGGCAATTCTTTTTGCAGAGAGCTTCAAATCAGCATCTTTATGGATAATACACGGGCTTTTTCCGCCAAGCTCCAATGTGACCGGTGTAAGGTGCTTGGATGCTGCCTCCATCACGATTTTTCCGACGGGCACACTTCCTGTAAAGAAAATCGTATCGAATTTCTCAGCGAGCAGCAGTTGATTCGTTTCAATACCGCCTTCAACCACTGCGACAAGTTCTGCAGGAAAGATTTCTTCTACCAGGTTTTTCAGAAGCTTTGATACATTCGGTGCAAATTCAGACGGTTTCAGAATCGCTGTGTTTCCTGCGGCAATCGCGCCAACAAGCGGAGATATTGCGAGCTGAAACGGATAATTCCAAGGCGCAATAATAAGGGCTGTTCCAAAAGGCTCCGGAACAATTTTCCCAGTTGTACCAATGTGGGTCATGGCTGTTTTCACCTTTTTAGGAGCAGCCCATTTTTTAAGATTCTTTTGAGAGAAAGAAATCTCCTCGAGAAGGATGCCGATCTCGGTTGAATAGGCTTCGAACTCGGATTTGTTTAAATCCTTGTTCAATGCATCCATGATCGCACGTTCCTTTTCCTTTATAGCTAGACGAAGCTTGCCGAGCTGATCATATCTTCCCTGCACACTTCTAGTGTATCCTTTTAAAAAGTAGGCTCTTTGATTGGAGAGAAGAGCTTGTATTTGTTCTTCTGCAGTCATTTATTTTACCACCTCTTAAAGTGTTTATGTGTTTAATCTTATAAACATATAATACATAATGATAGGATTACCTGTCAATTAATATGGAATGTAAAGCAGGACAACGAGCCTGCTTTCACTTCCAATAATCAAACATTGGTCCGCCTTTGCCTAATAAAGGATCGTTTTCAGGCAACGGTACGTTTTGAATACGATTTAATGCCTGCGGCCGCTCTTCTTTCTTACCGGTGCACATATCCATTTCCTGATCGTCTGGATAGGCTCCCATCACTTGAAAATCCGAGCTTTTTCCAATGCATTTATGTCCAACGCCCGCCGGAATAACTGCGACATCTCCTTGTTTAACCGAAACGGCCGTCCCATTTTCCCCGCCGAAAAGGATTTCGGCTGTTCCGCTGACTACCCCTAATACTTCATGGGAGGTGCTGTGATAATGATGGTAGTCATATACACCGTCTACCCATGTTCCCGTCCAGCCGTGCTCAAGAATCGTTGACTCGAACTGTTCTGTTGATGGAAAGGCTCCTTCGTAAATGAGAAGAGGCAGGTTCGGGTTATTGGGGATGCTGCCGTCGTCCTTGAACATGTATGTTTTAACGTTCACTTTTTTCCACTCCTTTGTTTATCGTTCCCGGTATGAGCAGACAGCCTGCCAACCCGAGGATACTGGCAAACCTTCTGATGTAGATTCCATAGGATGTATCTTTAAAGATAAATACATAGCATAACCCAATGACACAGGCAGTCAAAAAGAGAATCATACCGATATTATTGCGGTTTATCACACAATCACCATCCTTATTTTTCCTTTTCCATTATAACAAGGATGGATGAACCTCTTATCTTAAAGTTATCTTAAACCTGAGTCGTCTTTTTTCTGGCAGTTACACAAACCGTAAGCTCAGGACGGACTTTTTTATACGAGACTTTTATATTTTCATACCCGCATGCAAGCATGTCATCGTGGATTTGGCGGCCGAACATTCTTGTCTTTTCTGCACTTGCATCCTCTTCCCTTGGCTGCATCGTGATGGCGATTACTCCGCCCGGCTTTAAAGATCTTGTGATGTTCTCCAGTCCTGCGCGGGGATCATTCCAAATGGTGTAGTTATTAACGGAAAGGATCCGGTCATAGGTACGCTCCGATAATTGAACCTTCTCTGCGTCAGCTTTCATGAGCTTTACTCTCCCTTCTTCAATGTCAGATGCAAATTGCTTCTCAGCCTGTTCTTTCATTGTTTCTGAAACATCCACGCCATCAATCTTAATTCCTCGGTAGTTCTTAAGCATATAGCCCATACTGTAACCAGGGCCAAAACCAATTTCTAAAATATGATTACCCCGCTTAATGCGTAATTTTGAAATCGTCCATTTATTGATCGTTTGATTTTCAAGTGCCATAATTTTGCCGGCAATGATTCCAAAAAAACCTTTTGGCTTGCTGAAATTTTTTGTGAATGCTGAAAACATGTCTGACACCTCTTACGGATTCGTCTTGTTCTTATCTTTATCACCAAACACAGTTTGTTAAACTCTCTCGGAAAGATAATTTGCTGTATTGACAGGATTGCAGGTTGAACGTAAACTTAACTTAAACGTTTAAGTTGCTTTTTAAAATTTATTCCATATTTATACAAATGTGTATACTTAAACGATTAAGCAAAGGAGGTGACTGCCTTGGAAAGTCCCCAGTCCGTTCAGTTAGATTCAATAGTTGGGAAGCCGTTAAGCTTGTGGCGCAACCGTACATTTTTATCTCTTTTTGCAGCATACACGCTCTCGATTTTTGGAGGCACCTTTCACACGATTGCCTTGAATATTTGGGTGCTGAAGACGTATGACAGTGCGACATTGATGTCAGCGATTTTAATTACTCATCTCCTCGTCAGCACATGTTTTGCCTCCATTGCAGGGACTGCAGCAGACCGGATGAACCGGAAAAAAATGATGTGGATCGCTGACATGATCCGTTGCGGGCTCGTCGTCGGGCTTGCCGCTGCGATTTCTGTGCAGACTCCTTTTTGGGTCATCATTCTTTTAACCGCTTTAACTGCGTTATCGGGGTTATTCAAAGCTCCGGCATTTAACGCCTCTCTCATCGATGTAGTCGGGAAGGAAAACATCCAAACCGCTACAGGAGCCATGAGTCTTGCAGACAATATTGCGAGAACACTCGGGTTTGCAGCTGGCGGAGTCATCGTGGCTGCTTTTGGCGGGGTAACCGCTATTTTAATCGATGCTTTAATGTTTCTTTTATCAGTCATTCTAGTCGTCATCGTAAAGGATTTCCCTGAACATAGGGCATCGTTTGCAGCAAGGACTACATTCAAGCAGGATTTTATCACTGGTTTGACTTATATATGGAAAGAGCCGTTTGCAAGAGCCATTACAATCCTCTCTCCTACTCTTATCTTGTTTTTCACAACCACTCTTATGATTATTCAGGTCATGGCAATCAAAGAATGGAAAGCAAGCCCGATCGAGTTCGGACTGATTGAAGCGAGCATTCCGCTTGGATACATGGCAGGTGCCGGACTCATTATGTTACTAGGGAAAAAACTGGTGCACCGCGGTGTCCTCATTATCACCAGCATGATCGGACTTGGACCGCTTTACATGCTGCTTGGAGGGATAAACTCCGCTGCTTGGAGCATACCGCTTATTCTATTGGTTGGCTTCATGTTTTCTTTTTGTACACTGCTGGTAAATGTCATTCTTAGAATAGAAGTCTCAAGTGATCTTCAGGGCAGAGTATTCGGAATGATTGGGGCACTCACAAGTGTTCTGCCGCCGGCAGGATTAGCTGTTGCTTCCTTTTTCACAGATGAGTTTGGCGGAGGACGGGTCCTCTTTGTTTGCGGTCTCTCGCTATTTGTAATCGGACTTGTCTGCTGGGTGCTTTTAAAAGATATTAAGAATTATAAATAAGTGCATACAAAAAAGCTGCTTGATCAACAAGCAGCTGTCTTTTATTTATTCATGTTTCCGTGATTGAATGGACATTTCCCCTCGATCGGCTCGATGTCATCCCCGATAAAATATTGCTTCCACTCCCTGTGATCAGGGTCTCCGTAATGGCTGATATTAGGATGCTTCGGAAGCTGATCCCACTTCTCCACGCGCTCTCTCACTTTTTCGCGGGACATGCTTCCTCCTTCTGAGGTTCCTTCTAGTCCTTCAAAAATGCGGCGGGGCTGAAAACCAAGCACTAAGCTGTTTCCCAAATCTCTCGTTTTCCGCTGTTTATAGGCTGGAGCGTTTCCAAAAACAAAGTACGGCTCATTTGCGAAAGAAAAAGCCCACAGATGATGATCCGGATCATGAGGGTAATCTTCCGGCCACGGTTCCTTGTCATGATCATGGAGATATTGAAGAACATTCCAGAAGTACTCCCGGTAATAAGGAATTGATTTTTCGTCTTCCTCCGGTTCAACGAAAACAAATAATCCGTGGCGGATCAGTCTAGGTGCATCATCAAATAATTGCTTGAAAGCAATCAGAGCTTCAGGCAGATTTGACCAGTCTTTCTTTGAAACGTATGCATATCTGAGCTCTCCCTTTTTTTCGGCTGCCATCCCGAAATAACATGGAAAGGTTTTATCTGTTACGACATTATGAAAATTTTTATATTCCCGAATAAGCCATTCAGGGACAATCTCAGGGTTTGTCATATCTTCTTTTTCTAAAAGGAACTTAGGTTTCGTTATCATCTTTTCACTCCTTGAGAGATTGTGAGAAAACATTCATACCTCATTAAATACCCTGCAAACAACCGCTTAAACCCTTTTTATATTTATTAAACAAACGTTTAATTAAGACCAGGTGCCATAAGATAAAAATTTCATTGTTTTTACAGGGGTCCAGTCGCTATACTTATCATAGAAAATGGAAATGGAAAGAGTGGTCGCATGCTGAAGCGTTTTTTCACCTATTACCGCCCTTATAAAGGGTTATTTTTGATTGATTTTTCATGTGCGGTGATTGCCGGACTTCTCGAGCTCGGCTTCCCGCTTGTCGTTAATGCCTTTATTGACCGTCTCCTTCCAGGCGGAGACTGGAACCTGATTATCTGGGCGTGCGCAGGATTGCTTTTGCTGTACATATTAAACACAGTCCTTCAATATGTCGTCACCTACTGGGGGCACATGCTTGGGATCAACATTGAGACTGATATGCGCAAAAAGCTGTTTGAGCATATTCAAAAGCTTTCCTTCCGCTTTTTTGATAATACGAAAACCGGTCATTTAATTTCACGCCTGACAAATGATTTAATGGAAATCGGAGAACTTGCCCATCATGGCCCAGAGGATTTATTTATTGCCGTGATGACGTTAATAGGCGCCTTTTCTGTGATGATGGTCATTAACGTAAAACTTGCTTTGCTTACGTTTTTGGTGATTCCATTCCTGCTTTTCCTTGCCATTTATTTTAATAATAAAATGACAGGCGCGATTCATCAGCTCTATACAGACGTTGCCGATTTCAGCGCGCGTGTTGAAAACAACGTCAGCGGAATCCGCGTTGTACAGGCTTTCGGGAATGAAAGATTCGAGAAAGCTCAGTTTCAGGAAAACAACCTGCGCTTCCGTTTGTCAAAATTGCTTGCTTATAAAATTATGGCCATGAATTTATCTATCAGCTATTTCCTGATGAGGCTCGTCACCCTTTTCGTCTTAGTGTGCGGCACATGGTTCGTGATTCAAAATGAGCTTTCCTACGGTGAATTCATCGGTTTTGTCCTGTTAACCAATGTTCTTTTCCGTCCGATTGAAAAAATCAACGCCATCATCGAAAGCTATCCGAAAGGAATTGCAGGCTTTAGGCGTTATATTGAACTGATTGATACTGAGCCTGACATTGAAGATAAACCGGATGCAGCTGACGCTGGGTCGTTAACAGGGGATATCCGGTATGAAGGTGTATCCTTTGGGTATCAGAATGAGGACAATGTATTAAATGATATTAATTTAACCATCCATGCAGGCGAGACGATTGCATTTGTAGGTCCATCCGGCGCCGGGAAAACGACATTATGCAGTCTTCTTCCCCGTTTTTATGAAGTAAGCGATGGACGAATTACGATTGATGGCACGGATATCCGCGACTTGACGCTGCACTCTCTGCGCAGGCAAATCGGCATTGTCCAGCAGGATGTGTTCCTTTTTTCCGGAACGATGAGAGAAAATATTGCTTACGGCAAGCTTGATGCAACAGAACAAGACATTTGGCAGGCAGCGAAGCATGCACAGTTAGAAGAACTGATCTATTCTCTTCCGAACGGACTTGATACGGTCATTGGAGAGCGGGGCGTCAAATTATCCGGCGGGCAAAAACAGCGCTTGTCCATTGCAAGAATGTTCCTTAAGAATCCTCCGATCCTTATCCTTGATGAAGCTACCTCCGCCCTTGATACCGAGACGGAAAAAGCCATTCAGGAATCTCTGGCCAAGCTGTCTGCAGGCAGGACAACGCTTGTCATTGCCCACAGACTCGCAACGATCAAAAACGCAGACAGAATCATTGTGGTCAATAAAGAAGGCATTGCTGAACAGGGTTCACATGATGAACTGATGGCAGAAGGGAAAGGGTACCGCAGGCTTTATGAGGCGCAGTTTCAATCTTGAACCGCTTGCCGCTGGTGAATTTCAGATTAAAAGACGGATTGGTTTACACATAAAAATGGAGTGTTTACTGATAGTCACCCTGGTTCCACTGATATAAACCCGATATCGATGATTAAAACCGAGGTTTCACCACGCCGATTTTTTTCAAGCCCAAAATAAAAACAAAAAGCTGATCCGTCACCCGGATCAGCTTTTTTTAGTTCAACTTCGTATTCAAAGGCTTTAATTTCGCCTCAATTTCCGCACGGCGATTTTCAAGGAATGGGGGAAGGGCAAGTGATTCGCCTAAATGATTCAGTTCCTCATCTGTATCAAATCCAGGTCCATCTGTTGCAAGCTCGAACAGGATGCCATTCGGCTCTCTGAAGTAAAGGGAACGGAAGTAAAAACGGTCTACAAATCCTGAGCTTGGAATTCTCTCAGATTTGAGTTTTTCAATCCATTTATGCATTTCTTCTTCATTGTCCACACGGAATGCCACATGATGGACGCCGCCGCGGCCAAGACGTTCCTGAGGCAGATCGAGGCGTTCTTCAATGTGAACCTCTGCTCCTGATCCTCCTTCGCCAGTTTCAAACACTAAAATATCAGGCTGTCCGGGCACGTCAGATGGATAGCTTCCTTTTGCTCTAAAGCCTAGAATGTCTGTTAAAATTTCAATCGTTCTCTCAGGCACTGCTACTGTTAACTTAACAGGTCCAAGGCCAATGATGGCAAATTCAGCTGGAACCGGACTTTTATCCCAAGGCTGCCCTCCAGCAACTCCAGCGTTCTTTTCATCAGAAACCAAGATCAGGCGCTGTCCTTCAAAGTCCCTGAATGACAACGTCTGGCGGTTTCCCGCTTGAACAATCTCACCATGTTCCACATTGTGTTCTTCAAATCTTTTTTTCCAAAAACTCAGCGCATCGTCATTTCTCACACGCAGGGATGTTGAAGATATACTGTTGACCCCTTCATGTACGCGCCCTGCATTTGGAATTTCAAAGAAGGTAAGCTCCGTCCCCGGATTTCCCTTCTCATCTCCATAAAATAGATGATAAACAGATACATCATCCTGGTTTACGGTTTTCTTTATTAATCTTAAGCCTAACGTTTTTGTATAAAACTTGTAATTTTCAGGCGCTTTAGCTGTGATGGCTGATACATGGTGAATCCCTTTTAACGGCTGCATGTTTATCCCTCCAAATATTATCTTGAATTCGAGATATTTTCTATACTTACAATATACACGCTCTGATTTGGGATGTCAAATAAAGGCGGCTTGTGTTTTTTAAGCATTCCTTCTTCTCCCTTTTTAACTGTTGGAAAAACTTTCATATTTTGCTAGTATCAAAGAGGAATGTTTTATAGGAGGGATCTCATGAGCTCTGGAGATGAAAAGAGACGGAAAAACTTAAAAGTCATTCAGTTTGATAAGGACAAAAACAGTTTAATTGAAACGCTGCAGCCTAAGGAAACGTTCGAAGATGTCGGGGGGCTGGAAGACGTTAAAAAGCGGATCCGCATGGACTTTATCATGCCCATCCAATCTCCTGAGTTTTTTCAGGCATACGGAAAAACAGGCGGAGGAAGCTTGCTGCTGTATGGTCCTCCGGGATGCGGAAAGACTTTCCTTGCTAAAGCGATTGCCGGTGAAATTGATGCAAGCTTCATTCACTTGGAGCTGCAGGCCATTCTCTCTATGTATGTAGGACAAAGCGAGCACAATCTCCATGATATTTTTGAAAAAGCACGTGAGCAAAAACCGTGCGTCCTGTTTATCGATGAATTGGATGCGCTCGGAGGCAATCGTCACCGCATGAGCCAGCACCATGACCGTGTGCTTGTCAATCAGCTTTTAGTTGAGCTTGACGGCCTCCAGTCTTTCAACGATCAGGTGTATATTATCGGCGCCACTAACACCCCTTGGTACCTTGATCCTGCCCTTCGCCGTCCAGGAAGATTCAATTCGCTGCTGTTTATTCCGCCTCCGTCTGAAGAGGAACGTGAGCTGATTCTTTCCATCAAAACAAAAGATAAGCCGCAGGATAAGCTTGATCTGTCTAAAATCGCAAAGCTTACCAGCCATTTCTCAGGGGCTGATTTAACGCAGGTAATCGACGATGCCATATCCAAAGCGATTGAGCGTTCTCTTGAACAGGGCACCCTTCAGCCAATGTCCAATACCGATTTGATGAAGTCAGCCAAAGATCGGAGTCCCACGACCCTTGAATGGTTTGCCACCGCAAAAAATTACGCTACCTTCAGCGATACAAATAAAGATTACAAGAATGTGCTTAACTATATGAAGACACACGGAATCAGGTAGGCTATGATGAATTTTCATCTTCATTTGGGCCGTATTCAAAAGCTCAGAGACTGGAGAAGATACGATGAAGCGATTGAAGAAGCACAGAACCTCATCTCATTAGACCCTGAAATTGCCCAATCTTATTCAATCCTTGCACACGTTTATTCTCATAAAGAAGACTTTGAATCATCAATTTACTATTCAAAAGAAGCATTAAAAAAAGACCCTGAGGACTACACAGGCAACTTCCTGCTCGTCAGTTCATATTATCAGACCGGTGATTTGAAGGCTTTCGATCTTGCGGTTGAAGACGCATTGCGATTGTATCCGGACACAGCACATTATTATTATTTAAAAGCCATGAGAGCTTTTCAAAAAAACAAGATCAAGGAGTCCCTTAAGCTGATGGAGAGCGCTCTTGCGCATGAGAGCGAAGATCCTGTTTACCTTGCAGCTTACAGTGACTTCCTTCTACTTGCCAACAAGAAAAAAGAATCCAGAGAATTCGAACGCATTGCCTTAGAAAAAAATGAGAATGATCCGCATGTCTTCTATTCCTTGGCTGGTACTGCTTTTAATCGCGGCGACTACAAGCAGGCCAGAGAGCTGAGCCGGCTTGCTGCCGAAATCGAGCCTGAGGAAGAAGCATACAGAGAGCAATACATGGAATTATTGAAAACAGCCTATCCCATTCATACATTCTTCCTGCGTATTGTACAGGTGAATTCCTTTTTGAGAAGAAAATCAGCGGTCTTATTATGGATTGTTATGATGTTTATCTTTTTTGTCTTAAACCCGCTCTTCTGGCTGTACCTGTTAGGCGTACTGTGTCCTTATTATGTCAGCAATTTCATAACTGGCCTGCTTGTAAGACGGAAGCTCGGCATTCCCCGAAGGAAACAGAAGGTCAGCATTTCAACTGCCATTCTAACTGGAGTATTCATTGTTTTGGCTGGAATGGGAGCCGCATCAATCTTCATGAAATAAATATCTTTTCCAGCACATTCAGCGGTTTCCCTTTTTTATCACCGAGGGTATGGTAAGAAAGAGAGGTGATTCGTGTGGCATTTAATTATGATGAGGACTTTGAAAACACGGATTTCCGAAAGAATCCAGAGAAGTACCGCGTGGGCAGAGGCGAACAGGGAGTCCTGCTTGTAGAGCCTTACAAAAGCGAAATCTTGCCTCATTGGCGCTTTAAAACGCCTGAGATCGCAAAGGAATCCTCGGAAAAGATTTATCATCTTTTTCTGGAATACAAAGATAACGATGACTTTGTCGGTATGGACATGGCGCGGAAGTTTCTGCAGATGGGATATACACGCGCAAGAAGATATGCCAATTATAAAGGCGGACGTAAGTATAAAGAAGATGGAAACATTCATAAACGGGAAATTGACGAGGAAAAAGCAAAGTCTGCTGCCATTTTTAAAGAAATGTGGATTGCCGTGAGAGAAGACGAGGAATATTTGGAATTAAAGAAAGAGCATCAGAAAATGTATGGTTAAAAAGCCTATCATTGTCAGACAATGATAGGCTTTTTACTTTAGAGCTTATGATATTTCTCTTCAACAAGGCTGATCAGCGGATGATTTTCAGGAAGCTGTGAAACCTCCTGCAATGCACCCGAAATCCCCTTATCCTGAATCAGCTGCTGAATTTCAACCGCTTCTTCATCTTTGTCAAAGTCATATTTCAGACCTGCTGCAATTCCAGCTGCAAGATCATCAGGTGTGATTCCTTTTTCAAGCAGCCTTCGTGCAGGTGCTACAAGACGGTCATCAAAGCCTAACTTGCGTTTAGGTGATCGTCCGACTCGAGTGACTTCATCAGAAATGTGTTTATTTTCAAATCTCTCGATGATTTTTTTCACATAGTTCAAATGCTCTCCCTCGTCAAAACCGTACTCTTTTACAAGCAGCGTGCTTGTCTCACTCAGAGCACCTTCAACGAGACTTCGAACCTCTGGATCTTCAATGGCTTCCTTAACGGTAGCCAGTCCCTTTTGATACCCGGCATATGCTGTCACAGCATGACCTGTATTTACAGTGAAAAGCTTGCGCTCAATATAAGGAATCAAATCATCAACGTAAGTGACTCCTTGAATGGAAGGCATATTTCCCTTTACCTTTGATTGCTCAATCACCCATTCAAAGAAAGGTTCTACTGATACACTCAGAAGATCTGTGTTTTCCTGAATAGGCACGATACGGTCAACGGCAGAATTAGGGAAGCCAATCCATTCTGAAACGGAGTGCTGCTCTTCTTCATTTAGATGTTTAAAGATTTCACTCTTTAAATGATCCGTACCGCCAATCATATTTTCACAGGCAATCACATTGGCTTCTGTCTTTTTCTCTTTGAGGCCAAGAGCGATTGTTTTTGCAACAAACTTCAGTATGTTTGGTCCCACTGCCGTTGTAATCAAGTCTGCTTCTGCAATCTTCGCAATGACTTCTTCTGCATTCTCATTGCTGTTGATTCCTTTTACGCCTGAAACAATAAAGGAATCATTTTCATCAGAAGCTAATCTGACCTCATACTTTCCTTTTTCATTTAAAGCGTCAATAACTTCTTTATTGATATCAGCAAAATAAACTTCATACCCTGCTCCGCTAAGCAAAGCTCCAATAAATCCGCGGCCGATATTTCCTGCTCCAAAATGTACGGCAATCATCTTAATTCCCCTCTTCAAATAAAGCGATCAGCTCTTGTTTTGAGCTAACTTCAAGCATTTTTTGAACATTTTCTTCTTCTGAGCACAGAATCGCAATTTGAGAAAGAAGCTCTAGATGCTCCCCGTCCTTGCCGGCAATTCCAAACAGAATTTTCGCATGTTCTCCAGTACCGAAGTCTACGCCTTCAGGAACTTGAACAATCGAGATTCCAGAGTAATTAACTTCTTTTTTAGCATCTTCCGTGCCATGCGGAATCGCAACGCCATTTCCCATATAAGTTGTTGATAACTCTTCACGCTGAAGCATTTTCTCTATATAGTCTTCATTTACATATCCGTTCTCAACCAGCAGTTTTCCAGTTAAACGAATCGCTTCTTCTTTTGATCCAATTATTTGATTTAGGAGGATATTTGCCTCGTCCAGTATTTTTTTCATTGTCGACTCTCCTATTTTATAAATTTTTGTGCAAGCCATTTGTGAAAAGTTTCATTTAATACGGCTGTCATTTTTGTTCCATTGCCTGATTGAAAAAGCTGAAGGTTTTCTTCTGTTTCGATCAATGTCGCACTGATCAGGCTTAAAACCTCAAGCCCTGTATGAGAAAAATCATTTGGCGCAAGCAGCAGCGCAAGGGTCTTCATGTCAATTTCTCCGTTATCCATTCCAGGAACTTTATAAGGATGTTCAAGGTTGAAAATAACGAAAACCGGCTTAACATTGCAGGCATCCCGGCAATGATAAAGTGCCGCCGAAGAGTCCGGAATACCAACCCCCCCAAGCTCCTCTCTCTTTAAAAGCTCGGATGTCAGTGTTTCCGAATCTGTAATGAGACCCTGTTCCTTCAATACCTCTGCTGCTGAAAATAAAACGTCCCGGTGGCTGCCATGATTCGAAAAATGGTAGACTCTGAAATGTCTGAGAATCTCTTTAACGGTTTTTGCTGCTTCATCAAAGACTTCAATTTTTTCAAGCAGGTTGACGTCGCCTAAAGCCTCTGCATAGCTTGGATGTTTGGTCATCTTTTTAGATTTGGGCGTGCTTTTTAATCGTTCGCGGATTTTTTCAGCTTCATGATCCGAGAGCAGCGGTCCGACCTGAATATAATCAGAAGAATCAAGCGGCAAACTGACGGTTGAAATGATTAAATCAAAGTCTTCCAAATTCAGTTTTTTTAAGCCAATCAGCGATGATAAAGCTGTTTCCGTAATTTCAGGTATTTCTTTGTGTATCCTTGTTGCAAGCATCTTGGAGGAGCCAATTCCGCTTGAACAGACGATTAATGCTTTATATGAAAAGACCTGTCTTCTTTCCTCAAGGCTTGAACCAAAGTGCAAAACGACAAAAGCCGTTTCATCATCTGGAAAGACAAGCGAAGGAAAAACGAGCTCCAGTCCTTTTTTTACAGCCTCATAGAGCTTCTGATAGTTCTCCTTTGTTTCTTTGGCAAACGGGTTATGTGTGTAGATCCCGTCTTTCATCCGGTAATAAGCCGGTTCAAGATGTGAAATCAGTCCATTGTAAAGAGATTGATTGTTTCTAAGCGGAGTGCCGAGTTCATCCGCAACATATTCAATCAGCTGCTTCACATGCAGGGAGATTAAAGAATTCCTTTGTTCAAAGTTGAAATCTTCATTCTGTCTTCTCGCTCTTCGAAGATGAACGGCAATCTGCGTGATTTCCTCTTCTGGAAGAGAGACGCTGAACTCTTTCGTTACTTGCTCCCCGATCCGTGCTGCCATTTGAAATTCATCAGATTGAAGCACATCCTGCACATCACTTTTTACGAAGGACACTGGTTCTTGCTGCGTCAGCCTTTTCACTGCAACACTTAAATGAATCAATAGGGAAAAATAAGCGTTATCCGCCATTTCATAGGGCATCATTTCGATGATTGGCTTCAATGCATCATCTGCCTTATTAAGATCACAGCTTTTTAAAAAGCCTAAATACGTCTGGCTTTCAGGCTCCCTTAAAGGATCCTTCTCAATAACCTGAATGAAATCCTGCTCATCAATCGTCTCAAGCAACAGCGCTTCAAGCAATCTTCTTTTTGCTGTTTCTTCCCCTGTAAGCTGAACCCCAAATCCTCTTTTTCTTATTAATTCAAGCTGATAAGGTTTGATTTTTTCCTCCACCCGGTCTAAATCATGACTGATGGTTGCTGCAGAAACAAGCAGCTTTGACGCAAGCGCATAGAGCTTCATTTGCTCCCTGGATTGAATCAATTCGCTAATCAGCAAATACACCCGCTCATCTTGAAGATAGTCATAGGAAGACTGCGAGGACAAGTCACTCCGCAGCCGGTCTATATCTTCCTTTAGACCAGTCAGCTTCACTCCTTGCCCTGTCTTCTTCTCGATCACAATCCGGTAATTCAAAAGCGTATCTTCAAGCTTTTTCATTTCTCGGTGAATGGTTCTTGAACTCACCCCGACATCCAGAGCAATCTTGTGAACCGTAATGAAATCAGGATGTTCAAAAAGCTGCTTTAAAATATCCCGTTCTCTGGCCGTAATATACACATTCATCACCATCCCTGCTTATCTAAGCAAACGGATTACTTCTTTAATCGCTGAACCAGTTCATCATATTTAGGGCTGTTTAAAAAGTTATCAACTGAAAGATGTTCAGCTTGAGGGACTTTAGCCTTTGCACGGTCCGTTAAGTCTTTATGCGTAATTATAATATCCGCATCACTTGGCAAATTATTTATCGCCGAGTTTGCCACATGAATATCAAGATCTGCTTTTTTGAACTTATTTTTTAATACAGAAGCTCCCATTGCACTTGATCCCATTCCTGCATCACATGCGAAGATGACCTTCTCAATATTTTTACCAGGTGTTTGTACGGTTTGAGATTCAGCTGTCTCCGGCTGTTCAGCATCCTTCAGATCTCCAACCAGTTTTTCATAAACCGGACTGTTTAAGAAATTGTCTACAGAAAGGTGAATCGCATTAGGCAATTTTTCTTTTGCACGGCTTGTTAAATCCTTATGGGTAATGACCACATCTGCATCATTTGGCAGCTGGGCAATTGCTGTATTTGTCACATCAACATCAAGCTCTGCTTTTTTCATTTTATTTTTCAGAACAGAGGCACCCATTGCACTTGAACCCATGCCTGCATCACATGCGAAGACAACTTTTTGCACATTTTGATAATCGTTTACTGCAGATGATTTCTTTTCGGCAACTAGTGAGTCTGCAACACTGCTTTTCTTTCCTTTCATTTGCTGCATCTTCTCTGTTGCTGCTTCAATGCTCTCGTCATCAGATGATTTTGATGATTTCAAAATGACACTTGCTACTAAGAATGAAATCGCTGCAGCAACCACTACCCCTAAAATCACACCTGCAAAGTTCCCTCTTGGTGTCATTGCCAATAGAGCAAAGATGCTTCCTGGAGAAGGAGTGGCTACAAGTCCTGCATCAAACAGCATGAACGTCATGACACCGCTTGCTCCTCCGGCAATAGCCGCTAAGATTAACAATGGCTTCATCAAAATGTAAGGGAAGTAGATTTCGTGAATTCCCCCAAAGAAATGAATGATCGCTGCACCAGGTGAAGACTGTTTCGCATTGCCTTTTCCAAAAACCATATAGGCAAGCAAAATGCCAAGTCCTGGTCCAGGGTTGGATTCAATCAGGAATAAGATTGATTTGCCTGCTTTGGATGCCTGCTCAATGCCAATCGGGCTGAAAATACCGTGGTTGATGGCGTTGTTTAAAAACAATACCTTAGCCGGCTCTACAAAAACACTTGCAAGCGGCAGGAGACCTGCCGAAACGATCGCTTCTACTCCGCCGATAAGAATATTCGTTAATCCTGAAACCAGTGGTCCAATGGCTTTAAAAGCCACAATTGTTAACAGACCCGCTAAAATCCCTGCTGAAAAATTATTGTAAAGCATTTCAAAACCAGATCGGACCTTATCCTTGAACATCTGGTCCACTTTCTTAATTAAATACCCGCCAAGAGGACCCATAATCATGGCTCCCAAGAACATCGGTATTTCTGAACCTACGATTACCCCCATAGTTGCCGTTGCACCAACGACACCCCCGCGCAGATCATAAACCATGCGACCGCCGGTAAATCCGATCAGCAATGGCAGGAGATAAGTGATCATCGGTCCTACAAGCTCTGCCAATTCCTTATTTGGCCACCAGCCTGTTGGAATAAATAGAGCTGTGATCAGCCCCCAAGCGATGAATGCTGCAATGTTCGGCATAATCATTCCGCTTAAGTGACTTCCAAAGCGCTGAATGCGAACCTTTATATCTGAATTGTTTTGGTTTGACATATCGTTAACCTCCCCGCTGAATTGAAAGCGTTTAAACTTTATATCTCTATCTTACGACTCATCCCTTCTCCCTACAATTTAAAGAAAACCCAACTTTGTCATATGTACTGTTGCCAACAATAAAAAGATTGGTACAAACGCTTACTGACCAGTAAACTATAAGAAAACAATTCTGGAGGTGCCCATGAACATCCGACACTTGAACAGACATGACGCAAACCTTTACCGGAACATTCGTCTGGAAGGCTTAAAAAACAATCCTGAAGCATTTGGATCAAGCTACGAGGAAGAACAACTTTATCCGATTGATCTTTTCAAATCGAGACTTGAATCAGATACAGCTTTTACATTTGGCGCTTTTAAAAATAACGAACTTGCCGGTGTCGTCACATTAGTAAAAGAAACGAAGGTAAAGCTTATGCATAAAGCTTCCATTTTCGCGATGTATGTCTCTCCTTCTTACCGGGGAAGCGGCATCGGAAAAAAGCTGATGTCTGAAGTAGTAATAAAAGCACAGGCGCTTGAGGATACAGAGCAGCTTCAGTTATCTGTTGTGAGCACAAACCAGTCAGCAAAGGAGCTGTACACATCATTTGGCTTCACTGTTTATGGGCATGAAAAAAGAGCGCTGAAAGCTGATGGCATTTATTATGATGAGGATCATATGGTTTTATTTTTATGAGCTGGCTTTTTTTCTGTTTATCCGCCTAAATCAAGGTATTTGCCAACACAAAAACGGACCAGTATTTGGTCCGTTTTTCATATTGGCCGTTCAATTGAAAATAATTCTCCGACTTTTGCGTAATCATTTCCCGCAAGTCTGCTGACAGCGCCAAGTCCATCAGGATCAATTCTTCCTTTTTCATAGATGCTGTCTTCTACATGAAATTGAACAATTTTCCCGATGATCAAATCGCATCCTGGCAAATCGTCCCCGCCGAGCTCAATCACTTGTTCCAGCACACATTCCATGCGCACTTTGGCTTCTTTGATACCCGGTACAGCAATCCTGCTGCTTTCAACAGGCGTTAATTGCGCTAACTCTACCTCACTTTGGTCCGGCTTGAGGCTGGCTGCCGTGATATTGATTTTTTCAACATTGCCCTCATCCACAATGTGAACGGCAAATTCTTTCAGGCTTCTGATATTTCTGGCAGTATCCTTTTGAATTCCCCCGCTCCTTTGAACGGATACTGAAATCATCGGAGGATTGGCGGAAACAATGTTAAAGTAACTGAACGGTGCCCCGTTTAATGTTCCGTCTTCTGCAAGTGAAGTAATAAATGCAATCGGTCTTGGAATAATGCTTCCTGTTAAAAGCTTATAATTTTCCCTCTCTGTATTGGCAGCTGGATTAATGCTCAGCACTGTCATTCCTCCTTACAGCTCTCTAATTGTAAATGGAGCAAGTACTTTTTTAATTTTTTCTCTTTGCGCCTCATACCATTCTGGCAGCATCAGCTTTTCTCCAAGCTTCTCTTCATCATGTGCAAAACCCGGAGGATCTGTCGCAATTTCAAACAGGATTTCGCCGTGTTCTCTGAAATAGATCGCATTAAAATATTGACGGTCCTGTACAGGAGTGACTTGATATCCGCCGTTAGCTACATGCTTTTGCCACTGAAGCTGATCCTCATCATTTTTTGCGCGGAACGCAATATGATGCACCGTTCCGACTCCCATTTTCCCGCGGCCGATTGGACTCATTTTTAAATCAATCACATTTCCAATCTCACCTGTTGAGCGAAAACGGGTAAAATCTCCTTCCTGGCCGATTTTTTCAAATCCCATGATGGTTTCCAGCAGTTCCGCCGTTTTCTCAGGCTGGGCAGATAAGAGAGTTGCTCCACCAAACCCTTTTATCGCAACATCAGATGTAACCCCGCCAAACTCCCACGTGTTTGGTTCTCCGTTTTCCCGCTCAACAATTTCAAGGTGCAGACCATGCGGATCATCAAACAGCAGATACTGCTCACCGAACCGTTCCATTTTTGAAAATGATACATTCATCTTTTCAAGTCTTGCTTTCCAAAAGCTCAATGCACCTTTTGGAACAACATAGGAAGTGACTCCAACCTGACCGTCACCGGTTTTCCCCTGATACGCATCATGCCAAGGAAAAAACGTAATAATCGTTCCAGGTTTACCCGCTTCGTCTCCAAAATAAAGATGATACGTGCCGGGATCATCAAAATTGATTGTTTGCTTTACCAGTCTCAAACCAAGAATTCCTGCATAAAAGTCCGCATTTTCCTGGGGATGACCAACGATTGCCGTAATATGGTGAATGCCTGCTGTTTTCTTAGTCATTGAAAATCTCTCCTTTTTTAGTTGTATCTTCTCACAAATCATCTATATAAAACCTATTCTCATAAATATCTCGAATTCAAGATAATTTTAATTCATTTGATTATACATGTCAATGAATTGCCCATTTTCCAAATTTTGATACTATTTTATTAACAATACTGTACGTCGCACACTATTATTATATTGGAGGTGTCATATGAATGAATTACTGAACTCGTTAACCACTGAACTAAGAAGAGGAACCCTTACAATCGCAGTCCTCAGCAAGCTTCAATCACCTCATTACGGATATTCTCTCGTCCAGTTTCTTGAAAAAAATAACATTTTCATCGATCAAAGCACTCTCTACCCCTTACTCCGCAGACTGGAAAAACAAGAACTCCTTATAAGTGAATGGGAGAAACTGACAGAGACTCAACCAAGAAAGTATTACAAACTGAGCGATTTTGGAAAAGAGGTGTACGAATAGCTAAAAGAGGAATGGCTAAGAACTTCCACTCAAATGAAAAAGCTTTTAGAGGAGGAATGATTCAGTGAATCTGATTCATCTATATATTAATGAGGTTACAAGAAGGCTTCCCGCTGAAGATATTGCCCTTGAGCTGCGCTCAAATATTGAAGATATGCTGCCGGAGGACTATTCCGAAGAAGATGTAAAAAAGGTACTGCAGCCCCTCTATTTCAGGCAGATATTCTTAAAATGTATCTCCCCGGCATTGCTGTCATATTTGCAATAGAAATGTTTATAGCAATCTACAAGCTTTATTCAGGCAGATGGAACAAAGGGCTCTCTTGGATCAATGCTCACAGCAATCTCGTTTTCTGCAGCTTTTACTGCATCATGCTCCTGAATTCAGAGCTTTTCAATCAAGATTTTATCAGCCTGTCGATGGGTTTAATTGGAGTACAGCCTGATAATTATGAGGAGGTTTGGTCCAAATGGATCTGGGCTTCAGCTGCCATCGTCATTCTCTATTCAATAGTGGATGCGGCAAAAGGGTTCAGAAACAGCCGAAAGAATGCTCTTTAACTAGCAAAAGGTGTTTACCCTGTGGTAAACACCTTTTTACCTCTTATTTAAACAATCGCCTCAAGCGTCACATCAATATTCCCTCTTGTTGCTTTAGAATAAGGGCAGAACTCGTGAGCCTTGTGAACAAGGTCTTCTAATTGACCTTTTTCAATGCCTGTCCCTTTTACGTCTAGTTTTACGGCTAATTTGAAGCCGCCGTCAGACTCATCTTTTAGAAAGCTTACATTAGCCGTTACCTCAGATTCAAATTTCACTTTTTCATTTCTGGCCATAAGCTGCAGCGCCCCATCAAAACATGCGGCGTAACCAGCTGCGAACAGCTGCTCCGGATTTGTAGCTTGAGGCATTTTTTCCGCTCGCGGCGAACCCGGCATAGCAATATCCATGTTGATGACGTCATTTGATGAGTGTACTTTCCCTTCTCTTCCGCCTACTGCAGTAACAGATGTAGTAAACAATGCTTCTGACATGGTCCATACTCCCTTTCATATGTAAATTTTTCTTTCTCTATTTTATTTACCCTGTTTTCATCTTAATATGCGTCTGAATGGGTTTATGAACTAAAAAAAAGCACTCCTTCTTCAAGAAGAAATGCCCGACCATCAGCTTTTTTGATCTCTTTGTTCATACATATTGCTGCGGATCTTCATCCATTCGAACAGATGAGTCACAATCACTTTTAATACCGCATAACCCGGCACGGCAAGAATAATGCCGACTACTCCGAATAAATTTCCTGCAGTCAGAATCACGAAAATGATGGTAATCGGGTGAATATGCAGATTCCGTCCCATGATTTGAGGGGAAATAAACTTACCTTCTACTAATTGCACAATTGTCCACACAATAATTAATTTCAGCACCATAAACGGTGATGTAACAAGCGCAATGATGAATGCAGGTGTGATTGCAATTGCCGGTCCTAAGTATGGAACAACGCTTGTAAAAGCTGCTACTAAAGCAAGAAGCGAGGCATACTCCATCCCAATAATCAGAAACCCTATGTACATCAGCGCTCCAATGCAAAAACTCACAATAATCTGTCCTCTAATATAAGAACTGATTTGATTATTCATTTCATGCATGACCTTATATGTTGAGCCCCGGAATGTAACAGGCATGAACTTAAGAACATACGGTCCCAGCTTTTTGCCGTCTTTTAAAAGATAAAACAAAATAAATGGCAGCGTGACAAGAGCAAGAATAAAATCCTTTACGATTCCAACGATATTCCCGATGCCAGCAAACATATTATCTATAATGGTTGAAGCCTGATCAGAGATTTGCTTGGATAGATCAGCAACGTTGACGTTCAGTGTCCTCTGCGCCTGATTTACAAAATCACTTCCGACAACATCTTTCACCAGCTGCTCAACATCGCTTGTATATTGCGGAAAACTTTTTATCAAACTCATTACCTGTTCCTTAAGAAACGGGATAACTGACACAATCAGAATGGTAAGCAATCCAATAATCACAAGAAAAAGGACCAGGATCGTATAGATTCTTCTAATACCTCTTCTTTCAAAAAAATCGACAACCGGATTTAATAGATAATATACGATGGCCGCAAGAATAATCGGCAGCAGAATCGTTTTAATTAATACCTCAATCGGCGTGAAAATAAAAGATACTTTCATAAAGACAAGAATGTTCAATCCGATCAAAAGCAAAATCAGAAGAAACAGAACAAATCTATTATTAAGGATAAACCTTTTAAACGTACCTACTCTGGGATTTACCGGTTTCATGAGTGTCCTCCTTTTCTCTCTATCCGAAACACTATCTAAGCTTATTATAGAGGCTTTTTTTAAAAAATGAAAATAGGACTAGCGGCTGACTCAATAAAATTAATCTTTATCTGATTTTGAGGACTTACTGGGGCTCATTTGATTCTTCAAATCTGATCGTTTACTCAATATTTCTACTGCGGGAGGAGCTTTATGATGCTGCAAACTCTATTTAGTCGCACTTCCCTGCAGCGTGTCTGCCTTCTTGGTGCTGCTAACTCTATTTTGCCGCACTTCCCTGCAGCGTGTCTGCCTTCTTGGTGCTGCTAACTCTCTTTTGCCGCACTTCCCTGCAGCGTGTCTGCCTTCTTGGTGCTGCTAACTCTCTTTTGCCGCACTTCCCTGCAGCGTGTCTGCCTTCTTGGTGCTGCTAACTCTATTTTGCCGCACTTCCCTGCAGCGTGTCTGCCTTCTTGGTGCTGCTAACTCTCTTTTGCCGCACTTCCCTGCAGCCTGTCTGCTTTCTTGATGCTGCTAACTCTATTTTGCCGCACTTCCCTGCAGCGTGTCTGCCTTCTTGATGCTGCTAACTCTATTTTGCAGCACTTCCCTGCAGCCTGTCTGCTTTCTTGATGCTGCTAACTCTATTTTGCCGCACTTCCCTGCAGCGTGTCTGCCTTCTTGATGCTGCTAACTCCATTTCGACGCTCAACTTTGATACACCATAACAGTCCAAAATTATATTCAGATCTCTTTTCAAAGACAGCAAAAAGGACAACCCAGTCCGGATTGTCCCTGATCCTCCTTCTTATTATTTGCTGATAAACATTTGCGTCCAGTAATGGCCGTAAGATCCGCCTTTAGCGTAACCTACGCCAATTTCTTTGAAATTAGAAGACAGAATGTTCTTGCGGTGTCCTTCACTGTTCATCCAGGCTGTTACAACACTTTGTGCAGTTGTTTGGCCGGCTGCGATATTTTCTCCGGCATAGCTGTACTGAATGCCGAAGCTCTTCATCATATCAAATGGAGAACCGTATGTAGGCGATGTGTGACTGAAGTAGTTTTTGTCACGCATATCTTCTGACTTGTATCTTGCAACACGGGCAACTTCCCAGTTAGCGGTAAGCGGCTTTAAGCCGTATTTAGCACGCTCTTTATTTACAAGCGTGACCACTTCGCTTTCCATGCTTTGATAAGCGCTTCCAGAAGGAATGTTAAGAGATTGGCCAGGATAGATCATATTAGCATTCTTAACATTTGGATTGGCTTTAATCAATTCAGAAACGCCAACCTGATATTTCGATGCAATTTTCCACATCGTGTCACCGCTTTTAACGGTATATGTACTTGCAGCACTTGTTTGACTGCTGAATCCAAAGGCTAGAGCGACAACCAACAACATAACGGAAAAAGATTTTAATGTTTTCATAGTTATATTTTATACGAATACTAGATTAGAAGAATAGCGGTAGTATTTACCGAAAAAAAGCGTTTGACTTTTTCTCCAATATAGATCAGTTCGTTTTTTGAAAAGGCTTTCTAAAAAAGAAAAAGATAGATCACTATTCTTCGTTTTTTTCTGCAAAAATCTTTGACATTCATATACAAATGATGTAAAGTACCAAATGGACGAACAATTAAATTAGTATTTAACAATAACATTCGTATTTAGGGGTGTATTTTAGATGGAAAACGTATTTGATTATGAAGATATTCAGTTAATACCTGCAAAATGTGTAGTAAACAGCCGTACAGAGTGCGACACAACGATTGCTTTAGGAAACCATACATTCAAGCTGCCAGTTGTACCTGCCAATATGCAGACGATTATAGATGAAAGAATTGCTGTGAACTTAGCGGAGAATGGTTATTTCTATATCATGCACCGCTTCCAGCCGGAAAAAAGAAGCTCATTTATTCAAGACATGAAATCACGCGGCTTAATCGCTTCAATCAGTGTTGGTGTAAAAGAAGAAGAGTATGGCTTTATTGAGGAATTAGCTGCTGAAAACCTAGTGCCGGACTATATTACAATCGACATTGCCCACGGCCACTCAAATGCGGTCATTGAAATGATCAAGCACATCAAGAAACATCTTCCTGAGAGCTTTGTCATCGCTGGAAACGTCGGCACTCCAGAAGCGGTAAGAGAGCTTGAGCATGCCGGTGCAGATGCAACAAAAGTAGGCATTGGACCTGGTAAAGTCTGCATCACGAAAATTAAAACCGGCTTTGGTACAGGCGGCTGGCAATTAGCTGCACTTCGCTGGTGTGCAAAAGCAGCAACGAAACCAATTATTGCTGACGGCGGCATCCGCACTCATGGAGATATTGCGAAGTCTGTTCGATTCGGAGCATCAATGGTGATGATCGGCTCCCTGTTCGCGGGCCATGAGGAATCTCCTGGTGAAACAATTGAAATGGACGGAAAGCTTTACAAAGAATACTTCGGATCAGCTTCCGAGTTCCAAAAAGGCGAAAAGAAAAACGTAGAAGGCAAGAAAATGTATGTGGAGCATAAAGGCGCTTTAAAAGATACGCTGACTGAAATGGAGCAGGATCTGCAGTCATCCATCTCGTATGCGGGCGGAACCAAACTTGACGCTATTCGTACAGTTGATTATGTAGTAGTTAAGAACTCGATTTTTAATGGGGATAAGGTTTATTAATAAGAAGAGGAGCAAGGCTTTGTGGCCTTGCTCCTTTTTCCGTTAGCCGGGTATCTCTGTTACAGGTTTTTCATGCGATTCCCTTTTACAAAGACAAGGTGGAAAAGCTTTATAAAAATTCATGTGTGCAAAAAAGCTGCCGGCGCCCTCTATGGCCGCTACTTTTACTTCATTCTTTTATTGGGTGGAACTGACCTTTATGACTGACTCAATGATCTTGCCCCAGTCTTCCGTATGAATTTCATGCCCTGTTCCTTCAAGCGTCACCATTTCTGCATGTGGAATGGCTTTTGCAAGAGCCAGGCCATGTTCAAGCGGGAGGGCCGGGTCATTTGTTCCATGAATGATAACAGACGGTACGTTTATCTCTCCCATACGATCCAAGTAATCCTCACCGCCGCCAAGCAGAACATAATTGAAACGGCTTTGTATTTGTTTCGCCCGGCTGTACTCTCTTTCCGCCAGAAGATACATTCTTTCTTTTTCAAAAGACTTAACACCAGAGAGTACCTTCCATCCTTCTGCGAGATAAGAGATGGATGATTCCCGGTTTGACCAGTCGATTGAAGCACTTTTTGCATGATAATCCAAAATGCGCTGATCCATCTGCGGAAGTTCCGCTTGTTCTGTTCCGAATACACTTGATGCGATGATCGTCAGCGTTCGGACACGTTCCGGGTTCTTTACAGCTATAATCTGGCCAATCATCCCACCTAGAGACATGCCTGTGATATGAGCCTTTTCGATCGAGTAGGCATCAAGGATGCAAATGGCATCATCTGCCAGATCTGTGATTGTATAATGGGATGTCCCTGGTTCGTAAACGGTTGACCTTCCAAGATCACGATGATCGTATCGGATGACGAATCTTCCCTCTTCAGCAAGACGCTGACAGAATTCCTCATCCCACCAGTCCAATGAGGACATAGCCCCCATAATCAAAAGTATCGCAGGGTCACCGGGGTTTCCAAAGCTTTCTGTATAAATTTCGACCTGGTTTATTTTCAACAATTGTTCGTTCATGTTTTAAATCCTCCGTTATTTTTATTTTCACATCGCGCTTTGTGAGGCGCAGATCAATAACCTATCAACGGAGTTTTGGCCTGCACCTTGAATTATCTTTGTTTGATCCATTTGATAATCATGGCGTGACGGCCTCCTTTTCATCATTGATTTATGGCATTACCCACACTTTGATTCTACTGTATTTTCCTGATTTTTACATGCACCCTTAGTCATAGACATTTCACTAGGCGAGAT
Organism: Peribacillus frigoritolerans; assembly: GCF_004358755.1. Classification (GTDB taxonomy): domain Bacteria; phylum Bacillota; class Bacilli; order Bacillales; family Bacillaceae; genus Bacillus_P. The sequence continues at coordinate 10,963 of NZ_SMZY01000007.1, read as the reverse complement.
CCTCCTTCATACTCAGCTCCTCCACTCTTAGGAAGGTTGCAAAAAACCCCTATTCATTTCTGAATAGGGGTTTTTACTTATTTATTCAACCGTAACACTCTTAGCAAGGTTACGCGGCTTATCCACGTCACAGCCTCTGTGAAGAGCTGCATAGTAAGCAATCAGCTGCAAAGGAATGACAGAAGCAAGCGGCGTCAGTTCCTCATGGATAGCAGGAAGAATGAAACGGTCATCTTCTTCTTCTAGACCTTTAAGCGAGATGATGCATGGGTTAGCTCCGCGTGCTGCTACTTCTTTCACGTTTCCGCGGATGCTTAAGTTTACGTGCTCTTGTGTTGCAAGCGCGATAACAGGCGTGCCGTTTTCAATCAGCGCGATTGTACCATGCTTAAGCTCTCCTCCGGCAAACCCTTCTGCCTGGATGTAAGAGATTTCTTTCAGTTTAAGCGCACCTTCAAGTCCTACATAGTAGTCAACCGAACGGCCGATGAAGAAGCAGTTGCGTGTTGTTGAAAGGTACTCGCGTGCAATGTATTCCATTTCGTCTTTTTGATCGCAAAGGACTTCCATTGCATTTGCCACGATGCCAAGCTCTTTTACAAGGTCAAAGCTTAACTCAACGCCTCTTGCTTCAGCTGTTACAGCTGCAAGAATAGCAAGAACACCTAATTGTGCTGTATAAGCTTTTGTTGAAGCAACAGCAATTTCAGGTCCAGCATGCAGCAATAACGTGTGGTTCGCTTCACGTGAAAGTGTTGAACCAGGTACGTTAGTGATGGTTAAGGACTGGTAGCCAAGCTCTTTAATTTGAACAAGAACGGCACGGCTGTCAGCAGTCTCACCGCTTTGTGAGATAAAGATGAATAACGGCTTTTCTGATAAAATCGGCATGTTGTATGAGAATTCACTTGCAACGTGAACTTCTACTGGTTTTTTAGCCCATCTTTCAATGAACTGCTTGCCGACAAGGCCTGCATGGTAGCTTGTTCCGCATGCTACAATATAGAGGCGGTCTGAAGCATTGATCGCATCCACAATTGCCGGGTCCATTGTCAGCTTGCCTTGGTCGTTTTGATATTTTTGGATGATTTTGCGCATAACAAGCGGCTGCTCATCCACTTCTTTTAACATGTAGTGAGGGTATGTTCCTTTTTCGATGTCACTGGCATCTAATTCAGCTGTATAAGGAGCACGGTCAATTGTTTCACCTTGAAGGTTTTTGATTGTAACAGCTTCACGTTTTACAATGACGATTTCTTTATCCATTAATTCTACATATTGATCTGTTACCTGCAGCATGGCCATTGCATCAGATGCAACAACGTTGAAGCCTTCTCCAAGACCAACAAGCAATGGGCTTTTATTCTTAGCAACAAAAATCGTATCTGGATTTTGATTGTCTAAAAGCGCGATTGCATAAGAACCTTTTAAAATGGAAAGAGTCTGGCTGAACGCTTCTTCCACGTCCGCTCCTTTATTAACGAATTGTTCAATAACCTGAACAACTACTTCTGTATCTGTATCACTGACAAGCGCAACATCCTGAAGATATTCGCGTTTCAGGCTTGAATAGTTTTCAATAACACCATTGTGCACAAGTGTGAATCGGCTTGATGCACTTTGATGAGGATGTGAATTGCGTTTGCTTGGTGCACCATGAGTCGCCCAGCGAGTATGTCCAATCCCTGCTGTAGACATTACATTAGCATCCACTTCTTCACGAAGAATGGCAATGCGTCCTTTTTCTTTGAAAACGTGCACTCCGTCTTCATTGATAACGGCAATGCCCGCTGAGTCATATCCGCGGTATTCAAGCTTTTCAAGTCCACGCAATAAGATTTCTTTTGTATCCTGTTGTCCAATATATCCAACGATTCCGCACATAATTAAAGTATCCTCCCAAATAGGCGGGGGACAGGTCAAGCCACGGGGACTATTTTCTGTCCCCTCACACATGTCTATATTTTTTAGTTTGATTACGTTCTTCCCTTTGTGCAAAAAGTTGCCTCTTTGTTTTAAGGAGAGAGCTTACGGCTGTAATCATCAACCGGGAGGCATCCGCCGAACTTTCGATAATCCTCCATCCTCGTCAACTAAGCTGTTTTCGGTCCGCTTAGTTCAGGCGCTTTTCATAATAAATACAACCTCACAATGCCCCTTTCCATTCTAAAATAAAAACACAAAAGTAATCATACTATACCAACCTTCAAATCGTCAATTCAGTACTTTGCAAATGTGGACAGAAAGATGCACTCTTCAGTATATGTTTTTTTTGAAAAGATTGTTCTTGACTGAGTTACCCTATTTTATCAGCTTCTAAACATTGTGCAGCCAAGCTGCTGCCTCGCTGCGATTCAGATAAAAAAAGACAAGAAACAATGAGGTATGTTTATAGTATTCGACTGGTCCCTTCACGTTTATGTCTGTGAATTTCAGTCAAAAAAGGGCCTGCCTTATTGGCAGACCCTCATATCCCTTATTCTGTTCCCATTTCTTCTTTCACAACAGCGACGATGCGCGTAACATACTTCTCGCATAATTCTGCTGTTGGCGCTTCTGCCATTACGCGCACAAGCGGCTCTGTACCAGAAGGGCGGACTAGAATCCGTCCGTCGCCATTCATTTCACTTTCTACTTCTGCAATCACTTTCTTCACGTTCATGTTGTCCGTTACTTTATGCTTATCTGTTACCCTTACATTGATAAGTAATTGAGGGAACTTCTTCATTTCAGCTGCAAGCTCAGATAACGGTTTGCCTGTCACTTTCATGATATTCACTAATTGAATAGCTGTCAGCAGACCATCACCCGTTGTATTGTGATCCAGGAAGATAATGTGGCCAGACTGCTCGCCGCCAAGGTTATAATCCCCTTTTTTCATTTCTTCCACAACATATCGGTCTCCTACAGCCGTTTGAGAACTCTTCATGTTGTTTGCTTCAATCGCTTTATAAAAACCAAGGTTGCTCATGATTGTAGAGACAACTGTTTCTTTCTTCAATCTTCCGTGCTCATTCAGGAATTTCGCACAAATAAACATGATTTGATCGCCATCAACGATTTGACCTTTTTCATCTACAGCAATCAGGCGGTCTCCGTCACCATCAAAAGCAAGCCCGACATCGGCGCCTTTTTCCGTAAGAAATCCGGCTAACGCTTCAGGATGTGTAGAACCTACGCCATCATTAATATTCAATCCGTTTGGAGTTGTACCCATAGTTGATACATCGGCATCAAGATCCGCAAACAAATGTGTTGCAAGAGAAGATGTTGCACCATGTGCACAATCAAGTGCAACGTGGATGCCGGTGAAATCTTCGTCTACTGTTTGTTTCAGGAATTGAAGATATTTCTGTCCGCCCTCGAAATAGTCATTTACTTGACCTAAATCAGATCCAACAGGTCTTGGCAGTGAGTCTTCTTCTTGATCCATTAAGCCTTCTATTTCAAATTCCTGGTCATCTGACAATTTAAAACCGTCAGGACCAAAGAATTTAATTCCGTTATCTTGAACAGGATTATGTGAGGCTGAAATCATAACACCCGCTTGTGCTCCAAGTGCTTTCGTTAAATATGAAACACCAGGTGTTGAAATAACGCCTAAACGCATAACCTCAGCACCGATAGAGAGAAGCCCTGCAACTAGCGCACCTTCCAGCATATGACCTGAAATACGTGTATCCCGTCCGATTAACACTTTTGGACGGTTCGCATCTTTTGTTAACACGTAACCTCCAAAACGACCGATTTTAAACGCTAATTCAGGTGTTAATTCACTATTTGCAACGCCTCTTACTCCATCTGTTCCAAAATACTTACCCATTCTAATATCGCTCCTTTAGACAGTTTCAATCATCATGATTGCTTAGAAGAAATTTTCACTTTTACTTCATCTTCAGGAAGGGTCCATTTAATATCCTGCGGCCCATTCACTTCTACCTTAACATCATGCTCACCATCCGAGAGATCTGTTACATTTACAAATAATTCAAGATCAGACGGTTTGATATTCGTCAGTACACTGGGTGCTCCAACGACGCTTAAATCGAGCTCTTCTGATTCAGGCTCAAGGAACTGAATAATCTTCCCTTCACCTAAACCGCGGATATTAACAGGCAGATTCTCAAGTACTGTTTCTTCTTCTTTTTCAACGTCAACTTTAATTTGGATTTTTTCAGGACTTACTTTTGTCACTCCGTCAGGTAAAGGAATATCTACATCCAGTACGGTATCATCTTTGATTTTGCTCAAATCCACCGTTACGCCATCTATAAATTCAAGCGGATCAATGACGTCCATTGGTCCATATATCGTCACTTCGTTCGGCACAGCTTCAATGTTTGAGATGCTTAATCCTTCTCCAAGCTCTCCTTCATTCTTAAGTTTAAAAGGAAGCTTCTTGCTTGGACTTGTAATCGGCACTGTTACATCTACTACCGAAGGATAAACTTCTACAGGAAGAATATTTCCTTCGTCATCATATACTGTCACCTTTGATTCTTGCTCAATTGTTTCATTTGCATTTTGCAGATTCACCCTCGACTTGATGAGAGCAATGCTGTCGATAAGTGTTTTGGAGCCGGTTATTCTTACAACACTCGGTTTTACAATCGGATCCTGTGCGGTATATCCTGTTTCAATTTGGTTTTTATTGATAAAATCCACTTGAACCGGGAAATCACGGGTAACTTTTTCCTCCACATTTACAGTGATAATGGAAGGGTTCAAATTCACTTCAAGATTGTCCGCTATATTCTTATGCTTCAGTTGGATCTTATGTGAGCCGATAGACAAATCCGAGAGTTCAGCATATATTTCAAAATCTTTAAGCTGCTTTGCCTTCAATAATGAATTAGTCGGCCCGCTCAGCGTGACATCTGCCGTTTCAGGCACTCCTGTCACTACAACATTTTCTTGATCCAAATACGTTTTCACTTCAACATCAGGAATCGTTTCCGTGTCTTTTGCAGATTCAGACGGCGCAGATGGAAATACGGATGTTACTGGCCCCGGCTGTTTTTTCGGAGCCGGCGTTTCGATATTAACAGATACATAAAGCATGAGCGCCATTAAAAGAGCAATAATCCTCATTACCCAATGATTATTAATCATCTTATCCATTTTTCTTTCCCCTCCACTGCCATAGGTTTGAGGAAGTGGCCTTTGCCTGCTTTCCAAATTCAGAAACCAAAATTTCACTTAAAGCCTCAACGGTGAGATTCCTGTGAAGCTCTCCGTTTCTGGTCACAGAAATACTGCCTGTTTCTTCAGATACAACAATTGTAATACTATCGGTTACTTCACTGATTCCAACTGCTGCCCGGTGCCTTGTCCCTAATTCTTTTGAAATAAAAGGACTTTCGGATAGAGGCAGATAACATGCGGCCGCAGCAATCTGGTTTTTTTGGAGAATAACAGCTCCATCGTGAAGAGGTGTATTTGGGATAAAGATATTAATTAATAGCTCAGAAGAGAGAGCTGAATGAAGCGGTATGCCCGTTTCTATGTAATCACTCATCCCTGTTTCTTTCTCAATCGTAACTAATGCGCCAATTCTTCGTTTTGCCATGTAGTCTGTCGCCTTTAAGATAGCATCGATAATCTTTTGTTGTTCTTCCTCCTCTGGAGCTCCGCTTCTTGAGAATAATTTCCCTCTGCCAAGTTGCTCTAGCGCCCTTCGCAACTCAGGCTGGAAAATAATGATGATCGCAAGAAAACCCCATGTTAATGCTTGGTCCATGAGCCATTGCAAGGTCTGCAGCCCTAAATACTGGCTGAGTGTACGAACGAGAATAATAACGATGATGCCTTTCAGCAGCTGAACGGCCTTCGTTCCCCGTATCACCATAATCAACTTATATATAACGAACCAAACGAGGAGAATATCAACGGCGATGCCGAGGTAATGCAGTAATGGGAAATCCTCAAATGCCATATTCTCTTCCTCCATCAGTTTTAGTCATTTGCATAGGACTATAACTACGATATTATACCATATATTCTGCAATTAAAACGTATTGTAGTCATATAAGCAAAGCGCTGGCCTGCAGATAAGGGTACATATCGTTTTATTAATCTAAATGCCCTTGTGCGGCACGTGACAGAACAAAAAGGCCGCCTTAGAATAAAAGGCGGCCTTTTACTTAAATATGTCGACGACCTCTTTGGAAAGAGATTTCATTTGAAACCAGATCCATTCAAAAGCCTCATTGATTTCCTCAACGTCACCTGTCACCTGACCGGCAGAAGCCATATACTTCTCTCCGTTGATCACCGTGACGTTCCCCTCCACTTTTCCTTCAATATTGATTGTTCCGCCTTTTACCGTCACATCTCCCTGAACAGTCTCACCTTTTGGTACGGTAACTGTATTATTCTCAACAACCAAATTAGGCTGCTTTGAAACGCTGAAATCAGAATCAGTTGACCAGGAAGAGAATAAACTGCCTGTCATCAATAAGACGAAAAGGGAAGCAGCAGCAAGCATCGGATGACCCTTCAGCCATCTGTTGACCCCAACCGTTTTCTTTTCTTTAGGCAGACGCCCCATAATGGCTTGTGTAAAATCCACCGGGGCCTCAATGTGAGATGTGCTCTGCACCAGGGCGATCGACTTCTCAAGCTCATGCAAATGCTGTGTGCAGTCCGTGCATGACTGAAGATGCTCTCTCAAGATCCGCTCATCTTCCTGCTTTATATCGTTATCCAAATAGTGATGGATCCGCTCTTTCATTTGTTCTGAACATTTCAACCTTATCACCTCAAATCATAAATGCCTTAATTGCTTCCTCAGTGCTTCCCGCCCTCTGTGAATTCTTGTTTTGACCGTACCGATCGGCATATCAAGAATCTCACTGATTTCAATTAAAGAAAGCTCATCAATATACTTTAATACGATGACAGAACGATATTTATCGGGGAGCTTTAAAATTTCTTTTTGAATCATTTGCTGAAGCTCCATTGTTTCCACTTGATCCTCGGGCAGAGCTACATCAGCTGCTACTTGAGAATACATGGTTAACCCTTCCGTTCCGGTTACTTCGGCATCAAGGTAAAAATCAGGTTTTTTCTTTCTGATTCGATCAATCGTTAAATTTGTCGCAATGCGGTACAGCCACGTAGAGAACTTCTTATCCATGTCATAGCTGTTAATATTCACATAGGCCCGGATAAACGCTTCCTGGGCTATATCTTCCGCCTCATGGGAGTTCCCGAGCATACGGTAGCAAAGCTGATAAATTTTGTCCTTATATATATCTACGATTTCGGCAAATGCATTCTGGTCGCCTTTTTTAACTTGTTTAATCCTATTTTTTACGATCGTCTCCATGATACCCCTTACCCCCGCGCAAGTGCGGGTTCCCCTTATTACGTATAAGCCGCATAAAAGGTTTCATTTTTTTCGCATAAAAATATTTTAACAAATTTTAGGTTGTCTGTAGATGGCTTTTCAACATGTTTACCTTAAATTTTTCTTAAATAAAAGACACAGTTTAAAAACTGTGTCTTTTTGTAAAATTACAGAAGCTTTTCGCCAAACAAAGATCCCATCAATGCTACTGCTACAGTAGCTGTTTTATTCTTTTCATCTAATATAGGATTTACTTCAACAAATTCAGCAGAAGTGATGATATCTGATTCTGCAAGCATCTCCATAGCTAAATGACTCTCTCTGTAGCTGATGCCGCCAATAACCGGCGTTCCCACACCAGGAGCATCATGCGGGTCAAGCCCATCTAAATCCAGAGACAAGTGAACACCGTCTGTACGCTCTTTCAAATAATGAATTGTCTCTTCCATTACCTTTGTCATGCCGAGACGGTCAATCTCATGCATCGTATATACTTTAATTCCTTTTTCCTTGATTAATTCCTTTTCACCCTCATCAAGAGAGCGGGCACCGATAATCACAATATTTTCAGGCTTAACTTTAGGAGTATAGCCGCCAATTTTCGTTAACGTCTCATCGCCGAGACCAATGCTCACTGCAAGCGGCATCCCATGAATATTCCCTGAAGGCGAAGTGTCTCCCGTATTAAGATCTCCATGTGCATCATACCAGATTACTCCAAGCTCTTTATAATGCTTTGAAACCCCTGCAAGTGTTCCGATGGCAATACTGTGGTCTCCGCCAAGCACCAGTGGAAACGAACCTGATTGAATCACTTCATCAACCTGTTCAGAAAGCTTCAGATTACCTTCTGATACCGCTTTCAAATTTCTTAAATTATTTGATGAAGAACTCTCCTCTTCACGGTTTGGACGTCCGATTTTTATATCGCCTTTATCTTCAATCTCATAATGCAGCCCTTCAAGACGCTCTACAACACCTGCATATCTGATAGCACTTGGCCCCATGTCCACACCGCGGCGCATTTGTCCTAAATCCATTGGTACCCCGATAATTGATATTCTCTCTTTCATGTAAATCATCCCCCTTAGTAAGTAACTCTGTCTCTATTGTACTGATAAAAAGGGTGATGACTCAACTCGACAAAAACGTGTATATATATACAGAGTTTTCAGTAAAATAATTTGTGCCGTATAGTGATAGCTTTAGATAGGGTAACCAGTGGCTGAAGCTGAATCGGCTTTCTGCGCATAACCATAATTGGGGAATTTGCGGGTGGTTGTTTCCACTTTTCTTCGCAATCACCATAATTGTGGAATCATAGCGAGTGGTTGTTTCCTCTTTTCTGCGCAATTACCTTAACTGTGGAATCAAGCGGGTGGTTGTTTCCGCAATCACCATAATTGTGGAATCATAGCGGGTGGCTGATTCCTCTTTTCTGCGCAATTACCTTTACTGTGGAATCATTGCGGGTGGTTGTTTCCACTTTTCTTCGCAAACACCATATTTGTGGAATCATAGCGAATGGTTGATCCACTTTTCTTCGCAATCGCCATAATTGTGGAATCATAGCGGGCGGTTGTTTCCACTTTTCTACGCAAACACCATATTTGTGGAATCATAGCGAATGGTTGTTTCCACTTTTCTTCGCAATCACCATAATTGTGGAAGCGAATGGTTGATCCACTTTTCTTCGCAATCGCCATAATTATGGTACAAAAATAATTAAATATATATAGCAGCATGATTTAGATTATTCTGTTCTGAATTGGAGGGGAATTTTAAATCTGATCAGGCTAAGCCAGCCCAATCGAATCATGATTCAATACTTGCGACTTGGCTTCAATTCGTAAGCAACGAAAAAGCCGTCAGACATGAAGTCTGACGGCTTTTTCAGGATACTTATGATGGAGCCTAGCGGGATCGAACCGCTGACCTCCTGCGTGCAAGGCAGGCGCTCTCCCAGCTGAGCTAAGGCCCCGATATAAAAAAAGTTCTGGAGCGGAAGACGGGATTCGAACCCGCGACCCCCACCTTGGCAAGGTGGTGTTCTACCACTGAACTACTTCCGCAAAAATGGTGTGCCATGAAGGACTCGAACCTTCGACCCTCTGATTAAAAGTCAGATGCTCTACCGACTGAGCTAATGGCACTTAGTTAAGAAAACACTCTTTAGTTTTGCAAGACACCCAAATCTCAGAAAGATTATTCAAGGAGCGGCTCAATTTGTGTGCTGAAGCTAAGCTTCGAAGATTACTCGGTCGTGCTCTGCCGACTGAGCTAATGGCACTTAGTGATTTTCGCATTTTAAAATAATAATGGCTGGGCTAGCTGGATTCGAACCAGCGCATGACGGAGTCAAAGTCCGTTGCCTTACCGCTTGGCTATAGCCCATCAATTATATATGTAATCTATAAAATTCTAATTGACCGTAAAATGGTTTATGTTAACTAAACATATTATTTACAGTCTAGACAAGAACTATTCAGTTAAGTTTGTCTAAATGAAAGTGGTGGAGGGGGACGGATTCGAACCGCCGAACCCGGAGGGAGCGGATTTACAGTCCGCCGCGTTTAGCCACTTCGCTACCCCTCCACACATAAGTGGTGCCGGCAAGAGGACTTGAACCCCCAACCTACTGATTACAAGTCAGTTGCTCTACCAATTGAGCTACACCGGCATATAAAGTAAGAAATACAATTTGGTTTTAAACTTGTTAAAGTCGTCCTGATCTCAAAAAGCCTAGTCAAGCAGCAGCTCGATCAGTACGCTGAAGTTCATTCAGGAAGCTTATTCGGCCGTGCTCTACCAATTGAGCTACACCGGCATTTTAATAGTATGAAGTACAACTTTTATTTAACTGCTAATTGCTGCAAAGTCTTAATGGTGGAGGATGACGGGCTCGAACCGCCGACCCTCTGCTTGTAAGGCAGATGCTCTCCCAGCTGAGCTAATCCTCCGCATAAAAGATTGTATAATGTTTCACATATTAAGACTTACGTTTAAATGGTGACCCGTACGGGATTCGAACCCGTGTTACCGCCGTGAAAGGGCGGTGTCTTAACCGCTTGACCAACGGGCCGTTTTATTAGTTTAAATGTAAGCTCCCAACCGGGCTTGAACCGATGACCTCTTCCTTACCATGGAAGTGCTCTACCGACTGAGCTATGGAAGCAAGGCTCCGCAGGTAGGACTCGAACCTACGACCGATCGGTTAACAGCCGATAGCTCTACCACTGAGCTACTGCGGAATAATGCTAGCCTGGCGACGTCCTACTCTTGCAGGGGGAAACCCCCAACTACCATCGGCGCTGAAGAGCTTAACTTCCGTGTTCGGCATGGGAACGGGTGTGACCTCTTCGCCATCATCACCAGACATAATGACAAAAATTATTATACTATGAAATCCGAAGATTTCAAGCTTTTTTTCGAAAGAATGTTATTCTTTCAAAACTAAATAACGTATGATAACAAGATTCACTTACATGTTACACTTTATTAGACTGTGGTTAAGTCCTCGAACGATTAGTATCTGTCAGCTCCACACGTCACCGCGCTTCCACCTCAGACCTATCAACCTGATCATCTTTCAGGGTTCTTACTCACTTACGT
>NZ_SMZY01000021.1 GCF_004358755.1 Peribacillus frigoritolerans | reverse complement strand
GATCAGGTTGATAGGTCTGAGGTGGAAGCGCGGTGACGTGTGGAGCTGACAGATACTAATCGTTCGAGGACTTAACCACAGTCTAATAAAGTGTAATATGTAAGTGAATCTTGTTATCATACGTTATTTAGTTTTGAAAGAATAACTTCTTTCAAAAAAAGCTTGAAATCTTCGGATTTCATAGTATAATAATTTTTGTCACTATGTCTGGTGATGATGGCAAAGAGGTCACACCCGTTCCCATGCCGAACACGGAAGTTAAGCTCTTCAGCGCCGATGGTAGTTGGGGGTTTCCCCCTGTGAGAGTAGGACGTTGCCAGGCTGTAGCAATGATAGTGAGCAGCTAGATGCTGTGAATTATCTGCGGTTCATTCCGCAAAGCTATTAATTAAAAAAATAGTTGACTTTATTAATCTAGTATAATATGATTAGAAAGTTGCACTTGAAACAAATGATCTTTGAAAACTAAACAAAACCAAAAGCGTACCAAACGTTTTAAATTTTTAAGTCAGCAACAAATTGAGTCACAAATTTTCTTCGGAGAGTTTGA
>NZ_SMZY01000006.1 GCF_004358755.1 Peribacillus frigoritolerans | reverse complement strand
ACACCTTCAATTGGCTGGACTTGGTTGGGGATAGTCCTGCTCCAATTGATTTACATGGACATGGTACACATGTGACAGGGACCATGGTTGGTTATGACCCGGAAACAGGCACGCGTACCGGAGTGGCTCCGGGGGCACGCTGGATCGCAGTTAACGCATTTTCAGAAAACGGCGCGCTGGATACAGACTTGCTAAAAGCAGGAGAATGGCTTCTCGCCCCACGGGATGAAAAGGGAACTCCTCATCCAGAGATGGCACCGGACATTATTAATAACTCATGGAGTAGCAGTTCTACCTTGAATGACTGGTTTCGATCGGTTGTGAAGGCATGGGAGGCTGCCGGCATTACACCGGTTTTTGCCGCAGGAAACGACAGCGAATGGACGCCCGTCGGGCCAGGTTCTATAACCAATCCAGCTAATTACCCTGAAGCCATTGCAGTTGGCTCAACGGATACAGCCAACCGAATCTCATGGTTTTCCTTAAGGGGGCCTTCTCCGTATGGCGGCAGTGAAATAAAGCCGGATTTGGTCGCACCGGGGGAAGCGATTCTGTCAACCCTCCCAAATAACGAATACGGGTTGTCATCGGGGACCTCCATGGCTGCACCACATGTATCAGGCGCCATTGCCATCTTAAAGCAAATGCAGCCAAACATGCCGATCGACAAGCTGAAAGAAAAATTATATGCCGGATTGATTCCGTTATCTGATTCAGAGTATCCATCTTCCCCAAATGACGCTTATGGGAGAGGGATTCTTGACCTGACAGGTATGGTTAAGAGCGGTTCTAACGGCGTCGGCAGTCTAGCAGGAACAGTAGGTTATAAAGCTGTCGATAAAAAGAAACCAGCAGCCAGCCATGAGCCTCTTCCCTATGCTTATGCGAATGCGCCTTTAAAACTCTCTGTACAAGCCTCTGACGATTTTGCCGTTTCCGCGGTGGAACTTCATTACCAAATCGACAGAGCACCCGCGCAAACATCAACAGGCACACTTTTTCAAGGCACCTTTAAAAGCGGTTCCTATTCAAGTGAACTCCCTTTAGAACAAGTAAGGGGGAAAGAAATGACGTATTACTGGAAAATTACGGACTATGCCGGAAACAGTACGAAAACCGTCCCTGTTCGTCTACCCCTGAAGGAAGGGCTGTCGGTCGGGTATGCAACAGACTTTGAAACAACACCTGTAGGATGGTACAGTACCGGTAGAAGCAGTTCGTGGAATTGGGGGAAGGTCATGACACCAGTCCTGAAAGTGCCTTCCGGGACCAAAGCGTACGCTACCTCGATCCCGGACTGGAGAGATAGCATCGATAATTACTGGAGTTATAACTATAACGAGGAATCCATGCTAACTATGCCTCCGATCCAAGTCAAGGAAGGAGAAGCGGTATTCCTTAACTTTAAACAGACCTTTGGATTTCCATCATGGCCCGTTCGAGGGACGGATGATTGGGGCCAAATTCTCGTTTCTGAAGACATGAAGAACTGGCATGTGGTGAAAACAAACGAAGGACATTTAGAGACAAAATGGGAAGCCATTTCTGTCGACTTGTCTTCCTTCTCAGGGAAAACTGTTTATGTAGCTTACCGTTTCCATTCCGACAGTAGTGGAAAAAATTTAGGGTGGTACTTAGATGATGTGGCCGTAGAAGCCAAGCCTTCCGGCGACGTCTATCAACCCTCCCAATCAACGACTGCATTTGAACCATTAGGGGAGGCTTCAAGGGTACAAGGCACCCATGAAAAACAAGTTCTCATCCCACTTAGCGCGCACATACAGATTGTTGAAAATGGAAGGCTTTTAGCGACTGATCCAACGGATGGCAGCTTCCGCATGAAACTGCCAGCAGATGAATACCACCTACAAGCCGAGGCCTATGGCTTTAAGCAAAAGATTCAAATGGCGAGAGTAACGAAAGATGCATCGACCAACGTAGATATACAGTTATCCCCATTAGAAAAAGGCATCGTCAAGGGAACAGTCAAGAACATCGAATCCAAAAAAACGATTAAGGGAGCCACGGTGAAACTCACTGAAGACGCCGCTGTCGCCCCGGTAAAAACAGGTGCAAACGGCAAATACTCGCTTAACCCTTTTATAGGAACATATACGCTTGAAGTGAGTGCCCCCTATTTTCATACCTACCGGGAACGGATTGAAATTAAGGGCAATTCCATCCATTCAATTGATATACACTTAAAGCCTTATATCGGTACAGAAGGTGAAATCAGCTATGATGATGGCTCGGCTGAAAATGTCTTGTTGATCTCTGGTGCGGACGAGGCCGCAGTAAAAATGTCTTTGAAGGATGGACAGGAACAAGCATTACTGACTGCCGGCCTGTTTTATATCGACCCACGCTGGTGGAATCCGGGCGGGGAAAATTTTCAAGTGGATGTATATGATGCGACTGGGCCTGAAGGAGGGCCTGGAAAGAAATTAACGGAATCCATTCCTGCAAAATCGGATGTCGTTCCTGGCTGGGTCAGAGTAGATCTTAGCCCTTACTCCATTTATGTACCGAAGGAATATTTCCTTGTATACAGCACCCAAGGTCCAGACCCATATGTGCCGACCCTTGGTTTTGATCTGAGCAGCCAGTTCTCAGACCGCTTTTGGAAGCTTTACAAAGGCGAGTGGTTAAAAGTAGAGGGAGGGTCGGTGATTGGACCATTTGCAGCAGGTTTAGATGCAGCCAATCCGATGATTCGCTCCGTCGTTTCATATGAAAACAAATAAAAATCTATAAAGGGGGAAACATGGAAAGAAAAACGATTCACTTTCAAATCAAATAGATTGTTGTGCAGTTTGAAATTTATTAAGTCAAAAGGAAAGTTATAGTTTGATTTGGGACAGTTCACGTATTTAAGAATAGGTGAACTGTCTCTTTAATTAGAAATCAGATTGTTAGTTTTTGTTTAAACTTTTCTATTATCTTCTTTACTATCAATGAGCTCTTTAAATCCTTGTTATGGAATATAAAAAGAATTTAATAGAAGTTTTGTAAAATATTTTTAATAGTATATTATATGAGTTTAATTTTAAAATGGATTTACAGATATCTAAGGGGTGTGTGGGGAATATTGGAATTGAGACAATTAGAACATTTTATGGCTCTTTGTGAAGAAATGCAATTTACAAAGACTGCTGAAAAATTAAGAATTGGGCAACCTACTTTAAGCTACCAAATGAAAGCATTAGAAGTCGAACTTGGTGTTCGTTTATTTGATCGTTTAGGGAAGAAAATAGCAATTACAGAAGCTGGAAAAATCCTTCATGAACACTGCAAAAAGGTATTCGCTAATTTAGAAAGTGCTAAAGAACAGATAGAAGAACTTCAAAATGTAAAAAGAGGAAAACTAGTAATAGGAGCCTTGTCAGGAGATTTAAATCATATTGCATCCACAGTATTATTGGAATTCCATTCCAAATATCCAGATGTACAAATACAGATTTTCTCTTTAGATGATGTGGTTGAAAAGGTTATACAGAATGAATTTAATTTAGCCTTGACGCTTATGCCAGGAAAAGATGAAAGGTTAACAAATATTTCATTATACGAAGAAGAATTTTTCTTAGCTGTACCAAGGGATCATGTTTGGTCAGATAGAAATGCTATAGATTTTAAAGAGATTCAGCACATACCCTTAATATTAAATCCTAAAGGTCACTGTTTTAGGAAATCACTTGATGCTGCATGTAGTGCTGCAGGAATTCATATTCAACCAATCATTGAATCAACTGATTCAAAGTCAATATTGAATCTAGTAAAGAAAGGGATAGGTGCTACTATTATATCTAGTACACTTTTTACTCTGGAAAATGAAGGGGTATTGAAGGCAATAAAGATTAAAAATCCAGCTATTATTAGGGAAGTCACCATTGTGCACCATAAACAAAAATACATTGGGACAGCCGCAAAAGGTTTTATTGAATTATTGATTGCTCATGTGAATAAATGCAATGTGGGTGTCTTTAATGAATTATTAGGTATTAAATAATGAAATGTTGTTATCCAACATAATCTCTTATAATGAAAATTGGTTATCTTCTTTTTTTCGGAACTAAATAAATTATTTCAGCTCACCTGCGAACTTTTACCTTGACACTTACCTATTAGTAAGTTAATATGTGGATATGGAAAATAGAAAAAATCAAATCTTAGACTTAGCAATAAAGTTAGTACAACAAAAAGGATATGTAGGGTTTAGCTATGATGATATATCTAAACAATTAGGCGTGACCAAGGCAAGTATCCATTATCATTTTGAGAAAAAGGAGGATTTAGGGGTTGCCATTACCGAACGGATTACTATTCGCTTGCAAAACTCCTTGTTGTCAATTAAAAATTCTTCCGTTTCAGCAGAAGAGAAGTTGAAAAAATTCATTCTACAACAGGCTGAACGGTTCGAGTGGACTGAAATATGTCCGATTTCATCTTTACAGACTGATTATGAATCTCTGCCATATATTGTTCAAAATAAAATTAAGGAAGTCAGTAAATTAGAACTCTCAATTCTTAAAGAAATTGTTGCAGAGGCGCAAAAAGAAAAAAGCATAAATGATTCTGAAGACCTTCAGTTTTTAGCTGTAACTATATTATCCAGCATTAAGGGAGCATTATTATATCGGCGTGTTCTGGGCGAGGATGTATTAGCCGATGTACTAAACCAGTTAAACCGTTTCTTAAGAAAATCATAAGAACGGTTTATTTTATAAATAAAACTTACCTTCTAGTAAGTAAGTAAAACGAACTTTAATTTTTATGAAGCCTATTCGGTGAGCAAAAGCCGTATGGCTAGAGTATAAAAAAATCCAATATTAAGAGGAGTGTCCTAAAAATGATTAAAATGGAAAAGAAATTGTATACAGCTCTAGTAAACGTTCAAGGCGGAAGAGATGGCAAAGCAGTTTCCAGCGATCAGAATCTTAATGTGGACTTGAGATATCCCAAGGAATTAGGTGGTGACGGAGCTGGAACGAATCCGGAGCAATTGTTCGCTGCAGGATTTGCGGCATGCTTCGAAGGTGCGATGGGTACTATTCTTAGAAAAAGGAATATAAAAACCGAAGGTGTAAAAATTGCTTCTCAAGTTACGCTCGGCAAGGATGCGGACGACGGCTATGTCCTAGCAATTACTATGGACATCACTATTAAAGGCGTAGAAACTAGCGTAGCTGAGGAAATCGTTGCGGAAGCTCATAGAGTTTGTCCATATGCCAAAGCAACTCGTGGCAATATCGAAGTAATATCGAACGTTGTTGGTTAATCAGGACACAAAGCGTATAAAATAATCCAATATTAAAAGGAGAGTCCAAAAAATGATTAAGTTGGAAAAGAAATTGAACACGGCTACTGTTCGAGGAAGCCCATCAGGTTTGCCCTTATGCGAATGCAACTCGTGGCAATATCGAACGTTGTTGGTTAATCAGCGCACAAAGAGTACAAAATAATCCAGTATTAAAAGGAGAGTTCTAAAAATGATAAAAATGGAAAAGAAATTGTACACGGCTACTGTAAACGTTCAAGGCGGAAGAGAAGGCAAAGCGGTTTCCAGCGATGAAAATCTTAATGTGGACTTGAGATATCCCAAGGAATTAGGTGGTAACGGAGCTGGAACCAATCCGGAGCAACTGTTCGCTGCAGGATTTGCCGCATGCTTCGAAGGTGCGATGGGTACTATTCTTAGAAAAAGGAATATTAAAACCGAAGGTATAAAAATTGCTTCTCAAGTTACGCTCGGCAAGGATGCGGACGACGGCTATGTCCTAGCAATTACTATGGACATCACTATTAAAGGAGTAGAAACTAGCGTGGCTGAGGAAATCGTTGCAGAAGCTCATAAAGTTTGCCCATATGCCAAAGCAACTCATGGCAATATCGAAGTAATATCGAACGTTGTTGGTTAATTAACTCACAAAGAGTATAAAATAATCCAGTATAAAAAGGAGAGTTCCAAAAATGATTAAAATGGAAAAGAAATTGTATACAGCTCTAGTAAACGTTCAAGGAGGAAGAGAAGGCAAAGCGGTTTCCAGCGATGAAAATCTTAATGTGGACTTGAGATATCCCAAGGTATTAGGTGGTAACGGAGCTGGAACCAATCCGGAGCAACTGTTCGCTGCAGGATTTGCCGCATGCTTCGAAGGTGCGATGGGTACTATTCTTAGAAAAAGAAATATTAAAACCGAAGGTATAAAAATTGCTTCTCAAGTTACGCTCGGCAAGGATGCGGACGACGGCTATGTCCTAGCAATTACTATGGACATCACTATTAAAGGCGTAGAAACTAGCGTGGCTGAGGAAATCGTTGCAGAAGCTCATAAAGTTTGCCCATATGCCAAAGCAACTCGTGGCAATATCGAAGTAATATCGAACGTTGTTGGTTAATCAGCGCACAAAGAGTATAAAATAATCCAGTATAAAAAGGAGAGTTCTAAAAATGATTAAAATGGAAAAGAAATTATACACGGCTACTGTAAACGTTCAAGGCGGAAGAGAAGGCAAAGCGGTTTCCAGTGATGAGAATCTTAATGTGGACTTGAGATATCCCAAGGAATTAGGTGGTAACGGAGCTGGAACGAATCCCGAGCAATTGTTCGCTGCAGGATTTGCGGCATGCTTCGAAGGTGCGATGGGTACTATTCTTAGAAAAAGGAATATTAAAACCGAAGGTATAAAAATTGCTTCTCAAGTTACGCTCGGCAAGGATGCGGACGACGGCTATGTCCTAGCAATTACTATGGACATCACTATTAAAGGAGTAGAAACTAGCGTGGCTGAGGAAATCGTTGCAGAAGCTCATAAAGTTTGCCCATATGCCAAAGCAACTCATGGCAATATCGAAGTAATATCGAACGTTGTTGGTTAATTAGCGCATAGGATTCTTGATCATGCGTGAGTTTCTCTGTGATAAAACTCTTGCATGGTTAGATAAGGGGCTTAACCTTGTTTTACCTGAAAAACTAAGAATAGATACTTGAGAATACTTCAAAAAAAAAAGCTCTAACTAAATCGCCTTGACGAATTTGTTAGAGCTTTTTAGTGATTCTCAAAATAGACTATCGGAGTTTTGTATCGGCTTTACCGTTTAAAAAAGCTAATTTACTCCTTCTTAAATATCCATTAACATCCATTAGTCGCTAAGGTAGCTTAGAATTATGATATAAGTGTTATATAAAAAAGTAAGTAGATAACCTATATTAAGCTACTTACTAAAAGGGGAGAAGGGACCTTGATTAAATCAGCTGTGCTTTTAATACTTCTTACATTTAGTTTCATTTCTTTTCATCCGAAATGGGTAAATGGAGCTGAATTAAAAGTAGCTAATGACTTAATAATCATCAATACAAATAGCAATGAATTAGGCTTTATTAAAAGAGGGGTTTTAGAGAGAACGTTTAAAGTAGCAACAGGGTCTCCTGAAAACCAAACACCCACAGGTACATTTAAAATTGTAAATAAGATAAAGGATAGACCTTATTATAAAAAGAATATTCCTGGAGGATCACCGGATAATCCTTTAGGGGATAGATGGCTCGGTCTTAATATTAATGGTACCTGGGGAACCACATATGCTATTCATGGAAATAATAATGAAAAATCAATAGGTCAGCATATCTCTGAAGGTTGCATTCGGATGTACAACCGAGAAATTCGTTGGCTATTTGACCATATAAGCACAGATACTATTGTAATCATAACGAAAACATCAAAAAGCTTTGCCCAAGTGGCAAATCAAGAAGGTTATCAAATAACAGAATCTGTTAAATCTATGAATGTTTCAAAAAAGAAAGAGCATCATAAGCCGGCCCAGATTAATTCAGAAAAACCAAAAAAGAAGTTGTTTCAAGGACAAATTGTGATAATTAATACCTTTAATCACTCCATAGGTTTCATAAGTGATGCTAAGTTATTGTATAGGGACTATGGTACCCAATGGAATATAATGAGAAATCTTCCCAATGATCGATACCTTTTAAAAACATTGAAGAGAAATGAATATTCTCTTTATTCTTTTAATGAGACGCCATTAATTGTGAGTGCAAGTACCACACTTAATAAAATATCAAATGATGAATTCAAACAACTTTCTGTCATTGAAGTTAGTTTCAGTAATCCATATAACAAGTCTGGTGGAAATAACACATTCAACTGGAAACGAAGTGCAACACAGTTTAATACGAGAATTTTTAGTCAAAAATAATCCTTTGTCTTTTGTTCTTGAAAGGGGGACAGAGAAGGGCGAATTCACAAATGCTCGTACTCCAGAAGATCTCGGGGAGAATATTCATAATACGATGCGGGACTGACGGTCCTTGCACGAACGTCGACTGACAGAGAAAAGCTTCACTGTATAGCCAATTCCGCCGTAACCACGCTTGAATTTTAATTGGAATGGAAATTTATAAATATTTTAGAACAATCGTTCTTTATTGGAGAATAAATGATTGGAAGGAGGTACTGCCTATGAGTATAGGTTAGGATGCTGAGCCCCTTTTCTTGAAGCTTTTTGCACAGCTGCAACCGGTCCAATCCCCATAATGCTCGGATCTACGCCAGCGTTGCCGTTGGCTGTAATTTTAACTAGCGGCTGAATGCCAAGCTCTTCCGCTTTTTTCCAGCTTTCCTTGTATTTCTATTATTCGTAAGCCATCATCAAGGAGCATTGTGACACATTGGGGAGATTCAAGAATTATCATTTATAATTATACTTCTACTATACAAAACCTAGTACTAATCTTCTTGGAGAAAGAAATAAAATAATGATGAACGTAGAGAACCCCTTATAAGTATGAGGGGTTCTTTATATATTGCCTATTTGGAAGTTCAGGATGTGTATTTATAGTTATACTTTTCCTGTAACATTTGGAGCTTGTGGAAGATGTTCAGGTTTTATACAACCGAAGCTTACTGTTACAGAAGCTGAATGGGGAGATATAGTTCAACTTGTAAAAAAATTTTTAATTAACTCATTTGGCTGCGGAGACGGTTAAAGAACAGGTTTTCAGAAGTGTATTATCCTTCTCCACTATAGATAGTCTGCGTTAAATTTATTAAAATTCATATAGAACTTTCATCCTTATGTGTTATTGCAAGGAGAAAACATGAGATTCATTTGTAGGTGACCCAAACAATTGTTATATATATAAAGAAAATAAATAATGACTTCGGAAGAAGTACCGAAGTCATTTAGTGATATTAGGAGAGTGATAAAAAACTTTTAGTTTATTGGTTTGCTTTTTTAACCCATTCGGCAACAGTTGCTGTACGTTTAGCTTGATGTTTAACCGCAGCCTGTACATCTTCAACCATTTTTCCGTTTTGATCAACGGTTACACTTGTTCCATATGGATTTCCACCTGCTGAAAATGCTACGGGATCAGTGTAGCCTGGTGAAGCAACTATAGCTCCCCAATGATACATGGTTGTATATAAGGATAATATAGTCGCTTCTTGTCCTCCATGTGGATTTTGTGCAGAAGTCATTGCACTCACTACCTTATTCGCAAGCTTTCCACTAAACCAGAGTCCGCCAGTTGTATCCAAAAATTGCTTAACCTGACCTGGTACATTCCCAAATCGTGTTGGAACACTGAATATAATGGCATCTGCCCACTCCAAATCAACTAATGAAACAGGCGGAACACAGGTGGCTTCCTCTACATGAGCTGCCCAAGCAGGATTTGAGGCAATTGCCGATTCAGAGGCAAGTTCTGGTATTTTTAATATTTTTACATCTGCTCCTGCTTCTTTGCCACCTTCAGCTGCCCATTTTGCCAGCTGGTAATTTGTTCCGGTGGAACTATAATAGATTACGGCAAGATTAACGTTTGACATATTGCAACTCCTTAATTATCAAATTTGTTTTAATAATTAAAACTAAAATTCCTTATACCATTTATAAGAATCTCCAACACAGCGTCGGTTTATTCTTACTAGGCAGGAAGGCGCATTGGCCAGTAAACAAATAGAATTATCTTAATTTCTTATCGGGAATGAAAGCTAAACATCGAAATTTGTGATCTTACATTTGAGAATTCTTATTCGGTTGTTAAAATATCCCTTGTAGAAAACTCCTTATTTTGTTGATACTAATCACTAATTGGAAAAGGAGGGGTAATGGAATGTTTAATAAGTATGGTCTTGTTATTTTATTTATATTGATTTCACTGTGTTTAGTACTTCCGCAAAAGTTAAATGCTCAAGTTATCCATGAAGTAAAATATGGAGATAGCCTATCCAAAATTTCCTCAAAATATAAAGTTAAAAGCGAGTATCTTGCTAAACTGAACGGTCTTGCAAAAAATTCACAATTAGTAATTGGCCAATCCATTTTAATTCCTGGAACTTCGTATATAGTTCAACCAGGAGAGAGCTTATGGGAGATAGCAAATCGACATTCTATAAAAATAAAATTCATTAATGAACGTGAATCACTTGAAAAATCGCGTCTTATACCCTGGTCAAAAAATTCACATATCTCGACCGCAAAAAATGAATATCTGGACAGGTACTTACTTTGTTCCAAAAGATAAACATACTAATGATTGGATGCTTTCAAATTATAAAAGGACCCTCACTGGAATTTTCGTTTTTGAATATCGATCTGATAACAATGGAAATTTAATAGAAGGCGAAGAGAATCAGGCACATAAGATAGCTTGGAAAGAAAACCTTGCTCCATATGCAACACTTACTAATCTAAGTGAAAAAGGATTTGATCCAGATTTAACACATCGATTGATAAACACTCCTTGGCTACGAAAAAAACTGATAAATAATATCTACTCTCTTTTAGATAGTCATGATTATAAAGGTGTAGTAATTGATTTTGAGCAAGTTAAAAAAGCAGATAGATTAAATCTCAACATGTTTATAAAAGAGTTGTCCGAGAAATTACATCCATCTGGTATGGAAGTATTGATGGCTGTTCCTCCTAAAGAGGGAGCTTCTAACCCAGTTCATTCAATAGCTTATGATTATGCCACACTCGGTAAATATTTAGACAAAATGTTTTTGATGACATATGACTGGCATTGGCCCGGCGGACCTTCTGGACCGATTGCTCCAATTAATAGAGTCCGGGCCACATTAGATTATGCAGTCTCTGTCGTACCAAAATCTAAACTCATGCTTGGAATTCCTCAGTATGCTTATGATTGGACAATTACTGGCGAGAAAAGATCAGGGAAAGCTTATTCCACACAACGTGCTATTGATATTTATACAGGCTACCGAAGTGAAGTTCATTATGATGAAATAGCTGCAGCACCGTGGTTCAGATATGTTGATAAAGATGGAATCCAGCACGAAGTGTGGTTTGAAGATCCTAGGAGTCTTATTAGGAAATTCAAGCTTGTGAGAGAATATGGGTTAGCTGGAATGGGGTGCTGGCATTTAGGTTTAACTATGCCACAGACCGAAGAACTTCTATTAGAAGAGTTTAATGTTCGATAAAACACACTTTTCGATTATGATGAGTAGCAAACAGATGATTGGAATAAGCTTGTCAATATTAATTTAGCATTTCAAAAGCGCAGGAACAGTAGTTACAATAACAGGAGAAGGGTGCAAAAAGCTCTAACTTTTTGGCACCCTGTTTAAAATAAAGGTAGATATAAAAATGGGGTCAATACACCATCCGTTGCAGCATGCTAATAATGGAGATATCTCTCTTTTTGTGTTTAAAAAAGAAGTAAGATTTAATCCAGATAGTTCTTTCTCATATTAAGTGATCCAATAATCTTTTAATTTCATCAGTACAAAAGCATTGCTCTTTCCTGTTCAGAGCTTAGCTGTTTCTTGTTCTCCTTTTTCTTATGATCATATTTTTAATCGTTATCTCAATACTAACTCGTTTTAATATTAACAATAAATCTAGTGTCGTTAATGATTACATCTACTATCTCTGCTGTATTTCTTAGCGTATTATCGTATATAAATTTTTTATTTGAGGGTGCTGATTCCAGTTTGTTTAATAAAAACAAAGAGCGTTCTAATGAATCGTAATCTCCCCTTATACGTAAACGTTCTCTTAGTTTTTCTTTATCTGCTCTTAATACGATATATTTCAATGTTACCTGTAAATCTGATATATGTTTACAAAACCACTCAAGTTCATCTTCTACAACAAAGTCAATCACGACATTGAAGTCATGTTGAATAAAATTCCTCGTTAAAGCAAGGATATTCTCCCAAGTGAGACTTAACCGGTCCTCCCATGATGCTCTTGATCCGTGTTCAAACATATGTAGTATACAGTCACCCTCAAGAAGGACGCACTTTTTAACAGTTTGAGCAAGTTTTTTTGAAGTTGTTGATTTCCCAACCCCGAGCGGACCTGATAAGAGATAAATTATATTTTTTTTGTTTTCGTCTGACAATGGTAACATCCTTCCCAATCCCAAATATTGATTAAAAAATCTTATCGTATATCCCACATAATTATATTACCTCGTTAGATGTTAAATTAACGTATGTTTGACTAACGAGTGCGATTGCTTAACGATGTGTAGCTCTTCCTTTTAAAGTAAAAGGAAGTCTTGTGGAATAAGGATTCAATGTTTAAACTTTTTATTCAGCTATTCAGCAAAAATTATTGTTGGACGATCTTCAATTAAATGGCGGCTTATCTTTAAGTTAAGCGTCTTTACAGCGTTAGCTAAAAAAATTATATAGGTGCGAGCAGCTTTATTTATTTTTCTATACTATAGTATGGGACAAACTTGGCTCGGGGAAGGATAGGAGTAAGGAGGCGATTGATAAATGGCTACTTTCGAAGTTCTGTCCTTGATGCTTAGTTTTGGCATGTTTGTAATCGCTGTTTTGAAATTTCACGATCAAGATAAGGATTCTTGAACACGCTGAAAATGCGTGTTGTTTTTTGTCCAATAAAGGGAGTTGAGAACGAGATTGTGAATTGAGAGTAGAAGGGGTTTGATTATGAAACTACTTTCAGCCATCAGCAACTTCTGAATGACAAGGCCTTAAGGGCAAAGTTTTTCTAAAGGGTGTGTCTTCAAATAATTATATTAAACGTCCTTGCAATTCTTAACATAGGTCATTTTT
This sequence comes from Peribacillus frigoritolerans, assembly GCF_004358755.1. Taxonomy (GTDB): domain Bacteria; phylum Bacillota; class Bacilli; order Bacillales; family Bacillaceae; genus Bacillus_P. The sequence goes on along the minus strand of NZ_SMZY01000006.1, from coordinate 146,888 downwards.
TTATTAATACGCACTAAGTAAAAGATGGAAAAATAACAGGCTCACTTAGAAACATTACAGCTTAGTTATCAATAGATTCGAACAAGAATCATATTAAAGAAATGCCGCGCATAAAATATATAAACCAATAAGAAAGTGCGGTGTTTTTGTGTTTACTAATGCTGAAATGGTTAAGAGCGAAATAATGCACGGTCAGCTGTATTTGACTATTAAAGGCATATTCCATGCTGTTATGGACGTTGAATGTTATAACTGTAAACTAATCATTCATTTGGATAACAAAAATAATAGAAAAAATTTAACTGATATGATTCTTATTAATGATATTACAGGGTTATATGAATCAGTTAAAGGAATGTATGATGCGGAATTTGAGGAAGCAATAATGGATATTGCTATAAATCACGTATATCTTAAGAAAATTGCTTAACTATACTCATAAACATAGGTACAAATACTTTCATAAGTACTTGTGCATTTTTTTTGCTTTTTTAGTGATTAATAATGGACATGTATCTAACCAAATTCGTTTTAGAGACATGGTAATTGCTGCAAGGCAACAGGAAAAAAGCATACTGAAACTAACAGAAGAAGAACTTGATAATTTTAGAATTGAGTAAATTAGAAAAGAGCAGATCTTTTAAATACTACTCGAATAATGGACACTTAATAAAAAGTGCCCATTATTCGAATTTTTTTATTTTTTCCAATAATCAAGTCAAACTCTCCGATGAGGATTTAATATATAGAAAAAAGTAAACATTATTTTTAAAAATAGGCTTACTTTTTTCAATTTTTATCGTTTTTCCGAAGTAGACTCTCTAATAATTAACTTCGTTGGTAACAAGATCTCCTGAATCGGATCCTCTTTGTTTTCCATTCTCCAACAAAGCTGTTCCACTGCCTTTTTACCATAGTAACTTAAATCAATATCCATTGTTGTAATCTTTGGGGTTAAAATTTGTGATAATTGTCCATTGTCAAAGCTGCATATAGATACATTCTCAGGTATTTTGAATCCTCTTTGCTGTAAAACGGATGAAACAAGAAAACCAAGACCATCGTTCACACAAAACCATGCTGAAGGCTGGTCCTGAAGGTTATCCAGGAATAAACTGATTTCATCTTGATTTTCCTGTACGTTTGTTAACATTAAGTTTTCATTAGGTTTTATCCCATGCTTTTTTAAAGCAAGTAAGTATCCTTCAAATCTTTCTTGATAGCTTGGAGAAATGTCAACATTGCCCACAAACGCTATATCAAGATGTCCTAAATGGATTAAATGTTCTACAGCTGTAAACGCCCCAAAGCGATTGTTTGTTAAAATTGAATCAGCCTTTAGATATGGTGAGTGATGATCAATTAAAACAGTAGGGATGCCTGTACTAATAATTTTCGAAATATATTCTGTACTAATATGAGATAAAATTAAAATTCCATCAATATCGTGATTCGATAATACGGAAGGTAAAGTTAGATTCTTTTTAGATTCATTATCAATCGGTTCAATAAATAAATTCATGCCACGAGCCCGAACTTCTTTTTCACTACTTAGGTATATTTCACCAAAAAAGCTTTTAAGTGAAAAAGCATAATCAGAAGCGATTAACGCGATATTGCTGGACATCTTTTTATCCGCTAGTTTTTGTTTTCGACTATTTGGATAGTCATAACCTAATTCATTTGCTGTATTTTGTACAAGCGTTCTTGTCACTTCGCTAACTCCGGGTTTTCCAGTTAAAGCTTGAGAAACAGAGTTTTTCGAGATGTTTAGGCGATCCGCTATATCCTGCATCGTCACTTTTTTTTTCATATATATTAACGTTCTCCTTTGGACTATTTTCGTACTTATTAAGCAACATTAAGTAGTTTTAGTAATTTTATTGTAACGTTACAAATCAGGAAATGCAATAGCGTCATTTCAAAATATAACAGAAAAATTATATAAATTTGTCGACTTAGTAATTGACATTACCGATATTAGGTGTGATAATCATTTTACAAGGTTAATATAACGTTATTTAACGATTATTATTTGTTTTTGTAATTGTATCTATCATTGTTGAGAGACGGGGGATTAGTAAAAACAACTTTTTTTACATTTAGTTAGATGCATAAATACAATTTTGAAAAGAAATGACAGCGTTACCATTTTTTTTATTAGATTTATATAGTGTTACCCTTTAGGGAAATACTATTTGTTGTGAAGTATGGAAAAGATAATTAGTAATTGGAGGAATTTGGAATGAAGATGAAAAAAGTAGCATCGATCTTGTTTGCAGCTTCACTTACTGTTTCCGGGCTTGCTGCCTGTAGTACAGGTAATAAAGAACAAAACAGCGGCACCAAAGATGGGGTAACAACGATTGAATTTTGGGCTGCTCCAAACCCAACACAGCAAGTGTATTGGAAGGAAGTAGCGGAAGAATTTACAAAAGAAAATCCTGAAATAAAAGTGAATGTTAGTCCAATGAAGGAAAGCCCAACTTCTGAAGCAGGTATTCAATCTGCGATTGCTGGTGATAGTGCACCTACAATGTCGGAAAACATTAACCGTGGTTTTGCAGCTCAGTTAGCAGATAGTAAAGCCCTTGTACCTTTAGATGAATTAGATGGATGGGATAAAGTAAAAGAAAGCCGTAAGATGGATAATACAATGAAGGGCTGGGAATTTGCAGACGGCCACCAATATGTATTACCAATTTACTCAAATGCGATGTTGTTTGGTTGGAGATTAGACATTTTAAAAGAACTTGGATATAACGAACCGCCAAAAACTTACAGTGAAATGTTAGATGTGGCTAAGAAATTAAAAGAAAAATATCCTGATAAGTATGTGTGGGCAAAAGCAGACCTTGCTGATCCAACAGCTTGGAAGAGATGGTTCGACTTCTTCATGTTGTATAATGCGGCATCAGATGGTAACAAGTTTGTTGAAGGTACTAAATTTACAGGCGATGAAAAAGCGGGTATGCAAGTACTAGGATTTATGGATGATTTAAATCAAGCAGACGCTTTATTAACAAGGCAGTCAAAAGACCCGTTTGAATCTGGTTTAGGGATTTTCGTAGATGTTGGTCCTTGGACTATTCCATACTGGGCAGAAAAATTTCCAGAAATGAAATATAACGAAACTTATACATTAACCCCACCTCCTGTTCCAGATGACATGGATCCAAAAGAAGTTAAAACATTTGCTGATACAAAAGGATTAGTTGTTTACGCTTCAGCAACGAAAGAGCAACAAAAGGCAGCTATGAAATTCATTAACTGGGTTTACTCAAACCCTGAAAATGATTTGAAATGGCTTGAAAAGACGAACTTACCGCCAGCACGTGACGATTTAACAACAAATGAAACATTTAAGGCGTTCCTTGATAAAAATCCAGCATTACAACCATATGCAGCAGCCGTTCCAAATGCGATACCGCCAATGGATAACGCTAAATATAATGATATTCAAACGTTTATTGGTCAACATGCTTTCAATCCAGTTGTAAAAGGTGAGAAAGATCCAAAAACTGCTTGGAAGGATATGAAAGAGGCCATTGAGGGGGCTCTGAAATAATGAGCACAAAACAAGGAAGGATGGGCTGGCTTTTTGCCAGTCCTTATCTTTTATATGCAATCGTTTTCTTTCTAATACCTCTCGTGTGGTCACTGTTTTTATCTGTGACTGATTGGAATTTAATTGCACCAACTTTTAGTTTTGTTGGCTTAGAAAATTATGAAGAGGCTTTTCGAAGTGCTGGTGTCCAAAGTGCATTTTTCGTAACCTTTAAATTTATGGCTGTTTTTGTGCCATTAGTTATTGCTTCTTCAATCATTGTTGCCCTTATCGTTCAGGGATTACCTAAATTCAAAGGACTGTTTTTAATTGGATTTTTCCTGCCTTACTTAGCATCAGGGGTTGTTTCCTCACTCATCATAAAAGGTTTATTATCTTACAACAGTCCGATTAATGAATTTTTACGAAACGCCTTTGGCTTAGATATTAACTGGCTTGGTTCACCATTTGGAGCACTCTTTGTTGTAGCGGTGATTATCGCCTGGAAATTTACAGGGTACTATGCACTGATTTTGACTTCCGGGTTTGAGAGCATTAATAAGGAAGTATATGAAGCGGCGATGATTGATGGGGTAAATGGTTGGCAGCGTTTTTGGAAAATTACCTTTCCGCTCCTTTATCCTGCTTTATTTACGGTTTTAATTTTATCGATTGGTGTTACGTTTGGCATTTTCACTGAGGTTTACCAATTAACAGGCGGGGGACCAAATTTTGCAACCAATACATGGCAAATGGAGATTTTTACAAGAGCGTTCTCAAATCTTCAAGCAGGTTATGCTTCAGCGATTGCGATTATTGCTTCCGTTGTAACGTTTATTTCGATTTTTATCATTCGAAAACTCTTAGAAATGTGGGGAAAACGATATGGGTGGAGCTAAGAAGAATGGATTATGGTCACGTTATCTAATTGCCATTGTTCTCTTACTGATTATGATCTTTCCGTATATTTATATGGTGCTAAATTCTTTTGCTGATTGGAATCAAGTAGATAAGAAGCTGATTCCGACAGAATACTCTTTGAAATCGTATCAATGGCTGTTAGGCGGAGGAGAAGCATTAATTCCAAGACCATGGATCAATGCGTTTTTTAACAGTTTTATCGTCTCTACTGGTTCTACTTTGTTAATGATGGTCTCTGCGGTAATGGTTGCATATGCACTAGCGAAAATTCCGTTTAAAGGGAGAGACACCATTAATAACTTTATTTTATTTCAAATGTTCTTTCCGGCGATTATATTGCTAATCCCAACGTTCCTTGTCATTCAAAGAATCGGAATGTATGACTCATATTGGGGAATGATTTTGCCGAAAGCAATGAGTCTATGGGCTGTATTTATGTATACGAACTTTTTCAAGGCGATTCCAGACACGTTTATTGAAGCCGCAAAATTAGATGGTGCAAACGAATGGCAAATTATGTTCAAAGTCGTCCTGCCAATGTCAAAATCGATTACTACTGTTATTTTCTTATTCCTGTTTATGGAAAGATGGACAGAGCTATTGTGGGATATGTTAGTTGCGAAGAGTGACGACATGCTAACGCTGAATGTCCTTTTATCTCAAATGTTCGGTCCATATGGCGGTTATCCAGGCCCGTTGTATGCCGCATCTGTTATATTAACAATGCCAATCTTAATTATTTTCTTGCTTTTCGCGAAAAAGTTCCAAGAAGGTATGCAATTTACACTTAAGTAATCCAAGACTGGAGTTCTTACACAATGGTTAATTGGTGGAAACAATCGACTTTTTATGAAATCTACTTGCCAAGCTTTAAAGATGGAAATGGCGATGGAATTGGTGATTTTGTTGGAATCACCTCCAAACTTGACTATCTAAAAGAGTTAGGGATTGATGGACTGTGGCTCACTCCCTTTTATCCTTCACCAAAGGTCGATAACGGTTATGACATTTCGGAATACAAATCTATTGATCCTGATTATGGAACGATGGAGGATTTTGAGGCCTTCATTAAGGAAGCACATCAGCGTGGTATCCGTGTGATTGCCGATTTAGTTTTGAACCATACCTCAACTGATCATAAATGGTTCCAAGAGTCAAAATCGTCAAAGGATCATCCGAAACGTGAGTGGTATATTTGGAGAGATGAGCCGAACAATTGGGAATCGTTCTTTGGAGGCTCTGCATGGGAATATAATGAAGCGACAAACCAATATTATTACCACGCGTTTGCGAAGGAGCAGGTTGATTTAAATTGGGCCAATCCTGAAGTGAAACAAGCTATGTTTGATGTGATGAAATTTTGGCTTGAAAAGGGAGTCGATGGTTTCCGGCTTGATGTCATCAATTTCTTAAAGGTCAATGATTCTTTCAAAGACAATCCATATGACGTTGAAAAGAATGAACAAAATCACTTATATGATAAAGACCAAGAAGGAATTTTTCCGGTTATTACTGAAATAGCTGAGTTTGTGCATCAGTATCCCGATAAATTCCTTGTTGGTGAGGTTGGTTCCGAGGACCTGAAGATTCTAAAACAATATTCTGGTCTTAACAAATTAGATGTTGTGTTTAATTTTAATATCGGGAGTATTGGGGCGTTTGATTCGGATAAAATTTTTAATCAATTAGCGGAAACGGAGCAAGTTTATCATCCAACTCAAATTCCAACCTTGTTCTTTTCAAGTCATGATATGTCTCGGCATATTTCAAGGTTTGGTGGAGATGAGGACCGAGCCAAACTAGTTGCTGCTTTGATGCTTACGGCGAAGGGTGTTCCTTTCATTTATTATGGAGATGAAATCGGGATGAGGGATTGGGTTACCGATGACATCGCGAAAATGAAGGATGTCCAAGGATTAATGGCTTATGAGCTAGAAATTCAGTCGAAACAGTCGCATGAGAAGGCGTTAGCTGTAGCTAATGAGAAATCGAGGGATAAGTCACGTACCCCGATGCAATGGAATTCACATTCTAATGTAGGGTTTTCAGAGACTCTGCCCTGGATTACGATTCCGACTCATGCTTACAAAATTAATGTTGAAAACCAGCAAAATGATCTGAATTCAATGCTTTCTTTTTATAAAAGGCTGCTGAAGCTGCGAAAAGTACATTCTTCATTAGGTTTAGGGAATTATGAATTTTTACGTAATGAAAACGGAATGATCTACTTCGTCAGAAAAGATCAATTTGAAAAAATATTAGTTATTTTGAATTTTTCTGATCAATCAAAATCTCTCAATATAGCTGCTTGCTTTGCCTCGGATACAGAAATGCTGCTTTCATCAAAGCGAACGAGCTTAGAAGGCGGGAACTTGGTAACAATTTTAGCAAATGAAGCAATGATACTAAAGGGGGATATAGGAGATGAACATGTTAAGTAAAGGGAATGCTCAAACTTGTGAACAGCTATTAGAGGAATTCACTTCAAAAGCTCAACCAACCAATCCTGAAAAAATTGTATTCTCGGGTATTGGTGTAAATGATGTCTATAATATTAGCGCACCGTTTGAAGATGAAGGAGAGCTTGTGATTGCAGGACGAGTTGAATCACGTGACAGTGAACACTCTAATGTTTATTTTTTTGTCAAGAGAAACGGTGAGTGGGTGCCAAGAGAAAATGCACCTGTTCTTGAATTGCAAGATCCTTTTTTCACTAAAATAGCAGGAGAGCTTGTAGTGGGAGGGGTTCAAATTTTCCCTCATCCAACACTAGAAGGAAAACTTGGCTGGCGAACAGTTTTTTATAAAGGTCGATCGATTGCTAACTTAAAACAGTTTGCTAAAGGCCCAGATGGAATGAAAGACCTTCGACTTGTTGAGCTTAAGGATGGAAGTATTGGGATATTAACAAGACCTCAAGGAGAAAAAGGCGGAAGAGGAAAAATTGGCTGGACCCGTATCTCTTCATTATCGGAATTGACAACTGAAGTAATCGACGAAGCGCCTTTACTTGATGACCAGTTTATTGACGAGCAATGGGGCGGTGGGAACGAAGCGCACCTTTTAGCTAATGGTCTCATAGGCGTACTTGGGCATATTGCATCTTTTGATGAGCAAGGAAGCCGCCACTACTATCCAATGGTATTTGTAATTGATCCGGAAACAGGTGCATTTTCTGATATGGAGCTAATCGCAACAAGAAGGCATTTCCTTCCTGGTCCATCGAAGCGCCCAGACTTAGCAGATGTTGTGTTTAGTGGTGGTTTAGTTCGAAAATCAGATGGCACGGCTGATCTTTATGCAGGTATTAGTGATGCTGAAGCTCAAAAAATCACCATAACCGATCCGTTTTTATCATACGAGCAAAAATTCAGCATTAAGGAGAAATCAAAATGAACGTATATAGATATGAAGAGAACCCATTGGTCACACCAGCACATGTAAAACCGCATCGACCTGATTTTGAAGTGATTGGTGCCTTTAATGCAGGGATTGCAACATATAATGATGAAATTATTATGCTGCTTCGTGTTGCTGAACGCCCAATTAGTGAAGACTTAAATATTGTAAAAGCGCCTATATATCGTCCACAAACGAATGAACTAGAGATTTTAGATTTTAATTTAAATGATCCTGCTTATGATTTCTCTGATCCGCGAGTCATTCGGGAAAATGGCGATAAACAAGGTTTTAAGTACTTAACTTCTTTGTCGTATTTACGTATTGCACGAAGCAAAGATGGTCATCAGTTCACCATTGATGATACCCCATTTGTTTACCCATCCAATGAATTAGAAACCTTTGGAATTGAAGACCCGCGGATTACACAAATAGAAGATACCTATTATATTTATTTTAGTGCTATTTCACCAGTTGGCGTTGGAGAATCAATGGTTTCCACTAAAGATTTTGTAACTACTGAACATCATGGGATGATTTTTGCGCCGGAAAACAAAGATGTTTTAATCTTCCCTGAAAAAATAAACGGAAAATATTATGCCATTCATCGTCCAGTACCGAAAAGTGTCGGAGAGCCAGAGATGTGGATTGCTGAATCGACCAATCTCCTACACTGGGGTAATCACAAGCATTTGCTAGGATTACGTGAAGGTATGTGGGATAGCGCACGTATGGGCGGAGGAGCTGTTCCTTTTAAAACGCAAAAGGGCTGGCTTGAGCTTTACCATGGAGCAACCAAAGACCATCGCTATTGTATGGGAGCTGTTTTACTTGATTTAGAAGATCCGACAAAGGTCATTGCTCGCTCCGATCAACCGATTCTAGAACCTGAAGCTGATTATGAAGTAGAAGGGTTCTTTGGAAATGTAGTCTTTTCATGTGGGGCTATCGTTGAAGGGGATGTTGTCAAAATGTTTTACGGTGTTGCAGACACATCGATGGCTTGTGCTGAATTAAGCTTACAGGAAATTCTTGATTCAATGACTTATATTAAATAGTGAGCTTTTGTTGTGAGGATGACTCAAAGCAAAGGGACATACCCCTCAACACACAATATACTGAAATACCACTATATTGTGAATGGTGAGGAGTTGTGCCTTATTGAGACATCCTCCTTTTATTTTAGATGTAAATTAACAAGGCAGGTGACGTTCCTATGAAAATAAATGAAAACTGGAAAATAAGACAATTTGATGTGGGGACTTTTCGTGACCTGGAAGTGGCTTCTCCTGAATATATTGATTATTTTTGGATGACAGCATCTGTACCTGGTGATGTTCATTCAACCTTAATAGACCGAAAATTGATTGAGGACCCTTTTTACGGACATAATGATCTCAAATGTCAGTGGGTAGAAGAAAAGGTGTGGTGGTATCGCAACACTTTTGAGTTCTATGATGATGTTTCGAAAGACGACCGCTATGAGTTGATTTTCGATGGACTTGATACGTTTGCTACGGTTTATTTAAACGGTGTGGAGCTAGGTTCAACAGAAAATATGTTTATTAGTCACACCTTTGAAGTGGCAAGGGAACTAAAGAGAGGGAAAAATTTTCTGGCCATAAAATTTGATCCAGTACATGTTCATGTAAAAGATAAGGTCCAATATTACTGGTCAGGATTTAGCAAGAAACGGATATGGACACGAAAAGCTCAAAGCCACTATGGCTGGGACTGGGGCCCGCGCTTGGTTGCTGCAGGGATTTGGAAAGATGTTCATTTAAAGAAAAGACCCTTTGCCAAAATCGATAATGTGTTTGCGAAAACGAAATTTATATCACAAGACAGAGCGATTGTCGAAGTGGATCTAGAAATCAATTCATTTAGGAGAGAAAAAGATTATGAAGTCTATGTAAACCTTTCGTATGGGGATGAAAGGTTTGCAACTAAAGTTAGAGTGGATCGCAAAAAAGCAACAGCTGTATTGGAAGTGGAAAATCCTAAGCTATGGTGGACACATGACATTGGGACGCCTCATCTTTATCTACTAACTGTTGAGTTGTTTGCAGATGGTGTGAAAGTTGATGATAGACAAGAAGAGTTCGGCATTAGAACCATTGAAGTGCTTCGTAAAGATGAAGAAGGAAATCATTGTTTTACCTTTGTTTTAAATGGAGAAAAGGTATTTGCTAAAGGCGCTAATTGGATTCCGATTGATAGTTTTATTGGAGCAGTCCCGGATTCTCGTTATAAGCATTTAATCAAGATGTCCAAAGACGCGAATATGAATATGCTTCGCGTATGGGGCGGCGGCATCTATGAAAAAGATGTGTTTTATAACGAGTGTAATCGACTTGGCATTTTAGTCTGGCAGGATTTTATGTTTTCATGTGCTCTTTATCCCGATTACAACATGAACTTTATGGCTAATGTCAAAGAGGAAATTATTCATGTTGTTAAAAAGCTTCGGAATCATCCTAGCTTGGCTTTATGGTGCGGTAACAATGAAAATGACTGGCTGTATGAAGCGTTGTTTTCGTCAGGGGAAATTCAACATCCTTTTTACGGTGAAAAAATCTATCATGAATTAATGCCGGAATTGTTAGAAGAACTCGATCCAACTCGCTTGTTTTGGCCAAGTTCCCCATTTGGAGGAAATGACCACAACTCTAGAGACCAGGGAGATACCCATAATTGGCAAGTTTGGCATGGTAATATTGAGCCGAGAACATTTGGTGAGCCGCAGACGGTGGATTACAGTATCGAAGGGTTGTCGTTTAAACATTTTAAAAATGATACCACAACCTTTGCAAGTGAATTTGGTATGCACGCTTCTTCCAATCGCTATACATTAGAGCGAAACATCCCTAAGGATCAATTTTTCTGGGGAAGCGAAGAAATGGCGTACCGCAATAAAGATATCCATCATCCAAAAGGAATTTTGTTAATGGAAGGATATACAGGAGCTCCGAAGGATTTAGATGAATACATTGCTTTTTCGATGTTAACGCAGGCAGAAGGATTGAAATATGGAATAGAACATTATCGACGGAATAAACCACATACAAGCGGCGCGCTATTTTGGCAGCTTAACGACTGCTGGCCTGGTACAAGCTGGTCGGTCATCGACTATTATTTATTGCCAAAGGCTTCCTATCATTATGCTAGAAAATTCTACAGCCCAGTTCTATTGACGGCGGATTATATCCCAGGGAAAGATTTATCTATTTGGATTGTTAATGATCGCTTAGAAACCTATCAGGACGAAATTGAGCTGGCTGTTTATCAATTTAATGGAGAAAAAGTATTTTCAAAGCAATGGATGGTTTCAATTGAGCCAAATGTGTCGAAACAAGTGGCAGCAGTTTTGGAACAGGATGCTTTAGGCAGACTTCAACCAGATGAAGCTGTTTTCGTCATCCGCTCAAAGAATGATAAAACCAATGAAAACATCTATTATTTCCGCGATCAAAAGGATTTGAAACTAGGTGATTCAGAATTAACAGTCACCATAGACCAAGAGAAAAATGAGTTGACTGTTTCCACAAATGTGCTAGCACGGATGGTAACGATTGAAGTGGATATGGAACAATTGGTAATCGAGGATAATTTCTTTGACCTACTTCCACATGAGAGCAGAACTCTTAGGGTCTCGCAGGCAGAGGGAAAAGAAATACCTTGGGAGACTTTGAGAGTCAAGGCTATTAATAGTGTGAAACCAAAGGGGCCGTTATTATGAAAGCAGCGGTTTTACAAGGAACAAAGCAAATAAAAGTGATGGATTGGAACTATCGATCACCATCCCCAAAAGAGGTAATCGTAAGAGTAAAAAGCTGCGGTATTTGTGGAACAGATCAGCATATCTACCATGGCCATCCTGGTTCTGCTGAAGTCAATCCACCGATCGTTCTTGGGCACGAATTAGCTGGAGAAGTGGATGAGGTAGGTACAGAAGTATCTTTCTTGCAAAAAGGCGACCGTGTTTCTATTGATCCGAACATTTATTGCGGGACATGTGAGTATTGTCGCAGCAACCGCGCTCATTTATGTAATCATCTTCAGGCAATAGGTGTAACAAGAGATGGTGGAATGGGAGAGTATTGTGTTGTACCAGGAGCTAATTGTTATAAGATTCCAGACAATATGACGTTTGAAGAGGCTGCTCTTGTTGAGCCATTAGGCTGTGTTTTACATGGTTTTAAGAAAATTCACTTGTCATCCTTAAGTAAGGTACTTCTTATTGGTGGAGGTTTTATTGGACAATTATTTTTACAATTGGTGAAACAGCAAAATGTTCAATCCATCATAATAAGTGAACCTGCTGATTATAAAAGGGAGCTTCTATATGAGTTGGGTGCCGATGAAGTGATCCATCCAATGAATGCTGGAAAGTTAGAGGCAGACGTGGTAATTGAATGTGTGGGCAGACGTGAGAGCATGGAATTGGCTGTCAAATCAGCAGCAAAGGGCGGCCAAGTGTTACTTTTTGGGGTTTCTGCACCGAATACAATGATTTCGGTTTCGCCATTTGACATTTTTTCAAAGGAGCTTTCCATAATGGGCTCGTTCGTGAACCCATTTACGCACGAAGAAGCTATTTCACTTATTGCGAAAAAAGTGGTGGATGTCGGGTCGCTTATTTCTCATCGTTTTACAATTGAAGAGGTTTCAGAAGAAATGGCTAACTTCCCAAATCTTAATGTTTCAAAAGCGATCATTAACCACTAGTTGCAGAAGTTGTCGGCCTAAAGAGCCGACTCTACTGCAAAAGGAGTTTAAAAGGATGTTTCAAATTTTCAAGTCTGATTCCATCACTATATTTTATCTGGAAAAAACCTAAAAAGGGGCTCGTGGTTAGTTCTAGTGAAACGTAGAAAAAAGGAAATCTGGAAGTATAATAGGATATATTTTCATTTGGAGGGATTTGAGTATGTTAGGAGCAATCGAAGCAGGTGGGACAAAGTTTGTTTGTGCTGTTGGTGATGAAAATGGTAAAATTTCAGATCGAATTCAGGTTTCTACCACTGTACCAGCGGAAACTATGCCAAAGGTGTATGACTTTTTTAATAAATATCCTGTTAAAGCGATTGGGATTGGTTCATTTGGGCCAATCGATGTAAACCGAGATAGTTCTACTTACGGATATATTACGTCGACGCCTAAATCGGCGTGGAAAGATTATCCTTTTGTGCAAGCATTAAAAGACTCATTTTCTGTTCCAATTGGATTCAATACAGACGTTAATGCTGCAGCCTTGGGAGAAGCAACCTTTGGCGCTGCTAAAGGATTGGACAGCTGCTTGTACATTACCGTTGGTACAGGAATTGGAGCAGGAGCTATTGTTCAGGGGGAACTACTTCAAGGGCTTTCGCACCCTGAAATGGGACATATCCTTGTGAGGCGTCATCCGGATGATAAGTATCAAGGAAAGTGCCCTTATCATCACGATTGCTTAGAAGGTCTTGCTGCCGGACCTGCTATTGAAGCTCGGTGGGGGGACAAAGGTGTTAACCTTGTTGATCGGATGGAAGTTTGGGAATTGGAAGGCTACTATATTGCCCAAGCTCTCATGCAGTATCTTTTAATTTTATCACCAAAAAGGATTATTCTTGGTGGGGGAGTCATGAACCAGGAGCAAGTATTCACTAATATTTACAAGTATTTAAAAGAACTAGTTAACGAGTATGTTGTTTTACCTGAGCTTTCTGAGTATATTGTTCGTCCAGGTTTAGGGGATAATGCAGGAATTACTGGAGCCCTTATGCTTGCACATCGAGCATTTCTAATGGAAAACCAAAGTTAAAACTACTTCAGGAGGAATTAAAGTGCAACCTTTATTTTTAAAACCAGTTTTTAAAGAACGAATTTGGGGTGGAACAGCCTTACAAACAGAATTTGATTACGATATTCCAAATAATAAAACAGGGGAATGCTGGGCAATTTCCGCTCATCCAAATGGACCTTCTATCATAGAAAATGGTCCATATGCTGGCATGGCGTTGGACGAGCTATGGCGTGAGAACCCAGAGCTTTTTGGTAACCCGAAGGAAGAAGTTTTTCCGCTATTGACGAAGATATTGGATGCAAACATGGATTTATCCGTTCAGGTCCATCCAGAGGATTCCTATGCTAAGGAACACGAAAGTGGAGAACTTGGTAAAACAGAATGCTGGTATATCCTTGACTGCAAAGAAGGAGCCGACATGATCTTCGGCCACAATGCAAAAACAAAAGAAGAATTAATCCAACAAATTAATTTAGGTAATTGGAACGTACTACTGGGCAGAGTGAAAATCAAGCCTGGTGATTTTTTCTATGTACCAAGCGGAACTATCCATGCATTATGTGAAGGCACTCTTGTATTAGAAACACAGCAAAGCTCTGACACAACCTACAGAGTGTACGATTACAATCGTAGAGATACAGAGGGCAAATTGCGAGATCTTCATTTAGAAAAAGCGATTGATGTGACAACTGTGCCACATCACGACTCTGGGGTTGCGCCTAAAGTTCAGAAGCATGAGAATATGACGACTACCACGTTTATAGAATCAGAATTTTTCTCAGTGTACAAGTGGGACATAGAAGGGAAGGTTACTCTTTCATTTAATGATCAATATATGCTTCTAAGTGTGATCAAGGGTGACGGAACCCTAGTTCACAATGGTGAGAAATATTCTCTTAATAAAGGAACACATTTCATAATTCCAGTGGGATTAGGAGAATTTGAATTAGATGGGGATTGTGAATTGATTGTTTCCCATCCGTAAGCATTACAAATGTTGTCGAAGATTGATAAATGGAACCAGAATTAATCGCTCTGGTTCCTTTACTTTTTTTTATTAAGTGTTCGCAAAAATTGTTGTGTTCCGTAGGTTTTCAAAATAAGGCAGGTCAATGAGTGGTTGGCGAAGAGTATAAGAACAGGGCATGGAGCTGACTCTATGTCTGGATAATTATTCAAGATGTATCTGGATTGTCAAAAAGACTAAAGGGTTAAAAGGCTGTGGATTATTGATAATTAATATTTTGGAGGTATTTAATGCATAATATCAACGTCGATTTAGTTATTAAATTAATAAATGAACAATTTCCAGAATGGTCTGATTTAGATATCAGTGCTGTCAAATTTAGTGGTAATGATAATAGAACCTTTCATTTAGGTGATCATATGAGTGTAAGGTTACCATGTGCAGCATCCTATGCTACTCAAGTGGAGAAAGAATTAAGATGGCTACCAATATTAGCTAAAGACCTTTCTTTACCAATATCTACACCCTTAGCTAAAGGTAATCCTAGTGAAGAATATCCCTGGTCTTGGTCTATCAACAAGTGGTTAGAGGGAGAGACATTGTCTCTTAAGAAAATTAATGATCTTAATCAATTTGCAAGAGACTTGGGGACATTTTTAATTAAATTACAGTCTATTGATGCTAGTGGAGGTCCATTAGCTGGAAAGCATAATTTTTATAGAGGTGGACCTATATCTGTATACGATGAAGAGACTAGAGATGCAATTGATAATAATAAAGATTCTTTTAATGAACAATGCTTGAAAGAAATTTGGGAACTGGCATTAGATTCTAAATGGGATTCAGATCCAGTTTGGGTTCATGGTGATATTGCACCAGGAAATATACTGGTTAAAGATGGAAAGCTTTGTGCGGTTATTGATTTCGGAATATTGGGTGTAGGAGACCCTTCTTGTGATGCTGCTATGGCATGGACATTTTTTGATGATCATAGTAGAAAGATATTCAAGAATGTATTAAATATGAACGAAGGAACATGGAACAGAGCAAGAG
Organism: Peribacillus frigoritolerans; assembly: GCF_004358755.1. GTDB lineage: Bacteria > Bacillota > Bacilli > Bacillales > Bacillaceae > Bacillus_P. The sequence goes on along the minus strand of NZ_SMZY01000006.1, from coordinate 131,216 downwards.
GATGGGCTGTATGGAAGGCTTTAATAACATACAATGGTAATAAAAATTCTAACAAAGCAATTGCAGATGAATCATATAATATTATTAAAATTATCATGGATGATTACGAATCAGAAAAAACAAAAAAATAATATTCAATTACAAATTCGATTGATTAGATATTTATTATTCAGTTAAGGGGGCTTATAGCTGTTTTCATTAAACATATTTGTTGAACTAAACAATTTAATAGAAGCTTATTCTTATTCCATTAAAGGGTGCATAAGCTGAAGATTAGTGCTGTCTTTAAGGCAGCTTTTCTGTATGCAAATATAGAAAAATGTTAGTATAACAAGAATGTCTATAAAGGAAAGGAATAAATCATCTTTATGGGTGTACAATGTACCTAATCAATACATTTGAGCTATATAATAGTAAGATAAGATAAATCATTGTCATTTGTCCCTGATAGATAACTAAACTTCATTTTATAACATTTACGTAGGTAGCATAGTAACAGAAATTAATCTCATTAGGAGAAATAAGCGATGGCAGTTAAAACAAATTTTTCATCAAATAACTTTAAAAACATTCTTTCAAATTACAACTTGGGTGAACTTGTATACTCTAACCCAATTACCAAGGGTACAGTACAGACTAATTTTTTTATTAAGACAACAACCAATAAACTTGTTTTTAGATATTATGAAAATCGTACAACAGAATCTGTTTTATTTGAAATTAACTTAATAAACTATTTACAAGAGAAAAAATATCCGTGTCCCACTCCATTATGTAATAATTATGGACATTTCATTGGTATCTATAATGATAAGCCTTATGTTGTATTTAGTTTTATTGAGGGTGAGCATATAGATAATCCCACTAATAATCAAAAAAAACAGCTCATAGAAAAAGTTGCTGAATTACACAATATTACTAAAGGGTATAAATCTGATTTAACACAGTATCGATTGAATTACAACGTTGAACAATGTGAAAAGCTAGCTCAGGAAAGTGCTGAAAAGATAAATACATTAAATTCTCAAGAAAAACTTAAGTGGTACAGATATCAACTGAATCAGCTAGTCCTTCCAAGCTCTTTACCAAAGGGTATTTGTCATTGTGACTTTCATATCTCCAATATCCTTTATCATCACGATGAATTCAAGGCTCTTATAGACTTTGATGATGCCAATTATACATTTTTAACATTTGACCTTATGTGTATGTTAGAACCGTTTAAAACTACCTTTGATTGGGATACTTGGGATAAATTCAGTTTAGAAGACGATGTCTTTGATTTTAGTAATGCGAAGACAGTAGTATTAGAATATTCTAAATGTAGACCTCTAAATGAATCTGAAAAAATACATTTATTTGATTTACTGAAATTCGGAATTTTAATTGACTGTATTTGGTACTTTGAAAGAGGTGATGTAAAGGATTTTTTCGAAAAACGAAAAATTGACTATCTTGATAATTTAGGTAGAGAAAATTTTTATAAGAAGCTCTTCGGATAATCAAATGGCTCTTTGCCCCATTTGATTGTTAAGGTCTGTTACGTTTCCCCAACCAAAGCCAGATCCCACGAGCGTAGATCCTTGCACATCGCCAATTTATCCATCCGAAATTAAATCACGGATATAACATAAGTGAATTCCTTCCTACTTAATCCTGACAGGTAGCTTCACATTCTGATTTCTTTTTCCAAACCCTAAAGCAATAGCAGCGCCAATACAGCTAAATAGGGAACCAGCAAATAAATACCATGATGGATCTGACTCACCGATAAAAACAGAGGCAACTCCACCAATAGCTGGGAAAAGAGCGACCATATAGCCGCTTTGAGCTCCTCCAATTTTTTCTACAATCTTTAAATAAAATAACCATGCCGCAAATGAAGCAACCAGAGTTAAATATAACAACGCAGATAAGTATGATACAGATCTTGGAATTATAAATTCTTGTCCTTGGAACAATACAATTGCCCCCATCAATAAACTGCCCACTGTAAATCCAATTGCATTTTCATAAATTGGATCAACCTTTCGATTTGCATTTCTTGCCGAGCTGGCGTCGCCAACTGACGTTAGAAGTGTACCTAGGAAAGCAATCATAATTCCTTTTATGTCATTGAACCCTTGAAAGTTTTCTAAAGTGGATAGATAAGAATACATACGCCCAATACACCTAGAGTTCCTCCAATTAAAAACCTTGAATATAAATTTTCTTTTAAAAAAATTTGGAGAGCTATCGGAGTCAAAATCACTTTTAACGATAAAACAAGTGTTACGATTGCTGCCGTACTCAAAATTGTAGCGTAATAAAGGCACAGATAGCTTAATGCAAAGTTACATATACCAAACACTATTCAGATGGAATATCTTTTCTTGTTGGTCTCCCCATTGGGCGAAGGAACCAAACAAGAACCCAAAATAAAAAGGATGTTATAACTAAACGATAAGTTAAGGATAATTCCAAGCTTACTGGTGTTCCTTGAATTTTTACCGCAATAAAATTAAGTCCCCATACAATCAAACAAAATATGTACATGAATTTTACCAGGGTATTACCTCTTCCTGGTGTCTGGCTAACCATGTTAATGAATGATTACTTTATTTATTTTAATTAATTCTTTAAAAGGAAAGAGATATTAATTCCGGTCTCTCGGCATTTTCTTATTCCCAATATGGCCCTATAAATAAAAAGAGCGCATATCTTTGTTAAAGAATAGCGCCCTTAATGGAATAACTAAAATCTAACCTCACTCATAAAATCACTTAATTCTTATTTAACTAACGTACTCCGTTAGTTAAATAAGAATATCTATGTTTACCTTTTAATTAACGACTTTTTGAATTTCTGACCGAAAGCTCTCAGTTCTTGTACAGGCATCAAGGTTCAACTTTAGAATTTCGAGTGTTACTTCTTCTGATTTTACAAGACCTTCAAAACGTAAGTTCTTAATCCACTCCCAAATATCTTCAAGTTTCCTCTTTAAGTAATAAAATTCAAAGGCATCAAAATCTGGAGACTCATACTTCATATATTTCCTGTATTCATTTAAGAATTGTCCAGCATATGGCTCTGTAATGATTAAAATCAGGTCTTGTTCTTGTGGAGCAAGTTTTAGACATTCCCAGTCAATAAGCATAAGGTATTTCCCTTGCATAACATTCCAATTATGAGCATCTGCGTGGGACAAAACAAACTGGTATGGTTTGCTTTTCAAAGTATTTGATAAATACCTCATCCTGTTAATCTTTTCTAATAAAGTGCTTTTATAAGGCTTCACAATTTCTAAAACGTTATCATCTCTATTATCCAAATCGTTATTAATAAAAGATGATAAGTATTCGCAGAAATCTATGTTAAAACTTTCGTTTACTTGTTGCTGTTTTAATTCATTAGGGATGTTTGAAGTGTTCTTATGAAGTATTCCAAGAATCTTAGCCAGTTCGTTTACTTGATTTTGACTTAGCTGTTTGTCTGCAATTGTAGTTCCCTCAATATATTCTGAAAGCAAATACACGTACTGTTCGTCTTCGCATTTATTACTTTTTAATTTCGTAAAGATTGGATTGACGAGATTGTTTTTTAAATCAGTATGGTGATACAACCACTTTACTAAGGGAGTATATCTATCAATTGCATCAATCCACGGAACAATGGACGGCTTTCTTTTGTTATATACTTTTAAAAAATACTTTTTACATTTATCTTCCACGAAAAATGCTAAAGCCGACCAGCCGCCTGGACGTTGTTCTATTGAAGTTGCTTCAATTCCATAGTTATCATTCAATATAGCAGTAATCCGATTATTAATTTCCATTCAGTTCGCCTTTCCCTTAATAAATTTTTATCATAAGGATACTATCCTCTTGATTAATATTTATTTTCTTCTTGAACTATCCTGCTTTGTTAGCTGAAGAAGAATTGATATGAAATATAGGTATGACCATTATCAACCTGCTATTTCTCCCAGAGCTCGACCAGTCGAACTTCAGGATCTTTAATCCAAATAAACTTTCCAAATTCACTAATCTCTTTTTTCTTTACAAGAGGTACACCAATATGTTCAAGATGCTTAATAGTCTCGTTTAGATTATGTCCTTTTTCCTTTTTCTTTTAGCCAATTAAGCATTTTCTGGTCATTGTTTTTATTCTGTCGCTTGTTCTCTTTCCTGATATAACGAGAGAGGGTGGAGTGCGAGATGCCTATATCCGTGGCAGTCTGACGAATACTCACATTCAGGGTATCTATCATTTCTTTCATTGCCTCTGGGGAAAGGGTAATTTCTTTTTCCTTATCGAGATTATCATCATTGAACTTAAATGCTTGCTGAATAGGTTCGCGATCTGATTTGTTCGGTGAAAATTCAATGTCTTCAGCAGCTGCCGTTTCATTCTGTGCAAGTTCTGTGAAGTGAGAAAATGAAAGTTCAGCTGAACGAGCTGTCGCATTTTCCTGATTCATTTGATACATGCTATTCATAATTTTTTCCTCTATAGTATAGCTAGTATCAGCCAAAAGATTTTTTTGGTTTTCTTGTATCACGATGTCAGTCGGCAAAAGCAGCACGCTAAACTTGGTCCAATAGTTTTTAAGCCATCCCTTTTTGCCAACTTTCTCTTCCTGAATTTCTTCAGTGTACCCCCAGCTTTTTATAACATCATCTTTTTGAAGTTCATCTAATACCGTTTCAAATTTATCCCTTACTTGCACACCATTATAACGGGACGAAATATCCATAACTTTAAGCAATGTAGCCACTTTAAATGGCTGCTGCAGCGAACGTTTAATTGTTCGGATTTTCCACTGCAGGTTCAAATACCTTGTTAATCGCTTTTGTTCCCTCTGCGTATAATGGCTGTATTGAAATACTTTAAGGTCCAGTAATCCGATAGATCGGTTGGGCCCAACCAGGTAAGGGGTAAGAATAGAAGTAGGTTTAACTTGAACCGCATAGATTCCTTTAGCTTCGCCAGATTTTTTGTCATAGGCTACTCTGATTTTTCCGACTTCAAACATTCTTTGGAAATCTTTAAAGTTATAGAGTTCGTTTTCCTTCATTTCCTGAGTATTTAAAACTTTTACTTTTTGATCCCCAAGAGAAATCCAAATACTTGAAAGCGCGGCCACTCGCTTCATTATGTTGAAGCGATCTTCTTCGCGAAAGTCTATTTCTCTTCCGTTAGAGGTCCGTTTCTTTAAGTTCCTTAGTCGCAGGGCATCATTGCTGTGAAACTCAATGTAACCGTCATTGCTTTTTGGTGTAACCATCCATAAATATGTAATAAGGTCAAAAAGGTCGGCCGTCATTTCATCTAATGAGTTTATCGTTGATCCAATCATTTCAAGCCACATGGCCTGCTGATCTGAGGTTACTTCAGTAATATGTGATTCATAGGGTCTGAGTTCTGCCAGCCCTTTCACTTTTCCGCGGTTGTCTATAATCTCAGTTGCCAAGTGACCCGTCTCACTTTCTTTAAACTCTTTTTTCTTGGTAACGATGTCTCTCATTAAATGATAGTCCATATCCATGCTTCCATATATATAATCACGGTTTAACGCTTCATCAATTTTTTCTTCGTTCACACTGCGTTTTATTTCGTCATTAGGATATTCATTTATGAAATGGCCGGCTAAAAGTATTTTAATTGTATCTTTATATTTAGCCACCGCATCTTTAATCATCTTTTTTGTTATGTGTTTTTCAGAATACAATGTTTGAGTAAATAAGAAGAAGAGTGCTCGGAAACTGTGTCTCATCTTTTCGCAAGGAGCTTGCCGCCTTAATTCTTCATCACTCATTTTATAGGCTTCCATTTTCCAATCTTCCAAAATATACGGCCGATCTTCAAATAAGTACTTTGATTCTTCGAATATAACAATTTTTAATAATCCATAGTTCAGGATTAAACGGTCCGATATGTCATCATAATTCATTAAAAGAACCATCCTTTCTCTTAAATGTGTAAGACCAAAAGTATGAACAACCACTTTAAAATGCACCAGTTAAGTTTTTATGTATACATCCTATCTTTAATAGATAATAAAAAACGGGTCTAATCAGTATAACCCGACCGCTCTAAGGAAAATGCACCACTTGACTAGTATTATAACAAGTAAAAAATTCTTTTTGTATATAAAATGCACCAAATACCATACAGGTTCCGAAAAGCGAGGCAAGAAATGCACCAATCCTTTTTATTTTGGAACAGTTATTACCATGTATAGTAGTTTTGTAGAAACACATAATGCTTCTCAATGGAATTCGTAAGAGAAATGCACCAGTTCCTATACAGGTTCCGCCATTGTGCAAAATACACCTAAAGAAATATTGGATAAATAGTGAGGACTCAAAAGAATACATGTTGTATACATTCAGAAAATGCACCAATAGCCTTTTTAGTGCGTTTAACAGGTAATTACTGCCCAATAGCTCCAATGAGATTTTGTCAATTCGTATATAGAAATGATCCAACTGAAGATTTGAGCGGAACCTGTGTACAAAAATTCGTGTATTATGCACCAAAATATAAGCTGTTTACTCATTTTGAGCGGAACCTGTGTAGCAAAAATAACCCTAAAAATCAGTCTTTTTCTTTAAAACCTGAGAAAATACGATTTAAGATGGCGAAAATAGTGGCGTCTTTTAAGGATTTTAGGCGGAACCTGTATAGAATAAATGCACCACCTTCTGTGTAATTTGAGCGGAACTTGTATAGAATTTTCATACTCGAAATTCTACTAGTCGATTGATAGAGTAAGCTTTTATATCAATTCTCTTTAAAGTTAATATCTATATAATTGGTGCATTTGATGTGAAATTGGTGCAAAAGTTGAGCGAAACCTGCATAACAAAAAAAAAAGAACTTTTTTTCAATCCCTTGGGGCTCTAAGCTCCAGGGGTGTTTTTTATTTTGGTGCATTTTGCTTAGAGAGCGCACTTTGGCAAAATTCGATTTCGATATACTTATTACAGCAAAATATTCCAATAAATTTGAGAGTTTTGAAAGGGTGTTAGACATGGGAGAGCGTGAAGTTAATAGAATGACAAAGAGCGTGGTTTCACCAGCTGAGATCATGCAATTTATGACCCATAACAGCCTTCTGCTCTATAAGACGAAAGGTTCCCGTGCCCCATTAGATAGATTAACAGCTTACCAGAAAACAGAAAAAAAGAATCCGTACCGTAAAGGTGCGGTATTTGTGTCTCCAACAAAAGAGGATCTTACGGAAGGCAAAGGTTTTGTCGTCACTTCGTATGAAACGTTAGGGGAGAAGTACAATCAATTATCTCACTGGACACCAAACACGTATCGCGGCGGCACTTATTATGATTTTAAAAAACGAATCATCAAAGGTCATAAGCGCGAAAACTTAAAGCAAATTAATGTGATTGGTTTTGATATTGATACAAAAGAGGTGGATCTCTACGGATTATATTTAGGCTGCGAGGAATTAAAATTGCCGAGACCTAACCTATTACTTGAGACCCCTAGAGGATATCAGTGTTTTTTTGTTTTAGAAACTCCTTTTTATGTACATAACCGAGAAGACTATAAATCTTTAAGAATAGCAGAACGCCTATCTGATAACATCCGCAAAGCCTTATGCAAGTATGTTCCGATAGATATGAACTGTGTTCCCTTTGGCTTTTATCGGATTCCTAAAGAAGACAACATACTAGATTTCTATGAAGAATCAGCTAACACAAGCCTGCTTCTTTCTTGGTCAAAGAATTTTGAGGAACAAGAAAAAAAGAAGTTTCTTCGTGTTGTCTATAACAGCAATCCTTCGTCAATGAACCTTTGTTCATCAGACTGGTACAAAGCTTTAATCCAGGCTACTTATATTAAAACAGGACATAACAGCGCGAGCCGCAACAATGCTTTAATGACTCTTGCACTTGCCAATTACGCAAGTGAGCGCCCATATGAAGAAGCATATGATGAACTCGATCAATTCAACAGCTATTTAGACCATCCGTTAAGCAAAGCTGAATTCGAAAAAACGTTAAAAAGCGCCTACTCAGGAAAATACAAGGGCGTCAAGCGTTCCTATGTAGAAGGATTGCTTGAGTTATGGACTGATGGAAGTGCCAGGTTTCAAGGAAGAGAGGGCTGGTATAAATTCAAAAAGGAACGTGAAGAAAGAGAGCGTTCCCATTATGACGAATGGGAAGAAGATATTTTAAGATACATAGAAATGAATAGAAGCCCAGAAAACCCTTTTTTAGAGGGCTCATTAGTTATGCTTGCAGAAACCTTCGGAATGGCAGTTTCCTCTTTAAAAGAGGTGTTAAACCGATCCAGCAAGCTTATTAAGCGAACCGTTGGCCGCGGCCGTGCGGCTGTTACGAAACTCAGCAGCAGGAGCATGCTGTTTAAAGGATTGCTGCATATGCGCAAAAAGCAATTAAACCTGAATCAATCGAATCATGTATCACCGGTCAGTAATACATTCACACTTAGAAGAGAGATCCAGCTAGTTATCAGTATGTTCGACATGCCGTTTTCCTCGCAGGAAGAGATAGACATATTTAATGATTCTGGACCAATTCCAACAATCAAGAATACCAGTTGAATAATAATAAGCCAGTCTGCCAATACATATCTATATTCTCCTGTTGCTTAGTTTCGCTATTTACTGTTTATGTAAGTATCTAGCTATTTCCAGGGATGTTCCAGATTATAGTAATTACAAATTGATTCTTAAAGAACATGTGAACATGATTTATTATTTTGGATGTTATATAATTCATTGTTTTTGTTAGGTAGGGAACAAAGTTGTGCAGAAGATATATTGCCTTAATATGGAGGATCAATTGGAGTAAGTAAATTACTTTGCTAAGAAATACTTTAAATGCTGAAATCCGTTGAGTGAAAAAATGGGAGAAATTTCATAGCGTTTACATGAAAATAAGAACATTTGCTCTCTAAACAGGAAGAAAGCCTCTTTCCATATATTTACCAAGATGGTAGCGTTAACTAGTAATAACTCTTGTAATTGCTGTAGTAAAAGCTGTTATCTGTATATGCAACATCTAATACAACTGGTGATGTACCTAAAGTCAAGTGCAGTCCTGCTAAATGGTCACGGCATGATGGAGAGTTATTCCGTGACCATTTAGCAGGACCTTAGATATCTAATCCACTTACCCATCTAAGATAGATATAGTGTGTAAGTGTAAGGTGGGTGGTGGTGGTGAGTAGTTAGGAGAGAGAGAGTAAGAGTTAGAGTAAGTAGTGTAGTAGTTAGGAGGAGGAGAGAGAGTGAGTGAGAGTGTAGTGTGTGTAGTAAGTGAGTAAGAGAGTGAGTGAGAGTAGTTCAAGGGAGGTAGTTCAAGAGAGTAAAAGATTAAGTTCAAGTGCAGAAAGTTCAGGTGCAGCAGGATAAGGATGGAGTGGTTTATAGGGTTTATGATCAGTGGGATTGTTTTGGGTGAGTTTGTTGAGATGGATGCAAGTGAGAAATTGTTGGTTTAATTGAGAAACTTTGAGGTTGGTTTTAAAGGGGTGAATGAGTGTGAGGTTTCATTTGTTGCCGTTTTTGATTCCGAGAGAAGGTAAGGTTTATGAGTTAAGGACAACGATGGATGCGAAGATTTTGTATTTCAAGGATGAGACAGCCTGGACGACAATGATGAGTTTTATGACGCGACCATGGTACCGCCGGTGGGTTAAGCAGGAATGGATCAGCTGGGAGATTGCTGCAACGAAAGAGGAGATCAGGTATTATGTCTGGGTGCCTGATGAACATATTGGCAGAGCGTTCAAAGCCAAGTTTTATGCCGAACATTCGGATGTTGAAATTGTGGATATCGATCATTACTCCGTTGATTTTAGCCGTCCTCACGCAGGTACTAAGCTATTCACCGAGAGCCACTGGACGATTCCTATTAAAACGTATCATAACGAAGTAGTTGATACTCAGGCTGAACTTGTAGAGTTTTTAGATGATTTAGCTGAAGGCCAGGAGATACACATGCAATTTCTTGTGCAGCCTGCTTATCGCACTGAAAAGAGCTTCAGGGGAATTGTCCGTCAGTTTCATAAACAGGGTGAGTATGATGAGACGCTCGAGAAGGATAATGAACTGTACTTATCAGCGATCGAGGGTAAGTCAACGAGGGTTCTTTCAAGGATAGGCGTTAAAGTTGTTGCATTTGGACGTGACAAACGCGATTCGAAAGAGCTGATTAAGAGTGCAAAAGGTTCGATCGGTACATTCTCAAGCGGACGATTAAATCAGCTTAAGGGGCGGGAATGGTGGTGGTTTCGTACGATTCGGCCACTCTTTCGCTGGGAATTCAACAACCGCATTTATCCGATGGAGACGATGAAAAAGCGAGTGATTTTAGGGTCTGAAGAGATGGCAGCTATGATGAGGCTACCAAGTGAAAGAGTTCACAGCACTAAACTCAACCGGCTTAAAATGAGGTCCACGCCACTGCCGAAGGAGTTAAAGAATGTGGAGTTTGATCCTTCTTTATCCGTAACACTTGGAGAACACCGATATCACGGCAAAAAGATGGATGTTATGTATGATCTTGCTACTTTGCGTTATCATGCTGCTTTTATTGGCATGTCGGGCATGGGGAAATCGACTGCGATGTATAACCTCGTTGAAGATTTAATTAACCTTGAAGGTGCGGGCACTACTATAGGTGGTACCATCATTGATCCGCATGGTGACCTGTGTCAGGATATCGCTGCCAGAATTCCGCCAGATAAGCAGCATCTTGTCAGATACATTAAGTTTTCTGAAGGTGAGATTCCGTTTAACGTGTATGATGTTGATTTTCAGGCAGCTGAAGATAAAATTGCCCAAACGGTTGCGGATGTACTGAAGAGAACCTGGAAGGATTTTTGGGGTCCGAATATTGACGATAATTTCTTAAACGGGGGCATTGTACTGCAGAAGCTAGGCGAAGCGAGTCTTCCGAATTTGCAAAAGCTTTTGAGCGATCCTGACTACCGTGAAAATGTCCTGGAACGCCTAAATCGTGATGACGCAATCGAGAATGACCTTTATCTGTACTTTGCAAATCTGCAAGGGCTTCAAGATCGCGAACTGCAGGCAAAAACGAATTCCACACTCAATAAGCTTCGGAAAATTACCTTATCCGGAGTGCTTGGGAAAATGCTTCGTGCTAAAACCAACGGACTGTGCTTTCGTGAGAGCATGGATCAGGGAATGATCAATCTGCTGGATTTGTCCGAACTTACTAGTGACGAGAAGAAGCTCATCGGTTCGATGTGTTTGACGTATGCGGAGCTTGCCGGTAAAAGCAGGGCTGACACACCAGTATCTGAACGTCACAAACTTCCTTATCATTTTGTAATGGTGGATGAGGCTCCAACTCTGATGGAACACAGCATAGATGCAATTGAATCTTTTGCATCTGAGCTTCGGAAATACAAAACATCGATTATATTAGGCATGCAGGGCATCAAAGATCAATTGCCTAGAGAAGTTGCGTCTGCTATATTCAGAAACTTCGGAACATTCGTCTCTTTTCGGCTGGGGGAGCCTGATGACGCTCAATATGTGAATCGTTCCATGTCATCTGAAGTGCTGCAAGAAACTGATTATCTACAAATAGAGCCTTTTAACGCTTATATGAGAATGCAGGTTGGAAACGAACGGACCCGGCCATTCTTAATCCGCATGAAGGCACCTGGACCGGCCCTGTACGCAGATTCAATTCCAGAGCTTAAGAAGAGAACAATTAAAGACGCGATGGAAATTGAAAAGAAGGCTAGTTTTGCTTCCATGTTCCAGGAGCAGCAAATTGAAGACGAAGAAAAAGCAGCATATGAATCATACCTTGCTGAAGAAGACATGCAAGATACCAAGTATCCTGAATGCCTCACAGACGAGGTCGCTGCAGCAGTAGAGAGTCCTTTGCAAGGTACAGACAGCAAAGCCGTTGAAAATAATCCATTAGATCATCTCACAAAAGATCATGAAGATATAGATGATGGAGTAAAAGTTTTGCAGCAAGAAGAAAAAAATATAGATCCTGATTCTGAGCACTTAGATTCTGAAGGATCTTCTAGTGAAAAGGTAGACCGAGAGAAAGAGAAAAAACAGGAAGATAAAAAAGTCATCAGCAATGATGACTTATGGGTGTAGCAGGAGGAGCGAATATGGCCAAAAGAATAACCGATTTAGAAGAAGAATTGTTTGTATCACTGCATGATTTAGTCTTTGTGGATGTTCAGTATTTAGAAAAATATATATATGTTCATGAGGACCGGAAGCCTTACAGTAAATACTGGATTTCAAAGCAAATGAGAGCGATGGAAGCAGAAGGGTACATTAAGTCATTTCCAGTCGCCAAAGCATCCGTTCAGGGACGGGACCGGCTCGTTTATACGCTTGATTCAAAAGGCGTTCAGGAAGTAAAGGAAATATTGGGTGAAGCTGACTGGGATACAAGGTGGACACAGCGAACGCCGACTTATGTTTTTCATTCATTGAGAATGTCTCATATCCAGGCTGCCTATGCCTCGCAAAAAGATAGTCAATTTACATTTAAAGAGTTTTTTTCAGAACGAAGGGCTTTTCGTAATTATGGTGAGGTCTTGATTGACAAGGAAGGAAAGAAAAAACAGTCTTCTACAACCGTAATTCGTCCTGATGGGGCGTTTACACTTGAGAGAGAAATAAACGGCCAGAAAGTGAAGTTTTTGTTTTTCGTGGAACTCGAGAGAAGCAGGCAGCGAGTGGATGTCACGTTAAACAAGATCAGGCGCTATAACGAATATGTCCGAAAACGATCATTTGAGAATGACGGGGTTTTTGGAGATGGTGTTCGAGTAGTCCGTGTGTTATTTGTCTCCAATAACGATACTGAGCGCAATAAGATCATGGAGAACTCACATAAAGCTGATTCCCGTGAAATTGAAAAAATAGGCGGCAGTTTATTGTTTGGAACGTATGAAGATGTTATCACAGATCCATTCGGTCAGATCTGGAAAGCGAAAGATTCAACAGATTCTAGTAAATTATATAGTTTATATAAAAAGGTTGAATAATTTGTAATATTCTGACACCATATAAATAAATAACATGATTAAGGGAGGTGATGCTTGTTGGGATATAAGGTGAAACGCGGTTCGACTCCTACCGACAGCTCGATTAAAGAGATGTTTTTAAGCTTTATGAGAAGGCTTGCGGCAACTGTGATTATTATGGCCGTGATGGCGGCTATTGGGTATTTTCTCTACCAATTTGCGTATAATGCGTTTCCGGTGTTCGCTATAGCAGCTGATGATGTCGCAAAATTTGTAAAAGGATTCTATCATGAGCACGGTGTTTGGGCCACAATCGGAATGGCTGGATTTATCTGTTTAGCCGTTTGGGCCTTTGGTGAAGAAGCAAAGAGGAAAGACCGTCAAAAGCAAGCCATGAATGAAATGATGAAATAGGATACGGATCCGGATACACACTTGTTTGAATTGAGGGTGCTCCATAGATTTTATGACATATAAGAATTTTTATCAGATTGATAGTTTTGAAAGGAGGCACTATGAGAAAAAGAGAATATCCCAAAACTGTGTTACGGAAAAAAATGATCAAAGGAACATTTTGGACCGCCTTTGCCCTGGTGCTGTTTCTGTCAGTCGTTGCCATTGTGCGTGTAGGAAACGCCGGTGCTGATGCAGCAGAAGAAAAACAGATTGAAGAAGTGAAAGAGGAAGATAATCCTGCTCTGGGCGTCGGTGCACAGTCTTTTGCAGAAAACTTTGCTTCTGAGTACTTCAAATGGGAAAACACCGATGAGGAAATAAAAAAACGAGCCGATCGTCTTCAGCCCTTCCTTGCCAACGGACTTGATCAGCAGGCAGGACTTGCTTTTGAAGGAATGGAACACGGCAGCGAAATTACGGAATCACAAGTTTGGAATGTTGAAGAAAAAGCAGAGAATACAGCGTTAATTACCCTTCAAGTACAACACACCTTAAAGAAATCCACACCGCCTGACGCCAAAGCCGTCGAACAAGCAAAGAAAGATAAAAAACCACTCCCTAAGGTTAAAGAAGAAAAATCAGAACCCTATGAAAAGTATATTGTGGTTCCGGTCAAAAGTGACGGAAGCTCATATGTTGTTCATAAGGTCCCATATTTCGTCCCTCCAGCCAAGAAACCAGAAATCACATCAGACACTTCGGTCAGCGAAGAAGGAAAAATCCAGGATTCAAAACTTCAAGAAGAAATTAATTCAGGACTCACTACATTTTTCAAAGTATATACCACGGGAACTCAGGAAGAATTATCTTATTATACGAAAAGCGATGAAATCAAAGCCATGACCGGCATTACAACTTTTAAGGAAGTAAAGGAGACCATTATTAAACAGGGTGATGGTAAAAATGAATATAAAATCCATGCGACGGTGACTTTTGAAGAAAATCAATCAAAAGCACAAGTTACTTACCCTTATGAGTTAACTCTTGTAAAAGAAGAGAATCGTTTGTTCGTTAAAGAGATGAAAAACCAATAAGAATTAGCAGGAGGATGAAAAACTATGAACTTTGGAGAAAATATTCAAAACTGGTTTTCTACGCAGGTAGGAGCGTTATTCCTTGTGATTATCGGGGCTATTGCCATTTACTTTTTAGTCAGACGCGAGTTTTCCAGATTTGTAGGCTTTGCGATATTCGCCATGATTGTAGGAGTGTTTGTCTTTACACCGGACAGCGTAAAAGATCTGGGCACTAAACTATGGGCTACTGTTTTCGGAAGTTAAAGGACAGATGAAAGTGAGGCAATACCATGAAGCCTAAAATCTTGCGCACCTATAACAGTGTCTGGAAAGTAGAAAAGGTCTTATACGGGATTCAGGATATCCCACTGCCGATACCTCTGACGTATCGGCAGATAGGATTTTTCGGGGGTGGAGTGTTCCTTGTGTGGATACTCAACCATTTTCCCCCTCTCGGTTTACTTGAACTTGGGTTGGTTGAATATATCTTTTTGCCGGGCCTTTTCGCGTGGTTTTTCACAAAACAGCTTCTCGACGGGAAAGCTCCGCACCGGTTTTTCATAAGCGCCGGGCGCTTTCACTTATCACCACATCAAATGAATCGCTACATGGAAGTATCTGATATAAAAAAGCCTTATAAATATGCTGGTAAAGTCGGGTACCGAAAGCTCAGCTATTATGAGAGGGGTGAAGACCTTGACCATCGAATTTCCGATTAAATACTTTGAAGGCAATCTAGTATTCTCACAGGACGGAGCTTGCTGGGCCTATTATCAGCTAGCCGGATACAATTATGACTTTTTAGCAGATGATGAAAAAGAGATTATCTTTACAAAAATCAAGCAGTTCTTTTGGCAGATCAATCTGGATACGCATCTACTCGTTGTTCCGAATTTCCAATCAATTGAAGAAAAACATGATCGCTTTAAACATAAATTAACCGGTCCCCTTAAAAGTGCGGCCCTGAAACATACGGATGATGCTGCCGTTCAGCTTGAGAAGATGTTAGGTAAAGAAGGAACAGAATATCGTTTTTTTATCGGTGTGAGACTTCAAAAGGCCGAGGGAAAGAAGCAAAAAACCTCTCTATTTCAGGACATAAAAGAAGCGTGGAAGGAATTTATCAGTGGAGTTAATGAAGCATCCGGCCTTGATGCTCCTGAGATCATTGAAGATGAAATTGACCGGTACCGTAAAGCTGAGCGACGTGTTTATAACAAGGTATCTACACGGCTCCAAGCTGAGCCTGTCAATGAAGAAGACATTCAATGGCTGGTGCGCCGAAACTGGTACCGTTCAATCGGGAAAGCACCCATCATTAAGAATTGGAGCCCTGATTACAGCGTTCACTATAAAGAGTATGAAGAGGGAGAAATAAAGGTACGCCGCCCCTTATATCATGATGTGCTGCGCTTATCAGAAGGATTTGTTGATGATTCGCCAAAGAGAAGCATCATTTTAAAGCAAATGCACGAAGGTGAAGAAGTGGAAGGTCATGTGGCTTTCCTCGCCATCGCCAATGTCCCATATGAAATAGAGTTTCCCGGTGAGGAATGGATGTATGTCATTCAAAACCTTGATTTTCCTGTAGAAATCAGTGTTCGGACTGAAATGATGGATAACCGAAAAGCGTTATCTTCTGTTCGCAACGCGCAGAAAGACTTGAAAGACCAAGACCGGCATGCGAGGGAGACCGGGAATGATACCGGGCTTAATGTGCTTGACGGCAGAGCAGAAGCCCATGAACTTGAAGCGCATCTTCAGAAATCCCGTATGCCTTTAATTAAAACATCCATCATATTAGCTGTGTCAGCCACGAATGAAGATGAATTAAAACGACGCTGCGATACGGTCAAAGACCTGTATCAGGACATGATGTTTCAGGTTGAACAGCCATACGGGGATCAGTGGCTTGCTTTCAATGAATTTCTGCCTGGTGCGAAGCGCTACATCAAGGATTATGTTCACTTTATGGAACCGGCAACCGTTGCCGGCAGCATGTTTGGAGCAACAAAGCAGCTTGGCGATGGTGAAGGGTTCTTTATTGGAAGTACAGGGATCCTTGATCAGCCCGTATATATTATGCCAAACCGGGCTGCGCAGGGGATTCGGGGAACAAAGACAAATGCCCTTTCCGCAGCGTTCCTCGGGTCACTCGGCGGAGGTAAATCCTTCAGTTCAAACCTCATCACCTACCTGTCTGTTTTATCCGGGGGTAAAGCGCTTGTCATAGACCCTAAGGGTGAGCGCGGAAACTGGAAACAGGATTTATATGAGCTGGGTGATGAGGTCAATATCATTTCCCTTTCAACAAAGGCAGAGGATAAAGGAAGATTAGATCCGTTTTCCATTCACGATGATATTAAAGAAGCTGAAACGCTTGCGCTTGATATCCTGACGTTTTTAACGGGGGTACGACTTGATGATTCAGAACGTTTTCCAAAGCTCACCCGGGCGGTCAGGAGTGTTGCTGAAGCGGAGAAGCCGTGTCTTGGCAAAGTGGTTAATAATCTTTTAGGAAGCAAAGATAAAACAGCCAAGCAGTTAGGTGAACATATCCGTTCTTTTAAAGAGTTATCCTTTGCGCAGCTGCTTTTTGGAGATGGTGAGAATGATTCGGCCATCAATCTCAGAACAGCTTTAAATGTATTGCAAATCCAAAACCTTGAGCTTCCGGCGCCGGATACGCCGCAAGAGAAATACAATCTGTCAGAAATGCTTTCTGTTGCAATGATGCTTCCTATTTCATCATTTGCGCTAAAGTTCATTTACAGTGACCGCAGAATTTTTAAAACGGTGCTCTTGGATGAGGCATGGGCTGTCTTGAACACAAGCCAGGGAAGCCATCTGGCCTCACGTCTTGTCCGTGCAGGACGTTCAATGAATGCCGGCATCTATTTTGTGACCCAAAACGCGAATGACCTTCTTGATGAAAAAATGAAAAACAATATCGGAATGAAATTTGCATTCCGCAGCACCGATCCAAACGAGATTGAAAATGTTCTTTCGTTACTCAACCTGAAAAATACGGAGTACAACGCGTCTACCTTAAGAGAGCTTCAGAACGGTCAATGCCTGTTCCAGGACATTACAGGACGTGTGGGAGTCGTATCGATAAATGCCTTATTCAAAGACCTTTTTGACGCTTTTGATACACGGCCTCCAGCAGAAGAAGAATTGGAAGAGGGAGATATTGTTCCTGATGGTAATCTTCCGGTAAATGGACATCAGCAGAAAGAAGAAAAACACAAGAAGGAAGGCGTGTTTGTATGAAAAAATTGTTCTTAATTATGAGTTTATCAGTATTGATGGTGGTTGCTGCGGCTTGCGGTAGCAATGAAGTTAATGGAAAGGGACCTGAAGATATACCGCTTGAATGGGCGAATGCAGATACACAGCGAGATCAGTCCAAATTACTTTCACTTCTTGATAAAAAAGAGACAGCTTTAGATCCTGAAGATAAGGCAGATAATAATAAAACCGTTGAGAAATATAAATTAATTGAATGGAAAGGTAATAACAATAATTATTTCTATGAGATTAGTTATGAAAATCCAATTAAGAAAGACACATTAAAGATTGAACAAATGGAAGTAATTAAAACAGATGATGGCTGGAAAAGAACTGCTTTTGGTGATTTAAAAGATTTTGATAAATTAGTTGAAGATTTAAAACCAAAAGTACTTAGAGAGATGAATGATAAATGAAAAAAATAATAAGGTTTTTCTTGTTATCTGTTACTATCCTTTGGGCATTTCAAGTATCAGTTTCAGCAGAGAGCCTTCAAGATAACTTAGTTCCACAAGATTCCGATGCAGAATCGGTCGGAGAAATTGATCTAGAATACAATGAATATCCTCAACACCACTATAAATTAGACACTTGGGTAGATACCAATGGTGACTGGATGCCTTGGAATTGGGCTGACGGAGCCGGCAAACAAATTTACATTGCCTTGATGGAAATCATCAATTCCATTTGGAATGTCAATATTCTATTAGCTAACTTCACGATGAAAATAGTCCAAGAAGCATTCGAGCTTGATTTTGTTTCAAATTTAACCGAAGAGATTGGCACAGCTATTCAAAATATCGCAGGGTTTGGTCCCGGCGGTTTTGCGGGGGATGGGTTATGGCCGTTACTTGTCACTTTTGTAATCGCGATTGTAGGTGCTTGGGCAACATTTGTGGGAATGGTAAAACGTGAAAGCAGCCGTGCCTGGGGCGGTTTAATTTCTTCCATGATTATTTTTGTTTTTGCACTTGGTTTTTTCTCAAATGCACCAACTATATTAAAAGGGATTAATGACTGGTCCAGTGACCTTCAAAGTGATGTTTTAGCTGTTTCGGCGAGTGTCGTAAACCCTGGTGCCTCTTATTCTAAGGAAGAAGGAATTGCGACTATCCGCAATCAGATGTTTGATTTGATGGTGAAGAAACCTTATATGCTCATGCAGTATGGAACGACTGACGTTGAAGAAGGAAGAGTAAATGATCTACTTGCGGTAGACCCTTTTACGAATTCAGAAGATAGAAATACCAAAGCTGAAGTAGAAGTAACTCAAAATGATAATATCATGATGTCTATTGACGGAATTTCGCAGCGTGCAGGATTTGTCCCTTTGCTTTTTGTAGCAAATAGCATCATTGGCATTTTCCTTCTCATGGTGTCAGGAACGATCATTCTTTATCAGATGGTTTTTCTTGCTTTGGTCCTTTTTGCACCGGTTCCGTTGCTGATGGCATTGGTGCCACGCTGGAAGAATGCAGCCTTTGATTGGGGTATGAAGGTGCTTCATGCTCAGCTGATGAAAATCTCCATTGCTTTGTTGCTTACGATTTTATTCGGTATATCAGCCATCCTGTACCGTGCGACAGAAAGTTCAGATTTAGGATACCTTGGCATGATGCTTCTGCAAATTATCTGTTTTGTTGGGGTTTGGGCGAAACGAAAAGAACTGTTTACTATTGTATCAACGGCTGTAAATAATGTTGAAAGCAGTACAGGAGCTACTTTGCAAAGCTACCGGCAGAAGTTCAGCCAGGCAAGGAGTATAGCCCGAAATGCCAAGATCAGTATGGATACAAGCACCAGTAAAGGGCGAATTCGCAATCTGCCCCTAACAGAACGGAAGCCTTTAGGGCAGCGAAAGATAGGCATACTTACAAAAGAGCAGTTAGCAGAAAGACAACAGCAGCTGAAATCATCAAAAGAAGGTCTCCTTAACAAAAAGGATGCTGTAGCTGCAGGAGCGAACGAAGTCGTGATGGCGGAACGAAGCAATCAGGAGATACAAAGCGGCATGGAAGATTACCGAAAGCTGAAAAGTCCTACAGGAGTTGAAAATGCAAGTGCAGATCGTGAACAGCTGATGGATCGTACCCAAGGCTCTCAACCTGAAACTCAAAAAGGAAACATTACGTCAATTGAAGATTTAAGGCGCCGCAGTCTAGGCAGTCGAGGCCTTCCAATCACCCCATTAGCAAATCGTCAATCGCTGGAGGATGCGCGAAGAGAAATTGCCACCTCATTAGAACGGCCGGAAACGCAGGATGCAGAGATGTCAGATCGAACGCAAAGTGAGCGTAACGTGAACTTGATCAATCAAAACAGCCATGAAGATAAGATTCATGATGAGCAGCGTAATCGATTAGCTGAACGAAGAGTGCTGGACCGGCAGGCGGACCAAGAAGTTTCTGAAGATACGACTAGTCGTGAACGGGTAGTTCAGACAAATAACGACCGCACTATCAATGATAAAGTTAAGCGTCAATCTATTAATCAGGAAGGGCATGAACGTACTATCAATGAGACAGCGACTCGCAATCTAATAGACAATGAAAATAACGATCGAACCGTTAATCAAATGACTGAACGGAATAACGTTGAGACGGAAACGCATCGCAGGTTACAGGAGAACATTACAAACACGGAGACACTTTCTCAAGAAGTTAATCGCCGCAATGAACAGCATGTGAATGGTTCTGAAAATGTCGAAAACGTGGTAAAACGCGATAAACATATTACCCAGTGGGAAGCTCAACAGCAAATTAATGCAAGAAACCGAGAGAAAGAGTAGGAGGAGAAAACAGGAGGCTAGATTATGTTTGGATGGGATTTCCAAAACAGTAAAAGTGATCGGATCAAGTTGTTTCTTTTTCTTCTCGTGCTTTTTCTGGCAGTAGGCTTTACTATGTCAACGCTTCTTAGAAGCTTAAACCAAGAAACAGCTAATGCGAGAGGAGAAAATCCTACAGATTTAGAGAAATCATCTTTAACAGTCGATTCCTCTAGTCAATCTAATTTAAACCTTAGCTCTTCGGAAGATAAGGTCAATGAGTATGATCAGACAGAACATTTTTCCGCAGAAGAGCTTGAGGCTACTAAAAAGATCGCTGTTCAGTTTGTAACAAAGTTTCATACCTATGATGCAGATAAACCGATGGATTACCTTGATAAGGCAAAACCTTATATGACAGAAGCTATATATGAAAAAATGAAACAGAACGGCAGACGCGAAGTACTTGAACGCTCATATTTGACTGTAAAAGAAACGGATGTGACACCAGTTGTTAACAAGAGCAGCATGATTGTTCGCTGGAATGTCATTGTCAGAGGAGAAGCGAAGTCAGTTGATGGAAAAGTTTCAAAAACAGAAGATTGGTACTTAGTGGGCCTCCGAGACGTTAATGGCGAATGGAAAGTAGAGGATGTGCGAGTGAATGTCCCAAATTAATGATTCCAACGCTCACGAGACTGATGGAAGTTCTGCATTAAAGAATGCGGCAGGTACAGCCGGAAAAGGCGCGGCGAAAAAGATTGCAAAGAAAGCTTTGAAAGCAGCAACTGTAAAGGCAGCCTCAGCTACTGGTTCTACCATTAGTCTTCCTGTCATCTTAGGTATTGCAGCTGCCGCCATTGTTCTCATTGGAGGACTTATCATTATCGCTTTTGTTATCCTGTCTTCAACCGGTGGAGAAGAAGAAAAGCAGCCAGGTATGGGTTATTACGGAGGGGAAATCTCAGAGCTCGGAGCAAATGAAATTCCGGCTCAATATCTGCCAATCTATCAAGCTGCAGAAGAAAAGTATGGGGTGCCTTGGAATTTGCTTGCTGCCCATCACAGGGTAGAAACGAGATTTTCAACGTTAGAAGTAATGGTTTCACCAGTTGGGGCAACTGGGCATATGCAGTTCATGCCTTTGACTTGGATTGGGTGGTCCTATCCGGGAGGAAATCGGTTGGGCAATGCCAATATTCCGAATGAAACCTTAACTGATCCTACCATGATTAAAAAGTATGGAGGATATGGCGTAGATGCAAATGGAGATGGAAAAGCAGATCCATGGGATATTGAGGATGCCATATATTCTGCGGCTAACTATCTTGCTGCAAACGGTGCAGCTGAAGGTGATTTAAGACGAGCAGTATTCGCTTATAATCACGCAGATTGGTATGTGGAAGAAGTCCTCGGTTTTGCCGATCAGTATGTGAAAGGTTATGTAACGGTGGGCGGTGAGAGTGGCGGAAATACAGGCATTGAAGTGGTTGACGTGGGCAACAGATGGATTGGAAACTCTGAATACGTATTTGGCGGAGGAAGGAATCAAAGTGACATATCCAGAGGACGTTTCGACTGTTCAAGTTTTGTTCATTGGGCGTTTAAAGAAGTCGGAGTTGATTTAGGTCCATTAACATCGACCAGCACAGAAACCTTGAAGCATCTAGGCAAACCTGTGTCAGCAAGTGAAATGAAGCCAGGGGATGTTGTTTTCTTCGATACGTATAAAAAAGATGGGCATATAGGGATTTACGTTGGAAACGGGAAGTTTATTGGAGCTCAATCGAGTACAGGCGTTGCAATTGCTGATATGACAAAAGGATATTGGAAAGATGTTTTTAATGGTCGTGTGAAAAGGATATAAACAATTTAATAGTAAATATCTCAATTTAATTGGATATAAGTAATGAATAAGGAGTAGAAACATCACGTGAAAAAATTTAGAGATTCAAAATTTATTTTAATTAGTGTGTTTGTTATATCATTTTTCATTGTGCTCTTCTTTACAACACCATAGCCTAATAAAAGCTGAAGTGCTCTTCAGCTTTTATTAGGCTATTTTTAATACGAAGGCTGGTTATATCCAGTAAGACAGAATAAATAATCTTCAACAATCGGGCCATTAATGGAATAAGAGGAAAGGTCTCATCTCAATTTAATAGACCTTCGGATTCGCATACTGATAGAATAATCAGAAATATATTAGAGGTGGAATGGAATTGAGAAAAAGATTAGGATGCTTACACGCACATTATTCGAATATAGAATATATAGAAAATGAACTTTCCCTATTTAACATTGATTTAATACATTTTGTTGACCCAGCATTAATGTATCGAGTTACATCAGATGAAAAATTCCAAGAATCAGATGCTCAAAATAAAGTTATAGAGCAAATAGAATGGATTGCTTAATGTAAAGTTGATGCTATCCTTATTACTTGCACAAACTATATTGCAATTTTACAAGAAGACCAACTCTCAATATCAGTGCCAATTATTAAAATTGATGAACCTTTCTTTGATTTCATCTGCAATTTACAGCAACCTCAGACAATTCTTTTTACAAATCCTGCAACTGTGGAAGGTACAGTGGAACGTCTTAACCATTATGCTAATAACCATCAAAAACCTTTAGATTTAGAGGTTATTGTTATAAATAATACTTTTGAATTGATAATGCAAGGACAAAAAGAAGAATACAATCATGAAATTTCCAAGTTCTTAAACCAAATCATTAAAGATGAAAAGAAAGTTATCTCCGTTGCTCAATTATCTATGGTTGATGCATCTCGGCAAGTGGAATATAAAACATCTAAGACTATTATTAACCCATTGAATACATTAGTATCTTCTATTGTTAATCAATTAGAATTAGAGAAGAAAATTCAATGATGAACTTATGTGGCTTTCTTCAACAATCGGGCCAGATTGTTGAAGAACGCTTTAACGTACTTATTCAATTACAATTAGATGCAGTATTAGCTAAGAGAGCAAACGAAATTTTATGTAATAAATGTAGGTAATGCTGAAAAATCACATAAGAATCCCAAGATATAATTGCTATAATTTTATATAGTCAATAGATGTAGAAGATATTTCAAACTAGAAGTGAAAGGATGAAAAAATGGATTACTTATATATTGATGAAAAAGGTCCGCAAGAAACAATTAGGATAACGACTCCCTATGATGGAGAGAAGAAAATTAAGTTAGGAAATGATAGCATGTATGTTTATGTTGCTGACTTAATCAAGATAAAAGAGGAATGTCTTCATGAAATTGAAGAGAAATATGAAATGTTAGAAAGAAATTACATGTCTTCTAGAAATTTTCTTGACAATAAAAAGGAATTAAAAGGAAAAGATATTTTGGACAAGAATTTCAAGTATGGTATAGCTAGTCTAAAAGGTCTTGAAGTAGATTTTTATAATTCCTTGTTTGACCTACTCCTTGAAAATGACGTTGATAATTTATTATTTTCAATTAATAAAATGTCTCTAGTTGCAGACAATAGATTGTCAGATTGGATTCTTAAAATAGAAGAAAAAAGGTTCATACCATCAGCAAAGCTTTTAAAATATTCTCTTGTAAAATATTTGGAGATTGAAGCTAGTAATATTGTGATTCAATCTTTTTTTGATTCGAATAAGGGGAATAGAGAAGTTCTTACAGAAATTCAGAAAGACATGATAGCATTCGTTGAAAAGAACAAGCATATCCAGAGAATGAAAGTCCAAATACAGAATTATAAGGAGATAATTCAAACAATTAGAAAAACCAAGCATTTAATTCAAGAAGCTCCTTTTGCTGTAGTTTCATTTGATTGGAACAAGGTATCTTTTGACCTTGACTTATGGATTACAGAAATGGACCTTATTAATAAAATTAATATGCAGTCGGCAGAACTTATTCTTGATGAAGGGATCCCCTTAGAACCGTTCAAGAAATTAAATTTTCCATCAATAAAAGAAAATGAAGATTCTGCTACTCATGTTGGACTTCGAATTTCTGATGTTTTGGTCGTAATTGCAGGAAAATATATTTCAAAATTAGCAATTGAAGTCAGGTACGATAAAAACAATCCAGAAAAAAGGAAACTTTTGTCTAGTGATTGGTTTCAATTAAATGAAAAGCAATTTAATTTATTGAAAAAGATGAATAAATATTTTTTTCCTAATGATTCAACCTACTGTTTTGTTGTTGATACGTATTTTGATGATGCACTTCTATTTGAAACTTATTTTAGATATATAGGCTCTTATGAAACTTTTAATGCTTATAAGGAACATTTAGAAGCACATGTAGACCAACATTTTAAATATTTAGCAGGGAAATTTAGTTCCAAATATGAACTAGCATTAGAAAACGATATAGTAACGAGAAAGGTATATGGGAGTACGCTTTCTGGTATTAAAGCTGGAATTGTACGTACTATATGATCAAACTAGTACCAGAGTTATTGAATAATGAAATATACAATTGAAGGATTAGCAGATAATGTGTACCACCATAAAACAAAACAATATTTTGAGCAAGTTTTCCAAAATCAAGGAATAAATACAAAATAATTACTAAACTAGGTAACGCTGTTAAAGCAAAGCAAGAAAGAGGTATTGATTTTTCAAACCAAACATCAGATGTGGTTAATCCTGAAATCTTAAATAATGCAGATTTGGTTGTTATACTATGCGGACATGCAGCTGACAATTGACCTGTTACACCTCCCAATGGAGGGAGAAGAAAAATGGGAGTTCTTCCAGTGTGTGCGTGATGAGATTGGTGAAAGAATTGAGATTTTTGCGAAGACTGGCGATGCCCCCGGCTTTTCTTCTATCAGAAGTATAAGCAAATCATTTTATATTATAAGTTATTAATGTTAACTATATTGATTTTAACTTTGTAATATACAACAACATATATATTATTATATATGTTGTATTGTTGATGTTTAAAAATATATACTGTACGTTCTATAACTAAATAGGTGCTGATAGTCCAACCTGGTTATCCAGTTTTTTATTGTTTTACCTTTTACAGCTGTTTTTAAGCAACTAGTTTCATAATCTCATTTCACTTTCACATCCACAATGTCATAAAAGTTCAGTCTTATCTCTGCATCCCATTCATCTTGTATAATCACTTTTTTTGCGTAGCGATCAATCTTTGTTACTGTTCCAATTCTTGTCGTATTGTATCCTTTTTTCCATATGGTGATTTTGAGTAATACTTTTTCTTGCAGGCTCTCTGCAAGAAGGCGTTCCAAGTCTTCTATTTGTCCCTCATCTAACAGTGGTCTAGCTGTTTTAAGATATTCTTCTTCCATATCCCACAGCAGCTTTACATGTTCCGTCATAAAGAAACCTTGCCACTTTATGTTTCCCCGGTCTCTAAGCATTGGATCATCGCCACCTTTCAATTAACCTATTATACAAACATATGTTCTTTTTTATCAAGGTGTAATTTATGGATTCTCTAATTAATTGATCTTTTCCATATACCAAGGCAGTCTTAAGACTGTATATTTCTTTAGAAATTAGGAATGGATTTTCAATTAAAATATTTATACGATTTAAGCGGCTGCACGACAGACTGATCAGAAAGGAGAGAGCGCCTTTCTGTCAGTCTGTACGTGTCGCTTCGGCATTAAATGAACCGATAGCAACGGTCTGTAAGGGCTTTGCCTACATTCCGTAAGTTCCTGTTCCATTTGCGGCAAGCCGCCATACCGAACGAGCCGGAAAAAATACAGAGTAAAGAAATACAGATAAAAGAATAAGAGATCAAAAGGAAAGCAGCCATTTCGGCTGCTTTTTATTGTGCTTTTCCCTTTTGAATCCGAATCGTAAAACAGCGCAAGCCGGCTACATCTCCATCCGGCAGGAACCCGAACCTTTCCGGCTGAAGACGAAGGCGGCGAGCCAACCTGTCAAGGGGCACAAAACTTTTTTAAAGGCGCCTGCCGCATAAAAAACTTTTGTGCTCAAACCGCCCTTGACCACTTGCCTATGCGTGCTTTTCGTTCTCCTTGCAAAAGGGGAAAAATCATCCCCTTTGGGGAACATCAGCGCTTCTGATTCCAAAGGGAAATTAAAGGAGGAAACAAAATGGCAAAAAGCGTATATGAAATCATTACAGAGAAGATTATTGAAAAACTTGAAAGTGGGGTGGTGCCATGGCGGAAGCCGTGGTCAAATGCCAGCGCAGTTAACTGGAAAACAACCTTACCGGGGCATTAATACATTTCTTGTTGAACCGGGCGAATATGCTTCAAAGAAGCAGATATTAGAAGCTGGCGGACGAATAAAAAGAGAGGAAATGAAGCATTCGCATATTATTGTGTATTGGCTTTGGAAGGAGAAAGAGGACGAAGAGTCAAAAGAGAAAAAGAAATATGCCAAACCCTTCTATTACAGGGTCTGGGAGATTAATAAACAATGTACCGGCTTAAAAAGCAAAAACACTTATGAAACATTTAATCATGACCCCATTGAAAAAGCAGAAGAAATCTTTAAAGGGTATGTCTATTCACCCGATTATACATTTCAGTCCGGGCAAGCTGTTTACTATCCAACATTGGACCGGATTAACTGTCCTCCTATCAGCGATTTTAAGGTCTCAGAAGAATACTACTGCACCTTGTTTCATGAAATGATCCACAGCACCGGACACACTAGCCGTCTGGCCCGTACTGGCATCACGACAAAAGGCGTTGCGTTTGGAGATGAGGTCTATTCAAAAGAAGAATTAGTGGCAGAAATGGGCGCGGCCATGCTGTGCGGGATAGCAGGGATTGACAACAGTACGATAGATAACAGTGCGAGCTATATTGATTCTTGGGTGAGAGTTCTAAAGAAAGAAAATCGTTTAGTTCTGCAGGCTGCTTCACAGGCTCAGAAAGCCTCAGATTATATTCTGGGAGAAACTTGGAAGGATTCAGTATAAGGATGAAAGAATTAATAAATGGCGCCAGCATAATCGCTGGTGCCACCTCCACGCATGGTTAAAAAACGTACGTTTTTTCTTTTTGGGGATACAGGCATACGAGCCTGTCTTTTACATTCAAAGGAATAGTTCTCATGAATAAATGGATTCTTTAATGCATAAAATGATCATCGAAAAAGGGAACAAACATTCGTATACTGAATAATAAATGAACGGTAAAGGCGGTAATGGTATGAATACAATGCCAAACGAAAAAGCAAGGAGCATTCAGCAAACTGTCGTTCTAGCGATGGAGTTTCATCATGAAACGTCCATTATTTATTTGCAAAACGGTCAGGTTCTCCATTTCATCGGATTCATCCATTACTGGAATGAAGAAACGGACGAGGTTAGAATCATTAACCAATTTGATGACATTGTCCGTATTCAGCTCAATGAGATTGTTATTCTGTATGTATTGGATAATCATGACTAACTATGAATATCTTTATCTTTCAATTCAGGTGAAAATGATTAGACTCATTCAGTATAAAGGCTTTGCACCAAATTAGGGTTTTATGAAAACTTTAATTATTCTAAAAAGATAGTAGCATTAAATAATGTTAAATACAAAATATACAATAACATATATGTTATTGTATATTTTGTCGTATATTTCATCATGTCCTTTTATTTAATCTGCTATATTCCCTTTGGAATTCTAAAATCCTAAAGCTAAAAAGCAACCTTAATGGCTGCTAAAGAGTGTTACATACTAACTGGTGCACTGATAGGGCAATAACCAGCTTTCTCAGGTCTCCTAACAAGTTCTCCTGAACAATTAGGACAAACCTTTAGCATTTCAATGGTGCAGTCCTCGCAAAAAGTACATTCATTTACACATATATATGCATTTCCTTTTAATTCCCCTTCGCATTTCTCACATACAGTTTTCATTTCTAATCCCATGTAAAAACCTCCAATGTTTTAATTATCCTTATTTTAGTTTAATAATGAAGATTGAAACATACTTTTCTTATGGAGTTTAGCTCGTTATACTTAAGAAAATAATGTATTTTTGGAAATTTAAATAAAATAATAAAGGTGGCGTCTCATGGACCCAACTAATCGTCAAATACTAAATATATTGCAAGCAGATGGAAGAGTTTCAATGACAGTGCTAGGAAAGAAAGTTTCTTTATCCGTTCCTGCAGTCACAGTACGAGTAAGGAAGTTGGAGGACCAAGGAATTATTAAAGGGTATAAAGCTGAAATTGACAATGTGAAGATTGATAAACCGGTTCAAGCATTTGTTTTAATGAAAACGCACCGGTGTAAAGCTTTTAGAGAATTTTGCAGAGAAAATCCTTTAGTTATTGAATGTCATAGATTAACTGGAGAGTACAGCTATCTTGTTAAGATCGTGACTAAGTCGTATGAGCTATTGGAGGGGTTTATTGATTCATCCATGGAGTACGGGGAACCTCTTACCATGATGAATCTTTCTTCTCCTGTTTCTAATAAAGTTATTTAGACGTTTGTTAATATAATTCTTTGAGCACTAATTCTCAAAACTTTGTCAGATTTGTTCATTCAGCTCAATATTGTCAGAAATAATGACATCATATACAACACAATATAAGTTAACATATATTGTGTTGTATATGAAAATAGAAACTTATCCACCCAGATATTCAATTGTTCGTTTAAATATAAATATTTAATACATTTGGAACAATAAAAAGCAGAGAATTGACTAACAGGTTCGGTTCAGAGGTGCAAAATAATAAAAACGTATACTAAAAAACGCACTATTTAGCACACCATTTAGCAAATGAAATGGTGTGTTTTTTCAATTTTATAATGAGTTATTTGCAGAGCTTTTATATTAAAATGGAAATATCAGTTAATCCATTAAAGGGCAGGATTGTGGAATAAGAAGTTAGGCCAATAATTACCAAATAAATGAAATTTAGTGTAAAATAGGTACATATTACTTAAAGGGGTGATTATATGGAATACACTTTAAATCAATATATAGCTGTACTACAAGGCAATGCTTTTATTAAAGAAACAAAAAAGATTGGTAATAACTTGGTTGTTACCTACTACAGTACATTTGATGAATTCATCACCGATAATCAAGATTCAAGTTTTACTAGAGAAGAATTTGATAATTATTTTTTAACTGGAGATAAAATTAAAAAAATCATCGTAGGAGAGCCGGTTAGAATCTTACGTGAATTTCCTGAAATTTATGCTGTAACTCTGAATATTAATGAATACCACACTCATGTATATAGGACAAAACTATTTAAATATCTTGGTTTTGATGTTAGTGAGCTTTCTGTTGAAGATGGATCATGGAATGAAAAATTTGCAAATAAATACATAGGTGATAAAGAAGGCAGAGAAAAATTCTTTATTGATTTTATTTGCAATCAGAAGTATTAATACGTTACAAGAGGGATTGTAATCTAGTATTATATATTTTTATATTTGGCTTATTACATTAAAGGGGGCTTATCCGGAACAAGATAAGTCTTTTTTTTATACAAATAGTATTGTTATTATGATTATCATTTGAAATAATTGGTAGTATCTAATAGAAATTTCTATTGTCTGAAAAGGAGCTTTCGATGGAAAAGTTAAAAATGAAATTAAATATCCCTCAAGTAATACTTATGTCCTTTTTTGCTGCCACAGTAGTTACAATTTCAAATTCTCTTATAGACTGGGATAAAAAGATATATGCTGGAATTTTTGCTGGATTGACAACTATTGTAGGTGGGATACTAGCCAAGGTTATTATCAGGGATAAAGATTAAAAACAAAAAATTAAAATTCTTTATCAAACAATCGGGGGCAATTCTTGAATAAGGATAATTAGAGGGAAATTAAAAAGAAAGAGTAATTTACTCTTTCAGCTGGAAATTAATAATTAGTATTATTAGAATCTAATTTATCAGAAATCTTTCTTAAAATTTGATTCTTTTCCTGTTGTATTTTTAGAAATTTTAAAAGAAACCAAATAACAAATACAATGGGAGCTATATAAAACAGAATAGTTATAATTGGAAAAAGAGCAAATATCGCATCACCGTTCATTTTTTCACCTCCTTAATTGGATTATTATACCATATAAATTTTGAGGACAAGTGAGCAATTTTTAAAAGCATTAATAGGTTATTTTACAGTCGGGGGCAATTTTAGCAAAGTGTGATTGCTTTTTTGAGGAACGAATGTTAAGAAGTGCATAATAAAAACCTCAAAAAGAGGTTTCTTACTTTAAGAATATTGCTGCTATTATTAAACCTTTAATCATTATCAAAATAAGTATCCCAGTACCTTTCCATCCTAAACTACCAACTAAATCAGTAAGGTTTCCGGTTTCATCCCTGTTGAAAGCATCTTTCACATATCCAGAAGAGTTTCTTTTTAATTCTTCTTGTCTTAGTTTTTCCCTTCTTATCTCAGGTGTCTGTTTCTCTTCAATCATTATCACACCTCCATTTTCTAGATATTAACATATGTTTCAAATCTCTTAAGAGAATTGAGATGATTAAGGCAGAAAATTTTCCATATTCAACAATCGGGGGCGATTGCTTAACAAAGTGTCGCCATTCTTATTGAAGTATGGGGCCAGCATTCCTGTAAAAACAATAAATTAGAAAGGAGATGTAAATATGTCCATAAATTTTGGATGCTTGGGCTGCAAGCTTGCTAATAAAATCGAACCGGTAAATGTTGTATATGAGAATGAATATATTTGTTGTTTTTTAGATATTGAACCATTTAATGAAGGTCATACGTTAATCCTTCCAAAAAAGCACTATCTAGATGTCGATGATCTAGATATAAAAACGGCAAATGCCATTATGGAAGCATCTATGAAGATTTCAAAAGCCATAAAGAAAATATTCGCCCCAGACGGAATTACTATTTGCCAAAATGGTGGGAAATTTAATGATCTAAGTCATTACCATATGCATATTATTCCGAGGTTTGAAGGCGAACCGTTTTATTATGAAGAACAGATAGATAATGCGAAAGAGAAAAATGAATTTTTGGAAACTAAAGCAAAATTAAAGAGGCAAATAGAATTACAATCTTAAGTTATCGGGGGCTTTACTTCAAAAAGAGTAGAGCATTTTTCTTTTGAACTAACGTCGCAGTTTAGTTCAACAAGAATGAATTGAAACAGGAAGAAAAATGGGGTGATTTTATTTTAGAAAAACTCAGGAAAATTAATATGAAAACTGCTGTATTTATGGGAATTATTTTTTACTCTTTGACTATCTTAATCCACTTTCTTATTTTAAACAAAAGTATTCCATTCATATGGGTTAATGGTGGAAGGTCTGAATCATTCGCTGAACAGCTACCAATATTTGTTATAAGTATTGTTATTTCTATTATTGGAGTAGTTTTTACGTTGATTGTTGGTAGAATTAAACTATATAAATACAAAAGAGGAATAACCGTCATATGTTGGTTTTTTGTTGTACTTTGGTCTTTTGGATTTATACTACAATTGTTTGGAACACCTTTTGAAAAAATGGTTTGTTCGTTAGTATTGCTTATTGGAGTTATCTCGAACTTGCGTATGGCGATTGAAAAAAAATAGATGTAACTAATTAATTAATAAATTTGTGAACAATTACACTTAAACTAAAGGGTGCGTTAGTTAAAGAAGAATTGTGAGTTGAGCAATTTTAGGACTGAGGCCATATTGTAGTTATTCCATTAAAGGGGGCGATTGCAGCAAAGTGGATCGCCTTTTCTGATTGAGGAATTGGGCAGGATTGTTGAATAAAAGAATTGAAAAAGGAGAGAACTAAATGACCTTTAAGTACAATTCGTTTATGTGGGTTGGTTTTACATTGCAACTGTTTTTCATATTAATGTTTATCAGTTCGTTGCTTTCTGTTTTGCCTCCTGTTTTAGCTGCTACTTCCTGTTTAATATTTGGAATTACAAGCTTGCTTTGCGGCATCCCATTACTGAAAATAAATAAGCCAAACTACGTTTTCTCAATAGGTTTAGGGATGGTCTTAATTGCATCAATTATCATATTGTTCACTATCTTTGCCTATTTTCTCGGTGAACCTGGATTCAGTTTTAGGCCTATTGCTTAAAAGTTATCGCATCTTCTAATTGAAGTGAAGTGAAGAATGTTGTTTAATAATTCAATTCAATGTCATTACATAGATGGAGGAATTTATTTTGGAGAAAATTTTAGTTAAAACTGCTATTTATTCATTTATTTCTTCTTTTTCATTGCTATTAGTATTCTTAAATAGAACAAAGTTCACAGAAGATGTAAACGGTATGGGTTCACCTGAAGTAACTTCTTATCAAGATTTTTTCTTTGCGATATTAGAGTACTCAATAATAATTTCAATAATTGCTATCATACTTGTCTTTGTTTATTTGCAATTTAATAAGAAATAATTTAAAACCGTATAAGGGGGCGTTAATCCAAGAAGGATTGACGCTTTTTTTGGAGAAATTTAGTAGAATAGCTTATTAAAGGAGCAATAAATAAGTAATGAAAAAACTATTAGCCGCTGCACTACTATTACTCGGTTGTTTAATGTATTTGATTTTTGCCTTATTCCAAAGTGAACTTTATCTTCCCCACTTCTCTGTAGAGGCGGTAAACCCCATTAGTTTGGACTGGAATAACATCAACATAGATACTAAGTTTCAAGATGGAGAGCCTGGATCAGTCTACCGTATTTGGTTAACGCCCATATACGGAATTGTATGTTTGTCTTTAGTATTAATTGCTTTGTCATTTAGAAGGAAAAATACATAGTTATAAATTTTCCGCAATCGGGGACGTTTGCTTAACAAAGCGTCTTTAATTTAGGGTTAAAGAATAAAAAAGGTAATGAAAAAAGAGAGTTGAAATTGAGTATGAATCAATTATATGTGTCTTTGAATAAAGCAGGTTTGATGTTTAAGGGACAGACAGAACAGGGAGAGGCTGATTTTATTCATCTTGAAACTGACGAGAATGGAATTACACACTCTGTGGACGTGAATACATTTGAAACGCTCTTTGGTGATGTGGAAGGTAATCCAAGTTATGAAGCCTTGTCAGGATCTCATACTTTTAAATTAGAAAATACGCAATGCACTATGACAGCAGAGGAAATGGGTTATCAAAAGTATTTTGACAAATGGAAAGAGCAAGGATTGTTTAATTAACGGATATGTTAGTTAAAGATTTAGGAATGAGGCTATTTTTTAGTTATTCCGTTAAAGGGGGCGATTGCAGCAAACTGTGATTGCTTTTTCTTTGAAGGACTAGGACAAAGGGGTGTTTTATTAGGGGAGAAATTATTAACATTACAGCATTAAAGTACCCAAATATCATTCATTATGAATGGCAAGGAGAGTTAATTAAGAAATCATCTGAATACGTCCTAGTGATTTGTAAACCAGGAAGAGAATTAAAACATCATACAAAAGGGAAAACATTTACAATTAATAATTCATCATTAGAATTCTTTTCTTTTAAGCTATGCTAATCTTTAATGTTGATTTTTGGGTGATAAAAAAGAATGCCTTGAAATATAGGCATTCTTAAATGTTTATGACCATTTTTCTTCATCATCAATCCATTTATTATTCTTTAAATCAAACGATTTATAATCATCCTGAAAAACAAAATACGATGGTAAACCCAATGAAGCTCCACCTGCTTTTTCCCAACATTGGCTAAACCATTCCGTAAAAACTTTTTGCTCTTGTGGAACTAATGTCTCTTCATTTTGCTCATAAAACTCAAAAAAATCATCTAACTGACTGTCGTTTAACTGATGATATTCGACTTCTGGTAATATCTCTTCGCTACCAGCAAAAACCGTTGTATCATTTCCTTCATTGAAAACTTCGTTGGCTTCTTTATCCATTGAGAACATTCTTATTGATAACTCGAACCTCGTAGGTTCAATGAATGCTGAGAAGTCCAATAAATCTATATCATTTGAGAAGTTGTAAGCAAAGATATTTTTGAGATTACTCACTAACAAATCAGATTGCTTTTCAAGGTTGGTTTTAATAGAACCAATATAATTATCGACTGTAAACATAATAAAAACCCCCACAAAAAATTAAAGTTAAGCGGTAAAACGGGATAGTCTTAGTGTTTGATTTGTTTCATTAACTGGGTACAAACAAGATGTAATCACCATGTCCTTTAAATTCTTCACAGAGCCTTCAAATCCCTCTATTTCAAGAAAACGAAACTATGCCAAATAATGCTCCAAATATTTTGAAGCTACCCCGTTAAATCTTTTCATCCAGCGTTTTAAACGACTGTGGAAGTTATTGACGTTTTGAATATGATATATACCTTTAATCACACGAACTTTCCCATCAGACTTAAAACGATAGTGTTCAACACTCTTTTCATTAGAGTATGTGCTAAATGCCCTCCATGAGTCAGTGCAAAGAATGTTGTCTTGAGATAGTTTTTCTCCTACTTTTTTTTTTATTCTTCCTCTACCTAATACTGAGGATAAAGTTGTCTTTTGACGGTCACGAGCTACAAGAACACATACTTGGTCTTTGCTAATGCCTCTATATTCCGAAGAACCTCCACGTTTTCGAGGCTTTCTATCAGTAATTTTTCTCTTTCCCTTTTCAGAGTAAAGAAAGTATGTTTCATCCATTTCCACAATCCCGTTGAATTTTACTTTAAGGTTTCTAATGGGGATGAATTGTATTCAGTAACTGCCGTTTATTTAACCAAGGATTATAAAGGGGAATTAATTATTGATAAAGAGGAATCATTGGATTTAAAGTTCTTTAATTTGAATGAATTACCTAAGGGATTGACCGAAGAATATCGAAGTTACATAACTCCATTCCTTGAAAAAATATCTAAATAAAGATTGATTTTGTTTTTCAACAATCGGGGGCGATAGCAGCAGATAGTGATCACCCTTTAGATAAGAATTGGGCAATTTAAAAGGAATAATTATTGTTTTAGAATAAGGAGACTAGTAATGAGAGCAGCAATTGAAATTGAATTAGGTAAAATAAAAGGTTTGAAATTACAGTATGCAGGAAGAGCCTCTAACCTATTTTGGCTGGGATTTGGAGAAATGGTTCAAATTATTAGGAGAGGCCAAACAGAAGAAACAGCAGAATATGCATTACATATACAATGTTCGTGGAGGATTACATTAGAAAACAAAATTGTTATAGCTTCTCGCGATTTCTATTCTCCAAACTCGAAGTGGGACGACCTTAATGAGGATTTCGATTGGGATATTCAAGGTAACAATCGATTTGATGAACGGATTAAATCTTTTTTTAACGATAATGAACAATTAATAGTAGAAGAAATTGAAGCAGATGATATCGGGGGATTCTCGGCCATTTTATCAAATGGTTATAAGTTAGAAACCTTTCCAGACAGTTCAGAAGACGATGAGGATAGTGAGCATTGGAGGTTCTTTAACCCAAAAGAAAAAAGCCCTCATTTTGTTGTTTCTGGAGAAGGGATTGAAAGAGTTTAATCTTCCACAATCGGGGGCGATTGCAGCAGAGTGTGATTGCTCTTCTCTTTATTGAAGACTAGGGGACGATTGCAGTATATAGTGTTAGATCTTCGCTTACTTAAGATAAGTATTATTCTAGGGAGGGGTTTTAATGTCAAAAGAATACTCGAATGAGCAAAACCAAGTATTTATTGAAAATATAGAGGAATATCGTAGTTTAATTGATGGAGAATCACCAAAAGAAACCGAAAGAATTACGAAGCAATATGCAAAAATACTTATGAAGAGTATTTTGCTCCTTTCTGACCGGAACATTGAAGGAGATGGGGTGGCACAACGACTTGTTTATTTCGATAATCTTCTGGCTGGGGTCGAGTTTCCATATCAATATTATTTAGATGGTACATATGAAAAGTATTTCGGTAAGATGCCTAGAAGAAACGGAAGTAAGAATCCAAATAAATGGAACACCATACATCAGAAGAGTAGAGAGAAGAAGTACAGACAAAATATTAGGCCCAATTAGGACTAAATTGGATCTTTACTGCCTTCTTAAACAATCGGGCGCGTTTGCGGAAGTCGTTATTTAGTAAGATCTGTTCAAGTTTGTAGTGGCTGAATAATAACTTCTTTTCTAATGTGAAATATTAGTAAAGAGGTGAATTATGAAGAAATCGATGCT
This sequence comes from Peribacillus frigoritolerans, assembly GCF_004358755.1. Classification (GTDB taxonomy): domain Bacteria; phylum Bacillota; class Bacilli; order Bacillales; family Bacillaceae; genus Bacillus_P. The sequence goes on along the minus strand of NZ_SMZY01000006.1, from coordinate 94,546 downwards.
TATTACTTTATTCCTGCTACTATTAAATCCAGCAGCTTTTTCAGTAAATGCTCAACCAAAAGAATGTCCAGAATTGGATAAGTTAGAAGATACATCAATTAAGGATAAAAACGACGTGGTTAATGCGTTAAATAAACTCATTCCAGAGACTTATGAGGTAGGAATCTACCCTGATATCTATTCACAGTGGAAAGTTTTATCGGTAGTCCCTTTTTTTACTGTGGGTGGAAATCAAGAAGAAGAGAACTATTACGGTATGGCTAAAAATTTTTGCGGTAAGCGAATTGCAGATAAGTCTTGGCTGGTACGTTTAGAATTTCCGCTTTCTAAAGGGGCTAGTTCAAGTCAGGGTCAAATTTTTTTAGCGAAAAGTAAGGATCAAGGTTGGTTTGTCTGGTTTAGGTACCACTAAAGAATTGCAGAAATTATACGTTAGTGTTATTCCGTTATCGGGGGCGTTAATCCAAGAGGGATAACGCTCTATTTGTTGAATTAACTATGAGAAGTATTTTAAACCAGTTAAAATTCTAACTTTCAGAGAGGGCTATTATGAACGATTACGTAAAAACAATGAGAAAATTCATTGGTCAAGAAACCCTACTCACTGTAGGTTGCGGAGCCATCATTGAAGATGAACAAGGAAGAATTCTGTTGCAACAAAGGACAGATTATGGGTTTTGGGGAATCCCCGGAGGTATACTGGAACTTGGCGAAACTTTTGAAGAAACAGTTAAAAGAGAAGTCCTAGAGGAAACAGGTCTGTTCATAACCAAATTAGATCTGTTTGGTATATATTCAGGAGAAAAAGGCTTTGCTAAATATGCTAACGGTGATCAAGTATATAGTGTACAAATCATCTTTTATACAACGGATTATACAGGTATCTTAGAATCTAACAATGAAAGTAAAGAGTTATGCTTTCTACATAAAACCGAATTACCGAAAAATATTAACCCGCACCAATCTTCCTTTATTTTAGATTGGAAAAATGAAGTACCCAAACCCGTTATAAAATGAATTTTAATTGGATGTGTATTAGATTCTTAAATTAAAGTATGGGGTAATCTTGTGGATTATATAAAACATTTAAGGTCAATGGTAGGGAATGAAAAAGTAATTATGGTAGTAGCAGGTGCCTTGGTGTTCAATCCAAAAGGTCTTTTGTTGTTGCAGCTAAGATCGGATAATCAAAAGTGGGGACTTCCAGGTGGCTTTATGGAATTAAATGAATCTGTTCAAGACACTGCCAAAAGAGAAGTGTTTGAAGAGACTGGATTGCATCTTGGAGAGATTTCTTTGTTTGGAATCTACTCAGGTCCAAACAAAGAAAAAACATTTCCTAATGGAGATCAAGTAGCTTTAGTTGAAGTATTTTTTAAATGTAATAATTATACTGGAGTTCTAGTTGAAAAAAATGAGGAATCTCTACAAAATAGGTTTTTCTCGTTAGATGAGTTGCCTAATAATATATTTTTAGAACATATAGGAGTAATCAATGATGTGTTGTCTGAGAAGAAACTACCTGTTGTTGGTTGAAAGTTGGAACCTTGGAACCTCTTACTTGATCAATTAGTATTCTACAGTCGGGGGGCATTTATGGAATATCAATGAACCGTGGATGTTCCTGAAGGATCTTCAACAATCGGGGGAGATTGCAGCAAAGTGGATCGCCTATTTCTTATTGAGGAATTTGGGCACTAATGGAGCAGCCATGAACAGGCATAAACAGAAAAAAGTCTCAGAATGGAACGAGCCTTTTTAGTAATCAGCGTTTAAATTTTATTAGTAAACCTTATGAACAAGATGTTTGTAAAACAAAAATGTTTATGCGAAGAAAGTAACAACTCCAATAAATCCTAATACAAGAAAGATTACTGATGCAGCGATAATAAGTAATTTTTTCAATTATTCCAACTCCTTCAGCTTTCATATTTTATCATTTTCAGGTTTTTAATAAATTGTAAATTATTGTATGATTTATTCTGCATTTTTAATTCATTTTCCTTTATAAAATATAAAAATGATCTTATTGTATTACTGTTAATAGAAATCAGGAGTTATTCCACAATCGAGGGCAATTGCTGAATAAAACGAGCAAAATAGGTCAATAACATTTTCTAAATATTAACCAAGCTAAGGAGGGCGATTATGGAAGGCTCTTGGGAAGGTTTCTTAGATATAATTGGTTTAGATCAAGATATAAGACAAAAAGCTGATTTAAAGGAATTGATACAATTCCCATTAGCAAAACCAAATACAGACTTGTTAATAGGCTTATTTGACTACATAAAAAGTATTTATGGTTCTGAAAAATTCACTATTCTTTGGTGGTATGAGCCAAGCTGCATTAATGTTAAAAACATAAGTAATCCATATACTAAAATCATTAGCAAAGCAGATTTAAAATATTTACAGGGTTTATGGGAAAGAATTGCTGGGGATTATATTTTGTTTTTGCCTGAAGAATTCAATGCAAAAGTTGATACCAGTGATGAAGAGGAATTTATTGGAGTATGCTTAACCAAATACTCTCAATTGCTACTAAAAACTCCTGATGCAAATGAAGTACTGTATTTACGTCTAAATGAATGAATTGTCTTATTCAGCTACAGGGGGCGGTTGCAGCAAAGTGGATCGCCTTTTCTTATTGAGGAATTGTTGAAGATTGCGGAATAAAGATTGATAAAACAAAAGAAACAAACGAGGTGCGGATTTGTTTTTAAATGACTATATGAAAGAGAATTTTTCAAACTTAAATCTTCGGCCACCTTTATTTTATAATTGGGAAATTGGTATACGGTTCGAATTAGGTGTCGAGTGGAATAGAGAATATTATTACGAAAACAGCCAATATTTAAAAGGGGTTTATCATAGGGCTTTAACTTTATTTAATTCATTACATTCAGCAGAAGAAGAAATTTTGGTTGTAATAGATGTAAATGACTTTGGAGATAGAAAATCCTATTTACAAAAAGGGAGGCTATTTTCTCCATATGTTTATGAAAAATCAGTCCTATATAAAATAGAGCATACAGTGACACCTTATATTTTCCCGGAAGACAATGAAGATGGAAAATATAAAACACATAGGTTTATTCTTAAATGTAAGACATCTGATATAAAATACATTTCAATGTTAAAAGCAATATGTCATCAAGATTTAGGAATTAAACCAAGTATTTTTCATAGTATTTATTTTTTAAATATTGAAAGAAAAACCATTTTTAATGTTTATGATGACAGAGGGTGTGATCTGCTTGCTGCTTCTCCTGAATCCATACGATATCTATATAACCAATTCAATGATTGGATATTAGATTACGACAGGGATGAAATAGATATGGTGTTCAAATAAGGAATTACCCTTATTTAACAATCGGGGGCGATTGCAGCAAAGTGGATCGCCTTTTCTTATTGAGGAATTGTGCAGGATTGTTGAATAAAGATTATGTAAGCAAAATTGATATTTCTGAAACTTACAGATAATTCATACGTAATATATTAAAAGAACAAGCTGCCTTTAAGTTATAGAAAATCTAATTATGGAAGGGACGATTTGATTTGAAAAGATTTATTCTTTTTATTCTATTGCTATTTGTTTTATCTGCCTGCCAGAGTGAGCCTCCCAAAACAAAATTTATAGGAGAAACAGAAAATTGGAAGGCAATTGCGGAAGTTAAAACTGAAGAAAAAAAGAATAAGTTCATTATTCAATACAAAGGAAATGAAATAAATTCTATAGGAGAGATCGAATTTAAACTTAGCAGTTCTAACGGGCAATGGGGGATGGGAGCAATTGAATTAAACTCTGACGGAACATTTAAGGAAGAAAATAAAAATGCAGATACTTTGTCAATATTTAAAGCGAGCGAAAAGAACGTAACAATAAAGTGGGACGGTAAAGAAGAAACATTCTCTTTAAATTAGTTCCTGTAGTATTCGATAAAAGGGCTTATCTGGTGAAAGGTAAGTCTTATTTTATGGATATTGTTATTCTTTATTCTTTACTGCTGTTTAAAATAGTTTCTAGAGAGGGAAGAAAATTTGGCAGGACCAAATTAAAAAAGGATGGTAGCAGTTTGAATACAATAGTTCAAGCAATTATAGGTTCTGTTATTTTACATCTGATCTACTATATAATCACATTCACAATAGGATATATAAAGACTAAAAGATATATCCCGGATATAGGAAGAGCGTGGGAAAATGCAAATAATCTTCCCAACGAAGTGGAGTTTGAAAGAAAAGCCTCACCTGCAATATTCATAGGTTCTTTTATTGGCGTAACGTTAATTTGTGGTTTGATAATTTTCACTCTGAAAATATCCTTCATTTAAGCAAAAACTACTTGTAACGCATTTCTATTGATAAGAAAGTGGAAATTCATAAATCAATTAAGATAAAGTTGATTGATCGCGAAGGGGGGAATTAAATTGAAAAAGCGTTTGCTATTGTTGTTCATCTTTATTTACCTTTTTATTTTACTTGCAGCTTGCTCTTCTAAACCACCGGTCGAACTAATTCATTCCACTGTAGAACTAAAAAACGATAAGTCACACCTTGGCTCAATGACGATTATGAATGGAGAAAGAAAAGGGGAAGAAGTTATTCCAACAGCTCTTTATTATTCCATTAGACTTAAAAATACCAGCTGGAATGAACTTGGTGAGGAAGATCCAAAAAATAAGGTTACTGTTAAAATTATTCCAAGTGAAAAGTTGATTGAGGCTTCTAGGGAAATTATTGGATTCAATATTTTTAATTCTGATGAGTATGTGGATTCAGGTGTAGGTTTTGGCGAGTCAATCGATGGAATCATCCCAAAAGGAAAAACGGGAAAATATGATATCTATTATGAATTGGGAGTACAGGATGCTAACCAATCAGAATTTAAGGTTGCTCCTTCAAGAGAAGCGATGGGAGAGTTATTAAAAATCTCCTCAGATGCAACCGTCGTTGTATATGAGGGAAAAAAAGAAGTTGCTCGGTTTAATCTGAATAAATAAGAATTACTGCACACTTGCTACGCTATTGTCATATCAACGAGAAAGTTCAATTTGGTGTGTTTTTTCTTTTTGCTGGGACAACAGAATATTTGCTGGAATCTTTGTTGGATTGACTATTATTGTATGCGGAATTCTATCCAAAATTATAATTAGGGTTAAGACCTAACATTGACCCTTATTAAACAATCGGGGGCTTATCTGGAAAAAGATATGTCTATTTATAAAAATATTATTCTTCAGAAAATTGTACGATCCAAAAAGAAGCTATCAATGGAAAAGTTTAAAATGAAATTAAATATCCCTCAAATGATACTTATGTCCTTTATTGCTGCAACTGTAATTACAATTTCAGATTCTTTTATAGAATGGGACAGTAGATTGTATGCCGGAATTTTTGCCGGAACAACAATTATTTTTTCCGCAATTCTAACCAAAATCGTAATTAGGGATGCAGAATAAAATTATTTTTACTTAACAATCGGGGGCGTTAATCCAATAAAAGGTTAGCGTCCTTTTTGTTTAATTTTTTTATGTAGCCTGGATAGCTCAGGTTCAATTTAATAATTAATAATGGAATTCTACAAAATTGGTCTAGTCCTTGCTGACTCCTTATATAAATGCTCTTTTTCCCATATTGTTGAATAAGTATGTTTGTAATTCACACGAATAGCCTATATTAATAATAAGATTAATTGGCTTATAGGGTAGGAATGTGATTATATGCTATTAACGGAAGTCTGGGAAAAATACCAGCTGGATAAAACGATTGAAGGTTATTCCGTTCTGACAGTAAAAACTTACTGTTTTCAATTCAATTTACTAGTCCGCTACTTTGGAAATGTTGATGTGAACGATATAACTACGAGTAAGCTCAAAACTTATCTAATCAATAAAGGAAACCATTTAAAGCCCTCAAGTCTTGGCCATAGAGTTCGTTGTATCCGATCTTTATTTAGATGGACTTATGAAGAAGGGATCATTAAAAAGAATCCGGCAGCGAAATTAAAAGAACCTAAATTAGGTAAGAGAATTCCAAAGTTCCTTAATGAAGTAGAAATTGAGCAATTGCGTGAGGCTTGTCGTAGCACGTTAGAAAATGCATTATTTGAATTTATCTATTCAACCGGATGCAGGATTGGCGAAGTAGTGAAGCTAAATAGAGATGATATTGATTTCTTTACGAATTCTGTCATTGTCCAAGGTAAAGGAGATAAAGAAAGAGAAGTTTATTTTAATACACGATGTGCAATATGGCTGAAAAGGTACCTTGAGGAAAGAAGTGATCAAGAAGTTAGCTTGTTTGTTACAGAAAGACGTCCTAACAGAAGAATGAGCATAGACTTAATGAGATACATTATTAAACGAATATCAAGCAAAGCAGAGATAAAAAAGAACATACATCCACATCAGCTTAGACACAGCTATGCAACTCATATGATAAATAACGGTGCTCCTATCGAAGTTATCCAAAGTTTACTAGGTCACGAAAAAAGCGAAACCACTAAAATTTATGCTCAGCTAAGCGGTAAACTCAGACAAGATCTGTATAGCAAATACTTTTGATTAATATTAGACGCATCTAAATGAGTGCGTTTTTTTATTGTTAATTTTTACATATTCTGAAATAATTGATATTAAGCAATTGGGCAGTTTAATGGAATAAGACTTCCAAACAAAACAGGATATTTATGTTAAAATCGGTGTGAGATTGTGAAGAAATGTACTTAAACTAAGGGGCAGGTTAGTTCAATAAGAAGAAGAAGTTGGTTTTGGTTATATATTATGTACCGAATCTTTTTAAAAGAGAAAGATAACGTAAGAGAATAGATACCGAGGTGTTATATGGATTTACTGCAAATCTCCAGAAGTCAGTTAATTAGTGAAGTATACGAAAGTGAAAAGATGCTAAAACGATTAAATAATGTACCGTTAGATAGTCGTTCGTATTTTTCAAGTTCATTATTACCTTATTTGTCAATGATTTGCGATGGTATTGATAATCTCTTTCCATATGAAGATACGGTTGCACTTTCTAGTGAATTTGAAGATATAAATGGAATGAGCTTTACTACGCTTATCAAAAAAATAAGAGCCAGTTCAAAATTACTTACTGATAAAAAAAACATAAAAACTTCAATCAAGATATTAGATAGTGAAATGACAAAATTTCATGATGAGTTAATAAAAGATTATTATATGTGGCAATTAGCTTATGTGAAGATATTGGGGCAAGATGACTTAGGCGTTTTCTATTACAAAAACAAACCTTTTGCCAACAGCAGTCAAATAAACTTATATATTAAACCATTTAATTCAAGTGTAATGGGAGTTAGGGAGAGTTTATACAAATTTGGTTGCCAGTCCGCAAGATACATAAGCAGGTTTTGTTCTGAATTAGAGGATGGCGTACCACAGCTGAAGAAAGAGGCTTACATTACTACTATAGATTGTAATGATTTCACTTACCGAGATTATGTTTACAGCCAAAAAAAACACAGAAATATTTTTAACAATGCTATCGATAGAGGAGTGGCATTATATTTACTGAATATGCAATGCCAATTAAACTTTGCCCTCATGCTCTTAGATTTACTAATAGAGGAACATCCACTGAAATACAGAATTCAATTATTGATTTACTATTACTCCGTCCAAGCAATAGATTTCGCATTTAATTCGGGCTATTTAGCAGAGTTGGAAGAACATCAAGAAACAATTACCACAGTTATACAGACTCATAAAAAATTATTTAAAGAAAATACTTTGAGAAACAATCTGTTTCATTATAAGCTCTCGGAGGAAGTTAAACCGTCATTTGGTGAAAGTTATTTCCAGGCTATGGTGGAAACACATACAGCTAAGTCTTTAGAAGATTTGCTAGCCACCGTCTATGAGGAAATGGATATCGTTGAAAAATTAATTGAAGAAATTATCTACTAATGTTCGGTTGTATCTTCAACTTTTGAAGCAATTTCGGAATAATGCGTCTCTCTTTTTCTTCAACAACAGTTGAAGAACAATGTGCTGCTTAGGCAGCTTTTTTGTTTTACAAGGGGGCAGTGAAGCCATTAAGAGGAATATTTAAGGCGATATAGAAATACTACCGATACAAAATATTAATAGGAGGAGAATATGGAAACTAAGCTAATAATCAAGGAAATTCGGGGAGTGGAAAAACAACGACTGCGAAAAGTCTTCAAAATCATTTGGAGCACGGAACACTTTTGGTTTCTCAGGATGTCGTTCGCCGTGATATGTTGAAGGTTCACGATAGAGAAGGGAACCTTTCAATTGATGAGTAGTAATAAACAACAGATCTTTTGATGTAGGCTTTCCGCAATAAAATTACAATCCTTATTAAACAATCGGGGGCGATTGCAGCAAAGTGGATCGCCTTTTCTTATTGAGGAATTGGGCAGGATTGTTGAATAAGCAGAAACATAGGAGAAGTAAAAATTAATGGGCCTGCATCATTAACTGTAGCCTTTTTTGATTTGAAATTAAGCCAGAGGAGCAATTAATGAAATTTAACCTTTATAACTATCAGAAAAATGAAACATTTATAACTTAATTTCGTATATTAAGTCATATATATAACGGGGGTGTAATTATGAAGAAGTATATTTTATTAATCTTTTTAACAGTGGTAATTGAATCTATATTAATTACTGCTATCATTTTTACTTTTAATACCCGTTTTCCAGAGACTATGTTCTTTGGTTCATCTTTATTTGTTTTCCTCGCTTTCTTGCTTAGTTCTTCTGGGGGATTTCTGTCAAGTAATTTCGAGTACTCCGTTTTCAGTGCAATGGCAGGAAGTTATCAAATTAAACGAGAAGAAAGTTACTTGATTATTAATCCCTTTTTAGTTGGCTCCATATTGTTTTTTATGAGCTATTTTATTATTTATTATTTTCTTTACTAGCTTTTAATGAATTGAAGAATGAGGTGGGGGAACGTTATTGAAAAAAAGAACTTATGTATTCATTGCATTTTTAATTCTTCTCGCAATGATTATTACCGATAACTTAAGAATGGATAATGTTGCAGAGGAACTTCAAAATGAAAAGGACAAACTCTCAGAGCAGGTTTCGGCTTTTAAACAGGATAAAGCAAAGCGTTTAAATCAGATTGAAGAGACAATGAATGAAAATGAACGATTGAAAAGCAATATTTCCGAACTCGAAAAAGAAATTGAAAGTATTAAATCACCAGTTTCGTACAAAGATTTCTTAGAAGCAGTACGTACAGTCGAAGAATATAAAGGTGAAGAATCATTCGGCAAGGCGATAGATTATTTTGCATACTCAATGTACACAAACTTCGGCACAACTAAAGGAACTTGCCCTAACAGTGTTTCATTTAGAAATCGAGGAGCCATAGATTGGTGTCCTAATTCAGTGCTTGATCTTGAGGAGTTTAAAATTGAAGGAGAAAGAGTTTTCCTCACTTATAAAACAACGGAAATGATCGGATACAATTATCAATTTGCAATGATTAAGTCAAAAGGATTCAACGACGAGGCTATAAGCTGGAGAATTGAATATATCAGACTTGTGAAGTAATACTCTAAGGTTTGTAATTTGATCTTCAATTAAAGGGGGCTATTGCAGCAAATTGGATCGGCTTTTCTTATTGAGGAATTGGGCAGTTTAGTTAAAGAACAAACACTTTGTAATAACAAACTTCAAGGGGGAGAATAAATTGGATACGCACTTTAGAGAAGCCACAAAAAATGATTATGAAGCAGTTCATCAGTTGCAAAAACAAGTTCACGAAATACATACAAAGGAAAGACCTGACCATTATAAGATGGCTGATACCACTTTAGATAAGGAGTATTTCGATAATTTGATTGATGAAGAAAACTCAAAGGTTTTCGTGTTAGTAGAAGACCGACCAATTGCTTATTCAATCATTAATATAAAAAATACAAAGGAAAGACCCATTATAATTCCAAAGAAAGTTGTCTATATGAACGACTTCGGTGTTGACATTCAGCACAGAGGAAAAGGATTGGGGAAAATTTTCTTTCAGAAGATATTGGAATTTGCAAAAAACATAGAAGCAGACTCGTTGGAATTAGGTGTTTATGAATTTAACGAAAACGCTATAAAATTTTATGAATCAATGGACTTAAAGACTAAAATAAGACGGATGGAAATTGGTTTATAGCCCTCTCTATCTTCAAATATAGGGGGCGATTCTTAAACAAATTACCGCCTCTTATTATTAAATTAAAGGGCAAATTTGTTGAATAAGGATATGCTTGATAAGAGGAGTAGTTAAATGCAGTATCTTAAATTTCTTTTTTATGAGTTTATGTTATTTAGTTTATTGGTTATTTTAAATTATTATTTGGATGGCTACCTCAAGCCACCCTTTACAAAAGTTGATTTAATAGCAAGTCTAATATCTCTATGTATTTTTGCTGCGGTTTTTTATATTCTGTTTGAAAAATTGTTTAAACGGTTTTATACCATTTCATTAAGAAATAAGATTTTAATTTCTATCCCAACTTTTATTTTTGCTGCATTAATGACAGGCATTATTATGTCTCACGTTTTTGGTATAGAGTAACTTTGCTTCTTCAGCAATCGGGGGCGATTGCAGCACAATGAATCGCCTTTTCTTATTGAGGAATTGGGCTGATTGTTGAGGAAGGCTTTGTTACAATATTTTTGGATGGTGAATAATTTGGTATTTATATATAAATTGACTGGTGCAGGTTGGGCGGAATGTCATTTAGAAATGAATTCAAGGAAATATTCTTTCACGGCAGGTTATCTAACCAATGCTCTAGGTGATTTACTTCAAGCCTTATTAAATATTAATCCCTTTTATACTGAAGATGTTTATGTGGATTCTGGTTCTGAACTCTTTTGGGATGCAGAACCTAGTAGAACGGATTGGCACTTTCGCTATTTGGGTGATGGAAAAATGCAATTAAAAGTCACGTCCTATGAGGAAGACAATGGTGATGAAAATCCTAAGATAGAACTAAATAATGAGTGTTACTACGACAATTTCCTAGGTGAAGTGATTGGTGAAGCTGAAAAAATCCTGAGAGAATATGGGATTGTCGGATATAAGAATATGTGGATTGAGCACGATTTTCCTTTAAGCACATTTTTGCAATTAAAATTCTATCTAGAACATAGATCAGAGTTTCCAATTACTAAAAATACTATTAGTCATTCAGAAATAATAAAAAGTGATATAGAAATGGAATTGAATTATTTGAACAGAAAGTAATTCTACCCACGGGAGAATTCAATCAAGGAAGTCTGCTCAACACTTTTTTCATCCTCAACAAATCGGAGGCGATTACTGTAAATATATCCTGTTTTTAACGATTAAAAGTTAAGGGGTTAACCTAAAATATGATGTCACGTAAAATAATATCTGCTTCCATTTCAAGTACTCTATACGCACTATTTTTAAGTATATTCTTTAATCCATATGGCTATAATGGCTCTATTTTTCATTCTTTCATTTCTTCCCTTCCAATGTATATGATTTATGTAGTGCCAGCAATTTTTTTATATGGAATAATTACATCTATTCTTAGTGATAAAATTGGTGAACTATCAAAAAGATACATTGATGTAAAGTATATAAGTTTATTTATATCAAGTATCTTTCATTTTCTTTTTGGATTAATCTTGGGATGGTTAAGTTTATTGGCAGCAGGAATCTTTTTAATCACTGACCAGCTTTTATACAAGAAAAAACCAACCTATACCGGTAAAGAGGCAATTATATTTCTTTTACTTCCAGTTGGTGTCTTCATTTCATTTTTAAGTGTAATTTCTTTTTTAGATTTCTTAGATTTAATTACTTATTAATATTATTTCAATTCTACAATCGGGGGCATTGCTTAACAAAGTGTCGCCTTTTCTTATTGAGGAATTGGGCAAGATTGTTGAAAAAGGGTTTATCCTAAAAATATCTGAAGGAGATGCTTATATGAGTGGTGATGGAGCAATCTGGAGCGTATTATTCTTGAGTCTATTAGTTTTAAATATCTTAGCTATAACTTTATACAAGAAAGAAAAAATGCCTTTATGGGGGTCTGGTTTAATTATTGGAATTCTAGGACCAATAATTGCTTTTATATCGGGCTCTGTTTTTGTAAAGGTTGACCACAGTATGGGTGGAGACGGTGTAGGAGCAGCCTTTGGGGCTGCTTTCATAGGTATAGTCATAGTGAGTAATGGAATACTCTATTTCATTATCGGTATCATTTCCGTGATTAAGAATTTAATAAGACAACGTAATTTAAACCAGTGAAGATAGAAAAAACAAGGAGAGCAAATTCAATACTCATATTTAATACTCCTTGTTTTTTATAAGAAAAGTTTTTCAATTATCGGGGGCTTTAGTTTAATAAGAAGTATAACAGGATCTTCCAATCGAAGATTCTTTTTTCATTGCCTATAAGGTCGTTTATATGGAAATTATTACTGTTTTTACTAACATTTTGTCTGATAATAACACTACTTTTTGCTTTCAAACAATTTTTTATCAATACTGACTAAGTATTTTAGGACTTTTAAAAAACCTTCGGCTAAAATAGGAAGTTTTTCGTCTAATAGGTATACACAAAAAACAAAAGAAGGTGATCAACATAATTGAGCCTAATCCAATAAATCCAGGGGATAATGATAAAGTTTTTTTAGGGCTATTTCGGCTATACGAACAGGATATTTACAGGATGGCATATATTTACGTGAATAATAAAGATGATGCACTAGACATTGTTCAGGAAACAGCATACCAGTCCTTTCTAAAATTTAATACTTTGAATGACTTGAAGCTTTTTAAAACTTGGATCATTAAAATTACGATAAATTGTGCAATTGATTTATTAAGGAAAAAAAAGAAAGTGATTCATTTAAACAAAGAGGTTGTTATTTTTAACAGTACGGAAGATATCCCTTTGTCACTAACCCTACAAGATTTATTGGAAGCACTAAATGATGATGAAAAAACTGTTCTATTACTAAAATACTATCAAGGATACACTTTTAATGAGATTTCAGAGATTTTAAATAAACCATTAAGCACCGTGAAATCCGTTTTATATCGAGCATTACAAAACCTTCGCAAAAAAACTAGGAGGTCAGATATGTATGGACAATAAGATAAGGCAAGAGATGAATAAAATAGAGATCCCAATGGAATTAAATAATAGGGTTATATTAGGGATGGAGAATGCAAAAAAAGATTATGAAAAGCAACTTAAACCTGATAGCAAAGGTGATAGAAAAATATGGAGTCTTAGAAAAAAAACAATGTTTTTTAGCAGTGTTGCTGTATTATTACTTGGTTTGTTTATAAGTTCTGCTTTTGTTTCTCCTACTATGGCAAAGGTAATTTCTAATATTCCATATCTAGAATTTATTTTTCAATCTCAATCAGTAGATAGCTTGATTTACGATGAACTACTGGAAAAAGGTTATAACATTACGACAGGAATCAGATACGAGCCTGAAAAAATAGTTGAAGTAAGTATAGAGGGTTCAGATGATTATTACAATGAAGTAAAAGATGATGTCGAAAAGATTGTAAATAGAGTTTTAATATCAAAAGGATATGATGCATATTCAGTAAAAGTTAATAAATTTGTAGCCAAAAGTGATTATGTCCTTAATGACAAAGAAACGATAGAAAAAAACCAACTTGAAAGTGAGGTTACAAAAAAGCTCAAACAATTGGACTATAAATTTGATATGGTACAGGTCGACCCCACAGAGAAAACAATTTTTATAAATATTGTGGGTTCCAAGGAATACTACAATTCGATTCAAGATACTATTGAAAAAAAAGCCATAGAAGTTGCAAATGCGAATAAATATAAAAGTTATAGAATTAATGTAACGAGAGTAACAGTGAAGGTAACAAAACCCGATAAAGGAGCTCAAATTATACCTGTGATTGCTGAAGGGCTTTTGTCGAAAAAGGAATTTAAGGTTACAGGGGTAAGTTATAAAAGTAAACCGTTGAGCATTATGATAAAGACCTCCATCTTAAGTTCTGATCCAACAGCTAAATCACTTGGAACTGAAATTGAATCAATGATTGTTGATTTTCTAACATCAGAAGAAATATCCTCAATATTAAAGAATGAATCTTATGAAATTATTGTAAATAGCAAGGACAATAAGAAGATAAATTAAAGAGAAAAGGCTGCTTAGTCAGCCATTTTTATTTAGATAAGCACGATTATGTTAAAAAGAATCGAAAGAAATAAGATAATCTTATTTCTAAACAAGCAAATAGGACCTTATTGGATATTATATTCAAGAGAGCTATTCACAAAAAGGGAGTCGTGTCCTTTATTCCACAATCGGGGGCTTATCCGTAACAAGATAAGCCTTCTTTTTTATTAAAAAAGATATTGTTATAGTATTAGTAATTTGAAATAATTGGTATAAAGTTAATGGGAATTTCAGAGTAGGAGGTGGGAATTTGATTGCTTAAACGGAAATATGGTGATTACAGAGACTGGAAAAGAGTGACACAGAAAAGATTTGCCCAAACTATAATAAGTTCAACCGATTTTGAGGATTATGCAACATTAATTGATATTGTCCAAGTAACAGATCCATTATTTAAAAAATATGGAGAATCAGATGTTTGCATTGTTGACAACGGGTATAAGTGGCTGCAACATTTTCCTCTAAACGAGAAATATTCGCTAACTACGATGTTTAATTCTAAAGGTGAAGTAATTCAATGGTATATAGATATATGTAAAGAAAATGGTGTAGAAAAGAATGTACCGTGGATGGATGACTTATTTATAGATATTGTGGTATTACCCTCTGGAAAAGTGTTTCATTTAGATACGGATGAACTAGAAGAAGCATATCAACAAGGCTCCATTAATAAACAACTTTATGATATTGCTTGGAATGAGGCTAATCAAGTTACAAAATTGATTATTAACGGAGACTTTAAATTATTTGATTTAGCAAATAATCATAAACATATCTTAGAACAAAAGCTCAACTAGTCTTATTCAACAATCGGGGGCGATTGCAGCAAAGTGGATCGCCTTTTCTAATTGAGGAGTTGGGCAGTTTAATGAGTAAAGGGGACTATCTAAAATTAAGAAAAAAAGCTCAAACACCGATTATAAAGTGATTGCATTGAAAAATTTGCCCGTTTTATGTAGTGTACTTTCGGTTAGCTTAGGTATTTTTATATGGTATCTAATATTAGTTGCCATAAATTAGAAATTATAGTAGTAATAATAATGGTCCAATTTATAATATCGGTCATAGGTCTCTTTAGAAAAAGTGAAAATAAAATTCTTATTTCTATTGGAATTATTCTAAGTATTTCACCAGTAATAGCTTACTTTTATTTATCTGATTAAGTTAACATTAATTTCACTGGAGTGTCTCGTCAGGAATTGAGGGATATCTTGAAAAGTAAAATCGGATTTATTAACTTACACAAGGAGTATTATGAATAAAACAACAACAGTTAGAGCTGAGTTTATTGTATCTAAGGAAGCAATATTCCCTCTATCAGAGTTTACTGATAGGTTAGAAATAGAACCGATACGATCCTATAATTTAGGGGACAGGGTAAGAGATTTAGATTTATACAGAAAGGTTTCTTGCTGGTGTGTAGGGACACAAGATGAGGAGTCTTATGATATTAACAATCAACTCTCACAGCTTATAGATATCTTAGTTGCTAAACAACAAGTGCTTATTGATTTTCAATAACTATTGATATAGAACAAAAGCGGAAGCCGGCAATATGCTTAGAGCCGAAGACAATAGAATTTCTTTATAATATCAAAGCAGAAATAGACATAGATGTATCAGGTTAATCACGCCATTCTTGCAATACTAAAGTCACTTAATTCTTCAACATTCGGGGGCAATTGTGTAATATCGGTTTTCACCCTTTGACGTTCAGAATATAGCGAGGAGAAAATAATGATTACTGATAAAAAGATTCACCGAGCTTTTGGAGTTTATGGCATTTACACCGATGGCAATAAAATACTAGTAATCAATAAGAACAGAGGACCTTACATAAATCGTTATGATCTTCCAGGAGGAAGTTTAGAAGACGGTGAAAGTCTGACAGGAGCTTTAAAACGAGAATTTCTTGAAGAGACTGGTATTAAAGTGAAAATAGAAAAGAACTTAGGTATTGCAGATTTTATGTTACCTTGGAATTGGAATGATTGTGAATTTGTCCATCACATTGCAGCTTATTATTTGGTTGAAAAAGTGGGTGGCGATATAAATAATCCTCATCAGTTTGAAGGTCAAGACTCTCTGGGTGCGTTGTGGTTAACAGAAAAAGAAGCAAATATTAATAATGCATCTCCACTAGTTCTTAAAGCAATTAGGTGGTTAAAGGAAAGTGTATTTGATCCGGATATTGAGCTTTATAATGATTGGAAAATGAAAATGTAAGATATTCAGCAATCGGCGGCGTTAATCCAAGAGTGGTTGACGCTCTATTTGTTGAATTCACTATGAGAAGGGTATTAAACCAGTTAAAAACTAAATGCTAACTTTCAGCGAGGGCTATTATGAACGATTACGTAAAAACGATGAGAAAATCCATTGGCCAAGAAACCTTACTCACTGTAGGTCGCGGAGCCATCATTGAAGATGAACTAGGGAGAATACTATTACAACAAAGAACAGATTATGGAACTTGGGGAATACCGGGAGACTTACTCGAACTCGGTGAAACATTTGAGGAAGCTGTTATAAGAGAAGTTCTTGAAGAAACAGGACTGTCACTAAATAAATTAGAGCTGTTTGGTTTGTATTCTGGAGTAGAGGGATTTTCTAAATACTCTAATGGTGATCAAGTTTTCAGTGTTCAAATCATCTTTCATACAACAGATTATACTGGCATTTTAAAAACTAACAATGAAAGTAAAAAGTTAAGTTTTTTGTATAAGAATGAATTACCTGAAAATTTAAACCCACACCAATCACCATATATATTAGATTGGGTGAATGGCGTTCAAACACAAATAATAAAGTGAAATCTTCTTTATTTAACACCGCAGCCCTTTCAAATATTTACTTCCTATTAATGAACAATTGTAATAATATCTTATTCTACAATCGGGGGCGTTTGTCGTATACAGAAGCATTTTTAAGTGGTTAAATCGACACTAGGAGAATGAAATTGGGTATAGAGAAAAAAATGATGGATATGCAGACTGAAGTATTATTTAAAATCGATAAACTAAAAAGAATAACCGGATTGAACGAACGTGAAGATACAGCTGCACCGTTCCTTTTCATTGGACGTACTAAGACAGGAAATGTAATTCGGTTTGATAAAACTATTTCTGAAATTGAAAAGATTGAAATCCTAACACTGGTAGACAACCAGGATCTTGGAAAACTCATTTTCAATGTTAATATGATCAGGAAGATAAATTCCATATGGTTGGGACCAGCATACGCCTTTCCTGAAGGCTTTAATATGATATCTGATGCAATTAAGATAACTAGTGAAAATAAAGAGATATTGGCTGAAGAATTTCCTAATCTAATGAGAGAACTAGAATGGAAACAGCCATTGTATGTTATTGTACAAGATGGTAAAGCGGTGTCCGTTTGCTCAAGTGCTAGAAAAAGTTCAACAGCTGCTGAAGCAAGCGTGGAAACATCGCCAAGGTATCAAGGTCAAGGCTATGCCACTAGATGTGTAATATCTTGGGCTAATGAAGTGAAGAAATTAGGGTTGCAGCCTCTCTATAGCACTGCCTGGGATAATTTCTCATCACAGTCTGTTGCTAGAAAACTAAACTTATATCAATATGGAATCGACTTGCATTTTAGTTGATTTTATTCAGCAATCGGGGGCGATTGCTTAAAAAAGTGACGTCTCCTCTTATTCTAACTAAGTGTGAGGGGATATTATTGGAAACTAATATTCAAACGTCTCAAAATGTTCAAATAGTAACCAAAAAAGAAATGAGTTTGAGAAAGTTATTAAATTTAATAGGTGGATTCATTTTTGGCGGTTCAGCTTTTACAAGTGTAACAAATCCTATTCCTTCGAATGAATACAAAGAATTTTTATTATTTATTCTTGGAAGTGCTATAATCTATTATTTTTTAGTTAATATATACTTTCTAGGGGGATTTAGGAGAAAAGTGTTTTATTTAAGTCTAATCTTCCTAGCTGGTTTCAGTATATTTATGACTTTTTATCTTGCAACTCATTCAATGACACACTAAATAGATCCTTTAATTTATGTGTTGGGACGTCATTTATCTGAAGAAGGGGTTCAAAGATTTAATCTTCCACAATCGGGGCGTTTGTTAAATAAAGGGTATACGATTTACTTATTGTATTGACTGATGCTGCGTAACTGGAGGGGATAATTTGTTCAAAAAAATTAAAAGATTAGTTGAGGAAAGAAAGCAGAACGAGATTGCCGGAAAATATCTTTCAGTTTCCGAAAATGAGATAAATGAAGAGCTACAAAGAAAAATTGGTGAATTAGAAAGGATAGCAGAAGATTCGAGTAAGGTTCTTCAAAGGAAATATTCAAGTAGTTTCGCAAAACACGGAAAACAAAATCTAAGAATATGGATTTGCAGGGATATTGATGGTGATGAAATTGACGATTTAACATCTGAGAAGTGTCTTGAAAAAGAGTATCGATCTCAAATAGCAGTAGATTACGATGATCCTGAATCTGAAGAATGATTTATATGCTGAAATGATTGAGTTATGGTATTACTTTGGCGGCTACTTAAGGAGTTCTGGTACTATATACGACCTTTCTAAAAACGACCTTGAAAAAGATCTTGAAGATACACTAAAAACATTACTCAGATAATATTCAATTAATTCAACAATCGGGGGCGATTACTGAACATAAGGAACCGTCCCCTTTAACTAATAATTGCACATTATAGTTCAAATAGAATTCTTATTACATATTAATGGAGGAGAAGATATGGTGCCTTGCCTCTTTTGTAAAATTATCGAAAAAAAAGCTGATGCCTACATAATATACGAAAACGATTCGGTGTGTTGCTTTTTAGACAAATTCCCAATAAATAAAGGTCACGTTTTAATAGTTCCAAAAAAACATTACCAAGAATTTAGTGAAGTTGATGTTGAGAGTTTGAATGAAATAATTCTTATTGCTCAAAAAGTAGCTATTTCTCTAGAAACTTTACTCAATACGGATGGAATAACAATTATGCAAAATAATGGAATATTCAAAGATGTGGAACACTATCATATGCATATAATACCAAGGTTTAAAGATGACGGTTTTTCTTGGAACGAACCTAAAATAACAGTGAATCAAGATGATTTTATACAGTTGAAAGCGAGTTTACAGATCAATCTCAGTAAAAAATAAAGATATTAATAGTATTTATTCCACAATCGGGGGCGATTGCTGCAAAGTATTTTGCTTCGGTCCTTCTAATTAACTAATTGTAGGTGTTAATCCAAGGAGGGTTAAGACCTTTTTTGTTAAATTCTTTGTATGTCGTTATCAAATTTTTGAACGAACCTAGAGGGGTATTGAAATTATGAGTGATATGAAATTGGTAAGGGGAAAATTCAACTCCTTTAAAGAGTTTATTGAAACTATCAGTGAGATCTCTAAAATGCAATCAACTTTGGTGATTGGAATAGATGGATGTGGCGGCTCAGGGAAAAGTACATTTGCTGATAAAATGAAAGAAGTGCTACCTAATATAACAATTGTACATAATGATGATTTTTACTTTCCTTCATCACAAATTATAAAAAAACATCCTACACAAAAGCCAGTCGGTGCAGACTTTGATTGGAATCGTCTTTTAAATCAGATACTGGAACCAATAAGCCAAGGGAGAGAAGGGCAATATCAACGATACGATTGGGAAACTGATTCCTTAACAGAATGGCATACTGTGCCTGTAGGTGGTATTGTCGTAGTTGAAGGTATATATACCATTCGGCAAGAACTAGAGAATAAATATGATATAAAGATATGGATTGATTGTCCTAGAGAAACAAGGCTATCAAGAGGTATCAAAAGAGACGGAGAAGACGCTCGTGAATTGTGGGAAGATAATTGGATGATTTCAGAAGATATTTATCTGAAAGAGCAAAAACCATTCCAAAGAGCAGATTTTGTATTCAATGGGACTATGTGAACTTTACATTCGCCATGGGTGAGTTTTAAAAAATATGGATTTACGCCAATTGTGATTCAAATAACATTATAGGAGCCGATGATGATTCTTAACGACGAGGAATTATTGAGTCTAGTTCAACTTAATAAAAATGACGTTTCAGATTTGATTAAGTTATCCGACTCTATTGGGTGGGATTATGATGAAAAAGAAATTGCGACAATTATGAGATCAGGTAAAATATACGGGCATAAAAATTGCAACGGTAAGGTTGTTTCAAGTGCTGCAATCATCACGTACGATACAGCAGCTTCAATTGGGATGGTCATCGTGGATAAAGCATATAGAGGATTAGGATTAGGTAAAGACGCTACTCTAAAATGTATAGATTCTGTCCCTAATACCGTTTCAATTATGTTAATAGCTACTAAAGAAGGGATACCTCTATACGAAAAAATTGGTTTTAAGACTATTAATAGTGTGCATAAATATCTATGTGAAAACTATAAACCTGGAAAGTCTCCGGAAATCAGTGATGTTATTTTAGAAGATTTTAATAACATTCATTTCAATAGTGTTATCAATATTGATGAGAAAGCCTTCGGAGCTAGAAGAAGTAGCTTTCTTTATAATAGGATAATTCAATCGGAGAATTGCATAGTAGCCAAGGATTATAAAAACAATGTTATTGGCTATGGAGCAGCTATTCTAGGTCCCGAAAACTTGATATTAGGACCCATTGTAGCTCCAGACAATAAGGTAGCTGCCTTACTCGTAAATAGCTTGGCATCTAGGCATCAAGGAAAATTAAGAGTAGATGTACCGTCAGGTAAAGAGTCATTTATGATTGTATTACAAGAAATGGGATTTATGATGGTTAATAATCCTCCAATAATGATTATAAATTCATCCACTATGCCAATAAGAAATAATACACTATTCGGGATTGCAGCCCAGGTATTTGGTTGAATTATTGAACATACGATAACGAGCGTTACAAAAATTATTTGATGTTTCGTTAAAGGGGGCTTATCTGGAACAACAAATATTACCGTTTAGAAAATTCTACGGGCCAAAAAGGAGTTTTCAATGGAAAAGTTTAAAATGAAATTAAATATACCTCAAGCAATTCTTATGGGCTTCTTTGCTGCCACTGTGATTACTATCTCAAATTCTTACATAGACTGGGACAACAGAATATATGCTGGAATCTTTGCTGGATTGACTATTATTGTATGCGGAATTCTATCCAAAATTATAATTAGTTGCAGCAAAGTGGACCGCCTTTTCTTATTGAGGAATTGGGCATTTTAATGGAATAAGAGTTCTAACGTAAAATGTTATGAAGTAGTTATTTATTAAAGGAGGGAGGAATAGGTGAACAAGAGTATTATTTTAGTATTCACACTGTTCTTACTGGTAGTAGCAGGATGTTTTCAAATGAATAAACAAACCGACCTATCATATTCTAAAATTAAAATTGATAATGCAAAACAAGATGTGAAGTCATTTATCGGAGAAACTAAAAACGAGAATGGTATTCATCTTTATTTAGAAGGCAATGAAGACATATATGTGTTTTTAAATGGAATAAACGTAACGCTGGGTGAAAAAGCAATTTATTATGATGATTTTAAAGTAAGTGCTGATACCGACATTTTAAAGATTGTATATAGCCAAAAAGAAACTGAAAATTATTCAAGCGAGGAAATAGATTACCAACTACTTTATAGAGTGAGATTAGATAAGAAATACAATGTTATAAAAGCTATAAAAAATGGTAAAGAAGTGCAAATTGGTGTTATCTCAGGTGATTAAGGTCTTCAATTATAGGGGGCGATTGCTTAACAAAGTGTCGCCTCCTCTTATTGAAGTAAAGGGCAGTTGAATAATATAACCGAAGAAAAAACCCCCTTTTTACAAAGGATGCCTGCATTTAGTTATTTCGGTTGGCTTTAACCTTTTGCTTTTGAAATCAATTGCCTGCCAATCTAAGGTCTTTTCATTACTAAAAGTGATAGTCACTAAATCATATTGGGGATTATGGGCACCTTCAAAAGTCCTTACCTGGACTGTGACATTAAATAAGTAACTGCCGTGTTGCAGCTTCTTAATTTGGGTTATATTAGCACAATTACTTTGTTTGATTTCGCCATATTGCTTTTTCAATTCCTGTTGAATTGAGGGATAAATCAATATGAAAATAAGGTCATCACGCAACTGTACATCATTTTTAGTTGCGGTTTCAGCTTTAACGGGTGAATAAGAGAAAAGGGTTAAGCAGACAATAAATATTAAAAGACTTTTTCTCATAAAAATCCTCCATTCCAGGTTTCTCTTATAATTAACAATTAAAGAAATTCTTATTAAGCTAACGGGGCGTTAGTTAAAGAAGAATTGTGAGTTGAGCAATTTTAGGAATGAAGCCATATTGTAGTTATTCCATTAAAGGGGGCTTATACGTAACAAGATAAGCCCTCTTTTTTATGCAAATATTATTGTCATTCTAAATCACATTTGAAATAATTGGTATTATATGAATGGGTAATCTGTAACCGAAAGGGGAAATTATATGGATTTTAAAATAGTCTTCTTTGATATCGACGGAACTATAACTAACCACGATAATGGACGTATATCTGATAAAACTAAAAAAGTAATTAAGACCTTAAAAACTAAAGGGATAAAATTAGTAGCTGCTACTGGCAGGCCATTATCTATGTGTGAAGAGATTAGAGAATTAGGTATTGATACATTTATTACAGCAAATGGAGGATACGTTAAGCATAAAGATGTAATTATTCACAAAGTACCTATGGATAGAAATACAGTAAAGGAAATAGTGGAGTTTTCACATAAAGAACAGCACGGTCTCTCATTTTATACTGAGAAATTCTGTATGAATGGTGTGAAAGAAGATGAAATATCTAAGGCTTTAAAGGAGACTTTATCATTAGATGAATATCCTGAATTAGATGATCTAATCTATAACGAGGATGTTTATTTAATGTGTTTATTTGCGACGGATGCAATAGTTGAAAAGTATAAAGAATCCTTTCCCCTTCTTAATTTTAGAAGATGGCATCCTTATGTTTTAAATATATTACAAGAAGACGTATCAAAGTCTTTAGCAATCTTGAAAGTATTGGATTATTATGGGTTAGATAGAACAGAAGCAATTGCATTTGGTGACGGGGATAATGATATAGATATGCTCGAACTAGTGGGTTTAGGAATTGCTATGGGCAATGGCAGCGAAAAGTTAAAAAAAGTTGCGGATTACGTAACGAAAAAGTCTGGTGAAGATGGAATTCCCTTCGCGTTAAAAAAATACAATATCATCTGACTAAACAAAGGTTTTATTAAACAATCGGGGGCGATTGCAGCACAGCGTGATCGGCATCTTTTATTGAAAAATTGGGCAGTATTGTTTAATTTGGATGTTGGGTTTTATGGTGAAATATCATAATAATGAGTGTGAAATGAAAATGAAGTCAAAGGCTTAGATATATGGTGTCTTGGCACAAATATTGATGGAGATGGCATTGGAGAGAATTTTTTAGCCTTTGAAATAAGTGATAGAGTGCCAGAAGAAAGTATTCCATCATATGCAATTGGATTTTTCATATCAAGTTTAGTTGCTATAATATTATCAGTTGTATTTATTGGGATGGATTTAAAGTTCAGATATAAAACAAGATAGCCATCTTAATCTATTGGGGGCTATTACAGCAGAGTGTGAACGGGCCTGGGAGCAGTCTGTATAATCCTTAAAGAAAATCTCAAACGGTGGGAATATGGTGAATACAAATATCTGTAAACGAATAAAACGAAAGATTGGTTATCAAGTTTATCATAGGTACTCCCTTTGTTTCGAGACTGAAACAGATGGATTTATATATGGTGAAATAACTGATCCCTTTGATTTTGTAGAAGGATGCACCTTTGATGATGGCTTTGTACAGGCACCAAATGGTTCAAGAGCTAGCGTGATTTGGGAAGTAAGCGAAAAACCATATTTATATACTTGCATTGAACTAGAAGATGATGGTTGGGGAGTTTACAATGTGGGGGTCGTAAAACCAATTAAGACTAGAGAAGACCTAATATTTATTGATTAAAGCAGCATATAACAGAGCAGAACGTGGAAAATAGAATCTTCAACAATCGTGGGCGTTTGCTTAAGGATTGCGGAATAAGAGAAACTATTAGATTTATAAACAAAACCTATTAAAAGGGGTAATAAGATGAAAAACGTTCTTATTGCAGACATTGCAAATTTAGACAAAATAGTATACATAGACAGTGAAGTTATAGGAAACACAAACAGACGGAAATTTATTAAAAATGCCATTGAGGAAGGGCGATGTATAATTGCCAAGGAAGAAGATGATATTGCAGGATTTTTAATTTATGATACTAACTTCTTCGAATGTTCATTTATATCACTGATTATAGTGTCACCGTCAAAAAGACGTAAAGGTTATGCGAGCCTGTTGATGGATTATATGATGAGTATATCCACCACTGCGAAGGTATTTTCTTCTACTAATCGCTCTAACGTTAGTATGCATAAAGTATTTGAATTGAATGGGTTTGTTGAAAGTGGAATAGTTGAAAATTTAGACGATGGAGACCCTGAAATTATATATTTTAAATCAAATTAATATTTATGCAATCATCGAGGGCTTTAAAATAAGAATTATTTATTGTTTTTTAGGAGGACTTATGGATAACACAATCTTTCAAGATCAACAAATGTTAGAAAATGAGAAAATCAAATTAATTCCTCTAGAACATCATCATTCCAATGCACTATTTGAAGCAAATCATCCAGAAATATGGAGTTTTATGTTAAGTGAAATTTCAACCTTAGATGAAATGGAACAATGGGTAGCATCCGCTATTCAATTACGTGAGCAAGAGATTGCCTTGCCTTTTGTTGTTGTTTTAAAAGAAAAGAATCAAATCATCGGATCCACTAGACTATTTGATATTAATTTAAATCAAAAATCTTGTGAATTGGGTTCTACTTGGTATAGAAAGTACTATCAAAAGTCTTTCGTAAACTCAAACTGTAAATATTTAATCTTGCAATATTGTTTTGAAGAATTAGAAATGGTCAGAGTTCAGTTCAAAACAGATGAAAGAAATAAACGCTCACAGAGAGCTATCGAAAGGTTAGGTGCTGTTAAAGAAGGGGTTATGAGAAACGAGAGAATTCTTCCTGGTGGTTTTGTAAGAAATGCCGTTCTATACTCTATTATTAATAAGGATTGGAATTCAATTAAAAAAGGATTTGCTTATAGGGATTCTAAGTATCAATAAAATTTTTCTGTAAATTGTAGTTTCATATTCAACAAAGGGCTTCTCTGAAGAAGCAAAAGGAACAGATTAGGAAGATTAGTTTATATATAAGGAGATTAAACTGTGCCTCGCATCAAAGATATTCAGCTGTACGTACCTGCGAACAAGGATATAAACTGGACTTTTTCCATGGAACAAGATGTATCACGTTTTTATATAGCCGTCTATTGTCAAAACTAACCGTAAAAGAAGATAAAGGGATTCAGATTTATTGTGTAGAGAGTCTAAAACAAATAGAGCAGATCGATACGTTTGAACATATCATATTTGATTACTATCCTGTTTTTGTTGTAACAAATGTTGAAGCGATCTTAGCTTTGACTCTGATTGGGAAAAAAAGAACATACACTTGAGATTGGTCGAATATTCCAGAGTCATGTTCCTTGTAAGTCCTCAGTTGTTAATACTTAATTATACTCTTGATTGTAAATATCTAAATGTTTCTTTTAAAAATCAGCTATCACTTCA
Source organism: Peribacillus frigoritolerans (assembly GCF_004358755.1). Lineage (GTDB taxonomy): Bacteria > Bacillota > Bacilli > Bacillales > Bacillaceae > Bacillus_P. The sequence continues at coordinate 68,550 of NZ_SMZY01000006.1, read as the reverse complement.
TCCATATCAATCACAATTGTTTCTGTTTTTTCCTGTAAATCTGCATTTTAAGCAACCACCTCCGATTAATGAACACTTAACTTTCTTAGTTCTAGTAAAACACCATTTTTCAGATAGCTGTATTGATCTATGTCTGTATCCGTAAAAGCCTCTTCTCTATTAGATGGCACATCTTCATACTTTATACTTTCAGAGAATTGATAATCGGTAAAATCATACCGTGTATTTTGAATAATATTATAATAGTGCCATCCCTCAGATAAGGGAGTTTTCCTGATCTCCCCTCCTAAAATATCATTGACCACCAAAGATGTTACACCACAGTGTCCTCTTGCGGGATTATCTATAGTCCATTTCGAACTTGATTTTAATGACCAAGTTTTTTTAAAAATGTTTAATAACTGTTCAATAGTTTTTTCATATGTACTCATTAATAAATCTCCAATACTAATAACTTAGTTTTTTAAGAATATGGGATTGTGTACAGACATCATGATTTAAGATAATCTTTTTGTATTATCCCATAGACTGCACAATCCTTGTATTGATTCTTTGAATTGTGGATCATATGTCTAATTGTTTCCTCTTTGTCCAACCCAACCTTTCTCATAATCCTACCAGAAGCAGGATTGTCTGTGTTATGTGCAGCGGTGACCTTATGGATATTCATATGCTCGAAGCCAAATTCCATATTATCTTATTAAAGAAAATGCGTAAGAAGCAGTAGAATCATTTGCCATAGATATATTGGTGCTAAGATTTGAATATACACAGTTTCATTATAAGAATCATCAAAATTATTTTTATTTTGTGCTATGATATATGAATTATTTACATAAGGGGCACATGAGATGAATTACGCGGGGCAAATTTGTTTGGTGATAATTTCTATATTATTTACAGCCTATCAAAAGGTTGTGGGACAAGAACCTTTTTTTACATTAGACTTTTTAATCTTTACCCTTATTGCCTGGCTGGTTGGATGGCAATATGATACGGCTAGATACTACGCGAAAAAAGCACGCATGAATGAAACAAGCTACAAGCATATGATTGATTCATTGCCTGAATCGATCTTTATTCACCGGGATAACAAAATTGTGTATTTGAATAAAGCTGCGGTCAAATTGCTTGGGGCTACTAGTAAAAATGAAATTATCGGAAGAGATTTGTTTGATTTTATTGTACTTGAGTATAAAAATGTATTGCTGGAACGGATTGATCAGGTAAAAAAAGAGAAACAGCCATTACACAATATTGAACATAAAGTTAGACGTTCAGACGGATCAACATTTTTCTTTGAAATATCTTTATTGAATATTATATTTGGTGAAAAAGAGGCTTTGCTTTCAATTGGTAAAGATATTACTGAAAGGAAAGAGAAAACGGAGCTAATGCTTCAAAAATCCGAGAAACTCGCTCTTTTGGGACAAATGGCAGCTGGCATTGCTCATGAAATCCGCAATCCACTCACTGCCATAAAAGGATTTATTCAGCTAAAGAAGGCCGATCATCCTGAAGATGAGTACTATACGATTATGTTAAATGAGCTCGATCGAATAAATGCAATTGTAAGTGAATTTCTCGTTCTTGCAAAACCAAATGCTGTTGTTTTTAGAGAGCAAGATGTAAAAGATTTATTAAAAGATGTGGTTACTCTAATCAATACCCAGTCCATTCTAAATAATGTTCAAATCTTTTTGGAATTTGAGAGGGAACTGCCGAAGGTATTGTGTGCCGAAGGCCAATTAAAACAAGTGTTTCTAAATGTTTTTAAGAACGCTATTGAAGCCATGCCAATGGGCGGAAATATTGATGTGAAGGTTCAGTTAAAGGGGGAAGATGAGATTTCTATCCAGATTACCGATCAGGGAATCGGTATTTCAAAAGAACGGATATCTACACTGGGAGAACCGTTTTATACCACAAAGGAAAAGGGAACTGGGCTTGGATTAATGACGTGCTTTAGGATAATTGAAAGTCATAACGGGATACTGTCGTTCCATAGTAAAGAAAACGCAGGAACAACAGTTGAAATCATTTTGCCTGCAGTAATGAATAAAAAACTCATTAAATTGATATAGAACATAGTAAAGAAAAGGATATTTTGATTAGAGCTTATCTATTTGAAGTAATACATTGAGCGCTGCACTGCTGGACTCATAGATCATTTTGTCTAGTTTTTGACTGTATAGCAGAGTATCAGGGCTACTGAAACCCTGTTTATTAGCAATTCGCATCATAAGTTCTCGAAGAATATTAATCTCATTTAAAAGGTCTCTTTGTTCAATTGCATTCATAACTTGACTCCAACATTAGATTTTATAAGCATGAGTAATTGTTTAATAGAATTCCTATTATTCCATATTTTAGAAAAAAATGAAACGATTTTTATAAAAATTTATATTAGCGATTGTAAAAGAAGAATAAAAGCCAGGAAAGAAGACCTGGCTTATCAAGGGATGGAGTATATAATCACTTTGTAGGTTTCCTTGATATAAAAAGTTTGCACAATCTACATGAAAAATAAACTTAACATTATTCTTTAATATCCATCTGATACCTAACTGATTATCCTTCTGGAGCCCAATACCGTTGATTAACCGGAACTTTTAACTATTTAATTAAACGTTTGTTTAAACTAATAAGTATAAAAATGAGGACTCTTTTACTGGTTTGGCGGCAGCACGACAGTCTGATCAGAAAGGGGGAATCATCTTTCTGTCATTCTGTACGTGTCGCTTCGGCATTAAATGGCCCGATAACCACGGTCTGTACGGCTTTCGCCTACATTCCGTAGGTTCTTGTCCATTTGCGGCCAGCCGCCATACCGAACGAGCCGCAAGCCTGAAAGTCAAAAGGTGAAGAGATAAAAGAATAATAGGCAACAAGGTAAGCAGCCATTCATGGCTGCTTTTTATTGTGTTTTTCCCTTTTGAATCCGAATCGTAAAACAGCGCAAGCCGGCTACATCTCCATCCGGCAGGAACCCGAACCTTTCCGGCTGGAGAAGAAGACGGCGAGTCAATCAGTCAAGGGGCACAAAACTTTTTTAAAGGCGCCTGCAGCATAAAAAACTTTTGTGCTCATACCGCCCTTGACCAATTGCCTATGCGTGCTTTTCGTTCTCCTTGCAAAAGGGGAAAAATCATCCCCCTTTGGGGAACATCAGCGCTTCGGCTTCAAAATGGACAACCCAAGATTTAAAAGAAAAGGAGGATAGAAACAACCTCAAAAACACTCAAAACTGTAGAAAAGTAATATCCAAAAACATTATTACAAAGGAGAATGAAAAATGAATTTAGAATCTATCTTTGAAGTAGTGAGAATCAGACAGGAAATCAGGGAAGCAAAAGAAGCTTTTGCCGCATACAAGATAACTTCCCCAATGGATGCAGAAAAGCTTGCGGCATCTTATATTGCAGATGAGGACAGAGAGGTATTTCTCGTCATGATGCTTAATACAAAAAATGAGGTTATCGGTTTGCACCGGGCACACGTGGGAAGTTTAAATGCAAGTGTTGTTCATCCAAGAGAGGTGATGAAATCAGCCATTTTAAACAATGCGGCCTCTATTATCGTCAGTCACCAGCACCCCTCAGGAGACCCGACACCAAGCATGGAAGATATTGAAGTTACAAGGAGAATTGCTGAGGCAGGGAAGACGTTAGGCATTCAGCTCCTTGACCACATTATCGTCACCCACAAAGGAAACCATATGAGCTTGAAAGAAAAAGGCTATCTGTAAGTTTTAGGATATAGAACAAAGGGCATTGCCCCTTTGTTCTATATAGCATGAGAGTTTTTAGATTGAGAACTTAATAAAGCTGTACGAAAGGAAGAAAAAACAACTGTTTTTTCAAGGATTAAATCTGACAGGCATCGAGCCTGTTATTAATCTTGCTGCCGAAGCTTAATCCAAAACCCAATCCCTTAAGGAGGAGAGCAAGTATGAATGAGAAAACATGTCCATATTGCGGAAGTGACATTAAGAAAATGAATGAATTTCAGTACTTCTGCGGGTTCTGTGACATGAGAGTTAATTCAAATAAGGCCATGCAGAACAATGAAAGGCTGGAAGTGCGGACGCGTGAATTTGTAGCCGATCATTATATTGATAAGAACACCCAGGAATTAATGGGTTTTTCAACGTATGAACTACTGTATTTATTAAAGTTCATCAGGAAAGAAAGAAGTGATATGTATCACCATATGAAAACTTTTCATCGGGCTGGTGAACTGGAAGATACAGATCAATTTGAAGAAATAGAAAAAGAAACAGGCAGAAATTATATATATCTGTCTAAAAAAATGTTCGTTGTCGAAAACTAATTCGCGAGCGATTAGGATATGTGCCTGTAAGGATTACAGAAACCTATCTGCTTAAGTACTTAGAAAACATCAAGAATGATAAAAAGAGCCTTATGACTATTCGTACTGAGCGCGTTAAAAAGAATGGGAGAAGATGATTGATCACACTAATGGGATAAAAATGATATTGATTTGTTACGGCTTTTCCATCACTTAATAGGAAGAGTCTTTTCTATTTCAAATCAGTCAGGGCGATTTAATTGTTAAGCATATTTGAATTTTATGTAAAATTCATTAGGAAAACTGTAATTTCATATACCAGAATTATAAGATGTTAATAGGTCTAAAGGAGGTAATAGAATTTGGAAATTTATAAGATGGGTGCAAAATTTATTTTTGGAGTGAGTGGAGGAAAATTTAATGAAGATTTGAAAGAGCCTGAAGCCATGATATTTTGCAATCACCCAACACCTACAAAACTGTGGAAAACACCAACCGAAAAAAATGAGAACCCTTTTAATCGTGAGAAATGGGAAACACGATATGTATTCAGGGAATTAAAGGGGGATGGGAAGAAGTTTTACATCTTTCAAATGGAATCAACATGGTATGAACCATCCTATTCGACTACAAAAGCAGAAATATTTATGGACGAAAATTACGTTAAAGAAAAAATTAACACGCTTCATAAAAAAGACAATGTAACAGAGTATCATTGGGATCTCGAAAAAATAAAATGGATTGAAATTGACCGTGGTTGCAGTGGGGACTAGTTTTTAAGGTAATCTAAATAGATTTATAGGCTGTTTACAACCCAGTTATTTACTATAATATAATTATGAAATTACTGGGTTAGGAGATATAAAATGGATACAGCGTTACTGCATGGCGAAGAAATAAATATTGTATATGAACTTGTTAAATATCAACGAGATGGGTACTCTCAGCAGGAAATCAAACCTATATTCGAAAAGCAATATCGTGCTTTTTCAAAAAAGAAGGCATTTAAATGCTTGTGCTGCGGCACAAATGTAAAAATTGTTCTTCCTAACGAAAATAAATTCTCGTTTAGTCATTTTGATAAAAGAGAGTGCTCATATAGTGAAAATTATAAATCTTACAATAAACATAAAGATAAATATGAAAACGAAACAACTCATGATATGGGGAAAACCTTGATCCGAACATTCATCGAGGGCCAGATGAAACTTCTTTATCCTCTTCAGGTTTCACTTATCGAGGGATATAAATATAAGGCTCGGCTTGGGATTGTACCGGATTTTATCATTGAGCTACCTGATGGCACAACATGGGCACTGGATTTCCTTACCGGTTTAAAAACGAGTAAGCAATACAGTGAACATATTGAAAAAAGGAAAGCAGTTTATACAGCTCAGGGATTTAAATCATTTTTTTTTATAGATAAACAGTGGCTTGCCTATCATAAGTCTGTTTCACCGCATACGACTCTTGTTGAGGCAGAAGAAAAGTTATTGATAAAGACCCGTCAAGATCAAAAATGGCAGGACGAATTCTACAGCATTCGTTCTGAAGAGCGGAACTATGTACAAGACAGTATGGGAATTCGTCATTTTTCAGTAGTAAGCATTGCTTATTTTAATCCAATGGACAGTAACTGTACCGTACTAAGACTTGTGAAACAAGAAAGTGGAAATTTTGACTATTATGTTGTTGGAAATCCACTTACATTTAGTATTGAACGTGCTCTAACCGTTGATTTAGAGGAAAATCTCTTTACTTTATATGATGAAAATGAAGATGATCTAATTAAAGAATACCAAGAACGTATAGTAACTGATTACATAAAGCATTTAACAATATTAGAGGAAAAGAAGAAGGAGGAACTTGAGAGTCAAAAAAAGAAAGATCATTTGGATCAGTTTAAGAAGAACCCATCGTCATTTTCAGAAGCGCCTCCCTTACTTAAGCAGCAAGCTTATTATAACGAAGGGATCAATGCAGGTTATAAAAAGCAAATAACAGCTCACTTAATGAAGAAGTTTGGCATCAAGGATTTCCCTTTTTATTTAGAAAAAAAAGAAGATGAACTGAATAGCAAAAGAGAAAAGCTGTTAAATAAATCAGTTGTTGGTGAGGCTTATATTAGAAACGGTGCGGGTCCTACATGGAAAAGCATCGTTATCGATCATTTCTTTCTTTTCTTATTTGAAAAAGTTGATATCGATCAACTGATTGCAACCATTAAGGAATCCGGTGCAATATTTACCCAAGAAAAGAGGAGTTTAATAGAACCACCTATAAAGTCGTTTATCGAAGTTATTAAAAAAGAACTCAAGATAAAGAATTAACAATTTCATTTTGCGTCCAGGATATCTAGCTAATCAGAAGACAGAAGGAATTCCCTGTAATTCTGTACGCAGTTACGGGTAAAGAAGTTCTTAATTTCAGCGGCAAATAAGCAACTATATCGATTCCCTCTTTTTGCGTGTTCTTGAAAAACAATATTACAAGTCAGCTTTAGGAGTGTACAAGTGTGAGAGTGAAAAAGGTGTTTATTATCGTGCTTGCTTTTTTGATGGTGGGCTGTTCCAGTCAGACAAAGGTGATCCAGGAACCAAGGTCAGTGGTGTTGGAATTTTTTTCAGTAAAAGAAGAGACAAGACCGATTTTTAACCAATTGATAACTGATTTTGAAGCAAGGTACCCTGGTATTAAGATTAACCAAGTTATTGTGCCGAATGGTATGTCGGTCCTGAAAACTCGAATAGCACGGGGAGATGCGCCAGATTTATTTATTTCCTATCCCTTTGAGCAGGACTATATCACTCGTGCCCGAAAAGGCTATCTGCTTGACTTGAGCCGTGAAATGTTTTTGGACCGTATTCAGCCTACCATTCAGCAGCGATACAGAATAAGTGGACATATGTATGGTGCTGCCTTTACTCAGAATGCGGTGGGGGTTTTATATAATAAACAGCATTTTAAGCAATTGGATTTAAAGACTCCGAGTACGTGGGATGAGTGGGTTGAGGTTATGGAGACCTTGGAGAAAGCAGGGAAGAAGCCATTGGTGATGGCGAATAAAGAGGCGGATCTAACCAGTGTTCTGACGTTAAATTTTGTGGCGAACGTTTTCCCACCATCATATTGGAAGAGTCCGCTTCATCTACAAAATGACTCGTCCTGGATGGAGATAAACACAAAAGTGGAAACCCTTCTTTCTTACGCCCAGAAGGAATCGTTTTCCATGAGTTATTCCGATGCCAATGAAGCCTTCGCTTTCGGAGAAGGTTCCATGTATGTGATGGGTACATGGGCGCTGCCTATAATAGAAAGGTTGAAACCAGATTTGGATTACGGTATTTTCCCGGTGCCTGTCTCCAATTCTCCTGATGAAAACCGAGTATTGGGCGGAGTCGATATCGGCATCTCAATATCTTCCGATACGGAGTACTCAAATGAAGCCAAGCTGTTTCTTGCCTTTTTAACAGAACAGGCGAATGCTCAAGCCCTGTCCTTGTATGAAGGCTCGATCAGTACGATTATTGGCGTGCGAAAAACAAAGGAGTCCCTTGCAATACTTGAAAAAAAAGTGCAGGACGGAGAGGCGGTCAACTGGCCAAATCACTATTGGGCAGGCGGTACAGCGGCGGAAACGGAGTACCGCCTGCTTACCCAGCAGTATTTCTATGACCTGGACAAAACCACGTATCTAAAAAAACTGGAAGAGATGTTTCAAAAGTATACTTACTCTCCCTGGGATGACGGGGAGTAAGAATGATGACTTTTCAGCGCAAAATCATCCTCGCGTTTCTTGTATTTGTTCTGTTCCCCATCTTCATTCTTGGTTATTTGTCCTACTGGATATCGCGGGATACGCTTCAAGAGACGATCTCCAACCAGACAGTGCAGACGCTGAACGTATTGGACAGGAATCTTCTGGAGGCGGTGGAGGAAGTAAATCACTTTTCTGACTACATGGTTTCATCAGGGGATGTTCATTCTTTTTTAGCCAGTCAACAAGAAAAAAGCCTGATAGAACTTTATCATAAGAGACAGGCGATTGCCGGTATGATGTATGCTAATGCAGAAGTACAGCAGTTTATCCTATACGACCTGGCTGGAGACCGGATGTATCAATCCAATGACCAGCTTTTATGGAAAGAGCCTGAATGGATGGTGCAGGAAATGAAACAGAAGAAAGGTGCTTCAGTCTGGTTGAGTCCTACAGCTATTCGGAAGCACCCCTTACAAGGACAAAGTGACCTTTTTCTGACCCAGGGTCGTATCATTAACGATATCAATACGCTGGATCCGCTTGGTTATATGGTGCTAGCCATCCGGCTCGATTTGTTGGATAACGTGTTTGCCTCCGAATCTGAGACTCCATCAACCGAATTGCTTATAAATAAAAAAGGAGATATTTTGTATGCTCTCGATCACCAATTGATTGGAAAAAGATTGGACGTTGGGTCGCTAATAAAAATGCATACGGGAGAAACTGGTTTTTTTCTTGATCAGTGGAACGGAGAAAAGCAATTAATTACCTATAGGCCTTCTACTTTCCAGATGGCAGGAGAAAAGGATGTATGGATGGTTTCCATGAAACCGTGGGATGTGCTCTCAAACAGCACCGTTTACATCCGGAACATCACGTTTCTTCTAAGTGCTGTCGCCCTCCTGGCAGCTGTATGTTTCAACTGGTTCTATTTAAGGAGAATTTCAGGCTTTATCCAGGCCTTGCAAAAGAATATGAAGCTTGTGGAGAGTGGAGACCTGTCTGCCAGAATGAATGAATATTCATTGAAAGAATTGAAGAATCTGTCTTTCCGGTTTAACCAAATGATTATTCGGATTTGGGAACTCATACAGCGGATTAGAAGGGAGGAAGAAAAAAACAGGGAGGCAGAGTTCAAGGTGCTGCAGCAACAAATCAACCCTCACTTCCTTTACAATACGCTCGAATCCATCAATGCTCTTGCTGCTTCCAGCGGACAAAAGGAAATTAGCAAAATGACGATCAATCTTGGCAGGCTTCTGCGCATATCTATAAATGGGAGCTTTGAAGTTCCGGTCCGTCAAGAAATATCCCATGTGATTAGTTACCTGGAAATCCAAAAAATCCGTTTTGAAAACTTATTTACCTATGAAGTGGTGATTGACCCATCCTTGGAAAGCGAGCCTGTCTTAAAACTGGTTCTCCAGCCCCTGGTGGAAAACATCCTGACTCATGCGTTTGGTCAGGAAGATAATGGGCGGATTTCGATACGAGGATCACGATCTCAAACAACTGGGTATTTCTGGGTAGAAGACAACGGGAAAGGAATCCCTCACACTGTTCTTGAAAAACTGCAAAAAAAACGGGATGAGAAGGAAGAACGCGGACACGGCATTCGAAATGTACACGAACGCATAAAACTATACTATGGAGAAAAATACGGGATGATGGTGTGTTCTTGTGAAAAAGGAACAATCATCCGTATTTCTTTTCCTCTCAAAAAGGGTGGGTCAAATGTTTAAAGTCGTGATTGCAGATGACGAAGCATTGATTTTGAAGAACTTACAGTCCATTATTCCCTGGTCTGACCTTCAATGTGAAGTAGTGGGTACAGCCAGAGATGGACAGAGAGCGTTTTCTTTGTGCGAACAGCATGGTGCCGATTTGCTTCTTACGGACATTTCCATGCCGGGGATGACCGGTCTGAACCTGCTGAAAAAACTGGATACGCTTCCGAAAAAGCCTCTGACAGTGATGATAAGCGGATACGACTATTTTGAGTACGCAAGGGAAGCATTGAAAAATAAGGCTTTTGATTATATTTTGAAGCCGGTCGATTATGAAGAGCTTTATCTCTGCATTGAACGGGGGATTTATCATTTAAAAGAAAAAGCAGAACGAGAGTATGAAGTCGAGAAGCAGAGGCTTTACGAAGTGTTTACCAAGGGTTCATACAATGGGAACCCATCCTGCGAATCAAAACCAATAATTCCTATATTGTTAGAGGGCGCTAGTGTTTACTTAGAACCCCCCGTACTCGAAAAAAGACACTATTCTTATTCACTTTCTCCTAATGCTACATTCATCCTGGCAGAATGGCCAACGGAGGAACTTCCAATTTTGCTAGAAGTACTGCGTGATTGGAATGAAGACGCAGATAATACCGTGTTGATTGGATCGCCTGTCGTTGACGAATCCTTGTTAAAGCCAGCCCTAGAGGAACTGAAGACATGGATGAGTACACATCGCTTAGTGGATGAGAATGTGGTTTGGGTAGAAGAACTGAAGGAGAAACATCTCTCCAAAAAATCCGTTGCAGATTCGATTGGAGAAGCCAGTCGTTTTATCCACGATCATTATCAAGAAGACATCTCAGCGGAACAGGTTGCAGGGCATGCGAATATGAGTATCAGTTACTTCAGTTTGTTGTTTAAGCAAGTTACAGGTTTCACCTTTTTGGACTACTTGACCGGTTACAGGATTGAAAGAGCCTGTTTTCTTTTGCTCCATACTGAGTTGAAAACCTATGAAATTGCCGAAAAAGTAGGCTATGGTGATCCACGCTATTTCAGCCAAGTATTTCGCAAAAGGTTGAATGTCACCCCAAGTGAATATCGAAAAAAAAAGACTGCGCTGTAATTTTGGAGAGGGCATGGATGGAAGGCTGTCAATTGTATTCTTGTCGTAAATAGGAAAATCAGAAGAAGTTGTCACCAATTTAAAGGAATGCCTCCTCTCGCATGCCGATGATGATGGGAAGAAAAAAGTGAAGTAGCGTAGATGGTTAAAATAAGATTTCACCAATAGGACCTTTAAGAGGTCCTTTTTTTTTCTGAGGTTAAGTATGTGAAACAATGTACTAATTGAAGAGAAATTTAAACCTTAATAAGAGTAATGCCACCTATTGAATGCGTTTACAATCCTTTAATATGAAACTATGAAAACGCTTTATACGAATTGAGGGGGAAAAAAATGAAAAAAAATCTATTGGTTTTGAGCACTGCGGCCATGCTGGCTGTTGGATCGTTAGCGGCTTGCAGCAACAAGGAGTCAAGTGGTTCCGCCGATGGCGAAACGAAGTTGACACTCTGGCATCCTGAGGGTGATAAGTCTGTAGCATACGATGAAATCATCAAAGATTTCAATAAGGAACATGATGGAGAAATTGAAGCGAAAATTGAATACATTCCTCGAGGTAATAAATATGCGTACGAGGATAAAGTCTCGGCAGCTGCCACCAGCAACACTTTGCCCGACTTGTTGGCGATGGATGGACCGAACGTGGCTAATTACGCAGATGCCGGCATTATTCAGCCAATTGACGATCTTATAAAAGAGAAGGACAAATTTGTTGATTCGGCTATTAAGCAGGGAACGTTCAAAGATAAATTATACGCGATAGGGGCGACTGAATCGACTGTAGCACTCTTCTACAATAAGAAAATGCTTGCTGATGCTGGCATCACTCCTCCAACAAAGTTGGAAGACGCATGGACTTGGGATGAGTTTTATGAGGCAGCGAAAAAGTTGACCAGCAAAGAAAAAGGCATTTACGGAGTTAACTGGACACTTGACTACGGTGAATGGATCATCTACTTCACAGGACCAGCGGTCTGGAGCAACGGCGGAAGTTTTATAGCGGAAGACGGTTCCACAGCTGAAGGCTATATGAATGGTCCAAAAACCGTGGAAGCTCTGAAATTTTTACAGAAATTCACCAAGGAAGGGCTCGTGAATCTTCAGCCGACTCCTACAGAATTTGAAGATGGAAAAGCAGCCATGATGCTCATGGGTTCATGGGAATGGACGAAACTGCAAGACTATCCTGATACAGAGTGGGGCATCACCTACTATCCGAAGAGCCCGAATGGCGAGCAGGTTTCTCCATCAGGGGACTGGACATGGGGAATTTCCACAAGTACAAAAGACAAGGAAGCAGCCGCTGAACTATTGAACTTCATGAATACAAAAGAAAATGTATCTAAGATTGCAGCAGTTGAAAACACCCCGCCATCTCGTTCGGATTCCATGGAAGAATTAACGGAATGGGACAAAGAACCTCTTAATGTCCTGAAAGACCAAGTCTTAAATACGGCCCATGCGCGTCCTGCGACAACTTCTTATCCGGTATTGTCCACGAAATATGGTCAAGCCGTTCAAAACATCTTCCTTGGAGGCGATGTTCAGAAAGAGCTTGATAAAGTCACTAAAGAAGTGGAGACAGACATAGCTCGTAAATAATAAAATCCTGAACAGGTAATCATCAAACATGATTACCTGTTTTCTAAAAAAAGGTGGTTTGAATGGAATTAGAAACAGTTATTCCTGTCCGAGAAAAAAAATCTTTGACCTATGAAATGCAAAAACGGTTGCTAGGTGTTGTCTTTTCCCTTCCAGCTTTGGTTTTATTGTTTACATTTTTGATTTTGCCAGTAATCTTGGCCTTCGTGTACAGTTTCATGAATTACAACATGCTCAATCCCGATGGGAAAGAGTTCACAGGATTGGATAACTACATCCGTCTTTTCAAGGATGCCATCTTTCTCACAGCCCTAAAAAACACTCTTTATTTTACTGTCCTTGTGGTTCCGATTCAATGTGCGGTTGCCTTGGGACTCGCCCTTCTCGTCAACAAAAAAGTAAAAGTGGCAGGACTGGGCCGTGTGTTCTTCTTCAGTCCGGTTGTCACGTCGATGGTAGTCGTGGCGATACTATGGACATTTTTGTACAACGTGGATAACGGAATCATTAATCATGTTCTCAATTTCTTTGGAATTGAAAATCAACCATTCCTCCTGAGCCCTAACCAGGCCATGAATTCTATCATTTTCATGAGTGTTTGGCAGGCCGCCGGTTTCCAGATGATGATTTTCCTTGCCGGTCTCAAAGATGTGCCTGAAGAGCTGTATGAAGCGGCAGAAATGGACGGAGCGAATGTATGGCAGAAATTCCGAAATGTGACGATGCCCTGCATCTCACATGTGACCGGTTTTGTCCTAATTATCACGACGATTCAAGCATTCCGTCTATTTGTTCAGCCGTTTGTAATGACAAATGGGGGGCCAAGCGATTCGACGAAAACACTGGTTTTTATGCTGTACGAAAACGGATTCCAGTTTCGAGATGTCGGGTATTCCTCCGCAATTGCTGTGGTCTTCTTCATCATCGTTCTGATATCATCCCTGATCTTAAAGAAAGTATTAAAGCAGTAAGGAGGGTCTTCATTGCGCTATCAAACAAAAAGGAAAACTGAAAACTTGATCGTCACATTAGCGATTTTAGTATTGGGCTTTTTATTTATCGCCCCACTTCTCTGGATGATTGTATCCTCCCTGAAACCGGAAACCGGAATCTTTAAGGATATGGGATTTACTTCCTTCATTCCCAAGGAAGTAACCTTTGACAATTATATGGCCATCCTTTTTTCCGACCGGGTGAATTTCTTACATTACATGTGGAACAGTGTACTTACCGTCACACTGATTGTTTTCTTTGGCCTGATTGTCAATTCTATTTGTGCGTATGCACTCGTGAAATTAAAATTCCCAGGTAGCGATATAATACTGCTCGTCATCATTGCCCTATACGTGGTTCCATTCGAAAGCATGTTGATTCCGTTGTATATCGTCGTCAACTCTTTTGGATGGATCAATACGTATCCGGCTTTAATTGTTCCATTTGTGGCTTCCGCCTTTAATATATTCCTGTTTCGTCAATTCTTTCTGGGGTTCCCGAAAGAGCTCGAAGAAGCGGCGATGCTCGACGGTGCAAGCCCATGGCAGACATTCTGGAGAGTGGTTGCCCCGAATTCCAAACCTGTTTTTGCGACAGCTGCGATCCTGACATTCGTCAGCCAATGGAGCGATTTCATGTGGCCGCTCATTGTGGCAACGGATAAACAGATCCAGACCATTCAAGTCGGGATTCAATACCTATTTGCCGACCGGACCATTGAATATGGTCAAATTATGGCAGCTTTGACTCTTACGACCATTCCGGTCATCCTGATTTTTATCTTTTTCCAGCGTTATTATGTGCAAGGCATTACCTCGAGTGGAGTGAAAGGATGATAATAAATGACAAAAAAGACAAGTATGGAAAGATATCGCCCGGCTTTGCACTTTAGCGCGGACAAACATTGGATTAATGACCCAAACGGGTTGGTATTTTATAAAGGGGAATATCATCTGTTTTATCAATACCATCCCCACAGCACTATCTGGGGACCGATGCACTGGGGGCATGCGATTTCTAAGAATCTCGTGACGTGGGAGGAACTTCCGATTGCACTTTATCCAGACGAGCTTGGAGCCATTTTCTCAGGCAGCGCGGTGGTAGACTGGAACAACACCAGCGGATTACAGACTGGAGAAGAAGCTGTCATGGTGGCGATTTTTACCCATCACGGGGAGGACAATGAAAAACAAAGCATTGCTTATTCCAACGACCGGGGCCGAACATGGGTGAAGTATGAAGGGAACCCAGTGGTTTCTAACCCTGATTTGAAAGATTTCCGGGATCCTAAAGTCTTTTGGCACGAGGAAACCTCCAAGTGGATTATGAGCCTTGCTTGTGGTGATCATATCCGCTTTTATAGATCCCATAATTTAAAAGACTGGGAATATCTATCCTCCTTCGGCGAAAAATACGGAAATCATGGCGGTGTATGGGAGTGCCCGGATCTAATCAATTTGGAGGTAGAAGGGGAGCAACTGAAAAAATGGGTTTTGATTGTTTCCGTGAATCCCGGAGGACCTAATGATGGATCAGCAATTCAGTATTTCACAGGTGATTTTGATGGAAGAATGTTCGTTACAGATCAATGTGAGAGCGAAGAAAAGTGGGCGGACTGGGGTCGCGATTTTTATGCCGCGGTCACATGGAGCGGAACAGAACAGCCAATTTGGATTGGATGGATGAACAATTGGCAGTACGCAAACCAGACACCAACCGCCGAGTTCAGAGGATCTATGTCAATCCCAAGGTCACTTTCTCTCGAGAACAAGGAAGGTGTTCATACTCTGATCCAGACACCGATTCTCTCGGACGAAATGAGAAGCAATACGATTTTCGATCGTCAAAATGGAAGTTTTGAAAGTCTGACAGTGAAAGTACCTGAGCAACCTTTTATGGTGGAATTGAAACTAAACAACCTTTCATCCTTCGACATTTTGTTAAAAGGAGAAGGCGGAAATTTGAGGGTTGAGTTCGATGGAGCTTCTCAAGAAGTGAGAGTGGATCGGACCAAAAGTGGACTGGTTGAGTTTTCTGAACATTTCGCAAGCGTAGATGCCATGCCGCTTAAGTCCTTTCAAGATGCTTTACTCCTAGTGGATAAGGCATCGGTTGAATTATTCGTGAACGGTGGACGTTCGGTCATGACGGAATCTTTTTATCCGACTGGTTCCATCAACACTTTGGAATTCAAAAGTTCCCTAAACGAACCAGTGGAATATAAGCAGATTGGAGTACAAAGCTTTTCACTGTAAACAAGAAAGGATGAACGAAATGAAATTTTCGAATGGAAAAAGTGCAGAATGGTTCCGGCAAATAGCTAATTTTATGATTTTAACGGGCTTTTGGATTCTGGGGTGTATGCCGATTATAACCATTGGCCCTTCAACCGCGGCGGCTTTCGCAGTCATCCGAGAGTGGCAGCTCAAACAAAATGATAGTGTGTTTCGGAGCTTTTTCCAGTTTTTCCGGATTCATTTCAAACAAGGGTTTTGGATCGGGAATGGATGGATCCTTGCCGGGTTTATTCTTTCGGCCGATCTGTATGTGGTCCTCCACCTTGAGTCTTCCTGGAAAGTTATGTTCATCTCCCTGATTGGGACTGTCTGCTTGCTGTGGCTTCTAGTGGGAACCGCTTTGTTTCCGTGCCTAATCCATTACAGGAAAACAGGTTGGTCCTTGGTGAAAGCCTCCTTTGTCTTGACATTCAGTGATATCCAAACGTCGATTGGAATAGTGCTGTTTTGGTGTGCGGGACTCTTATTGTATTGGTACTTGCCGATCTTGATGTTGGTCTGCACTATCTTGATTTTTTACGTTACCTTTCGCTTTTCAATGCACTCTTTTGAAAAATTGGAGAGACTCGGACAGCTCACGTTTCTGCAATCGTAAAACACAGGATTGAACCTTGGAGTCATGCGGGGCACATTTGGGGTGGAACTTTCTCAACCATGGAAAAGACCTGTCCATTTAAGTGGAAGGTCTTTTCTTGAATATTTAGAGCCTGAACATTTTTTAGGAGGTAGAATGAATGGGGAAATTATATTGTATTGGGGAAGCACTCATAGACTTCATCGAAAACATTCTTGGTCCGTAGATACACTTGATTGGAGTGGAAAATCAGCGGAAGAAATTTTAACGATTGTGAATAGGGATAAATCACCAGGCGGGATTGTCCTGCAGCACAACTTCCAAAATACCAAATTACAAGGCACAGTCGATGCGCTGCCGCAGATGATTGACCAATTAAGAGCTGAAGGCTATGAATTTGTAACAATTGACAGCTTATTAGCAAAATAATAGATTAAGATTTTTATATTAAATATAAATATGTTGTATGGTTTGCTCCTACGTCTAAAGATGCCCGATAAAAGATGTTCTATGGTAATTCCAACCCTCGTTGACTTGAAATAAAGTCCGAGGGTTTTTCTATTTGTGCATTGTGTAATTTCAAAGAATTAGGATTTGGGTTTGTAATACTTTTTTACCAAAAAATCTCTGTTAAATTAGGAATCTCTACTGCTCAGCTTAAAGAAGCAAACCCGCAAATAAAAGATCCAAATAAAATTAATTCAGGTCAAATTTTAATTGTTCCAGAAAAACCCTATACCGGAATGATTTATATGGGTCCGAGCAGCAAAAAAGTAATCGCCCTTACTTTTGATGACGGTCCAGAGAACATTTATACTCCACAAATTTTAGACATCTTAAAAGCCAAGAATGTCAAGGCAACCTTTTTTGTTATGGGGCAGCAAGTAAAAGCATGCCCTGATTTGCTAAAACAGATTCATTCACAAGGTCATACTATTGGTAACCATACATGGTATCATCCTAATGTGACAACTTTAACGGATTCAAAATTTATTTAAACTGTGCAGTCTACAACTGACGAAATAGAAAAAGTTACGGGTGTGAAGACAAATTTATTCAGGCCTCCATATGGGGCGATTAAAGACAATCAGATTGAAACCCTTAATAAGTTAGGATATCGTTCCATTTCATGGACAATTGATTCATATGATTGGAATGGATCTTCAGCAAATGTAATTTTATCCAGAGTTAACATAAGAGCAGTGCCAGGCGGAATTGTTTTATTGCATAATTTCAAAGATGAACGTAAATTAGATGGAATGATAGAAGCACTTCCTAAAATGATTGACAACCTACGTGCACAGGGATATGAATTTGTTACAATACCTGAGCAATTAGGGAAATAGATATAAAAAGGTGTCTGAAAATTCAGGCGCCTTTTTATCGATTTTTTAGAAGTAATTATTCACGAAAATATCAAGAAATATCGAAATCATTTATTTATAAAATTATTCAACTGGTTTTAATCCAAAAAGCTTGAAGAATCTTCGTATTCACAGATGACAAAATTTCCAAACTAAATTCTCATCCATCATAATTAGATGCTTTTATAGAGTATCTCCCTTTTTTATAATATGAAAGATAAATATGTTTATGTTTTGAAAAATTACCATAATTTGCTCAATATCCACTATCTGATAATTAAAGTATAATTTTCTAGACTATCCAGATAGTACATAGATTGAGAGGAAGAAATTATTATATGTCATCAACGTTTAAGACCTTTTATCGGTATGTTGCAATGCTATTATCAATTTGTCTTATTATTAGTGTAGTAGGACCAAGTTTTACAGAAGCTGCATCAGGTGCGGCAAAAAGGACTCCTAAAAAGGAAAACTTAACAGCAGATATTGGAGAGTTGCCAAATAAACCTCCAAAAGAAAAAATGGAGTTAACGAATAAACGGACTCCATTTTCAAAACGATACTTAAATCCAGATGGAAGCTTCACCGAAGAAATTTTCATGGAACAACAATTTTATCATGATCCATCGGATAAAAAGTGGAAGAAAATCGATAACAAATTAAAGAATAGCTCTAAAAAACCAGGCAAGTTCGAGAACACCGCAAATAATACAAACACCGTGTTTGCGCAGCAATCAGGAAACGTAGAACTTGTATCGGTTGAAAAAGGTGGAAAAAATGTAAGTTTTATACCTATAAAAGCCAATAAAGTACAGGGTGCTTTGAAAGATAATGAAATTACGTATAAAGAAATTTTACATGATGTAGATTACCGTTATAGTGTACATGGCAGTGCTGTAAAAGAAGATATTGTAATTAATCAATATCAAAATCAAAATACATTCAGTTTTGAGCTGAAGATGAAGGGTGTCACACCTCATAAAGAGAAAAATGGCACGATTGTTTTCAAAGATTCAAAGGGAAATAAACTTTGGTTCTTTGAAAACCCTTATATGACCGATGCAAAAGGCAAATATTCTGAAAAAGTTTCGCTGGACCTTCGTGAAGAGAACGGGAAAACGTTTGTTGACGTAGTTGCTGATCAAGCTTTCTTGAAAGATCAGGGGACACAATATCCTGTCACGATTGACCCTACGATCGACAGTTGGGATGTCTTGCGGGATAACTTTGTGGCAAGCAGTTTCCCGGATTCTGTTTATTCTAGCAATACGTATATGCACACCGGGTTCAACAGCTATTTTGGCACTACCCGTTCATTCGTTCAATTTTCTTTACCAAATTTACCAAGTGACAGCAGTATTACCAGCGCTACTTTCAACGCCTATCAGACAAAAGTAGATGCGACCAATTCTTCTATCGATTTATTTAGAATTAACAGCAGTTGGACCTCGACAGCAACATGGGATTCACAACCAACGGTTGGTGCCAGTGCGGAAACAACAACAACCAATAATGCATCAAATGCTTATTGGCAGTGGACGATTACCCAATTGGTCAAAGATTGGTACAACGGTGTTCAGCCTAACTACGGTTTTATGCTGAAGCAACAAAATGAAACCACGTCTCCTTACAGAACTTTTACTTCTGTAAACAATGGAAATAATACACCTCGTTTAACCATTAACTATACGGTTGATTCCATTGGAGTAGAGAAATATTGGGGTTTAACGAAAGACAGCGTGAATCCAGCCAATGGTAACCTTGTTCTACAAGATACAGATCTTTCTATTCCTGGACGAGGTATACCAGTAAGTATTAAACGGACCTACAACAGTCGTAAATCTTTTGCCGGTATGTTTGGATTTGGATGGACCAGTAATTATGAGGCAAGATTAGTGGATGCAGGTAGCGGTCCAATCACTCTAATTGATGAAGATAATACTCGTCACATTTTTGGAGAAAAAGTTGGTGGGGGATATATATCAAATGGAGGTGTATATCTAGCGCTGGTTAAGAATGGGGATGGGACCTATACCATCACTCAAGTAGATGGAACGAAGATTAATTTCAATACCAGTGGAAAAGTCAGCTCCCTGGTAGATATGAATGGAAATACAACAACCCTTACGTATAACACCAATGGGAAGCTAAGCACCATTAAAGATGCAACAACAGCTACACCACGTACAACGACTATCACTTACGGTGCAAATGGTTATGTATCAAGTATAACTGATCCGGCAAACCGGACCATCAGCTATGGATATGATGCTTCTGGCAATCTGACTACAGTAACAGATGCTGAAAACAAGGTTACCACTCTCACATACGATGGAACTCACAATGTAACATCGATTAAAGATGCACGAAACATTACAACAACCATTGCGTACGATGCATCGGATCGTGTGAAAACTATGAGCCTCCCAATAACGATCGATGGTGTTCAGCAAACAAGTGCTACCACTTATTCTTACGATCCGACTAATTTGGTTACTTCTGTTACCGATGGTGAAGGTCGTAAAGTGAATTACACATATAATGCGAATGGTAATATTGTACAAGTAACGGAAAACCCATTAGACTCCGCTAATAAAGCTGTCACTACGTTTACGTATGATAACAACAATAATTTGACTCAGGTAAAGGATGCCAATACCAATAAGGTAAACGGAACAGCAGCATGGGTCTACACTTATGATGCGAATGGTAACATTACTAGTGTGAAGCTTCCGGAAAACCAAACGGCCTCTTACACTTACGATAGTCAAAGCAACTTGATAAAGGAACAGGACTTTAACAGTAACATTAGTACGTCCGATTACGATACGAAAAACAATCAAACGGAATCAACAGACGCGAACGTACAGACTTCTGCGAGTAGATATGCAGCAAATGGAAATGTAGAATATGATACACATCCAATGTCTGCTGCTGATAATCAGATAACAAACTCAAGTATTGAGATTGATAACAATACGGATAACTGGGCGGATAACTGGACACAGGCCATAGAACCTGGAAAAACAGCTACCTTTGATTGGTCGAATACAGCGAAATATGGAACGAAAGCAATCAGTATTTCAAATCCGACAGGATGGGCGATCGCTAAATCAGATAAGTTGGTCCCTTACGTTGCAGGAAATAAATATATTGTCAGCGGATATGTGAAAACAACAAGTACGACCAATACTGCAGTTGTAAAGGTAGAATTTTTAGATTCGACTGGCACATGGATTAGTGAAAAACCGGCTTATCAATTAAAAGGAACTCATGATTGGACTCGTATTCAGGCTGTTGTCGATAATGTACCAGCGAATACGGCTAACATTCGAGTATCTGTTGGTCTTAATGCTGGAACCGGTACTGCTTATTTCGACGGCATCCAGTTAGAAAAAGGCACGGTTCTCAGTGCATACAACCACGTGGAAAATTCTAGCTTTGAACGGAATACCGGGGCTGGTGAAAAGGTTCCTTTCGGCTGGAAAAACAGCGGCAACCTGTCTGCCAACGATGGAATTTATCAAAATGGAACAGGCGAAGATAATGTGTATGTAGGAACATACTCATTTAAACTTACTGGTGAAAAGGCGAAAAACAAGTTTATTAAGCAACGCATTAATCTTTCTGGAGATGCGAACACTCCATTGACAATGTCTGGTTGGTCTAAACAAGCAGGGGCTGACGCTAATGGAGGAAGTTATGTTCTTCAAGTTCAAATTAATTATACCGATGGGACTGTAGGGACTTTTGCTAATGATTTCAGCAAAACATCAGCAGACTGGCAGCATGTGGCTGCACAAGTAAAACCGATCAAAGCTTTCAATTCCGTTGATGCACTTTATCTCTACGATGATCAGCTAGGAACGGCTTGGTTTGATTCCATGCGCTTAGAAATAGGGAGTTCTTTTACTTTTAACACATACGATACTGGTGGAAACTATCTCACGAATGTTGATAGTTCAGCAGGTAGTATTTCTTATACCTATGATGGTGTCGGAAATCAAACAAGTATGACGGATGGTAAAGGAAAGAAAACTTCCTTTGCATACGATGCGTTAAATCGATTAACGAAAGTAACCGACGCGAACCTGGGAAATACTTTCTATGGTTATGACGGAGTAGGGAATCAAACTTCGGTCACGGATGCCAACAATCATGTGACTAACTATACTTATAACGAGTGGAATTTGATTTCTAGTATCAAAAACCCGTTAAATCAAGTCATTCAATTTGGGTATGACAAGAATGGTAATATGACAAAGTTAATCTACCCTAAAGGAGATTCCGTTTCTTATACCTATAATGGATTAAATCTCAAGGATAGCATTTCCTACAATGGAGTGAAGAAATGGGATTTAGGGTATGATGCGAATGGGAATGAAACTTCTGTAACCAATACACCAACTGGAAAGACGACGACCTACACCTATGATAAAAACAACCGCCTCACAAAAGAGGAAGAAGGAACTTCAAACAGCATTAGTTATGGTTACGACGCCAATAGTAACCTGAACTCATTAACAGTAACGACTGGTGCTACCAGCATAACAAATGAGTACAGCTATAACTCGTTGGATCAGGTTACGGCTCTTACTCGAAATGGTGTAAACCAAGCAAAGTTCATTTATGATGAGAGTGGAAATACCATCTCCACTTCGAAGAGTAATGGTACCTATGCTTCATTCGACTATGATGAGGCGAACCGCTTAAAGTCAGTGAAAAATTACAATGCCGCTGGGGCATTACTCGATTCATACACGTACACTTATGATGCAAATGGTAACCATACCAGAGTTGTAACTAGTTCTGGAACGATATCTTATCAATACGATGCGTTGAACCAGCTGACTAATGAAACATTAGCAGATGGAACTACGATTTCTTACGAGTATGATAAAGTGGGTAATCGTACGAAGAAGATTGTAACTCAAGGTGGAACTACAACGACAACCAATTACACTTATGACGCTGCCAACCAACTTACCGCTGTCAACGGTCAAGCGTATACGTATGATATGAATGGAAACTTGAAAGATAACGGAGCCAAAACCTATATCTATGACGTAGAAAACCGTCTGATTGAAGTAAAGAATTCTGCTGGAACATCATTAGCAAGCTTTACCTATGATAAAGATGGCAAACGTTTAAGTATGACTACTGCAAGTGGAACAACCAATTTCCACTACAGTGGGGATAAAGTGATTTATGAGACGGATGCTAATAACAATATTGTAGCTTCCTACACATGGGATGCCCAAGGTAATCCGGTTAGTATGACCAAAAACGGTAAAACGTATTATTACCATGTAAATGGACATGGTGATGTTACGGCACTAACTGATGCAAATGGTGCAACTGTAGCACAGTACAAATATGATGCTTGGGGAAACATTATTTCTAAAACAGGTACAATGGCGGATTCAAATCCTTACCGCTATGCTGGTTATCGTTTTGATAATGAAACTGGATTGTACTATCTCATGGCTCGATATTACGATTCTAATGTGGGGAGATTTATTACAAGAGATACTTTCCAAGGCTTTGCAAATGATCCACAAAGTTTGAATTTATATGCTTATGTAAATAATAACCCTGTTATAAATGTGGATCCAAGTGGACATTTTAAAGTAATATCTGTATCTTGGGCAGCTACTCTTATCGATGTTTCTCTTGGTGCTCTAGCAGGTGGAGGAGTTGGTGCGATTGCAGCCTATATTAGAAAAAAAGGAAAAAAAGAAGCAGCAAGAATGTTTACTAAAACTATTAAAAGTCGTCTCATTGCATGGGGTGCACCTAAATTAGCTTACGCTGTAGCTGGAGCAGTGGCCATAGCAATGGACAGATTAGAAATAGGTACAGCAGTTGCAAAATATTTAGATAAAAAAGATAAAAAGCCAGGGAATGGATGGTTAGACGTCTAATGAAGAGTTGGTTGAAAAACATAGTTGTATTTTTATGGATGGTACTTTTTATTTACCTTGCCAATTTCTTTGGAATACCCAAAAACAATTACTACTTATTAATAGGTACTCCTTTATTAATTGGAAGTATATTTTTGATTCTTTTTGTTTTTGAAAAATGGGATAAAGATAAAAATAAAAAATGATTTATCTTATTTAAGTATAAAAACAATGAGAATCATAGTAATCAAATTTAATAGTAAAGGTCGTGAAAGTTAGACCAATTTTACTTGTTGTTTTGCTAAATTGCTTCAAATAAAAATAATCAAATAAATGTAGGTAGATTCTCTTCATTTTTATGTGAAAGGAATTTACCTATATAAAAAATGAAGAAAACAATTTAAATACCCGTTCGGAAAAGTACACTTTTTCGAACGGGTTATTTTTTTATTATTTCATTTCTTTTTTTCGTTCGTTTAAGTATAAAATCATTATTTGAACGTTCCTTATTTTACATACACTTTTTCGAACGTATTTGATAGAATTAGAGAAAGAAAAGGGAAGAGGAGTAAAAAAATGGATGTTAGAAAATTTGGATACATACGAGTAAGCAGTAAAGATCAAAATGAAGGACGCCAACTTCAAGCCATGCTAGAAAATGGTCTCAACGAACGCGATATCTTTTTGGATAAACAAAGTGGGAAAAATTTCAATCGAGATCAATATCAGCTGCTAAAAAGAATGATCCGAAAAGGCGATGTTCTTTACATTCATTCTTTAGATCGTTTTGGGCGGAACAAAGAAGAGATTCTTCAGGAATGGAATGACATTACTAAAAATATTCAAGCAGATATTGTAGTGATGGATATGCCGTTACTTGACACTACTCAATATAAAGATAGCCTTGGTACATTTATTGCTGACTTGGTTTTACAGATACTTTCTTGGATGGCTCAGGAAGAACGAGATAGAATTCGCAAACGGCAGCGTGAGGGAATAGACGTAGCTTTAAAGAATGGTGTAACGTTTGGACGACCCAAAATACAGGCTACAGAAGACTTTAATGAAATCTATACCAGATGGAGGGCCGGAGAGATTACAGCTGTAAAAGCTATGGAAGAATTAGGTGTTAAAAAAACGACTTTTTATAAGTTGGTTAATGAACATGAAAAATGCTTTAAAAAGTTCACTATATAGTAGTAGAAACTCGTCAAAATAAATTTCAAATATCCATTGTTGAATTAATCTGCACCGATTACTGATTTATGAAAATTTCTCGTTAGATATGGGTATATTAAACGATTTATTCAGTGGGTAGTAATGAGTGAATTATTAAAATGTCTTAAGTGCAGTGTCGGTATGAGTGTAAGTAGTTTAGTGTCCAAAAAAAAATCCGTATAGGGCTTATAATTGAAACAACTTATTTCTTTGATATTACTTGTATTGAAATCCCTCCCACACTTTAAGGTTAAATCATTTTTAAAGGGGATTTTCGAAAAATTGTTTCAGCAAGTGATCTTTAATTGATATTTTTCCTCAAATTATAAAATAAGTAAATTGTTATTAATTTGCTTATTTTCAATCTCTCTTTAAAACCATAATTATGAAATTATGGTATGATATATGTAATTAAATATTAAAGGAGATCATCGATGATAGAAAGTATTGCATTAAAAAATTTTAAAAGTTTTCTAGATACAGGTATATTACAATTTGCACCAATCACTTTGATTTCTGGACAAAATAGTAGCGGTAAAAGTAGCATTTTACAGTCAATACTTTTGCTAAAGCAAACCCTAGAAAGTCCGGTTTCTGACGAACCGATCTTAATTAATGGATCTTATGTTTCTTTAGGAGAATTTGCTGACATTGTTAATAATCATTCTCATGAAAATGATACAGTTGATTTTGAAATAAATTTCACTTCAAATAAAAATAATTTACTAAAAGATGAAAGATATTATTATCTAGATCTAATTAGAGAAAAGTTTAATGAAATAGGATTAAAAATTGAAATACTTCCAACAAAAAAAGATGATTTCAATTCTTCAAATGTACCAATTCTTTCTGGGGTGAATTTCAAAAATATAAAAGATGGAAAATCAAATTATGATATGACTTTTCAATATGATGAAAATTTAAAAAATAATTTAGCAGAGCAATTTGATTTAAAGAACAAATTCTTTGGTGATGAGGAACTTCTGTTAAAGCCAATTAAATTAAGAAAATCAAATGTCGAAGCAGTTCTTTTTAATACTTTTTTACCCGAATCGGTTTTGGTTCCTCATAATGAACAACTAGAAGATGAACAAGAAACCACAATGCAATTTATTATAAATACAATTATAGATAATTTAGGACTAAATAAAAGATATCTTGATACAGAAAAATTAACCCCATTTATTAATTATCTAAATAGAGTTAAGACAACACATAGAGTTCAACTTCTTGACAAGAACGGAAAAGAAGAGGATGTAAACGTTTTATTCAAAAACTTTGAAGAGATTTTTGTGGATCAACCTGAATTTAAAAATGTTGATGTAATAAAAACCTTAGAATTTTACTTAGTAAGACTTGATTTAATGGCATTTGAAATATTAACGGAATACATAAATAACCAATTAGAATTAGTAAGAAAATTAAAGAATAATAAAAAAACCCTTGTTCAAAAAATGTCTAGGTTTAATGAAAATGATAAAATAGAAATTTACGATTTACAATATTTTATAAGGAATACTTTTAACAAAATTCAGTATTTAGGACCACTTAGAGAAGAACCTAGACAATTTTATGGAAAATTCGGATCGCAAAATCCTCTATACGTTGGGCAAAAAGGAGAAAATGTTGCATTTGTATTAAAATATTATTCTAATCGAAAAATTAAGGCTATAATTCCCCCATCTAAAAATGAAGATTTCAAACCTTCTGTATCAGACATTCAAACAGTTAACTTAGGTTATGCAGTACAGAAGTGGTTAGAATATCTTGGAATAGCCAAAGAAATTAAAGTTGATAAAATGGGGAAAGTCGGACTGACTTTGCAAGCTAATATACATGGAGATATTGATGCTGATTTAACAAACGTAGGTGTAGGAGTAAGTCAAGTTTTGCCATTGGTGGTACTTGGATTATCTGCCTCTTCTTCTGAATCTGTTATTCTGTTGGAACAGCCTGAACTACATTTGCATCCATATGTGCAATCCCGATTGGCAGACTTCTTCATCTCACTGAACATGCTGGGTAAACAAATAATTGCCGAAACGCATAGTGAGCATTTAGTGAATAGACTAAGATACCATATAGCCAAAGGCAACATTTCCTATAATAAAGATGCTGCGATTTATTTTTGCTCTCGAGAAGAGGGAATGTTAGAATCTGAAGTTAGGAAGGTAGATATTGATAAATTTGGGGCTGTTGATTTTTATCCAAATGGATTTTTCGATGAAACAGAAAAACAATTAGAATCTATTCTAATGGCTGCAATCGAAAGAGGAATAGAATAATATGATTCCTGTCCTAATAGAACCTTCTAATTTTATATATAAAATTAATAATTCATTTTCATTAAGTAATTCTAAAGTTGACATCGAAGAATTTAGTAAGTTTGTCTTGGAAGTTAAGTCATTATTAGACTTATTGGATAAATATAATTACAAAATAGCTACAACACAAGAATTATCTGCCAAGTTTATTGAATCTGTACCTATTCCAGTATATCAAACTAATGCTCATCCAATCTATAAATTAGCTAGGCAAGTTGTATTTTCAAAATTATCACGTTTGTTGAAAATAGTTCATGAATATGGTGATCATGAGCTTAATTATGATTTTGATTTTTGCAGCATTGACACAACTTTAAAAATTCATAATCATGAATCTTACTTACATTGGAAAGATTTATTGGGTTTAATTATTCTCAATAAATTGCCACCTGTTGTTTTAAAATCAAATAACATTACTATATTTAACAATACATTTTTCAATTTGAAAGATAATTTACAAATTACTCCAGTAGACGTTGTAAATAATTTAACTCAACTATCACTTCACAAAGAAATTTCAACAATTTTACTCTGTGACTCAATTAACAAAATAAGGTCAAATGGAAACATTCAATGCTCCGGAACTGGTACACATAGTTCAATGTGGGGATATACTATACGGAATATAAACGATATACCTCCTTTTGAAAGAACTTTATTTACTAAGCTCGTAGAGACCGGATTGATTAATAGAATAAAATTTTTAGATTTTAATAATCAATATCCCTCTGCTGCAAAGCCTTATATTGAGATCAAGGAAATAAAATGTATGGAGAATAGTGACCAAATTATTGGCGTTTTAAGAGGTAAAGGTACAAAACAAAATGGTCAAAGAATAATTCTAGAGGTAAATCCAGGGATAGGTGCAGTAATAAACCGCTCCTTTAATTCCGAAATTACTCTTGAAAATCTAGAATTCATTTTTAATTTAGCTGCAAGCTCCAAGGAAATCTAATAAAAGACCTTAAAGGTCTTTTTTTTAGACAAAACAAGTTCCCTTTTCTCTAATTCGCCCTCAAAGTCAACTAGAATAATTTGGATGAGATAGAATTTACGAAGTGGTCGTTTCGGATTTAACCCGTTTATCGAGATCAACGAAAGATCTCATTGAAATTACCGAAAAGATTTCAAACAAAGATGCTCATCTAAAAAGTTTAAAGGAATCTTGGCTAGACACAACGAGTGCACATGGAAAGATGCTGTTTACTATGCTAAAAAAAGCTAAAAAGCATTTCTATAATGATGGTAACTTCAAGGCTATTAGGCACTTTGCTTGCTCAATTCTTGTTTATATTGGGAGCAAAGTATATTGCTTGGTTTACAAAGTTCATTGTATAAGCGTTATTCAATTACGGGCGCAATTCTTTAAAAAGGATTGCGTAATTTCATATTTAACACAAGATTTGAAAAAAAGGAGAAATGAAAAATGGAGTGCCAATTTTGTGGTAATAAAACAAACGAGTATGATCCTTATCCTACGGTTTGCGAAAGTTGCTATGATGAAATAAATCTTGAAAATCCTTCTGGAGAATGGATAAATTACGAGTAATCTTATGTCGCAATACGCACATGTTATGTAGTAGCTTATTCAGCAATCGGGCGCAAATAAAGAGCAACTTAATACGCATGGTAGCTTTTGTTTTCTAGCATAATCATGGTAGACTCTGCAGAACTGACGATAGCTATATGGAATCTCCTCGTTTGATCGACAGCTGAGGGAATATTCCTCCCACAAAAGTGTTAAATTAACGCCCGGTTTCTCTGATTCTTTATGAATAAATTCACAGTATGGCTTCATTGGCTATATTCACCAAGGTATCCTTTTTGAAAATTCACTATTAAACCTCTCTAATAAAAGGATCAATTTATTTATCATATTAACCAAGAATTCGATCTAAAATCGGTCAAATTCTTCCAGTTAGAAGCTTTTGCTGCTGTTCTTTGAAAAGTCCTTGTACGGCATCAGTATCCCAACCAAACCTTTCAAATAGCTCATTTGAGGCTTTGATTGCCAAGTTCTCACTTTCTGAAATTAGCCTCTCAATGTCTACTTCTACCTCTATTTTAGCCTCGTCTTCGATGTTGGAAACATAATCTCGGAAAAGTGTCCTAGCTGGATCATAAAAGAATAATTTACGTCCTTTAAGATCAAAGCCTTCAATAAGAACAGTTACCTTATCTCCCATGTCCTCCTGCTGGAAGAGTCGTGAAGCAAACTCAAATATCTCAGTGAATAATAGAAGTGTGCTTAATATTTCTAACCCTTTTCCATTTACTTTTTGCTTATAAGAGGCATCCATATGCTCTTCATACATTGCTTTATAATAAATAAATTGACCACTCTTAAAGAATCTAAATAACTCTTTAAATTGAGCAAAATCTTCAGATGACTGTATGTATCCATTTCCACTCTCTAAATCTCGGAAATGTGGGAAATCCCATCCCCTTAGACTTAACTTACTATGGTACAATCTCTCTTTACACTTTGATAAAGATTCTATTCTGTTTTCTTTGTAATGTGTTGGTTTGACAACGATTCTCCAGTATCCCCCTCGTTTGATGGAGTCAAATATATTTTGGTTCTCAATTTCATCTAATTCAACTGCATACTTATCTGAAGAATTATCATCTGCTATTTGCAATCCAGAATCTCTGACTCTAGTATAGAATTCTTTGATTCCTTTATTTATAGCCATATCAATCAATTCTCTCATCTCAGACTGAGATCTAATAATTGCAGATTCTGGCTTTGACTTAGATCGAGAGTAAACTGCTCCTTCTTTTAACCCTTGTTCACCACTTTTTTTACAAAGTATTGGCAATTCTTCAAATTCTGGTATACGAAATAAGACAAAACTTTTTTCATTCTCTTCAATCATATACATCTGAAATGAAATAGGAGGATCAGCAAACTTATTAACTTCTACCACGATATGGTCATAATTTATTTTTTGATAATGCTCTAAATCCATTCCACAAAGTTTTTCTAATCCTTGTTTGTCATCGTCAATACCCAATAAGAGATAACCGCCATCTTTGGTGTTGCTCATAGCAAGAATACATTTTACTATCTTGGCTTTGTGTTGAGGATTTCCCCAATCGTAACTCTTTTTAAATTCAATATTTCTTGTTTCTCCACCTGCATCCAAGAGTTCTAATATCTTTTCATACATGATTTCATCTCCAAAAAATTTTATAATATAATCTTACAGCAAATTGTAAAAATATTCTATAAATTACTTGATTAGATTTTCTTAAACAGTAAAGTTATCAATTCTCTATTTTCCATTCTCAATTCTTTCTGTTCATCGGTATACTCCTTACACTTGTCTATTGATTGAGTAAATTCAATTTGGTATTCGGATACTCCATTTCAACCTTCAGTCTACCAATCATATATTCAAGGTGACAGAACAAACCTTGTTCCATTATAAGGAGCTTTTCTGGAAGACCTGTTTAGCCTTTACCTTAATCAACAATCTTCAGCAATCGGGCGCTATTCTTCGATAAGACAACATAAATGATCTTCAACAATCGGGGGCTGATTGCTTAACAAATTTTCGCCTCTTCTTATTGAAGTAAATAGCGCAATAATGGAAAACAACAAAGAGAACTCCAATAAAGGGATTCCATTTTTTATATGATTTGCTAAATTCTATCGGAAGATGAATAGAAAAGAGTAGTGTAGCTTTGTCGCAAAAACGGTCATTTTTGTTACAATCAGATATACTTTCTAATTGCAGTTCTATAGTCTAGTAAATCGTGTAACAAAAATATGTAACAATATAAAATGTAACTTTTTGAAACTCTGAACATTTTTGATACAATAGAAATAAAAAAGGAGAAACGTCTGGTGAAATTTGGATATATGCGTGTTTCTACATTGGATCAGAATCTAGATAGACAAAAAAGTCAATTAGAAGAATTTGGATGTGAGAGAATCTTCTTCGAAAAAATCACTGGCACTAAACGGGAAAGACCCGAATTGAATCGAATGCTGGAATTTCTGAGAATAGGTGATGAAGTGGTCGTTTCGGATTTAACCCGTTTATCGAGATCAACGAAGGACCTCATTGAAATTACCGAAAAGATTTCAAATAAAGGTGCTCATCTAAAAAGTCTAAAGGAATCTTGGCTAGACACAACGACTGCACATGGAAAAATGCTTTTTACTATTTTTGCAGGTATTGCCCAATTTGAAAGAGACTTAACATCAGAGCGGACAAAAGAAGGAATTCTTGCAGCCAGAAGACGTGGTAAGTACCCTGGTAGACCAAAAGCAGATAATGAGAAAATACAATACGCATTATATCTTATTGATCAGGGTCACACCCAAACAGATGCTGCAGAAAAAGCAGGCATTTCGCGTATGACCCTGTACAGAAAAATTCAGGAAGAACATCAAAAAAATCGTATATTATAATAGTAGAAACTCGTCACTAATTTAGATTTCTCGCCAATGACATTAATTAAAAATTTTGTATTATAAGCTTTATGAGCGAGTTTATAATATTCAGTAAAGAGCAGTGAAGCTGCTCTTTTTATGGTTGAAGATCTGAATTTGCTGAAGTTTAAAATCACGTTTATAGATAAAAAGCAATAATGTGTAGTAAAGAAGGAATTTAAGGTTTCCTATTGAAATTGTAAGTTATTCCAGAGAAGGGCAGCAATCCTGTAATGAAGAAAAATGAGATTTGAACAAAAAAATAACCTCTTGATATGATATGAGTGTCCTGAAGCTGGCCAGCGAAAAGGACAAAACATATTTACCAGGAGGCCTTCAATATGAATTATAACCAAAATGAAAAGATTGCTCAAATTACTTCTGAAACACTGATTATAGGTGTAGATATTGCGAAGTTCAAGCATGTAGCTCGTGCTCAAGACTTTAGAGGACTAGAGTTTGGTGCACCTTGTCACTTTGAAAATACAAAACCACATTTTGATCTTTTTTTAAGCTGGATAAAGCAATTGATGGAACAACACGGCATGCATAAGGTGATTATAGGAATGGAGCCGACGGGACATTATTGGCTCAACCTTGCTCACTTTCTTAAAGAAGAGGAGATTAAGTTTGTCGTTGTAAATCCTATGCATGTGAAGAAATCTAAAGAATTAGATGATAATTCTCCAACCAAAAATGACGTAAAGGACGCAAGAGTTATTGCACAGCTAGTCAAAGATGGAAGATATGCCGAACCTAATATTCCACAGGGGGTTTATGCAGAACTTCGTGTGGCAAGGAAAATCCGCGATCTCTTATTTGTTGACTTACAAGCAGTGCAGGGGCAAATTCATAACTGGTTAGATCGATGTTTTCCTGAATTCCTTACAGTGTTTAAGGATTGGGAAGGAAAAGCAGCATTACAAATATTAAAGTTAAACGTATTACCACATGAGTTAGAGATAGTTGAGGAACAAGAAATCCTCATTCACCTCAGAAAAGCAGTAAAGCGTGCGGTTGGACTCAGTAAAATTCAAGAACTTAAACGAGTAGCCAAAGACTCTATTGGTATTCGTGAAGATTCAAGGATGGCTAAATTAGAGCTTCGCACTTTACTAGACAAGTATGAATTAATAAATGAAAAGTTCGAAGAACTAGAATCTGATATGGATGGACTCCTTGAACGGATACCAGGTGTTCAACAAATGTTGGCCATCACAGGAATCGGTAAGGACACTGTAGCTGGCTTCTTTTCAGAAGTAGGGAATTTAAGTTACTATTCTCACCCTCGACAAATCATCAAGTTAGCTGGGTTGAGTTTAAAGGAGAACACCTCTGGAAAGCACAAAGGGCATACGAAGATTACAAAGAGAGGCAGGAAGACACTAATGGCTCTCCTCTGCTACATTTTTTGTTATGCTAACGGGCAGGTTAGTTCAACCATTGTGAAGTATTGCACTTAAACTATCGGGTAGCAAGAGTTAAAGATGGGGATCGCTGCGGCGGTCTTTTTTCTGTTTTGCTAACGGGTGAGTTTTGTTGAAGGAGGTATGTTGATTGTTGATTGACAGTATAGAATAAAAGTAAAAAACGTATTCAGGGAGTGGGGTACATAATGATTAAGGCTGTCATATTTGATTTAGATGGAACTTTGTTAAATAGAGACGAATCAGTAAAGAAATTTATTGATAACCAATATGAACGATTGAATAAATGGGTAAATCATACACCTAAAGAGAAATATATTACACGATTTATAGAACTCGATAACCGAGGATACGTTTGGAAAGATAAAGTATATCAACAACTTACGGAGGAGCTTGAAATTACAGGGGTAACTTGGGAGGACTTACTTCAAGATTACATAAGCCAGTTTAAGAATAATTGCATCCCCTTTCGAAAGCTTTTTGAAATGTTGGAGGAATTGAGGAATAAGAACTTTATCCTGGGGATGATTACAAATGGAATTGGGCAATTTCAAATGGATAATATAAAGGCTTTAGGTATTGAAAAGTATTTTCAAACTATCTTAGTATCGGAATGGGAGGGACTAAAAAAACCAGACCCCAATATCTTTTTGAGAGCTTTAAAACAACTCGATGTTTCGCCGAATCAAAGTGTTTATGTTGGCGATCATCCCGAAAATGATGTAAAAGCTGCCCAAAACGTAGGGATGAAAGGAATTTGGAAAAAAGATATTCAATGGAACAATTTCGCAACAGATTTAATGATTGATGATTTAGGGAAACTGCCTTCAATTATCTCTAATTTAAGTAAAAATAATAAAGTATCTTGTTAAGCTAATGGGCCATTTAGTTGAATAAGAATTATAGTATTCATAGTCTTTTTGGAAGCTATCATCTGGAATATTATGCTAAACTGGTAAAGGATATTTGAAAGGACTGATTCAATTAATGAATATTCGAAAACCTACCGATGCGGAACTTAAAAAGGTTTTTAAACTTTCTCCAGAAGCAGTTTTTGATGGCACATTAGGTGAAGTGAAACCTACTAATGAAAAAATCGAACAACTAGTTAAACCACTTTTGAATAAGGGGAGTTATTACTTAATAGCAGCAGAAGGCGATAAAATAATGGGCTGGATTCTTTTAGGGGAAAGTAAAGACCAGTTTACTGATAAATTGAATGGATTTATTTATGAACTATTTGTTATAGAAGAATTTAGGGGATATGGAATTTCTAAACGTTTAATGAAAACAGCGATTGACCATTTAAAGCAAGATGGACACTCTGAAGTGCGTCTAAGTGCTTTTGTGGGGAACAAAGCCATTAAGTTGTACGAAAAAATGGGCTTTAATGTAAGAACAGTTACTATGAGTTTGCCGTTGTAAAGAAAACCCTTAATTTTATAATCTTCAACTAAAGGGAGCTATTCTTCGATAAGACAACATAAATGATATTCAACAATCGGGGGCGTTAATCAAAAAGGATTAATGCTTTTGGGAGAACTAACTTACGATAATTATTGAGGAGTTATAATATGCGAGTGAAAAAAGTTCGTGGTATTAATCGAAAAGCTAAATATATGGTTAAACAAATTGAACAGAACACTATCGAGTTTCCTTCGGAATTTTATAATGATTATTGGCATATGCACTTACCAGTTGCTCAAGATTTTATAAAATCCAATAAAACACCTACTAAAGTTAAGCGACTCTGTATTCAAACACTATTGGACAGATCTGAACATCTAATCCGATTGAAACCAAATGGTAAAGAGAAGTTTCGAGTGGTGGTTGCAGTTGATATGCCTGATTTGTGGGATTCACAAATAATTGTATTTAAAGGAGACTCCTACTTTAAAGAATTTTTTAATAGGAATAACGAATATCAAAAATGGATTCATATATCAAATGAAAGAAGCATTAAGACAGAATGGGGATTATCCATTTCTAATGAAATGCAAATATCAGGATATAATGAAGTGATTACTGATGATGATGGATCCCAATATGAAAGAGAAATCTGGTTTATAGGTGAATTAATGTAATTTTTCTTATTCAACAATCGGGGCGATTGCTGTAAAGTGAGATCGCTTTATCCTATTGAGGAATTCAGGAAGATTGTTGAAGAACGTATTTTAAGTAAAGATCAAATAACAGTATGAAGGGAGGGCCTGTGAATGAATGACGTTATTGACTTAATCGATTCAAGAAAACCTGGTGTTACCGAATTAGATATAAGCATAGCAGAGGAAGCAATGGATGTAGCCTTCCCAAATCAATACAAGGAGCTTTTTAAACTATCTAATAATGCTCAAATTGGTGAATGGACGCTTTTTCCTATTAAAGACCCTAAAAACTTAAAGAGGACTTGGGATGACATAGTAAGGCAAAATAAAGATGTAAAAGATGAAGAGTTACCCAATGAGCTAATTACTATTGGTGAGGATGGAACTGGGGACAAGTTATGTTTTCGAATTGTTAATAGGGTAATTGATAGCAAAGTTTATATTTGGTATCACGAAACGAGAGAATTTGAAGAATTGGCTTCAAACCTAAAAGAGTTTATTATTTCGTATTCCGAAGAATTAGATGAGGATGTTTAAAATAAGTACTTATCTTGTTCCAGAAAAGGGGGCAAGAGTTTAAGACCATAATGAGTTGCGGTTGCAACTCATTTTCTTGTTGTGCTAACGAAGCAGGTTAGTTGAACAAGGAACGAGTTACCAATGTATAAGTTCTGATATTTTGAGATAATCAAAAGGCATCAAGACTTTGAAGGTAAGAGGTAAAAGATGAAGAAATATATTTCGTTAAACTTAATTTTGTTTATTGTATTTTTGGCAGGAACCATACTTACGATATTTATAATATATAAGGATATTGAGACTTCGCTTTCTCTTAAATTTATAATAGGATATGTAATTTATCTTCTTCTATATGGTTTGTTCTCCATCTCTCTAGTTATTGCGAATACAAGGAAGTTAAATTGGATTCAAATAAGAAAAAGACTTTTTACGTTTATTATTTGGTTTATTTCTTTAAGTGCCTTGCACTATCTTCTTTATTATTTTTTTAGACGTTCGGAAATGGATGTTTGGGATTTAGGAATTCCTTTGGGTGTATCATTTGGATTGGCATTTTCTGATTTAATGTCCTGGAAAAAGAAAGAATAAAGCATTGAAGTTTTGCTAAGAATTAATGCTTTTTTTCTTTCACTAACGGTGCTTTACTTGATTACCAGGAGCTGTCTTTAAGGCAGCTTTTTCTTTATGCAACTATCGGGGCAGGATAGTTCATTAGTTAGTATGGTAAACAAAAATTTGTGATAGGGTTGATTGGAAGGAGGAATTATTAATGCAGAATACAATTCGTGTATTGTCAGAAAAAGATTTAGAAGAAGAATCAAAGATTTTCACCAATATTTTTAGCTCTAATCCTTGGAACGAACCTTGGAGTTTACAAACATCTTACAAACGATTGTTAGATATAAGTAAGACTCCTGGCTATATTGGAATAGGTTATTTTAATTCTAATAATCAAATGATTGGCTTTTTAGTCGGAAATGAAGAGCAATGGGCTGATAGCAAGCACTTTTACATAAATGAAATCTGTGTTCTAAATAATACTCAACAAAACGGCGTTGGTACGAGCTTACTAAAATATTTAGGGAATATCCTTACACAGAGAAAAGTCGATGCCGCATATTTATCAACCGAGAGAGGCAAAGGTAAACCGGAGTTGTTTTTCAGAAAGAACGGCTT
Source organism: Peribacillus frigoritolerans (assembly GCF_004358755.1). Classification (GTDB taxonomy): domain Bacteria; phylum Bacillota; class Bacilli; order Bacillales; family Bacillaceae; genus Bacillus_P. The sequence continues at coordinate 31,674 of NZ_SMZY01000006.1, read as the reverse complement.
TGTGACAAACGAGTCTCGAATATTAATGACAATGAGCGTTTCTTAAATTAAATACCTAAAAACTTTAATTCTTCTTCAACTAACGGGGGCGATTGCAGCAAAGTGGATCGCCTTTAATTGGGTACTGTATTTGAATAAGCTAAAATGTATAAATTAGTGCTATTACGGGAGGATGCAAATGTCATTTATACAAAGAGATGGATGTGCTTTTGATATAAATACAATGTGTGATAGTTGTGAAGAGCCGAAATTATGTGCACCATTTGACGATAAAAACCAAAAAGAGAATACAATTAATTTATGTGAAGGATGCGTTTTCGGTATGACTATATTGGGATTTGCACCTCTAGAATAAATAAAAACTTCTTGTTTATATAGATTTATTATTCGATAATAGTGGTCTTTAGATGAGGGAATATGCATTTATTAAAGGAAAAGAATCCGAAATTAAGAAGATTAAAGTTTTTGAAACAACTGAAGGAATCTCAGTTTCTCTCTATAATACAGTAGCTAATGTTCCCTTGATTTGCTGACGAGGTTACCAGAAGGACATTATATTTTAGTGATAAGAATTGCTCAACAATCGGGGGCTTATCTGGTAAAAGGTAAGTCTAATTTTATGGATATTGTTATTCCTTACTGCTGTTTAAAATAGTCTCTAGAGAGGGAAGAAAATTTGGCCGGACTAAATTAAAAAAGGGTGGTGAGTAGTGTGAATACAATAGTTCAAGCAATTCTAGGTTCTGTTTTTGCACTCATTATTCATTAATATTATGCTTGAGAAGCCATATCCCTAATTTTGATTTGTATTTAAACAGAATTTAAAGTTGTGTTATTCTCACCCTGGAATGGGAGGAACCGGAATCCTTATATCGGGTTCATCATTTATAAATGTAATATTTACAGACCCCATTATTTCTTTGTCTTTATTAGCCTCAACAAGATTTTCGGGAAAATCTTTAGCTATTTTAATACTTTCATCAAATAAACTAATACCATTACTATTAAGTAAACTTAATAAATCCTTTACTCCTTTAACTTCTATCTCAAAATTAATAACAATTATTTTATTGGAATACATAGTATGATTTGTAACCCACCCTGAACAATTAGAAATACTCCTAACTGTATAATCTATCATTTCATGTCTATTTTCTTTTGTGAAACCTTTTAATCTTATCGTTCTTGGTATCATTTAATCACCTATCTAAGTAAATATTTAAGATGCTTTTTATAGTGATTATAACTCGACTTGTATGCGAAATATATAATCAACCATACTAAAGTCAAATTTTAGAGCGATTATGTTATTCAGCTAACGGGGGCTTTAATGAAAGATTAATGGGTTGCTTAGGCAGCCTTTTTCCATTTAGCTAGAGGGCAAGTAGAAATAGCTAATTCCAGAAAGAATCCTATATACATATACAATGAAACAGATACCCAACAAAAAGAGAATGTTCAAATTCTCTTTTTGTATCTTTGGAACTAATAATAAACCTTATTTTTACATTAAACATATAATTTTAATTATATAGATGGTAAAATATACTTATTATCTTACATGAGGAGGGTATCTCATTGAATATAAGTAAAATGTTAAATAACACTTTTGAACAAATTTATTCAGATATAGACAAACTCATATATATTTCACGGAACACTTCTGTTTATAACGATAACGAAGTTATTGTTACAAAAAGGCGCCTGCTTGAAAATATTAAAGCCATAGAATTGCTAACAATTCAAAAAGAAGATCATACTTAATTTTATTTGTTATATTTTAAATTTAATGTCTAACGTTAGGGGTGCAGTTCATGGCAGCTCCTTTTTTGCTATGAGTATTATGCCTAATAAATTTGATAGTTAGTTTTATTTGATTTAATATTTAAAGAAATAACTATATAGTAGTTTTTATGAATCACGCTTAAGTATGTTAGGAGTTTTACATTGGAAAGCATCATAAGTAATCTAGCAGAATTTGTGTTTTGGTACCCTTTAATTATGTCATTATTTTGGATAGCAGGATCCTTGTTGTTTTATAAATACCGAGAAAAAGAGCAAAAGATAGACTTTGAGAACATTGAATGGCCGATGATCAGTATACTTGTTCCTTGTTATAACGAAGAAGGAACCATTGAAGAAACCATCCGCAATCTTGCAGCATTACCGTATCCGAATAAAGAGATTATTGCTGTTAACGACGGTAGTTCAGATAACACCATTACTATCCTTAGAAAATTGGTCGATCACTATCCTCAACTTAAAGTGGTTGACTTTAAGGAGAATAAAGGAAAAGCAAATGCATTACATATCGCTTGTCATGCTTCTAAAGCTGAATACCTTGTTTGTGTTGATTCGGATGCTCTTTTGGATCCCTATGCAGCACATTATCTGATTTATCATTTTCTTAATAAAGGTGAGAGACTTGGTGCAGTTACGGGGAATCCAAGAATACGAAATAGGGATACGCTGCTTAGTCGTCTGCAGCTTGTAGAATATGCTTCAATTATCGGCGCGATTAAAAGAACACAAAGAATCCTAGGAAAGATCATGACTGTATCAGGAGTAATAGTTGCGTTCCGAAAGAAAGCGTTAGTAGATGTGGGATTGTGGGACCGTGATATGATCACGGAAGATATATCGGTGTCGTGGAAATTGCAGCAGCGTTTTTGGGATATTCGATATGAACCGCGTGCATTATGCTGGATGCTTGTTCCAGAAACCATAACAGGGATTTGGAAACAAAGAATCCGCTGGGCGCAGGGCGGTCAGGAAGTGATTATGAGAAACTGGCGTATCTTACTTGACTGGCGTCATAGAAGAATCTGGCCAATCTATTTCGAACAGTGGATTAGCCTGTTTTGGTCTATGGCATGGGGGATAGTCACTATATATTATTTTGTTACCGCAACTTCCGTTCAGCAGTTATTGATCTGGATTACATTTTCTTCTTTTGCACTGGTCTTTTTAAGCTTAATTCAATTATGGATTTCAGTTAAAGTGGATTCAGCATATGACAATATCACCAAGTATTATTTTTGGGCTGCCTGGTACCCAGTCATCTACTGGATTTTAAATGCCTTAATTGTTATGTTTGCACTTCCGAAAGCGATAAAATCCAGATGGAAAGGCGGTTATGCTACATGGTCAAGTCCAGACAGAGGAAACAGGAAAATGAACTGATAATTCGATCTGAAATTAAGTGGATGAGAGAAATAACAATTTTCTTTTTTTCTTTAATCATGTGGATTTATTGCGCTGCAGTGATATTCTACTTTGTCAGTGCTTTATTGAACTTCAATGATTCTTATATCAGTCAGTTGAAAACATCATTTAAAATGACCAACATGGATATTCAGTCCTTTATGCTGCTCGCCTTAATCATGTGGCTCGCTTTTTATGTAGGGTTATGGATCTGGAAATTTTATAATCAAAAAAGATTTGGATCATTAGACAGGCGAACGTATCCTTTGCCTACTACCAAAGAGGATTTGTTAAACCTGCAGTTAATTAATGAAAAAGATTATGATACATTACAGCAATCAAAAATGATTGTTTTTGAAAGAAACCCAATCAGAGATATAAAGAAATAGGGGAAATCAATGAAATATTTTTTTATGATGGGGGGCATTCTCTTTGTCTTGTATGGAGGATATAACTTATTCACTAATTTAGATACCTCTAAGGTAGCCATGGAATTTCCAGAACGGTTAGACAAAAACGGATGCCTTGGATTAACGTATCACCGGATCCTGGATGATAATACAGTTAATAAAACAATTGAATTTTTAACAGCATCAGATGAATTAACGAAATACAATGTATATAAAAATGACTTCATCTTTCAAATAGATACATTGGAGAGGAAAGGGGCAAATTTCTTAAATCCCGACGAAGTCTTAAAAGCCCAGAAAACAGGAATTTTTCCTGAGAACTGTGTCTGGATTTCTTTTGATGACGTTGATACTTCAGTGTATCTAAATGCGTTTCCGATTTTAGAGAAGAAGGAAATACCCTTCACTCTGTTTATTATTGCAGGACAGGTTGGAAAAAACTTTAACAATTTAAGACTTGCTTCTTGGGGAGATTTAAAGGAAATGAAGGAAAGTGGTTTAGCCACTATAGGTTCTCACACCTTCAATATGCATGAGCTAGAAAACAATGAGCCAATATTTTTCCAAAACAAAAGAATTAAAGAGTTTGAAGAAGACCTGATTCTAAGCAAAAGCACCATTAAAAGAAATTTATCAATGAATGTAAAACACTTTGCCTATCCCTATGGGAATGGCAAAGTGGAGACCGCAGCTGTCATTCAAGAGGAAGGTTTCAAGAGTGCATCCATACTTGCCCCTAGATCTATTACATCTGAGAATGACCCTTATTGGTTAAATAGGATACTAGTAGATCAAGAGGTATTTGATGATATTGTAAATTCATGGATAGAGTAATTGGATAAATAGGTGGATTTTCTTGTTTTAACTGCAAGTGGACAATAATGTATTTTTTCTTTGAAAAAAACTTAAGTATAAGATGAGGAATTAAAGGGCCTAATTTCTTTATATAATTCACAAAAAAGAAGCTGCGAATGCAGCATTTTTTGTACCATTATTTAGTCTATTTAGTGCAAGAACCTACCAAATAGAAAATGAATGAATTAAATTTAATAATGCTAAGTCATTACTCAATTTGAAATTTATATCCAATCTGAGGTAGAACTATGGAGAGCTCAATTTACTTATATATATTCTAAAGTGTAAGTGAGCTGCTAAACAGCTCACTTTGCCTATGACGGTAAATAATAATTTACTCAAATAAATCAATTACGCCTATATCGAAATAAGTGCAAATTTTTCTGATTTGATTTGGCTCTAATGATTTTTTATTCCTTTCAATGCTTAGTAAAACTCTGAACGAAATGTTTAAATGTTGTGCTAATAATCCAATAGGTACTCCACGCTGCTCTCTGATCTGTCTAAGTCTTGTTATTTTATTCAACTTTTACTCAGTCCTTTTTACACCTTCTATTAAGATTAAATATGTATAATATGTAATACGAATTATTTTAGAAATTGTTTCGTTTTTAATTAAATTAGTATTAATTTATGTGTTATATACATTTTATAATATAAATATGTCGTTAAAGTTAAAAACAATATATATGTTGTTGTATATGTTGTTTATTCCGTTTGAATAGATTCTTATTATAAGAGACCGTTTAAATAGTCACATGATCAACAATGGGTCTCATTTTTGTTAGTGCTTACTCCATCGATGTCCGCCGATTCAAATACACTTTGTATTCTTTCTAAAGATGGAAAAGCTTTTAACAAAATTGAGAAATCTTAAATCATGAAGAATGGTTTCAATGGGACCTATTCATTTTTTAGCAATATTAGTGGGGGAATAAGGGAAGCAATTAGAAATAAGCAATTAAAGGTTTTCAACCTACCTCTTCATACATCTGAGGTTTACACTCCTCAAAGTTTTGTGGATCGAGATTTAACATGGCTCGATGAACCTCATATTATTACGTCAAGTTCAGTAGAAAGTGATTGTGTCGATGTTAAACAAAGACCATTACAAGCATTATATAAAATCAATCTCAAGACTAACAATCAAAAAAAACTAACATTTCCCCCAACAAAGGACGGAGACTTCCGTTCCCAATACATAGACTCGGACAGATAGACAAATAGCCAATGTATGGTTGCAAATTCTGAAGGTTCCAACCAAATAAAATGGATTTCTAATATCAATTTAGGGAATTGGTATTATGTAAAGTGGGACTGGGATGAGGTATTTAGTTTATATATGAATAAGCTTAAATAAATGAAAAAAACATTTAAGCTTGAGTACATAATTACTTCGTTAGTTAAGAAAAAGTAGTTATCTTCAGTATCATTATTCCACTAAAGGGCCATATTCTTGAATAAGTAAAGGGAATAATAGAAAATAAAAAGAAGCTCTAAATTACTCAATTAATTGCCATGCTAATTAAGGTCAATGCTGATAAGGCATCCCACCAAAAACAGCGAGGTTTTTTGAAGCGTTCAACTGCGTATAGTTTAATCAATAGATTATAAATTAAGTTAATGCAACTTTATATAGGAGTGGAGTAGATGAAACGTATTTCGATTTTAATAGCTGATGATGAGGAGGAGATTGCTGATTTGATTGCCATCCATTTAGAAAAAGAAGGATACCATGTCATTAAAGTATCTGATGGACAAGAAGCCATTCATGCTATCCAGACTCAATCGATTGATTTGCTAATTCTAGATATTATGATGCCGAAAATCGATGGATATGAAGTAACGCGCCTAATTCGCGAACAATATAATTTGCCTATCATTTTTTTAAGTGCTAGAACATCTGACTTCGATAAAGTCCACGGACTGGTGATTGGAGCCGATGATTATATGACAAAACCATTTACCCCCATTGAATTGGTGGCCCGTGTAAATGCGCAGCTTCGGCGCTTTATGAAGTTAAATCAACCCAAGATAGATACTAAATCGAGTTTGGAGTTTGGCGGATTTATGATATCCCCTGAGGAGCGGACCGTTGTTTTATACGGTAAAACCATCGAGCTTACGCCGAAAGAGTTTGACATTTTGTATTTACTTGCGAGTCATCCAAAGAAGGTTTATAGCGTGGAAAATATTTTTCAACATGTGTGGGGAGAAGCATACTTTGAAAGTGGCAATACTGTCATGGTACATATTCGTACGTTGCGGAAAAAACTTGAAGAAGGCAAACAGAACCACAAATGGATTAAGACCGTGTGGGGAGTGGGGTATTCCTTCAATGGTTAAAATGGTACACAGCTTTCGTTCAAAGATGGTGCTATTATTTGGTTTAAGTATGATTTGTTCTGGAATTATAACGTTTATAGTCTTTAAATCACTCCAATTCTATTATCACTCGAATGTCCAGTATGGTGACCGACTGGAATATTATCGGAAAAGTATGAAACAAATTGGCGACATTAACGTATTTTTACTACTATTTATCCCGCTTTCGTTTATGTTCTTTTACTTACTCACGAAGCGATATTCTGGCTATTTTAACGAGATTTCAACCGGAATCCATTATCTTTCTCGGGGAGACTTTTCACATCAAATTCAAATCAAGTCAAATGATGAATTTCGAGATATTGCCCATGATATTAATTTGGCAAGTGAAAAATTGAAACAAGCTGTAGAAAGAGGAGATTTTTCGGAAAGCAGCAAGGATCAGTTGGTCGTCAATTTGGCACATGATTTACGGACACCGCTTACCTCTGTTTTAGGCTATTTGGATTTGGTACTAAAAGAAGAGAATTTGAAGCAAGAACAGGTTAAACATTTTTTAACGATTGCGTTTACCAAATCTCAGCGTTTAGAACGACTTATAGATGAATTATTCGAAATAACGAGAATGAACTATGGAAAGCTCCCCGTGAATAAAAAGCGAATCAATATATCTGACCTACTCCATCAATTAACGGAAGAGTTGTACCCGCTTTTCGAGAAAAACCATTTGATGGCCCGAATGGACATTCCTCCTCATTTACCTTTTGTTGGTGACGGAGAGTTGTTGGCACGAGTGTTTGAAAATCTTCTGACGAATGCCAATCGCTATGGATATGATGGCCAGTTCGTGGATATTAAAGGATCTATAGATGCTGATGAAGTCGTCATACAAGTGGTGAATTACGGCGATCAAATTCCCCAAAATGAACTGCCGCATCTTTTTGATATGTTTTATACCGGTGACAAAGCCCGAACTCAACAAGAAGATAGCACAGGTCTTGGCTTGTTCATTGCGAAGAATATTGTGGAGCAACATAATGGAACGATTACTGCAGAAAGTAGTTTAATACGTACGATATTTGAGGTTCGTTTACCGCAGGACAGTGAACCAAATAATTAAATTTAATACCCAAGTAAATGATTTAAGAAATATTTAATATTTACCCTACTCTTTTTTTAAGTAGTTTCTCCTATTATATAAACAAGTAAGATCAAGGAGGAAACTGAAAATGAAGACGTGGGGATTTTTATTGTTATTAATATTATGTTTGGGATTTGGTATCGCTAATATAACACCGTTGTTTCAAGATAAAGTAGAGTTTCAAAAAAATGTTCAAAATCATCAAGATAATATAAATTACCTAGGAACTTCTGAACGTATCCAAAACAATGAGATTGCAAAAGATCAGATCTATCAAGGAAATCTACTCTTGGTCAACAAGGAATATCCTGTTCACCAAGAGAGTATAAAATCAGATGTCGTAAATTTATTTAAGCATAAAGAATTGATAAAGGGATACGAGTTACTGAATAGTGATATTAAATTATCAGAGGATGTCGCACGTAAATTTTCAGAGATGACAGCTGCTGCTGAAAAAGAAGGAGTTCTTCATTTTTTAATTAGTAGTGGCTTTCGAGGATTTGATGAGCAAAGTGTTCTTTACCAAGAAATGGGCTCTGATTATGCCTTGCCACCAGGCTATAGCGAACACAATTTGGGTTTATCGCTTGATGTAGGATCTACTCAAATGAAGATGAGTGAAGCACCAGAAGGAAAGTGGATAGAAGAAAACGCTTGGAAATACGGCTTTATTTTACGCTATCCAAAGGATAAAACTGATGTCACAGGAATTCAATATGAACCGTGGCATATCCGCTATGTTGGCCTGCCTCACAGCGTGATTATGAAGGATAAGAATTTTGCTATGGAAGAATATTTGGATTATCTAAAAGAAGAAAAGAACATTTCTGCTAGTGTTGATGAGAAAAAATATACTGTTTCTTATTACTCCATTTCTCATAGCAGTCAAATTAAAGTACCAGAGGATCTCTATTATGAGATTTCAGGCAACAATATGGATGGAGTAATTGTGACAGTGCACGAATAATAAATGGATAAAAAAGGAACCAAAAAATTCTGATGAACTAATACTATCATTTCAATAAATCATTATTTCTTGACTTAGTAAGATATGATTATTTGGTGGCTCATTTCTCACTTTGCAATCCTATTGCCGACACATATTTAAACTTCAAGATAGTAATTTTTGAACAAAGTGATATTATCCTATGTTGTTTATAATTTCCATCTCTGTTATTCCGTTAAAGGGGCGTTATTCTTCGATAGTGACGCTTTTTAGGTGCCTCAAGTTATGGATAACTAAGTCAACAGTAATACTAAGTAGCCGATATATGCGACTACTTTATTTGTGTGTAATTATTACCAAATAATGATGAAGAACAAGAGGGCTTTAAGGTTATTTAAAATTTGATAATCAATTATGAATAAATGGATGAGAGGTTCATAGAAGAAATAATTTTTTTCTTTGTTAGTGGAAAAAAGTGCTATTGTTAACATTTCAGAATACTGTTACTATTGTGTCTAGTATAGTAGATTATAAATGTCATAGTCTGTTGGAAGACTAATGCACGTTGTTGTACATATTTTATCGACGTCGGGCTTGCCGTTTACCGATCGCACACTATGAAAGGGGTGAGGCTGACCAGAAAATGTGGACGCAGAATTGCAAAATTTGTTAGGAAAGTAAACTGTAAATTTAAATAAAACTTACTTACTAGTAGGTAAATAAGTTAAAGAGGAGAATATACAATTATGTCAGAAGTTTTGGATGTACTAGGACCGCGTTTACAGCACTTAACGGAGTTATCGGAAGATATGAACTACTGCATGATGAAGGGCGAGGTCGGGCCTGGCGTTATTGTGCCCATTCATAGCCATGAGGATCGTGAAACCTTCACTGTTTTCTCCGGGGAGGTTGAAGCCTGGACGGAAGGCGAAGGCTGGTCCGTATTGCGGGTCGGCGATACTGTTGATATTCCAGGAAACCAAAAGCACGCTTGGAGAAATGTCTCGGGTGAAACAGCAATACTCGTGATAACATCGACGGTGAAAATGGGGCAATTTTTTAATGAAATTGGACGCCCGGTCGATTCCGTGCCACCGGGTCCTCCTCAGCCGGAAGTTATGCAACATTTTATTAAAGTGGCTATATCATATGGCTATTGGCTCGGAACACCCGACGACAATGCAGCTATCGGTCTTTCGATGGACTAATACCAGCGCAGCAACAATTTCTTGCTATCTAGATATAAGAAAAACAAAATTTTTATGGTGGTGATGACCTTGTTCTGGCATAAAAATCACCTTCGTGATTATATGGTGTGAGGTCATGGGATAAACTAACAGGAATATTAAGGAATTACTAATAAATTTGTAATGTCGTTATTCAACAAACGGGTGCATATCTGTAAATGATATGTGCTCTTTTTATGAATAGCCGATTGTTGAAGAAGGTAAGGAAAAAAGTTAGGAAAGAGAAATTGTAAAGGAGGCCAGTTTCTATGCATAAGATCATGATCGTGGAAGACGATCTCAAAATAGCCGAGCTCCTTAAATCTCATATTGATAAGTATGGAGATGAGAGCATTCTGGTGAAAGATTTCGAGAATGTTCTGGATCTGTTCAAGCAATTTGATCCCCATCTTGTTCTCATTGACATTAATCTCCCCAGTTATGACGGCTATTATTGGTGCAGACAGATCCGTTCCGTCTCCGTATGCCCCATCATCTGCATTTCCGCGAGAAGCGGTACCATGGATCAGATAATGGCCCTCGAACACGGGGCAGATGATTACATCACCAAACCATTTTCTTACGAAATGGTCATTGCCAAGATTCGCAGCCAACTGCGGCGGGTCTATGGAGACTATGCGACCAAGACGGATGAGCGGCAGGTGAAGCTGGAGGGGCTTGTACTGTATCCGGAGCGGTTGGAGCTGAGACTGGACACCCTAAGCGTGACGCTGACCAAAAAAGAGGCCGTTTTGCTCGAATTGCTGCTTGTCCGCAGTCCGCGCCTGGTGAGCAGAGAAATTATTTTGGAGAAGCTGTGGGAGGATCAGACCTATGTGGATGAGAATACACTCAGCGTCAATATTACCCGCACACGCAAGAAGCTGCAAGAGCTGGGCATCGCAGATGCGCTGGAGACTGTTCGGCGCGCAGGCTACCGACTGTTGCCGATATGGAAGGAGGAGTCTATATGAAGCTGTTTCTGCGAACGCACCTAATGCTCATCGGATTCATACTTGTACAATTGGCAGTGGTCCTGATGGTGTTCTGGTTTGACGGCTACGATCATCCGCGCATCGCCTTGTATGCCGCCTTTCTAGGCATCTTGATTATGTCTGTCTATCTGACCGTTCAGTATTTCACGCTTCGTGAATTCTATAGACGATTGTCAGAGCCGAGCGCGGATATCTTCGAAACGCCGGGACAGCCCGGTTCCGCAGCCTTATCCCGTGCACTGGACGAACTGATGGATCACCACTACCGAAAGTCCCGGCAGCAGTTGAGGAACTGGGAACGCGAGCAGGCAGAACGCCTAGAATTTATGAATCAATGGGTTCACCAGATGAAGACTCCTCTGTCTGTTATTGAGCTGCTGACCCAGGAGTCTGACAATGAGAAAATAGATAGTATATCTGAAGAGGCCGAACGGATAAGGAAAGGTCTGGAGATGGTCCTGTATATGTCCCGGCTGGAGACGTTTGAACAGGATTTCCACGTGGAAAAAGTGGAGCTTCACAAGATGGTGGACGAAGTGGTGACAGATTATAAACGTCTGTTTATCCGCAGTCAGGTTTATCCGGAAAACCTTGTGGACGCCGGCTTAACCGTGGTAACAGACGCCAAATGGCTCCGCTTTATCCTGCAGCAGCTGTTGTCCAATGCCATTAAGTTTTCTGCGGGCAGTTACCAAACAGTGAGGATTTCGGCCTTCCAGTCTGACCAATCCATCGTTCTCGAGATAAAAGACAGCGGGGTGGGAATTCCGAAACAGGATATCGGCCGGGTATTTCGGCCCTTTTTTACCGGTGAGAACGGCAGAAGCTTTATGGAATCAACCGGAATGGGCCTCTATCTGGTCCAAAAGGTTGTGCAAAAGCTGAATCACCAAATTCATATGGAATCGGAAGTGGGAACGGGCACTACGATACATCTTACCCTCCCGTATGCATTGGGCTAGCGGATGAATACGATAAAAGTATTCATCTTTTTGTTATCTTACAAAAATGTAAGTTTAGTGAAAGGATTATCGATACTTTGCAAGAGCACACTGATATAGACTTAAGACACAACGAGGAAGGAGAATGCTTTTATGGACGTGCTTCATGTGAAGGAGCTCAGCAAGATTTATAAGGGAAAAGTAAGCCACGAGGCTCTTACGGATATTGATCTGACGATAGGTAAGGGAGAAATTGTAGGGGTGATGGGGCCTTCAGGCAGCGGAAAGACGACGCTCTTAAACGTCATCTCGACCATTGATTCTCCAACTACGGGAAGTGTATGGATTGAAGGAGAGCAGCCGCATCTACTGGATGCGGAGCAACTGGCGCTGTTCCGCCGCCGAAAGCTCGGCTTTGTCTTTCAGTTCTTTAACCTCCTGAATACCTTGTCTGTCGCGGAGAACATGGCGTTGCCTCTTGCCCTCGACGGTGTTAATCCCGATGAAATTGGAGAGCGGGTCGAACAGATGGCGGAGAGGCTGGGAATTCAGGCCATCTTAAACAAACGCACCTACGAAATCTCGGGCGGACAGGCACAGCGGACTGCGGTCGGCCGTGCGCTGATCCACAGGCCGGCGCTGATTCTGGCCGACGAACCAACGGGCAACCTGGATTCCAAGGCAGCCCGGGATGTTATGGATTTGCTGACCGAACTGAACAAAAAACAAGGCACGACCATGATGCTCGTCACCCATGACGCCAAGGCGGCAAGCTATTGTGATCGAGTCATTTTCATTAAAGACGGCAAGCTCTATAACGAAATTCATGCAGGAGACAAAAGAACCGTATTTTATCAGAATATTATCAATGTGCTGTCGCTGTTGGGAGGACACCGGTATGACCTTTCGTAGGATCGCCTTCCATAATGTTTTTCGCAACAAACGTTTGTATATCGGCCATTTTTTGAGCAGTGCGTTTTCGGTCATGATTTTCTTTACCTTTGCCCTGCTCTTGTTTCATCCTCAGCTTCAAGGGGAACTGGCTTCAACTAGTCCAGCGATCAGCGCCTTGAGCAAGAAGGGATTAGCAATCTCTCAGATACTCATTTTTGTATTCTCGTTTCTGTTTCTGCTCTATTCGGTCGGCTCGTTTCTAAAGATGCGCAATAAGGAAATCGGCATTCTGATGATCCATGGGCTTTCTCCCAAACAGCAAATCCGGATGGTCTTTATGGAAAATATCGTGATCGGGATTATCTCAATCGCCGCGGGTATCGCGGTCGGCCTTGTGTTCTCCAAGCTAATCCTGTTGCTCAGCGCTACCATGCTGGCCATTGAGAAGGGCCTAGACTTCTATTTCCCGCTGAAAGCGATTGCTCTGACCGCACTTGTATTTATGTTGCTGTTTCTGCTCATTTCCTGGTTCTCTTCCCACTTGGTCAAAACTAAAGAGCTGGTGGAGCAGTTGAAGGGGGAGGACAAGCCGAAGCCGGAACCGAGAGCGTCCAAATGGTTGTCCGTGCTGGCAGCCTTGCTAATAGCATCCGGTTACGGGCTTGCTTTTTACTTTGTCATCGAGCGCAAATTTGAATTTCCTGTGCTTTTTCTGATTATCGCCTTATCGGTTACGGGCACTTATTTTCTGTTCTCCCAGCTCAGCGTGTATTGGATTGGGGCCTTGAAGGAGAAGCGCAGGTTCTTTTTCAAAAAGACGAATATTATCACACTGTCCGAGATGGCGTACCGAATGAAAGACAATGCGACGACGTTTTTTATGGTGGCGGTCATCTCGGCAGTCGCGTTTACGGGAATGGGGATCACGTCAGTTCTTCGTGATCCGGGCCTGACGGAGCAGACCAACCCGTTCGCATTTCGCTACTATTCCAATCCTGGCGACGAACGGAAGGAAGAACACCTTAACCTCATTGAGGCAGAGCTGACCCAGGCTGGCTACTCTTACCGGGCCGGCAGCTATTCCACTAAATATACCGAGAACGGCCTGACCGTGATTCGCCTGAGCGATTACAACAGTCTACTCAAGACGTTCGGTTATCCCGTTGAAACCTTGGACAGTGATAAGCAGGCGATCGCCATCCCAACAACTTATGTGCAGAAAAGAGATTTTGAAGAAAAAAAAGGCCTGCCTACCGAGATCGATGTGCTGGCTGGGGAAGTGGATGAAAGGCTGCAAATCGTAAAAAACGTGCCGCATTTGGTGGCGAGCGATTTAGGAAGAGCCGCTATCGTGATGACCGACGCACTGTATGACCGTCTTCCTCTTCAGGACGGGGAGGGAGGAGAGGTACGGGCATTCGTCTTTCTAGTAGACAATTGGCCGGAGACAAAGGAGGTCGCGAAAAAGCTGAAAGAAGCGATTCCGTTGCAGAATGGCGCTCCATTTTCCTTTGCGGAGCCACTCGTTCTGGAATGGTTCAAATCCAAGCAGCAGAACGGCCTTATTTTGATCATCAGCGTGCTGGTGGGAATCGTGTTTTTCACCTTTGCCGCAAGCTTTCTTTATCTGCGCCTCTATACAGATCTGGAGCGTGACCGGGCTCAGTATAAGATGATCGCCAAGGTTGGCCTGAGCCGCAAAGAACTGGGCAGGATTGTCACCCTCCAGCTGTCATTTATGTTTTTCGTACCGCTGCTAATGGCCCTCATTCATAGTACGGTGGCATTTATCGCGCTGCAGCAGCTGGTGGAGTATTCCGTCTTCAAGGGGGGAGCTGCCATTTTCATATCGTTCACACTAGTGCAGATCGTGTATTTTCTGGTGGCCCGCTGGCGTTATATGAATCATATGGTGAATGGGCAGCTGGAGAAATAGTTGCCATTTATAAGAAAGGGGAGAAAATAGTTATGAAAAAAGGGATTATACTATTGTTCGCGTTAATAAGCATTGTGCTTCTCGGCGCTTGTTCTAGGTCCGACAAAATGGATGCTCCGAGAAACGGTATACTGCTGGTGGGGGAGAAACAGGAGCTTCGATCTGTGGTCCAGGAGCATAGGAACGAGATCAAGATGGTATATACGTACACCGTTAAAGAGACAAAAGTTAAGCAAGGCGAATATGAAGTGGGGACACTGATTCTGAACCAGACAACTGCTGAAGAAATGGTGAGCCTGGGGCTGTTCAGAGAAGCGCGCAATACGGACGACATTGCGGTTTCCGATCCGCTGCCGACGCTGCCGAAAATGGAGAAAGGAAAGGGAACGCTCTCCGCTATCAGCAAGTTCAAGGACTTATCCAGTGTCGATTTCGGAGGGCAGACGTTCCCAGTACACTACGAAACCAACAGCTGGCTTGGTTATATCCGTTTTTCAGAGCACAGATTTATTATTATCGTAGATGATGAGACTTTCGGGCAGATTACGACAGCTCGGGATAAAACTATGACGATCGTACGGTTTAAGAAGGCTTATGGTCAACTTACGGATATTAATGGTAATGGCACCGAAGCCGTCCAGAACAATACAGATTTTCTCAGACTAACTAAAAAGATGGAAAAACGTGTTCAGTATTTGGGACCGGTATCCTTCACGGAAGTTAAGAAGGATAAGTAGTATAGAAAATTTAGAATTCGATTAGGTAGTAGAATTAAATAGGAGCTGTACTAAACATAATTAAAAAAACAATTAGTGAAGTAACGGAACAGATTAGATGGAATGCGGCTAGTTATAGTGTCGAAAATAAAGACAAGATAACTTTTAATTTAATGGTAAAGGATTTTTTCGTCTTATTTTTCATTGTGGGGCTATGGTAATGAAGTTGTTATTAAAGATCAACTGGTTATTTGATTGGGTGTCACAAGATAGAGAAATAATAGAGTTTATTAATAAATAATGATGTAATCAGAAACGAATAGAAGCTTAGAGAAATAATATCTAAGTTGCTTCAGGTAACAGTAATTGAATAAAAGGAGAGAAGATATTAGTCATACTAATATCTTCTCTCCTTTTATTTTTTTGATTTTTATAATTTAGGCAAGATGATAATAAAGATAGTATCTATGATCGTGTCAATCAAATTAGTAAGTTGTTGAAAGAACTCAATGATGAGCAATTCCGTTTCAGAATATTAGGAAGCATATTAGCATTTCAAGTGAAAAAAATGAATATGTGAAGATTTCAAAAAAGTGTTTGAAAAAAGGTTATTTAAAGGCAATAAAGGTGCTCATGGATCAAGAGTTAGTGTCTGATGAAGATATTATTAAAGTTTATAGACTTACGCCTAGTGATTTGAGAAAATTAAAAGAACAAAACTAATTTATTTACGACCAAAATTCTTGGTCTTTTCTGATTATGGAAAAAGTAATATGACATAAAAAAATCAAAGAAATCTCATTATATTATTTATAGGAAAATAATTTGGAGCAGACAGTGTTAGGTATGCTCATCCGAGTTATAAAAGCAGCATAGAGGTGGGAGATTAGCAGTAAGTTAACTTCGTGTATAATACTAATTTTACGAAGATTTTATTATAGAAAACAAAACAAACGTTTGCTATAATACAGGTATCCAATATATGGCGGTATTTCCATTGGATCCAAGCTCCGACATTAATCCATATGAGATTTCATCCTTGTACAACAGTTTTAGAAAAAATATATATAGTTGTAGATTTTGTGAATTTAAAGAAAGCTGTTTTCCGGGCCGTTTTGCTTTTACATTTCAAGCGAATGCAGATAGAATCCCATTTTTTATTGGCCAAAAAATAAAACCAATGGAACGTTACCATCCATAATTACTAGGAAGTAAACTTGGATTAACTTCATGGAATATACCAAAACTATCCTTTCTACTAAGTAAATAAACAATAAAACTATTATGTAAACAAATGTGTGTAAAAATTGTATTATACACACAATATTTTTTAAGAGGTGTATTCATGGCTACATCCAGGCAGCATATTACTCATAAACAAAAATATGAAGACATTCTTAAGCTAATGCCAGATTATGTCCAGGAATATGTATTAGCAATGGAGGAAAATGACAGGTCCCCCTCCACCCTGCTTAATTATCTTTTGGATTATGAGGATTTCTTTAATTGGTTACTTACAGAGGGATTTTCTTCTTCACAAACAATCTCTAACATTGCTCTATCAGATTTGGCTACTTTACCCCTTGATGCGGCTAGAGCTTACTTTAACAAAGTTACCAATGAAGAAATTGTTGTATCTAAACATGAGAAAAAAACACGTGAAAAGACATCAGTTAATCGTAAAAAATCAGCCTTAAGATCTCTTTTTAAATACTTAACAACCCAAACGGAACGCGTTGAAGACGGAGAACCCTATTTTCATCGTAATGTCATGCAAAAAATAAGTGTAAGCAAGCCAAAAGAAACTCTGAATGAACGCAGTAGAAAATTGACAGATACTATTTTTGTAGACAATGATGATATCTTTTTTCTCTATTATTTAAAGAATGAATATGAAAAATGTCTATCGGATAGACAAAGATCTTATTTTCTAAGAGATAAGGAAAGAGATTATGCAATCTTTTCTCTTTTTTTGGCTAGTGGAATTAGGGTTAATGAGCTTGCCGATATTAGATTGAGAGACTTAAATTTTAAAAAGAATAGAATATCTATTATTAGAAAGGGTAATAAATTGGATAGTATTCAAGTGATACCTGACGCTATGAATGATTTGAAGGAGTATTTACAGGTTCGAAATGAACGGTATGGAGGATCAAATGAAGAATTTGAATATGTATTCTTGTCTAAATACAAAGGTAAGAGTTCTCCCCTTTCAGTTCGTGCAATACAAGACCTAGTTCGTAAGTATACGAAATCCTACGATAAAGGAATGTCTCCTCATAAACTAAGACATACATATGCAACAACCTTAATGGACGAAACCAATGACATTACTCTAGTTATGGACCAACTAGGACATACTTCCACTTCTACTTCGGTCCTATATGTTCATAATTCACAAGAAAAGGCAAAAATGGCTGCTGAAGCAATGGGGTTGCGAAGGAAAAAATTAATTGAATAAAAACCATATCAAAATATTTCATTCTTTAAACTGTCATGGTCATCTTCTAGTACTAACATTCTTGAAGTTGCATTTTCATTGAAGAATCTGCATGATTTAATAATATAAAAGAGTTATCCATAGCCATATGGATAACTCTTTTGATTAAGTAACACGTTGTTTATGCTCCAAAACATAGCTATCCTAGTGATTTACCTGCATACAGTCCGCTCTCAACTGTAGAAGAAGCGTTAGGATGTGCTGAAATACACCAACACTCACCTGTTGTGTCCGTAGGAATATCATAACTGAATTCCTCTCTAAGTTTTGTCCCACCTCAAATTCGATCTTTATATGCAGGTTTCAAAAAAATTGGTTCACGCTACATAAACTAACATTCATTCCGAAATTGTGTTTAAATATTAATCGCCCCGTCTTTTAAGGTATCTTCTAATGTGACTACTCTATTCACTACACTAAAAACAGCGTCAATACCATGGTCAAACACAGCCTCATAACCTTCTCTTATACTACCAGAAATGGCTATGACTGGAACACTACCAGCCAACTTAGCACGTTTTGGAACACCAACCGGAGCTTTCCCGTGAACAGTTTGCGAATCAATTCTGCCTTCACCTGTTATTATTAGATCTGCACCTTGTAAAACATTTTCAAATTTAATTACATCAAGTACTAAATCAATGCCACTTTGCAGCTTCCCATTTAAAAAGGCAACTACTTCAGCACCTAAGCTACCTGCTGCCCCGGCACCCGGCAATGTGTCAACAGTCATACCTAAAGTCTTTTTCTATCACTTCCGCATATTGTTTCCTGCTTTAATGGTTTCTCACCAATTCTTCTATTACAAAAAAAGTAATAGTAAAATCCAGATGTTTGATTTGAAATCAAGTTTATTATTAATAAGTTTGATATTTTACTTTTAAAGATGTAAGTCACATCAGATTAAGTCTGCATTTTTTACTACTTCATGGTCCTATTAAAGCTTATCAATTATCCAAAGGCTATTTAATAAGTTGAGGGAACGAAGTCCAAATCCCACCAAAAGATTAATCCTTTTTATAGGATGGACAATTACTTTTAAAGTTTAAAAATACGCATATCTACTTGGGTGTATATTATCATTTTGATCAATAAACCAACGGGTAGGTGTACCACAATCAATTTCATTAGACACACGTTAGAATGGCACTTCTATTTCTGGAAAACCAATTGCTGCTATAAGATATTGATTCGCGAATTCTACCCATTCTCTCCGGTATATCTTTAAGTGAAAGAACATTATCGAGAAAATTATTTTTATTCTGTGGGGTAGTATGTCATTAAATAAATTAAACTATATATTAATATTATTAATAAAACAGTTATTGATACTATTATTAACATATACGTTAACATATATATTATTATATACATAAAATCCTTCATTATATGGATTTTTTTGTTCGAAAGACTTCTAACGTCAGTAGCATCCACTTTGAATAGACCTGTTTTCATTGTATAATGAATATAGAAGGAGTTTGATTATGAAAAGACTAAAACCCTTAAATGATATTATTTTTAAGAAGCTGTTTGGTGAAAATCAGGATAAAGAATTGCTGATTGGATTCTTAAATGCTGTTTTAGAAAATGATGTTGAAGATTTATATATAATAGAGGAAAAGCTAACTAAAGAAAAAATAGATGATAAACAGGGAATCCTTGATATTAAGGCTATATGTTATACCGGAGAAAAAATCAACATAGAGGTTCAATTAGCAAATGAATACAATATGAAAGAAAGAACCCTTTTTTACTGGTCAAAGCTTTTCACGGAAAACTTCAAAGCAGCGGAAAAATATTCTGATCTAAATAAAACAATCACAATCAATATACTAGGATTTAATTACCTGACTGACATTGAGTCTTATCACTCAAGCTATAAGATTTATGAGGATAAATCCAAACAACTTCTTACTGATTTGCTTGAAATTCATTTTATTGAAATGCCAAAATTCAATGAAACAGATGTTGATTTGCATAATCCTCTTCATAGATGGTTATTATTTCTAAGAGGAGATACGGTTAAGCAGCCAAATTTAGAGGAGGTGTTTATCTTGGATCAGTTGGTAGCAAAAGCAGAAGATAAACTACGCCGTTTAAGTGCTGACGAGGAAACCATTCGAATGTATCAGCTTCGAGAGAAATTTATTGCTGATCAAAAAACACAAATTGAAGGTGCTAAAAACGATGGTATGAATGCAAAAGCCGCAGAAATTGCTAAAAGCTTACTTAAAATACCTAGTATGTCTATTCAAGATGTAGCAAATCATACCGGTTTACCATTGAATAAAGTGAAAGATTTAGAAAAAGAAGTCCGTTAAATACCTTGAGTGCCTTTTGGTACTCTTTTTTAGTTATAAGGAAATAAATATAATGAAATTACAAAGGTGAATGCTTAACCGAAGCTTCATCATCAATTCTTCCCGCAAGAGGCAACAGGTTTAATTCATTGCCACCAGTACCATGAAGCAATAATAAAGTTGGTTTTGTTGAATCTTGTCCTTTATTAAAAATATGTTTCATTATTCATCCCCTTCCAGAACACGTACCTTCACAAGAGGTAAGGTTTCTTCTAATTCTTCTCTTTGTGACTCTAACCAAGCTGGCAGCATGAGTTTTTTTCCAAATTCATCGGTAGGTTCATCAACCGAAAAGCCTGGTGGGTCGGTAGCTATTTCGAAGAGAATACCACCTGCCTCATGAAAATACACTGCTTTAAAGTAGTTACGATCACGAATTTCAGTTGGATAATAACCTTTATCTTGCAGAAGTGAATTCCATTTGAGAAGATCTTCTTTATCCTTGGCCCTCCATGCTATATGGTGAACCGTTCCTGCCCCCATTAGTCCTCGGACTGTAGGATTTAAGTGAATATCAATAATGTTTCCAACATTTCCTTCAGATTTAAATCTTAGAAATTCATTTTCTTGACCAATACAATCTAACCCTAAAATGTTTTCTAGAACATCCGTTGTCTTATGTGGCTGTGCAGAATACAAAACAGCACCGCCAAATCCTTTAATCGCATTTTCTGTGTGAACTCCACCGAAGTTCCAAGAATTCGTTGGTCCTTCATTTCGCTCCGTCAGCTCAAGTTGGAGTCCATCTGGATCGTTAAATTTTAAATATTTTTCACCGAAGCGAATGGTTGAAGTAAACTCAATTCCAAATTTTCGCAACCTATTCTCCCAAAATGGAACCGAACCCTTCGGTATAACATAACTAGTCACGGCAACCTGACCTTGCCCAATACGCCCTTTTAACTGTTTAGCCCAAGGAAAAAAAGTAATGACCGTACCTGGTAGCCCCGTTTCATTCCCAAAATATAGATGGTACACTTCAGGACGGTCGAAATTTATTGTTTTTTTAACAAGCCGTAGTCCAAGTACACCAGCATAAAAGTCGATATTCCTTTGAGCATCGTTAACCATGGCAGTTATATGATGTATACCTGCTGTTTTTTGCAATGTTTCTCTCCCTTTCATAAATAAGATTATTTAGGTCTTTCTATCTCGAAAATTTCACCAACTTTTGCGTAATTATTGCCAGCCAAACGACTAACTGCTGCTAAGCCCCTTGGATCGATTCTTCCATTTTCATAAATGTCGCTTTCGATATGAAATTGAACAACTTTCCCTATAATAAAATCGCACCCAGTGGCGTCCGAATCTCCTAATTCCAAGGAAACCTCCAATGAACATTCCATTCTGATTTTCGCTTCCTTCACTCCAGGAACTGAAACTTTCACACTTTTCACTGGAGTTAAGTTAGCCAACTCAATCTCACTTTGATCAGGAGGTAGGTTTGCCGCTGTTTTATTTATTTTTTCAACATTATGTTCATCAATGATATGAACTACAAATTGCTTGGACTCAATTATGTTTCTCGTTGTATCCTTTTGTTTCCCCGCAGACCGTTGAATAGATAATGATATCATCGGAGGATTGGATGACACGATATTAAAATAACTAAATGGTGCACCATTAATAACACCGTCTTTTGAAATTGTTGTAACGAAGGCAATTGGTCTAGGTATGATGCTTCCTATAAGGAATTTATAATTTTCCCTTTCAGACAAAGATGCTGGATCGATTGAAAGCAAAGAAATCATTCCCTTTCATAAACTTAGTCTAGTTCTCTTACTTCAAACGGCAGCAATGCTCGTTCAATTTGTGCTCTATGAGATTCATACTGTTCAGGTAGCTTCAAATTTTCACCCATTGTTTCATGTGTTTCATCATGGGCGAACCCTGGAGGATCAGTTGCAATTTCAAATAGTATTTCCCCATGCTCTTTAAAATAAATAGCATTAAAGTAATTTCTGTCCTTTACAGGAGTGACACCATACCCTTTGGATGCCACGTATTTTTGCCAATCCAATTGATCTTGGTCATCAATCGCCCGCCATGCAATGTGGTGAACTGTACCCGATCCCATCCGTCCACGTCCAATTGGATTTAATTTAAGATCTATAATATTTCCAATATCAGCAGTGGAACGATAACGAGCAAAATCTCCTTCTTTACCGACTAATTCAAGTCCCATTACTTGTTCTAACAATTCAGCCGTCTTGTTAGGATGTGTTGATAAAAGAGTTGCTCCACCAAATCCTTTAATAGCAACCTCAGGTTTTACCTCACCGAAAGTCCATGTATTGATTTCCCCTTCTGCTCTTTCAACAATTTCCAAGTGCAGACCATGTGGATCATCAAATTCCAAATACTGCTCTCCAAAGCGTTCCGTTATTGTATAAGGAACGTTGAATTTTTCTAGTCTTTTATTCCAAAATTCCATAGATCCCTTAGGAACAACGTAAGAAGTGACACCTACTTGACCGTCACCAATGGTGCCTTGTTGTTCACCTGACCATGGAAAGAAAGTGATTATGGTTCCTGGTTTTCCGCCTTCATTACCAAAATAAAGGTGATAGGTACCTGGATCATCAAAATTAACAGTTTGCTTGACTAAACGTAAACCCAAAACTCCTGCGTAGAAATCTACATTTTCTTGTGGATGACCTACGATTGCTGTGATATGGTGAATGCCCATTGTTTTCTTACTCATTTTTTTACACTCCTTTATAATGTAAAATCCGATTATTTCAAAGAACTTGATACCTTATTTTGTTCCTACTTTATTAATTAAACTCATTTAGATTTTTCTTTAATTCTAGAATCTCTAATCCGAGATATTTTAGAATAAAAATGCATCTAAAGTATATTTTCCAGGTCTGATTAATGCTACCTCTATCACTACTGCAACAAATGTTAGGTTATATTCATATCCATTGGTGCCCATAATCCGTTTGGTGCATGCACCTTTTTCCAGTCGCCTACTGGCTGATAACGTTCAATTTCTTCAAAATCAATGCGTATAAAATACATCTTGCAGGATGTAACCCCCTATCTTCTTTTCACTTCTTTGTTAATAATCCAATAATAATCAACAGATAATTCCCAACTCATTCCACCAATAAGACCAATAACCTTCATGTTATATCCCCACCATATTTTTTTATTCTTCCCTTTAGTTTAGCATCAAGCAAGTTTTCTTGTTCAAATAAGTGTCATATCATCTTTTTATAAACTTCGATTTACTAAAATATAACCCCTTCTCTTATTCCGTAAAATGACCTGATTGTTTAATACTAATTATTTCAAAATTAGGTGATTAACTCATCTTTTTTCCATTAAAAAGGGCACTTTCCTTATTACAGATAAGTACCCGATTGTCGATTGTTCAGTATCAATAACAAAATTTAAAGAGTTTCTAATGCTACCTAGCTTACATCGGTACCATCGAACATAATTCTGTAGAGCAATCGCCAATCGACGGTTCTACAAGCTGAGGGCCGAGCCGTTCTAAGAGATTTATACCTGGTTGGAATCTTACCGCCACGTCTGGAACGCGAGATTCGACCGCTTAGACGATTACCTGCAGGGCCTGCAAAGTAAGGAAGTGAACCATGACGACAAGCAGTAGTCCTGCCAAAGTGTTTTATATAAACAAAATAGGAGGAATAAAATCTTTAACCTTCCAACTGAATGCTTTTTCTATTTGCTCTACTAGCTCTTATTAAGAAAATTGTTGTTAATAGTATTAATAATAAAAACAATAACAACGTCAACATATATATTAATATATATGTTGACGTTGCACACGCTGAATTTATAAATATATTTTTTAAGACATATCTTATAAATGGTTGTAATGAGTCATTAAAAATTATTAAATCTATATGTATATTAATTTGATAAAAAGGATAAACTGTTAATACCCCCTAATTATTAAATAAATGATTTACACAAGTCCTTCTTTCAGAAGGATTTTTTTGTCCTCTATCCGACTTCTATTTAAAAATATAAATCCTCATTCCTATGTATAAATCAATCTCTTTTGGTCAATAGTGATACCATACACTATGAATCAAGGGGAATGAGAATCATGGAATGCAGAAAATGTGAAAAGAACCTGAGAGTCAGAGACCGGTCTCAATACAATAAACGCAATGGCCTTTGCAAAAGCTGCCATGATACTGAAATAAAATGGATCCAGCAAGGACTGAAGTTCGCCATCCCTCCAAAAAGAAAAGCAAAATAAAGAAGCCACCCGGATGGATGGTTTAGTAAACGACTTGCTGTTTTCCTCCTACACTTATGATTGTGGGATAAACCTTGTATTTTTCATGAACATTGTATCTTTCCTGCAGGGCATAGACAAAGTCAGGTGAGTTGACACATGCCTGCAGAAGGTAGTCTGCGAGCTCTGAGCGAGAAAAGCCGGTACTGACTGCAAGGGCATCTAATTTTTTTTCAGTATCATTGCTCACTGAAATTGAAAACCTGCAACACCGTTTTCCGCCTAATCCTTTTGTCTTTGCACTTTTTGATTTATTTGGAACTTTAACTTTTGCCATTGATATCAACCTCCAAAAGTGAATGAGTGGTGCAGTGATGTTATAAGATATGTAGACTTTTCACGGAAAAGAACCGGTCTTATAGATTTAACAAGAATCGTTTTCTACGTAATGAAGTCTTTGGTAAATAACAAGTTTTGATTTTGTTAATGACTGTATCGATACTTAGAAGAAATTTGCATTTAATCAGTAAATAAACTTCAATCTTCTCTCGTGTCGAAAAAGTGAAGGTGTGAGAAAGAAAAATTTGGATACACGTTATTTGATTTTTTACAGTAAATCTCTTCCACGGACAATGTCAATGTTCGTGTTTTTGGTCTGCCTGGATGTTAGGAAGGAAGCATGGACAGGCTTGTTAAATCTTTTTTTCTATAAATCAACGACTCTGGCGGACTTTAAATTACGTTAAGAGGCCCCCCTCCCCTCTTTTCTATATTCAGATAGGCTGGGTTTTTCTTAGACTTCATGAATATCAAAAGTGGTTCAGTGCATCAAAGATGCTGCTGCATCATGAAAGGGAGGAGGGAGGTTATTTTCAATGTTCGTTTCATATGATAGTGAGGAGCTAGCAAATACACTATCTTACAAGCTAGCTCCTTGTAAAAAAGATTCATAGAAAATAACGAACATTCTCGACAATTTAAATGAATGAGACTTGAAGGGATGAGTCATAACGTTAACGGAGTTTGAATATCTTTTACCAATATGCCTGAAATGAGGGGATCCTATGAGAATAATGGTCGAGATGCCAAATGACTTTGTCATTTCTTTTGACGAAGAGGAATTTGTGGGGTTATCTGAAAGAGAAATAGATCAGTTAATCCAAGCTGCTTTGAAAGAAATTGTGTTTGAGCAAGTAACCTGGATTGAATTACAGGAAAAGGTGGCTATATAATAATTTGTGAACCCTAGAGATTCCGTTCTCTGGGGTTTTATATTTAGGCTCTGTTAAATTTAATTGTTGATTTTTGAGCAAAACAAAAAGGGTCATTATGACCCTTTTGATTACTCCTTGTTAAACTAAAGCCCCCGTTAGTTTAGTAAGGAAACAGAAAAAAGGCTGCCGAAACAACCATACTTGATGAACCTATTTACAATTCCTTTAATAATGCTCTAAGTTCTTCTGTCATTTGTTCCACTAATTCAGGTCTTCCGTGAAACTGTGCAGGAGTATTTTGGAATAATTGAATACGCCAATTTCCTTCTTTTTTTACAACAATAAGAGTGTGATGCGTGTTTACATTTGGGTTAATGTCGTTTGATTGAGGCGGTAACATTCCAGCAAATGCTCGTAAAATTACTATGTCAGAACTTAGAAAATGTACATCTTTTACTTTGCTAACAAATCGAGCGGTTTGATGGTGCTCAAAAATTGGATTAAGGTGCGAAAATATTTCCTCACTGCCGACTGATTGGCTTCCATCAAATCCAATGCTTTCCCCATCTTCAGTAAATAAATCTGCCATTCCACGAGCATTGCGATTATTCCAAGCATCTAATAGTTGTTTATAGACTGCTTGTACATCTTTTAAAGAATTGCTCTCCATATTATTCACTACTCCTTAAATACCAACATATTTACTAATCATTCTAATATAGATAAAATCTTTGTTCTTCAATATTAGGCCTTGTTTACCTTCTTATTCAACTAAACTGTTCCTTTAGTATAACAAGAAATCAACATTGTCCTTTAACAGAGCTTATATTTAAAACAGTTTAAATTTTAACTGGATATAAATAATGCATTACTTCTAAAATATATACTGTGAAATATAATAATATATTATTGTTAATGTTATTTATAACATATATGGTGTTGTTAATAATAAAATTGATTATATTTTAATTATAAAAACAATTTTGTTAAGTTTGTCTATGATGTTGTTAATATATATCTTATTGTTAATAACAGTATGAACAGCTAAACATGAAGTATTATAAACATGATGGATGGGAACATTTAAAAGTGTAAAAAGAACAGCTTATGATCTTGAGTGAAATAAAAAATATAATTTTAATAAAGTAAACAATCAGTTAGAAATTAAGTTTGCAGACTAAATGATAAGAATATAGACAATGATTATAAATAGCCATTTTCATCAAAAAAGTGCAATCCCCAAAGGGAAATTGCACTTTTATCATTTGTTACTTATGAATATCTAAACATCACTTTTGAATAACGCCATATTCTTCTAACAATTTTCTAATTGCTGCATTAATGAGTTTTGATTTGTCTCCCTTTTCTCCTCTAGATGCAATTTTATCAACTTCACCAGCTAGGTCAGGATCCATATAAAAAGAGGTGAAAACCTTTTTAGCTTTTTTCTTCGTTACCTTTTTTCCAGAGACTAAATTACGAAGATAATCATCATCGTCGTTATCATTAATGTTAATACTATCATTACTTTCATCATTAACAACGTCAACATTATTATTACTATTCTTGTTGTTATTATTCTTGTCGCTGCTAGTGTTTACGTTTTTGTTGTTAAGATTGTCATTAACTTTGTTATCTGATTCATCTGGCGTTGTTTTATCAGTATCATATGAATTGAAAAAAGCTTGAGTAGCATTTGGTTTTTTAATTTTATCTTTGAGGCTGTTTTTGGTTGACACGGTCTTTCAGCTCCTTAACAAATGGTATGTAGTATTCTAATGCATTTTTTAATTCTGAATTACCATCAAAACCTGAAATGGCTAATCTTCTCGTAGATGCTTTTCTCCTAATGATTGAATTAAACATTAGTCCAGGGTAATCTTCTTGAATGGCTTCTTCCATTACTTCATTTTCTTTCGCTCTAGCATCTATTAGAGAGAATAGGACACCGGCAGTTTTTAATGCTGGATTATATCGTTCTTTTGCACCTTCAATAATCTCTAAGAATTTAGGGATGGCATAGTATGCAAACATTGATCCATCAAACATGACAACAGCATAGCTTCCGGCTTCTGAATATGTACTTAATGGCATGACTGTCTGTTCAGATAACGCTGGAGGTGTGTCGATTATGATCCAATCATAATCCTCCATCACGGGCTGAAGTGCTTTTTGCAAGGCATCTAATTTTAATCCTTTTTCAAACATTCTTCTTGGCAATGTTGCCAGGAAATCGTTAGATGGAATTAAGTCTAAGTTATCTTGGATTTTTATGATATATGAACGTGCGTCCTCTGCTAAAATAGCTTCTAAAATCGTTTTCTCTTCGAAAACATTGCAAATATCATATTCGCCAGTTAAGAAGCTTGTCAGATTCCCTTGTCCGTCCATATCAATTGCTAAAACCTTTTCTTCCTTACTTAATAGATAGGATGTAATTCCACTGCTGGTAGACTTTGAACAGCCACCTTTGCTAATACCAAATGTTACTATTTTTGCTGCCAAAATGAACACCTCTTTTTCTTTTTCAATCCAATAAGTTATTTGATAATGTCATATTAAAACATATGTTATTGTATATGTTATTTTATAAATTATCACATATTTCTTTGCTGAATTCAATGCTTTTCATACGTATTTTCAACTTCTTAAATACATCAGTTTAAATTGATCTTTGAATATTTTACTTATAATTGTTTATTATAATTAGAATTATTATTGGTATTAATTATATCTTTGAAAATGTAGTTAAATATGTCATTAACATTAAAATATATTTTCATTATAAAATTACTGTATATGTTGTTGTATATGTTATAAACAGTGATAAAATTAATTTCAAATGATAAGTTATTATTATCTTTAATATAAATAATAATGATAATAACGTATTTTATAATATTGTTGCTTTTATTATTGAGAATATTAACTAAATATCATTATATTATTTTATATATAACTAATAAAAAATTAACAATATTAACAATTTCAAAACTACTATTAATTTCAATATATAAAATAACAATATTATTACCGACATATTTAACATATATTATAACAACGTTATTAACACTAAATATAATATATAAATCAGAAATATTATTAAAATTAAAGTTAAGACAGTAATTAACGTTAATAAGAAATAACAATAATAACTTATACATAAAATTTATAGTTATTATTGTTATTGACATTGATATATATGTTGTTATATATTTTATTATTTTGTTAGTTTATTTTCTAGACATTACAAAGGGGAGTGGATACATAAGTGATTTTCCAATATGAGGGGTGGGATTCTGAATTTGATTTAAGGTACTTATAAAGAGGGGAGAAAGATAGAAATTAATATAATTAATTGAAATTGACTTCGTAATTAAAAGTCGTATCTGATTAGATGATAAGTTAACTATATAGGTTCCCTAATAAAAATATTATCCAAGTCAACTATTCCTTCTTCATTTGACCGTGGTCTAGATGTTCAATATATTCCATTTCCTATGGTGAATTTACATCTTCCTTCATTAGAAACATTTCCACTCTTAATAAGCTTCCGTAGTCTCCAAGCATCGCTACCTATTTGTTATCTATCCTACCTATTATCCTTTCCTTCTGCTTACAGGGTTTAATAGGCAATTAAAAGGTTTCAAATTGATTAGATTTTCAAGAAGTGACATCGTTTATAAACAAATCAATAACGTTAATAAAAATAATGTATATATTGATACATATGTTAACTTTAACATCATTGTTCATTCAGCCTAAATTACTCATCAAATTAAATCTTTTTAAATTTATGACATATTTACCATGGTGATATAATCTATCACATTTATTGAGAGATTCGGTTTGGAGAAAACATCAGCATACTAAATGGTATGTTCAAGTGCCATTACTCTAACGAGATGGTACAAAGGGGAATCCCTTGCCATGGATGAAATTTTAACAGGAGGGGTTCGCACCTATTCTGCTGAATCGGCGTTGGCAACAGGGAATAAATCAAATGATAAATTTGTTGTCGTCCTTCCGGCAGAAGTGACTTCCCCAGGTGTGGATCAGTCACTTGCAGACCGAGCCTATAAACCCGTAGCCACTCAATTAGATAAATCAAAAAGCTTCTAGTTCAAGTTCCTAATTTATTGCATATAAGAATAATAAATAAAACTCTAACCAGTAAATCGATTAGAGTTTTATTAATGTTTCTTTTTCTTTAAGTCAGTTTAGCATTTTTTGCATGGCTTCTTGGGAATGCGTGGAGGTAATTGCTCAATAGCTAGCAGAGTATTAGTCTTATATGCAGGGAAAGTACTTGATGGCTGTCCTAAAGAAGTCTTCTTTCAAAACTATCAAAAGCTTCATTCACTAAAATTAAATACACCCATCATTTCTCAGTGTTCAGCAGAATTATTAGAATATTGATACCCTCAAGTATTTAATTGTCACATGTTTAATGAAAAAGTGGTAAATTATAATCAAGATATTAAGATTGTTTAAAGTATTTGATGAAACACTAACCAATTATTACTATTAGCACCGTACAGAAAGGTATGCATTTCAATAGATTTAAACTGGTTTTTCTATATTATAATATACAATATTATATATGTTTATTTTGTTGTTGTTATATATTTCAATAAATACATTGATGTATATAGTGAATTGTATTATTTATTGTATCTATTTTCAGATTCCCAGTTAAATGTGTAAATTAACAGTGAAAATCTTCAAAAATGTCTTTCATATTATTCCATAATACGAAGGGCCAGATTGTTTAGTAAAACTCACTTAAATGGATAGCTATGTTAATTGTATAGGGATATTGTAAATGATTGGATTTAAAGGAACGATAGCATTTATAATCTATTTTTGAACGAATATATAAACTTACAAAGTATCAAAAGTGATGGTTTTTAGGTGCCTCAAGTTATTTATAACAAAGTTAACAGTAATACTAAGTAGCCGATAAATTCGACTACTTTTTTTGTGTGTATTTATTACCTAATGGTAGAGAACACGGAGGTTTTAAGTTTTATCTAAATCCCACTAACAAAGTAAAAAGATTTTTTCTTCTATAGACTGAACATCCATTATTATCCATTTAAATAATCAATCGATTCAATCGGAAATCCTGTATTGTGAATATTTCGGAATACTCATACCATTATGAATAGTATTTAATAAATTCAAAAGGAGGAGATTTATCCTAATTGAAGTAAAACCATGCAATATTATTGGATTAATCATATTAAAAATTGAGAGAAGTTCACAGTATCTTAGATACTGGCTTTCTCTCTTCAAAATTTCCTTATGCTATTTTGTTAATGGGGAGGAACAGGTTGATTATGAGAATAAAAGATATTAGTATATGCAGCGATGTTTTACAAATTAGGAATTGATTTATTCAGCAATATTTGAACTAAGAAGCCGTTTATTTTCTATTAAAACAGATATTTCTAGACAAATAACTATCTATTATAAAAAAATGCTGGTTGGCTAAAAAAAGAAGAAAGTGAATGGTTCGTATTTTCATAATTTATAGTAATTTTGAATGATGTGTTTAAAACGTTTATACAAGGAGGATTCAAATGATAGGGTTAAAAAGGAGAAAACGGAATTTAGTAGCTATTTTGATGATTTTTCTTTTATTAGGAACCATCTTTCCTGAAAAAGGCGGTGCGGTTCAAAACGGAGGATCGAATCCAACCCCAATGGAAGGGAAGATGGACCCGAAGGTCATACAGGCCTTTGAAAAAAACAAGTACACGAATGTGATTGTCGAGTTAAAAAAACAA
>NZ_SMZY01000005.1 GCF_004358755.1 Peribacillus frigoritolerans | reverse complement strand
ACAATAACGAAAAGCGGAAGCGCCCGGTTAGCTCCGACAGACAGATAAGGATCCGGCTGAAAAGGCGCTTTTTGCCTTTACAGACGGAGCCGTTCTGGCCGAGGAGTTGGGCGGTGGAGCTAGACAATAACGAAAAGCGGAAGCGCCCGGTTAGCTCCGACAGACAGATAAGGATCCGGCTGAAAAGGCGCTTTTTGCCTTTACAGACGGAGCCGTTCTGGCCGAGGAGTTGGGCGGTGGAGCTAGACAATAACGAAAAGCGGAACTGACTGTTCAGGCTCGGGCAGACAGATAAGAATTCACCCGAAGAGTCCGCAGATGCTCAAGCTGCATAAAATGAATACTTAACAAAGGCGGAAAAATCATGGCCCATTCTGCAATCGCATCAAAAGTTGAACAATTCGGATTAGAGGCTGTCCCTAAGGAACTTCGCAGCACTTCCTGGTTTGACTATTTTATCGTTCAATTATCGTTTTCTGTTAATGCAGGCAATTTTCTTCTTCCTGCGCTGGCCGTTATGGAAGGGGGACTTTCCTTTTTTCAGGCAGTACTATGCACAGTGATTGGAGCTTCTCTAGCCTTCTTTTTTGTTTCGCTTTTATCGCTTCCCGGCTCAATTCACGGAATTCCTGCACAATATGCGATAAGGTCTTTTATTGGAACAAAAGGAGCGCGCTTTTTCTCTTCACCGGTGCGCACTATTACATCACTGTATTGGTTCTGCGTTCAAACAATAGGCGGAACACTGATGATCATTGAGATCTGCCGACGCTACTTTCAAATTGAACTTGAATTCGCTCCCCTGGCTATGCTGCTTGGATCAGGCATGGCTGCAATTGCAGCTGCAGGCTTTGATGCTGTAAAAAAAATCACAAAATATTTCCTGCCTTTTTTGCTTGCTGGACAAGGAGTTATTTTCTATTTGTATTTTACTACAAGGTCAGCAGCGCCTTCAGCATCTGATATGCCCATAAACTCAAATTCTGTCTTTTTGACAATGCTTCTCTATGCAAGCCTTGTATTTGTCCAGTATATTTCTGGAGTCAGCGCTTCAGCGGATATGGCGAGATATGCAAAATCTCCTAAGCATGGATTTTTCGGATTATATGCCGGCAATTTTTTTGGATTTTTCCTGACAGCCTGCTTTGGGGCATATAGTGCCTTTTATTATAACAAGCTGAATCCCTTCATATCAGCAAGCACGTTAACTGATTCCACTCCAGTCGTGATGGTCATTTTACTATGTTCGATTTTATCGATGTTTTCAATCAATCTGAACAATGCTTATACAGGTGCCTTCAGCCTGCTGAATATTTTCCCTGCACTTGGAAGACTGAAAAGTGCAGCTGTTTTCGGCATAGCAGCCATCAGCTTGAGCACAATTCCTGCGTTTGTCACGGAAGCTTCTTATTTCATTTCTTTGTTGGGATCCGCGATTATTCCACTATCTGCAGTTATTGTAGTGGAATTTGTAATGAATAATTTCAAATCATCACAAGTCTCCTCAAAGCAAATAAACGGAAGAGCTGCAATCGCCATTATTTGCGGGATATGTATTTATTTCATCATTCCTGATCGTTTTTCACCTGGTTTTTTTACATTTATCTTTTCTGGCCTGCTCTGCTTGATCCTTATTAAAACAGAAAAAAGTCATCATGATTGATGACTTTTTCTTGTCTTTGAATAAAAACTATTCTTTATCTTCGTCTCGCGGCTGCAGATTTTCCTGAAGGAAATTTTGTTCGTACTGCTGTTCAACTACTCCGCTTGAATAAGCATCTGTAATTAGCTGTGATGTTTCATTTTCTCCTTCATAATCATAATAAGCAGATTGATTTTTTGGATCTTTTTCTTTTCCCATTGGTTACAGCTCCTTTAAGTTCAGATAGTGTTTTCTTTACTATCGTTTGTGAAAATGGACCTGTTTACGATGGTAAAACCTTCAAATTTCACAGTAATGCTTTATCAGCCTTAACTATCGCTTCTTTTACTTTTGAAAAACCCGTGCCGCCATCGCTTATTCTTTTGGCAACCGCCGTATATGGATCGATTGTTTCAAATATATCTGAAGAAAATAAAGAAGACGCATCCTGGTATTCTTCGAGTGAAAGATCTTTTAAATAAATGCCTTTTTCAATGCAAGTATAAACAAGTTTTCCAACTACTTCGTGTGCTTCTCTAAAAGGCATGCCTTTTTTAGCAAGATAATCCGCAAGCTCCGTTGCATTTGAAAAATCTTCTGTTGTGGCTTTCTTCATTTTCTCTTTTTTCACTTTCAGCGTTCCGATCATGCCAATAAAAATCTGCAGACTTCCTTCTACTGTCCGGACTGTGTCAAACATCCCCTCTTTATCCTCCTGCATATCCTTGTTATAAGCGAGAGGCAATCCTTTCAAAGTCGTCAGCAAAGCAAATAAATGGCCATAGACCCGTCCCGTTTTGCCGCGGATTAATTCGGCCATATCCGGGTTTTTCTTCTGAGGCATCATGGAGCTTCCCGTTGCGTACGTATCATCAAGCTCTACAAACTGAAATTCCTGGCTGCACCATAAAATCAGTTCTTCGCATAAGCGTGATAAATGCATCATCATAAGAGAGCTGTTGCTCAGAAATTCAACGATAAAATCGCGATCGCTGACTCCGTCAAGGCTGTTTTCATAAATCCCTTCAAACTCAAGCAGTTCAGCCGTTAATTGACGATCAATGGGAAACGTGGTCCCTGCAAGCGCTCCGCAGCCGAGCGGAGAAATGTTGATGCGCTTTAAGGATTCACTAAAGCGCTGTTTATCCCGCTCAAGCATCCAGAAATAGGCAAGTAGGTGATGTGCGAATGAAATTGGCTGTGCACGCTGAAGATGAGTATAGCCCGGTAAAATCGTTTCTACATTCTCTTTTGCTTTTTCTAAAAGCGTCTGCTGAAAAGAAGTAATCAGCTGAGTAATTTCCTTCACATGATTTTTTAAATAAAGGTGCATATCTGTAGCAACTTGATCGTTTCTGCTTCTGCCTGTATGAAGTTTCCCTCCTACAGGTCCGATTTCATCAATAAGCAGCTTTTCGAGATTCAAATGGATGTCTTCGTAATCCACGGAAAACGCAAGCTCTCCGTTTTCAGCCTTTTCTTTTAAAAGAAGAAGGCCTGTTTTAATTTGCTCGGCTTCAGCAGGTTCAATGATCCCGCATTGTCCGAGCATATGAACATGCGCAAGACTTCCCTGAAGATCTTCTAGAACGAGTTCTTTATCAAATGAAATGGATGCTCCAAATTCATCCACCCATTTTTCAGGTGTTTTTTGAAAACGTCCACCCCACAGTTTTTTCATACGTTCACCTTCTTTTTTCCCTGCACCATGCTGCTGACCTTAGTAGGAAGTCCGTATAGCGAGATGAAGCCAACTGCTGCCTGATGGTCAAATGAATCCTCAGATGTATATGTTGCAAGCTTTTCATCATAAAGGGAGTATGCAGATTTTCTGCCTTCAACAATGGCATGACCTTTAAAAAGTTTAACCCGTACAGTTCCTGTAACATACGCTTGTGTCTCTTTCAGGAATCCAAGCAGGGCATCCTTCAGCGGTGAAAACCATAAGCCGTTATAAATGAGTTCTGTCAGCTTCATTTCAATAACGGGTTTAAAGTGTGCCACTTCTTTTACAAGAGTCAGATCTTCTAATTCTTTATGAGCTTTAAGCAATGTAATCGCAGCCGGGCATTCATATACTTCACGTGATTTGATGCCAACAAGACGATTTTCTACATGATCAATTCTTCCGACTCCATGCTTGCCTGCAAGTGCATTTAAATGGAGGATTAACTCTGCCAGAGGGTAAGCTGTGCCATTTAATGAAACCGGTACGCCTTGCTCAAATTCGATTTCCACCATTTCAGGTGTATCAGGTGTATTTTCAATTGAATTTGTCAGGTCATATGCTTCTTCAGGAGGAGCTGCCCATGGGTCTTCAAGAACTCCGCATTCATTGCTTCGGCCCCATAAGTTCTGATCAATTGAAAACGGGCTGCCGAGATTAATTGGAATCGGGATATTGTTGTCCTGTGCATATTGAATTTCTTCCTCACGCGACCAGCTCCACTCACGGACTGGAGCAAGCACTTCAAGGTCAGGGTTTAAAGCTTTAATAGATACTTCAAACCGAACCTGATCATTGCCTTTTCCCGTACAGCCATGCGCAACTGCAATGGCATTCTCCTGCTCCGCAACCTCTACTAGCTTTTTAGCAATTAAAGGACGCGACAGTGCAGATACAAGCGGGTATTTCCCTTCATATAAAGCATGTGATTGAAGAGCCACCAATGCAAATTCATCAGCAAATTCTTTCTTTGCATCAATTACGTATGATTTAGAAGCCCCAACCTGCAGCGCTTTGCTTTGAATAAATGCAAGATCTTTTCCTTCACCGACATCTAAACAGCATGCAATCACTTCGTATCCTTGATCCTGAAGCCACTTGATTGCTACTGAAGTATCTAAACCGCCTGAATATGCCAACACTACTTTTTTATTTAAAGTCATCTTAATTTCCCCTCTCGTATGTATAAATATTAATTTAGATTCATAACTATTCATTTGATAAATACCACTTTAACAAGTTATCCATGGTTTTTCAATAGATTTCGCAAAAATTTTTATGAAATAATCGTGAATTTTATACAAGTGTCATGTAAAATGAAGGAAAGCTTAGGCACGGGGGAATGGCAATGAGACATTTTCGTTTTAGCGAGAGGCTTGGAATCTACTGTCCAAACCTCGAAGTGGAGTGGGAAAAGATTCATCCCCATGAACAGGAAGCGATCCTGATGCAATGGGAAATGATCCGCGGGAGCATACCCGATCATATTGCAAAAATAGAAGATCAGATTAATGCTAAACAGAATGAATTGAACAACGAAGAGGATTTTTCAAGATCCTGCCGACTTAATGCAGAAATATCTGAGCATGCATCTGTTATTAATGACTTATGGCTCTGGTTCAGGCTGCATCAAAACGTGTCAGAACGGATGCATGGTTAATGAATAGGAATGCATAAAAAAACATCACCCGAGACGGTGATGTTTTTTGCGCATTATTATAAATCTTTTTTAATCTCTCTGACAACGTGTCCAAGTTCGGGAATGATCAGCTTTTCCATTGCCAGACTAACAGCACCCGCTGAACCTGGCATAGAGAAGATGACAGTGTCATCAGCAACACCTCCAATAGCTCTGCTCAGGATGGCTGACGATCCTATATCCTCCTGATAGCTGAGCATTCTGAACAGCTCTCCAAAGCCCGGGATCTCTTTTTCAAGCAAACTTTGAACTGCTTCAATGGTGACGTCTCTTTTTGCGATTCCAGTGCCGCCGTTTAGAAGGATAACATCAATTTCACTGGATTTGCATCCGCTTACAACAGCGCTTTTAATTAATGTTTCTTCATCAGGAATGATTTCATACTGCACAATTTCATGGCCTGCATTTTGAATAAGTTCCGAAATGAGCTGGCCGCTTTTATCGGTATCTGTCGTTCTAGTATCACTGACTGTTATAATTTTGCAGAATACCTTCGCAGGTGCATGCAATTTATGTTCAATAGAACTCATAATCGGCACCCTTTTTTTCAAGCAGCAGCCTGTAGCGGTAATATTGATGGGCAAAATCTGTAATTTGTCTTGTCAGCTGATAGTTGATTCCCGCACCGATAGCCATGCCGATCAATGGAATACCGCCAATCATCTTTTTACGCAGCATGGTAATAGCGGATACTTTAACAAGCTGTTTAATTAAGTGATCAATGCTCGCCTGATTGGCAAGCTTATCTTCTCCTTCGTAAAAAAACGGATTTACATCCTGGTTTCTAAGATCCTCTGTCAGCGCAGCCCATTGCTTATAGCGCAGATGCTTGGGCAGAAGCGCCGCATGGTAAACTTTTAAAGATGTCATCATTTCAAAAGGAGAATTCACTTCATATCCATAGCTTAGAGCCGTCATTTGAACAGCTCGCAGATTCAGCAGCATTTGAGCCGGAAGATCAATGCCCATTAATAGAAATCCGCCTGTCCCCGCTAAGCCGCCTTGAACGAATGAATAAAGCCGGTGCTTGGACAATTGCAAGTCTGAAATGTAGTGCAGCTGATCAACACTTAGTTTTTTCAGGTCAAATATTTGATGAATGTCTTCATCAAACGTTTTTGCAGTCATGAGCAGCTGCTGTCTTGCATCATGCTGCACATGAGAATTTTGAATGAAAGAATGCAAATGAAAGAGAATATCATCCAGCTTATCAAAAAATTTTCGTTTAATCGGCACAGGAATCTCGTTAAGCTTTCGATTTAGCCATTTATCGTACGTCCGGCCGAAATCTGAGCGAAAATCCTCCCCTAATTGCTGTTCCCACTCTTTTATTTCTGCAAGCAGCTGACTTTCCCGATTTGAAAGCGTCATATGTTCCTTCCTCCTGTTTCCAGACATCTCCATTATTTCTTCAATTATATCACATTCAATCAGGCGTTTTCATTGGTCTTAATTAGTGTTTCCCGCTGATTATTTCAGTAAAAAACCAGCGGCCGCATATAATACGGCAGCAGCGGCACAGCCAATTGCGGTAAATTTCAATTTATAGCGGGCATACTCAACAACAGGCATCCCAAGTATGGAGGCTGTAGTAATGGTAGTGTCTCCAAGCGGGGAGGTCATGGCGCCAAATGCACCGCTTGCAAATACAGCACCCGCAGTAAGCGGGATGGAAGCGCCTGAAGCGACAGCAAGTGATATTCCAAGCGGCATAAATAACCCCCATGTCCCCCAGGAGGATCCAATAAAATAACCGACAGCAGATCCAAGTAAAAAGATAATAACCGGCACGAAGGAAGCAGGCAGAACATTTCCAAGCGTCGAACTGATGAAATCAGAAAAACCAATATCCTCTGCTGAAAGTGACAGGGCCCATACTAAAATCAGAAGGATTATTGCCTGCATCATCTGATTGCCGCCATCATAAAAATGATAAAGTGTTTCTTTCAGCGGGACACGGCGTATGCTGTAAAACAAGAAAGTAATCACCAGTGTTAAGAAAACAGCAAGCAGCATAACGAATGTCGCATCCGCTTTTGCAAAAGCTTGAAATACTGTATTTCCGCCCTTTTCCCTGCCATCCTGCCAAAGAAGAAACATAGATAGTCCGAGAAGAAGAAATAAAGGAACAATTAAATGCCAAGGCTCGGCTTTTACTTCTTCAAGCTCCTGCTTAAGGCTAATTCCATGATAAGGATGTTCTTCTGCCGCTGCCTTTTCACTTTTAGCACGGCTCTGTTTTTCAGGTTTTCTGAAGGTGCTGATCAATCCAAGCACAAGCATGACAATAGCAAAGAAATTAAAAGGTATGCTTGAGAGAAAAATCTCATAGGGAGCGAGGTCCAGCTGATTTCTTTCAATTCCGCCCTCTACCAGTGAAAGCATAAAACCAGTAAATGCTGTACCTGCAGGCAACAAAACAATGGTTGATGCA
Organism: Peribacillus frigoritolerans; assembly: GCF_004358755.1. Classification (GTDB taxonomy): domain Bacteria; phylum Bacillota; class Bacilli; order Bacillales; family Bacillaceae; genus Bacillus_P. Next base: position 197,531 of record NZ_SMZY01000005.1, on the reverse strand, counting down.
GTTGAAACATCCATTGTAAAACCAACTTTTTGTTTCGACAGCTCGCTTTTTTCCATCAATGATTTTATTACAGGACCAATCATCATAATCCTGAACATCGGCATCATGAAGGTGAAAGGCAAAGACAGCCAAATAATGCTGAGCAGTCCCCTCTCTGACTTAACTTTCTTCCCCACCCACTCGGAGAATCCTTTAATTCCTCCGGATATTTTCATCATTCCGACTAACCCGCCAAACAAATACAGAAAACCGATAATTTTTATATTTGTATCGTCTGACAGTGTTTTTAACACATAATTCAGGACTTCTTCCAGACCTCCTAAAAGATCAGGATTTACAATAAAAGACCCTGCCAGCAGACCAAATATGAGGCCAGGCAAAATTTCTTTAAGCCATATTGACAGGGCAATAACAATTAAAAACGGAACAAGTGAGAGCCAGGCGTTTTCCAAACAGATTGCTCCTTCCTTTAATTTGCGGATTGGTGTCCAGCTCCACCTCCTAGCCCCTCGGCCAGAGCAAATTCTCTCAAATAGTCAAAACCGGACTTTTCGAGAGAATTCTTATCTGACTTTCGGGTCTGACCAGTCGGTTCCGCTTTTCTTAATAGTGTGCCAAAAACATGGCATTTCCACTAATGCAGTTTGCAGGAAAGGAAGACAACAAAAAGACAGCCATCAACGATGACTGCCTTTTTTATTAATCAATTCTTATTTAGCAATACGCTCAACATCGCGGGCAATCATAACTTCCTCATTTGTAGGAATAATGATGACTTTTACTGGTGAGTGAGGATAGCTTACGAACGCCTCTTCGCCGCGGACCTGATTAAGAGCTGGATCCCAGTATACACCCATAAATTCTAATCCGCGAAGGACACGTTCACGTATGTCGATGCTGTTTTCACCTATACCGGCTGTGAAGATAATCGCATCTACACCGGACATCCGTGCTGCGTAAGATCCGATATATTTATGGATTCTGCTTGCGAATACTTCTAATGAAGTTCTTGCACGGTCATTGCCTTCTTCTGCAGCTTTTGTAATATCGCGAAGGTCAGATGATAAGCCTGAAATTCCAAGCAGACCGGATTTTTTGTTTAAAATATCCAATACTTCAATCGCAGAATGACCCGTTTTCTCCATGATGAAAGGAATTAAAGCAGGATCAATATTTCCTGAACGTGTACCCATTGCTACACCAGCAAGCGGGGTAAAGCCCATAGAAGTATCAATGGATTTTCCGCCTTCAATAGCAGCAATACTTGCACCATTTCCTAAATGGCAGGAAATGAGACGAAGCTGTTCAATTGGACGGCCCAATAATTCAGCCGCTCTTTCTGAAACATACTTATGAGACGTTCCGTGGAAGCCGTATTTACGGATGCCGAATTTCTCATAGTATTCGTATGGAAGGCTGTATAGGAAAGATTGATCCGGCATTGTCTGATGAAAAGCTGTATCAAAAACAGCTACAGCAGGCACGTTTGGAAGAACCCCTTTAAAAGCCTTAATGCCGACAACATTAGCCGGGTTATGAAGAGGAGCAAGTTCTGAAAGCTCTTCAATTTCTTTCAGTGTTTCAGGTGTAATAAGAACGGAATCATTGAATTTTTCGCCGCCGTGAACAACACGGTGTCCGATCCCTTCAATTTCATCCAAGGAATTGATAATTCCAAGCTCAGTTAATTTTGAAAGAAGAATCTTAACAGCAACAGCATGATCTGGAATATCAGTCGTTTCTGTAATTTTTTCTCCATTTACTGAGATCGTGAATACTGCTTGATCTAAACCGATGCGTTCAACAAGACCAGCTGTTAATACGTCCTCAGCCGGCATTTCGAATAATTGGAACTTCAAAGAAGAGCTCCCTGCATTAATTGCAATTACTTTTGCCATTATGTTTACCGCTCCTTTTTATATAAAGCACTTTGCCTATTTAAAAATAAGAAATGGTTCTCTTCCTTATTCTTTACAAATGAACCCGAATATTATCTGACTTTCTCATTTAAACATTGCATGTCAGACATTTCAAGTACATTTCCCGCATGCAATCGTTTACAGGTTATATTCATTTTATTCTGATTTTTCAGCGCAAAAAAGGAAAGACCGAAACCGGCCTTTCCTTTATAAATCTCACTTTTTATTCTCTGCAAACCAGCTGTCCAGCTGTTTCATTATCGACTGCATGCCTGCTTTATCCGAGAACTTTGGAAGTTCCGCAAGCATTGCCTGTTTAGGAGCTGCGACGCCCTCGCCCTTTTTCTGAAGAATAAAAATGCTTTTAGCATGCTGTTTGTCTTTAAACAGAGACTCCGGCAGCTGCAGAAGACCTTGAACAATGACTTGTTCTTTCAAGTATTCCTTCAGCTTTGGAGCTTCTTTTGATTCAAATAAATGGTTTGGGACAATAAAGAAAAGATAACCGCCTGCTTTTGTGTAATTAATACTCTGCTCAATAAAGAGATGGTGGGAGTATGAATGTCCGCTGTCCGCCTTGAGTTTGAATTTATCTGCTCCAACATCATTTGGATAATAGCCGATCGGCAAATCACAAATGACATAATCGACGGGATCAATGTAAAGGGGTTCCAGTGAATCCTGATTATAAAACTGAACGGAGTGCTCTCCCAGATTTGCATTTAAAAAAGCAAGCTTTATAAGAAGGTCATCAACTTCCACGCCAAAGCTTTCTGTTTGCTCTTGTTTCAAATGATTTAGAACAGCAGTTAATAAATTCCCTGTCCCTACTGCTGGATCAAGAATGGAGATTTCCTTTTGATCTGAAGCGAATTTATTCACAAGATATCCAGTGAATAAGCCCACTGTATCAGGAGTCATTTGGTGATTGGCATGGGCGCCTTCTTTCAGCCCTTTTAAGATAACGAGCTGGAATGCTTTGCGGATTTCTTCTTTTTCATATGAACGGATATTAGATTGTTCATATTTTTTTGCAAGGTTCTTTTTGGCGATTTCGCTCATATCCTCCTGAAGTACTTCACCTTGAAATAAATTTTCTCCAGTTTCAGCGACTGCCTCTATATATGTACAATTTAATTCTTTTGAAATCAATTCAGCTGATTCGTTCATCAAACTAAACAGCTTCTCTACTTTCGAAACGGCTTGCATGGTCGTTTCCTCCTTCAATGTTCGTATTCCTCATTCTACTGATCAGTATTATATATTTCAAGCCGCAAACCCCGAGTCCTTCTTTTTCCGCAAACAAAAAAGAACCTCAGTGCCCCGGGGACATGAGGTTCTTTTTGGCAATCATCAGTTTGCTGCTTTAGCAGCCTCAATTGCAGCATCGTAATTCGGGTGATCTGTTGCTTCACTTACGTATTCAACGTATGTCACTTTGTCATTGCTGTCAACTACAAATACAGCACGAGCCAATAATCTTAATTCCTGGATATGCACACCGTACGCTTCTCCAAAAGATAAATCGCGGTGATCAGATACTGTTTGGACATTTTCAATGCCGTTAGCTGCACACCAGCGCTTTTGTGCAAAAGGAAGGTCTACACTGACAGTTAATACTTTTAAGTTATCCAATTTAGCTGCTTCTTCATTGAAACGTCGTGTTTGTGCATCACATACCCCTGTATCAATTGAAGGTACGACAGATAGAATACGGACTTGTCCTTTAGAGTCAGATAATGAAACTTCAGACATATCATTTGCAAGGACTGTGAAATTCGGTGCCGTGTCCCCAACCTTTACCTCGTTGCCGATAAGCGTTACTGGATTTTGTTTAAATGTAATAGATGCCATAAAAAAACTCCTCCCTAATAAGTATGTACAGTGTAAATATAGCTTGATTACAGAGCGTTTGCAATGATTACGCCTGTTCATTTACGAAATATTTAAATTATTGTAAGGGAAATAATCGTTACGGCATATTAAAAGCGCCAGTCACTGAACGACAGGCGCCTGTTATTAAATATCAAAATCTTCTTTTTGCTGCTGATTTTGCGACTGATTGCTGTTGCTGCGATTTTTTTTGAAAATCCCCTGAATTTTTTCTACCGCCTGGGGAGCAGTGTCAAGAATCTTTTCATATAAATGCGTGCTTTCATCTAGATGCAGCATTTTGATGCCATTTGTCCCGACAATTAAAAAAGCAATTGGAGTAATAGAGACACCGCCCCCGCTTCCTCCGCCAAAAGGCAGCTTCTGCCCTCCCGATGATCCGCCTGCACCTGTTCCGGTATGAGTTTTTTCCTCATGGCCTGAGGCATTAAATTCACTTCCGCCAGCTGCAAATCCAAAACCAACTTTTGAAACTGTTAAAATGACGCTGCCATCAGGTGTCTCTACAGGATCACCAATGATCGTGTTTACATCAATCATTTGTTTCAGGTTTTCCATAGCTGTTTTCATAAGTCCTTGAATCGGATGATCACTCATGATAAGTAGCCTCCTCTATGCTGGTTTATTTTTCTTTTCTTTTGAAAGAAAAGAAAGTTGCTGATTAATAAAGGTTGGACGTCCGCCTCTCCAATATTTGAGCAAGCGTAATCCCGCTACAATAGCATGCCCTGTTCGAAAGTGAAGCATACATGAAAGGATTGTTTTAGAACTCTTTTGATAAAAATTCGGCTCTATTGACAGGATTGGCTGGCTTTTCAGCTTCATATAGTTACTGATAATCGCTACCGCGGCGCCTTTTATTGTCCATCCCGGTCCAATAAGCATGCCTGTAGCTGCTGCATCTCCTGTTCCGATTTGAGAACGCCATTCAAATTTAACAACTTGCACATGTTGCAAAAATTTTTGAATAATGGCATGTAAATGGACAATATGTTCCGTCAGCTCTTTGACATCTTTTAAACTGGTCAAAAAATCATCAGGAGAGATTTTTTCATCTTTTTCTTTAGGGTTACTTGCCTCACCCATTTTTTTCTCTTCTTTTAAAATAAGATTTGGCCCATTTGGATCTACTTTTACGAGAGGGATTTTGATGGTATATTTCAGCAGCCCGAACACGGCTTTCAGCTTGATTTTTATTTCATCATCGTCTCCGATATGTTTAAAATCAAAAATCACCGTTATTTTCATGAAAATAAGGAAAAGAAAGAACAAAAAAAGTGCACATGCAATAATCCAGATCCATATCACCTTTCTTCACAACCTTTCAATCTTTCATTATCACCCTCAAAAAAAAAAAATAAACCTGCAGCCATTACTCGGCAGCAGGTTCATTTTTTTTCAAATATTCCGTTATGACAGTTGTATCTGCAAAGAGATCATGGACTCCTTGCTTTTTAGGCGTAAAAGCAGTTACAGCATAGCCAATCCAAGTAAATTTAGAAATGAAACGTCCAATCAGTTCTCTGAATAACACAGTACTCCACGACAGCTTTTCGTTTTTAAGGGATATGACCTTAAGCCCGAATACCATTTTCCCCAGTGTCTGCCCCAGGTACTTTGTCATGAAGACGAAGTACAGATAGAAAGAGACTGCTGTACAAATTTGGATAGGGGAGAAAATGAAATTGTCTGATGTCGGAATCTCAAGCCATGTGAATAAAGGATGAAAGACGATGCGATTTACGCTTCCAATCACAATTAAATCAATTAAATAAGCCCAAAACCGGAGCCAGAAGCCTGCGTAATGAACATTCATTACTGGATGGCTTTCTTCTATTCTCTGAAGAGGCTGCTCGTGGTTATGTCCTTCTTCATACGTAGCATCCATTTGCAAAACCTCCTCTTATTCTGAATACAGGTACATCATACGGGGTGAATTCGATTGAGAGAAAAAGCGGTATAATCCCATCAGCTCAAATTCCTCGGTGAACACTTTACTCGCGCCAAGAGCAAGCAGCGAATCAAGACCTGCACTTGTTTCATATTCAACAACGTGAGCGCCTTCTATTTTCAAATCTTTTTTCATTCCTTTTAAAGCATCATCAGAGTAACCCAGTTCATCAATTAAGTTTAATTCCTTTGCCTGGCGGCCATCATAAATTCGGCCATCAGCAAGTTTGCGCACTTCTCCGTCAGACAAACCGCGTCCATCTGCAATCACATCAACAAAGCCCTGATAGGCATTATTAACCATTGTCTGCAGAATTTCTCTGTCTTCAGGCGTCATTTCGCGCGCAGGAGACATGATGTCTTTAAACTCTCCGCTTTTAACCGTTTCAAATTTCACGCCGTACTTCTCTGCAAGACCGCTGTAATTGATCCCCTGCATAATAACCCCTAATGAACCAGTCAATGTATCTGGAGCCGCATAGATCTTATCAGCTGGAGCTGAAATATAATACCCTCCAGAGGCAGCGGTTGTGCCCATAGAAACATAGATCTTTTTCTTGTGTTTTTCTTTTGCTTCAATTAAATGCTTATGTATTTCTGCACTTTCAACGACTCCTCCGCCCGGAGAATTCACTTTCACCATAATGCCGCGAACACTTTTATCTTTCGCAGCAGCATCAATCATATCTAAAAATTGCTGATGCTGATAACCTGCTGTTTCAAAAAAGGAAGTGACATTTTCCCCTGTATCCTGAATGACTCCGTTTACTTCAAGCACAACAATTTTTTTAGATTCATTACCAGGTTCCAAAACCGTTTCTGTAAATTCTTCATTGGCAGCAGTGAGGGCATTTGTAAAAGCATTGCTGTTTGCCAAAGCCATATTGGTTAAACTGACGACAACTGAAATACCAAACAGGACAGCGGCAATGACAAGGGCCCCCCATCGTTTTCCATTCATGATGATTCCTCCCTGATTTTTGCGAGACGTAATGGTTTTTAACATTGAACAGCCGTTTTTCACATAAAGTCATTTCTTGGTTTAAACCGTCAAACTTTATATAAAAAAACGTGCAATTCTTTCAATATTTATGATAGAAATGGTAAACTAAACACCATAAAGTATTGTAACACCATTTGCTAAGATTGTGTAACTTTTCCAACATTAAGGAGGACTAACATGACAGATAATCGCCGCAACGTTTATTTTTATTACAAAAAAGACGATGAACTAGTACAAAAAGTGAAAGGGCTTACCTCTCTGGCTGAAGAACAGGGATTTAAAGTTGTACCTGATTCAAAACAAGCAAATATTATAGTAAGCTTAGGCGGTGACGGCACGTTCCTTCAAGCCGTCAGAAAAACAAATTTCAGAGATGACTGTCTGTATGTGGGCATTTCAGTTAAAGGAACGGTCAGCCTATATTGCGACTTTAAAATTGAAGAAACAGATAAAATCATTGAAGCAATGAAAGAAGCCCAAATCGAAGTAAGACGCTACCCGATTCTCGATGTTACAATCGACGGCCACACAAAGTTTCAGTGCCTGAATGAATGTTCTATTCGCTCCGGCATTATTAAAACATTCGTTATTGATGTATTTATTGACGGCCTGCATTTTGAAACATTCAGAGGAGACGGCATGATTATTTCAACACCGACAGGAAGCACCGCCTACAATAAATCTGTACAGGGTGCTGTTGTCGATCCGCTTCTTCCATGCCTTCAAGTAAGCGAGCTTGCGTCACTTAATAACAATAAATACCGTACACTTGGATCTCCGTTCATCTTAAGCGGAGACAGAAAATTGACCCTGAAAATTGTTCAGGATGGAAATGATCATCCTGTTATCGGCATGGATAACGATGCACTCAGCATCCGCCACGTCGAAAAAATAGAACTGTCACTAAGCCAGTCCATTATCAAGACGGTAAAACTAAAAGACAATTCGTTCTGGGAAAAAGTGAAACGCACGTTTTTATAAATAGAAAAACGAAGCCGGCGCAGAGCACCATTGACTGCTGTTTTGGCAATCTATTAAGGAAAAGACATGCAGATCAATCTGCATGTCTTTCTCTTTTATATACTATCGTATTGTCCACTACTGTCATAATCACTTCTGTTTCAAGCAGGGCATCCTCTTTAAAAATATCCATGCTCAGAACAGTGAAGTCAGCTGAAAATCCCTTTGCTATACATCCTCGGTCATGTTCGTGATGAACCGCATACGCACTGCCTTTTGTGTATAGTTCCACAGCTTCGTAGACAGAGAGTCTCTCTTCAGGCATATATACTTGATGATCGTAAATGCTTTCTCTTTTCACTGCGGAAAAAATTCCGAGGATCGGATCGATTGGCTCAATAGGGGCATCTGATCCTCCTGCACATTTCAAGCCCTCTGATATCAGCGTTTTCCAAGCATAACAATCCTTCATTTTATCCTCGCCAATTCTGTCAATCACCCATGGAAAGTCACTGGAGACAAATCGAGGCTGGATATCCAAAATAATCGGCAGTTTTTTAGCTCTTTCGATTAAATCTCTTCTTAAGATTTGTGCATGAATAAGCCGGTCGTGCTGATTCGGTTTCACAGGCGGATGCGCTTCAATCGCATTAAGCGCTTTTTCAAAAGCCAAATCACCAATTGTGTGAATGGCAACTTCCATTTCGCAGTTTCTTGCTGTTTGAATCAGGCGGTTCAAGTTTTCATCTGAATGAATACTTACTCCGTTTGTTTCACGATCATCCTGGTAAGGACCGCTTAATAGAGCTGTTCTGCCTCCAAGTGCACCATCTGCAAAGAGCTTCATTGCCCCGAATTCAATAAATGGGCCAAGATCCCGTTCTTTTTGCTGAAATTCATCTGTCACTAAATGATGAACAAGCAGATGAGCCCTGAATTTCATTTTTTCATGATTAATGACTTCATCATAAGCCTGCAACGTATTTTCAAGGCTTCCATAATAAGCTAAATCTTCAGTATGTCCGCCTACAAGACCTTTTTTGTGGCAATCCTCTATCGATTTCATCAATGCTTCTCTTAAGTATTCTTGAGTGACTTGAGGCTGCGCCTGAAAAACAAGTTCCTGTGCCTGATCAAGCAAGTACCCAGTCGGATTGCCTTCCCGATCTTTTACAATAACTCCGCCTTCCGGGTCAGGTGTAGCAGAAGTTATTCCTGCAAGTTCCATTGCTTTTGTATTCGCTATGACGGCATGATGGCAAATCCGTTTCAGCATTATAGGGTGAGCGCCAGTCACTTCATCAAGTTCTCTGCGATGAATAATCTTCTTATCTTCAAACTGGTTTTCGTTCCATCCTTCGCCAACAATCCACGTTCCCGGCTCAAGCCCTTCTGCCCGCTCGCGAAGACTTTGAATGACCTGATCAGATGAGGTCATCTCCGTAAAATCCAAACGGAGCAGTTTTTCACCATGACCCATTAAATGCATATGACTGTCAGTAAACCCCGGAATCATAACGCTGCCTTCAAGATCGACTTCTTCCGTACAAGGGTATTCAGCCCGCAGCTTCTCTTCTTCCCCAGCATCCACGACAAGGCCATTTTCAACATAGACCGCTTCAACCGTATCGTTTTCTTCTATTAAAGTATAAATTGTTCCGCCAAACCAAAGCGTGCCCACGGTGACATTCCTCCAGCTTTCTTTTCAATCTATGTTATCACTCGGTGCATGGAAAAACCAGACAGAGTCATCTGCCTGGTTCGATTGCCTATTACGCTTTGGCAAGTTCCTGCTGCCTTAATTCAATTCTTCTGATTTTGCCTGACGTAGTTTTAGGCAGCTCAGAAACAAATTCAATTTTTCGGGGGTATTTATAAGGAGCTGTCAGCTCTTTCACATGATCCTGCAAGACAGGAATAAGTTCAGGCGAGCTTTCATCCACATCATCCTGCAGGACGACATACGCTTTGACGATGCTCCCTCGCAGTTCATCCGGACTTGCCACAACAGCGCACTCTTTTACAAAAGGATGTTTAACGAGTGCATCTTCAACCTCAAACGGCCCAATTGTATATCCTGAACTGATGATGATATCATCCCGTCTTCCTTCAAACCAGAAATACCCGTCTTCATCTTTTCTTGCCCGGTCCCCAGTAATATAATAGCTGCCTCTGAATTGCATAGCTGTACGCTCAGCGTCTTTATAATATTCTTTAAATAAAGCAGGTGTATCAACATGGACCGCAATATCACCCACTTCTCCATCTTTGCAAATATTTCCTTCATCATCGATGATTTCAACTTTATTTCCGGGAGTAGGCTTGCCCATTGAACCCGGCTTGACTTCCATGCCTTTCATCACTCCGACAAGAAGGGTATTTTCAGTCTGTCCGTATCCATCCCGAACTTCGATATTAAAGTAATTTCTAAATGTATCAATCACTTCCCTGTTTAAAGGTTCACCGGCTGAAACGGCGCTGTGCAGAGCAGGAAGTGAGTAATCCTTTAAATTGTCTACCTTAGCCATCAGACGATACTCAGTCGGTGTGCAGCATAAGACGTTTACTTTATAATCCTGCAGGAGCTGGAGATATTTCTTTGGCTCAAACCGGCCATTGTAGACAAGTCCCGTTGCACCTGACCCAAGAACGGATAGGAATGGACTCCAGATCCATTTTTGCCAGCCCGGTCCTGCTGTTGCCCAGACCACATCATTCTCTTCAATGCTCAGCCAGTTTGCAGCTGCTGTTTTTAAATGAGCAAAAGCCCAGCCGTGTGTATGCACGACCCCTTTTGGGTTGCCCGTCGTGCCGGATGTATAGGATAAAAACGCATGACTGTCTCTTTTAGTTTCCGCAAGTTTGAGTTCGCCTGATTCCTTTGCTGCTTCATCCTCAAGCGAATACCAGCCTTCAGTCTTTCCGCCGATTGAAAATTTATGAAGAGAATCAAATTCATTTATTTCTTTGCATTCGCCTGTGAAATCCGCATAAGAGATGATCGCTTTCACATCTCCGTGGGTCACACGATATTGAAGATCTTTTGTGCGCAGCATCTCTGAACTTGGTATAACAACAAAACCAGCTTTTAATGCTCCCAAGTATACAGCATATGCTTCTGGAAAACGCGGAATGATGACAAGAATTTTATCTCCCGGAGTAAGGCCTTTAGTCAATAAAGCGCTTCCAATTCTGTTTGCTTTGTCAAGAAGCTGTCCGTATGTAAGTTCTTCTTTATCGCCTTTTTCATTCTCCCACTTCAATGCGATCCGGTCTGCATCTTTTGCATGCTTTTCTACTTCTTCTACTAGGTTATAGTTTTCTGGCGCAATTAGCTCATCTCTCAACATTGTGACCCCTCCTTGTTATCTCATAGTAAATTATACATAATATTTTAACATTTTTGAATATTATTGCGAAATATCTTACATTTAGTTTATTACTTTGTTTCATTCCATTAAAAAAGCGCGGATAAGATCATCCGCGCTAAAGCTCAGCTTTGTTCATTTGATTCCACTGCATTCTTAGGTTCACTTCTTCTTTTTCGGCCTTGCTTTTTAGACTTCTGCTGTTTCTGATCCTGCTCCTGTCCGCCTTCAAATTCAGTATTTGGACGATTATTCTTTGTCATTCTGAAAAACCTCCTCTATTTAAAATGCTCCAAAAGCATAAAAATTCGAATAGAAAAGAGTGGGGTATGGTCCCCACCCTTCGTAGCCATATCTATTTAGTTCAAGTTATTTTGAAAATCCACCCATGTTTTGTTGAGCGTAAGATACTAAACGTTTAGTGATCTCACCGCCTACAGAACCGTTAGCACGAGCAGTTGTTTCAGGTCCTAAGTTCACTCCGAACTCAGAAGCGATTTCGTATTTCATTTGATCGATCGCTTGTTGTGCGCCTGGTACTACTAGTTGGTTTGAGCTGTTGTTTGCCATGTGTTTTCACCTCCTTGTGAGTATAGATTGTGTAAAAACACATGGCTTCATTCAAACTAATATTGGTAATTGTTCACAATTTCCGCGATTAAAATAAACTAGTTAATTCCTTATCTTCAGTTGGTGAAATGACGATAACTTCCGTATCTTCAACTGCTTTATCAATCAGCGGTTCAAAATCGAGGAAACTTTCGAACCTTTGCGCTTTCTCAAGTTTTGGTTTTGTAGTTGGAGATGCTGGTGTAAAAATAGTGCAGCAATCTTCGTATGGCAAAATGGAAGTATCATGGGTTCCAATTCGCTTGGCTATAGAGATGATATCTGTTTTATCATAAGTGATCAGCGGACGGATAATCGGAGTGCTTGTTACATCATTGATAGCAAACATGCTCTCAATCGTCTGGCTGGCAACTTGTCCAAGGCTTTCTCCGGTGATGATCGCTAATCCGCCCTGTTTTTCACGGATTCTGTCAGCTATTTTAAGCATCATCCGCCGTGTAGATGTCATGCTATAGCTCTCGGGCACCTGTTTTTGAATCGTTTCCTGTATTTCCGTAAACGGTACGATATGCAGCTTGATTTGTCCGCTGAAAGAAGTAAGTTTTTTTGCCAGGTCAATTACTTTTTGCCTGGCGCGTTCACTTGTATACGGAGGGCTGAAGAAGTGAACGGCTTCCACTTCGATGCCGCGTTTCATAGCAAAGAAGCCAGCAACGGGACTGTCAATTCCGCCTGAGAGCATCAATACAGCTTTTCCGCTTGCCCCCGCAGGAAGGCCGCCTGCTCCCTCATAATCCTTACAGGTCAAATAGGCAGCTTCTTCACGGACTTCAACTCTTAAATCAATGTCAGGTTTGTGCACATCAACTGTTAAATCCTCCGTATTTTGCAGAATGTGACTGCCGATTGCGTGATTAATTTCATTTGTAAGAAGGGGAAATGTTTTATCTGCTCTCTTAGCCGATATTTTAAAGGTATCTCCAGGTTTATATTGCTCAGACATCAGCTCAAGTGCTCCATCTTTAATAGCTTCAAGTTCATTCTTTGTTTTTAAAGCTAAGCTAAAAGAATGGATGCCGAATACATTTTCCAGCTTTTCAAGAATAGGTTCGTGATTTTCTCCTTGAAGCCTGATATACATACGGTCTCTGTTGCTGCTGTAGACTAAGGCCGGAAACTCATGCAGCACCAGTTTAATATTTTCTTTTAACTGATCAACAAACCGTTTTCGATTTTTTCCTTTTGTAGAAATTTCTCCATATCGAATTAAAATATGATCATAATTCATCTTATTACCTCTTTAATTTCGTTAATTTTTCAAGAGATTTCTTTAGAACAGCCATAAATTCTTCCAGCTCTTCCATTGTATTTTCATATGAAAGGCTTATGCGGATTGAACTTGATGCCGCAGCTTCGCCTTTTCCCATAGCAAGCAGTACCGTACTGCTCTTTTTTCTTTTTGACGAACAGGCAGATGTTGTTGAAACAAAGATTCCGGATTGTTCAAGCATATGTAAAAGCACTTCTGCCTGAATGCCTGGTGCGGAAAAATTAATAATATGTGGTGCTGATGCGATTTCAGCTGTATTTAAGACAATACCATCTATTTTATTCAGTTCTCTGATCAACATTCTTTTCATCTTTTGCAAATCATTTTTACAGGCTTCGTATTTTTCAGAGGACATTCTTAACGCTTTTGCCATTGATACCGCAAGTGCGATGCTCTCCGTGCCTGAACGGGCCTGCATCTCCTGGGCTCCTCCTGATAAAAGGGGCTCGATTTTGATCCCTTTTCGGACATATAAAACTCCGCAGCCATTTAATGCATGGAATTTGTGGCCTGATAGTGTACATAAATCGATGCCTTTAAGTGAAAGAGGAACTTTAGCCGCCCCCTGTATATGATCAACGTGAAAATAAATTCCCGGAAAATCCTTAAGCAGACTGCTGATTTTTTCTATGGGCTGAATCGCTCCTGTTTCATTATTCACATGCATAACGGATACTAAAATGGTTTCTTTTCTGATGTTTTTTTTAATATCTTCAACCTTTACGATTCCTTCTTCATTTACAGGCAGATATGTTACGTCAAAGTCAAACAGCTCTTTCAGCTGTCTGCAGCTTTCAATGACAGAAGGGTGTTCAATTTGGGTAGTAATAATATGATTCCCTCTTTTTTTTAGAGAAAAGGCCGCGCCTTTAATGGCTAAGTTATTTCCTTCAGTGCCCCCTGATGTGAAGATGATTTCTTTTTCATCTGCTCCTAAAAGGCCACTTATTTGTTTTCTTGCCTGTGCTAATAGGTTTTCGGCTTCTGCGCCTAGGCCATGAAGCGAGGATGGATTGGCAAAAAAACGGGTTGCAACATGTGCAAAAGCATGCAATACTTCATCATATGGTTTTGTGGTTGCACTATTATCGAGATAAATCACAAGATATTCAATCCTCCAATACATTGAAAAACAAGGAGTGCTGAGACTATATTTTTAAATTTCACATAGATTGTTGTATTTTATGATAAATGTTGTCCGTTCCTTCTGCTGCAACATTTAGTCTGGCAGCAACAATATTACGAAGAGATCCTAAATAAAAGAGTAATGGTGTACGAAACAAACAATCATAATAACATAAAATCAGCAAATAAGAAATAAATGTTTGACTATTTGACATATTAAATTTTTTGAATATAATAAAAACTGATTTAATCTTATTTTTCGACAAATTTTTTAGATAATGTGATAGGATGAAAACGGATACATTTCTAACACTCAGTCTTCAGGGGGATTTTTATGTCAAAATCATTGCCATTAAAAGAAACTTTAACTATAGGACTTATGCTCTTCGCTTTATTTTTCGGAGCAGGTAATTTAATCTTTCCGCCTGGATTAGGCCAGCAAGCCGGTGTAAATATGTGGGAGGCGATAATCGGATTCCTGATTACAGGTGTCGGACTTCCGCTCCTTGGGGTTGTCGCAATAGGAGTATCAGGCAGTGATGTCCAATCTCTCGCAGGCAGGGTACATCCAGTTTTCGGATTAGTATTTACATTCATATTATATTTAGCTATAGGACCTGTCTTTGCCATTCCAAGAACAGGTACAGTCACATATGAAGTTGGCATATTGCCATTCTTGCCAGCTGCAGCAGCAGACAGCAGTTTGCCTTTGTTTATATTCACTATTATCTTTTTCGGCATTACGTTTTGGCTGTCACTTAATCCTGCGAAGATTGTAGATACAGTCGGAAAGCTGCTGACTCCAATCTTGCTGATTGTGCTTGCTCTTATCTCGGTAAAAATGTTTATTACTCCTATGGGAGAATTGCAAGCTCCAAAAGGAGAGTATGCAGAGGGTGCCTTTTTCAAAGGATTTTTGGAAGGGTATTTGACAATGGATACTCTTGCTGCACTTGTTTTCAGTATTGTTGTCATCAATGCAGTCAAAGAAAGAGGCATTACAGACCGTTCTGCCATTGCAAAAATCTGTATCAGATGCGGGTTAATCGCTGCTGCAGGTCTTGCAGCAGTTTATATTTCCCTTGCGTACTTGGGAGCTACAAGCGTAACCCAAATTGGTTATCTCGATAATGGCGGAGCTGTTTTATCGGAATCAGTTAATATCCTATTTGGTTCATTAGGAAATGTGATTTTAAGCACTGCTATTGCATTTGCTTGTTTGACAACAAGCATTGGCCTGGTTTCAGCCTGCGGCAAGTATTTCTCAAAGGTTTTTCCAAGTGTATCGTATAAACTGATCATTACAGTTATTTGTTTATTCAGTTTAATCGTTGCAAACGCGGGATTAACGAAGCTGATCGCCTTTTCTGTGCCAATTTTGATTGCTTTATATCCGCTTGCAATCGTTCTGATCATTCTTTCTTTTCTTCACCGTTATTTCAAAGGTGCACCTGAAGTTTACATTTGCAGTTTAATCTTGACGACGATTATTAGCATTGCTGATGGATTAAAAGCTGGAGGCATGCTCCCAGGAGCAGCTGACGAGTGGCTTACATCCATTGTTCCGTTATTCGACTACGGCATTGGATTCTTAGTTCCTGCTGTCATTGGCGGTATTATTGGGTTTATCATTTTCTCCACTCGGACTGATCATAAAAGCGGCGCAGCCTTGGCCAGTTCACGAAGAAAATAAAAATTGATAAAAAAATCCCGTACGTCATGGTACGGGATTTTTTTTTATGAAGTTGGTTTTGTTTCTTCATCCAAAATGATTTGAAGCTTCGAGAGTGAACCTGGCTCAACTTGTTCAAGTGCTGCGGCTGCTTTTTCGAGAGACTTGCTGTATTCAAATTTTCGGAAATGCAATTCCGCCTCTTTTAATTGATCAGCGACAGTTCCATTTCTTCTTCTGTATTTATTTCCATATTGAATCACTTTTTCAGCTAAATAGACTTGTTCGATCATTTCTTCGGCCTGCTTGGAGAACGTCTCTATGTTTTTAACAGCCTCATCAAGCAGTGCATTAACCTCAACCATATTCAATGGAATCTCTTCAAGCCTGAGTGAAACCTGAGAGATCGATTGCTTGGCGTCCTGAAGCAGCTGAGCAAGACTTTCAGGCAGTCCAGGCACATTGCTTTTCTGGATTTTTCTGCTGGAGTCGTGCAGCTGTTTTCTTGCATCAGACAATGCTTGCCTTGCTTCCCGCTCTTCTTTGCGGAGTGCCTGAAGCAATTCACTGAAATCCTGATGCTCGGTTTTAACAGAAGCTATATGCTTCTCAAGTTCTTCAAGCTCCTCTTTTAAAATCGAATGAGCAAGCTGTTCTGTCTGCAAGTTGTTTTGAATATGAGAGAATTGCTTATAAAGGGAGTTAATTTGTTTTTCCAGTTTTCTCTGTTTATCTAAATCAGCTTCAGAAATTTGATAGCTCTGTCTTACAAGTTCTGCTTCTTCCTGTGTTTCTTTGCGCTTAGCGAGAAGGTCTGCAAGCTGCTGATCAATCTTGCTTGTGGCAGATTGCACATAATGATGGGCGAGTACTTCTTTTTCCAGAAGATCATAGAATGTGTCAATTGCTTCCTGAATCTCTTCTAAGCTATCTTTCACTTCAGCTGTATTTGCTTCAGCCAGAAGTTCCATATGCTCCTCAAGCTGCTTAGTCATCTTATGAAGCTCTGCTTCAAGCTGTATATGCTTCAAATGGAAGCCATTATCAAGCATTTCCTGATAACCCTCCGCAAGCTCTGCAAGCTGATTCGGAATAACCGTGTGACACTCTGCCAAAAGCTTTGGTATATCATCGATTTTAGACAGCAGAATCAGAATTTCTTCTTTTTGAACGAGCAGAATCTCTCTTGCAGCCAAATAGTTGCCTGCCTCGGTTTCTGCTTCAAATTGCTTTAATGCCTCAACAATCTCCCCAAGCTTTGCATCAAGCTTTGCATGAGATTTTCCGAACGTATGACTGTGTGCAAGAAGCGTCTTTTTTGCTTTTTTCACATTTGCCCTTACGTCCTCTATTTCTGTGCTGTTCTTTTCTTCGCTCGATATCAGCTCATGAATCTCCGATATAATGATTTCAATCGATTCATCAACAAGCTTCAGTGTTTTTTCGATATGCTCCAAAACCTTTTTGGATTTGGTGAAACGGTATTTGTCCGCATAGTCCTCTGCATCAAACAGAAGCTCCTCTACTTCAGGAAGCTGGGCTGTAATAATCTCATCCCATTCCTTCCGCCACCGTTCAAATAATTCTTCGGCTTGTCCTGTCATTTTCAAGTCTTTGACTTTTGAAAGTTCATCTACAATTGACCGGTTCATAATCTCAATCTTCAAGGCTTCTAAACGATCAACTTCTTTGTATATGTTCCTTCTGATAACGTAGCCGGCACTAAATAAAACCAGCAAAATGACAATAAGTCCAATAACGACTTCCATAATGAGCCCCCTCGTTGTGTTCCAGCAAATCGTCATAACAAGGTATAATATTTTTATATGAATGTAAGTAACGATTGTCGAATTCTTATGTAAAGTGTATTTATTAGTGAATGATGTTATTTCATTGTATTTATGATACCATGTAAACGACAATTTTTGACCGATAATTTAAATTTTTTTACATAATTTATCGCCATATTTCGCAGTTTTCGAGAGGTGTGACAAAGCTTGAGAAAAAAAGACGGACATGTCCATACGCCATTTTGCCCCCACGGTTCAGCAGACAGTTTTGAAATGTATATCGAAAAAGCTCTGAAAATGGGATTAGAAGAGCTGACATTTACTGAGCACGCTCCGCTGCCGGCAGGTTTTTCCGATCCGGTTCCTGATAAAGACAGTGCAATAAATATGAGACTTTTAAACGACTATATCTCACAACTCTTAAAAGTAAAAGAAATATATTCAAATGACATCAAGATTAATCTCGGATTTGAAATTGATTATATAGAAGGTTTTGAACGTGAAACAGAATCATTTCTGTCTGAATATGGCCAATATATTGACGATGCTGTGCTGTCAGTGCACTTTTTAAAATTAAATGGCCAATATTACTGCGCGGATTTTCATGAGAGTATTTTCGAGCAAATGATCGAGGCAGCTGGAAGCTTGAAATTACTTCATATTAAATATTATGAAACAATGCTTGCGGCAGTCAAATCGAATTTAGGTCCCCATAAACCTAAACGTCTGGGCCATCTCACTCTGATAAATAAATTCCAAAAACGGTTTCCTGCAGATTTCAATATAAAAGACATGCAGCATGACCTGCTGCACGCCGTTAAAGAACAGAACATGGAGCTTGATTTTAATGTGGCAGGTTTAAGGAAAGATTTATGCGGAGTCATCTATCTTGATCCGTGGATGATAAGCGAGGCAAAAAAACAAAACATCCCTCTCATATACGGGTCTGACGCCCATAGTGCAAAGGATGTTGGTGCACACTATTCCCTTTTTGAGGAGGCACTTTTTTAAGGCTTACATTCTAAACAATAGCTTCTTTTTGTGCAGGGTCGCAAAGCAGATGATCGATCCATATTTCAATTTCATGGAAGTATTGCTTTACGAAATAAGTTTCATGTGTCTGTATATAGAGAACTTCACTCATATACTGAGGCTGAAGGTAAGGCATATTCAGCAGGCTCTTTAATTGCACTAAAATGTGCACCATAGGCGCCTTGCGGAAATAACCGGTTTTAATGCCCTCTTCAAGAATGGCTTTAAAAAAGTATTTTTCCTTCGTCAGATAGGTCGTCATTACTTCTCTGATTAAGGTAGAATCTAAGGTAACTTCTCTTAGAACAAACCTTGCAAGTTGACGATTTTGATGCTGGTAGTTTAAAATATCCTGAATTAAGAGCAGAAGACAGTTTTTCGGTGTTTCATGGCTCAGGCGAATATAGCCTTCTTCAATGACAGAAAGGTATCCTTCGTAATACTGGGAGACCAGATACTCCAAGAGGCCGCCCTTTCCATTAAAATAGTAGGAGATGTGAGCAACATTTACATTTGCTTTTTTGGCGATTTCCCTGACAGAAGTCCCATTAAAGCCTTGTGTGTTAAATAATGCTACAGCGGCGTCGATAATCTTTTCTTTCGTTTGATTGGGGACGTTCGGCTGAATTGGCATAATTCTCACCCCTTTCATCATTACTATAGTTATTTCAAGGAAGCAGGAGGTTTATCCTTTAATGTTTTCTCGACAAAGTTTGTCTCGCTCATTTTAATAATAGGGAAAAATACACAAAGGTGGGGAATCATCATGTTTCATGTCGAAAAATACAGCGGCAAACAAGAAGAAAATTATCAGCTGCTCATTAAACAGCTTAAAGCACTATTAGATGGAGAAAGCGATCAAATCGCTAATTTATCGAACGCTTCTGCTTTATTGAATCAATTTTTGCAAGAAGTGAACTGGGTCGGATTCTATTTATACAAAGACAGCGAACTTGTACTGGGGCCTTTCCAGGGTCTTCCTGCATGTGTCAGAATTCCTATGGGCAGAGGAGTATGCGGAACAGCTGCAGCCAATCAAAAAACAGCACGGATTGCTGACGTTCATGCTTTCCCTGGCCATATCGCCTGTGATGCAGCATCACAGTCTGAGATCGTTATTCCTATTGTAAAAGAAGGAGAGCTGTTAGGCGTGCTTGATATCGACAGCCCCGTAAAAAATCGTTTCAGCGAACTCGATCAAGATTACTTGGAGCAATTTACTGAAGCTCTGACAGACTATTTGTGAACAAGAACAAGAGGCTGGGACATAGCAATCATCTCCTGAATGAAAGCCGAACCTTGAATAGTACGAAAACCATTAAAAGAATTGTTTTTCATGATAAATAATGTCCGTTCCTTTCCGCTCCACTTAAGGTATCTACCATTTAGTCTGGCAGCAAGAATATTTTTGAAAAGATCTAAAGTATAAAATCCGAACTAAAACGAAATTCAAGTTGGAATTTCATATAATAGTTCGGATTTTTCTTTTGCTGAAACCCTTTTGTCCCAGCCTCTTTATTTTATTTCCGTTCTAAAGCCTGTTCTAGATCTTCCCAAATATCTTCGACGCTTTCAAGACCTACCGACAGCCGGACAAGATTATCTTCAATTCCCATTTGCATTCTTTCAAACTCTGGAACTACGGAATGCGTCATTGTTGAAGGGTGCTGAATTAAGGACTCTGCATCCCCGAGACTGACGGCAATCTTTATCAGCCGCAGCGAGTTGATAAACGCCTGTGCTGCTGCTTTATCATGGTTTTTAAGAGTAAAGGTAATGAGTCCTCCGCCTTTTTTCATTTGCTTTTTAGCAAGAGCAACCTGCTCCGGATTTCCTAAAAATGGATAGGTAACATATTCAATGGATGGATGTGCAAGCAGCCTCTTTGCAATTTCCCCTGCATTTTCACAGTGGCGGTCCATTCGGACAGGCAGTGTTTTTAATCCTCTGAGCAGCAGCCAGGCGTCGAATGGAGACATAATGGCTCCGATATCTTTTCTTTCCGTCATGGCAAGTTTGTGAATGTAATCTTTTTTGCCTGCAACAAAACCGCCAATCACATCTCCATGGCCGCTGATATATTTTGTTGCACTGTGCAGAACAATATCACAGCCCAGCAAAAGCGGCTGCTGCAGATATGGTGAACAAAAGGTATTATCAACAATGACTTTTAATCCGTGTGCTTTTGCAGCAGCGGTCACTGTTTCTAAATTAATCAGCTGCATAGTAGGGTTAATGGGTGTCTCAATATAGATGCATGAAGTCTCCGGCTTAATGGCTGCTTCTATTTCTTCTATACTGTTCAATTCTGAAAATGAATAAGTGATCCCGAATTTTTCTTCAAGCATTTTCAGCAATCCAAACGTACATCCATAGATTCCTTTAGAACATAGGATATGGGAACCTGTTTTGACCATAGACATGAGGACCGCTGATACAGCTCCCATACCGGAACCGAAAGCAAGAGCCGCTTCTGCCTCTTCAAGTGCCGCGATTTTCTGTTCTGCCAATTGTACAGTCGGATTTCCTAACCGGGAATAAATATGACCTTCTTCTTCTCCCGCAAAACGCTTTTCTCCTGTTTCCGCCCGGTCAAATACAAACGTGGCTGTTTGATAAAGCGGAGGCGTCAAACTGTTATATGGGTCCATCATTTGTTTTTGACCGTGAATGACTTTTGTTTCAAAGCTGAATTCCTTCCCCAGTGTTCTCTCCCCCTTCTCTGTTTACATTCATTATCATATGATAGTTCTATCGTTTTTGAAAGCGCTTTCTTAATTAGATAAAAAAGATGTCACCTCTTTAAGATGACATCTTTTTTATCCGGCCTCTATATCCTGCTGAAAAATGACGCGGTTCTTCCCGCTTTCTTTCGCACTGTATAACGCCTTATCAGCACGCCTGATAATTCTTTTCAGTGTATCATGCCGGCCATCCTTCCAATGAGCGACTCCGCAAGAAACAGTGACTGTCGGATCTGTACCCTTCAGCACGGAACCAACAATGCGGTTCGCTACTGAGATTCCTGTTGCAAGATCCGTCTGCGGCAAATAAACCGCAAGTTCTTCTCCGCCCCACCTTGCACCCACATCTTCTTCACGGATATTGCTTTTGATAATCCTTGCGACTTGAATGAGAACCTCATCTCCAACTTGATGTCCATATGTATCATTCACCAGCTTAAAATCATCTATGTCCATAAGGATGAACGTTCCTTGACTGTCTTTACCCAGAGAACTCTGTACAGACTCATCCAAGAAGCTGCGGGAATGTAAATTGGTTAAATGATCTGTTTTTACAAGCATTTCAAGCTCTTCCCGAAGCATGGAATTCATAAGCGCCAGCGTAGAATGATGAATAAGTGATTGCATCAGCTTAAACATCTCAAAGGTAAAGTAATAAGAGTCAGAATGAAGAACAATGACAAATCCCTTCAGCTGCTCGCTTTGAATCATCGGTATAGCAATCAGAGATGAAAATTGTGATTTGTCGCTTCCACTAACTTCTCCGATAAACAGCCCTTCTAGATGCCGGCTGAATTTGCTGTGAACCAAATTCAAATAAGGCTCTGATTCTCCTTTGTGAAAAAAAGGCGTACTGCCCGGCAATATACAGGGCTGCCCTTCCTTATTCATATAATAAAAGCCAACCTCTTCAGCAGAAAATGACCGCATGATTCGGTCTGACATGAAAGTCATCGTTTCAACCAGCCTCAGGTTTTTATTCAGCCGGTGCGATGTTTCATTAATAAGCTGCAGATCTGAAACCAGCTTTTTTGATTGTTCATAAAGCTTTGCATTTTCAAGTGCATGACCGGCAGCCTTTGCCAGAGATGTAATAATCAGCATCACTTCCTTGTCTAAATGAGACTGATTTTGCTTGGTGGCTTCTAAAACTCCGTAAACCCCCTGCTTTCCTCTAAGAGGAGCATAAACAACAAGATGATTTGAATGTTCATACAGCTTCCACTGCACATCACCTGACAAATACGCCTCCATCGCTTTTTCATTGCCGTAATTTCCATCGTAATTCAGGCTTTTAATCGGCAAATTTTGTTTGTTGTCATTATCCTGTGACAGAAACAGATAAAAAAGATAGGCAGGAAACATCGTTTGAAGGGAATCAATCAGCTGATCCAATACCTCGTCCTTATTCATTGTCGAATGAAGCTTTTCTGTCAGCTGATACAGAGATTTATATTTAGCGTCACTCTCCATTTTATTGGACATTCTGATAAAATAGGAAAGGAATTGTTCGCATTCACTATGCAGTTTTTCGTAGAATTCCTTGCTGAAAGCATGCTTCTTTATCTTTATAACGATAAGATATTCACCAGGGATTAAAAGCTCCGCCACGTGATCATGCATTTCAATCCGTTCCTGCTGATTAATAAATCGATCGCATTGATAGAACCCGGCTGTTGAAGCAAGCAGAACATATTTATGATTTTCATATTTAAAAAGAGCAGCATCCTCTGATTCCATTGCTTTTTGCAGGGTGCAGACAAAATAATCTTCATGCTTTTTGCTGTTCTGCAGGCATTCACTGCTGATATAATCAAAGAAAAGACTCTTAATAGACATTAACGTATAATCTGATAGATGTATCACAAAAATCCCCCGTACTGTCAAATCCTGCATTATTCATTTCAGTATATCATAGAATTTTTTCCAATTTATCTATTAAATGTGTTTTTCTAAACTTCCACTCCTCACTTTTTTCGAATGGTCGCTTGACTTTATATTATTAAAATCATATAATATTCGTTGTGTAAAATAAATATTCGCAGCCTATTGATACCACTGCTGTGATTTCATTTTGTTCCTCCATTGTGAGGTGTATCGTGTAACTCTCTGCTGCTGGAGCGAGGATATATGAAAACAAAATGTGCATGTCAGTTCAGGGTCAGTCTGTTTTTATTTTATGCCAAATAAAAACATGTAAGGAGGAGACATATATGTCTCGTTATACAGGTCCAAGTTGGAAACTTTCCCGTCGTTTGGGAATTTCATTAAGCGGAACAGGTAAAGAATTAGAAAAGCGTCCATTCGCGCCAGGTCAGCACGGCCCGACTCAACGCAAAAAACTATCTGAGTACGGCTTACAATTACAAGAAAAACAAAAGCTTCGCCACATGTTCGGTGTGAACGAGCGTCAATTCCGCAACACATTTGACAAAGCTGCTAAAATGACTGGTAAACACGGTGAAAACTTCATGATTCTTCTTGAGTCTCGTTTAGACAACGTTGTTTATCGTCTTGGTTTAGCCCGCACTCGCCGTCAGGCACGTCAAATCGTTAACCATGGTCACATCATGGTTGATGGAAGCCGCGTAGACATTCCATCATTCCAAGTGAAACCAGGTCAAACAATCACTTTACGTGAAAAATCACGTAACCTTGACATCGTTAAAGAATCAATCGAAGTAAGCAACTTCGTTCCTGAATTCTTAACTTTCGATGCTGACAAATTAGAAGGTACTTTCACTCGCTTACCAGAGCGTTCTGAATTGCCTGCTGAAATTAACGAAGCTCTTATCGTTGAGTTCTACTCTCGTTAATTAATTTGCTCCTTAAAGAGCAATGCAAAAGACCCTAGAAACCTTGTTAAATCAAGGTCTAGGGTTTTTTGTTTATTTTTAGGTATGACATGACCTGCCCACTATATCTTAATATTTCCTAAACAGTATATTTATACTGCGCAATAAGTGATACTCTTTTGTTAAATATTCTTCTTTATTTAAACAGCTTCTAATCACGCTTACAGTTGCAGAGATAGTAAAAGGCAATCTTCTTTAATGAAGGATTGCTTTAAACGTACAATTATCAATTAGCTTCTATCTGTTCCACTATTACTTTGCCATTCTCGTCTAACAAAGGTGTGAGAGTGCAACCTTGCGCACTCCATGTGTATAAATAGTTAACACCTGTTTGACGATCAACCCATATAGATATTAGGCTCCCCTGCTGAGAAGTTTGTATCAACTTTTCATCAAAACGTTTATTAGCTTTTTTATCTTTTTTATTGAACATCATTTACTCCTTATAAATACTTT
Organism: Peribacillus frigoritolerans; assembly: GCF_004358755.1. Classification (GTDB taxonomy): domain Bacteria; phylum Bacillota; class Bacilli; order Bacillales; family Bacillaceae; genus Bacillus_P. Next base: position 172,864 of record NZ_SMZY01000005.1, on the reverse strand, counting down.
TAAATACTTAATCTAATTTCTCCTTTATTGATTAAATAATACTGCATGTCCACTCTGTTCTATCCAGTAAATTTTTTTCCTGCAGTTAACTATCTAATCCATTTTTCTTCTTTTATCCATGCATGTTACTTCCTGTTTTCAGCCAGATCAAAAGCAACAGTTACACCTCCCGCTCCTGCAGCTTGAGCAAAACGCTCTGCGTCCTCAATAAATCCCATTCTTGTATAGCGATAAGTACTTGAGAAACTTTCATAGAACAGCACAAGACAGTTATCTCCATACAGCATAATATCTCCTGCGTGAATCTCCCCTGGCCTTACGGAATCTTCAGGGAGCGCATATGGAAAGTTGTAGAATTTTTCATTGCGATTATGATCGTTCATATTAATACTCAGGGGCAGTTTCTCGACGAATGCCAGGGCCGTTTGATGATGATAAAGCTTTGCAGAAAATACCTGGTCGCCAATTTTCAGTGTCACATCTATCATTTGATCTGTCATGTCACTTTTCCCTGTTTCCTGAAGTGAATTTTCTCGGCTAAGCTCCCTTTCACTGCCGGTACAGGCAGTCAGGGCAAAGCTGCAGAGAAACAAAAAGAAGAATGCGATTCTCATATTCCGGCACCCCATATAGAAGAATTTCACAGGTCTGATTTAATCATGATCAGGTTCTATTTTCTTTATCCTTTTCGCAGGCACCGCCTGCAATTATATTTGGCGGAACATCCTTTGTTACAACTGCACCAGCAGCAATAATTGCGCCATCGCCTATGGTTACACCTGGAAGGATTGCAGCATTTGCACCTATCCAGACGTTGGTGCCAATTGTAATTGGAGCAGGATGCAAAGTGCTGCGTTTTCCGGGATCGATGTCGTGATTAAGAGTAGCCAGCACAACATTATGCCCAATTAGAGCCCCATCCCCAATAGTAATTCCTCCCTGATCCTGAAAGCGGCAGCCTGAGTTGATAAAAACGTTCTTGCCCACATGAATGTTTTTCCCGAAATCCGTATAAAATGGCGGGAACAATGCAAATGAAGGATCCACCGGTTTACCAATCAACTGCGAAAACAGTTCCTGAACTTCTTGGGGAGTACGGTAACCTCCGTTTAACTCAGTTGTTATCTTCATTGCGTCCTGAGAAAATGTATGCATCAGCTGATACATCTCAGATTGTCCCTCCACCGCTTCTCTCCGGTTTAAGTGCGCCAGAAAATCATGAATGTCCATTATAATCCTCCTTGTCAATACAATTGAATACGTTACGACTTCCTTATTTCTCCCCTGCTGTCTTCATGTTAATCCTTATAGTTAACTCTAGGTCAAGAGTAAAATATAGATCTGCACTGCACAATTAAATGACTTCTTTGACACACAAAACAGCTCGTGATACGATTCAATTCACAAATCTCAAGTTAACTATAGGTTTAAATTTATACTGGAGGAGATAAAGTATGAATACTTATTCCATTGGAGAAGCAGCACAGAAATTAAACCTTACCGTATATACTTTGCGCTATTATGACAAGGAAGGCCTGATGCCCTTTGTAGAACGAACACCCGGCGGTACAAGAGTGTTTAAGGAATCAGATATTGAAGCTTTAAGAATTATTGAATGCCTGAAATCTACTGGAATGCCCATAAAAGAAATTAAAGCTTTTATAGATTGGTGTTCTGAGGGAGATTCTACGTTAAAACAGAGGTATGAAATGTTTATGGAACGTAAAGCAAGTGTAGAGGCTCAAATGGAAGAACTGAAAAAGACAATGGTAATCATTCATCATAAATGCTGGTATTACAAGACTGCGATGGACGCAGGAACAGAGAATATTCATAAAGAGAAAGACTAGGTTTGCCTGAAAACTATCTTTATTTTATCTATTATTAAGATGGAACAAAGGCAGTTTTTGTTTGATTCGCCACCCGGTTTTTTTCTACGCAAAATTCACTCGTTTCCCCTTCACACCGGCGGACAAAATGTTTTCTATTTTAAAGATCCTCACCTGCTGCTTTGAAAAACAGTACGCCTTCACATAGCTGCCGCGAATTTCCCTAACAGCAATTGTTCTCTGGGTCAGAGCACCTTTTTCAGAAAGATAAATAAATTCAATCGGAAGCTTCTGATTTATCGACCTCTCAAATAATCCTTTCATGTTGTCAGCTCCTTTTCTCTCCCTATATTATATGCAAACACATGTTCGTTTACAACTTTTCGGGTGAGGATTTGGAGTGTAATTTTTGGAAAGAAAAAAAGCCCCTATAAAATAGAGGCTTTCTCATTATTTATACTGAATCAGCGTGTACTTCTTCTTCCCTCTGCGGATGACGGTGAATTTACCGTCAATACGGTCTTCGGCTCCGAGAACTTTGTCAGTTTCCTGAACACGTTCGCCGTTAATGTAAACCGCTCCATTTGACACGTCTTCTCTCGCCTGGCGTTTGGAAGGTGAAATTTTGGCGCTGACTAAAAGGTCAATCAGTCCGATTTCGTTCTCTTCTACTGTAAAGGCAGGAACGTCTTTGAAGCCCTGTTCAATTTCGTCGCCAGTCAGCTCTTTGATGTTGCCGCTGAACAGCGCCTGTGAAATCTTAATCGCCTGGTCGAGTGATTTCTCACCATGCACAAGCTTTGTCATTTCTTCAGCGAGTGCTTTTTGTGCTGCGCGTTTTTCCGGCGCATCTGTCAGCTGCTGCTCCAGTGAATCGATTTCTTCATGAGAAAGGAATGTGAAGAATTTGATGTATTTGATGACGTCGCGGTCATCTGTATTGATCCAGAACTGGTAGAACTCGTAAGGAGTTGTTTTTTCTTTATCCAGCCAGATGGCGCCGCCTTCTGTTTTGCCGAATTTCGTGCCGTCTGATTTTGTTACAAGCGGTACAGTTAAACCGAATGCTTTTGCATTTTCTTCTGATTTGCGGATCAGCTCAAGGCCTGCTGTGATGTTTCCCCACTGATCGCTTCCTCCAACCTGAAGTCTGCAGCCTTCTGTTCTGTAAAGGTTCAAAAAGTCGTATGATTGCAGAATCATGTAGCTGAATTCTGTGTATGAGATACCGGATTCAATTCTTGATGCAACCGTATCTTTAGCAAGCATGTAGTTAATGCCGAAGTTTTTGCCCACATCTCTCAGGAATGTAATCAGATCCATAGAACCAATCCAGTCGAAGTTGTTTGCAAGAACGGCAGGATTTTTGCCTGAAGGATCAAAATCAAGGAAACGTGACAGCTGGTTTTTAATTTTATCTGACCATTCTTTGACGATATCAGATGTATTCAGCGTACGTTCTGCTTTTTTGCCGGAAGGATCTCCAATCATCCCTGTTGCTCCCCCTACCAGAGCAATCGGACGGTGCCCTGCCTGCTGGAAACGGCGAAGAGTTAAGATTGGAAGCAGATGGCCGATATGCAGGCTGTCTGCTGTCGGGTCAAATCCGGTATATAATTTTACAGACTCCTCATCAAGAACCTTTTTCAGGCCTTCTTCGTCTGTCATTTGATTAATTAGTCCTCTGAACTGAAGATCCTTCAGTAATTCACTCATTCTGACACTCTCCTTTTTTTCATAAATATACAAAAACGCCCCTTCATAAATGAAGGGGCGTGATTACGCGGTACCACCCTACTTAGGAAAAAGACATACTGATTCCTATCTCGGCATATATAACGGCATTCTGACCGTCTTTCGCTATTTGGCCTTTCAGCCTTTCACAAAAGAAGCTCCTGGAGGTAATTCATGATTCATCTTTGTACTGATTTTCATCGGCCATCAGCTTTCTAAAACAGGGAGATGTTCACTACTTATTCCATTCAAAGCATTTAAAATTCTAATAAATCTTTTTTACCATATAGAATTACACTTGTCAAACGATTCATCAATATCTGACATAATCATACAAAAGTACTGTTTTTATATGATATAATTGAGAGGATTGTATAGGGGGATGATACATAAATGGATAAATTCAAAACTTGGTACAGCAAATTTATGCCTTACAAACATAGAACAGTTAAAGGGTTTAATATTACATACGGTGTCGTCTGGAACCTGATGCTGATCTTTTTTGTCATCGGTTTAATTGCCGCATCATTTGGCGGCGGAATCGGCGCAGGTTATTTTGCATCGCTTGTTAAAGATGAACCTCTCCGCACTTATAGTTCCATGAAAAAAGATATTTATAATTTTGAAGAAACCTCACAGATCTATTTTTCCGATTCTGTGTATTTAGGGAAGCTCCGTGCGGATATTGAACGGCAGGAAGTAAAGATTGATGATATTTCAAAGCATGTAAAAAATGCTGTCATCGCTACAGAGGACGAGTTTTTCTACGAACATGACGGGGTTGTCCCTAAAGCGATAATGCGTGCCCTTTTTCAAGAAGTAACAAATTCCTCCAACCGTTCCGGGGGAAGCACGCTCACTCAGCAGCTGATAAAAAATCAAATTCTTACAGATGAAGTTTCTTTTGACCGCAAAGCCAAAGAAATCCTGCTTGCTCTCAGACTTGAGCGCTTCTTTGAAAAAGAGGAAATTTTGGAGGCTTATCTGAATGTAGCAGACTTAGGAAGAAACGCTTCCGGCAGAAATATTGCCGGTGTACAGGCCGCTGCACAAGGGATATTTGGTGTGGATGCGAAGGATTTATCCCTTCCCCAATCCGCTTTTATTGCAGGACTTCCTCAGAGTCCATTCGGCTATACTCCATTTACAAACAGAGGTGAAATAAAGGAAAACCTCGATGCCGGCACATCCAGAATGAAAACGGTTCTTAGACGCATGTATGCAAAAGGCTTCATCACGCAAGCAGAATACGACGAAGCAAGCAAATTTGATTTAAGAAAAAGCCTGGCCAAAGCCAAGCCTTCCTCTATTGAACAATATCCTTGGCTGACTTATGAAATCGAAGAGCGCGCTACTGATATTATTTTAACGCAGCTTGCCGAATCAGACGGCCATAAAATGGATGAACTGAAAGAAAACAAAGAATTATACGCAGAATACAAAGCACTTGCTGACCGTAACTTAAGGCAAAACGGCTATAAAATCCATACAACTATTCAAAAAGATATCTACGACAAAATGAAAACCATCGCTGAATCGTATGAATACTACGGCAGCGATAAACCTGAAGTGAAAATAGACAAAGATACGGGGAAGAAAATACAAGTTCAGGAGCCCGTTGAGGTTGGTGCTGTTTTAATTGAGAATAAAACAGGAAAAATCATCAGTTTCGTCGGGGGAAGAAATCATAAAAGAGAACAGGTTAATCACGCGATGGATACGCCGAGATCGAATGGATCAACGATGAAGCCGCTGCTTGCCTATGCTCCAGCAATGGAAACCGGCGCCATCCAGCCTGGATCTGTTCTTGCAGATGTACCGATGCAAATCGGCGAATGGAACCCTAAGAATTTTGACGGCCGCTTCCACGGATTTACAAGTGCCCGCTATGCACTTGAAAAGTCATATAATATACCTGCCATCAAGTCATATATAAAAGTGATGGATCAGAATCCTCTCAACTATTTAAAGAAAATGGGAGTCACAACTATCTCTAAAGCCGACGGCGGTCCAGCTACTTCAATCGGGGGCTTGACTAATGGCATTACCGTCGAAGAAAACGTAAACGCCTATGCAACATTTGCAAATGGCGGAAAGTTTATCGATGCTTATCTCATTGAAAAAATTGAGACAAAATCAGGTGAAGTCATTTATCAGCACAAATCAAAAGCAGTAGATGTATTTACTCCTCAAACATCCTATTTAACAATCGACATGATGCGCGATGTTATCAAACAAGGAACGGGTTCATCCGCAAAGAACTACCTGTCATTCAGCGCAGACTGGGCAGGAAAAACAGGAACCAGCCAAGATTATAAGGATATATGGTTTGTAGGCACAAATCCGAATGTTTCATTTGGAACTTGGATCGGATACGATACTCCCAAATCTGTTCAAAAAGATTATAAGGGCATGTCTTACAGCCGCCGAAACATACTTTTATGGTCAAAACTGATGAATGCAGCTCATGATGTGAATCCGGGGCTCATCGCACCGAAAGAAACCTTTAAAATGCCCGGCGGAATCGTTCAAAAATCGTACTGCGCTCTCTCTGGAGATCTGCCGTCTAAAATGTGCCAGCAAGCAGGGCTAGTTGCAACAGACCTCTTTAATGCGAAGTTTGTTCCAACAAAAAACGATGACAGCTTAACATCAGGGAAATACGTATTTGTAAAAGACAGAGCTTATAAGGTACCTCCTTCTGCTCCTTCAGAATTCGTTCAGCAAGGTGTGATGCTGAAAAAAGAAATTCTGCAAAAGCATAATTTGAGCAGCTTCAGCGATTTAAAAGAATTGCTGCCAAATAAAACAAATTGGGGCAATATTGTTGTTACAGATGGAAATGAAATTCGGGACAACGGATCTGCTCCATCACAAGTATCCGGAGTAAGAATCGGCAGCGGCCGCCTGAACTGGAATTCAAGCGGTGATTCTGATGTTGTAGGCTACCGCGTTTATGCTGCTGGAAACTTCTCTAAGAACTTCAAAAAAGTAGCGAGCATTCCTGCTTCAAAAAGTCTTTCTGCATCAATAGGAGGTTCACCTGCTGCCTACTATGTAGTGGCAGTAGATGTAGCGGGAAGAGAATCACCTGCATCTGCTACTGTAACGAGCGGATCTTATCAAGCTCAAAAGCCCAAAGCATTGCCTGCTGATTCTAAACCTAAAGATCCGAAACCGGCTGAACCAAAGCCAGCGGATCCTAAGCCAAAAGATCCAAAACCAGCCGATCCGAAACCGGACCCTAAACCTCCGGAGAAGCCGGCGGATAATGAGGAAGAAACTCCTCCAAAAGAAGAAAAACCAAATGGCTGACCTGCAGAAACATCCTGAATCAGATTAAGAATGAAAGTGACCTATACTAAAAAAGCTTGCAGATATCTGCAAGCTTTTTTCATCTTATTCTATTAATCTTCCATTGTCGACAAATCGCCAGTCGGCAAATCGAGCTCCCACGCTTTTAAGACGCGGCGCATAATTTTTCCGCTTCGTGTTTTTGGCAGTTTATCGCGGAATTCAATTTCACGCGGTGCTGCATGAGCAGCAAGCCCCTTTTTAACAAAATTGCGGATTTCCTCTTTAAGTTCATCTGTCGCTTCGTACCCGTCCCGAAGCGCAACGAACGCTTTAATAATTTCACCGCGGACAGGATCCGGCTTTCCGATTACTCCAGCTTCAGCAATCGCAGGATGCTCGACAAGCTTGCTTTCAACCTCAAATGGACCAACGCGCTCACCTGATGTCATGATGACATCATCAATTCTGCCCTGGAACCAGAAATAGCCGTCCTCATCCTTGTAGGCTGAGTCCCCGGACACATACCAGTCTCCTGGCATAAAATAAGATTCGTACTTTTCTTTGTTGTTCCAGATAGTATGCATCATGGAAGGCCAGCCTTTTTTAATCGCCAGATTTCCCATGCGGTATGGCGGAACTTCATTGCCCTGGTCATCAACAATTGCAGCCTGGATGCCCGGAATTGGTTTACCCATTGACCCTGGCTTGATTTCCATGGACGGATAGTTGCAGATTACCTGTGCTCCCGTTTCTGTCATCCACCATGTATCATGAATACGGTTGTCAAAGACTTTTACGCCCCATCTGACAACTTCAGGATTTAACGGTTCCCCAACGCTCAAGATGTGTCTCAATGAACTGAGGTCAAACTGTTTCACAAGCTCGTCTCCAGCACCCATCAGCATCCTGAAAGCAGTTGGTGCACTGTACCAAACTGTTACTCCATAATTTTGAATTGTTTCATACCACTGTTCAGGCTTAAATCTGCCCCCTACGATAACGTTTGACGCTCCGTGCAGCCAAGGTCCAAAGATCCCGTAAACGGTCCCTGTGACCCATCCTGGATCGGCTGTGCACCAATAAACATCATCTTCTTTTAAATCAAGGACCCAGCTGCCTGTCTGATAATGCTGAATCATCGCCTGATGAACATGCAGAACCCCTTTCGGCTTGCCGGTTGAACCGGATGTATAATGGAGCAGCAGGCCATCTGTTTTTTCTACCCATTCTATTTCAAGCTTATTGCTTGCTGTCTTCATTCTTGTCAAGAAATCTATGTATGGACCATCTTCATGAACATTCTCCCCTACAAGCACAACATGCTTGAGAGCCGGAAGATCATTAAACGGAACTCTATCAAGAAGCTCTGGAGTTGTTACAATGACTTTAGCTTCGCTGTCCTGAAGGCGGTCGCTCACAGCTCCCTCCATAAACGCTTCAAATAAAGGACCGACAATGGCTCCGAGCTTTATCGCACCAAGCACCGTAAAATACAATTCAGGAGTTCTTGGCATAAAGACGAAAACACGGTCGCCTTTTTCTACATCTGCACATTGACGAAGAATGTTTCCTGCTTTATTTGAGTAATCTTTCATCTCTTTAAACGTATACTTTTCTTCTCTTTCAGGGTCACGGTAATACAAGGCAACCTTGTTTTTCCGAAAAGATTCTGCATGTTTGTCAATTGCTTCGTATGCAGCATTAATTCTTCCTGTTTCAGACCACGATAAATGCTTTTCTGCTTCTGCCCAATCAAAATTTTCATAGGCTTTTGCATAGTCTTCGAGATTGTGGTTCCCCTTTGCTGCTGGCAGCGCTTCCAACTTCATCTTTAACTCCCCCTTGTTCAGTATATACATTCTCTATTATAGAACAGATTCTATCTTTTCTCAATTTTTAAAAAAATCACAGTTTTTAAATGTAACCGCTTCATTCACCTGATTTTCTAGTATAATAGATTTAAATCCAGCATCAATAGAAGGCGGTGAATGAATGGAACATCCTAAAACCTATAACGCAAAAGAGATTAAAACTCCTTATGGGCCGCTCATTATCGAAGGTCCAATAAAAGCCGAGAAACTGGCAGGTCTTGAATTTCATCATGATCTGGTAGCTTTCAGGCAGCCAGAGCAGCAGCACAAAGCTTTGATTGAAATAGCTGCTCTTCCCGAAGGACGAATTATTATAGCAAGAAATCGCCATACCATTGTCGGGTATGTTACATATTTATATCCAGATCCACTGGAGAGATGGTCAGAAGGCAAGATGGAAAACCTAATTGAACTTGGCGCAATCGAGGTTATTCCTGAATACCGCGGTTATTCTGTCGGAAAAACCCTCCTCAGGGTCTCCATGATGGATGATGCAATGGAAGACTATATTACCATCACCACAGAATATTATTGGCACTGGGATTTAAAAGGCACAGGACTTAATGTGTGGGAATACCGGAAAGTGATGGAGAAAATGATGAATGCCGGCGGCTTGGAGTGGTATGCAACAGATGAACCCGAAATCAGCTCCCACCCCGCAAATTGCCTAATGGCTAAAATCGGAAAAAGAGTGAATCAGGATTCAATTCAGCAGTTTGATCAGCTCAGATTTAAAAACCGGTTTATGTACTGATCTTCTTTCGTTCACGTTTTAAAACAAAGGGGTTTTATGTATGATAGTTGAACAAATCATGAAAAAAGATATTGTGACACTGACACCTGATGCAACCATTGCAGAAGCAATTAATAAAATGGCTGAACACCGAATCCGCCATATCCCGATCGTAGCTGAAAATGACCTGCTGGCGGGGATTGTGTCCGACCGTGACATTAAAGATGCAAGTCCTTCAATCTTTCAGCTGAGTGAAAATAAAGACACCTTGAATAAACCAATAAAATCAATCATGAAAACAGATGCTATTACTGGTCATCCTCTTGATTTTGTCGAAGAGATTTCTTCTATTTTTTATGAGCACAAAATTGGCTGCCTGCCTATTATTAAGCACGGGAAACTTGTGGGAATTGTCACAGAAACAGATCTGCTCCATACCTTCGTTCAGCTGACAGGAGCGAATCAGCCCGGCTCACAAATCGAGGTCAAGGTCCCGAATGTTGCCGGCATGCTGTCTGAGGTATCTGATGTTTTCAGAAAAAGCAAAGTAAACATTGCCAGTGTTCTTGTTTATCCTGACAAAGACGAGCGGTTCAAAGTTCTCGTATTCAGAGTGCAGACAATGAACCCCATGGCCCTGATCGATGAGCTTAATAAAGAAGGATATACCGTTTTATGGCCTAACATCCCGGGGATTTCATCATGAAAGAAAATATTTTCATCTATTCTCCTCTTTTTCAGCAATATAAATTCAGCCAGGATCACCCGTTCAATCAGCTCCGGGTGGAATTAACATATGACCTTCTGAAAAAGATGAACGCATTGTCAGATGATGAACTGGCTGCACCAAGAATGGCGACGGATGAAGAACTTGCTCTTGTTCACGATAAAAAGTACATAGACGCTGTCAAAAAAGCAGGGTCTGGAGAACTGGATCCAAAAGAAGCGCTTAATTACGGCATCGGCACCGAGGATACACCTATTTTTAAAAACATGCACGAAGCAAGCGCACTGCTTGTCGGAGGCACTCTTACTGCAGTCGAACAAGTAATGGAAGGTAAAGCTAAACGTGCTCTTAATCTCGGAGGCGGTCTTCACCACGGCTTCCGCGGAAAAGCTTCAGGCTTTTGCATTTACAATGACAGCTCTGTCGCCATCAAGTTTATTCAGGAAAAATATCAGGCAAAAGTTTTGTACATTGACACAGATGCTCATCATGGGGATGGCGTGCAATGGACGTTTTATGATGATCCAAGCGTCTGCACGTTATCCATTCACGAAACCGGCCGCTATTTATTTCCTGGGACAGGCAATGTGACCGAACGGGGTGCGGGACAGGGATACGGCTACTCTTTTAACATTCCGCTTGATGCTTTTACAGAAGATGAATCATGGATCGATGCCTACAGACAGTCCATTAGGGAGATTGCAGCGTTCTTCAAGCCTGATGTCATTATTACTCAAAATGGAGCAGATGCGCATTTCTATGATCCACTGACCCATTTTGCAACGACAACAGCGATTTTCAAGGAAATTCCTAAAATCGCTCAGGAAGTCGCAGATCAGTACTGCGGCGGGAAATGGATTGCAGTTGGTGGGGGAGGCTATGATATCTGGAGAGTCGTCCCGAGAGCCTGGGCGATGATCTGGCTGCAGATGAAACAGCAGACTGCAGCCGGACCGCTTCCTGAGGAATGGATCAAACGCTGGCAGCCGGAAGCACCCGTTACCCTCCCCTCTGTCTGGGAAGACAGCAAGGATCAATATAAAGCCATTCCCAGGAAACTTGAAATCGAAGAAAAAAACGCTCAAACTGTGGCGAAAGCTCTTTATCCTCTCAGGCAAAATCAGGGAAAAGACAGAAAGAGCCTATCTTAAAGAGAAAGCATGGACCGAAAAAATCGATGCTTTTACTATTTGTATGGTTTTTTTGAAACATAACAAAAAGAGCATCGGCTAAGCCAATGCTCTTTTTGTGTTATTATGCTTTAGTTGATTGTCTGATTTCAATGCGGTGCGGAAGCTCAACAATATGATTTTCCACTTCTTCTTTGTTCATCAGCTTAGTCAGAAGACGCATAGCAACAGCGCCAATATCGTATGTCGGCTGAACAACTGTTGTTAATTGAGGACGAACCATCGTTGCTAATTTTGTATTATCAAACCCGATGATCTCAATATCATTCGGAATCACATAGCCATTATCCTGAGCTGCATGTACAACACCCAATGCCATTTCATCTGTGCCGGCAAAAATAGCTGTTGGTTTATCTGTTAATTCGTTTATCTTTTCGAATGCTTCAAGACCTGAATCATAAGTATAGTCGCCTTCAGTAATTAAATCTTCATCCACGTCAATGCCTGCTTCTGTAAGTGCGCGGCGGTATCCGTTCATCTTCATCTCTTTGTTGATTGGCTCTTCCATAGGACCGGTCACATATCCGATGCGTTTATGCCCTTTTTCAATCAGCATGGAAACAGCATCAAACGTTGCCTGTTCATAATTAATATTGACAGATGGAGTTACCTCATTCACATCAACTGAAGCTGCAAGCACAATAGGTACAGGAGAACGTTTAAATTCTTCTACATGCTCATCGGTAATATTTCCGCCCATGAAAACTATGCCGTCTACTTGTTTGCCGAGCATTGTATTAAGCAAGTGCAATTCTTTATCACGATTTTGATCAGAATTGCTCAAAATGATGTTGTACTTGTACATTGTGGCAATGTCTTCAATACCCCGTGCAAGCTCAGCATAAAAAGTGCTTGAAATATCAGGAATAATAACGCCTACTGTTGTCGTTTTTTTACTTGCAAGTCCGCGAGCAACTGCATTCGGGCGATAGCCGAGGCGATCAATTGCTTCTGATACTTTCTTCCGTGTTGTCGGTTTTACATTCGGATTGCCGTTTACAACCCGGGAGACAGTAGCCATTGAAACATTTGCTTCACGGGCTACATCATAAATTGTAATATTATTCATTTTATTACACTCCTTCAAATTCCTATCTATGTATAATTAGCATTTACAATTTTCAAAGTAAAATGTCACCAATTTTCAATTTATCCCGTAATTACGGGCAATAAACTCTCATCACAAAAGCTATGCATGTACATAATGATACGATACTATGAAAACGTAAGCAATCTATTTACAGGCTATTTACATATGTTTTCATAAGTTGTTTCATTTTTGTTCATAACTGAGCAATCAATACACAAACAGATTGACTGTATTTTATCTTAAAGAAGATTGATGGAAAGTGCAAGCTGTTTACACGCCGGTCAATAATTCCTCCAGACGATTTAACAAAAAAACAGACAATCCTAATCAAACATTCCGCTCTCCTATTAATCTTCTGCAGATAAAAATTCACTTCTTTTTAAAAAGACAATCTTCTAATTCTGATGTTGTCTGCTATAAAACAAAAAGCGAAACACGGTTTCGCTCTTTTCTACTTGCTGAAGATTAATACTATCAACTAAGGCTTAAAAAATGGAGCCATACTAGAACCATATGAACATGATTCTTTATTTTTTACCCCAAACCCATTTCATCTATAATCGATCTGTTGAAATTAACCAGTCATCACTTTTTCCGCTTTCAATACGATTATTGGTTAACACGTATGCCGTGTTACCTTTAAATGTGATGTTCCTTAGCCTGCCTAATCCGCTTAAAACAATTGACTCTTGTTTACTCAAGAGGTTAAATTTTCGGATTTGAGCTCCTCTTAGACCTGCCACATACAGACTTCCATTATGATAGGCAAGCCCTGATGGAGCCCATGTACTGTCGCCGGATTGAAATAACGGACTTTCCATCCCCGCTCTCTGCTGATCTCCAAAAATCAATGGCCAGCCATAATTTTTCCCAGGCAGGATTTTATTTATTTCATCATGTCCCCGCCAGCCGTTTTCTCCAGACGGTCCATGTTCAGAACTATACAATTGTCCATTATGATCCCAGGCTAAACCTTGCGGATTCCGATGTCCGTATGAATAAATATAAGATTCGGGAAAAGGGTTATCTGCAGGGATCGTTCCATCAAGGTTCATCCGTAAAATCTTGCCTCCCAGACTGTTTAAATCCTGAGCTAGTGCCCGAACTCCCGCTTCTCCAGTCGTGACATAAAGTCTTTCATCAGGTCCGATAGCGATTCTTCCCCCATTATGAGTTGATCCGCCGGGGATTCCTGCCAGAAGCTCTTTTTGCTCAATCCAGGCAGTACCGCTTAATTTCACTGAAATCACGCGATTATAAATCTTCCCTTGCACTTCATAAGTGTGATACAAATAAGCGGTTTGGTTTGTCACAAAATTGGGACCTAATACAAAACCTAATAAGCCGCCCTCACCAATAACCCTTATCGGTTTTGATAAAGCCAGTGATTGCCGTGTCACTGTTCCCCCCTTTATGGCTGCCAGTTTTCCAGGTCTTTCTGTCACATAAAAGGTATCGTTGTAAATCTCTAAAGCCCATGGAATAGTCAACCCTCTCGCTGCAATTTGATAGGGAGATTGACTTTGTTCAGAAACTGCAATTGGTATTGGTGTAATCCCTATTCCAATTGGACCTCCTTCAACCGGGATCGGACTTCCTGTTTTGATATTGGTTTTCGTATCGATCACTGAAACTGTATCGTCTAAACGATTCGTCACATAAGCAAATCTTCCATTTCTTGTTATCGCGATTGCGCCAGGACCGGCACCAACCGTTATCGGGCTCCCCACTACTGTGTTGGTCCTCGTATCGATTACTGAAACTGTATCGTCTAAATTGTTAGCCACATACGCAAATCTTCCGCTCGGGATGATTGCGATCGCACCAGGCCCAGCACCAACCGTTATCGGGTTCCCCACTGCTTTGTTGCTTCTTGTGTCGATCACTGAAATTGTATCGTCTAAACTGTTGGCCACATACACAAATCTTCCGCTCGGGGTGATTGCGATCGCACCAGGGCCAGCACCAACGGTTATCGGACTCCCTATTATGATGTTGGTTCTCGTATCTATCACTGAAACCGTATTGTCTAAACTGTTCGTCACATAGGCTCTTCCATTCGGGGCGATTGCGATTGCACTAGGTCCAGTCCCAACCCCTATAGGACTCCCCACTACGGTGTTTGTTTTCATTTGGATCACTGAAACCGTATCATCTAAACTATTTGTTACATAAGTAAACAATCCATTCGGTGTGATAGCTATTCCAACGGGACCATTACCAACCTCTATGGACCTCACTGCCAGGGTGTTTGTTTTCGTGTCGATGACAGAAACTGTATCATCACTAAAATTTGCCACATATACAAATTTTCCATTTCGTGTAATAGCAATCCCCTTAGGGTCGGAACCAACGGTTATCGGACTGCCCACAACTGTATTATTTTTCGTTTCAACCACAGAAACCGTATCATCAATCTCATTTGCTACATATGCTACATATGCATAGAACGCCATTCTCATTTCTCCTTTTATAAATTTCACAAGTACGAAGATCATTTAATGATTTGATTCAATCTTCTAACTGCTTTATAACAAAAAATAGACATAATCTTTTCCATAAACATAGACCATGTCTCACTGAATAAAAGAGGGTAAGTTTATAAGCTTATGCTATATAGTATTGAGAAAAGGGAAAAAAGGGTTGTGTGTTTTTAGGAGTTAATTAGCGGAAAATGAAAGAAAAAGAAGAAATGGACCCTATGCCGGAAAGATAGTCTTGAATAAAAGAATCAGTATCCGTATCAATTTTTCCTTCTATAAAGAGGGAAATAACTGCTATCGCTGATTGGCGAAAGGTTCTTTGCTGCAATTTGAGATAACTCTTTATAAATTTTTTCATTTAATATGTTTTTACCTAGAAAATAATTATAATTGTTATTATTTGTAAATGAAGTTTTGAATTTAAAGAGACTATCATTTTCTTGATATCCCCCTCCTAAATGCAGTAATTTTGATCCACATGACTTAGAGAACTCTATCATCGCGTCAAACAGCAAATTATTTGGCCTTAAAGATAAATATTCTGTTTTCGAAGCTCCTAAATGATAATGGGCATATTCATTGCCAATTAGTAATAATATTCCTCCTATTATTTGATTTTTATACTCTGCAAGTAAGAGATAGGGTTTACAAAGCAGCATTTCTTCCATCTGACGGTAAAAATAAGATCTATCGAAATAGTAATAACTTAAGCTGTTATTTCGATTCATTGTTTCATAGTATAAATCAATAAAAATATCTATATCTTTTTTATGATTGTTTGAAATAAAAACGTTAACTCCTTCCTTATTTGCTTTTTTGATATTCCTTTTATTGTTAGATGTGTAATTTTTTCTGATTTCTTCTAATGAAAGAGTTAAGTCTACTGCAGTTGTTTTTCTAATATATTCCACATGCATGACATCCTTCATATATGCATCATTTTTTAGTAAAGGATGTAATCTAACGGTCTCTGTAATGATTTTGTTATCTGTGCAATATTCATTAAATTGGCGATAAAACATTTTAATTGCATTTTGATCCCCCTCTAATACGGGGCCCCCATAACCATAAGGAGTTACGATATCTAAATACTCTTCATTTAAATCAATTTTCCTCTTAATATACGGATAGAATATTTTCCCATCATCGTTTTCATAAAAAACGGCTTCTGCAGCACCGTTTTCAATAGCAGAAGATAAATTACTGTATTCCTGTGAATAATACACATCTAACGTTGAAAATTGTTCAATAAATTTGTTCCAATTATCGTTTAAACTTAATTTCACCATCTTGGCAGACACCAGTGCTTCACCACCTAAGGTAATTTTTCATTGGTTACTAAAAAATAGAGTAATGATACAACAGTACTATTCTATGCACGTCCTGATTATATGTAAGCGCCATGTCCCAAATTCATACACACATTTTCATCATCTTGATTAATGATCTAATACAAAAACAGCAGGGATAACAGAGCTGCAGAAAATTCCAATGTGAGACAAAAATAAAAAAACGCCTTGTATTGCGATGATTAATTTAACCTTTATTAGGGAGAGGTGTGAAGTGGGGCCTAACGATTTAGTAAATGGACAAGTTTGATAGTTTTTGCCCCAGAAGCTTCACAAGCTCTGCGACATTCGCATAACACTTGCAATGAAAGATAAACCTCCTAGATCTTTTGGAATTTTATGCTCCTTATCTGCCACAATTAAGTAATCTCTTGTTGGATCTATGACAGATAGAGCATTTATTAAGCAGTTATCCAGTAAGGCATCAAATCCTTGAATTCTATAATATTGGCTCCCTAGCCTTCCGATCGAATATTGACCATTTTTTGCAGAAATTTCTAAACGGGAAAAACCGTAATCTTTATGCATACATTTGGCTTCGGGTAAATTATAAACATAAAACTCCTCTTGTATATCCACTTTATTTAGTGATTTTTTTATATACCAATTATCCGTTTTTATTGGTTTAAACCCTAAATTTACATACCACTTCATTGCTTTTTCATTCCAGCTAAATACATCTAATTCTATTCTGCACGCTTCATAGTTAGTTAATAAATACTGCTTCGTATTAATTAATTTCTTGCCAATTCCAAAACTTCTGTAGCCTGGCAGGATATAAATGTTATTCAAAAAAAGAACATCCTCAAGTTTTCTCCATTCAACGAATCCAACCAGTTTATTGTCGATATATGCTCCGTAAAATGAATAAGGCGAATAATTTGGCGCTTCAAGTAACGAATTAATAAATAAATCATATCCATGGCATGAACTTATTGTTAATGAAAAGATATTCTCGGGCATACCCTCTCTAATAATTTCCCCAAGCCTTTTACTATCAGCAGGTTTTAAACACCGAATATCCATATTAATCCTTAAGCATCTCCTTTCTTTCTTCATTTAAATCTTTCATTAAAGCTCTTGGATCAACCACTATATCCTCTCTGAGAAATACTTTAAGGATTGTCTTAAAAAGGATCTTAAAATCTAGCACTAAATCTTGTTCCTCAACGTATTTTGCATCCAATTCCAATCTTTCATCCCAGGTTAATTTATTTCTCCCTGAAATCTGTGCCAACCCAGTTAAACCAGGTTTGACTGTATGTCTTAGACGTTCTCTTTTAGAATAATAAGGTAAATACTGTTTTATAAGAGGTCTTGGTCCTACCAGGCTCATTTCTCCCTTTAAAATATTTACTAGCTGCGGTAATTCATCTAAACTTAATTTTCTAAGGACTGAACCGACTTTTGTCAGTCTATGGCTATCAGGAGCCAGCACTCCATTCTCGTTATGAGAAGTTTTCATTGTTCGAAATTTATATAATATAAATATCTTCTCATTTAATCCCACTCTTTCTTGTTTAAAAATGATCGGTCTTCCTAAGCTGAAAAATATGATGACAGAAATAATCAGCATAATAGGACTAGCTGCTATGATCATCAGTAAAGAAAAGGAAAAGTCGATAATCCGTTTCAAAAGAAATCACCCTATACGTTCTTTAATAGTTTTGATTATTTTTTAGTTATAGTTTGCTTTTACTCTTCCCCTATGTTTTGATCATTTTTTATAAGGGACGCTAATCTAAAATCCCACTCTGTATCGATATCTAACGAACGCTCCTTAGGCATTTTAAATCCAATTGTCTTCTTTGAAAGAAAACTTTTATTCCTTTTAAACCATTTACATTTAGCTAAATAAATGGCTCCATTTACGGAGAATACGTCCGGCAATTCTTGACGGTTCATTGCTGTTTTATTAGAATCAATTACTTTTTTTAATTTTGCATCCTGATCCATAAAATACATCCAAAAAGGGCTTTTTTCGGTTTCAGTTACAGATAAGCAAGCATCAGCCTTTTTCTTGATACAATATTCAATACATTGATCAATATCGTTTGCTGAACGGAACGGAGAAGTCGGCTGAAGCTGCATAACCCAATCGTATCCATCTAGATGCTGAAGGGAATGCAAAATAACATCAGCATTTGAAGATTGATCTAATGCCAGTTCTTTCGGCCGAATAAACGGGACTTCACACCCGTATTTTCTGGCTGCTTCAATGATTTCGCTATCTTCTGAAGATAACACCAGCCTGTCTATATACCTTGATTTTTTAGCTTCTTCAATTGTCCATGCCAATAGAGGCTTCCCTGCTAAAGGCCGTATATTTTTACCTGGAATTCCCTTTGAACCGCCCCTTGCCGGTATAATTGCCAATATACGTTCACCATTAATCATGTGGTTCCTCCTGATATCGAATTCCTTTAGCTCCTTCCTTTGCCGGTACTCCAATAACCTTTGTTCCTTTCTTTACATTTTTATTCACAAGAGCCCCTGCTCCGATTAACGCAGCTTCTCCAATATGAATTCCTTGAATAACGGTTGCTCCTGTTCCTACATGACATCGTCTTTCAACATGAACGTTTCCTGATAACGTAACACCCGGCGCCAAATGGACATGTTTTCCAATTACACAATCATGGTCAACGGACGTTTTCGTATTGATGATTGAATTCTCCCCAATAAACACACCCGGCTGAATGACTGTGCCTGCCATAATTTGCCCTCCCTCCTCTATGACAACCTTTGTTGCAATGATGGCTGAAGGATGAATAATAGTTTCAAAGGTATAACCTAATTTTTTAAACTTCCTAAAAATATATTCTCTTATTTTGGTATAACCTACTGAACCGATCCCATTTACCAGCTTGATTTGATCTGGCTGATATTCTAAAACTTTTTCCTGATTTCCTAAAATGGGGATAGAAGTATACTTGACCAGGGGCCTATCATCTGTATAGCCTAAAATGTATCGATTTTGAGAGATTAAGATATCTTCTAATACTGAAGCATGCCCTCCGCAGCCTATAATAATCAGCGGCTTATTCAAAAGAAAACCTGCTCATTTTTTTGATGCGTTTTGTTCGCCGTTCTTCCGATATAATCCCAATAATAAAATGGCGATAGCCCATCTCCCGGTCTTTTAATCGTTAAATTATCTGCTGTAAACGTTTCTCCTTTATTTATCTTTCTAGAAGTTACAATACTCTTTCGTATGACGGATTTGTTTTTTACTTCAGAAAATGAAGGAATTTTAAGGGATTGACCAAGAGAATCTTCAACCTGACGAATAGCGGCAACCATTTCAGCGAATTCTTCCATTTCAAGGGATGCCTTATGGTCAGGACCAGGGAGATTACAATCCAATGTAATATGCTTTTCAATGACAACTGCTCCCTTTGCCACAGCGGCTATCGGTACGGCAATTCCTTTCGTATGATCCGAATATCCAACGGGCAGGGAAAATGTTTGCCTTAATGTATCCATCACATTTAAATTCACCTCGTTAAAGGGGGCAGGATATTCAGAAGTGCAGTGCAGCAGTGTAACATTAGTCTGCAAAAGCTTCTGTCCTTCTTCACTGCAAAAAGCTTGTTCAAAAGCTTCTATTGATGGTGTATGCCGTTGCGGTAATTGGTAGCCGAAGGCCAGAACACCTAAAGCTTTCTCGACATCCGCTATCGTACTCACCCCGGTGGATAAAATAATCGGCTTGCCCGTCCTTGCTATCTTGAGTAATAGCGGTGCATTTGTAATTTCACCAGAGGCAATTTTCAGAATGGGGATATTAAATGTATTAACCAGGAGATCAACACTTGGTTCATCAAACGGCGTTGACAGAAATTGAATGTTGTTCTTTTTACAATGCCCGATTAGTTCTTCATGCATTTTGGGGCTTAACTCCAGCTTTTTCACCATCTCAATCTGGGATTCTGATGGATCTGTTGATTTTATTTGATAGTCAGCCTTTGCTGCTTTATCCGTTAAAATAAAATCTGTTACAAATGTTTGGAATTTTATAGCATCCGCACCTGCTTTTGCCGCGCCCTCAATTAATTCTTTTCCGAGCTGAATGCTTCCATTATGATTAACCCCCGCTTCTGCGATGATAAATGTTTTACACATTCAGATCACTTCCTTTATCAATATAAATCCTTCTGCAAACTGAAATCCTGAGGAAGCTCCCCTATAAGAAGATAGGGCTTTAATGGCCTGTTCGCTCCTCGGAAAAGGAAATTCTCCCATTTCACTTTGGAAAACCTTCATGATTTCAATTTTTCGATCAAGGAAACCGGTTATATCAACATATACATTCGGGCTGAACCTTATATAGGCTGGATTAATTCCAAGCTCTGTTTCTGAAAGAGTTTCATAGACGAGTATGCGTTTTACGAATGGATAACGAAACCATTTTGTACAGGACATGCCGCTGTCAAACACAAATTTATGATCGCTGTGAATATCTCCGGGATGTGGAAGATAAACGATATCAGGACAGATTCTCTGAATCGTTTCTCCAATTTTTTGAACCAGCTCTTCTAGCGGCACAGTATCTAACCGGGCTGTTGGAAAACCTAATTTAGAAACAGAATCAAACTCGTATAAATCAGCTGCTTGAGTGATTTCCTTTTCTCTTTTATCAATACGTTCCTTGGTAAATCCGCGCTCAGCGGTAATGGCCGTAACAATTAACCAATGGATGGCATCCCCATTTTTTTTATGCCTGAGCAGCGCTCCTCCACAGCCTAACGTCTCATCGTCAGGGTGAGGTGCTATAACCAAAATTGTACTCATAAATAACTCCCTTCCTTAAGAAGATCATTAAATTCATGCTCAATAAGCTGTACGGCACCATCCCCGCATTTAACAACGTTAACTGAATGGCCAAATTTCAATACCTTTCCGGGTTCCAGGTTTTTTATGCTGGATATAAAGGCTGAATCTTCCACAATTTTCACTTTCCATATTTTCACTTCTCTATCGTTAAACATACAATGGGCACCAGGATAAGGCCGGGTTAACGCCCTTACCAGGTTATAGATCCCTTCTGCACTCATTCTCCAGTCAATTTCCCCGTCTTTAACAGACCTTTTTCTCCAATAGTTCACATAGGAATCATTTTGAGGACATTTCACTATCGTTCCTTCAGCGAAATTCTTAGTAAATTCAGAAATTTGTACGAGTGCCGTCTCAGTTAACTTTTGGTACAATGTGCCTGCATCATCTGTTTTCTCAATCGCTACAAATCGTTGACTGATGATCTCTCCTGAATCTGCCCCTTCATCCATGACAAAGAAAGTGGAAGCTGTTTGTTCCAGACCAAGGGAGAGAGCCCAAATAATTGGATGCCTTCCTCTGTTTTGAGGCAAAGCGGCAGGGTGATAGCCAATGACCCCTAATTTAGGAATAGATAAAACCTCTAGTTTCAATAAATAAGACCATCCAAAGCAGTAAATGATATCCGGCTTCTTTTCCTGCAGCCAGCTTGCCATCGAGAGTTGATTATTACCCTCAGCAATAAAACAAGGAATGCTGTTTGCGTTTGCCAGCGGTTCTAACGAACAAAAATCAGAATTGATTTTTGATTGTCTTCTTGTAATGACTCCGATAATTTCGATTGCTGAACTTTGCATTGATAATAGCTGCTTAAGCACTTGGCAGCTGAACTGCACACAGCCAATAACAATCACTTTCATTCGTCATGCTCCATATCATAAAATTTTTTCATTAGTAAATCGTCAAGCGAAACTTCCTTCAGAATCTTTTTAATTTTTTCAGCTACATTTCCAGTGCCGTACGGAGAAGTAACATTTTTCAATTTTTGCTGAAAATCAGCGGATAATGCTTTGTTAATAGCTAGAACTATTTCATTAGAGCTCTCTATGCAATCGACAATAGAACTGGCTCTTAGTCTCCCTTTCTGGCGATCTCCTAAATTGACTGTTGGTTTTTGCAGAAAAGGAGCTTCGACCAATCCGCTCGATGAATTCCCAATCACTACATCCGAGTGTTTAATGGCGCTCAAATATCTTAATTGCCCCAAAGATGTAAATGCAATTGACCGTTCAGAATTCTGCAGGACGTATTCATCAATCATTTGGTTAATAACACGGCCTTCTGTATCAGAATTAGATTTGGTAAAAATCATATGCACATCCGTAAATGTGTCCAGCGCTTTAAAAAGTTCTTTTATGGCATTTAGAGGACCAATTTTACTTAATGTAATCGGATGGTAGGTTATGAGAAAGTTTTTTCTCCCTAATTTAAATTGAATAGATTTTTCAAATTCTTCTTTTTCTAAAAGTTTTAAACGGCGGATATTATCGATGGAAGCAGCCCCTGTATTCCACACCCGTTCTGGATGTTCCCCTAATTGAATAACCCTTTTGCGGTATGGGTCAGCCCCAACAAAATGAAAATGGGCCATCTTTGTCACTGAATGTCTTATTGCCTCATCGATTAATCCTTCTGTAGTTTCTCCTCCGTGTAAATGCGCAATTGGGATTCTTGCCACCATAGCTGCCTGAGCTGCAGCCAGAATTTCATAACGGTCACCCAGGACAACAACTATATCTGGCTTTAGCCTCTCAAAAGACGCGGCAAATCCCATTGTTGCAATACCCATTGATTTTGCAATTCCCACTGGTGTATCACTTGATAAAAGCATTTCCACCTTTTCATCAATCTTAAATCCATCTTCCTCAATCACTTTATAAGTTAAGCCGAATTCAGGTGATAAATGCATTCCTGTCACTATAGTCTGCAGCAATAAATCATGGTCAGCATCGATTTCTTTCATAAGCCAATATAACAATCCATATTCAGCTCTAGTGCCAGTAACCACGCATATTTTCCGTTTATTCAAATCCATCACTCATTTTTTTGGGATTAAGAAGCTAATTGTTATTCCATCACAATATATGAATGCATTTTATCCCCTATCACTGTTTTTCGTTTTCCTATCAGGTTTTCCAAGCAAAAAAACAATCAATGAGGATATCATGATTCCCAGTACAAAGCCAATGCTAATAATAAATAAGGGATTTGGATTTACCGGTGCATAATTGCTTTTGGCCTTGGAAAGGAGCTGTACGTTATCGATTTTCATTAACTCCTGAATATCCTTTTGGAAATACTCGGCATAGATATTGGCAATTTCAGCTGCTTTCTGAGGGGATTCGTTTTGAACTTTAATTTTAATGACCAGTGCATCTTCAGCACCCTCAATTTGCACTTTTTGTTCAAGGTTCTCCATATCACCCGTCTTGGCAAGTTCCTTTTCCACACCTTCAACAGTACGGGGGCTTTTTAAAATCTCTATATACGTACCCATTAAATCAAATTGATTGTCAAGATTGATGAGATGCTCTTCGTCTTCATCATTTACCTCGTTTACTAAAATTTCAGCCTGTGCTTGATAAATCGGTTTAATCACGTAAAAACTCATAACAGCACTTGCAGTGGTGAAAAGCAAAGTGATTAATACAACCATCCAGGAATATTTCCACAACATTGAAGCGTAATCCTTAAAAACGATTTGCTTATCTTCCATTTTATTGTCCTTTCTATTTTCTTTATCGATTTATGAAATCTTAAAATGTATTTACACTTACTAAGTGATAAGTCTTTGATTTAACTCATTTTTCAGACGGGATCACTCTTCTAATTCATAAACTACAACTTCTTTCGACTGATAAACTAAATGAAAATTAGACGGGACTTGACTAGAGTGCGGATTAAATAAAAAGGAAAACTGAGGAAGGTAATTTACCGTAAATCGATCAAAAATAAGATAGTCACTTTTTACAGGCGGAATGAACGGGCTGCCATAGGTGTTTTGTGCATGCTGAATGACTTTTTCATCAAGAGCTTCGTAGGAATAAATTCCAGCTACCTCTCCTTCATAATACAAAGGCATCATTATAAATTGTGATCCTAAGTAGTAGGCCCATGCAGGATTTACTGCCATCACTGTTTTATGCTCGATATCGGGATCATAGGCTTTAAGTGTCTCAGTGATAGCTTTGTAATCTGCCAGCTGTCCGCCATCGTAATCGTCCCCTTTAATGTATTGATGCGTTAAATAACCCGTAGTCAAAAATCCACACCAAAATAATATACTTATTACACTTTTTAACATCATCTTTAAAAACGAGTGCCTTCTTTCATACCGGACTAAGAATGTGATGATAAAATGAATGGATAAAATAGTGAACACAACAGTCCAGCTAAGAAAAACCTGTGGAAACACAAACGCTTGTGAGACTAGAATAATAAATAAAACCACACCAGTTAACAGACTTACTGAGTATATCCTCTTGATCCTAAATGGGCTGCTTATCCAGGCAGGCAGAACAAAAGGACTTAAAGCCGTGCAAGTTCCTACCATTAAAAGGAGACTTATCAGCATATTTGAAAATACATGCTGGATAAATGCCCAGGGATTCGACATAATGATATCTGAAATCCCGTTATAGTCTGCATGCCATTTCCACCACCATAATGGATTTCGATCAAACAGCCCATACCCGATGTTAATATATTGCCATGTAGCAAAAGGTGACCCATTCAGAAGTGTGTTATGGAGCCACCATGGAGATGAAACAACCGAAAAAGAAACAACAAATAATATTAGCGGTTTCCATGCCTTTTTCCAATTAAATGCAAGTAAGAGGGTTAATATGATTAATGGAACAAGGATATAACTCGTATACCTTGTTAATCCTGCTAATCCAGCCATCACGCCTAAAACAATAAATTGTTTAGATCCAGGGAATTTCAATGATTGAAATAATAATAAAATGCTTGATACAAAAAAAAGAGAATCCAGCATATGATTTTCAGCCTGAAGGGAGGAGAGCAAATAGAGCGGATTTACTACTAAAAACAGTTGTGACAGAAAGGCGGTCGACTTATCCTTCGTTAGTTCCATGGCTAACTTATAGACCACATAAAGAAGCAGAACCCCGGCAGCATGCGAGATGAGCTTAGATGCTAAAAATCCAGGCATAAATAAATCAAGGAAACCTGCAAGCAATGAATACAATGGCGGCCAATAGTGGGAGGGCCATCCTGCATACCCTTCTCCGTCAAAAATAGCGCGGCCGGCAAATAATTGCATGACGCCATCCCATTCTTCGAATGTATTATGAAAATATGATAGTGGAACTAAAAGGATAGCAAAGAGAATGGGAATAACAAATTCATTTCTTGATTGAATAAATTTCTTTATCTTTTTCAAAACCTGATAATTCTCCTTTCCTTTACAGTATCTTTTTATAATACGAAAGTTACATCATTTGGGATTTTCGATGCAATGCAGCGAAGACGTAAGGAAAGCAGCCGTCTTGCTTACAGATCATAAGCGCACTTAGGAAACTCAGACGCCGTGCAGCTGGACCAAGTGCAGACCTTATCTTTTGACCTGAGCTTAAACAAGCGGCGAATCTCAAGAAGCTAATTTCCAAGAGTATTTATTAGCAAACCAAGCAGAAAACCGAGGATGATTCCACCAAGAACCTCTATTTTTGAATGGCCAACCTCTTCTCTCAGTAATTTGTTTAGATCTTCAGCTGCAAATCTTCGATTCAAGGTGTTCAATCTTTTTGCATGTTCACCGACATATCTTCTTAAACCTGTTGCATCAATGAATACAAGCCATAGGATCGTTATTCCTAATCCAAAAAGAGGACTGAAAAACCCTTCGTTTAGCCCAATCAATGTTGTTGGAGTCATTACAACCGTTGTATGGGTGCTTGGAAATCCGCCATTTCCAATTTTCCTTAATGCATGCTTATAGCCGTATTGATAATAATGAATAAGAAATTTCATTGATCCGGAAACGAGCCATCCAAGGAAAGGTGCCAGGAAATACAACATTCTTATCATCCTCCACTTAAAGCAGATACCTTTTTCTTGTTCTTAAATAAACGAGTAAGCCGACAAAAAAACCCAGCCACAAGGTGACTAATCGAACCATTAATGTCACGGAAACAGCGATTGACTTATCAAGTCCGAAATAAAGCAGCATCCCTGTTAAACTGCCTTCTGCAATCCCCAACCCGCCGGGAATCATCGATAATGCTCCCGCTAACGTTGAAAACGAGAAAATGAAAATCGAATGGAGAAGATGAAGGTCTATGCCCAGTCCATTGAGGATAATAAGCATGGACACGCATTCCATAAACCATGCAACTAAACTTAGTCCAAATGAAATCAATGAATTTTTCAGGCTGATTAACCGGTAAATACTGTCATAAAACAGTTCCATTTGTTCCTTGTACTTTCGGAAGGCAGAAAACATAGATATTTTTCCGATGATCCAGCCAACCGTTTTCTTCGACTGTAAAATGACGAGCAGCATGATACTGCCAATCAGAACGGTAAGAAAAAAGAGAAAACCAAACTGAAAAATAACAACTCCCAGCGAAGCCAATAAAACCATTGCAAGAAAATCAGTCAATAAATCCGTAAAAATAACGGGAGCAGACACATGTACCTCTACCCGAAAACATTTTTTCAACGAATACGACTTTATGAATTCCCCTATTTTTCCAGGTGTCATAGACATGCAATGGCCAATAAACCAAATATTGAAACTGTCTTTGACATTTAATTCGATTTTTTGCTGGTTAAGCAGGTAATGCCATTTGATGAACCGAAAAACATAACTAATTAAAGTGCATACAGTCGCAAAAATGATAACGGACCATTCGATTGACAGCACCGTTCCTTTTATTTTCTGAACATCTCCCCAAAGAAGAAAGACGGAAAGGGTTATAACCCCCATTATGAAGCCTGTGACAATTTTGGATGAAAGGTTTTTTTTCCTATCCAGTTCTTTTTTTTGTTTGACCATGGCTGCAGCATCCTTACCATTTCATTAGTTTAAATAGTTTTTCAGGAATCAATCGAATGATGTTCATAATATAAAGCCAAAACCACGGAGTATAGAGAATCTCTTTTTTCTTTATAATAGACTTGTAAATCGAGGCGGCTATTTTTTGGGGACTGGCTACTAGAATGGTTGGCTTGAGTAAACCATAGGTCATTTTTGTGTCTACAAAACCGGGTTTCACGGTAAGTACATTTACCTTTGAATGAGCAAGCCGATTTCTTAACCCCTGCAAATAAACCGTCATGCCCCCTTTCGAAGCACCATAAATGTAATTGCTCCGTCTGCCGCGATCTCCGGCAACGGAAGATATGGCACAAATAAAACCGTCTTGTTTCTTCTCAAAATACCTGGCTGCTTCTTCAAGAAGTAAAACGGAAGACGTAAAATTAACGTACATCATTTCACGGATCAGGGAACCGTTTTGTTCCATTTCTTTTTGGTCAGACATGAGCCCATAGGATAGAATCATTCCGTCCAAATGTCCTCCAAGTTCTATGCATTTATTAAAAAATCCCGAATAGTTTTCTTCTTTTAAAGCGTCAAAATAGATGGTCTTTGAATGGATTCCATACCGGATTTCCAGATCGGCTGCAAGCCTCTCCAGTTCTTCCATGTTTCTACCCGCAAGAATGAGGTTTACCTTGTTGGAGGCTAAATGATAAGCTAACGCTTTTGAGATTCCAGACGTTGCACATGCAATAAGTACCTGGTTCATAGACCTTCCCCCGTTATCGCAAGTCTTCTGGACATGGAAGATGAAAATATGCCTTTTGGATCGATTTCCTTTTTTATCTTTTTGAACTTATCCAAATCAGGATACATCGCCTCAAAGGTGCGTTGATCTAATACTGAATCTTTAGCAAGGTATATTCGGCCATTGTAACGAAGAACCAATTCATCCAGTTCCTTTAAAAATGGAAAAATGGTGCCGTCTTTAACCGGAAAATCAAGAGCCAGTGTATGTCCTTTATAAGGAAAGGACAGCAGACCCTCGTTTTGTGATCCAAAACTTTTTAGTACTGCCAAGAAAGAAGCTCTTTTAGATTCGCTCAGCTTCTTTAGCATCTCTGTCAATCCTGCCATGCTGGTCTCTTCCGGAAAGACGGCCTGATACTGGACAAACCCTTTTTTCCCATATAGGCGATTCCAGTTCAGAATGGAATCCAAAGGATAAAAGTAGGAATTATAATCGATGGTTTTATGAGATCCGTCCTTGAAAGAGCTGTAATAGAATTGATTAAATCCTTTAATAGTCAATGGGTTTAATAGAGAAGGAGGCATTGAAGCCGGTACATTCCATTTGAATGCAGTCTTTGTTTCGAGTGAATGTGTGTTTATTTTTGTACGAGGAGAATGATTCCCTAACATCAAAACAGAACGTCCAAGCGCTTCTCCAGCTGCCAAGCAATCAATCCAAGCAACAGAATACTCATACTTATGATCATGCTGACGGAACAACTCGAATGCTTCCTCAAGGTTCTTGGCTATGAGATAGTCAACATCGATCATGGCACTTTCGATTTGGATCAGTCGAATACGTGCGCTTAGGATGATTCCGGTAAGTCCAATTCCGCCTGCCGTTGCCCAAAATAAATCCTTGTTTTGCACTCTTGAACATGTCAGGATTTCTCCTGAGGCCGTCAGCAGCTTAAAATCCAAAATGTGTTCAGAAAGACAGCCCCCACGGTGATGATTTTTTCCATGAACATCATTCGCAATAGCTCCGCCTAAAGTAACGAATTTTGTCCCTGGAGTGACGGGCAGGAAATATCCTCTCGGCAAAAAGAACTCAATGATTTCTTCGAGCATCGTTCCGCCTTCACATTCCAAAATCCCTTTTTCAGAATCAAATGAGAGGAACCGATTAAATTTTGTCAGTAAGAGAAGCGAATGACCCCCGTTTAAGGCTGTATCCCCATAGCTTCTGCCATTTCCCCTTGAAATTCTGCACGAATCATCCTGCCATTCAACCAGTTCCCTTAAATCACTCAGATTTTCAGGCCGATAAACGAAACATTCTTCTATGGGGTAATTCCCCCATCCGCCTATTTTCTCTTTACGAAACATTTTTTAGTTCCTTTCATCTGTCGTATTTTTGACAAAAGCTGTTTTGGGCATAAAGACTCCTGGTATGAGGGAAATTCTCACAAAATCTTGTTGCCTCACTGATTTTTATTCAGGTAAGAGTAATAAAAATATAAAGAACATATATGATAGTCGTTATTAATATTGGTTTATCTTCCAGTAAAACTTGTTCCGGTTTGCCTCCTTTTCCCTCCTGATGAATTAAATAAAGGTAGCGGCAGATCCCGTAAAGTACCAATGGAATACTCCACATCAATATTTCTGAGTGTTCCGAACTAAAAGCGAAGAGAGCGTAACTAATGATAGTGGCAGTAGTAAAGATGCTATTATATTGGTCAAGCAGCGCGATGGAATAATTTTTTAAGACTTTGCGATGTGTTTCTTGTGTTTTTTGCAGTAAAAAAAGCTCATGTCTCCTCTTACTGACAGCCAGGAACATCGATAACCATAAAGCACAAAGTAAAAACCATTCTGTTAAAGGCACATTAATAACAAGAGCGCCACCAACTGCCCGCAATACAAAGCCTGATGCAATTAATAAAATATCCAGCAAGACGATATGTTTTAACTTCAAGGAGTAGAGCACATTTATAATGAAATAAATGGATAGGCATATCGCAAATAAAGAATTAAATATGTTTGCTGCCCATATGGAGGAAATAAGAAGGAGAAATCCGAATGTCAGTGCCAAAAGGGGATTTAGAGCACCAGAAGCCATCGGGCGATGTTTTTTTTCAGGGTGCATCCTGTCAGCTTTCCGGTCAACAAAATCGTTCAGGATATATACGCAGCTCGAAACGAAACAAAATAAAAAGAAACCGATTAAGGACTTTAAAAACACACCTTCATGCATAAGCTGCATCGAGAAAAGGGGAGCTGCAAAGACAATGAGATTTTTGGTCCATTGTTTTGGACGTAATTGTTTAAAGAGAAGATACGCTCCCTTTGGTATACTAGAGAGTTCCATGATTAACCACTTCATTGTTATAGATCATCAGTAATCCTCCATAGATGAATTTAGTCCATCATATGATTGTCTGCATAAACTGTGAAGTGTTCTCAGGAAAATAGGTATAAGCTTACTGTTATTTTTAAAGCTTACCCAAGAACTTAAGGACATTCCTTCTTGAAACTGCCATGATGGAACCTTGAGGATTTACCCCTGGTGCAGAACATAACAAACTGGCGTCAGAAATGTATAAATTTGAAAAACCATGCACTTTCCCGAAAGAATCTGCGGCGCAAATTTCTTTCTTTTCGCCCATTGGGCAGGATGAAAACAGATGAATTGTCATTAAATTTGTTTTCGTTTTTGAAAGGATCTCCGGGATATCCTTCAAATGTGATGGGTTACTGAACCTCCCCATCCCAGCTACACTGGGATGAACAGCTGATGCGCCCCCTTCAAAAAGCAAGGAAGAAATCTTATAGAGACCTTCAGAAAGATCCCTTAAATCTTCTTCTGTCAGATGATAGCGTATAACCGGATCTCTAAAGCCCGGAATGGTTCGGATTGTTCCTCTTCCATGCCCGGTTATCATCGTATAATAAACAGCCATCTTCTCCCAATTCGAGACGATTTCATTTAAAAAATCAGGGTGATCAATCATTCCTGCCGCTAAATAGGAAGGCGAGCTAATAGAACAGCCGAAGCTAAGTCTGGGAGCAAAGTTTTTAACTTGATAAACTGGTACCCCAAGTTCAAAATCATTCACCTTTTCTTCAAACTGCCCAATTACTTTAAGGGTCGGATGGATCTGCAGCGAGTTACCGATGTTCTTTTTGATTCCGCTTCTTCTTAAAAGTGCAGCAGTTTGTACAGCGCCGCAGCAAATGAATAAAGTTTCTGTTTCAATGACTATTTCTTTTTTGTCTTGATGTTTCCCGCTTAAAATCCATTTTGCTCCATTTTGCCTGATTGACTTAATCCAGGTATCATGAAGAAGTTTACAGCCATGTTCAATGGCTTTGGGGATAAACGTTTTTGACATAGACTGTTTATGGCTGAGATATCGGCCGTATTTGTCACGCTCCTGACTATAAGTAAACCACCTTGGCACTTCTACTGCTTCCCACCCCATCTTTTCTGCCCCCTGTTTAAGCTTTAAGGATGGTTTTGAGGGTTCATGGGGCAGAGAGGATACCGATAACGCCTCTTCACAAGCTTCAAAGTGAGGAAGCATGTCCTTTATAGATAATGCATCGACGTCAAACTTTTTTTTCCATTCTTCTAATATATGTTCCGGGGTGCGATGGTATAAACCGCTGTTTACTTCACTTCCGCCTCCAACAACACGACCTTCCGCATAAACAATTTTGGGAGAACCAAACATTGGAGTAATACCTCCATTTCGGTATTTCTCAACCATTTCCTCAATTGAATACGATTTTGTTGATTCCAGCCTCTGCAGAGATCCTTCTTCTATCAGCAAAACATCCCTGCCGGACTGAGCCAGATAAAACGCTGTCAATGCCCCTCCTGGTCCAGAGCCAATGACAACAATTTCACTTTTTAACTCTTCTGCGGGATCAGGTGAGGCGGTCAGCGTTTGATCAATCATGATGATTCCCCCTCATTTCTTCTTCTAATTTTGAAAACAGCCTTAAAAAAATCAGACTTTCATAAAAACGGATAAAATCTCTAAAATAACTAATCTTAGAATTTTTCCACCTTTTTATTTGGTTAACTTTCAACTCTTCAGGAAGATTTTGAAACAGTTTACCGCCAACAAATAAACCATAAAATGCAAAAAATATGGTGGCCATAAATAGCGCAGCCTGTAAATAAACGGCCATTCTATGAAATTGCTCTATTACAAAGTCTGTTAACTCTTCAGTGATGTGATTTACCTCGATTGTTCCCGTGATTGGGTATGGAATTGACTGTGATAAGGCTGAAACCACTTTATGAAAGAAAACCTTCATCCTTCATGTCTCCCTTTAAATCATTCTTCCACTAGTTTAATAGACTCTTAAACATTGTGAATCGTCATCTCGCTTCGGACTAAAAAACGGATATTCCATCTTGTTTGGCCAAGGCCATTTGAAATGTATAGTTCTCCTGCAGCTAATTGGTGCTTGCCGGTAAAGATCCCTTTTTCAGCGAAAGGACCCATTGGCTTCAATTTAAAAAGAAAAGGAATGTTTATTTGTTTACCATGAAAATGTCCTGCAAATGCAAGTTCATATTTTGCCTTGATGTATTCAAAACAATTTGGATCATGACAGAGCACGATTAGCGGTTCGTTATGCCGCTGTGCCATAATCTTTTCCGTGACTTGATTCCATCCTCTTCTATAAGGGTCAATGCCCAGCAGGAAAAAGCCGTCCAAAGAGACAGCCTCATTTTCAAGAAGGCTGATTTGATAATTCTCGAATAACAGCTTCAAAGAACCAATGTCAGGGAGACGGTAATCATGATTACCTAAAACAGCAAATACAGGAATAGACGATTCTTTCAATACGTCTAAATAAGCAGCGAATTTAGGAAGTGCCCACGCCTCATCAAGATAATCCCCCGTTAAAAAGATGTAATCGATTTTTTCTTTCATGATGAATTTTTTTAATCGTTTAGGGGATATCCTTATTTTCTCAACGTGAAAATCGCTGAGTTGGAGAATCGTTTTATTAAGTCCTAAAGGTGTATCCACCCGAACGATTTTGACCCACCAGGTTGGGAACACAAATAACAGGTGACAGGCAATAAAAAAAAGCATGGCTCCTATTAATATCCACATCATTTTTCATTCTCCTTGCCATATATCATTTCTGCAAAGGCTAGTGAAGCAATGCGGCCACGAACTGCTGATAGTCAAGTTCACTTTCTTTCTCTGTATAAAACTTTTGAGAGTCCATACTTTGACACGAATATTTTGCAATCAAATCATCTAGTTCAGTGTGATTTTTTACAAAAGATCCTTTTAATTCATAATCGATGATTAGTTGTCGTTTTAATAACAGATCATGTACATAGAGCACAGGGGTATGAAACCATGTGCTCATATTGTCAGCTGCTGAAGAATAAGGGGTGACAACGCAAGTTAACGAAAGAAAGAGAGGAATTATTTCGGCGGGTACACTATGTGACAGCAGCGTCAATTCATTTTTAAAACCATCATATATATCCAAATCTTCATAAGGGTGCGGTTTAACCAAGAGGTTGAGATGATTCTTTTTCGTAATCAAAAGGAGGGTCTGAAGAAATGCTTTTTCCTCCTCTGGCTTCAGTATCCCAAGCTTTGATAAAGGCTGCCCGATATATAAAAGGCTGGCTGAATGATGTCCTTTTAAACTTTGCAGTGTTTGATCGGGAAGTATTTTAGAGTATTCATATAATAAATGACGAGGAGGTGCTTGCTTAGGAATTTTTATTACCTCTTTTAATCTGGTTTTGACATCAGGAAGCATGTCAGGTTCCACAGCGGCAATTGCTTTCACTTTTGGATGCATTCCCTGTATGAAACTGTATACCCAGGGATATCCCAAAATGACTGGAACTTTCATTCTTAACCATTGTTTATAATTTCGTTCGGGGTATCTGTAGATGCCAACACCTTCTTGAACAAGTGTAATTTTAGCTTCTATTTGTGCCGCTGTTTCAATCACCTTACAAGTTAAAAAATCATTGTCTTTAAATAAAATAACCGTCGTCGGTGATTCCTTCCTGATAATATCAGATACATGTTTAAATAAAGTTTTATTATCAAAAACCAAGTCTTTCACCGTGTTCTTCAAGCTTGGAATCAACCAGGCTTTGTTATTGCCTGCTGCTCTAATAGAAATATCGTTCACTTCTGAATTTTGCGAATCCAGGATTAAATATTGGACTTCTCCATTCATATATTTGCTTAGAAAATAAGCGAACATCATCTGGAAATTAGAACTGACGACAAATAATACCTTTGTATTCATCAAGTTGAGCCTCCGCATTTTACAGAATATCCATTTGACATTAACTAAGTACGGCTGATCCTTTTAAGCCATATTACATTCAAACAAAACCGTATCCCTTCAGCTGCTATTGTCGCAACAACCGCCCCCCATACTCCAATAAACGGAATAAGGGCAAGAAGCACAACAATGTTTAGAGCAGCCGCTATAAAACTGCTGGCTGAAACACTCCCTGTTTTTTTATAGTACAGAAGTTTAGCTGCAATGATAAAATTGACTCCCTGAAACATTTCCCCGATTAATAAGAAAGGGATAAATCTCTGAGCAGGATAGAATGATTCGGACGCCAGCAGCCGTAATAAAAAGCCTGAACACATCATGGCTAAGATTCCCGTAATTAAAATAACGGCTAAAAAATAAATATTCATTTTTTCAGCAGAAGCTGTTTTGCCTGATTTTTTCAGCAAGTTATATCTTGGAACATAAGCACTGTTAATACTCATATAAAGCATTCGAAGGACAGTAGATATCTGGGCAGCTAAAGCATAATAACCTAATTGATCCAACGATATAAATTTTTCGAGGATAATACGATCTGAAGCAACAATAAACCAGTTGCTTAACGTATGCGGCAAAAGCGGAATACTGTACACCAAACTCATCCAAATATACGATTTCGAAATGGAAAACGTGATATCTTTTTTGCAATTGAAGAAATAAAAAACCAGAACGGCACCTTCAGCAATAAGAATGGCAAGGAGCGCACCGGAGGCTCCCATTTCCATTTTGATAATGACAAAAAGGGAAATAAAAAGCAGCAGAAGACTTTTTAATGCGTACCCTAAAACCAGAGACCAAGGCCGCTCTTTCACTCTAATAATGGAAAGATAGATAGAAGAAAGAGATGTAAAAAAAGAGATTAGTATAAAGTAAACATAAAATGGATCAAGAGGAATACTTCCAAATAGTAAATTCCCAATAAATAGTTTAAAAACAAGCAGAAAGATAGATAGAGCACTTGAAAAGAGGAGAACGAAAAGGAAAATGGATCCCAAATACTTTTCCTGCTCTTTTGGTTTTCCTAAAAACTCGTAATACAGCCTGCCAATGGCTCCATGCAGAGACAGCAGCATGATCAGCTGCAGTACACCCGCAAGTGCTTGAATTGTTGTGATGATTCCATATTCTGCAGGTGTCAAATACGACGTGTAGACTGGAAGTAAAATTAGTCCCATTGCAGGGGTAATCATGGAACCTATCGTATATATAAGAGCATTTCCTAAGAAAGAGTAGCTTTTCGAGTGACGTTGCTGCATCTTTTTCTATTCTCTCTTCCGCATTTTTTATGGTGCTTCCTGATTTTTATTAAATGAGTTCATGCAATTAATAACCCGGCTTTGCTGATCAATTGTAAGATTAGATCCCGATGGCAAACAAATTCCTTTTTCAAATAAAAGGTCAGATACACTTTCATTTGGATGATGGGGATAATATCGATAATTTTTAAACAAAGGCTGCAGATGCATAGGTTTCCATACCTGCCGGGCTTCAATGTTTTCTTCTTCAAGCCGATTAATTAATTCCAGAGGAGTAACGCCAGTAAGCTGCTTATCCATTGTCATTACGGTTAACCATCTAGTGGCTCTCCCGTACAATGCTTCTGGCATAAATGTTATACCTTTATAATCAGAAAGAGCTGAATAATAATTTTTATATACTTGCCTTCTGGCATTGACGCGATCTTCCAGAACGCGGAGCTGAGCTCTTCCGATACCGGCTGATACATTGCTTAACCGATAATTGTACCCAATTTCCTGATGTTCATAATGTTTGGTCCGCTCTCTGGATTGGGTAGCCCAAAAACGGGCTTTTTCAAGAGCTTCTTCATCATCGGAAACTAACATGCCGCCGCCTGAAGAAGTAATGATTTTATTCCCGTTGAATGAATATACTCCGAATTTCCCCATCGTTCCGCTTGCTTTTCCTTTATAAGTCGCACCAAGTGATTCCGCTGCATCTTCGATGACAGGCACATGGTATTCCTCGCATATGGATAACAATGGATCCATATCTGCGCTCTGTCCATATAAATTGACGATAATAACAGCTTTCGGCAACTTCCCTTCCCCTGCTGCATCTTCAAAAGCTTTTTTTAACGCCTGAGGAGACATATTCCATGTAGAAGGCTCTGAATCTATAAATACAGGAGTTGCACCCTCGTATAATATAGGATTGGCACTTGCAACAAATGTAAAGGTAGAGCAAAACACATGATCCCCATTCCCTACATTTAAAAGCTTTAGTGCAAGGTGGATTCCTGCTGTGCCTGAATTTACCGCGACTGCCCCTTTAGATCCTGTGAATTGAGATAACTCTTTTTCAAACAAATTGACGTGCGGCCCTAAAGGTGCAATCCAATTTGTAAGAAACGCCTCTTTTACATAATCAATTTCTTTCCCGCTAATATGAGGAGAGGACAAAAAAATTCTTTCATTTTTCATTAACGATTCTCCTAACAAATGGTTATCCCTAATTTATTCAATAAAAAAACAATTGTGATGATGAATTTGTCTTTAAGGTACTCTGGCTATTTTTTTTTGGAATTGTAGATGGAGGAGTTTATTCCTGATAACATCGATTTTGCTTGATCCATACAAATCGAAATCATAAAAAACAAATAAAACCAAAACATTGGATGTCGTAAGGTGAAATGAAATAAAGTATAAAATATGACAGTCACTAAGCCAGTAAAT
The DNA here is from genome assembly GCF_004358755.1 of Peribacillus frigoritolerans. Lineage (GTDB taxonomy): Bacteria > Bacillota > Bacilli > Bacillales > Bacillaceae > Bacillus_P. Next base: position 135,936 of record NZ_SMZY01000005.1, on the reverse strand, counting down.
AAAATAAACTCTTTTTTTATAATTAATAAATAGCCAATCCAGCATAAGAAGCCAAGAAATAAACATATTCCTACAAGCCCCACATTCATCCCCATATCAATAAACGTGTTATGAGCTTCCATGCCCTGAAAGGGCGCATCCTCTCCTGAGTACGCTCCTGGGCCCAGACCGAATAAAGGGGAGGATTCAATGGCTTTTATTCCGTTTTCCCATAATATGAACCGATGTTCTCCTTGGTCCCCCTCTTCAGAAATTGCTGCAATATCTTGTTTTAATCCCTGATAGATTAATGGACTAAATATCACTGCCGTAAAACAAAGCAATGCAGGCAGCAATACTTTTAGCCATGCCCCTGACCAATATCCAATTTGTGTATCAGCAGCCTTTCTTATCCAAAAAGAGATGAAGAGAATGACGAATCCACTTGATAATGCGACAGACATTGCATCGCTTTTCGTTTCAATTCCAATCCAAACACAAGCCGCCGATAAACTGATATACCAGGCTTTACGCAGAGAAGTTTTTGCAATCGAACTTAAATAAAGACTCATATAAAGAAAAATAGTAACATTCATGGCGACTTGATTTGGGTTTTTCGACCACCCTAAAAACCTTATGCTGCCATTCCAGCTATCAATCGGTCCAATAGTAGAATATCGGGGATTAAATATAAGCAAAAACAGCAGCACGCTTACGGTTACTGAAACGGTTATTTTCGCTATCATTAATACTTGCGTTTTCCAATTTTTTTCGAATGATAAAACAATAAACAGGAGGCTTGAAAATAGATAAGCCAAAAAAGTTCGACCGAATCCCGGAACCAATACTCCTAGATATATAGAGACCATCGTGCCAATAAATAAACATAGAAACATAAAGAACCAAAAGGGGACAAGTTTTCTTGATAACGATGTGATAAATATGCCCCTATATTTGAATTGAATAGTAAAGGTCATCATCATCCAGAGAAGAAGAATAATCTCCCCTGGTCCAATAGGTGATCCTGGTATTCTAAGCTGTGTGGCTGTTGATAAAATTAACCCGGCTGAAAACCAAATAACCGAAAAGCTTACCTTTTTCTGCAATTTTTTCACCAACTTCATATCTCTTATTCCCAAGACCGTTTTTCATTTTCCAGCCATGATTGAAACATTAATATATCCCATAGCTGATGATGCCAGTTGCTTTTCCCTGTTAAATGTTCTTCCCATTTTTGCCTGATGGGCGCTGGCTGAAAATACCCTTCGGTCAGCAATCGATTCCCGGCAAGAAGTTCCTCAGCCCATTCCTTTAATGGACCGCGAAGCCAATGGCCGATTGGTACGCCAAATCCATGTTTAGGACGTTCAATTAATTCCTTTGGAACATAGGTATATAGCAGCTGTCTCATTAACCATTTGCTCTGATTTCCTTTTAATTTCATGGATAATGGAATACGCCACGAGAACTCGACAACATTATGATCTAAGAATGGAGCTCTCGTTTCGAGACTGACACTCATGCCGGCACGGTCTACCTTTACAAGAATATCGTCCGGGAGATATTGAATCATATCCAGGTACATCATCATTTCGGTAGCCGATGGAAAAATAGAGGATGAATGATTAAGAAATGGTTCCAGTAATATGCGGTCCTTTACTACAAGTTGAGGATTCTTCCAATGAGAGGTGAGTGAGAGGTACATTTCTTCCACCGAATCGGCTTTTAGGATATCTCCAAATTTATGCAAATATTCCCCGAGAAATCGATTCTTGTACTTGGCTGGAAGGAACCTGCTGTTCTCCAGCTTTTGAGGAGATATTTTATTAAGAGGCACAGCAGCCAGATGCCTTATGCTTTTAGGCAGATGATGAATATTATTCCAAATTTTCTCTCCCCAGAGATGTCGATTATAACCTGCAAATAATTCATCTCCTCCGTCTCCGCTCAGAGAAACGGTTACGTGCTGACGGGCAAGCTGCGATACCAGAAAAGTAGGAATCTGGGAAGAATCAGAAAATGGTTCATCGTATATGAAAGGCAGCTTCGGAATCACTTCCATGGCCTGCTGCTCTGTCACATACAGTTCTGTATGGTCGGTATCCAGATGCGAAGCAACTTCTTTAGCATACCCTGCCTCATTGTATTCGGTCTGGTGAAATCCGATTGTAAAGGTCTTAATTGGTCTGCTGCTCTCGCTTTGCATGAGTGCTACGATCATCGAGGAATCAATACCTCCTGATAGAAACGCTCCAAGCGGTACGTCTGATACCATCTGCTGCTTTACTGCCGTCCGCAATACTTGATCTAATTTGGAAACCGCTTCTTCTTCCGAGCAATGAATCGGATACCGAAAACCGTTGTCTGCTGCTTTTTCAGCTGACCAATATTTAATTGGATCTGAAACATGAGAAGATTTTGCAGGATTAATGACGAGATACGTTGCAGGCATTACTTTGAATATATTTTCATAAATGGAAAAAGGGGCGGGGATACAGTTATAACGTAAATACAGCGGTAATACATCCCGGTTTACATTCCATTCAAAAGCAGGATGTGATTTTAACGCCTTTAATTCGGATCCAAATAAAAAAATTTTTCCTGCCCAGCCGTAGTAAAGTGGTTTTTCACCTATACGGTCTCTGGCGAGATATAATAATCGTTCTTTCCTGTCCCACAAGGCAAAGGCAAACATCCCTGTAAATTTTGTTAGTGCCCTATTAATTCCCCACATCTCAATACTCTCTATCATCACCTCTGTATCGGAACTTCCTTTAAAAACAATGCCTGCCAGTTCAAGTTCTGAACGAAGTGAAAGGTAATTGTAAATCTCACCATTAAAGACTAAAACATATCGTCCGCTCTTTGAATGCATTGGCTGATTACCTTCAGGAGATAAGTCAATAATTGACAGCCGGCGGTGGCCAAGAGCAAGACCCGTTTGTTCATCCACCCAAATATCTCCATGATCCGGTCCCCTTGAATGGAGCATGTCAGTCATCCGTGAAACTGTGGATTGCAGCTGTTCGTTTCCTGTTTGAGATAATGAATCGATAAACCCTGCTATACCACACATAATATCCTCCTTCTGATCCTATCCATCGGTGTACTGCTTGTTTTTTATCTTCATTTTGCAGGTATTTGTTTTTTCGTTTCCGCAGCAGATTAGACCTTATTTTATCTGATTGATCAAATCACATTGTTTTTTCAAAATGACATTTTCATCATAGTCCTGTATTGCCAGCTCCCGGCTATTTGCACCGAAAAGCTTTCGCTTATCTTCATTTACAACAAGATCATTCAGCTTTTCATAAAGATCTATATGATTTCCTTTTTCAAACAAGAACCCGTTAACTCCATGTTGAACCTCTTCTCTGCATCCCCTGATATTACTCGCAATGACGGGTTTTCCCATCGCCATTGCTTCAATAATAGAACGAGGAAGTCCTTCACGATAGGATGGCAAAACAAAAATATCGCTTATTGCCAGCAATTCTGGAATATCTTTTCGATAACCTGCATTAATAATTAATGGATTTTTTTTGAATATATCTTCGAGGGCGCTATTACTTTCTAAATCTCGTTCACTTTCAGAAATGCCCCCTATCATTAACAGCTTTACATTATTGTGCTCTCCCTTTAACAACTGAAAACTGTCAATTAAATCGAAGATGCCTTTTTCCTTAACAAACCTTCCTATAAACGTAATCACAACTTCTTCCTTTTCGATGGAAAATTGTTGTTTTAATTCCTCTATTCGTTTTGAACAGAATCGATCTGGGCTGAATTTAGCCGTTATATCTACACCGTTCCCAAGGTGAATGATATTAGAAGGCTTAAATGAATGAGAGATACTTAAATCGTAGTCCTCTTTACTTTGAAGAAGAAGCCAATCCGTGAAAAAACGGGCAAAGATTTTTTCAATCCAGTAAAAAATCCTGTATTGAACAAAATCCATCCCTTCATGAAAATAATATCCATGGGCAGTATAGATAATTGTTTTTATTCCTGCAAGTTTAGCAGCCATTCTGCCCAGTATCGAAGCAACTGGGGTATGAACATGCACGAGATCATATTTTTCTTTCTTCATTAAAGCTGCCAATCTGCTAATCGTCTTTAAATTCGACCAAGGCTTTATTTTCCGCTCAACAGGCACTTCTATCACATTCAGGCCCTGTTCCCTTAAATCTTTTAGTTTGCCAGTATCAGAACAAGCAATATGAACAATGTGCCCTTCAGCTTCAAGTGATAAAATAAGCGGTTTTAATAGATTTTCAACAGACAAGTCCACCGCACAGAGCTGTAAAATCTTCTTCATTTTTACAATCTCCACAACTTAATCGTTTCAGGACAGGTGTTCTTATCTAATACACCTTTAATATCTACGAAAAATCCTTGCTGGTTATTCAAAAGTTGAGTGAAGTCATGCCAGCTCTTTTCGATATATTCTAAATGAGGAACAGCCAAAATGACGGCATCTGATTTTTGTAATTTTTCCCACGGGGTAATTTTCAAATCATAGACTTTCTCAACCTCTTCTTCATCTGCCCTGGGATCGCTCACCTGAACATTAAGCCCAAAGTTTTTAAGCTGCTGGATTAGATCTATTACCTTTGTATTTCTTATATCTGGTACATTTTCTTTAAAAGTTAATCCTAAAACTGTAACTAGCGAACCCTTTATAAGATTTCGACTTTCAGCCATTAGTTTAATTAAGGACGTAGCAATGAAAGTCCCCATGTAGTCATTGATGTTTCTTCCTGCTAATATGACATTTGGCGAGTAACCTAATTTTTCTGCTTTATATGTTAGATAATATGGGTCTACTCCGATACAGTGACCTCCCACCAGTCCCGGTTTAAAGGGAATAAAATTCCATTTTGTGCTGGCAGCTGATAACACTTCGTTTGTATCAATTTTTAATCGATTAAAAATAATGGCCAATTCATTCATCAGAGCGATATTTAAGTCTCTTTGAGTATTCTCGATGACTTTAGAAGCTTCCGCCACTTTAATTGATGAAACAGGATACACTTCTGCCTTCACCACACTTCTGTACATTTCAGCAATTATATTTAAAGCTTCTTCATCCTGACCCGCTACTACTTTTACAATATTTTCAAATGTATGCTTTTTATCTCCCGGATTAATCCGTTCGGGTGAATAACCAACCTTAAACTCCCTGCCTGCTTTTAATTGGGAATGCTTTTCAAGAAGCGGCAAACAAACTTCTTCTGTTGCCCCTGGATAAACGGTCGATTCATAAACCACAATACTCCCTTTTGACAGGTTTCTCCCTACCGTTTCTGACGCTTTTATCAGCGGTGTCAGATCGGGTTTTTTGTCTTTATCAATCGGTGTGGGTACTGTAACGATAATGAAATTACATTCTCTTAGCTTCATTTCCTCAGTAGTAAATTCAACATTTGTATTTTGCAGCTCATTAGAGGCAACTTCACCTGTACTATCGATAAACTGTTTTAACTCTTCTATTCTCTTGGAATTAATATCAAAACCTACTACAGGAAATGTTTTCCCAAAGGCAAGCGCAACTGGCAGGCCGACGTAGCCAAGACCGACAAGCCCTACTTTCCGATTACCCGCTGGAATATTATAGTAAGATTTATACCAATCCACAAATTGTTCGATTCCTGTTTCAATCGGGGTATTTGGACGATATCCCAGGTCCTCCATTAAATCGTCAATATCTGCATAAGTCTCCGGTACATCTCCAGCCTGAATGGGCAAAAAGTTTTTTTTCATTTTTCTTCCCAATTTGTCTTCAAGCACTGAAATAAATTTCATTAATTCGACAGGGTGATTATTTCCGATATTGTACACCTTATAAGGTACTTCATTTTCTCTATGCTGCATTTTTTTGCCGCTTTTTTTAATAAGACGAAATATACCTTCTATAATGTCATCAATAAATGTAAAATCACGTTTCATTTGTCCGTAATTATAGACATCGATTTCCCTGCCCTCAAGAATGGCCTGGGTAAATTTAAATAGGGCCATATCTGGCCGACCCCATGGTCCATACACTGTAAAAAAACGCAGCCCTGTGGTTTTCAGGTTATATAAATGACTGTAAGTATGAGCCATCAATTCATTCGCTTTTTTGGTTGCTGCATACAAACTGATCGGGTTATCCACTCGATCATCAACGGAAAAAGGCATTTTTGTGTTGGAGCCGTAAACAGAGCTTGAAGAGGCGTATATTAGGTGCTCAACATGATGATGACGGCAGGCTTCTAATATATTCATGAAACCGACCACATTAGAGGAAATGTAAGATTCAGGGTTTTCTAAACTGTAACGAACACCTGCCTGCGCTGCCAGGTTAATAACAACTGGGATTGAGTTTTTTGAAAAGAGTCTTTTGATTGCTTCATTATCTTCTAGTGAAGCTTCAATAAAAGTAAAGTTTTCATCTCTTTTTAAAATGTCTAATCTTGAATGTTTTAAAGAAACATCATAATAATCATTTAGATTATCCAAACCGATTACTATTTCGCCTTCTTTTAATAACCGCTTGGCGAGGTGAAATCCTATAAAACCAGCGCAGCCTGTCACTAGTATTTTATTTGAACTGGACGTGGACATAGCACAATTCCTTTCTAATGGAGTTAGCATAATAATTGATATATGAGGACGCTCAAGTTGTTGTTCCATAAGAAGGGAAAGATAGGCAAGGAATAAACCATTTATTTACAATAATATTTCTAGTTTAAGTACACACACCCATACACAATTCAGATATTCTCATAGACTATCATCGAATGATCAAACAAAATAAACTCCTGACATACGAACAATGTTCATATTCTCACGCAATGGCCTATTTCGGTTTATTAATTTCTTATAAATAAAGATGCTGATCATTTTTAATCTTTATCCCTTGTAACAATAAATCCATATTTATTAAAGGCAGTAATTGGAGGAATAAAATTGAATTACCGCAATGGAAAAGTAATTTTACCTTTAATGGATGCATTCATCATCCCAACTTCTATCGTTTTCAGCTCCCTGATCATATTTAACGGGGATGTTTCAAATATTCATTTTCCTGGGATACTTTTCATCTTTTTTGGCACCTGGCTGATCCATCTTATCGTCTTCTATTTCTTTAAGATTTATCAGCGAATATGGATCTACAGCGGCCCCCGTGATTTTATTTCCATTATAAAAGCTGCATTGATTGCAAACGCTGCTGGAGGAATTTTGTTTCTGTTTCTTTCCAAGTATGAGTTTATGCCCTCTCTGCCCCTTTCCGTCTTCATCATGACCTGGATGAGTATTTCGATGGCCACGGCTGGCGTCCGATTTCTCCTGAGATTTAACCACGATCTAAGTCACAGCCTCCCTCCAACTCATAAGCGGGTTTTGATAATTGGAGCAGGCAATACCGGGAGCTTTGTTGTAAAGCTGATTCGAAATTCACCAAACACGCCGATGAATCCGATCGCATTTATCGACGATGATCATTGTAAACTCAATAAAAAAGTCTTTGAGCTTCCGATAGTCGGAACAAGAGATGATATACCAAGAATTGCAAGAGAATTAGGGGTCCACATGATCATTATCGCCATGCCCTCTGCTCCAAAAAAGGAAATTTCAGACATCATCAAAATATGTAAAGAAACAAAAACAGAAATTAAACTTTTTCCCCACTTTAGTGAAATTCTGCAGGGGGAAATATCTTTAAATATGATCCGGGACGTTAAAGTAGAAGATCTTCTGGGAAGAGAGCCTATCGAAATTGATTTGGAGGAAGTGGCAAGCTTTCTTTCAAATAAAACGATCCTTATCACTGGTGCAGGAGGTTCAATCGGAAGCGAACTTTGCAGACAAATTGCAAGGTTAAGCCCTAAGAAAATGCTATTGGTTGGTGCTGGAGAAAATAGCATTTTTACCATTACAGCAGAACTGAAGAAAAAGTATCCGTCCATTCAGTTCTATAGCATAATTGCTAACATTCAAGATCAAAGAAGAATTGAAACTATTTTTGCAGCCTATAAACCAAACATTGTATTTCATGCTGCAGCCTATAAACATGTACCTTTAATGGAAAATAACGTATTAGAAGCTGTAAAGAACAATGTATTTGGTACAAGAAATGTAGCCGAAAGTGCTCATCGCCATAAAGTCGAGCGATTTGTCCTTATTTCTACCGATAAGGCCGTCAATCCTTCGAGCATTATGGGCACCACCAAAAAAGTGGCAGAAATATTGATTCAGCAAATGAACGATATCAGTGATACGAAGTTTACCGCTGTGCGGTTTGGAAATGTATTAGGCAGCAGGGGAAGCGTTATTCCAGTATTCAAAAAACAAATTGCAGAGGGCGGTCCAGTAACAGTCACTCATCCTGAAATGGTTCGTTATTTTATGACAATACCTGAAGCTGTGCAGCTTGTCATTCAGGGAGCTGCCATGGCAAATGGCGGAGAGATTTTTGTTCTGGATATGGGGAGGCCCGTTAATATCACCAAACTTGCAAACGATTTGATTCGATTGTCCGGCTTTGAACCCGGTGAAGATATTAAAATTATATACACCGGCGCACGGCCAGGCGAAAAACTAAGCGAAGAATTGTTTACCTCTGAAGAAAACCGGTCAACCACTAAACACAACCTTATTTACATCGCTAAACAAATCTCTTATTCTCCTGAAGAATTTTCTGCAATTCTCACTAAGCTTCAACAGCTGACCCTCAATGAATCAATTAGAGAATCAATAGAATTAAAATCATTATTAGCAGATATTGTGCCATTTTATTCTGACTCTTGAGTGCTGCGATATAAATAATTGAGATGTTTTAAAAAGGACCATTTCAAATGCTGGAGGGATAATAAATGGATAATATTTACACCGAACAAGAACTAAAAGATATGGGTCTTAGAAGTGTTGGAAAAAACGTTAAAGTCAGCAGAAAATGCAGTATTTATATACCAGAAACGATTTCAATCGGTGATCATTCAAGGATTGATGATTTTTGCTGCTTAGTCGGCGGCGAAAAAGGAATAAATATTGGTTCGAATGTGACCATTGCTCATTATTGCCTTTTAGGCGGGACGGGAGGCATAACATTAAAAGATTTTTCAGGTATTTCATCCAGAGTAACTTTATATAGTGCAAATGGTGATTATTTAGGAGAAAGTTTAACTGGCCATACCGTTCCAAAAAAATATTTAAATATCATTTCAGGTGAAATCATTTTAAATAAACATGTTCTTATCGGCACGAATACAACAGTCCTCCCTAGTGTCGTTATTGGAGAAGGCACAGCTGTAGGAGCTCATAGTTTAGTAACAAAAAGCTTAGATTCCTGGGGTGTATATGCAGGTGTTCCTGTAAAAAGAATAAAAGAGCGTAAAAAGGATTTACTGTTATTAGAGAAAGCGTACTTAAAAGAATTGGCTGAAGAGCAGTCAGAAGATTGAATCCTGATTTTTCTGGTTTCAGACCTCTTTTTCTCCTCTCTCTCCTTTTTTTACACTTATTCCACATTATTCCCAGATATCTGACCATTTCCCTGTTCACACGGGAATCGTAATCGCATCTTCAAATATCGTTAGCTTTCTCCCTATAATGCCCTCTTTCACACCCATTTTGTTGGAAGATACACAAGCATTGGTTTAAAAAGAATATGAATATAGAAACCTTTCACATTTTTATATGAGGTGAGATTTTTGAATGACTACAGAAAAATATTGGTACCTCCATCTGCATCCATTAAGGAAACCATAAAAATCATTGATGAAGGAGCTCTCCAAATCGCGCTTGTTGTCAATGAACAAAATAAATTGCTGGGAACGATTACAGATGGTGACGTTAGAAGAGGCATTTTAAAAGGAATCTCTTTGGATCAGTCTGTCCTTCACATTATGAATTCAAATCCTGTAACCGTTTCTCCTACAATTGACCCTAAACAGCTGCTGTCCTTAATAAAATCAAAAAAACTGCAGCAGCTTCCTGTTGTAGATAATGATGGCAGTGTAGTCGGCTTAAAGCATCTGAATTCTATTATTCAAGCTCCTGCCAGGGATAATATCGCAGTTATCATGGCAGGGGGACTTGGAACGAGGCTCCGGCCATTAACTAATGATACGCCTAAACCTTTGTTGAAAATAGGAAACAAACCGATTCTTGAAACCATTTTAGAAAGCCTGATTGAACATGGATTTACTCGATTTTATATTTCTGTAAATTATAAGTCTGAACTGATTCAAGACTACTTTAAGGATGGTTCGAACTGGGGAGTAGACATCAAATATATACATGAGGATAAACGGATGGGAACTGCAGGTGCTTTAGGGCTGATCCCAGAAAAACCAGATAAACCTTTTCTTGTGATGAACGGGGACATTCTTACAAAAGTAAATTATCAATATTTACTGGACTACCATGAAAATCTTAAAGGCCAGGCCACTTTGTGTGTACGGGAATATGATTTTCAAGTCCCTTATGGTGTGGTCAATGTTGAAAACCATCGAATGCTTTCAATTGAGGAAAAACCGGTACACCATTTTTTTGTCAGTGCCGGAATTTATATATTTGAACCTGAAGTATTAAATATCATACCAAAAAACAGGTATCTGGATATGCCGGATCTATTGAGAAATTTGGTTGACCAAAAAGAAGACATCTCCATTTTCCCAGTTAGAGAATACTGGCTTGACATAGGAAGAATAGATGATTTCGAACGGGCCAACGGAGAATTTGATCAAGAATTCAAGTAGTTGATTTACAGAAATATTCGGTATCGATGCAACAAGTCCGTTTACATGCTGTATTACAAAATGACTTCTATGCATAATATGAAATTGTGATAAAAGAGGGAGGGAATAAGGATGGAGCTGCGAAACAAAAAAATTCTTGTAACTGGTGCGGATGGATTTATCGGTTCTCATCTGACTGAAGAGCTAGTTAGAAGTGGATTAGATGTTCGTGCATTTGTCTATTACAATTCGTTTAATTCCTGGGGTTGGCTTGATCATTCACCAGACGATATAAAAAAACAGTTAGATGTGTTCGCAGGTGATATACGGGATCCATATGGTGTAAAAAACGCTCTCAATGGCTGCGATATTGTTCTTCATTTAGCTTCATTGATTGCAATCCCATATTCATACCACTCACCGGATACTTACATTGATACCAATATAAAGGGCACCTTAAACGTTCTCCAGGCAGCAAGAGAACTGGAAATTGAAAAGGTAGTTCACACCTCTACAAGTGAAGTATATGGAACAGCACTGTTTGTTCCTATAACAGAAGATCATCCGCTTCAAGGACAGTCCCCTTATTCTGCATCAAAAATTGGAGCAGACCAAGTTGCCATTTCTTTTTATAAATCCTTTAATACCCCTGTCTCCATTATTCGCCCATTTAATACTTACGGGCCAAGACAATCAGCCAGAGCCGTAATCCCTGCCATTATTACGCAAATTGCCAGCGGAAGAACTAAAATCAAGCTGGGTGCTTTGAACCCTACTCGAGATTTTAATTATATTAAAGATACTGTCAAAGGCTTTATAGCTATAGCCGAGTCCGATAAGTCACTTGGAGAAGTTATTAATATTGGAAGTAATTATGAAATTTCTATCGGTGAGACGGCTGAACTCATTGCTGAAATCATGGGTAAAGAAATTGAAATTGAAACAGAAGACCTCCGATTACGACCTGAAAAAAGTGAAGTTGAACGCCTCTGGGCAGATAATTCTAAAGCCAAGAGACTATTAGGCTTTGAACCTTCTTATGGAAACCGTAATGGATTTAAAAAAGGTTTGACTGAAACCATTGAGTGGTTTACAAACATAGAAAATTTAAAACATTATAAGGCAGATATTTATAATAAATAAACAATTCTTTTATGAGGATTTATTGAGTTTTAAGCATGCAAAATAATGTCCGGGAAGTTTATTTCTAAAGCTTCTCGGGCCCTTCTTTTTTCTTTGGTATATCCAGTAATTCTTCAGGCTATTCCCTCCAAATTTGTTTTTCCACATAGATTGAAAGTGAATCATGTTGTCCGTTCTTCGTTGCCCTGATTTTGTCCCAGCTCTATATCTATTGAAAAATTGCTTCTGGATTTCTGCCCAGCGACGGTCTTTTTTATCTGTTGATTCTATAAATATTAATTTCATCCAGCTTTCTAAACCTTCTGAGAAATTGGCCGCGGATGTGGTCTTATATGTAATTTGGTACTTACTCCATTTAATCAGTTTTCGAATAAACTAAAAGGTCAGAAAGAACTTAGAAAGACTTAGCGCGGTAAACTGTAAACTGCTTAGTGATGGAGGATTCCCGGAAGGTAGGAGTTTTAATTGTCTGAAAAAGGTAAATTAGTTATTTCATTAGATTTTGAACTTTATTGGGGTGTAAGAGATAAAAAAAGTTTATTAAGCTACAAAGAAAACTTACTGGGGGTTAGGACTGCAATTCCTGCTATCTTAGAATTATTCGATAAATATGAAATACATGCCACTTGGTCTACTGTAGGATTTCTTTTTTTCAATTCGCGTGATGAATTAATAGAAAATTGTCCTGAACAAAAACCGGAATATCTAAATAGCCATTTGTCACCATATAAACATATTTACAATATAGGTCTTAACGAAGAAGAAGATCCCTATCATTTTGCTCCGTCATTAATTCAAAAAATAATTTCATATCCATATCAAAGAATCGGAACACATACTTTTTCTCATTATTACTCTTTAGAACAAGGTCAGCAATTCAACTCTTTTAAAGAAGATATTATCGCAGCTATAAAAGTTGGCGAGAAATACGGTTTAAAAATTGAAAGTCTAGTTTTCCCAAGAAACCAGTGTGAAGAGAACTATTTATCAGCATGTAAAGAATTAGGGATCACTTCTTATAGAGGAAATGAACGTTCTTGGCTATATAAAGCAACTGATGAGAAAGGACAACATGGATTAAAAAGGATAGCCAGATTAGCTGATGCCTATATAAATACATCTGGTCACAATTGCTACTCTATAAAAGAGATAAAGAATAGTAATTTACCTCTGAATATTCCATCCAGCCGTTTTTTAAGACCTTATTCCAAAACATTAAAATATTTGGAGCCGTTAAGACTAAAGAGAATTATCTCCGATTTAGATTACGCAGCAAAAAAGAAATTAGTTTATCATTTGTGGTGGCACCCTCATAATTTTGGGATTAACCTAAATGAAAATTTATCCTTTTTGGAGAGCATATTGAAACATTTTTCTTTTTTGAGACAAAATTTTGATATGGAAAGTTTAAATATGGAGGAATTTTCGAAACATCTATTAAGGAGTGAGACGGTTGAAGAGTCCCACGATCATCATGTTAGCAGGTAAAGGGGAATCTACTAATATTGTTCATAATTACTTAATAGAAAGCTTCAACATTCAAAAAGTAATTATAGAGGAACCTGTGCCAAGATCCAATTTTCTAAAAAATAGAATTAAAAAACTTGGCTTTTTTAAAGTATTGGGTCAAGTTTTGTTCCAAACCTTTACTGTTTCATATCTAAAAAAAAGGTCAGTTGAACGTACTAATGATATTAAGAGAATGCACCAATTAAATTGCAGCTCTATTAATGAAGGTGAAATCATTAACGTAAAATCTGTCAATGATAATGAAACAGTAAATATACTAAGAGAAATAAAGCCAGATATAGTCATTGTAAATGGTACTAGAATTATTTCAAAAAAAGTTCTTAATTGTGTTCCTGCTAAATTCATCAATATGCATGCAGGTATAACTCCTATGTATAGAGGAGTACATGGAGCTTATTGGGCGCTAGTGGAAAACCAAAATGAGCTATGCGGAACCACAATTCATTTTGTTGATGAAGGTATAGATACAGGAAATATATTAAAACAGGGAATCATTCAGACGAATGAAAAAGATAATTTTTATACTTATCCTTTACTTCAGCTTGCTATAGGCTTGCCTTTATTAAAAGAAGCAATATGGGAAGTATTAGATAATAAATATCAAATAATATTGCCGCCAAAAGGAGAATCTAAATTAAGAAGCCATCCCACTTTATTAGAATATTGGTCGTATAGGCTGCATCGTAATGTAAAGTAAGCAGTCCAGAAGGAATTTTGGATGTTTGTCTATATCAATAAGAAATTTTCAACATATGATATTCAGAACATATGAAGACTTTTCATACCTCATCATACCATTCTTAGAAAGTAAAGCGCTCCATGACAGCTTAGTTTGCTTTCTATCCTCTTTTTCTTTCCTCGTTTTATTTTCTAAGAAGCCTCAATTAAATTGCGTTCAACGAAATAATCAAATCGTATTAAAAAGAAATCTATCCTTTCTAAAAAACAGCACTCCTTGAGCTTCAAGGGGTGCTCCTCGTTAAGCGTGATCTGAATGGATTATCCAATATATAATTGAAACACCCAGTAATACATAAGATGAATTCAAAAAAAACCGCCAACACGATCCCGAAATCTGGATGCATGCAGGCGGCTCTTTCATATTCCAAAAAATTTATGCCTTTACTTTTGCTAACGGTCTAATCTCATTCATGAACTCTGCGAACTGATCGAAATCCATTTGCTGAGCTGAATCCGAAAGCGCAACCGCAGGGTCAGGATGAACCTCGGCCATAACACCGTCAGCACCAATCGCAAGCGCTGCTTTAGCACAAGGAATAAGCAAGTCGCGGCGGCCGGTTGAATGCGTAACATCAACCATTACCGGCAAATGCGTTTCTTGTTTCAAAATCGGCACAGCTGAAATATCAAGCGTATTTCGAGTAGCTGTTTCGTATGTGCGGATACCGCGTTCACAAAGGATGATTTGATCGTTTCCTTGAGAAATAATATACTCAGCTGCATTTACGAACTCATCGAGTGTAGCAGCAAGGCCGCGTTTTAATAATACAGGCTTTTTAACTGCGCCCGCAGCTTTTAATAATTCAAAGTTCTGCATGTTGCGGGCTCCGATTTGGATAACATCAATGTATTGAATCGCTGTTTCAATATCAGCCGGATTCACAATTTCACTGATAACAGCCATATCATATTCATCTGCAACGCGTTTTAAGATTTTTAAGCCTTCCAGACCAAGACCCTGGAAATCATAAGGGCTTGTGCGCGGCTTGAATGCTCCTCCGCGCAATAAGCGGATTCCTTGTTTTTTAGCCTCTTCTGCAACAGCAGCTACCTGCTCATAGCTTTCAACTGCACATGGCCCAACAATCAATACTTGGCTTCCATCACCAATTTTGACGCCTTTAACGTCAACAATTGTATCTTCAGGCTTCTTTTTGCGTGACACAAGAAGCGCTTTGCGGTGATCGTCTTCCTGAAGCTCTAAGCTTGCTTTGAAGATTTCTTTAAAAATATGCTGCAATGTGGAGTCTTCAAAAGGTCCATCATTGTTCTCTTTGATTTTATTAAGCATTCTTCGCTCACGGACGGGATCATATCGATTAACGCCCTGCGCTTCCTTGGCTTTACCTATATCCTGTACTAACTTTCCTCGCTCATTAATCAGCTGTAAAATCTGCAGATTAATCTCTTCTGCTCTCTCTCGCAATGCTTCTAACTCGGCGTTACTCATCTCACTCATCCTTTCGCGTTTTTTAAAATTGAAGAAACTCTTATGAAAAGCCAAAATCCGGCTTGTACATGCATCCCTTCAAAACTAGTGTTCACTTGTGATGCAAACCTGCATCAGCTTTCTTAAAAAAAGAAAATATGATACATTTTCTTTAGTAATTAGTGATAATTATATACAAAATCCTTCACGTTGTCACGCATTTTTCTTTAACATTTAAACGCTTTTAAGTGATAAAGCGTTTTTAAGCGCTAACAATACTGTTTTATAGGATTATTTAAGTTTTGGAGATTAATAAACGAGGTGCTCATTTTGATAAAAGAGACTTATACATTTGCATTAGATATTGGCACCCGGTCTGTAGTTGGTTTGCTGTTATCCGAAAAAGACGGCGCCTATGAAGTCATTGATACGGTCATACAGGAACATGGAGAGCGCTCAATGCTCGATGGACAGATTCACGATGTCATCTCTGTTTCTAATGTGATTTCTTCAGTCAAAGAAAAGCTTGAAGAAAAACATGGAACTCTTCAGGAAGTTTGTGTGGCTGCTGCAGGGAGAGCTCTAAAAACGATACGGGCAGAAGCTCATATCGATATAGAAGGCAAGCCCATTATTCAGACAGAAACCGTCTTTCATCTTGAGCTGATGGCTGTTCAAGAAGCTCAGAAGCAGCTTGCCTTAAAAGAAAAAGCTATGCAGGAGTATGATTGTGTCGGCTATTCTGTGATTCATTACAACCTTGATCATCAAGAGATCGGCAGTTTGGTGGATCAGCAGGGCAAGATTGCCTCTGCAGAAATCATTGCGACCTTTTTGCCTAAAGTTGTTGTAGAATCTCTCCATGCTGCCTTAAGTAGAGCAAATTTGGAGATGAAGGCTTTGACACTTGAGCCAATTGCGGCAATAAACGTGTTAATCCCTCCATCGATGAGAAGATTGAATGTAGCACTTGTAGATATAGGGGCCGGTACATCCGATATCGCGATAACAAATGAGGGAACTGTTACTGCGTACGGAATGGTTCCAATCGCAGGAGATGAAATAACAGAAGCCATTTCAGATCAGTTCTTGTTGGATTTCCATGATGCGGAACAGGCAAAAAGAGAGCTGAATACATCTGAGAGCATCCTTGTGAAAGATATTTTGGGATTTGAAAATGAAATTTTAAAAGAAGATGCAATTGCGCAGATTCACGATTCAATTGATAAGCTGGCAAGTGCGATAAAAGAAGAAATTTATTCTTTAAACAAGGAGGCTTCCCCAAAGGCAGTCATGCTGATTGGAGGCGGCAGCTTAACACCTAAGCTCCCTGAAATGATTGCTGAAAAACTGAACCTGCCATTAAACAGGGTTGCGATAAGAGGCATTGACGCCATCAAGCAGCTCAAGTTTGCCGGGCATTTAAAAAAAGGGCCAGAACTGGTTACCCCAATTGGAATCGCAATTTCCTCCAACCAGAATCCGATTCAGTATGTCAGTGTTAAAGTAAATGAACGCTCAGTCCGGCTCCTGCATATGAGAAAACTGACAGTTTCAGACAGTTTTCTCTCTTCCGGGATTCAGATGAGCAAATATTATGGAAAACCTGGTCTCGCATTTATTGCCTCTTTAAACGGACAATCAATAACAATCCCCGGCACTTATGGAGAAGCACCTTTGCTTTTTAAAAATGGGAAAGTATGTTCAGTTGAAGATGAAATTCATAATGGGGATGAAATCATCATTGAAAAAGGAAAAGACGGCAGGTCACTCAGTGTCGCCCTCTCTGATTTGATTGATGCTGTTCCAGCCACACACATCCTCTTAAATGGAGAACGGATTCAAGTTGAAGCAAAACTTGCATTAAATGGGAAGCCTGCCTCTTTAACGGACCTGGTAGCTGACAGGGATTCCATTACTTATTCGTTTCCTGATCAGATAAAAGACATTTTGCCAGGTGGAGCCTCTTTTGCGCCATTTCACCTTGTAGTGGATGGCAGCAGGGTGCAGCTTGATGCATTCTCTGGAAAAATTCTGATTAATCACGTTCCCGCTTTGCCATCCTCACCATTTGAGGAATGGGATCAAATAACAGCTGTTCCAACGGAATCGCCATCTATCAGCCAAGTCCTGTCTGAGCTTAAGATAGCAGCATATGATTCCCTGCAAGTTCTCTATAACAAGGAGCCCCTGACAATTAAGAAGATGACCGCTGAAGTTTATAGAGATGAAAAGCTTCTTTCCTTAGGGGATAAAATTCATAATGGCGACCGCCTTACCATTAAGAAGCAGCCTCCAAGCTCATTTATTTTTCAGGATGTCTTTACTGCTGTCGACATAAAGATCCCCACTGAGGGAAGCAGAAAATTTCTCCTGTTAAAAAATGAAAAAGAAACAGCCTTTCACGAAGAATTGCTGCCTGGGGACAAGTTAAGTATTAAATGGATTTAGGAATAGCTGAACCGGCTGTTCAGCTCTGATAAGCATAGTGATTCTAAAAAAATCTGCTATGATTTCACAATCTTGTCGGATCTCGGGATTTGATTCCACTATCTCGTCTGGTCTAGGGATTTTTGGAATCATAGCACTTCTTTGATTCCACTATCTCGTCTGATCTCGGGATCTTTGGAATCATAGCACCTCTTTGTTTCCACTTTCTTGTCTGATCTCGGGATCTTTGGAATCATAGCACCTCTTTGATTCCACTTTCTTGTCTGATTTCGGGATTTTTGGAATCATAGCACCCCTTTGATTCCACTATCTCGTCTGGTCTAGGGATTTTTGGAATCATAGCACCCCTTTGATTCCTCCATCTCGTCTGGTCTGGGGATTTTTGGAATTATAGCACCTCTTTGTTTCCACTATCTCGTCTGGTCTGGGGATTTTTGAAATCAAAGTATAATAATTGCTGTTCAATAGGATTCAAGTTCCGTCCTTGTAATTAATAATCAAGTCTATAAATCAAAAATCGTTCAAACGGATTACGGTCATGAAGCCCAGGCAGAATGACTTCTTTTTTAAATTCAAAAGCCGTCTGGTTTTCTAAGAAATAAATATACTCTTCTGAACAATAATACAAAATCAGCTCGATCTCCCGCCTTGCCACTTCAACCGACTGAAGGATATTGTTTATGACATTCATAAAAATTTCTTTTGAAAAAGGATTAAAGAAATAAAAACGATTATCTGCCGGATCGATTTTGTATTCTTCGGCCAAGCAGCAATAAAACTGGATTTGCCCTTTTTGGCTCTTAGCTTTTTTTACATAACGATCACGGTTTTGGATGGCTTCCTGATAGAATTCCTCGTTCATTTCGATCCCTTTGACAGCAGCTTTGCTTAAATAATGAATATAAAAGTTCGTTCTGCCTTTTCCGCAGCCAAAGTCAACTACTTGATCACTGCTGTTCAGTTCATATTCATGAAACAATTTCTCCAGTGCAGCATATGGAGTCGGTTCATAGCGGTGATAATGCATTGACTTGCCAAATCCTTTTTGCCCCCCTTCAGTCTTTATATTTAATAACTGATCAAAAGAACGTTCGTTCATTTTACACCTTCTCCTATTCATGCTTCATTGAAGTCACAAAAAAAAAGGAACAGAGCTTTAAAGCCTCTGTCCCATCCTCTATTTTATAAGACGTTTTTAGTTAATGAGTCTTTTGTAATTTTCCAATGTGACTCGTTCCATGCAACTTGTTTGTCTTTGAAAAGAAGAGCCTGCGGTGATTCGTGCTTCACACCGTAAGTTTCTGCTATATAATTTGAAAGCGGTCTTGCTTCCTGGACATTCAAGTAATAGGCATGAACCGTATCATTTTCCTCAGCAAAAGCTTCGAATTTCTCGTAGGCTGCCTGAGCAATAGGACAAGTTAAGCTATTTTTGAAAAATAAAAAGGGTTCTCCGCTGTCAGCGATTTGCTGGAATTCTTCAACTGTATCAATCTTTGTTTTGGCCATCTTATTCCATTCACTCCTAAATTTCATTGGTTCATTTATTGTACATGATTTTCTTTTAAAATAAAAACAATCGGCAAAGCGGTTAACTTTGCCGATTCATTTTCTTATTTTTTTTCTGAAAATGCTTCTTTGGATTCTTCAATTTCTTTGTTTACTTGCTTTTTTAATTCTTCAGCATGCTGTGTAGATCCAGAAGCTTGATGTACTGTTTCGTTAACAGGGCTTTGAACGGAAGCGTTCAGCTGAGGATCATCACTTGATGCCTCTGGCGCTAAGTTAAGCTTTACATCTTCAGGATTGTTTTCAGATTGCTCCCCGTTTTGGTCTTTAGAGCTTTTCAGATCACGGACTTTATTCATGATTTGAGTAGATTGCTCTGATACAACCTGAGTTAGATTAGCTGACTTTTCTTTTGCAAGTGCTGCAAATTCATTGCTTTTCTCACGAGCATCATTTGTGATTTTACCAGTTTTTTCTTTAACAATGACTGCCTGCTCACCAATGTTATCACGAAGTTCTTTACCAGATTTAGGTGCAAGGAATAATGCAGTAGTTGCTCCTACAATTCCTCCAATTAGTGTTCCGATAAGAAAATCTTTACTGTTGATTGAATCTTTACTCATGATAAATTCCTCCCTATTGCGATTCTTATTTTATATTTTTTTAAAACGAATTCATAAACTTGGCTGTTTCTGCTGACGCTCATATTTCTGCTTTTTCAGCTTCCATTTTCCCCAGACATCCATTGCAACGTTGCTCCATTGTACAACCTGGTTGATTTTATCCTGGTTTTTCTCAAGATTTGTACTTACTGATGCTGATACTTTCTGAACAGAATCATTAAAATTCTGAAGAGATGAACCAACACCCTGAACCGCGTAGACAACAGTGTTCAGCTTTTCTGATTTTTCCTGAATATCCTCTGCCAAAGCATTTGTCTTATGTAGCAGCTGAGTCGTTTCAAGCGTTATCCCCTGGATTTGATTCTCAAGCCCAGCCAGTGTTCCGGCAACATTGTTTAAGGTTGAAGAAAGGGATTTTAACGTCTTAGACAAGAAAACGACCAGTACAGTGAATGCAATTGCAATTAGTGCAACAGCTAAATATAAAATAATTTCCAACTTCAGCACCTCCAATAAGCGATAGTAACTGTTTCCCTCAAGTATTTAATTATAAACATAAAGATTTTTCATACAGCTAGTATTCTACAAAAAAAATGGGATTCCTTTTCTATTATGACCGTGTTTTTAAATTTTCAATAAATATTTTAAATTTTTTTCTGACATCGGTTACAATAGACATGTATTACTTATTCGCATACCGGGAGGAAAACAAGTGAAAGACCCAAGAATTCAAAAGCTTGCAAAGAACTTGATCAATTATTCAGTCAAGCTCCAAAAAGGAGAAAAGGTACTGATTGAAAACTTTGGCCTGCAAAGAGAATTAGTTACAGCACTCGTCCATGAAGCATATGCTGCAGGCGGATATCCGTTTGTTTCTCTTAAAGATCAGCAGGTGGACCGTGCTCTCCTGCTCGGGGGACAGGAAGAACAGTTTGGCATGATGGCTGAGTTTGAAGCAAATGTCATGAGCAAAATGGATGCCTATATTGGCCTTCGTTCAGGAGACAACATCAACGAGCATGCTGATGTGCCTGACACTCAAATGAAGCTGCATGGCAGAACAATCGGCCAAAAAGTTCACCGTGATATTCGTGTTCCTAAAACAAGATGGGTTGTTTTGCGTTATCCGAACTCATCAATGGCTCAGCTCGCAAAGATGAGCACAGAAGCATTTGAAGATTTTTATTTTGATGTGTGCAACCTGGATTACGGAAAAATGGACAAAGCTATGGACGCGCTTGCCGATTTAATGAATCAAACAGATGAAGTAAGAATTACAGGGCCGGGAACGGATTTGGTTTTCTCCATTAAAGACATTCCTGCTGTTAAATGTGCAGGGGAAATGAATATCCCTGACGGTGAGGTTTATACAGCTCCGGTTCGTGATTCTGTTAATGGAACGATTACATACAATACTCCGTCTCCATATAACGGCTTTACATTTGAAAATGTAGTGCTTACATTTAAAGACGGAAAAATTATTGAAGCTGCAGCAAATGATACTGAACGCATCAACAGCATTTTCGATACAGATGAAGGAGCAAGATTTATCGGTGAATTTGCAATTGGCGTTAATCCATTCATTCAGCATCCGATGCAGGACATTCTTTTTGATGAAAAAATTGACGGGAGTTTCCACTTCACTCCAGGTCAGTGCTATGACGATGCTTTCAATGATAACCATTCTAACATTCATTGGGATATGGTAAACATTCAGCGCCCTGAATACGGGGGCGGAGAAATGTATTTTGACGGCGTGCTCATCCGAAAAGACGGCCGTTTTGTCATTGAGGCGCTAGAAGGCTTGAATCCTGAAAATCTGAAATAAGCGCAAAAAAAGCATGAGGCGTTCTCGCCCATGCTTTTTTTGTACTTATTATGCCAGAGCCTTTTCGTAAGCCTGCTGGTATTTCTGAATGTCTCCAGCTCCCATGAAAACGAGAACTCCATTTTCATGCTGCTTTAAGACGGCCGTTTCTTCTTCATCAATTAAAGAGGCGCGATCGATTTTATCTTGCAGATCCTGAATCGACAGTTTCCCGATATTTTCGCGTGCAGAACCGAATATGTCGCAAAGGTAGACCGTATCAGCTTTCTTCAGGCTGTCCGCGAATTCCTCTAAAAACGATTGAGTGCGTGAAAAGGTATGCGGCTGGAATACCGCAACGATTTCACGGTCCGGATATTTCTGTCTTGCAGCGTCAATCGTAGCTGTGATTTCAGTAGGATGATGAGCATAGTCATCAATAAGAACCTGGTTGCCGATTTTCTTTTCATTAAAGCGGCGCTTGACACCTTCAAATGTTTGAAGCTGTGCCTGAATCACTTCTGCATCAATCTCTTCGTAATGACAAAGTGCAATGACAGAAAGTGCGTTCAGTACACTGTGATCGCCGAATGTCGGAATTTTAAAGGATGCATAAAAAGTGTTTCTGACAAATACATCAAAGCTTGTTCCATCAGTTGCTTTGACAACATTGCGTGCCTGAAAGTCATTTTCTTCACTGAAGCCGTAATAAACGACAGGGACGTTTGCCTGAATATGCTGAAGATGCTCATCATCACCGCAGGCAATAATGCCTTTTTTGACTTGCATAGCCATCTCTTGAAATGCTTTAAACACATCATCGATGCTGCTGAAGTAATCTGGATGATCGAAATCGATATTCGTCATGATGGCATAATCAGGATAATAGGACAAGAAATGTCTGCGATATTCACATGCTTCAAAAACAAAGTATTCGCTTTGCTCCATCCCTCTTCCAGTTCCATCTCCAATTAAAAATGAAGTTGGCTTCGCTCCCTGAATAACGTGGGCAAGCAAGCCTGTGGTTGAAGTTTTGCCATGGGCACCTGTAATGCCGACACTTGTAAACTTCTCCATAAACTCGCCCAAAAACGTATGATAGCGAATAACCTGAAGTCCAAGGCTGTGTGCTTCCTCAATCTCCGGATGGGAATCAGGAAACGCATTTCCAGCTATGATGGTTAATCCTTCTTTGATATTATCTTTTGAAAATGGAAAAAGCGGAATACCGCGCTGTTCTAAAGCTTTTTGAGTAAAAATGTTTTTTTCAATATCAGATCCCTGAACTTCGTAGTTCATATCGTGCAGAATCTGTGCAAGGGCGCTCATTCCAGTCCCTTTTATTCCAACGAAATGGTAAACAGTCATAAATAGAACCTCCAACAAACGTCTATCTGTTTGACATTATATGATTCTTATCCCAATTTGCAACCCAGGTTTAATTAGAATGCATAAGATAGCGGATATGTAGTATAGCTTACGATTTAACATTATAGCAGAACGCTATATAGATAACTATAAGAAAAGCGTCCGTCATAACTGACAAACAAACCAGGCATTTTTTATTTTTATTTATTAGGTGAATGTAACGGGTCGATTTATCCTGCCCAATGCATATTAAACGATATCCATGAACTTGGCAAGTGCGTAATAAAAAGGCAATGTTTTCCTGTCCCTTTAAACAATACGGGCAGATGCTTCAAAATCTGTCTTCATTCGCGCGGAAAAATTGGGGAAACTGTGTAAAAACAGTTTTCCCAATCCCTGGTGATAATAACTTCTTCAGAAAAAAATTTCTATTTGGGAGAAGATTTACCATAAAATACACCTTTTGTATTTTTATGATAAAGTCAAACCCAGCTCTCCATTACATTCCGCTTTCTTGAATGGTTTCAAGGTCCTGCTCTGAAATCAGGACTTCACGGGGTTTACTTCCTCTCGCTTCTGAAATAATTCCCTGTTTTTCCATCATGTCCATAAGCCTTGCTGCACGGTTGTATCCGATTCTGAATCTTCTTTGCAGGCTGGATGTTGATGCTCCTCCCTGATCTACCACATATTCACATGCTTCAAGCAGCAGTTCATCTTCTTCGCTTCCTATGCTGGACTTCTTCATCAGATCTTCCTGTTCAAATAAAAAGACCGGCTTCATCTGTTTTTTGGCATGGCTGACGACACGTTCAATTTCTTCGTCAGATACAAAGTTCCCCTGAATGCGGACAGCTTTGGATGTGCCATTTTCTAAAAAGAGCATATCCCCTTTACCGAGCAATTTTTCTGCTCCGGCTGAGTCGATAATTGTTCTGGAGTCCACTTGAGATGAAACAGAAAAAGCAATTCTGGTCGGAATATTCGACTTGATTAATCCAGTGATAACATCAACAGATGGTCTTTGTGTAGCAACAATTAAATGGATTCCGCACGCTCTTGCCTTTTGAGCAATGCGGCAGATTGCTTCTTCTACATCAGCTGGAGCTGCCATCATTAAATCAGCAAGTTCATCAATGACAATGACGAGATACGGCATGTGCTCACCGCTGTTATGCTTGGCAACAAGTTCATTATAGCGGGAAATGTCCCTTGCTCCTGCATGTGCAAGTAATTCATACCGTCTTTCCATTTCTTCCACAGCCCATTTCAATGCTCCAGTTGCCGCTTTTACATCCGTAATGACCGGACTGACAAGATGGGGAACATTGTGATACGGGGCAAGCTCGACCATTTTAGGGTCAATCAGAAGCAGCTTCACTTCATGAGGCGAAGCTTTGTAAAGCAAACTTACTAAAATGGTATTGATACACACGCTTTTGCCTGAACCTGTTGCTCCGGCAATTAATCCATGCGGCATTTTTTTCAGATCCGTCACAACAGCCTGTCCTGAAATATCAAGACCCAGGGCAGCTGTCAGCGGAGACGGATTATTTCTGAAGTCCGCGCTTCTTAGAATTTCGCGCAAATAGACCATTTTGCTGTGCCTGTTCGGTACTTCTATCCCAATTCTGTTTTTACCCGGAATAGGGGCTTCTATGCGGATATCTTTAGCTGATAAGCTAAGTTTGATATCATCTGTTAAATTGGTAATCTTATTTACTTTCACACCAGGTTCAGGCTGGACTTCAAGACGGGTAACCGCAGGACCCTGTGTAACATGAACAACTCTTGCTTTCACATTGAAATTTTCAAGAGTCACATTCAGCAATTCTGTTTGTTCCCGCAGCCAATCCACATCATCAACATATTCCTTAGGCGGAATGTTCAAAAGCTGCAATGAGGGGAAAAGATAAGATGATCCCGAATTTGAAGAGCTCTCGGACTTTTGAATTTTTTGTTTATCTCTTCCAAACATCATGACATTAAATGGAACGGTTGATCTGCCAGAACGAATTGATTCTCCTTCTTTTGAAGGCTGTTCATCCGTTATTTCAGGTGCAGTTTTTCCTGGTAAATCCATTATCCTTGTTTCCTCTTCTTTATCATGAGAAATCACTTCATGAGCATCCGTCTGAAACAATTCATAATCGCTTGCCGTTATAACGCCGGCTTCTGGAGTTTCTTCAGACTCTTCAGACTCTTCAACTGGGTTCCATTCGGGCATTGTTTGCTTTTCTTTGTTTACACCAATACTCTCGAAGGGTTCCTCTTCTGCCTTAACAATAGGCGGATCTACTTGTTCTGTCAGGAGCAATCCGGTTTCATCAGAAGCTGCCGCTACTTCTCTATTTTCATACGGAAGAGGCTGTACTTCTTTTTTATAAGTTTGAAATGATGAAAGAATGCTTATTTCTTCTTGATCGTCCTCATGCTCAAAAGAAAGGAGCTGGGTATCTGTCTTCAATTCTTCATTTGGGACGCTGATTTCTGGAATCATTACAGGTACAGGCTCTGTTTCTTCTGTACTTAGAATCACCTGCTCATCTTCTCTGGGAATTTCACGCACGGGTGATACAGGAATTTCCGCTGCTTCACGTTCTCTCATTCTCGCAGCTTCTCTTTTCAAAAGTTCGGCCCGTTTATGTTCATTTAATTTAGACATAACGGATTCAGTAGATTGCGCTGCCTCCTGAAAGCTTTTAAATAAACTTGAAACTGGCTCGCCGCTGCTTTGACCCGCTTCATTTCTTGGACTGATCCGATACTCCAGGGGCTCTTGGTTATCTCTTGGCCTGAAGCCGTAAATTGGAGAAGGTATTTCAGTTGGATGAAATGGCCTCTTTGAATCTGATTTTGTCTTTATTCTGGCTGATTTACCCGGAATACTCCCTGTGCTGCTTACTTTCTTAGGCTTCGTCCTTTCAGTCTTTGCACTTTTTGGACTTTTCCTTCTAGGTTCTGGACGGGTTTTTTGATGATCAGGAATCATCGGAAATTTAAAATTGCCTTTAGGATATTGATAGGCTACTTTTGTTTCTACATTTTTCACATTAGAAGGCTGCGTTTTTGGCGGCACAGGTGCTCTATGTACAGGCTGCTGCTGTTGTTCTGGAATTTGCCTTTTTTCAGCTGCTGTTTTTTCTAAGTGCTTGTCTGTCTCTGTTTCACCGGCAAAATAATTGATCATTTTTGAAAACCAACTCATAAAAACCACTCTTTCAAAGGTTTCGTCTTATTTACTATTGTAACAGTTAATCCTATCTTTTAAAGATGAAAAAAGCCACTAGAAAATTCCCTAGTGACTTTTTAACTTTTAAATAGAGTATTCGCTTTAAAAAATGTGTTTATGGGAGTCCGTTATTTTTTTAAAAAATCGGCCCCGATTTCATAATGATCGTCTAAAACTAAAATCCCTTTTTCCTGTGGTGCATCAGGCAGATCTAATTCCTTTGCAGAGCAGATCATTCCGCTTGAAGGAACGCCTCTGAGCTCAGCATCCTTAATCACGAGGCCGTTTGGCATGATTGCTCCAACTTTAGCCACAACAACTTTTTGTCCGCTGTCGACATTGGGTGCACCGCACACAATTTGAAGTTTTTCTCTGCCGGTATTAACTTGGCATATGCTCAATTTATCGGCGTTTGGATGTTTTTCTTTTGATTCTACCAAACCAACTACAAATTTCGGGGAAAGATCAGCATGCAGCTGTTCCTCAAAGCCATTTTGATGCAGGCTGGCATTCAAATCATTAAGCAGATTCTCAGTCAATTCAACAACGCCGCCGCTGCTCTTGATTACAAAATAAGAAGATGCATTGAAGAGATTGTATCCGGCCGTTTCTCCTGAAACACTGTTGAATATCCGGACTGCATTTCCCTTCTTTTCAAATGCTCTATCTTCTTCTGACACTTCAGTCATTGAGATCAGCAGGGTATCCCCTACACCTTCTTTGTTATAAGATACGCGCATTATTATTTCCCTTCCTCTTCCTTTTTTGCCCGGTTCTTTGCAAGAATAAAGATCGGCTCAAGCTCGCGGTTTTCATACAGAAAAGATAGAGCTGTAATAGGCACCCTTCCGCTTGCAAAAAAGCTCATGGCCATCTGGCCTAAAATATCATAACCTGTATCATTTCTGATGTCCGCAATAATCAGAACATCCTGATGCGGCACTGCAATGGCCATCGCCCCCTCCATTTTTTTATGGAACGAATCAAGGATGGTGTCATTAAGCAGACGGCTCGCATCATAGCCATCATTTGCATTTAAAAAGTAGAAGACATTTCCTGCAACATGATCTTCTTTTACACTGGTCTGCAGTGACCTGAGATTGAACCTTGCCATTTCTTTCATTTTGCTGAACGTCCAGTTCTCTCTTTCCATCATTTTCACATCAATTAAACGATAGGAATTTCCAAGGTCCAGCGCATAATAGATTCTCGTTTCAGCTGTATGTTCTTCATGAATCAGCAAAACGCCGTCAGAGGATTCCACAGGAAAGGATGTTGATCTGATAACAGGGAAAATCCCTTTTTCTTTGCCTGTCAGTTCCTGTTCAACATTCATAACTGTCAATGCTTCTTCGATGTAATAAATTAATTCATCAACAGCCGCGTCTTTTTTCTCTTCCCATTTAGCAATAATGCCGGGAAGAGATATCGTCATTCCCTTTTTAGTCGTATCATCTTCGACACGCAATTGATCCTTTTCTCTATCAAAATGGCTTGTCCAATCTTTGTGTTTTAAGCGCTCTTTGATTGTCTCTGCCATTTTTCTTGAAGTCATTTTCATGTTTCATTCCGCTCCCTGCCGAAACTGTTTTATGAAGATAATCCGTCTATAAATTCCTGAATCTGCTCTTTCGTTTTACGGTCCTTGTTCACATAACGGCCTGTTTCCTGTCCTTTGCTGAATCCGACAAAACTCGGTATGCCAAATACATTTAATTCAGCGCAAAGATCAATAAATTGGTCCCTGTCTACATAAAAAAAAGTGAATTTGTCATTTTCAGCCTGAAGTTCCGGCAAAAACGGGTCAATAAAACGGCAGTCTGGGCACCAGTCAGCTGAAAACATAAGAATCACATTTTCTTTTTGAATTACTTCGTTATATTGATCCATTGATTGTAATTTTTCCATGTTATAACCTCCAGTAATATCGTTTCCAATTTGTGTATTCATCCATTCGCATCATACCAAAAGAAGCAATTGGTTACCAACAGTTTTGCCTGTATAAAAGAAAAAGCCCCTTTGAGGCCAAAGGAGAATTCTCTTGTTTTAATAGGTAACAGAAGACACAATTCCCATCATTTGTTCAGCTGTATCTGCAACATTGCGCCCGTTTGTTTGTGTTGTCATTTTAACTCCGCCTATTCCGGCAGAAACCTCATACTCATCGTCTTTCAGTTTATCGACGAGAACGTATCCGAACCTTCCATTCTCCTTAAAGGTTTCTTCTACTATTGGATCTTTGTATTGCTCAAGCAGAGAATCGTAAAATACGGTACTGTCCTCTTTTTCTTTATCATTAACAAATAAAATATATTGGTCATCATCACGTTTGAAAATCAAATTATTATTTTTGGCAGATTCAACTTTATAGCCTTCAGGCAAATGATAGTTAAAAGTGCCGCTTTCTTCATTTGCAGCAGCCGGCTTGCTTGTAAAAGTCTTTTTTGTCTGATCGATCGTTGCCGTTTGCATTTCTTCTTCATTCATTGAACAGGCTAATAAGGAAAAAAGAGAAGCAAAGATGATGCCTGCTAGCATTTTCTTCAAGAAAAACCCTCCTTATTCAATAGGAAAATAGGACCCTTTTCTATAATAACCCTTTCATTTTAGAATTGACAAGAGAGCTTTGTTTTATGAAAAGAAAAAAAGGGTAAAGGAATTTTTAAAAAAGAGGTGTATTTTTGGAATGAAGCTGCATGTTTACTTAGCTGGAGAAATACATAGTAATTGGAGAAGTGAAGTTAAAGAGAAGACCGGGAATCTTCCAATCATTATTACAGGACCAATGGAAAACCATGATAGATCTGATCTGATTGGAGAAGAAATACTGGGCACACAGCCCAATGCTATTTTCAAAGATGAAGCTGCATCAAAAATTAATAATTTCAGATCAAAGATTTTGATGGATCAAGCAGATATTGTGATTGCTTTATTTGGAGAAAAATATAAACAGTGGAATACTGCAATGGATGCAAGCAGTGCATTGTCGAACAAAAAGCCGTTAATTATCATTCGGCCGGAGAATCTGCACCACCCTCTCAAAGAGCTTTCTTCCAAAGGCGATGTCACGGTAGAAACGATTGATCAGGCAATTGCAGTCTTATCCTATTTGTTTGAATAAAAGCAGCGGCTTTATTTGCCGCTGCTCTTGTTTTGCATGTAAAAATATTGTCCGAATAAAAGTTTTGAAATGTGAGTAAACATTTCTGTCCGGTTCACCATGCCATTTGTGAAAATTCCAATGGCTCCTTCATTCTGACTTACATTAAATTGGTTCGCATATTCATCCATAACGATGCCAAGCTCAACACCCGATTTCACCTTCGCGCCAACATCATCCGGGAGCAAGATTCTGGCGCCGCCTGCAACTATTGGTGCAAAGCCAGCTCCTGTCAAAGCACCCCAGTTGCATAAATAAAAACCTTGACTGGTTTCAATTATGCCTCCTTCAAGGCCTATGCCAAGATCAGCAAGCTCCATCTCTCTTGCATTTTCCGCCCTGTTAATGGCTCCCTGTATGGTTTCTTCATCTGAAAACGGCTGATCGGATACTCCGGATGGGACTTTTAAGCTTTGGAATGTAATATGATCATAATTAGATAGAGCTGCTTTTACCGCATTTATTTTTGCTGGGTTTAAGGTTCCAATTGCTGTTTTCATTCTTTTTTCTCCTAAGACATCTATAGGCAAATTTTTATCTTTTTATCTCTAAAAAAGGGAAACCACAGCAGTGATTTCCGCTTCTACTCTTTATGAATTTTGCTTAATTGTATCCAATGTCGTTTGATCACAAGCTTTTACAAGAGTGACTATTAATTCTTTTGCTGCAGCATAATCGTCAATATGGACAATTGAAGCTGCCGTATGAATATAACGCGAGCAGATGCCAATAACGGCTGAAGGAACACCGTCATTTGAAGTATGAACACGTCCAGCATCTGTTCCGCCTTGCGACACGAAATACTGATATGGGATATTATTGGATTCTGCTGTGTCTAAAACAAATTCCCGCATTCCTCTATGTGTCACCATTGTCCGGTCTAAAATGCGGAGCAGCGCGCCTTTGCCGAGCTGGCCAAACTCATGCTTTGCTCCGCTCATATCATTTGCAGGGCTCGCATCAAGAGCAAAGAACAAATCAGGCTGAATCATATTTGCAGCAGTTTGTGCTCCTCTTAGCCCTACCTCTTCCTGTACAGTCGCTCCGGAATAAAGAGTGTTTGGAAGCGTTTCGTTCTTCAGCTCTTTTAACAGCTCAATGGACAATCCGCAGCCGTAGCGGTTATCCCAGGCCTTAGCCATGATCTTTTTAGGGTTTGCCATTGGAGTAAAAGGACAAACAGGAAGAATCTGCTGTCCTGGCTTAATTCCAAGCTCTGCTGCATTTTCTTCTGAATCTGCCCCAATATCAATCAGCATATTTTTTATCTGCATCGGTTTGTTACGCTGATCCTCACTTAATAAATGGGGAGGAATCGATCCGATGACGCCGGGAATTGCTCCTTTATCTGTTATGACCTCAACGCGCTGTGCAAGCAGCACCTGACTCCACCACCCGCCAAGCGTCTGGAATCTTACCATTCCGTTTTTCGTGACCCCCGTTACCATGAATCCAACTTCATCCATGTGCCCTGCAACCATAATCTTGGGACCTTCTGAATGACCGCGCTTTACCCCGAAAATACTTCCTAAACGGTCTTGAACAATCTCATCTGAGTACTTGCTGAGCTCAGAACGCATGAATTTACGCACCGCATGCTCATTTCCCGGTGCACCCGGAAGTTCCGTTAATGTTTTAAAAAGCTCTAACGTCTCTTGGTTCATCCATCATATCCCCTTTACGTATGTATTCTTTTATTTTACAGAAAGTTATCGTTTCGTGCTACTAAAGAAAAGCACAGCAGCTGATCAAAAACTGAAGAAAGATAAAAATAATCTGTGAAAACTGGACTTCTTTGTTTCAATCTCATTGGTTAATTCTTTATGATAGTAGCGGTAAATTATATCTTTCTAACAATTTTCTGTTTTTTCCAGCTTTATTTAGCCGTCCGCCTTATGTTTCAGCTTAAAGCTCTATTCACTTAACAACCGTGCAAATCTTCGGTATACTTAAATCAAAGTGTTAAGGATGGAGGAGATCGTGATGAATTGCAGAAAAGCATTCATTGGTATTGGAATTGGCCTGGCTGCTGCATACATTTTCAAGGATCAATTAAAGCCGGCATATATTTCTTCTGAAAAAGCTCTTGCAGTTGTGAAAAATGCATTTAAGGAAAAAGGTCCAATCAATGGATCATGGATCTATACAGTCCGCGAATCCTATACCGATTCTGGTGAGACGTACAGTATTTATAAAGCAGGCATTACCAGAACAGCTGACTCGGAGCTCGAACAATATGAGGCATTTGTGGATGCAAAAAGCGGAAATATCCTTCACGTAGAACAAATTGCTTAAAGATAAACATCCTGATTGATATGTAAAATGGCATGGAGATACTGCTCTCCATGCCATTTTTTTATTCTGGTCGAATTCTCTCAACTTTATCGATCATTTCTCTTTTTTCATTAAACTTAATGGCGCGGTAAAAGGCGTCATGATAAAAAGACAGCCAAGTTTGTTTTTCGCCCGCATACCCGAGCCATTTTTGCTTCTGCTGAATCGAATTCATTGGATAATCATCGTATGCCAGCACCCATAAAGGATTGGAGTGGGCATGTGTAGGCATGAGGTCTGCCATATGGAGAAGTATTTCTCCATTATCCTCTACTTTGATTACGCTGTGTCCATTACTGTGGCCGCCCGTGTGAATCATTTCTATGCCCGGCACCGGTTCTGTTTTCTCTTCAAAGGGAACGACCTGTTTTTCGATAGCCAGCCAATTTTCCTTCCAGTATGTATTAGCGGACCTGATATTAGGTTCTCTCATTTCCTTCCATTCGGTTGAAGACGTGATAATTTTTGCACGTGGAAATACTGATACAAGTTCATCATTTACGAGCTTGGTCAGACCGGAAACGTGGTCGAAATGCAAATGCGTCATAAGAACATAATCAATATCTTCAGCTTTCAATCCCATTTCATTCAATGAAGCGATTACATTTGATTCAGCGGTTACACCAAAATTCCGCTTTTGCTTATCGGTAAGCCTTCCTGAACCAATACCGCTGTCGATCAGCAAATTGATGCCCTCTTTTTGAACAAGGATTGGATCCGTGCGAAGCTCAATCTGATTGAGTTCATTAACAGGATATTTTTTTGACCATAGCGGTTTGGGAACGACCCCAAACATTGCGCCTCCATCAAGATAAGTTACCCCGCCGTCAAGCCATGTGAACGTTGTTTGACCTATTTTTAAAGTTTCCATATTATCCCCTCCATTTCAATCATAACAAAAAAACCCGCGTCCGTGGACATGGGTTACTTTTTTAAAAATTTCACTTCAGAGCGATAGATTCTTTGCCCTTTTTGTGAAAATTTCTCTTCATATTCGGTCATGATGTTGCCTTCATATTCGCTCTTGTGCAAATCCAGGCTTACGTAAGTTAAAAGCAGGCCATAGGCTGAGAAGCTTTGAAGCGAATACTCGAACAGCCCCTGATTATCTGTTTTAAAGTGAATTTCACCTTCATCAACCAAGATATCTTCATACCTTTTAAGAAATGTTTTAAAGGTTAATCTGCGTTTTTCATGTCTCGTTTTCGGCCATGGATCAGAGAAATTCAAATAAACTCTCTCAATTTCGTCTTTGGCAAAAATGTCAGTCAGATCTTCTGCATTCTCATTGAGCAGAAGAATGTTTGTTCGTTCTGCGTCCGCCGCTCTTTGAAGAGCCCCAACAATGACACTTTCAGACAATTCTATGCCAATATAATTGATGTTTGGATTAGCGACTGCCATTCCAACCACAAATTGTCCTTTTCCTGTCCCAACCTCAATATGAATCGGGTTATGATTCCCAAAGAGTTCATTCCATTTTCCTTTATACTCTTTAGGATTTTGTATCACAATATTTGAATGCCCGGCAATAAAATCATTGGCCCAGGGCTTATTACGCAATCGCATGAAGCACACCTCTATCGATTTAATGTCGCCATAAAAGATATCATGAATGAGAAGGGTGTGCAAGAGGAATTCCATGTAAAAATGTGTATTTTAATGAAGGTTTATAATTGTCTATCGGCATGAATCAAAGCTCTATCAGTGAAAATCAAGTTTCTGTCAGTAAAAATCAGGATTTAAACCGGTTTCTATAGCTGTGAATCACTTCAACGCCAGGCTGAATTGAAGCGTATTTCACTTCGCGAAAAAATGACCAGGCCCGACGGGAACTGGTCATTTTTTATTCAGAATGAAATGGCTGTTTCCTGCACAAATTAAGACAAGAATCTGTAAAGGAGTGTTTGCCGTGCCGCTACAATATCAGCATCAAGTTGAATTATTAAAGGATATATTGACTGAACATCAAAGTGACTGCTGCGGAACAGTTGCAGAATGTGAACAGCTGGAGCGTGTCATCAAATCTCTGATGGTTAATTCAAACATTCAGCAGGATTTAAAAAACGTCCTGCAAAATATTTATTCGTACAGTCAGGACGGAAAAAATTCTTCAGAACTGAATTCCTATATAACATCTCAGCAAAATGTACTTACACAATGGATTGATGATATTGATTCATTTTCTTAATTTAACTTGGAAATCATTTGCCGAAGGTAGTTATGCCACTCATTTGTTTCCTTTTCGTTGTGTTTCGCCCGATACCACAGTGTATAGGTAATCGTTTGCGCAAGCACATACCAGTACATTCTTGCACGAAGCTGATCGGTCATATTCAGGCCATAAGTGGACAGCCAGCTTTCCCAGTCTTTTTCGTCTATATACCAGTATAAAAGCATGCCGATATCGATTGCAGGATCAGCAATCAAAGCCCCGTCCCAGTCTATCAGATATAGCTGTTCATCGTTGGACAGCAGCCAATTATTATGATTCACATCACAATGACAGACCACTTTATCTTCGCAGTCCACATAAGGGAGATTGGACTCCAGATAATGAAGCGCCTGTATGACTTCTGGGAGATAAAAGTTTTCAAACTCAACCGTTTGCTTTAAATCCTCTAAAATAATTGAAGGAGTAAGCGGTTGCTTTCCCAGACGTTTCAGCATATCCAGCAGCTCTTTAGAATGATGGATTTTATGAAGCAGTTCCGCAACATTTTCGCCGTTCATATCGCTTGGCTTCAGTTCACGGCCGCTTAGCCAGTGCTGTGCTGTTATCACATCGCCATTTTCCAGCCTTTTTGTCCATACCAGCTTAGGAACAATTCCTTCAGCAGACAGAACGGCCAAGAATGGAGAACTATTTCGTTTTAAGAACAATTTTTGCCCTTCTCGCTGTGCAAAATATGCATCGCCTGTTGCTCCGCCAGCAGGAGATAGCTCCCACTCGCTTCCTAGTAGTTGTTCCAACCAGTTCACCTTCAATTTCAACCCAACATTTCATTTATAAGTTTGGAATAGGGAAGGCAATAGGCAGTGTACAGCCTGTTTGCTTCACCTTCTGTTTTTTCATTAAGTCAATTAAAAAAGACAGCTATTCAAAGATAAAAAATCAGGTACCGATAGCTATCCTTTTAAATTTTATCGTTTATAAGCAATTTTAGTCAAGAAAAACCGAAAACCTACTTTTGGAATAAGACAAAAGTCCCTATTTCTTTCACCTCAAATGATTCACTTACAAGCTTGGCTGAGTTTCCTTCAATCTGATTGATATATGGACCTGAAGCAAATTCCCATTGACCTTCGCCCGGCAATGAAATAACCTTTCCATTTTTATGGCAGCAATGAATGACCGCAATCCTGCTCCATGGCCCATATGAGCCTACATCGTTTAAGCAGTAGGCGTAAATGCCATCCTCATTCATAAAAATCTGATAGTGCCTGCTTATTTCCTCTGAGGAATTAAATCTGAATGCACCATGAGATTTCCTAAGAGAAATAAGGTGCTGAATGTATTTGATATCTTCTGAGTGATGCTCTCTTTCATTCCAGTCCAGCTGATTGATCTTGTCTGGAGAGTTATAGCTGTTCTCCACACCCTGCTTTGTGCGGTAAAACTCTTGGCCGCTATGAAGAAATGGAATTCCCTGTGCAAGAATGACCATGCCGGCAGCAAGCTTCTGCCTCATCCGTTTATCTTCAATCGGATCATTCGGAAGACACAAATTCATTTTATCCCATAATGTATGGTTATCATGTGATTCTACATAATTGATTGATTGAGCGGGACTCTGAAAATGGGCAATCGAACCGCTCATGATTTTTGCCAGCATTTCTGGATTTCCAGTATTGCCCAGAATAAATCCCCTGTCCAGCACTTCAAAAGTGCTTCCTTTAATATTGTCTCTGAACTGATCGTTAAAAAATGCGATACCCGGCATTTTTGCGGCATTTGCAATAATCGCTTTTTTTTCAAATGCAAGCGGGGTAAGCAAATCCCAGCCCTCTCCTAAAATAAGAATTTCAGGCTTTAACCGTTTACAAACCTCGTTCACCATGTTCATGGTCTCAATATCCAAAATCCCCATTAAATCAAAGCGAAAACCGTCTACATCGTATTCCTTCAGCCAAAAAGTGACTGAATCCACAATAAACTTTCCCGCCATTTTCATTTCAGACGCAAAATCATTGCCTACTCCAGTTCCATTTGAAGGGAGACCATTATGGTCATGCCGAAAATAATATCCAGGAACAATCTTCTCAAATGCTGAGTTTTCCCTGATGTAAACATGATTGTAAACCACATCCATTATGACTCTTATACCCATTGCATGGATAGATTGAATCGCCGTCTTTAACTCCCTGATTCTTGAATAAGGATCTTCCGGATCAGATGAGTAGCTGCCTTCTGGCGCATTAAAATGAAGCGGATTGTACCCCCAATTATAATGCTCCAAAACATTCTGCTCATTAACTCCTTCGAAATCATTGAATGGGAGCAATTCCAAATGAGTAATGCCAAGTTCCTTCAAATAAGAAATGCCTGAAGTCATTCCCATCCCAGTTTTTGTGTCAGCTTCTGTGAACGCTGCATATTTTGCTTTTTGATTGTTTCCGCTGTTAGGATGGATGGTAAAATCACGTATATGCGCTTCATAAATAATGGCATCTGTTAATTGGCTAAGCGGAGCTGGTGTATATTTCTCAACCGCTGTCATGTCAAAATCTGCGATGACCCCGTAAACGCCATTCATGGATACCGCTTTTGCATAGGGATCAACTGCTTCATTCCAGATTAAATTCACACACACAAGATACGTGTAGAAAACGCTGTCAAAATTGCCTTTCAGTTCGATCGTCCAAACGCCTTTGTCCCAGCGCTTCAGCGGAAGTGTTTCCTCGCGCTGTTCGCTTGGAAACAGCAATTTCACCTGAACATCCGTCGCTGTAGGAGCCCAAAGTTTCATTGTGACAGAATCTTTGCTGAAACGCACTCCAAGGTCATCACCGTTATAATAAAAATGTTCATCAAAAGCAGCCGTCCGAATAACTGCACCTATTTGCAGATCTGTTTTATTACCCTGTTCATCACATACTTCATACAATTTCCCAAACGGTATTATGGATGAATCAAGTCTGCATTGATATTTAACTCTGTTTTCTATATCCTGCTGCCGCTCGCATTGAAGCTTCAGCCGGGTTTCGCCGTCCAGAAGAAAAAATGTCTTATTGCCAGTGGCCTGCATCTCTTTTGGGATAAGGATTGTAATTAAGTTCATTTCATCAAGGTATGCATGATATACACGTTGTACCGATAACATTTTATTCACCTGCCTGCAAAAGTTGTTTCATCACATCAGTATACCCATTGTGAAACAACTTGATATTAGAGTTACGTATAATACTTTATGCTTTTAGGTCTCAATGTGACTGTGACCGGTGTTTCGCCTATGTATTCTCCGTCAGCATGAATCATGAGCGGAGCAGCCCCGGCTATTTTTATTTTCCTTGCTGTAAACGTATGAATTTCTTTTAAAGATGTGTGCTTACCTGCAAAAACCAGACCAAAAAGCATCAGCAGCTTTAATCTTGATAAATTATGCACAACGATGAGATCAAGTACACCGTCATCTGGTTTTGCAGCTGGTGATATTTTCATTCCTCCCCCATAAAAAGGGTGATTGCTTACTGCAGCGAGCCAGACATTTTCAAATACATAATCTGTGTCATCAACAGTCAAAGTTACCGCGCTTGGCTTGTAATTAAAAAGCCCTTTCAGCAGGGCAGCTATATAAATAAAAGAACCTGCCCGGAATTTATTCAGCCATTTCTTTAATTCCATTTCGTTTGAAAGCTTTGCAACATACGCATCAAATCCTGCGCCCATGCTGTTTACAAAGAAACGGTTCATCTGCCCTGTATGATATTGACCAAGGTCAAAGCTTTTTACTTGCCTTTGCAGCCCGCGAAAAATGGATGACGGATCTTTAGAAGAAAGGTTGTACCCTCTCTTAAAGTCATTGCCGGATCCGGCTGGAATAAATCCGATTTGCACAGAATGAAATTCACTCAGCCCATTTACGATTTCATGAATTGTCCCGTCTCCGCCAATTCCAATAATTGTCTTCAGGTGATAATCCTGAATCGTCGCGATTTGCCTGGCCAGTATTTCAGCATGACCTGAATATTCAGTTAAAAAAGAACGATAGTCTGCTTGATTCCGTTCAAGTTCAGCTTTTACCTTTTTCCAAACACGTAATGATCTGCCATTCCCGGCAACAGGGTTAATGATAAAGTATATGCTGTTTTTCATTCTTAGCTCCATTATCTTCAATAATTCCATGAATATCTCCTGAGATATTCCCAGTCTAGTAAAATTATAGCTTTTTTTGGTGAAACTGTATGTATGAAACGATAAAAAAATACGCCTAAAGGCGCATTAATCGTTTCTGCGGAAGGAGTCAATCAAGCATTGAGACAAAAGAATCTCAGCAGCTTTCAGCTGATCATGCTTAATAGGGGTTGAAGAATCTCTGTATATTTGAAACCATTGACTGAAATTCCGTTTGTCTGCAATTGTTACGTCGTATGGCGCCTGGGGAAACTCAACGAACCCATTTTTGCACACCAGCACCTTTTTTATTTCAAGTTTGATATTTCTTTCTCTGAGTAATTGTTTCACGATTGTTCCAGTCCGATTCAGACTGATTAATGGAGAAAGCTGTTTTTTTTCATGACCTCCCGGATTCACTGTCCAGAAGCGTTCAGATGAACCTTCAAAAACATCGTGCTGTTCTCCTTCCAAATAATGTATACAAACGATTTCTCTCGGGCTTATTAAAATCGGGTCAAGCGCAATGGATGTATTCTTCATTTTGAAAACAGGATGATACATGATGAGATGCTGGTCCGGCAATTTCTGAAGAAGTTCATGCAACCTTTCATCTTCGAAAAATGATGCATCTGCATAAGATTTTTCACGAATGGTAGACGTTGCCCACTTCATTTGGAACCTAAAGATGTGATTCATAAATTTGACTTTCAACTCCTCCATGGACCGGGGAACAGAGTGAAAGATCAATTCCATTGTATCTGTTTGCTGGTCATCAGCCGGATTGGTCAAATCGTAAGACAGGGTTTCTTCTTTCTTCCCGATTTTTTTTCTCACCATGCTTAGAAAATTCTCTTTTTCCTCTTTTCCTTCTGCCTCATCCAATGTCTCCGTTTGGCGGCTTACAAAATGCTGGAACTCGTTATTTTCGTATGCCAGCTTGATCATTTGCCATTGCTGTTTTTTCAAGCGCAGAAATTGGCTTTGGTAGCGGTATAGATCCATTTCATAGCGTGATATGCAGGAATGAACCTTGATTAATTGAGCCAACTTTTTCAACTCCTCAAAGCATATTTAAAATAAATGGTGCGAGCAGCGGGCAAATAATCGCTGTAAAAATGGCACATAAAGTCATTGAAATCGAGCTGATTGCACCTTCAAGCTCTCCAAGCTCCAGTGCTCTGGCCGTCCCTGTTCCATGGGATGCCGCACCAAGTCCAATTCCTTTTGCTACTGAATGATGAATGCCAAAAAGATGCAGCAAAGATGGGCCAAACATGGCACCAGAGACCCCTGCAATGACAACATAAATGGCAGCAAGCGCAGGGATACCGCCCATCATATCTGCAATATCCATTGCAATCGGATTTGTGACTGATTTTGGTGCAAGAGATAAAATCAGCTCTTTATCCACATGAAAAAGCCCTGCAAGAAGCGTTCCGCTGCCTATGCCAATGATGCTTCCCGCAAAAACACTTGCAACAATCGTGAGAGCATATTTTTTCAGAATCCGGCGGCTTTCATATAAAGGATAGGCCAAAGCCACAACCGCAGGACCAAGCAGCCCGTCAATCCAGATGCCGCCTTTCATGTACTCTGCATAATCCGTTCCGCTTCCCATTAAAAGAAGAATGATAATAAAAGTGCATGTAGCTATAGGTACAAGAAAAGGAAGCGGATATTTCTTATAGAGCTGCCTCATGGCTGCATAAACAACAATCGTTAAAGCTATGTACAGTACTGCTAAAAACATTAGACTTCTCCTCTTTTTTCGGACACTTCCGAATTCATAAGCCTTTGACCGATGGCAGCGGACGAAATCATAACCAGTGCCGTACTGAATAGAGCGACAAGCGCACTGATGATTCCTTTTCCGCTGAACAAATCAAAATGATCGATTAAACCAACCGTCGCCGGTATAAAAAGCAGGGATAAATGACTTAACAGCATAGAACTTCCTGCTTTTAAAAGCGGCAGCCTGATGATCTTTAAAGAGAGGCAGAAAAACAGAAGAAACATGCCGATGATACTTCCTGGCATAGACAGCTGCAACATCTGCTGTATATAGATTCCAGCCAGGTAAAAAAGATATAAACAAGCAATTTGAATTAAAATTTTTATCCATTTCATGATTATCCCTGCTTTGCATTTGTTGGTACACAGGATGACAGGCAAACCTTTTTTTCAGCGCAGCATCACGTTGTGTATAGAATGATATTTAGGCACTTCATCCAGCTTTGTCTTGAAAAGATCCACAGAAGTCACTTTAAAGCTCAGCTTTTCAGGTGAAGGAATGAGCTGTTTTAAAAAATCATTTTCTGAGATCCATTTTCTTGCCACTGTAATATGAGGAGCAAACGGACGCTCGTCCAGTTTAAAACCAGCATCCTGACATATCTGATAAACCTCGCTGCGAAGCTCTGCGAGGTTTTCAGATTCCTCTATTCCCAGCCAGAAAATCCTTGGAGACTGCGGTCTCCCGAATGTCTGGAATTCAGTAATCTGCAGATCAAAGGAATGATAGCCGGCAAGGTTTTTCTCAAGAATCTGCTTCACCTGATTTAATTGATTTTCAGATGATGGATGGCCTAAAAAGGCCAGTGTAAGATGATAATCAAGCGGGTGCACCCAAGATTTAAACAGTTTTTCTTCCCTTAAGAGGGACGTTTGATCATAAATAGATTTTGCTACAGCTTCCTGAAGTGAAATACCTATAAAAAAATGTGTCATTGTCATTTTTTAAGACTCCTGTTCTTAATTGTTTTCAGAAGTGTCTTATTATAGCCAAGAACGCAAAAATTACTTTAGTTTTCATTTTATCAAAGATATAGGCAAGAATATAATCAAGCGCTTTGGATGGCTGATGAAAAATTATATGCTATCATATCAAATAAAGGAGCTGAGAGAAATGCGTGTAGTTGAAAATATAGCCGATTTAATTGGCAATACTCCCTTATTAAAATTAAATCGGCTGAACCCTTACAACGGAGCGGACGTCTATTTGAAGCTTGAGTTTTTCAATCCGAGCGGAAGTGTAAAGGACAGAGCCGCGTTAAATATGATCATTGAGGCTGAAAGACAAGGCCTTTTAAATAAGAACTCCACGATTATTGAACCGACTTCAGGCAATACCGGCATTGGGCTTGCAATGAACGCCGCTGCGAGAGGCTATAAAGCCATTCTCGTTATGCCCGACACGATGACCCAGGAACGAATTAATCTATTAAAAGCTTATGGCGCTAAAGTCGTTCTGACGCCTGGCGATGAGAAAATGCCGGGTGCCATCAATAAAGCGAACGAACTGGCAAAAGAAATTCCGGACAGCTTTGTTCCAATGCAGTTTGATAACGAAGCAAATTCAGATGCCCACCGCAAATCCACAGCGCCTGAAATTATTTCAGCAATGGACAAGCTTGGCAAAAAACTGTCTGCATTTGTGGCAACTGCCGGAACAGGCGGAACCATTACAGGAACTGGCGAAAGGCTGAAAGAGCATTATCCTGATTTGACTGTTCACGTTGTTGAACCAGCAGGATCTCCTGTCCTATCGGGCGGAAAACCCGGCAAGCATAAGCTTGTAGGCACCAGTCCAGGATTCATCCCTGAAATTCTGAATCAAAGCGTCTATGATGAAATTTTCAAAATTAAAGATGATCAGGCTTACGACATTACACGCCGCCTTGCCGCAGAAGAAGGCATATTGGTCGGCCCTTCATCAGGCGCTGCCTG
Source organism: Peribacillus frigoritolerans (assembly GCF_004358755.1). Taxonomy (GTDB): domain Bacteria; phylum Bacillota; class Bacilli; order Bacillales; family Bacillaceae; genus Bacillus_P. The sequence goes on along the minus strand of NZ_SMZY01000005.1, from coordinate 93,843 downwards.
TTTTGCTGCGCTGGAAGTAGCAAAACGTCTCACTCCTGATGATGTTGTCGTGTGCATCGCCTGCGACACAGGCGAGCGCTATTTATCAAGCGATTTATTTCTTCAGGAATAACGAAAAGCGGAATCGCCCGTTTAGCGCAGGCAGACAGATAAGGCTCAGACTGGAAAGTCCGGGTTTGACTTTTCAGGCTGAGACGTTCTGGCCGAGGACCTGGGCGATGGAGCTAGACAATACGAAAAGCGGAATCGCCCGTTTAGCGCAGGCAGACAGATAAGAAATCACCTATCCGCAGCCCATTCACTATTATCATTTCCTTAGCAGCAGAAAGAGCTGCCCGGCATTTAAACCGGAGCAGCTTTTCTCATTCTGATATTCATGATAGCTAAAACAAGTAACGCGATGGATGAGAGGATTCCAAAAAACAAATACACATATAGAATAGAAAAACCTTCTAAGATCAATCCTCCGAAAAAGGTGCAAAACCAGTTTCCGAGACCATTTCCTACAGATGAATAAAGGGAAATGGCTGTCGCCCCAACAGAAATTGGCGCAAGATCTCTCACATACTGAAGGGCTGCCGGAATAAACAAGCCGACTGAAAACCCTTGAGCGATGGTCGTCACATAAACGACTCCAAGCGGAGGTTCAATAAAATACAGAAACCATCTGATGCTTGAAATAAAAGTTGCCATCATGAGAATGTTCATCATCCCAAGTCTGCTGATCCAGCTGCTTGCGAATTTCATAAAAGGCGCTTCACTGCCTGCTGCAAGAAGAAAGGCTATGCCAATTCCAGTCAGTCCCCCGCCAAGCTCCGCCACAAAAATTCCAAAGTAAATATTGTTCGCTAAGATCGGACCGAGCACGAGAAACGCAACGAATAAAAACAAAAAATACCTTGGAACATTTGCAAGCTCTTTTATTCCTTCCCTGATGCTGATTTGCATTGTCTTATTTTCATTAGGAAGCTGATAGGCGAAAAACACTGCAATAAATAAAATAAGGGCAAACGCATAGAAGATCATGCTTAATGAAAAATGCTCGGAAAGCTGTCCGACAGCCATAACGGCAACCGCAAATCCAACCGCTCCCCACAGCCGGATCGAACCGTACTCCGTTTTCGTTTTTTGAACGTAATTCATGGAGATGCTGTCTGATAAGGGAATCAGCGCACTCTGTACAATTGCAAGGAGCGAAGCGATGGCGATCATCCAGATATATGTATCAATCATTGAAAAAACAAGTCCAAAAACCCCTGCAAGCGTCAGTGCAATTGTCAATAAAACAGTTGGTTTTTGCGTCATGTCACTCAAAATACCCCATAAAGGCTGAATTAAAATCATGACTACAGGACTGATGCTCATGATCATGCCAATCTGGCTTCCAGTAAGTCCGGCACTGTCTTTAAGATAAACCGGCAGCAGCGGAAACAGCGAACCGAAAGCAAAAAACACTAAAAAATAAAATGAATAGAAATGAACTCTAGTTGTACGATGCTCTCTTTGCAATGAATACTCCAATACAGCAGCCTTCTTTCTTTAATGTTCGCTTCAATTAAACTATAAAACCATATCAGAACACATAACCCTAATTAAATCGGGAGTTTCTATAAATGGCCAAACTCCCAGAAAAACCGCCCTCCAGTAACAGAGAGCGGCCAAAAAGCTTCTTCAATCATCCTACCACAACAGGATGGATTCGTTAACATTATTTTGCCAATTCATAAATGGCTTGTGCATAAATGGCAGTAGCTTTAAGCAGATCGTCAATGATGACATATTCATCTTTTTGATGAGCGACATCAGGTCTTCCCGGGAACATCGGTCCAAATGCCACACCAGCCTTCAGAGAACGGGCATAGGTTCCGCCTCCAATTGCAATCAGTTCAGCACGATCTCCTGTCTGTTCCTCATATACTTTTTTCAGTGTTTGAATCAATTCATGTTCAGCATCGACATAATGAGGCTTTGAATCACTGAAAGTTTCCAGCTGAAACTCGGTGATTGATTTTAATCCTTCAGAAATTCTTTCAACATCACCAGTTACAGGATAGCGGATATTCACACCAAGCTCACCTGATTTTTCACTGTCGAACGAAATGATGCCAAGATTAACAGTCAGCGGACCGCTCACCTCATCCTCACATTGAATGCCAAGCTTCTCACCGCTCGTGTCATTGCTGAAGAAGGCAACAATTTGTCTGATAAATCCTTTTCCGTTATGATCCAATTCTTCATCTGCAAGGAAGAGGGAGAGCAGAAGTCCCGCATTCTTGCCCGTGTGCGGCAGGCTCCCATGCGCAGAAACACCCTCAGCTTTAAGGGTAAGCACTCCATTTTCTTCAGAAGCGCTGCCTTTAATATCATATTGATTTAAGTACTTGTTATATTTTTCTTTAAGTCCCTGTGCATCCTCAGACTGAATCAGTGCTTCTGCATAATCAGGAACCATATTGAAGCGCCTTCCTGATTGAAAAGATAGAAGTTTTGTTCCGGCTTTGCTGCTTAGTGTTTTATCAAAGAAGTATGTAAGCTTTGCATCGATAATTCCTTTTTCAGCATTAATAATCGGAAAATCTGCATCAGGTGCAAAGCCGAGTGCAGGCATTTCTTCATGTTTAAAATAGTGATCAACACATCCCCAGTCACTTTCTTCATCTGTTCCAAGAATCATGCGGACTCTTTTGTTCAATGGCAGTCCAAGGTCTTTTACAATCTTCATCGCATAATAAGCAGCCATCGTCGGTCCCTTATCATCAATGGCTCCGCGCGCAAAGATTTTCCCGTCTCTTATTTCCGCACCAAAAGGATCGCTGCTCCATCCGTCACCTTCGGGCACAACATCGACGTGACACAGAATTCCAACGATCTCATCCCCTTGTCCCATTTCCAGGTGCCCTGCATAGCCTTCGAGATTCTTAGAAATAAAACCGTCTTTTTCTCCTTTTTCAAGCATATAAGTCAAAGCTTCATTAATTCCTTTTCCAAATGGAGCTCCTTCCTTGACTGTTTTTTTATCAAGCAAACTTTTAATACGCAAAAATTCTTGAGTGTCTTTAATAAAATCTTCTTTTCTGCTTAAAACTTCCTGCATCCAATCCATTTTCAAAACCCCTTTTCATATTTATTTCAATAGGTCCTTACCTAGTAAGATACCAAAGGACGGGGACATAAGAAAGCTTCTTTAGGAGAAACTATAAGAAGCATAAAAAGAATAATCCTTGCAATTTACCTGAAAAACGAATATTATTATAAATGTTTTGTAAAACGTTCGTTAATTGGAGGCTCTTATGTTTAAACTAAAAGAAAATCAAACGACAGTGCGCACAGAAACGTTGGCAGGTCTTACAACGTTTTTAACTATGGTTTACATTGTCGTCGTTAATCCTATTATCCTTGCAGACGCTGGTGTCCCTTTTGACCAGGTGTTTACTGCAACTATCATTGCAGCTATCGTCGGTACATTGTGGATGGCACTTGCAGCAAATTATCCGATTGCCATTGCTCCTGGTATGGGGCTGAATGCCTATTTTGCTTATTCCGTTGTCGGAGGCCATCAGGTTAGTTATCAAATTGCATTTGCTTCTGTATTTGTAGCAGGTATTCTATTTCTGATCTTATCTTTAACTCCGTTCCGCAAAAAATTGATAGAAGCGATTCCAGCCAATTTAAAATATGGAATCACAGCAGGAATCGGTCTTTTCATTGCCTTTATTGGTCTTCGCTTAACTGGAATTGTGACAGATCATCCAGAAAACCTTGTAACGCTTGGAGATTTGACTTCTCCTCCTGTCGTACTGGCACTTGCCGGTCTTGCTGTTACGCTCGTATTAATGAGTTTAAATGTACATGGCGCCCTCTTTTTCGGGATGATCATTACTGGAATTATCGCTTTCTTTACTGGTGAACTTTCATTTAAAGAAGGATTTGTTTCTATGCCGAGCCTGCCGGAAGGATTTATTATCCTGAATCCTGCTGAAGCAATCGGACAAGTGGTTCAGCACGGCCTTTATGCCGTGGTATTTTCTTTCCTGCTTGTTACAATCTTTGATACAACCGGCACGATGATCGGTGTTGCACAGCAGGCTGGATTAATGAAGGGCAATGAATTGCCGAATGCACGCAAAGCCCTTTTAGCCGACTCTGCAGCAACTACCGTAGGAGCCATGTTTGGAACAAGCCCTACGACGGCCTATATTGAGTCCTCTGCAGGAGTAGCTGCCGGCGGACGTACAGGTCTTACTACATTAACAGTTGCTGTGCTCTTCGGATTAACAGCGTTCTTCAGCCCTCTTGTCGGCGCCGTATCTGGAATTGCCGCAATTACCGCTCCAGCCTTAATTATTGTTGGAAGCTTAATGATGGGCAATATTGCAAAGATTAACTGGAATGAAATTGATGAAGCATTCCCGGCGTTTCTCGTCATCATCAGCATGCCGCTTACATCAAGCATTGCAACAGGTATTGCACTTGGATTCATTTCATACCCCCTTATGAAAATAGCAAAGGGTAAATGGAAAGAAGTCCATCTGTTCGTTTATATTTTTGCTGTTTTATTCTTTATACAGCTCGTTTTCCTTGGAGGACATTAATAATAATGTGAAAAAGCATCCATACTAAAAAATGGATGCTTTTTCTATATAAACACAAAAATGTCATACTATTCAGAATTAACTACATATAGTAAAATATGATATATAAGTTTTAACTTTATGTCATTAGATTAAAACTATGTAAAAATTTTGTTAATTCGAGCATTTCACTAGTATGAAGCTGTCGAAATCGTGTAAAATATTGTTGTAGCGTTCATAATTTAGATATGTACAGTAACATCTGCAGTAGGGGACATCGTAGGTTGTAGTAGGCTATGCCGTACGATCAAATGATAAGGAGTGGTTTTTTGAAACCTTCAACAAACCGTATGCTAACTCGTATCAAATCTGTCTACATGTTTATCCATGAAAGAGGTACTGTGACAACTCAGCAGCTTGTCGACGAATTTGGTATTACACCACGAACCATTCAAAGAGATTTAAATGTGTTAGCGTATAATGACCTGGTTCGGAGCCCAAGCCGAGGCAAATGGACAATTACACAGAAGAAGGTTAGAAAAATGTCTTCTTAATGAAGAGACTGAACAATGGAAAACCGAAACGTTTTGTATACATAAGAAAACCAGCCAATCATTATATGGCTGGTTTTTTTTCTGATGGTTTAAGTCGTTCTTTTATAATTCAACTGCTTTAGCATTCTGCAGGGCTTCCACTTCTTCATCCGTAAGCTCGCGGTACTCCCCTAATGCCAAATTTTCATCAAGCAAAAGCGGTCCCATGCTGATTCTTTTTAGGTAGGTTACTTTTTTTCCGACAGCTTCAAACATTCGTTTTACCTGATGAAATTTGCCCTCTGTGATGGTTATGTTTATTTCAGACTGCTCGTCTGCTGAAAGAATAACAAGAGATGCAGGTTTTGTCACATATCCATCATCAAGCTCTACACCTTGTTTAAACGCTGCTGCATCCTCTTCAGTCACTTTGCCGAGTATTTTTGCATAATACGTTTTGGGTACATGTTTTTTTGGAGACAACAGCTGATGTGACAGCTGGCCATCATTCGTAAGCAGCAGAAGCCCCTCCGTATCTTTATCAAGGCGTCCTACCGGAAACGGCTTGTAAACCGCGTCTTCCATTTCCAGCAAGTCAATAACGGTTTCCTGAACAGAATCCTCTGTAGCCGAGAGATAGCCGCCTGGTTTATTCAGCATCAAATAAATATGCTCCTTATATTCTACTGTCTCCCCATGTACGGTAATCATTTGCGCTGCAGGATCGACATGTGTCTTAGCATCTTTAATACTGATTCCATCCGCTTTTACTGCACCTGTTTTTAACAGCTGCTTGACTTCTTTTCGACTGCCGTAGCCGATGTTTGATAAAAGTTTATCTATTCTCATTAAGATCCTCCTATTAAGAAAAGCGCAAGCGCCCGATTAGCTCAGGCATGACAGAACGGATCCACTCGCCATCGAAGCACAAAATTTTATACTTTCTTTATTCAGCAGCCTTCTTCTTTCGATTTAAAAATGAAAAACGATTTCCCAGAAGTTTTTCAAGCAAGTGTGAACGGTGTGCAGCATACAAATAGGCTGCCGCTCCAAGACCTATTGAAATCAACAGGATAATAACAGATTGCATCTTGCCATCTGCATAATCTATGAAAATGGACAAGATCGATTGAGATACGGAAACTACAAGTGCCATAAAGGCTGTGAGAATCGCTATAAAAACCGTCCGTTTAAAAAGCAGTTTAAAGGAATAGCCGGCGTGACGGTGAATCATGGCAAAACTATATATAATAGATGCACCAAATCCGAGTGCAGTGGCCAATATCGAACCCAGGCCCTGATATGCTTCAATCAGCGGTGCATTTACTGCAAGCTTAATGATCAATCCGAACGCAAGTGATATGACTGCAAGCTTCTGCTTGTTAATTCCTTGAAGAACAGCCGCTGTAACAGTGAAAAATGAAAACAGAAGGGCTACGGGAGCAAACCATCTGAGTAGACCAGGCCCATCCGGGTCATTTTCATAAAACACCATATAAGCAGGCTCAGCAAGTATCACAAGGCCGACAATCGCAGGCAGTGTCAGAAAAATGATAATCTGAAATGCCTGGTCAATCTGCCGGTTCACAAGCGTCATGTTTTTATTCGTAAATGACTTTGTGATGGTAGGAACAAGTGTAAGACCAAAAGCAGTTGCAAGTGAAACAGGAATCATTACCAGTTTAGGCAAGTATAAAGTGACAATTGAAAAGATATCCGTTGAAATTTTTTCAAATCCGCCTGCCACCATTGCCTTATTAAAGGTATTTGTATCGATGTACGTATATAAAGGAATAGCAAGTCCAACAAAAACAAACGGGCCGGCATAGGAGAAAAGCTCCTTGAACATCCGGCCGGCCGGCATGTCAGCAGACGCTACAGCATTTTCCCTCAATGCATCAAGTGTATGTTTGCGTTTTTGCCAATAAACAAATAAGACCAGCAGCCCGCCTATTGCTCCTACAAATGCAGCAAATGTAGAATACCCGACAGCAGTGACAAGCGTTCCGTTAAACACTTTTAAAACCAGGTATGTTGAAGCGAGCAAGAAAGCAATTCTTACAATTTGCTCAATAACTTGGGATACAGCAGTCGGTCCCATAGATTGATGGCCTTGAAAGAATCCCCTGATTAAACTCATGATCGGAACAACAATCAGTGCAAGACTGACCATTCGAATAACCAGAACGGCATCATCTATCGTGGTATTTCCAAGCTCTCTCTGACCAAGCGAGCTTTCAGCCAAAAACGGAGCCAAAAAGTAGAGAATGGCAAAAGCTAAAACTCCTGTTCCAAACATAACGGAAATGCCGACTCTGAACATTTTCCTGCTGGTAGCGTAATCTCCGATGGAATTATACTTGGAGACAAATTTTGATACCGCCTGGGGAAAACCCATTGTCGCAATTCCAAGGAATACGGCGTACTGGGCATATCCTATTTGATATAATGCACCGCCGTCCTTTCCGACAAGCGCGTAAAATGGAATAATGTAAATCATCCCTAATAATCTCGATATATAGGTGCCGAGCGTTAATACTAACGTTCCTCTTAATAATTTATTCGACATTTATGAAATCACCAATTTCTCTCTGAAGATTCAACTTTTCTATTTTAACACAAGAAACCGCCATAACAATAATGTTTGTGCACAGCTCAACCGATAATAAAATGGCCGTATTTTGATTTCTTCCAGATTCAGCTATAATAAGATAGGAAATAAGGTTTTTAGAAAGAAAAAGGTTGTGAACAAATGAAATATGATGTGATCATTATCGGAGGCGGCCCTTCTGGTTTGATGGCGGCAATTGCGGCCGGCGAACAAGGTGCTGATGTACTCCTGCTGGATAAAGGAAATAAGCTGGGAAGAAAGCTCGCCATTTCCGGCGGGGGACGCTGCAATGTAACGAACCGGCTGCCAATCGATGAAATTGTAAAGCATATCCCGGGAAATGGACGTTTTTTATATAGTGCTTTTTCAGAATTCAGCAATGAAGATATCATTCGTTTTTTTGAAAAGCTTGGCATACAGCTTAAAGAAGAAGATCACGGCAGAATGTTTCCTGTAACAGATAAGGCTCAATCTGTTGTAGATGCGCTGCTTAATCAGCTGAAAAAACTTCATGTGACGATACGGACAAATGAACCTGTTGAAACAGTGGATTATAAAGAAGGAAAAGCTGCGGGAGTTCTTTTAAAGAATGGAGAATACATCAGCACAAACGCTGTGGTCATTGCAGTTGGCGGCAAAAGTGTCCCCCACACAGGAAGCACGGGGGATGGCTATGCATGGGCTGAAAAAGCCGGCCATACCATTACAGAGCTTTTTCCGACAGAAGTTCCGATTACTTCAAATGAGCCGTTCATTCAGGAAAAAACATTGCAGGGGCTGTCGCTCAGAAATGTTGCATTAAGTGTCCTGAATCCTAAAGGCAAAGTCATTAAGACCCACCAAATGGACATGATTTTCACCCACTTTGGCATCTCAGGACCTGCTGTTCTGCGCTGCAGTCAGTATGTGGTAAAAGCTATGAAAAAGTTTAAATCAACTTCGATTCAGATGAGCATCGATTCTTTCCCTGATGTAAATGCAGAAGAATTGTTCCAGCAAACAGTGAAGCTGTTAAAAGCAGAACCTAAAAAGGCCGTTAAAAATGTATTAAAAGGCTTTTTGTCTGAACGTTATCTTCACTTTTTATTGGAGCGGAACGGAATTGATCAGCAAGTGACATTTGCGAACTTATCCATGGAGAAATTGCGCGGTTTTACAGGAGACTGCAAGCAGTTCCAGTTTAACGTGCATGGAACATTGTCCATTGATAAAGCATTCGTGACTGGCGGAGGTGTATCCGTTAAAGAAATACATCCAAAACAAATGGCTTCCAAATTGATGAATGGTCTCTACTTTTGCGGAGAAATTCTTGATATCCATGGATACACCGGAGGGTACAACATTACGTCTGCGCTCGTTACAGGCAGACTCGCCGGCAAAAATGCCGCAGAATATGTAAAGGAAGCGGCTATCCTGTAGCTGCTTCCTTTTTTTAAGTTCTATATAAGACTAACGCTGAAAAACAATAAAGCTGCTCGCCATCTTCATTGCAGGCAGCCGCCACGTTGTACTTAATATCCACAAGCTGTTCGTCTGAGATTGATTTTAAAAAGTGGTTAATTTCACGTTCAAGATCTTTTTCATGCTCTTTATCAAAAACGGCTACCTTGTACATTTAACACCATCCCATATCATACCCTTCTGCATATTGCTGCTGAAGCTCGCAATTTCGTTCATAAATCCGGTAAAACCTGTCCTCTTCCACAACAAATCCGCTTTCTAATTCATATTCCCGTCCCTCAGAAGTTATGACAAGCTTCCCGATATACTCCTTTCCAATGTACAATTCCATGAAATCCCCATGGAGCCTTGCAAGCACCCGGTCCGTTACATCAAGCTTGTGATATTCAGACATATCACATCCCTCCTTATTTTATTGTATTTTGGCTGCTCTAAGATTATGATAGCGTTTTCATTGTTTGGTTGGTTTAAATGCTGAACAACCTAATCCGTTACACTGGGAGTAATATGGAAAAAAGTTAGTAATTCCTCCAGTACGGAAAGTATTTCTCCAGTTTTCGCCAGTAAAGAAGCTATTCCGGCAAGTAAAAATACGAATCTGGCAAGTAACCTATAAACTTACGCTCCCAAATTGGCGGCTCTTATTCCAGAACGCGAGTCCTAACAATCCCTTCTCAACAAATGCCGAAACAATAAAAAAAATCCCTGTTCTGAACAGGGATCCTACCTTAACTTTAACCTAATTCACTTTTGCGTTTAGTATCGCCCTTCCAGTCAAGCATGCCGCCGGCCATATTTGTAACCTTATAGCCTTGGTCCTCAAGGTATGCGCAGACATTTCCGCTGCGTCCGCCTGAGCGGCAGATAATGATATATTCTTTCTCTTTATCAAAAGCATCGAGCTTTTCAGGGATTTCTCCCATTCGAATGTGTTTTGCTTCTGGTATCATGCCTTCTTCTACTTCGTCATCCTCGCGCACATCTACAAGATTCAATGTTTCGCCGCTTTTAAGTTTCTTATGTAATGCTTCTGTCGAAATTTCTTTCATTTAGATTACTCCCTTTCACTAGCAGATGAGATTATTATACCAAAGCGGCATGAGGTCATACCAGTTTAAGACATCTATCCTGCGATAACAAAAAAGCAGGCACTGCATCAGCGCCTGCAACTGTTTTTTTAAATGTTAAACCGCCTTCTAAATGCTCGGTCAGTCAAACCCAGACTTTCGGGGGAATTCTTACTCTGCCTGCCTGTGCTGAACAGTCGGTTCCGCTTTTCTCATTGTCCAGCTACACCTCCTAGCCCCTCGGCCAGAACGGATCCGCCAGCAAAGGCAAAAAGCGCCTTTTCTGCCGAATCCTTATCTGTCTGTCGGGTCTGAACAGTCGGTTCCGCTTTTCTAGTTTGCTACGATGTTTACCAGCTTTCCTGGCACCGCAATGATTTTACGGACAGTCTTGCCGTCTACTTGTTCTTTAACTGCAGCATCAGAAAGGGCAATTTCCTGCATTTCCTCCCGTGTTGCATCTTTTGGAACATGTAATTTTGCCTTTAGTTTGCCGTTAACCTGAACGACAATTTCAACTTCATCTTCAACTAATTTGCCTTCGTCATAAGCAGGCCATGTTTCATAGGAAATCGTTCCTTCATGTCCAAGCTTTTCCCATAATTCCTCAGCAAGATGCGGAGCAACCGGAGACAATAATTTCACAAATCCTTCCACGTAGACTTTTGGAAGTACAGTTGCTTTGTATGCTTCGTTGATGAAGACCATCAATTGAGAAATAGCTGTGTTAAATCGCAAGCCCTCGTAATCTTCCGTTACTTTTTTAACTGTTTGATGGTAGACACGCTCTAAGCTGTCAGACATGTCATCTGTCACTTTTGGACTTAATGCCCCGTTATCTTCAATGAATAAACGCCACACACGATCCAAGAAACGGCGTGCTCCGTCTAACCCTTTTTCAGACCAAGCAATTGAGGCTTCAAGCGGCCCCATGAACATTTCGTATAAACGTAAAGTATCTGCTCCGTGACTTGCTACAATGTCATCCGGATTTACAACATTTCCTTTAGATTTACTCATTTTTTCATTGTTTTCGCCAAGAATCATTCCCTGGTTGAACAACTTTTGGAATGGCTCTTTTGTCGGCACAATTCCAAGGTCAAATAAAACCTTATGCCAAAATCTTGCGTACAGCAAGTGAAGAACAGCATGCTCGGCTCCGCCGATGTACGTATCAACAGGAAGCCACTTTTTAATTTTTTCCGGGTCTGCAAGATGATCTGAATTTTTTGGATCAATATAGCGCAAGTAGTACCAGCAGCTGCCGGCCCATTGAGGCATTGTATTTGTTTCGCGTCTGCCTTTTTTGCCTGTTTCAGGATCTGTCACATTCACCCATTCTTCAATCACGGCAAGCGGTGATTCGCCTGTACCGGATGGGCGGATTTCTGTTGTTTTCGGCAATGTTAACGGAAGCTGATCTTCAGGTACCGCAGACATTGTGCCGTCTTCCCAATGTATGATCGGAATCGGCTCACCCCAGTAGCGCTGACGGGAGAAAAGCCAGTCGCGGAGACGATATGTGATTTTCTTTTCGCCTTTTTTATTTGTTTCAAGCCAGTTAATCATATTTTCAATGCCGTCTTGTTTATTTAAGCCATTAAGGAAGTCAGAGTTTACATGAAGTCCATCACCTGTGTAAGCTTCATTCTCAACATTTCCGCCTTCTACTACTTCTTTAATAGGCAGATCGAATGTTTTTGCAAATTCATAGTCTCTTTCATCATGAGCCGGAACCGCCATAATAGCTCCTGTTCCGTAGCTGACTAAAACATAATCGGCAATCCATATTGGCATTCTCTCGCCATTTGCGGGATTTAGTGCATATGCGCCAGTGAATACACCCGTTTTTTCTTTAGCTAAATCTGTTCTTTCAAGGTCACTTTTGCTTTTTACTTTATTGATATAAGCGGCAACCGCTTCTTGCTGATCTTCAGTTGTAATCTCTTTTACAAGCACATGCTCAGGTGCAAGTACGGCATATGTTGCTCCGAAAAGAGTATCAGGTCGGGTAGTGAAGACAGTGAACGACTGTTCATGACCGTCAATGCCAAAATGAACGTGAGCACCTTCTGAGCGGCCGATCCAATTGCGCTGCATCTCTTTAATGCTCTCTGGCCAATCCACTTCTTCCAAGTCTTCAATTAATCTGTCCGCATATGCAGTAATTTTAAGCATCCATTGTTTCATTGGACGGCGCTCAACAGGGTGGCCTCCACGTTCACTTTTGCCGTCAATAATTTCTTCGTTTGCCAAAACCGTTCCAAGTGCAGGACACCAGTTTACAGCGACTTCATCTACATATGCCAATCCTTTTTTATATAGTTGAAGGAAGATCCACTGCGTCCATTTGTAATATTCAGGATCCGTTGTATTGATTTCACGATCCCAGTCATAAGAAAAGCCCAGACTCTGAATTTGACGGCGGAACGTATCAATATTTTTTGCTGTAAATTCAGCAGGGTCATTTCCTGTGTCAAGCGCGTACTGCTCAGCCGGAAGACCGAATGCATCCCAGCCCATTGGATGAAGAACGTTGAACCCCTGCATCCGTTTTACACGGGACAAAATGTCTGTTGCCGTAAAGCCTTCAGGGTGTCCTACATGCAAACCTGCTCCTGATGGATACGGAAACATATCCAGCGCGTAAAATTTCGGTTTGCCTTCGTCTTCTGTTGTTTTAAATGTTTTATTTTCAAGCCAGTAATTCTGCCACTTTTTCTCAACTTTTTCGTGCTTAAAACTCATATAGATCCTCCTCAAATTGGTGCGTTGCTCTTCGCTATTAGTATTCAGTCTGAACGGCTGTTCCCCGGATTAAACCGCACAACAGAAAAAAACCTCTCATCCCAATAAGGGACGAGAGGTTTGATTTCCCGCGGTACCACCCAATTTAGCGCCAGCAATAGGCACTCACTTAAGCATCCGTAACGTGGATCACGACAGACATTACTGTGCAGTCAGCACTGCAGTTGACGTCTGTAACTCAAAGGCGAGTTCACATACAATAGATGATTGACTCGCACCTGCCGTCAATTCTCTGAGCATCTATAGTCTGCTACTATTCCTTATCTCCGTTCATATCGTATACCTTTATATATTATATTTTATAGAAATTGTTACCGTGATGCAAGTTGTTAAATAAAGAAAAAAGCGGAAATCAGATGATGGGCGGCAGAGATATTCAATTTCTGCGAAATGAGAAGTGTAAGATGTTGAGAGAGTAAGAAGTGAGTTTGCTGTCATCAGGAGATTATTTTGCTTGACGCTCATTGTCTTTTTCTGGCTGCGCTGCGCTGTCCTGCTGCTGTCTGACAAAGTCAAAACTCCTTAATACCGCTTCCCCGCTGTACCCAGCGATAATAGAAAGCACGACAAGCTGAAATGAGGATGAGGGTTCTGTAGATAAAACAAGCAGGATTGAAGCTGTCATTCCCATTGCGATATCTTCCCAGAATCCTAAGTAGATAAACCGTTTCGTCATTCTTGGTTTTTCTATCCTTCCTTTCTTTTTAATATGACCGAGTAAACCCATTAACCCCCCAATCAATGACGCCACAACTACTGTCTGCAGCATAAGATCACCTTCCTAAAGCCGTAATAATTTCGGCACGCGACTTCAGGTACAAGATATTTAAGCTTCTCTTTGCTTGTACAGATTTATGAAAAAATAGAAGCTTGTTTTACTTCCATTATATGTGAATGGAGGTAAAACAAGCTTGATTAAATAGAAGGAATTTTCAGGAAACTATTTATCATACTTTTTCACTAGACCGAACGTTTTTTCGGTTTTTAGAATAAGCGATAAGTACCATTCATCACTGCACCGTGTATCCGCCATCAATGACAGCTGCCTGACCAGTCACTCCTTTTGCTTTTTCACTTGCCAAAAATAATGCATAATCAGCAATTTCAGACACTTGAAGCAATCTTTTTTGCGGGACAAGCGGATAGATGACTTCCTCCAGAACACTTTCTAAAGGAACGTTTCTTGTCTTTGCGAGATCACTCAGCTGATTTCTGACAAGCGGCGTGTCGACGTAACCGGGACAAATGGCATTAACAGTGATGCCGTCTGCAGCACCCTCAAGCGCTGCAACTTTTGTCAATCCAATCACACCATGTTTGGCACTGTTGTAGGCGGATTTTCCGGCGAACCCGACAAGACCGTTTATTGATGATAGATTGATGATTCTGCCGAATTTCTGCTTCTTCATGATTGGAAAAACATGTTTCGTAGCAATAAATGGTGCAACAAGCATCACATTGATAAGAAGCTCAAATTTTTCTGTCGGGAAATCTTCAATCATTGAGACATGCTGAAGTCCTGCATTATTCATTAAGATATGAATGGTTCCAAATTCTTCTACTGTCTGCGAAATGGCTGCCGCAATATCTTCTTCACTTGTCACATTGCATCTTATACCGATCGCCTCATACCCTGAGGCTTTCAAGGATTCGGCACTTTCGGCCACTTTTTCTTCGTTTAAATCTGTTAGGGCTACTCTAGCTCCGTTTTCTGCAAAAGCCTTTGCCATTTCAAAGCCAATGCCCTGCGCAGCTCCTGTTATAAAAACAACCTGATCTTTTACCAAAATAGTAAACCTCCAGTATTAAATTCCCAGTCCAAGAGAGAACAAGATGATTGCAAGTATTGTGCCTAATGCAGGAACAATTACGGTTAATGCACCCACAGCACCATACGCAGCCTGATGGGATTCTCCGCAAATTGCGCGGACCGTTGTAACAACATACCCATTGTGCGGCAATGAATCAAGCGCTCCGGAAGAAATCGAGATTGTGCGGTGAAGTGCTTCCGCATTGACACCCATATCCAAATAGTGAGGCGCAAGTAATGGAAGGGCAATTGCCTGGCCGCCAGAAGATGAACCTGTTATACCTGCAATAACACTGACAGCGATGGCTCCGCCGATCAGAGGGCTGCCCGGGATGCTCGTCATTGCATTGACAGCGGCTTCAAATGCAGGCACTGCTTTAGCAACGCCGCCAAATCCTACTACAGCTGCTGTGTTTCCGATTGCTATAAGAGCACCCATCGTTCCTTCGGAAACAGCGTTCCAGAACGATTTGAAATATTTTCTGTTTAATAAATAAGTCGCGATCACACCGCCAAGGAGAGCGATAATTAAAGCAGACTGCTTTAACGAATCATGGAAAATAAATGAGATGATAAGAACGACCAGCAGCGGAAGCATTCCAAGGAACGGATTCGGCAAATCACGATTTTCATTTTGAGGATCATTGTCCCTCGCTTCAAACCTTTCCCCTTTGCCCACTGCTTTGCTGATCATTCGTTTCAGCCACCAGTAGCCGAAAATCATCATGAAGATGGCAACGATTAAGCTGACTTCCCAGCCTGCATATGGAGTTGTGCCTAAAAACTCAATTGGGATCCAGTTTTGAATCTCAGGAGATCCAGCTGAAGTCATCGTAAAAGTAACAGAACCAAAAGCAAGTGCTGCCGGAATAAAACGGCGGGGCAGGTCAGCCTGTCTGAATAAGCTGATTGCCATCGGATACACAGAGAACGCTACAACGAATAAGCTTACGCCTCCGTATGTCAGTACAGCACAGGCAATAACAATGGCCAAAACAGCGCGCTTCATCCCAATTTTGGAAACGATCCACTGGGAAACGCTGTCTGCTGCACCGCTGTCCTCCATTACCTTACCGAATATGGCTCCAAGCAGGAACATTAAGTACCATGAAGTAACAAAGCTTGAGAACCCTGTCATATAATTTCCTACGAAATTGGCTTCCCCTTCACCTACAAGCTGCGGAAACAGCGGCATTCCGCTCAGAACCGCAACAAATAATGCACATAATGGACCTGCAACAAGCAGGTTCATGCCTTTCATTGTTAAAAAAATTAATAATGCCAGACCGCCGATTAACCCGATCATGCTTAACATTTACATTCCCCCTAGTCCAACTGTCTCTGTTTTAAAAGATGTTCACTGACAATCAGTTCAGGCTCTGTCACCGCCTGAATTTCTTCCACAGTATAACCGTCATAAACCTGGGCAAGCTTCAGACCATCCTCAGTCACGTCTATAACAGCCCGGTCTGTAATAATCCTGTTTACTACACCTTTTCCGGTAAGAGGAAGCGAGCATTCCTTTACAATCTTGGGAGCTCAATTTTTAGAGACATGCTCCATGATCACAACAATTTTTTTCGCACCATGCACAAGATCCATAGCGCCGCACATGCCTTTAATCATTTTTCCGGGAATCATCCAGTTTGCAGGATCGCCTGAAGCCGATCACCTCCTTGCGACAAGGTTTGGCATACCTATTCCCAAATTTACATAGTAACCGCTTTCAATTCCCTGTTCATCTCTTATTGCGATTTTTTCCCTCTGTGTATGCTTCTCTCCTGTCATCCTTTTCACCTTCATTACACTTTTTAACGGTCAATCTCTCAATCTTCTTTTGCTGTACAACTTGAATAAGACGCTGAACATAAACGATTTTTCAAAAGCAGTCCAAGACTCAAAATCATCTACACCGCAATGCTTGAGATCACAGTCAAAATCTTAACTTCTGTTTCTACTAGAGCAAACAGCAGATTTTCTGGAATGTTACAAAGACCAAATCCGTCGACCATAAGCGTTGATCCATCTTTTATTCCTTTAATGGCATCGCTAAAGGTTGATGAATTGTTTTTACCCTCCCTTCTTTGTTCTCGCTATTATATATGCAAGAGGCGTGCCAACTTTAAAAAAGAAGAAAAAGAGTAGTAAACTGTTCACAGATTCATTAAATATTCCGATTTTTCGGAAAATAAAATGAACTTGGACAAGTTTTATATGAAGTAGGCGATATGGCCTGTATAAGAAAAAGGAATAGTCCAGAATTCCGGACTCCATTCCGAAATTCTGGACTATATCGTCAGCTCATATTTTTGTATTTTCTCATACATGCTTGATTTACTGATGCCCAAAGATTTAGCCGCTTTCTGCTTATCGCCGCTCCATTTTTTTAAAGCAGCAATGATTACTCTTTTTTCCGTTTCTTCAAGCATCACTTTTAACGTAATATCTTCCGTTTCGAAGGAATGAATGTTCCGGATGTAGTCAGGAATGGCTTCAATTCCTATAATGACATCATCAGTCAGATGAATGGCCGCTTCTATGACATTTTCAAGCTCTCGGATGTTGCCTTGCCAATGATATTGATAGAAGGTATTCATCACATCTTCATGAATGCCGATAATCCGTTTGCCTGTGCGCAGGGAAATCTTCTTCATGAAGTGATTGACCAGAATCTCTATATCTTCAATCCGCTCCCTAAGCGCCGGAATATTAAACGGAATGACACTTATGCGGTAATAGAGATCTTCCCGGAAGCGATTTTCTTTCATCATCAATTCAAGCGGACGATTGGTTGCCGCAATCACCCGAACATCCAGCGGAATGCTTTTTATGGAACCAACCGGCTCGAGTTCCTTTTCCTGCAGCACGCGAAGCAGCTTAACCTGCATATGCAATGACATATCTCCAATCTCATCAAGAAAAATGGTTCCTCCATTTGCAAGCTGGAATTTCCCCTTCTTGCCGCCTTTTTTTGCCCCAGTAAACGCTCCTTCCTCGTAGCCGAAGAGTTCAGATTCAAGCAGATGCAGAGGTATAGCCCCGCAGTTTACTTTAATAAATGGCTGATCATTGCGGTGGCTCAGCTGATGAATGCTATGAGCAAATAATTCTTTTCCTGTCCCGCTTTCGCCCCTTAAAAGAACAGAGCTGTCGCTTGCAGCAATGGCTTTTACTTTTTCTTTTAATTCTAAAATTTTTCTCGAATTTGATTTAATATCATTTAACGTATACTTCGCACCCGTCTGCTCCTGCTGATCAAGATATTTTTGAATAGATGATAAATGATGCCTCACTTGGCTGTTCATTTCATTCCATTCTTTTGTATCTCTGAACATAACGGTCCCAAACGCTCCGACAATCTTCCCGTTTGCAAAGATCGGAATTCGGTTGGCAATCATGTAATTCCCTCTAATATATTGAAGATCTGCAATTTCTTCCTTTTCAGTCTGAACGACCAGATGCATTCTTGTATTTTCGATCACATCCGTTACGTGCTGTCCTTGTACGGTATTGCGGTCTACCTCGAGAAATTTGCAATAGTCTTCATTCATATAAATGACTTTCCCTTTATCATCTACAATCACTATCCAGGCAAATGCATTTTCAATAACGGTTTCAAAAATCTCTTTTGCATATGGAAAGCTTTGATTGAACATGGTTTCTCCCACCCATTAACCCTTTTTTATCATCGTATCACAAAAGATATGAAAACGGTTGCGTTCCTTATATTTAAAAAAGAGAAGCGCCTGTTTGCGCTTCTCTCCTTATGAATTCATTACTGGTTCACTTACAGTCTGTTCTTTCATTTTTTTATCGTAGATTGAGGTTGTGAACATTGCAAGGAAAAGCAAACCTATCAAAACGAGGAAAAGCATGTTCATTCCGTACATATCTACCAGAACCCCGCCGAGGAGAGGACCAATCATCCTTCCGCCTGTCGCTGTACTGTTGACGAATCCCTGATAAAAACCTTCTTTCCCCTTAGGTGCAAGGTCGTTTGCTATCGTTGGGACTGCAGGCCACACAAGCATTTCTCCAACTGTCAAAATAATCATTGCAGCCATAAATCCGCTGAACGCATCTGCAAACGAAACCACTGCAAACGAAACGATAAAAATAACAAATCCTATCATCATCTGTTTTTTAATGGATTCCGCAAAATACTTAACAAAGGTATTCACTAAAGGCTGGGCAAAAACAATTAATGCCCCGTTGATGGTCCATATTAAGCTGTATTGGGTAAGCGGAATGCCAAGCTCCTGAGTATGTGCAGCAATTGTCGATTGCCACTGCACATATGCCACCCAGCAAAGTGCATATCCTGAGCAAAGAATCATAAGGGCAGTAAATTTATCATTTTTTCTCACTTTAGATGACTGCTGCAGGATCGATGTTTGTGCTGCTGGACGTGCAGCTATATTTCGATATCCGAAACATGCAAGCAAGAAAAAAACAGCATACAAGGCTGCATTCGCAATGAAAATATATTGAAAGGAATACCCTGCAATTAATCCTCCAAGTGCTGCTCCGACAGCGACTCCTGCATTTTGAGAGACATAAATGGCATTAAAAGCCTTCCTGCCGCCCTCAGGCCAAACAGTTCCAGCGAGTGCATACATAGAAGGAAACACAATTCCGGATCCAAAACCTGCAAGTGTCAAAAAGACGATATATGATGGCCAGCCATGAAAAAACACCAGACCTAAAATAGCTGCAAACGTAAGGATAATCCCGCTTAAGATTGATCGATACCCTCCAAAACGGTCAAATAAAACACCGCCAATCAGATTTCCCGCCACACTCGCAGCAGAGTTTAACATCAGAACAAATCCGGCAACGGTTAACGATTTGCCAAGATGATCATGAATATAAATCGTATTTAAAGGCCATAGAAACGATGATCCCGTTACATTGATCAGCATGCCAATAATCAGTAGCCATAAAGAACGCGGCATGATAAAACCTCCTTCAAAAAACTCACAAAAAAGCACGAAAGCATCAGTTTGCCTTCGCGTCTTTTTTAATCCATTGAAGATTGTAGTCTTTTTTAGAGAAGAATGCAATAAAGAAATGCTGGATCCGCTGTTCAGTTCAAAGAAGCAGAAAAGGAATAACGGTTCGGGGGCTTACTCCCTGCTTCTCGTTATAGTTCACGTCTCAATGCTGAAAGGACATTAATGTTAGTTGCTTTCACTGCAGGTCTCAAGCCTGAGATAACTGCTACTCCCACGCTGATCGCACTCGCAATCAGGACAAGGCTGAGCGGAATAGAAGAGAAGGTAAAATCTACTCCATCCATACTTCCCTCTGAGACCGATTCTAAGATGAGAGGGATAGCGAAATTAGCAGCCAAACTGATTACGTAAGAAATCGCGACTCCGAGCAATGCGCCAAGGATGCCAATAAATGCACTTTCCAATAAGAATATTCTTCTAATTATACTAGGCTGCGCACCAATTGCTTTCATGATGCCAATTTCCTGTGTTCGTTCTGTCACAGCCATGGTCATCGTATTAAAAATTCCGATTGAGGCGATAAGGACTGCTACCGTTCCAATGAAAATCAGTCCTGCTTTAAATGCATTAAAGAATAAATTCAAATTATCCAGTTCTTCGGTAATTGAATACACGAGATAATCCTTTTCTTTTAATGCTTCAGTGACTCCTTCTACATGATCAATACTTGTTGTATAAACAAGTACATGATCATACTCAGCCATTTCAATTTCTGAAGCTCCATCTGCCGTCTCAGCAAAAGCAGTCATTTCAGGTTTCCATTTTTCACTGATATAGACAGAAGCATCTTCGATGTAATCCCTTGCAGGCTCTTTTGCAATCCCTGTGATTTTAAACTTCCAGCTTTTTTCTGCAGACTTCCCGTCTACTTGCTCGATCATTGAAAATACTATTTCTTTCCCAATCAGTTCCCCGCTGTATCCTTCTGGCGGTGTTAGAGCTGAGTCCGAATTTTGATCGATTTCATTCTGTGTTTTTCTTTCTCCTTCAGTAAGCAGGGCTTTCCCAAAGTGATAGCCCACAATTACTTCATTATCATTTTTTGGAATACTTCCAGTTTCAAGTTCTAAATTCCCTCTGAGCTCCTGTTCCATATTTGTGAGAATGGGGTTCGCAGAATAAGATGTCCTGTCTGAAAGCTTAACGGCTTTTTCAGCAGTTGGAGAAACACCTGATCTTCTCACTACTGCTGCAACATTCTTCATGTTCTCAAGCTCATTTATCTGAGCCGCTCCAGTCTCTTCATATTTGCCGTCTGTTTCTTTTCCGCTGATTTGAATTTCATTCAGTTTTTGTGCACTTAACAGCTCTTCCTGCATACTTTTTTGCATGCCAAATCCAACAGACGCAAGGACAATTAAAAAGGCGCAGCCTATCGTTGTAGCAAGGATGGTCATAAATACCCGCATCCGGTTTTTCTTCATATTGCGTTTCACTAAGCTTAGCTGGTCTTTAAATTTCAACCGGAACAACTCCTTCCTTTAGAACACCATCTTGAAGCTCAAATCTGCGGTCACTGTAGGCAGCTACTTCCTCATCATGCGTGATGATGAAAAAAGTAATACCTTTTTCAGCGTTTAATTTTTTGATCAGCAGAAGAATCTCTTTTTCTGTTTCACTGTCAAGGCTTCCTGTCGGCTCATCAGCCAGGATGATTTCCGGATTAGTAATTAAAGCACGGCCAATTCCAACACGCTGCTGCTGACCTCCGGAAAGTTCATTCGGATAATGGGATGAATGGTTTTCCAGTCCAATGCGATAAAGCATCTCTGTCACGATTGTTTTGCGTTCAGACGAAGGTATGCCCTTTAATGTCAAAGGAAGTTCTATATTTTCAAAAGTCGTCAGGCTGGGTATCAGCTGAAAGCTTTGAAAAATAAACCCGAAAGTGTTTAACCTGAACTCAGCCCATTCCTTCTCATTGAAATCTGTCACAACTGTACCGTCTACCAGGATCTTGCCGGCTGACGGCGGAATAAAACCGGATACAAGATTCAGCAAAGTCGATTTTCCGGAACCGCTTCTGCCGACTATCGATGCAATTTCCCCTTTTTTCACTTCAAGTGTTACATCTTTTAAGACCGGAATTTCTTTTTCACTGCCTTTTTTCCCAACCTTAAAGGAGTGACTTAAATGTTCAACTTTTATCATGTTTCCCTCTCCTATGACTGCTTTGTTTTTTTATAAATCAAGTAATAGCCAAGTATGATACTGACTGCTGCACCAATAATGGCACCTAAGATATAGCCTGTAAAACTTTCATTAGAGATACCGTATCCCATTGAACTGAAACCAAGCACACCGAGCAGAATAACTATTATTTGAACTGGTAAATTCAGCTGTTTCCACAAAAAGAAATTGCCGTTTCGCTCATTTGGATGCTTAATGAACGAAATATAACCAATAAGATAGAAAATGATCGCCATACTGCCTGGAATGGCGAAATAGTACCTGTAAGCGGATGCGGTCTCCCGAAAGAACGTCCCCCCGAAAAATTGAAGAGCCGGAGTAAGTAATAACCCTGCTTCATACAACATTTCCATTTCTGGATAGGAAACAATCCTGAATGCCTCGACATTCATCCCAATAACAAACGTAAACAGCAGCGGCAGAACAGAAGCACTGATTGCTGTCAGCCCCTGCGCAAATGGTGTTCCGGTAAGTGCTCCTGCTGACAAGGTCAAAGTATAAAACATAGTAAGGGAAGAAAAGTAGATAAAATAATAATTAAGCAGAGGCTCTGAAACAGCGATATCGTGCCATTCGATATAGCTGCCTGATAAAATCAGCGAAATGAGTGTAGAAAATACGATTATTCCAATAGCTAAAATCCATTTCACAAAGAATATTTTCGACCTCTTATACGGCAGTGCTAAAGTAAAATCCATTATTCCCTTAGCCCGTTCTGTTCCCATTTGATTAATAGCAATAAAAAAGAGAAATAAGGTGCTGATGAAAAGAATCGGATCTTCCCCAAATCGAATGACAAAAGGTTCCAGAGTATAGGTTGGATGCTTTTTCAAAAATTCCATATAACTTGAATACTGTGACCAAATGGCAAATGGCAATGCGAACGAATTAAATATAAACAAGAAGAGAAAAAGTGTTCTTACTTGCTTAAATTCTTTTTCAAAAAGACCTCCTCCTACCATCTCCGCTTCCCTCCAAACTTAGCGATAAATACTTCTTCTAAATTGACCGGAAGCTGATTCCACACTTTAGGATTCAGTGCTCTCAGCCAATTCTGACTCTCTTCGTCATCTCTTTTTAGAAGAAGGGTATAAAAGACACCCGTATAATCTAGAATTGAGATGTTCCGTTTTCTGATTTTCAGATGAACATCCTCTTCAAATACAGCCTGAATTTTCATGTAATCTTCTTTAACTGCGTCCATTTCCATCACATTTGTAAGAGATTTCCCTTCCAAAAAACCAATGCGGCTGCTAATTCGTTCAATATCTTCTAACCGATGGGATGTTATGAGAATAGCCGTTTCCCTTTCTGCAACTTCATCTATCATCAGCTGCAGGAGATCATGACGTGTTACAGCGTCGATGCCGTCTGTCGGTTCATCAAGGAGAATCACTGCAGGCCGGGTCGCAAATGCAAGAATCAGGGCGAGCTGTTTTTTCAAACCTGTTGAAAGCTCACGGTATTTTTTCGTTTCAGGAATAGCGTATCTGTTGATCAGTTCATTTGAGTAGGTCACATCAAAATCAGGATAAAGCGGCTTTAGAATACGCACTAGTTCCCTGTATGTGTATCTGTCATAGAAAGGATTCTGAACAGACACGAAAATGACTTTTCGTTTGATAAGAGGATTTTCTTTAATAGAGACACCCTCAAACAAAATCTCACCTTCATCCGGGAGAATAATTTGCTGAATCAACCGTAAAATCGTTGTTTTCCCTGAACCATTCCGGCCAAGTAATCCAAATATTTCTCCCTTGCCAAGCTTCAGTGAGATGGAATCAAGAACTTTTTCTCCATCAAGCGTTTTCGAAAGATTCTTCAGCTCAATCATCTTTTCCACCTCTCATTTCCCTGCTGATTTCCTCAATCCATCTATGGAGGATTTCAATGTCCACACCTGCATATACCGCATCTACAATAAGCGGTTTTAACTGTTCTTTAATCATCTCCATCTTCCCCTGATCCAATGTTATTTGGGCATTCTCGGATACAAAGGTTCCTCTGCCCCTTAATGTTTCAATCATGCCTTCCCGTTCTAATTCTTTATAAGCTTTGCTCACTGTATTTGGATTGGCAATAATCATTGTTGAGAGCTCCCTTACAGACGGCAGTTTTTCACCTGGCTTTAAAACTCCCTTTAAACAAAGTTCTTTCATCTGCTGTATGATTTGCTCATAGATTGCTGTTGAACTGCGCGGATCAATGTGAATCATCGGTCTCCCTTCTTTCTTTAACCGGGATATATATAGTTTCTAATGTACTAGGTGTATTATGTTATATAGTACACTTAGTACATTATATTTTTTTACATACATTGTCAATTGCTTTTTTAAAAAAAAGGCTGTTTTCGCATAGATTGTTGTTTTTGATTCCCTCTATAAATTTGGTTATTGTGCAGAAAAGTAGAATCAACCGCATGTCATGTTTCCACTCTTTTGGTTTTTGCACTTTAAGGTGGAATCAACCACATGCTTTGTTTCCACCCTTTTGGTTTTTGCACGGAAACGTGGAATCAATCGCTTGCTTTGTTTCCACCCTTTTGGTTTTTGCACTTTAAGGTGGAATCAACCACATGCTTTGTTTCCACCCTTTTGGTTTTTGCACTTTAAGGTGGAATCAACCACATGCTTTGTTTCCACCCTTTTGGTTTTTGCACGGAAACGTGGAATCAATCGCTTGCTTTGTTTCCACCCTTTTGGTTTTTGCACGGAAACGTGGAATCAATCGCTTGCTTTGTTTCCACCCTTTTGGTTTTTGCACTTTAAGGTGGAATCAACCGCATGCTATGATTCCACAATTTTGGTTTTTGCACTGAAACGTGGAATCAGCCGCATGTTATGATTCCACAATTTTGGTTTTTGCATTAAAAAGTGGTTTCAACCGCATGTTCTAGCCTAAAACAACAAGCCTTAAGAAAAGAGCCTAAAAAAATGAAAACTGCCTCCATAATGGAAGCAGTTTTCATTCTTATTCTGAACGCTGTTTTGATTTTACAGGCTGTCCCTGCTGCTCGTACTTTTTCTTGGATTGCTTAACAGGATCGAAATCTTTTCCAAATTCAACATCCTGATTATTTGCGCCGTTTCTTGTCTTTTGTTCAGGATTATTCTGTTTTGAACGTTTTTTCATCTGACACAGTCCTCCTAATGATCCAGTAAAATCATTTCATTTTGAAGCTGCTGAAGCTGAAGGCGCATTCTGTAAAGCTGCTCTTTTTGCTGATCGTCGGCGCTTAATGTTAAAGAATTGCACTCATTTACCGCATCCTCAAGCATTTGCTGAGCTTGTGAATACTCTGTGTCATTGTAATGCTCCTGCTTAGATCCTTCAGCATATTGATTTCTGGCATAGTCATACGTATTTGTGCATCGGTCGAGACATTCAGTTACAGATTGTCTTGTTGCCATTTTGCAAACCCCCTATAAGTAAATGAAGCATTTCACTTCATTACGGATAGTTTGCTCAATTTCAGCATTCAAATTACGGAAAAACAATTGGAAATGACGGCACATGTGTTTGTCAGGGAGACAAACACCATGATAAAATGCTCTGATGGCTATTTACGATTTAAGGAGGTTTTTCTAGTTTGAAGCAGATAAACCCTTTTCCATTTGCAGCAGATGAAAAACGGTATCATACATGGAATTATCATTTAAGAAATCACTTTGGACATAAAGTTTTTAAAGTAGCATTAGACGGAGGGTTTGACTGCCCCAATCGCGACGGTACAGCAGCATACGGCGGCTGCACATTTTGCAGTGCAGCCGGTTCAGGCGATTTTGCAGGAAACCGGGCAGAGGATCTTGTTACTCAATTCAATCAAATAAAAGATAAAATGCACGAAAAATGGAAGAACGGCAAATATATGGCTTATTTTCAAGCATATACAAATACTCATGCACCAGTTGAGGTCCTGCGTGAGAAATTTGAATCTGTTCTTAAATTGGATGGCGTTGTCGGATTATCTATTGCAACACGGCCTGACTGCCTTCCCGATGATGTTGTTCAGTATCTTGCCGAATTAAACAAAAGAACATACCTTTGGGTCGAACTCGGGCTGCAGACTGTTCATGAGCGGACAGCACTGCTTATAAACCGTGCTCACGATTATGAATGCTATAAAGAAGGCGTAGAAAAGCTCCGCAAACATAACATTCGGGTTTGTTCCCATATTATTAACGGTCTTCCGCTTGAATCAAATGAAATGATGATGGAAACAGCCCGTGCCGTTTCAAAACTGGATGTCCAGGGGATTAAAATCCATCTTCTTCACTTATTAAAAGGGACGCCAATGGTAAAGCAGTTTGAAAAGGGAAAAGTGGAATTTTTAACAAAAGAAGACTATGTTAGCCTGGTATGCGACCAGCTTGAAATTCTGCCTCCGGAAATGATTGTTCACCGGATTACAGGGGATGGACCAATTGATTTAATGATTGGGCCAATGTGGAGTGTGAATAAGTGGGATGTTCTGAACTCCATTGATGCAGAACTTAAAGCACGGGGCAGTTATCAGGGAAAATATTTTCAGAAAGAACAGGTAATCGCAGAATGAAATTAGAACGGGTGCTTCCTTTTGCAAAATCCATCTTATCCAAGGCAGTGACTGAAGGTGACATTGCAATAGATGCGACAATCGGAAACGGGCATGATACGGTTTTTCTCGCAGATCTTGTCGGTGCAACCGGGCATGTTTATGGGTTTGATATTCAGGATGATGCCATTTTGGCTACATCAGCAAAACTGTCAGAACACTCATTATCAGACCGCGTGACACTATTCAAAGAAAGTCATGAAAAGGCAGCTGCCTGCTTGCCGGCGTTTGTCTCAGGAAATATAGCTTCTGCAATCTTCAACTTAGGCTATTTGCCTGGCGGCGACAAAGAAATCGTCACGAAGCCAGAGTCAACGATTGGAGCAATTGAACAGCTCTTTTCCATGATGAAGCAGGGCGGAGTCATCATTCTTGTCATATATCACGGTCACCCTGGCGGGAAAATGGAACGTGATGCTCTATTAGAATATGCAGGACAGCTCGATCAAAAAAAGGCGCACGTTCTGCAATATCAATTTCTTAATCAAAAGAACAGTGCTCCATTTGTAATAGCAATTGAAAAAATGCAGGCATAGCAAGAGACCGGGAAAAAAATCCCGGTCTCTTTTCCTTAAGAGCTTCTGGCAGCCATTTTCTGAATAGCCCGGTAGGCCCGTCCATTCCAATAAAAGAACGAAGACGTTTTTCCGCCAAGTTTAATTAACTGTCTGGCAAGCTTCCCGAGGTCTTTTCTTGACGTTACTTTCTCGTCGGATAAATAAACACCAAGCAGTCCTCTGTGAATAAGTTTATGAAAGTTTTCATGAGGAATTCCGCTGAGGTTTGATTCAGCCTGAAGGATGAAATGCTCAAGCCTCATCATCATTTCCTTCTCGGTCTCATAGTAATTGCAGAAATTCAAATCTCCGCCGATCCGGTCTTCTTCCTGATCAATTAGATAGTCGAGCAGAATGTGCAGGCCTTGAACGTACGGAAAATAGCTTTCACGGATGCGGAATGCTTCTTTTTCGCTGAAATCATCCCGGAATGCGTAAGAGACCAGACAAAAAATGCCTAAAGTTGATCCTGCGCATGCAGAAAATTCATACCACTTCATGTCCGGCAATCCCTGTTTGTTTTTTTCAAACCATGTTTCAAGCCTTGGAATGCGCTCATCCATAGTTACATGCTTATGTACTTGCAAATCACAGTAATAACAGGACAATTCGAGCAGATGCTCAGAAATAAGAGAGTAGTTACCGAGTCTGCTTAATATATTCTGGCAAGTGGATACGAGTGCGTGCAAATATCCGCCGTCATTTTGATCGGTGCGGTAAGAATAGTAATTCTTCAGGGGTGCTCCTACAGTCAGTGCATCATTCATTGATTGATGAAGCATGGCAAAATCCAATGGATCAAGCGATGTACTTCGGTCGCATAAATTATCAAGATAATCACTTATGGTCTGATAAGCTACAATAAATTCAATGCATTCATGCTTGTTTGTCTCTGATAAAAGGCCAAAAATCCCTCCGCCCTCACAGTGGAAGGATTTATCATTTATACTTGCCAGCGCCTGGTTTCTTAGTTCCGCATTTTGAATCTGATTTGCTTTTTCTCTCCATCCATTTAGATGGGTATGCACAATCGGAAAAATATCTTTATAAATTTTCGCCATTAGTCGCAGCGGGTGCTGCGGTATTGCCGTCAATAAGATCACCTCTTTATTCTCACCTCTCTAAATGTGCATCCACAAATGATTGAGCATACTTAAATACTTGATCCCGCTCAGGCTCATTAAAAATTTCATGATAAAAGCCTTTCCATTCTTTAAAAGCTTTTTCTGACAAAGCAGCACGGTTGAACCATGTCTTAACAGCCGAGCTGTCAACCACTTTATCGTCCCCGCCCTGCATAACAAGAAGGGGTAAATCAGGAAACTTCTTCACGTTAATATGCGCCTGCTCAATTGCCTTAATTAATTCACGATACCATCTTATGGACACCTTTGTCACATAAAGTGTATCATTCTCATCGGCGTCTCTCACTTCTTTATTTCTTGTAGCTATACTTACAGATAAGCCGGAATCAACTCTCAATGCCGGAGCAATAATGTTTAATGGTTTAGAAATCAGCTCCATCGCTTTACTTGGCTTATATACGAGGCCCAGGCATGGTGAAGATAAAATAACACCGTTTATATGCTGGTGTTTTTCCTGCATAGCCCGTATGACGATCAGCCCGCCCATGCTGTGACCCAGTAAAAAAAGAGGCAATCCAAGCTTACGTGCTTCATCCACCCATACATTAAATTCCGTGATATACTCGTCAAATGACAGAATATGACCCCGTCTTCTCGTCGATGTCCCTTGACCTGGGAGATCTCCCATAATGACATGATATCCGGAGCACTTCCACATTTCAACGAGCCAGCGGTAACGTCCGTGATGTTCTGCTGCACCGTGCACAATTACGATAACACCCTTAGGATTCGGGTCTTCACATTCCCATTTCCACACGATCTTGTTCACACCTTTCTTTTCAGAAAATAAGTTTTAGTTTGCTATAATAACGATGTGTACATTTTACATATATAAAGGAGATTTTAATTTATGATATACCCTTATAAAGAAAGCTTTCCGCAAATTTCAAAATCGGCATTTATCGCAGATTCCGCTGTAATTACCGGTGACGTCATAGTTGGTGATGAATCAAGCATCTGGTTTCATACGGTGATAAGAGGCGATGTTTCACCTACAGTTATTGGAAGCAGGGTTAACATACAAGATCAGTGCTGTCTTCATCAAAGCCCGGATGCTCCTCTTATCATTGAAGATGAGGTAACTGTGGGCCATCAAGTCATTTTACATAGCTCGATTATTAGAAAGCAATCATTAATCGGGATGGGTTCCATTATACTCGATGGTGCAGAAATAGGCGAAGGTGCTTTCATTGGTGCTGGCAGCTTAGTCCCCCAAGGTAAGAAGATTCCGCCAAACACACTTGCGTTCGGAAGACCTGCCAAAGCAGTCCGCGAATTAAATGAGGAAGATCGAAAAGACATGGAGCGCATTCGCCGCGAGTATGCTGAAAAAGGTCAATATTACAAGAAGATTCAGGAGAACCAAGAATAAATGATCCTCTCTCTTCATATAAGTTAACACCGAGTAAAGGGTGTTTTCATCTGCGTATTTCCGTGAAATTGCCCTTGTCTGCGATTTCACGGTTTTTTTATTAGCTGAAATTTATCAGCTCCTTAAATCTTTTCGTGAAAATAGCTTTAGTATGGTTAAGGCTGTTCTAAACTATCCTGGTGTTATTTTGTAAATAATTTACTTGTGAATTTTACATTTCCTTATTATTTGCTAAATATTTGTGTTTTACAATGTGGTTAAACAGTGTTGAAAAGGAGCATCCGATTGATGACCAAACTAATGGAAAACATGTACGATTTCGAATGCAGATTGTTCCGCAGTGTTAACCGGCATTTTGACCGGAAATTTATGAATTGCTTTTTCCGCAATATTACACATATTGGCGGAGCTACCTTCACGATTTCCATTTGTCTGCTGCTTATATTTATGACGGGCGGCGAAACACGCATCGCGGCCATCGCAAGTGCAGCAGCACTGCTCATTAGTCATCTGCCTGTAGCATTTGTCAAAAAACGCTATCCGCGGAAACGTCCCTATCTTGCTTTATTAGAAATAAAAGTAACGGCAAACCCGTTAGAAGATCATTCTTTTCCATCAGGACATACAACAGCAATATTTTCAGTTATTATTCCTTTTATTTTCATCCTCCCTCAGTCAGCCATCCTGCTTCTGCCGCTTGGAATCATCATCGGTGTCTCAAGAATGTATCTGGGCTTGCACTACCCTTCTGATGTCCTGGCAGGTTGTTTACTCGGCACTACAGCAGGCATTACTTGTTTTCTTCTTATTAATAAATATTTCGGGGCTTCTCTGATTCTCTAAGTTCCAGCTGAATTTGAAATAAACTCAGGCTACTGTAACTGATTTATGGAGGGATAAGATGAAAATTGCGATATTCACAGACACGTTTGCACCGGATGTAAATGGTGTTGCGAGAACGTTAAAACGTCTTACCGATTATTTAGAAAGCAAAGGGCATGAATACAAAGTTTTTGCTCCCGAAAGCACAAAGGAATCTCTTTTTTCAAGCCATATCCACAGGTTTGCGAGTTCTTCCTTTTTTTTATACCCGGAATGCAGGCTTGCCTGGCCGAACATGCTGCAAGTAAAGTCTGAGCTCACCAGGTTTAAGCCTGACATTATTCATGTAGCCACTCCTTTTAACATTGGTTTATGCGGACTGCATTATGCCAAGAAATTAAATATCCCCATTGTCGGTTCATATCATACGGACTTTGATCAATATCTGGAGTTTTATGATCTTCAGATATTCTCAAAGATTTTATGGAAATATATGCATTGGTTCCACAGGCCTTTGGAGAAAATCTTTGTGCCTTCTGAAGAAACAAAGCAGCAAGTGCTTCATCAGGGATTTGAAAATGTCCATATATGGTCCAGGGGTGTAGACTGCGAATTATTTCATCCTAACTATCTGCGGAAAGAAGTCACGCTGGAATATCAAATAAGAGAAAAATTCATCTTAACTTATGTTGGACGGCTTGCTCCCGAAAAAGATGTTCAGACATTAATGAAGATCTCTCACCAGCTTCCTCTGCACATAAAAAGCAAAGTCCACTTTTTAATTGTCGGGGATGGACCGTCCAAAGAAGAAATGATGAAAGATGCACCGGACAATATGACATTTGCCGGTTACGAAAGCGGCGAAAAGCTTGCAAAGATCTATTCTAGCTCTGATCTATTTGTCTTTCCCTCACCTACCGAAACTTTTGGAAACGTTGTTCTTGAATCATTCGCTGCAGGGACTCCTGTTATCGGGGCAGACTCAGGCGGAGTAAAAAACATTATCCAGCAGGGAAAAACAGGGTATTTATGCAGCTCAGGATCTGCCTCAGAGTTCATCAGCGCCATTGAAACTCTTTTGCAAAATGATGCTTTGAGGTATCAGATGGGAATGAGTGCTCGTGCTTATGCCCTTAGTCAAACATGGGACAGCATATTTGAAGGACTCCTTAATGAGTACAGTGAAGTCCTTCATCAGCATGAGTTTATCCGTTATGCTTAAAAGCCTCTTCATATGAAGAGGCTTTTCTTATATTGCAGCAGCATGCTCGTCTCGGTTAAAGCTGTATACATTTTCTATAAAAACCTGATGCCAGAGAATAAATGTTAAAATCGTCCATATCCTTCTGCTGTAATCCGCTTCCCCTTTTCTATGCTTCTCAAGAAGTTCATGTGCAAATCCCTTATTGATCAGACCATCCAATTCACTTTCTGAAATGAGGGCACTCGCCCACTCATACATCTCATGTTTCAGCCAATTTCGGATTGGTACTGGGAACCCAAGCTTTCTTCTGTTAAGAACGTGTGGTGGAACTAGATCACGGACAGCCTGGCGAAGCAGATATTTGGTCTCGCCATTTTTCACTTTCCATTCATAGGGAATAGCAGCTGCTGCTTGAAATACCTCTTTATCCAGAAAGGGAACTCTTAATTCAAGAGAATGAGCCATTGTCATTTTATCCGCTTTAACTAGAATGTCTCCTTTCAGCCACGTCATGAGGTCGATATACTGCATTTTTGAAACACTGTCAAGATGACGGACATTTTCAAAAAGATCTCCTGTGATTTCTGTTGGATTGACATACTGATCTCTTCCTGTAAGCAGCTGTTTTTTCTCATCTGCAGAGAAAATGTTGGCATTTCCTATATAGCGTTCCTCCAGAAGGGTTGTTCCCCTTTCAATAAAGCTTTTGCCTTTCATTCCCTCAGGAAAGATGGATGCAAGCTGTTTTAATGCCTGCCTGATGCTTGCTGGAAGATGCCCAAAGACAGACAGATCATAAGGCTCTTTATAAATGTTATAGCCTGCAAACAACTCGTCTGCCCCTTCACCTGATAAAACAACCTTTACATGCTTGCGCGCTTCCCGGGCAAGAAAATACAGCGGTATAGAAGCAGGATCTGCTACTGTATCATCCATATGCCAGATTATCCTGGGAAGCTCTTTCATAAACTCCGTATGATCTACATAATACGAGAAGTTTTCTACTCCAATGGCAGCTGCGGTTTCTTTTGCAACATCGATTTCACTGTAGCCCTCCTGCTTAAATCCTACAGAAAATGTTTTCAGGCTTGGATGGAACTGACTTGCAATGGAAGCAATGATACTCGAATCAACACCGCCTGACAGAAAAGAGCCAACCGGAACATCGCTTCGCATATGCATTTTCACAGAATCGACTAACACAGTTTGAATGGCATCAATCATTCTGCTCCCATCACTGGCAGGGACCGGATTCATCTTTGGTTCCCAATACTTCTCCAAAACCATTCGATCGCCAGCCTCTTTTGTCACACAATATCCTGGCGGTACTTTGTGAACCTCTTTCTGGATGGTATCAGGATCAGGGACATATTGAAAAGAAAGATAATGCTGTAAAGATACATCATTAACATGAGAGGTTCTTATGTATTCCTTCAAGCATTTCATTTCAGAAGCAAAAAGCACAGTGGATCCATCTTCTATGTAGTATAGAGGCTTTATCCCAAAATGATCTCTTGCAGCAAAAAGGTGCTGCTCCTGCGCATCCCAGATCAGAAAGGAAAACATCCCCCTCAAATAGCGAAGAACATCCTTGCCAAATAGATGATACAGGGCAACGATCACTTCTGTATCTGTTTCTGTTTTTAACCTTTCTCCTTTTCGGAATAGGAGTTCTCTAAGCTCCACATAATTATAAATTTCGCCGTTAAAAACAATCTGATAGCGGTCATCGTCTCCATATGGCATAGGCTGATGCCCGCCATCTACATCAATAATGCTAAGCCGCCTAAAAGCAAGGATGGCATGCTCATCCTCAAACATTCCGCTGTCGTCAGGTCCTCTATGCACAATTTGCCTGCTTGCTGCCTCTATATACTCCCGGTACCTTTTTGTTTGTACTTTTTCAAAATCAATAACTCCTGCAAAACCGCACATGTTTTTTCCCTCCATAAATACTGATTGTTTATTAAACGACAGTTATTGGGATAATGTTGCAGGTTTTTACAAAATAATACAAAATAAAGTCTAAGGATGAGATTATGTATTTGAATAGCAATGGTACAATTACTTCAATTACCTCAGTCAATCTCCCGCTGATCAGAACCAGCTATTACGCATAAAAAAAAGGATGAAACCCGCCGCAAAGCAGGGTTCATCCTTCATTTAATTAGCGGTTTAACGCTTGCTCTTTAAGAGCTTCTGCTTTATCCGTTCTTTCCCATGGAAGGTCAAGATCGTTACGGCCGAAGTGTCCGTAAGCAGCTGTTTGTTTGTAAATTGGGCGGCGAAGATTCAGCATATTGATGATTCCTGCCGGACGAAGGTCAAAGTTAGCACGAACAACGTCAACTAACACATCTTCTTTCACTTTGCCTGTTTCGAATGTATCGATTGCGATTGATACTGGCTGTGCCACACCAATTGCGTAAGCAAGCTGAACTTCACATTTATCAGCAAGGCCTGCTGCTACAATGTTCTTAGCTACATAGCGTGCTGCATAAGCTGCAGAGCGGTCAACTTTTGTCGGATCTTTACCGGAGAATGCGCCGCCGCCGTGACGGGCATAGCCTCCGTAAGTATCAACGATGATTTTACGGCCTGTTAAGCCTGCATCGCCCTGTGGTCCGCCGATAACGAAACGGCCCGTCGGGTTGATGAAGTATTTAGTATCTTCATCAATTAATTCTTTTGGTACAACAGGGTTAATAACATGCTCTTTTACGTTGCGCTGAATTTGCTCCAATGAAATTTCAGGGTGGTGCTGAGTTGAAATAACAATTGTATCAATGCGAACTGGCTTGTCATTTTCATCGTACTCAACTGTTACTTGAGTTTTACCATCCGGACGAAGGTACGGAAGAATTTCTTCTTTGCGTACTTCCGTTAAACGGCGTGAAAGTTTGTGAGCAAGCGAGATCGGAAGCGGCATTAATTCTTTCGTTTCGTTATTGGCAAAACCGAACATTAATCCTTGGTCACCTGCACCAATTGCCTCAATTTGCTCATCTGTCATTTTTCCTTCACGTGCTTCAAGCGCCTGGTCAACACCCATCGCGATGTCTGCTGACTGCTCATCAATTGAAGTAAGTACTGCACATGTTTCTGCATCAAAACCATATTTTGCACGAGTGTAGCCAATTTCTTTAACCGTTTCGCGAACGATTTTTGGAATGTCCACATAAGTAGAAGTTGTAATTTCACCAGCAACCAGAACAAGACCTGTTGTAACAGATGTTTCACAAGCTACACGGGCATTTGCATCTTTTTCTAAGATTGCATCTAAAATCGAGTCAGAAATCTGGTCACAAATTTTATCAGGATGACCTTCAGTTACAGACTCTGAAGTAAACAGACGACGTTGTTTAGTCATTAAAGTTTTCCTCCTCAAAAGGTTAGATGATACGGAACTCATTCCCTTTCATATTTTGACCATTCGGCAAAATATTTCAGTTGGCATGTTTTAGGAGAATCCACGAGTACTTTCAGGCAAAATATATTTATTCGAAATAAAAAATCCTTTCCCGCGAGGAAAGGTTATTTACTAAAATCGTAGCCTTTCGCTCTTATCGATCAAGGGCTTTCGCCTTGCATCAGGTTAGCACCTTTGCTCGCAAAAATTCA
The DNA here is from genome assembly GCF_004358755.1 of Peribacillus frigoritolerans. Classification (GTDB taxonomy): domain Bacteria; phylum Bacillota; class Bacilli; order Bacillales; family Bacillaceae; genus Bacillus_P. Next base: position 58,462 of record NZ_SMZY01000005.1, on the reverse strand, counting down.
TGAATGAATTTTAAGAATAAAGCAGGTTGCTGGGTTTCATTGGGCCTGTCCCTCCACCAGCTCGGGATAAGAGAATCCGTTCAAGGACATATAATATCGTATATTTCCTACAGGTGTCAACAAAAAATGACAAGGTTTTCGGATAAGATTTTTCTATTCCCTTCAGATATGTTTCCACAAAATGCGGAAATAAAAACACTTCCTATTATATATGTATCATTTTCATCAAAAACGTTCTTTAAACAGTTCCATTTCATCAAATTGTACGTAGAATAAGTTAAATAGTATAGACTATTTATTTTAATGTGTTATACTAATTAAGAAGAGTCACTTAAGATATAGTTAAAAATAATAATAGAAATATAGGTAAAGGATGGGTATGGGATGAATTCAATCGAAATTACAAATGAGCTTGATGTGTTACTTAAAGGGGAAAATGCATTTCATAACTTATCAGTTCCTGTTCTTGTTGAAAAAGTCTTAGAACGGGGTGAAGGAACATTAACTTCGACGGGAGCAGTCCGGGCAACAACGGGTACTTACACAGGACGTTCACCTAAAGATAAATTCATTGTAAATGAAAATTCAACAAATGACAAAATTGAGTGGGGAGCTGTTAATCAGCCTTTCTCAGAAACGGCATTTGAAAAGTTGTACTTAAAAGTTCTTTCATACTTAAAAGACCGCAATGAGCTCTTTGTTTTCAAAGGCTTTGCCGGCGCTGACGCAAAATACCGACTGCCGATCCAGGTTGTAAATGAATTCGCATGGCATAACCTGTTTGCTCAGCAATTATTTATCCAGCCAGAGAGCGGGGATGAGCTGATTCAGCACGACAATCCTTTCACAATCGTATCGGCTCCAAACTTTAAAGCAGATCCTGCAGTGGATGGAACAAATTCTGAAACATTTATCATCATTTCATTTGAGAAAAGAACCATTCTCATCGGCGGAACTGAATATGCTGGAGAGATGAAAAAATCCATTTTCTCTGTCATGAACTATCTGCTTCCTGAAAGCGGCATCCTGCCAATGCACTGCTCAGCAAATGTTGGCCAGGAAGGCGATGTTGCCCTTTTCTTCGGTCTGTCAGGAACGGGAAAAACAACCCTTTCCGCTGATCCAAAACGCAAATTAATCGGTGATGATGAGCACGGCTGGTCAAATGCAGGTGTTTTTAATATCGAAGGAGGCTGTTATGCCAAGTGCATCAACCTCTCACGTGAAAAAGAACCTCAAATTTTTGATTCAATAAGATTCGGATCAGTGCTTGAAAATGTAGTCCTTGACGATGATACAAGAATTGCTGACTATGATGATACTTTCTTTACTGAAAATACAAGAGCGGCTTACCCGCTTGAAGCAATGGATAACATTGTGAAGCCTAGTATTGCCGGGCACCCTCATACAATTGTCTTTTTAACGGCTGATGCATTTGGAGTACTGCCTCCTATCAGCAAGTTAACAAAAGAACAGGCCATGTACCACTTTTTAAGCGGATACACGAGCAAGCTTGCTGGAACTGAACGCGGCATTACATCACCTCAGGCTACATTCTCAACATGCTTTGGATCGCCTTTCCTCCCGCTTCCAGCTACTGTTTATGCAGAGATGCTCGGCCGGAAAATCGATGAGCATCAGGCTAATGTATTCTTAGTAAACACTGGCTGGACTGGCGGAGAATACGGAACGGGCCAGCGCATGAAACTGAAATATACCCGCGCAATGGTTCAATCCGCTCTTGAAGGTGAATTAGACAATGTGGAAACTGTCACAGATGAAAACTTCGGACTTCAAATTCCAATTCATGTACCAGGTGTACCTGATGAAGTGCTGCAGCCGGTTAAAACTTGGAACAGCGTGGATGCTTATAATGAAAAAGCAAAAGAACTAGCAGGCAAATTCAAACAGAATTTCAAAAAATTCAATAATGTTTCAGCTGAGATCGAGACCCTTGGCGGACCAGCTGTATAAACTTTTCAAAAGCTATGCCATACACTCTGGCATAGCTTTTTCATTTTCTTTTCCATATATTAATAAAATAAAAATGAACATTTTTATACCAAACCCTTCATACCTGTGCTAAAGTAATTCTATAACACATGTACACATGTATTTTTCAGGAGGACAACATCATGAAATTGAAGCTCGGTCTTTTGCCGCAAATCATACTAGCTATTATTCTCGGTGTCGTAATCGGCAGTATTTCACCAGAATGGCTGATAAAAGGATTTGCAACATTTAATGGGATATTCGGCAACTTTATAGGCTTTGTCATTCCATTTATCATTATTGGATTTATTGCACCTGGCATCGGACAGCTTGGTAAAGGTGCCGGTAAATTGCTTGGAATCACTACAGGTCTGGCCTATATCTCTACGATTTTCGCAGGACTGCTTGCATTCGCTGCCAGTTCTTCTATTCTGCCAAAATTCATTTCTGGAAATCAGCTCGTAAAGACTGATAATCCTGAGGAATTTTTATTAAAACCATACTTTGAAATTGGAATGCCTCCTGTTATGGAAGTCATAAGCGCTCTCCTATTCTCTTTCATCATTGGAATTGGACTTGCATCCATCAAAGGAAATACTCTTCAAAATGCGTTTGAAGATTTTCAAAAGATCGTTGAGAAATTGATAAAAACAGCGATTATTCCGCTTCTTCCATTCCATATTTTTGGCATTTTCGCAAATATGACTTACGGTGGACAAGTTCAGTCGATTTTATCTGTTTTTGCAAAAGTTTTTGCGCTTATTATCGTGCTTCATATCACAATGCTTCTTATTCAATATTGCACTAGCGGTTTGCTGACTAAAAACAATCCAATAAAGCTGCTGAAGATTATGTCTCCTGCATACTTTACAGCACTCGGGACACAATCATCCGCAGCTACAATTCCCGTTACGCTTGGACAAGTTAAAAAAACAGGCGTTCAGGCAAAGATAGCAGACTTCAGTGTACCTTTGCTGGCAACTGTTCACTTGTCAGGAAGTACGATTACACTTGTTTGCTGCGCAATGGGTGTTCTGTTTATGAACGGAACAACTCCTTCGTTTGAAATGATGATTCCATTTATCCTTATGCTTGGTGTTACAATGGTAGCCGCACCCGGAGTACCCGGTGGTGCAGTTATGGCCGCAATCGGCCTGCTAAAAACAATGCTCGGTTTTGATCCGACAATGGTATCACTTATGATTGCTCTATACCTTGCTCAGGACAGCCTGGGCACAGCCACAAATGTTACAGGTGACGGAGCTCTAACAATGCTCGTCGATAAATTCAGCACAAAAAAGCCCCAAAAGATTAAGGAATCACAGCTTGCTGGATAAAATGAAAAAGGTAACGTTCAGACTCAGGTCTGAACGTTTTTGTTTTTCGAGATAGATCCATATGATAAAATTGCATAAAAAAGTAAATTACTTTTAAGGGGGTGATGTTTTTGGTGAATTCAGTCCGTTTGCCAGATTCTGCAGCGTCTCATGCAAAGCCCGGCAGTAAAAAGGCGATACTTTGCATGGGGCGGACACTGATTTAAATCGCCCAAAGCGTTTGCCTTTTCTATTCCTGCGGCTTTGCGCCTTATTTATACAATCACAAATAAGGGGCTGGCAGAAATGAAATATGTGAACGCAACCGCTATCTTACCTGAGGAGCTGATTGCAGAAATTCAGCAGTACATTCAGGGAGAGACCCTCTACATTCCAAAACCGGAAACAGCGCACCATAAGTGGGGCACACGCTCCGGGGGAAGAAAGGCGCTTGACGACAGAAACCGTTCGATTAAAAACGGTTTTAAAAGCGGCAAAAAAATTCATGAATTAGCTGAAGAATTTTACCTTTCAGCCGAAACAATCAAAAAGATTGTCTATACGAAATCATAGTAAAACAGCACTGATTGATCCTATGGATAATCAGTGCTGTTTTGTGCAGAGTTTATTTCTTAATCATTCTCACCATATAAAAAATGAAGCACTTCTTTTATTATAAAATTAAGCCTTTTATTATTAAGGCTGCATGAATGGAGTGAACATACTATAGAACCTTTTATCAGAAGTGACCAATATAATTATATAAAGGCGCAAACACAGCTGCTTGTGAATGGATATGGAACGGTTAATGACCCGAACGTATTAAATGCCTTAAAATCTCTAGCACTGGAAAGGACATTAACTTTATTTGACGAAATTGAACCTGAACAAATTGATTTGCTCTCACCCATAAATGCGGTAAAAGATAAGTCTGATGCGGATGTCTTTCTCTTACGTTTGAAACCTTTTGTTATCCCGTTTAAACATGTAACCGAGCAAACGATAAAAAAGCTGTTTCCAAAAGCTAAGAAAATAAAGGCTCCTTCTTCATTAGAAGAACTGGATTTCACGGAAATTTCATACTTAAGCTGGCATGATAAAGGATCTGGCAAACAATATATAATAGCCCCTCAATCTAATAAACTCATCGGCCTGCAGGGCACGTTCAGCAGCATCCATCAAAAAGGCATCTGCACGATCTGCAACAGGTTTGAAGAAGCAGGAATGTTTACTGCAGAAATCAAAGGAGCCGAACCTGGAACTTTCATTAAACGCGGAAATTATATTTGCCAGGACCCTTATACATGCAACCAAAATATCACTTCAATGACGAAGTTAAATGAATTTTTGGCCTTGATGAAAAATAGCACGCTGAAGGACCGGATGTCTGAATAAATACACAAAAAAAGCTGCCAGCAGGCAGCTTTTCTTAAGTTAGAATGTTAATTTGTCGATTTCAGCGCAATCAGCTGATAAGTCAGAATGGTTTTAGAATCAGAAAGCTCAAGTTTTTTAATCAGAGCCTGTCCGCTAACGTCCCCTTCTTTTGTTTTTCTGACTTCAACGGGAATCTCAAGCGGATAAATGCGATAGCCCTCTTTCTCGAGAGAAAATAGATTCTCTTCTAATCGGTTTTCTCTCCCTTTTGTCACGATCATCGTGTTCAATTCTAAAGGCATACCCATCTCCATCACTCCTTTTTCATATATCGTTATTTTAACATATTCATTCGGCTCAGGATCTCCGTTTTTATTGCTTTTTCATCCAGGAAGTCAGCTCTCTTACTACTTTTCGGTTAACTGCAGGAGGAAAGTAATGTGTATATTCTTCAAAATACATCGTATCTGCGCTTTTTCCAAGTTCACCGAGTCTTTTTTCAAGAAGGTAAGCATGTTCGACTGATACATTTTGATCATGAGCACCATGAATAATAAGAATTGGAGCCTTTAATGAATCCAAATTATACAGCGGAGTTCTCCACTTATATCTTTCAGGATATTTAGAAGGTGTCCCTCCTATCACCCGCTTCATCATTCTCCGTAAATCCTCCCGCTCCTCATATGTAAGGGCCATATCAGAAACGCCGCCCCATGTAACGACTGATCGGACGTCCGGGTCTAAAATCCCTGCAAAAAGCGCCATCACTCCTCCCCTTGAAAAACCGAAGACATGTATTCGTTCCTGATTAACTTTAGGATGGTTTTTTAAAAGAGTGAGCGCATGCAGAGCATCGTATCTGTCATCTCCCGCGAAATCTTCGTTTCCTTCTCCCCCTTGATTGCCGCGGTAAAATGGAGCCATCACGACAAATCCTTCTGAAGCAAATTGCACAATTCGTCCAGCTCTGACCTTGCCAACATTTTTAATGCCGCCTCTTAAATATAGAAAACCTTCATATTTTCCTTCTTCCTCAGGTTCAGCAAGAAGTCCTTTTACCTTTAGCCCGTCGGATAAATAGGTGACGAGCTGCAGTCTGATTTTAGGATTAGGCGACGGCAGCAGCTGACGCTCGATAATTGAACCATTCTCCATTTTCTTGCACCTCGCAAAATCAATTATAGGCATTCACACATTTTTTTCGCTCTCATACATTATTCTAGGCGTTACAAAACAGGATACTCATTTTAATATTTTTTGATGGTGTCTGTCACCAAGGAGGATTTTATATGAAAAAAAGTCTCATCGGCTTTGCGGTACTCGCTCTTCTTATTTTTACACTAAGTGCGTGCAATCAAAACAAGCCGGAAAAAATCAGGTTGGCTGAGGTTACCCATTCCATTTTTTATGCACCATTATATGCGGCAATGTCTGAAGGTTTTTTTGAAGAAGAAGGTCTTGATGTTGAGCTTACAACAACATGGGGCGGAGATAAAACAATGACAGCTCTTCTCTCAGATGGTGCGGATATTGCACTTGTCGGCTCTGAAACGTCGATTTACGTTTCTGCTCAAGGCTCTAAAGATCCCGTAATCAATTTTGCCCAGCTTACACAAACGGACGGCACCTTTCTAGTCTCAAGAGAAAAAATAGAGAATTTCAGCTGGGATCAGCTGAAAGGCAGCACTTTCCTTGGCCAGCGGAAAGGCGGAATGCCGCAGATGGTTGGAGAATTCGTCTTAAAGGAGAATGGTATTAATCCGCAAAATGATTTAAATCTGATTCAAAATATTGATTTTGCCAATATTCCGAGCGCCTTTGCTTCTGGAACCGGCGATTTTGTCCAGCTTTTTGAGCCTACAGCAAGCATTTTTGAAAAAGAAGGCACCGGCCACATTGTGGCATCATTCGGGAATGAATCCGGAAAAGTTCCATATACAACATTTATGGCAAAAGAAAGCTTCTTAAAAGAGGATTCAGAAGCAGCAGAAAAATTCACAAAAGCCATTTATAAAGCTCAGCAATGGGTGGAAGAAAACAGCGCTGAAACCATTGCAAAGGCTATTGCCCCGCAATTTAAAGATACAGACCTGGAGCTTATCACAACAGTAGTCGAACGCTATAAAGAGCAGGGATCTTTTGCGACTGATCCAATCCTTGATGAGGCAGAATGGACGAATCTTCAAAACATCATGGAAGAAGCGAACGAATTGCCTGCACGCATTGAGCACGGAACACTGGTTAATACGAAGTTCGCAGAAGACGCTGCAAAGTAAGGAGGTTTCAGCATGTCTTTCTTGACGGTCCAGCATATCCACCATATGTACTTTACAAAAGAAACAGCAACTCTTGCATTAGAGGATATTGATTTACAAGTAGAGGAAGGAGAATTCATCTCCTTTCTTGGCCCAAGCGGATGCGGCAAAACTACATTGCTGTCCATTATCGCGGGCCTGATCTCACCTACAAAGGGCAGCATTTTAATGGAAGGCAGACCGGTCAAACATGACACATCTGCCATTGGATACATGCTGCAGCAGGATTACCTTTTCCCTTGGAAAACAATTGAAGAAAACATTCTGCTCGGATTAAAAATCGGAGGCAGCCTATCAGCTGATTCGAAAAAGAAAAGCCTTTCACTGCTGAAAGATATGGGGCTTGAGAATGTCGAGAAGAAATATCCTCGCCAGCTTTCAGGCGGTATGAGACAGCGTGCAGCTCTGGTCAGAACACTCTCAACGAATCCTAAGCTTCTCATGCTTGATGAACCTTTTTCTGCACTGGATTATCAAACAAAGCTTAAGCTCGAAGACCTGGTTTGGAGCACTTTGAAGGATTTCAGGAAAACAGCTCTGCTTGTCACACATGATATCGGCGAAGCCATCGCTATGAGTGACCGCATCTTTCTTCTTTCCTCAAAACCTGGCAGAATCGCTCAGATCTTTCAAGTTCCAGAAGAATTAAAAAGCATAACACCATTTTCAGCGAGACAGCATCCCTCCTTTACAGACCTGTTTCAGCACATTTGGAAGGAGCTGGATCAGCTTGATGGAAAAGAATGAATTAAACAAACTGCATCAATCCTATTTAAAAAGCTTAAAAAAAGAGAAAAACTGGGTAAGGTTTTATCAGCTTCTTATCTTTATCACGTTTTTCTCCCTTTGGGAAATAGCAGGAAAGAGAGAATGGATTGATCCTCTGCTGTTCAGTTATCCTTCTAAAATATGGAACTTATTTTTAGTAAAGATTGCTGACGGATCTCTTTTATCAAACTTGAGCGTCACCTTATTTGAAACCGTTCTTGGCTTTATCATCGGCACCCTCTCCGGTACTGTGCTTGCAGCTGTTCTATGGTGGTCTAAGCGGCTGTCAAATATTCTTGATCCTTACTTGGTCATTTTAAACGCTATGCCCAAGGTAGCGCTCGGACCTATTTTAATTGTTGCGCTTGGACCGGGTTATTTCTCTATCATTGCAATGGGTGCCATCATCTCTATCATTATAACAACAATCGTAGTTTATACGGCATTCAGAGAAATGGATTCCAACTATCTGAAGGTGCTTCAGACATTTGGCGCATCGAAATGGCAGATGTTCAAAGAAGCCGTACTGCCTGCATCATTTCCAACCATCATATCGACTCTTAAAGTCAATGTAGGCCTCTCTTGGGTTGGTGTCATTGTAGGAGAATTCCTGGTATCCGCAAAAGGATTGGGTTACATGATCATTTACGGTTTTCAGGTCTTCAACTTTACGCTTGTCCTTCTCTCGCTTATCATCATTGCCTGCTTTGCAACCATTATGTATCAGGCCGTTGAACTGCTGGAGAGAAAGCTGGTTAAGGATGATGAATAGCAAATACGGTCTTAATTGGGCCGTATTTTTGTTTTTTCATTCTGAATAGTCCCTATGCCATTTTCATTATTCATCACTAGTCTATTTGGCATTTGCCAGAATTCATAGAAAATGATAGTATTTAACAGAAAGTTCTGATTATTATACCTCTGTCTCTGGCCTTAACATTTGTTTCTTAAGAAATGATAGGAGGGGTTGTAATGGAAAAGTCTATTAAATTGATTCCGTACAAAGTTGACAATCATCTTGTAGAGGCTCAGCAAATCCCGGAAGGCGTGGATATGATTCAAGCCCCCGCATTATGGAGCAAAGGATTTAAAGGCAAAGATGTATTGATTGCAGTAATTGATACAGGATGTGACGCACAGCATCCGGATTTAGAGGGCAGAGTAATCGGCGGCCGCAACTTTACTGATGATGATAATGGAGACCCTGAGGTATTTACCGATTACAGCGGCCACGGAACTCACGTAGCGGGTACGATTGCTGCCGTAAATGCGGAATCAGGTGTGATTGGTGTTGCACCTGAAGCTAAGCTGCTTATTTTAAAAGCACTTGCTGGAGAAGAAGGGTCAGGTGCCTATGAGTGGATTATCAATGCCATTGAATATGCCATTTCAGAAAAGGCTGATATCATCTCAATGTCTCTCGGCGGACCATCCGATGTGCCTGAGCTTCACGAAGTGATACAAAAAGCTGTACAAAACCAAATTCTCGTTGTGTGTTCAGCAGGCAATGAAGGAGACGGCAACAGCAAAACATCGGAATTCTCATACCCCGGCTGCTACAATGAAGTCATTTCAGTCGGAGCTATCAGCCTCCAGCGAAAATCTTCTTACTTTACCAATTCAAATAATGAAATAGACGCCGTGGCACCTGGCGAGAAAATCATTTCTACCATTCCCGGCGGAAAATATGCCGTATTCAGCGGAACATCCATGTCTGCACCGCATGTTTCAGGCGCTCTTGCGATAGTCAAGAAGCTTGCTGAGAGTGAATTCGAAAGAAAGCTTTCAGAACCGGAAATCTATGCCCAGCTGATGAAACGCACGATACCGCTCGGCTTTCCTAAGAGTCTTGAAGGAAACGGCTTAATCTACTTGACGGCTCCAGACCTGCTGGCTGATTTTCTTAAAAAAGAAAATATTTCTTCATCAATTGGAGTATGACCACATTTAAAAAGGCTTTCAGGTATCCGAAAGCCTTTTTATTACTTTTCATTTATGCCTTTATAAGGAACTCCGTTCATTTTTGCAGCAGAATAAAAATTTGCGTGATCGCTGTTAAATCTTCTGTCACGAAGAAAGACAAGTTCTTCTCCATCTTTGAATAAAAACTTTACCTGCCAGTTAACTGCTGCATCATCAGAATCTTCCGTGACAATTTCTTTAACATCCTTCCATTTGTAGCTTGTTTCAGCAAAGGACCATGGCTTGCTGAACTTAATTTCATCGTAGGTCACTACTTTATAGTGATCTGTGCCAAGTCCAATTCCAATAAAACCGATAATAGCCAGAGGTAATGCAGCCTTCCATAATTTTTTCTGATTTATATACATCAAAAAACTCGCAAAAGCAAGGAGTCCAATTGAGATTCCATACAAATACAGCACAAGCTTAGGCGTTTGGATTGTTGCGGTATTCATCGTGTGAAATAAAATGTTATGTATAGTATACGGAACAATCAGGATGACAAAAAAACTTGAGACTGCTAATAACAAAGAAACGGCAATCCATATGTATCTGGGTTCACTGTGAGACATATTATTCATCCCCCTAATTTCATCTGCTCTACTTCATATTACTATATTTTCCATCGAGTTGTTTTATTTTTATAAAAAAATTCCCGGCATTCATTTGCCGGGATTCCCTAAATATACTCTGCTGTTACTTTCATCAAGCTCTTAACCAATACTTCATCTTTCATGATAAAACTAAACTTTCGATTTCTCCCGATATCCGAAGGCAGTGAGTCAAATAAGATAGGCCCTTTTGTCTCAAGATAGTCCGTTTGGGGGATAATCTCGCCGATTTCTGCGTAATAAATATTCTTGACGATTGTTTTTTCTTTTCCAAGCACCTTGTATTGTCCGATATACGTTAACTTCGACACAGTCGCCCCTGTTTCTTCTTTGACTTCTCTTACAGCAGCATCATCAGGACTTTCAAACTCTTCGACCTTGCCTCCCGGAAATTCATATCCCCGATCGCGATGAATCGTAAGCAGCCACTGATCTCCGTAACGGCAAATGACCCAAACATGCTTAGGATTTTTTGAGAATGGATATTCCTCAAAAGACAGATGAACTTCATTGTGATAATAATCTTTAAATCGAAACATTTTTCTATCCCTCAATTTCTATGTGTCCATAAAAATCTTATCACAATGAAAGAGTTTGTATAAGACCTATTGTTGTTCTTCAATCTTTTTTAAAATTCCCTGTGAGCGAATATGATTCTTGGCTTCTTCGTCTCCAAGCTGATAAATCATTTCATAAATTTTATAATTTGTTTGATCAATCGCATCATTCTGCCTGTCATAATGATATTCTAAGTACGGAACATGGGCTCTGAAAAATCCCTGCCAGTCAGATGAATACACCTGATCAAAATACTCTCTGAGCGATGTGATTTCGTCTTCTGTCGCTTCAATCTTATAATCCCACGGAGCTTCCGTGCTCAGCTGTGATATTTCACCGTTCGCAACCGTTACATAATAAGTTTGCTTCGTATCTGACATTTCTTTAAGCACCCCTTTACTTGTCCATTGTTTATTTTTTTCCTATTCATGAACAAATTATTCGGCACTCATTTTCTAAACAATTGCTCAATAAATTCTAAAATCCTGATCAAAAATCTAGGGACAGGCAGCTTGACGTGATGGGCGTTTCGCAATATGCGCAGAGCTTCAAAAACAATATAGAAACAAATCGTTTCATCACGCAGAATATAATTCGTATTAAGCACAAGATCAATCAAATTTGCAACGGCCACAACAGAAATGATGATAACTTTTGCACCAAGCCTTGAAGCCGAATTTTTCAGCAAATTCTCGGTATTAGTAAGAGCGTCAGCCAAAATGAAAGTTAAAAACTCGATTAACATTAACGATAGCAGGATTAAAAAAATTTCATGAAGCTCGCCAATTATAAAGGTTAGGACAGTGAAATAGATGGAGGTAAGCATAAGCAAGCCCATTTCCAGACGAGACATGTTCTTGCCATCCTTTCTAAAAGAATAAATTCCATATATTCTATGTGTTCTATCTCACCTTGCTCTAGCAGTTATCCCATCATTATAGAAATGTGCTATTTTTAAGCACCCAAAAGGCCGGTTCATGTACTATGAACCGGCCTTTTGGGTGCTCAAGAAATTCTAAAAGAGCAACTTCTTCAAACTGGGCATGGAAAATCTACTAGCTATATGAATCTAAAACGCACTTTTTCAGGAGCGATCGTTTTAAATTTATTGAACAACGGAAAAGACTGCCCTGCGGCAGCCTTATTTCCCTAAGAATGATTTCAGCATCCAGTTATGCTTCTCCAGACTTTGGTGAATAGCAAGGAGCATGTCACCCGTTGTTTCATCACCGACCTCATCTGCAAGGTCCATGCCTTCTTTTAGTTCATCGGCAACCTTCGAAAAGTCGTCATAGACGGTTTGCACCATTTGCTCTGCTGTTTCCTTACCTTCTGCTTCACTAACTGTTGAAAGTTCCAGGCACTCTTTCAGCGTTGCTACAGGTGCTCCTTCAAGAGCCAATAGACGTTCTGCAAGTTCGTCGATATGAACGTGCGCTTCATTGTAAAGCTCTTCGAATTTTTCGTGCAGAGTAAAGAAATTCTGTCCTTTTACATACCAATGGTAATTATGTAGTTTCTCATATAAAACTGTCCAGTTTGCTACTTGTTTATTGACGGTTTGCACTAATTTTTCAGACATATTCAATCTCCTCCTTATCTACTTTTAAATTACCCCTTTTAAGAAAAATTAAAACAGATTCCTGTCGGATTTCTGATACAATTAATGGTATACAGGGGGAGATTTTCACATGTTTTATATCTTTGCGATTTGCATTCTCATCATCATTATCGTGCTTCTGCTCAGTGTTCTGACTACCTCAAAAGCGTATAAATATGAGCATAAAATCGATCCTCTCCATAGGGAAGATCAAACTCCGGAACCAGAGTCCAAACAAAATAACAGAGAGAACGTCTGACAAGTTCAGACGTTTTTTATTTATTTTTAGAGCACCATGCCAAAAGAATATTCATTTCGACAAAATTAGTTAACATGATAAAAAATAAACCTCCGTTATTGCATTCAAAAAGTCACTATGTTTTTTCAAATTCTGTAAAACAGAAAATAGTCTTATATCAATAGACTTATTCAAGCATTTAAATAGTAAAAATCATGTCGAATAATAATCATTTCCCTTCTATTTTTTATAATATAATGAAAATTAAGAAAACAAAGGGGGTTAAAATTAATGACATTAAAAAAGGGTATTTTTGCAGGCATCTTGACTACTGCTCTGTGTGCTTCTGCCGTATTTGGGGGAGCTGCGCAAACTGGACAGGCTCAGTCAGTTGAGAAGAATTACATAGTTATCTTCAAAAATGAGACTAATTTACCATCCGGGTATAAGGACTTAGTAGAAGGCGCTGGAGGAAAAATTACAGACACACTTGAACGTGTTGGAGCAGTAGAAGTTGCTTCTTCCAATCCTGAATTTTTAATAGAAGTCAAAAAATCCTCCCAGATTGCTGAAGCCGGCGTTCAGAACAAATTATACCCTGAAACTCCTGCAGTTGAAGCTGACTTCACCTTACAGGATGCTGCAACAGCAAAGGCAGATCTGTATGAGTCGCTTCAATGGGATATTAAGCAGGTTACAAACAATGGTGACTCATGGAAACTTCCCGGAGGTACTGGAAAAGCAGTCAACGGCAAAGATATTGTAGTAGGGGTCATTGATACAGGAATTGATTATAACCACCCTGATTTAAAAGAAAACTATGTATATGGAAAATCCTTTGTACCTGGTTATCCAGATGCAATGGATCAAAACAGCCATGGCACACATGTAGCCGGTTCAATTGCAGCTAAAGGGAGAACAATGGGTGTCGGCCCTGATTTAAAAGTAGCTGCATACCGTGTGTTTGGGCCAACAGGAGGAGCTGAAACAGCTCATATCGCTGAAGCCCTTATGACGGCTGCAGATGATAATGTAGATGTAGTGAACATGTCTTTAGGGGGGTATGACTGGTTCCAGAACCCTGATTATGCTACAAAAGATATCGTTGCTGATGTTCGGCTCTTTAACCGTGCCATTAAGTATGCGATTCAAAAAGGAGTAACAGTTGTAGGCTCTGCCGGCAACAACGCAGTCGATATCAGCAGCCCAGGCAAATTGTCAGGTGATGATAACGGTGCTACTCACAGAAGCCCAAGCAGCCAGAGCATGATTCGCGTTTCAGCCGGCGGCCAGCTTAAAAACTTGGCTTTCTATTCTAACTATGGCGTTGGGAAAATTGACGTAATCGCTCCCGGCGGAGATTTAGGGCCAAATTATGATCCGGCTACTGGAGCAGGCAGAGATAATACTTATTTATGTCTGGCGACCATTCCTGGAGGAGGTTACGGGTATAAGGGCGGAACATCAATGGCAGCACCTAAAACAGCTGCTCTAGCAGGAATTATCATTGCAAAGCACGGAAAAGACAAGCTCTCTCCTGCACAAGTAAAGCATATTGTTCAATCTTCATCGATCGATTTGTTTAAAAGTGGATATGACGGCGAAGCAGGACATGGATTAATCAATGCTGTAAATGCTTTAAAATAAGACCAAAACCAGCAGGAATTTAAATTCCTGCTGGTTTTTTCATTCAATATTCTTCATAAACATAAGGTTCCTTTGGCTGTTCGATTTTTTCGATTGATTGAATATCCACACTTGGAAGAACCCAATCCTGGTATTTAACGCTTTTGATAGTCCCGGAGACTTTCACCCATTCATCCTGCTGATATTTTTCTCCCTCGTCAATCGAAGCAAGCGTTCCATAAACAGATGCATCAGCAACACAGCACGATAGTCCGAAACGCGCTACAACGAATTGATCTTCTTTAAAGTCATCTTCCCGGTAAACAAATCCGAGCATTTCTACTTCTTTCCCGGCAAACTTTTCTGGATTTTCATCCATAATGTTTGTCATGGCAATGTAATTCTCTTCTGTTAGAACGATTTTTTTCATCTTCAGCATTTTTGCTTCCAGCTCTTTGTAGAACTCTTCCGGAGGAGCCTGGATTTGGAATCCATCCGGATGTTCAAGCGGAACATCAGGACTCGATTCCGGGGATTGAGATTTTTCCTGCACCCTTTCTTCAAGCTGCTTCATATATTCATCAGGATCCTGCAGATAAAGATTGGCTAAGTCCTCATCCATTGGTGCTTCTTCATTTTCAGCCGTTTCTTGAGACTGGCTTAAGCCCGTTTTGAAACCGCGTTTTGCCGCTATCGAACTGTCTAAAACTACATCCGGGAAAACAAAACCGGTGACAACCGGGAAAATAAACATCGCGTATATAATGACCGATTGAACCGGCGTGCTTTTTCCTGAATGATCGAAACCGCAATTGCAGTATATTTCTTCTTCATTTTTACTGCCGCTTCTCCAAATCTGGACAACTCCAAGCAGCAAAAAGGTGATCACTGCAAAATAGATAAACGGCAGCATACGGGGAGCTATAAAATTTCGAATATCTCCCGTTATGATCAGCTTAAAGAGGAGCATTGTAAACCCCATTAAGATAATTCCGCGCAGGTAGAGGTGAAAACGGTAATCTCTTTGCTTTTCCATTTCTTATGGACTCCTTCTTTTATAAAATTAACTGCTGATAAACTATGACGGACACATAAACGGCTGCCGTTACGATCCCAATAAACGCTGCCACGAATTTCACTCTGAAAAAAGCAAACAGCATAATCGTATTCTTTAAATCTATCATAGGACCATAAACTAGGAATGCCAGCAGCGAGCCAGCAGTAAACGTTCCTCCGAATGAAGCGGCAACAAATGCATCGGCTTCTGAACATAGCGAGAGAATATAGGCGAATGCCATCATAATTGCTGGTGACAAAAAGTCACTGGAGCCTAGTTCAGCTAATAGAGATCTGTCTAAGAAGGTCTGAAAAACACTGGCGATAAATGCACCTAAAATCAAATATTTTCCCATTTCGAAAAATTCATCACTTGCATGGAAAAGTGTTTCCTTAAATTTATTCACACCTTTAACAGGCTCTGCCCCGGCAGTTCTTCCTGCCAATTCTTCTCTTGTCCACTTCAGCTGATCGCGGTTTTTAAATAACAGATACACCGCGAATCCAACCAATATGGAAACGACGAACGCAAGTCCCATCCTTCCATATACTATTTCTTTTGAAGACTGAAATGCATAGTATGTAGATCCAAAGACGACCGGATTTACTATTGGAGCGGCCACTAAAAAGACAATTCCTACATGCAGAGGCATACCCTTTTTGATTAAACGTCTGACAATCGGGACAATCGCACACTCGCAAACTGGAAAAATAATGCCGAGCAGGGCCGCCGGAAATAAAGCAATAATTGCATTCTTTGGCAAAAACCGCTGAATCATTTCCTCAGATACAAACGATTGAATGAGTGCCGAAACAAATACGCCCAGCAAAATAAATGGGATGGCCTCAAGCACGATACTTAAGAAAATGGTATTCAAGTTGAGAAATGCTTTTGGGGCATCAATCTGAAAATCTTTGAAATCTATGAAAACAAATAGATAAATAAACAATCCTATCAAGGCAAGAGCAAACGACTCTTTCACAATAGAAGAGGCTGGTTTTTTCATTTTAAAACTCCAATCCTATTTTTTCTTCTAGCAATATATCATACTGGTGTTGTCGTTGAATTATGCAAAATAGTGACAACTCTGCTCATTTAGATTTGTAAAATCTTTCGTCCTAGCTTCCTTGACCCTCTGTTTAAAGCATTTTTAATTGCCGTTATCTATCTTTGTACAGTATACTCTCTATTATTGAGGCACTTGAGAGGAGATCATCCATGATTAGAGAGATTACATTACCGCCGAAAAAAGAGAGACATAGACTCTTCGGCTCTGTTGAACCAGGTTTAAAAACAAAACCAACCGAAAAAGACAAAATGCCTGATCTGCAAAATTCTAAAAAAGATTTTCTTTTTCATATAAATGCAGTTGGAATCAGCAACGTGAAATACCCTGTTCATATCCTATCTTCATTAAGTCCAATGGAGCAGACGACAGTTGCTTCATTTAAGATGACATCTTCCATTTCTTATGAAGCGAAAGGCACAAACATGAGCCGCTTTACAGAACAGCTTGAGAAGTACCGCATAAATGGAGGATTCACACTTTCATTAAACGAGCTTTATGATTTTACTAAAGAGCTTGCAGAGCGCCTTAAACAAAAAGATGCCGAAATTGAAGTCACCTTCCCATGGTTTTATGAGAGAAAAGGACCAAGCTCTGAGCTTGCCGGTTTAAACCATGCAACGGCAGGCTTAAAAATTAAGTATGAAGAAGATAAAGGGTTCACTTCCAGTGCAAAGCTTACTTGTGCAGTCACAACTCTTTGTCCGTGCTCAAAAGAAATCAGTGAATACAGCGCGCATAATCAACGGGGATTTATCACAATGGATGTTGAATTTACAGAAGACTTCCGTGAGGAGCAGGACTGGAAAGAAGCACTGCTTGCTGCGGCAGAAACAAACGCAAGTGCCATGATCCACCCCGTCCTAAAGCGTCCTGATGAAAAAATGGTAACCGAAACAGCCTATGAAAATCCGCGTTTTGTCGAAGATATGGTGCGGTTAGTTGCAGCAGACCTTTACGAGCTGGATTTTGTGGCAGCTTTTCATGTCGAATGCCGAAATGAAGAATCCATTCATCTTCATGATGCTGTTGCAGAACTTTCTTACCGAAAATAAGAAAAGCGGAAACGCCCGTTTAGCGCGGCATGACAGATAAGGATCCGCCTGAAAAGGCGCTTATTGCCTTTACAGACGGATCCGTTCTGGCCGAGGAACCTGAGCGGTGGAGCTAGCCAGCGTACCGCAAACCATATAAATTCTGATTCTATTAAAAAGCGGGGGACGCCAATATCCCCGCTTTTTTTCTCTACCAGCTTGCTTTCTTCACTCCTGGCAGCTGTCCTTTGTGGGCATATTCTCTAAATGCAATTCTTGAAAGGTTAAACTTCCGCATGTATCCTCTCGGTCTTCCGGTGATTGCACAGCGATTCTTCAAGCGTGCCGGCGAGGAATCACGCGGCAGGTTTCTTAAAGCCTCTAAATCTCCTTCCGCTTTCAGATGCAGTCGTAGTTCTCTATATTTTTCAACCATTTCCTGACGTTTAAATTCTTTCATAACCTTTGCTTTTCTTGCCAATTTCCTCTTCCTTTCATTAAACAAATTAAATCGTAATTATTACTATTTGTATGATAAACCATCTATCCTCAAAAAACAAATTTTCTGGTTTTATTTTCTTCATTTGGTGATATATATAATGGGATACATTTTCGGCCTGTGAAAATTCAGAAAATATTTGCATGAAGGATCAATTGCAAGTATACTTTAGTTGAGAATGATTATCGTAATCATTTATATCGAGGTGAGTTTTTCTAAATGAAACCAACAATGCATGGAGCTGCTGACTCAAGGAAAAACGAATTAATTGAACAGCTGCTTGATATGGGGATATATAGAACCGCAGAAGGCCAGCTTTATGAGCTTTGCGAAACCGAGCTTGAAAAAGAGTTCAGCGAAAAAATGCAGCGGAAGGAGATAACCTGATGAGAATTAAAAAGAAATCGTTTGAAGAACTGGTTGAAGAAAATAAACAAACCATCTTGAATGATAAAATGTTGCTTGATAAGGTGTACGAGAAAATCGATTCAAAGCAGAGTGTAAAAAAATAGGCCCTTCGACATCACATGAAAAAAGCCGCTATTAGCGGCTTTTTTGCATGATTTATTTTCTTATGGAAACACAACAGTCTTGTTTTCATAAACAAGGACCTTATCATCTAAGTGCCAGCCTACTGCTCTTGATAGAACAAGCTTCTCGACATCTCTTCCAATTCTTTTTAAATCCTTAATTTGATAGCGGTGACTCACCCGCTCAACATCCTGTTCGATAATCGGGCCCTGATCGAGCTCTTCTGTAACATAGTGCGCTGTAGCACCAATGATTTTTACACCGCGGTCATATGCCTGATTGTACGGTTTACCGCCGACGAATGCCGGAAGAAACGAATGATGAATATTGATGATTTGGTTTTGATATTGCTCGATCATGACAGGCGGAATGATTTGCATATAACGCGCAAGCACAACTGTATCCACATTGGCTTCTTCAAGTAATGAAAGATGACGTTCTGCTGCTTCCTCCCTTGTATCCTTTGTTGCCGGAACATGATGGTACGGAATGCCGTATGGCTTCACAATTTCTCTCATGTCATCATGATTGCTGACGACCATTGAGATGTCCGCAGACAGCTCTCCAAGCCGGAAACGCTGAAGAAGATCCTGCAGACAATGATCTTCTTTAGAAACAAAAATGGCTATTTTCTTTTTCTCACTGGCACAGGACATGCGCCATTTCATATGAAAAGATGCTGCTGTTTGTTCAAATCTGGTTCTGAGTTCATTTATATGATCTTCAATGCCATGAAGCTGAAATTCAATCCTCATAAAAAAAAGCCCGCCGACCGGATCGGTTGAGTGCTGATCCGAATGGATAATATTTGCCCCCTCATCTGCCAGAAACCTTGATACCGCGGCGACAATTCCCGGACGGTCCTCACATGAAATCAATAGTCTTCCTATCATATTGAATCCTCCTAAGTCCGCATGTATTTCTTGTACGGACATCTGTATAAGCAATGCAAACAGTATAACGAATTGATTTCTGTTAAGCAACCGTATTTTACTGCGAGCTAACCTCTTCACGGCTAAACAGGTTTTTTCTTAATCGCGGCACATACATTATTAAAAAGACAGATCTGCAGAAGCTAAATGCAAGAAATGCTGCCCATAAGCCATGATTGCCGAATACGGGCAAAAACGCCCAAAGAAAAAGAAGGTAGACACTTAAAGAAAAGATCATTGAATTTCTTACATGAACGACAGATCTTGCACCGGTGAACACACCATAGATAACCAATCCGGCACAGGCAGAAAGAGGATACAGCAGCAGCCAGTCTCCATAATAAGCAGATAGCTCTGCTACGGCTGGAATTTGCGTAAACATCCCGATTGCGCTGTCCTTCACAAAAAAATACATCAATGTAATCAGCAAAGCGGCATATACAGACCATTGATAGGAAAGGGAAAGAATTTTATGAAAACCGTTTCGATCTTTGGCCCCTATCGCCTTTCCGGTTAAGATACTGGAAGCATTGGCAAATCCGTCAAAGAAGTAAGCCATGAGGTAATGAATTTGAATTAAGATGGCATTTGCTGCAAGTACGTCTGTTCCTAAGGAAGCTCCGTACTTTGTAAATAAATTGAACATGATCAATAAACAGACTTGCGAAGAAGTAAATCCCTGTTCACAGTCATCATTTTCATTAAGGAAGTAATATCTCCCATTTTCTTTAGATTAGGATGCCTCAGTAAATTGCGCTGACTTTTAAGGATATACCCTAAACCAGCTGCAGCATTCAAGGAAAATCCAAATACAAAAAGCAGGTCAAGAAGAATATTCAGCACATTCATTCCGACTTGCAAATAAAACGCGAACTTGATTTTTGACAGTCCCATAAGCCAACCGAGGATCACATAATTAATTAAAGCAAATGGTGCTCCCCAGATTCTGATCGTAATATAGGTTTCTGCGTGTTCCTTAACTTGCTCCGACGGATCTATGATTGTCATGGCAAGATGTGCGATCGGCTGCTGAAAAAGGATAAAGAAAATGCCCATAACACCTGCTGCGATAAACGGCCTTATGAATGACAAAACAATTGCCTCTTCATCCATTGACCCATGTGCCTGAGCTGTAAAACCTGATGTACTGACCCTTAAAAAACCAAGCAGCCAGTACATCGTGTTGAAAAGAAGCGCTCCAACTGCCACTTCCCCAATATATGCGGGATCAGGAAGCACCCCCACTACGGCAGTATCCACAGCACCAATAAGCGGTGTGGTAATCGTTGATGCAATTAAAGGAAGGGCAAGCATAAGATAGGATTTATGATTCATGCCCCGCCTATCCCCATTCCTGCTTCTGTCAGCTGCTTCGTGTAAGGATGCCGTGTTTTCGAAAAAAGTTCATCGGCTGAAAAAGAATCTACAAGTATACCTTCCTTTAAAACAGCCATTCTGTCGCTCATAAACCGGACAGCCGCCATGTCATGAGAAATAAATAAAAAAGACATGCCAAACTCCTCCTTCAGATCTTTCAGCAAGTTCAAAATCTGCGCCTGGACCGAAACATCCAAACTTGAAGTTGTCTCATCGCATATAAGGATTTTAGGCTCTATGCTGATTGCCCGGGCAATGGCCACGCGCTGTCTCTGGCCTCCGCTGAGCTGATGGGGGTAGCGTTCAAGCAGCTGTCCGTTCAGTCCAACCATCTCAAGCAGCCTTAAGGCCATTTTTTTCCGGTCTTTATTTATGTCGAGTAAAAAGGCAGGAATCGCTTCAGGATAGTTTTCAAGCGGTTCTGCGACAGATTTCCATATTGTCAGTTTGGGATTTAATGAAGCATGAGGATTTTGAAATACAACTTGAATGTGGCGCCTCGCTTTTTTAAGAGCTTTTCCCTTCTGTTCATTTAGACGGACTCCGTTTAGAATGATCTCTCCTTAAAAGCGCCGAGAAGTCCTCTTATAAAGAGCATGGGCACTCCTTTTTTTGAAAAAATGACCCTGCTTTGTTTCATCATGATCAAGATAATGATTGTTCCAATCAAACTGCGGAAGAACATAATCTCTGACGCAGGTATATTCAGGCTGACCGCTTTCACAAGCGCGTTCATAATGCTGAAGACAAGCGATGATAAGACAGCGAGTATAACTCCATTTTTCAGCATGTCAAACATCTCCTGTCAATCTGATGATTGTCGAATGAAACATTGTGTTTTTTACTGAATCGGGATGCCTCTTCATTAAATGTCCGAAGCAGGGATTCAGCTGCCGGCATTTGAATGCCCGCTTTAATAGCAAGGTCTGTCACCAGTTTCAGCTTGTGGTAATCTTCAAGCGGAATCCGCGGAAGCAACCACTGTCCTGAAGCGGTTCTTTTTGCCTGAGTAAATGGCACTTTTGAAAAATCAAAATAAGTGCCGTTCTCGTCTGGAACTGAAAAGGATCGATTAAAATAGACGTATATCTGATGTACAGCAAATATTCTTGTTTCTCCGTACTGAACTCGGGGAAATGTTCAATGTCCTTTCTTGAAAGCGTATATTCATGAACCGGATAATTATCATTGGTCAGAAACTTCAGGAGATTAATAGGCTTGGCGCCAAAATAGGCAACCACGGCAGAAATTTCTTTCCAGAGAGCATTCATGGTTCTGATTGCGTGCTGAGTAATCGGTCCCTTTAAAACGTAATAATTACGATTTAAAATGTATCACTCTCCCCTTCTTTGCGTCAATCAGGTAAAAAGCCTCAAAAAAAAGCAGGCCCCGGATGCAGGGCACTGCTCTCTTCTTATCCGAATACTTTTGCCAATTCTTTTTTATCCTGATCAAGCCAGAAGCGCATCAAACGCTTTGCTCCTTCTAAATCGTGAAGCTTCGCCTGTCCGCATTGCTTTTCATTAGCTGCCGGAATTTCAGTAATTTCAATTGCATCTTTCAGCGTATCATCTAAAAGATCAATAATTTCTTCCACCGTTGGTTCACCGCTGACTACTAAGTAATAACCAGTCTGGCAGCCCATTGGAGAGATATCGATAATATCAAAGTGATCGTATTTCTCTGAATGTGTGCGGATGTTAAACGCAAGCAAATGCTCTAAAGTATGAATCACATCCGGCTTCATGGCCTGCTTGTTCGGCTGGCAGAAGCGGATATCAAATTTATTGACAAGTCCGTCGCTTCCTACTTTGTGGACGCCGCAATGTCTTACATACGGTGCTTTTACTGCATTATGGTCAAGGTCAAAGCTTTCTACTGATGGCATAATTACCACTCCTTCATAAGAGTTCTTTATTCATCATACAATTAATTCCGATAAAATTCATCTATTTTATCCGGATTAAACCTTCCAATTTTAACTTCTTCCCAGATTGCAGTATACTTAAGGCATTAAAAGAGGTGACATGAATGAAACAGCTATTTATAGCCCTTATCCGTTTTTACCAGAAATTCCTTTCGCCGCTGAAACCTCCGTCATGCCGATTTTACCCGACATGCTCGCATTACGGACTGGAATCCGTTAAGCGGTTTGGCGCTCTTAAAGGCGGGTATTTGACCGTCAAAAGAATTCTGAAGTGCCATCCCTTTCATCCTGGAGGCTTTGATCCGGTTCCTGAAAAAAAGGATCAGGCCTGATAGCCGTCTTCTACTAAGTCAAGCTTTCCGGTGGACGGATCGATTACAAGTCCGTGTACAGGAACATCAGCTGGAAGCAATGGATGATTGCGGATAACGTCTACACTGTGTTTTACACTGTCTTCGACTTTATCAAACCCTTTTAGCCATTCTTCCAGTTGAATTCCTGAATAATGAAGCGTATCTATTTTATCTTGGGAAATTCCCCGTTTTTTTGCCTTATCAAGAAATGAATCCGGGTTCAGGCTGCTCATGCCGCAGTCATGATGTCCGACCACGCACACTTCATCTGCTCCGAGCTCCATTACAGCTACAAGGATACTTCTCATGATGCTTCCAAATGGATGGGCAACAATCGCACCTGCGCTTTTTACAATTTTGACATCACCGTTTTTGACGTTCATTGCTTGTGGAAGAAGCTCGACAAGCCTTGTATCCATACAAGTTAGAATAACCATCTTTTTGTCGGGGAATTTCGTTGTCTGATACTTTTCATAGTCGCGTTTTTCTACAAACTGGGAGTTATGTTCAATAATTTCTTCTAACAATCTCATCTGCTATTCTCCTTATAAAGTGGTATAGTTGGGCTGCATGTAATTAGCAGCTTTTTATTTACTATATCATAACACTTGTTTTTTTGAAGCGTTTTGCTATATGATATAAATCGTAATAATTACTATTTATATTTTTTGGAGGATAATCATGATCAAGCAAATTCCCGTTACGGTTTTAAGCGGATATCTTGGATCCGGAAAAACGACACTTTTAAAGCATATTCTTGAGAACAAAGAAAACAAACGAATCGCTGTGATCGTCAATGATATGAGCGAGATCAACATTGACGGCAGTCTAATTAAAAATACCGTCAGCCGGACGGAGGAAAAACTGGTTGAAATGCAGAATGGCTGTATTTGCTGTTCTCTGCGTGAGGACCTGATGATTGAGGTCGAGCGTCTGGTGAAGGAAGGAAACATCGATTATATTGTCATTGAATCATCCGGTATTAGCGAACCGGTACCTGTCGCTCAGACATTTACCTATATTGACGAGGAAGTCGGCATTGATCTGTCTGCTTTCTGCCGTTTGGATACCATGGTAACCGTTGTGGACGGAAACCGCTTCTGGGAGGATTTCTCATCAGGGGAAAATCTTTTGGACCGGAAACAGGGAACAGATGAAAGCGATAAAAGAGAAGTCATTGACCTGCTGATTGACCAGATAGAATTTGCAGACGTTCTCCTTCTGAACAAAACAGATTTGCTTGAAGAGGAAGATGTGACTGAATTATTCGGTGTACTGAAAAAGTTAAATCCGGATGCAAAGATTTTGAAAACAGCCTTCAGCCGCATACCGCTCAGCGAAATTATGGATACAAACAGATTTGATTTTGAAAAAGCAAGCCAGTCCGCAGGCTGGATCAAAGAACTTAATGAAGAACATACACCTGAGACAGAGGAATATGGCATTTCTTCCTTTGTTTACAGAAGACGTAAGCCGTTTCATCCGGAGCGGTTCATGAACTGGCTTGAAAATTGGCCACAAGATGTTGTAAGGGCAAAAGGCTTTTTCTGGCTTGCATCAAGAAATGATACATCCGGCCTCCTGTCACAGGCAGGCACGTCAATCATGATTCAGGGAGCAGGCGAATGGGTGGCAGCTTATCCGGAGAATGAGCGGATTGAAACACTTAGAGAAGAACCTGAGCTGCTGGAACGCTGGGATAACACATTTGGTGACCGCATAACAGAACTTGTGTTTATTGGAATTGGTCTTTCAAGAGATGATGTAGAAACCTCGCTTGACGGCTGTCTGCTTACAGACGAAGAAACGTCATCAGATTGGTCTGTCTTAGCAGATCCTCTGCCTGCCTTTTCATAATTATTCGAATCCTTTTTCTTTTTCCGGATGAACATTCCCGGTTCTCAAATCGGAAGTATTACGATATAATGTGAAAGGATATATTGAAATTAACTCATTACCATATATATAAGGAGCACATTATGAAAAAAACAGGACTAACAATGGCACTTGCGCTAATGCTTGGAACAGCGCTTGCCGGATGCGCAGATAATGATCAAAATACAGCGGATAATGGTGAAGACAAGCTGAAGGTTTATACAACAATCTTCCCTGTTCAGGACTTTACAAAGAAAATCGGCGGCGATGCCGTTGATGTGGAAAGCATCTATCCTGCAAATACAGATGCACATACGTTTGAACCTTCCACGAAAGATATGGTTGCAATGGCAGAGGGAGACGCATTTATTTATTCAGGCGTTGGTCTTGAAGGCTTCGCAGAAAAAGCAACGGCAACCTTAAAATCAGAAGATGTGAAAATCATTAAAGCCGGTGAAGGAATTGAGCTTGCTGAAGCTTCCCACGATGAAGAAATTCATGAGGAGCATGAAGACGAGGAAGATCATGCAGAACATTCCGATGAGGAAAGCCATGATGAGCACGCTGATGAAGACGCTCATGCCCACGATCATGGAGATAAAGATCCCCATATTTGGCTGGATCCTGCCCTCTCCATTCAAATGGCTGAAACGATCAAAAATGGTTTAATAGAGCTTCAGCCAGAATCTAAACATGAATTTGAAAAGAATTTTGAAACCCTCAAATCAAATCTTGAAAAATTGGATGCAGATTATAAAGAAACAATTGATGCCGCTGGCAAAAAAGAAATTCTGGTTTCTCATGCCGCATACGGCTACTGGGAAGAGCGATACGGCATTCAGCAAATCAGTATCCTCGGATTATCGCCTGCCCAGGAGCCATCGCAAAAGCAGCTGCAGTCCATTATTGAGACTGCAAAAGAACATAACATGAACTATATTCTTTTTGAAAACAACGTAAACAGCAAAATTGCTGATATCGTCAAGGCGGAAATTGGAGCGGAGAGTCTGACCCTGTCTAATCTGGAGTCAATTTCTGAAAAAGATGCAAAAAACAATGAGGACTACTTCAGTTTAATGGAACGAAATTTGGAAACGCTGAAAACGGCATTATCGAAATAAGAGAAATCCCGGCCTTTTGAACAGGCCGGGATTTTTTAAATGGTTATTTTCACTGAAATGACTGGTTAAATGTCGTTTTGATCTCTTCAGCATTCAAATTCTGTCCGATTAAAATCAAAACTGTTTTCTCTCTATCGACTTTAGAATCGGAAAGAACGGCTTTTTTGGAAGCAAACTGCATCTCCCTCGGCTTACTTTCTCCCTCTATATACAGATAGCCTTTCGCACGAATCAGTCCATTTATTCCTTTCAGCCATGTTTCTAGCTTTTTCAGCCGAACCGCTGGAGGGTCAGCTATTTTTAGAGTTCCAATCGAATGATGGTGGTGATGATGCCCTTCAGTGTCTGTCAGGGTTACAAGGCTTTGCCTTTGTTCAGCAAGTTTTTCAAAAGGAACATCAGCGTATGAAGCTGCAAGGATTTCAACACCTGGAGGGATCACTTTTTCAATTTTTTGTCTGACTTTTTCTTGTTCTTTTTCATTAATCATGTCTATTTTATTTAGGATAATAAAATCAGATGAAATGATTTGATCTTTTAAAAGAGAGCGGATTTCCTTGGAGCTTACAAACATACTTTGATAATCGAGATAGTGGCTTGTGTCGACTATTCCGATCATGGACATAAGCTCAAATTCCTCAATCAGTTCAGGAGACAGCAGGATATCTTTAATTTCTAACGGATTGGCCACTCCCGTCCCCTCAATTAAAAGGACATCAGCTCCTTCACCTTCTAAAAAGCCTTTTAGTGTGGTTTTGAGGTCATCCTGAATCGTACAGCAAATGCATCCATTTAAAAGTTCATGAACGGTTTGATCCTCAAATAAATGCTTTTCTACATTTTCATCACCTAGTTCATTTAAGATAATTCCGACTTGTTTTCCTCTTTTTTTAAACTCATTGACCATCTTTCCCAACACAGTCGTTTTCCCGCTGCCAAGAAAACCGCTTATGGTATACACAGGTATGCGTTTCATGTTCAAGCCTCCTCTATATGTATGAATATCAAGTTTCCTCATTAAAAAAGATGCCCGGAAACAATTTGTTCCCAGGCGCCTTTAACAGATTACATATTGTATTTTTTCTTGAAGCGTTCTGCACGTCCATCGCGGTCTGCGAATTTTTGACGGCCTGTGTAGAATGGATGTGTATCTGAACTTACCTCTATTTTAATTAGAGGGTAGGTGTTGCCATCTTCCCATTCAGTTGTCTCATTTGATTTGATGGTTGACCCGCTCAAGAATTTAAACCCGCTGTTTGTATCCATATAAACAACTTTATGATAATCCGGATGGATTCCTTGTTTCATTGTAAAAGCACTCCTTTAATCGTAATTATTACGTTTTAAATGATACATGGTTTGTCCCCGATTGTCAATGTAAGTGATTTGCATAGAATCTGCTGTTTTATAAAATCCATACCATTTTTACCGCATATTTCCTGAAAATGTGCAGACAATAAGGGAAGATTGTTACAACCTTGGGAAAGAAAGGCGGAAATAAGATGGATGATCTCGTATTAGCCAGATCCTTGTTTGGGACGACAATGGGCTTTCATATTATCTTTGCATCACTTGGTGTAGGTCTTCCTCTCATGATTCTGATTGCTGAACTGCTGTTTCAAAAAACAAAGGATCATGATTATGCAGTCATGGCGAAAAGATGGACAAAAGGGCAGGCGGTGCTCCTCGGAGTTGCGATTCCTACAGGGACTATCGCAGGTGTGCAGCTTGCTTTGTTATGGCCGGGTTTTATGGAGGTTATCGGACGAGTAATGGCGCTGCCGTTTCAAATAGAAATCTATGCTTTCTTTGTGGAAGCCTTGTTTATGTCAATTTACGTTTACGCAGCTGACAGAATTTCTCCCCGAATGAGAATTGTCAGTGTTTCGCTAGTCTTGCTCGGGGCTGCAGCCTCCGCCATTTTAATTACAAATGTTCATGCATTTGAAGGAACTCCAGCCGGGTTCAGAATTGAAAATGGGGAAATTGTTGATGTTGACCCGTGGGCTGCCTTTTTCAATCCAAGCTTTATCGTTACAGCTGGACATGTTGTGGTTTCAGCGTTTATGACAGGTGCATTTGTTATTGCTTCAATATCCGCTTATAAGATGCTTAGAAATATGAAAAATGAACGCCTTTACCGCTTTCACCGCAAAGCTTTAATGATGGGTCTTGTTGTAGGGGGAATTTTCTCATTTATTACAGCTTTGAATGGGCATGAATCAGCGCAAATGCTCCATGAGTATCAGCCTGAGAAGCTGGCAGCTGCTGAAGGTTTATTTGAAACTCAGACGTATGCCCCCCTTGCAATTGGAGGCTTTACGGACCGGGAAACACAGGAGGTGAAATGGGGCATTGAAATTCCGTGGGCTCTGAGCTTTTTAGCTGACAACAGCTTTAAAACGGAGGTTATTGGCTTGAATGATTTCCCTGAGGAATATTGGCCCCCGCTGTTTGTACATACGCTGTTTAATGCAATGGTTGGAATCGGAAGTCTGCTGATCTTCCTGTCTCTTCTCGGATTCTTCTGGTACAAAATATTGAAGCGTCCGCACTTCCCTAAATGGATGCTCATCATATTTGTTCCTTCAGGAATTCTTTCCATGCTTGCGATTGAGTTTGGCTGGATTTTTGCCTGCACGGGAAGACAGCCTTGGGTTATTTATCGATTGCTGAAAACAGAAGATGTTGTGACAGCCTCCGGCCAGATCGGAACCCTTTTTATTCTTTTCACACTTGTTTATGCGATATTAGGACTCGCTGTCATTCTTGTTCTGGTCTATTACTTCAAGCGAAATCCAGTTGAAAAAGAACTTGATAAGTCAGCAGGTGATGGTGATGGCGTCAGTGTTTATTAAAGAAATGGAGGCGTTACTTGGATGATTACAACAGATGCACTGCTCGCCATTACAGTTGTGTGGGGATTTGTTTTTATCTATGCTGTCATGGCGACAATGGATTTCGGAGCAGGCTTTTGGTCCATGATCTACATTAACAGAGAAAAGACGAACGCAACCAATATTGCCAATCGTTATTTATCCCCTACTTGGGAGGTTACGAATGTATTTATTGTTGCCATTGTCGTAGCGCTTTTCAGCTTTTTCCCCGGAGCTACGTTTATTCTGGGGACCGTCTTGCTGATACCAGGAAGCATCATCCTGTTGCTTCTGGCGATTCGAAGCGGATTCCTTGTATTCTCCCATTACTCTAAAGGGTATGAAAAAGCACTTACTTATGTTTCCGGGATTTCCGGTTTCATTATACCCGCTATTTTATTGCTGGTGCTGCCCATCACTCATGGCGGGTTTATTGAGGTAGTAAACGGTTCACATCAGCTTCAGCTCGACAAATTGTTTACAAGCCCAAATGCCTACGCCTTTAGCGGGTTCGCAATTACCAGCACGCTCTTCCTGTCATCGCTGCTGCTTTCTGATTACTCAAATGTGGCCAATGAACCGGAAGCCTATAAAGTATACCGGCGTGATGCCCTGATCTTAGGTCCGTTGTCCCTAGTAATGGGTTTTTTGATTATGCTGACCCTTCGCACTGAGGCAAACTGGCTCTATATGAACATGATGAAGTATTTGCCTTTCCTGATTGGATCTGTTGCGATGTTTATGATTGCAGGGGGTGCTCTGTTTTTGCCGTCGCAAAAAGACAAAAGAACGCTTGGCAGACCTAGAATCGCGGTTGTAGCTGTAACCATTCAATATTTTCTTGCAAGCTATGCATACGGTCGGGCACACCTGCCTTATATGCTTTATCCAGATGTATCCATCCAGGATGGCTTTACCCATCCCAACACCTTCCATGCTGTATTTATTACTTACATCGTTGGCTTTTTAATTCTCTTTCCGGGATTCTTTTACTTCTGGCGTTTGTTTATGAAGGATAAACGATATTTGAAGCAAAATGAATCATAAGAAAAGCGCAAGCGCCCGTTCAGCGCTGG
Source organism: Peribacillus frigoritolerans (assembly GCF_004358755.1). Taxonomy (GTDB): domain Bacteria; phylum Bacillota; class Bacilli; order Bacillales; family Bacillaceae; genus Bacillus_P. The sequence goes on along the minus strand of NZ_SMZY01000005.1, from coordinate 28,375 downwards.
CATGACAGATAGGGCCGCTTGCCATCGAAGCACAAAATTTTATACTTTCTTATCTTTTGAAAAAAACAAGGTGCACCAGCTGCACCTTGTTTTTAAATCCTGCGTATGAAATACTCCCTATCATGTAAAACTAATTGTTGAACCCTAAATAAGGAGGTTTTGATGAATGCCAAGAGAAGTAAAGTGTGAAGTCAATAACTGTGAGTATTGGGGCAATGGCAATCAGTGTACAGCTGATGCCATCTATGTTGTCAGCCATAAAGGAGATACTGCTTCCCGCAGCGAGGAAACAGACTGCAAAACCTTTAAACCTCATGATCTGTAAAAGTAAGGACAGCTTTCCGCTGTCCTTTTTCTTTATTATTGATAATGAGAATCATTTTTATTCAAACTTCATACCATTTTATTCACTAACTTCTGCCGATGCAAATTTTCTCCTTGAAAGAAGCTTCGATAACAGCCCGTGTGAGGGTGAAAAGATAAATGTCAGGAAAAAGATCAGCCCTGCAGCAGTAGCCATTGCCCCTGCAATCGAGACATTCAGCCATGTTGCTGCATAATAGCCGGTAACTGCAGATAAAACTCCGATAATTGAACTGATGATCAGCATATGAAGCAATTTATCCGTCAGCAGGTAAGCAGCTGATGCAGGCACTATGAGCATGGCTACAACCAAAATGGCACCAACACTGTCAAATGATGCAACTGTTGTAATCGAGAGCATCCCCATTTGCAGGTAATGAATGAGAAGTACTGGTATCCCAATCGCAACTGCCATCTGAGGGTCAAACGAAGAAATCTTAAATTCTTTGTAAAAAAGAACGATAATCAATAGATTCACGATGAAGACGGAACCAAGCATCCATACTGCTTTTGGCCCAAGATCGGCACTGCCTAAGGTGATCGTATCCCACGGCACAAATGTGATTTCCCCCATCAGCGCGTGATTGACATCAAGATGGATGTTTCCTCCAAATAACGAAAGCAGGATAACCCCTATGGCAAAGAGAGATGTAAAGACAACTCCGATTGCAGCATCTGACTGGACACCTTTAGCATTTAATATTTGTACTAGAAACGCTGTAAGCAAGCCGACAACAGCGGCACCGATAAACATTGAAATTCCATCTAAGCTTCTGCTGACAAAATAGGCTCCTACGATGCCAAGCAAGACAGAATGGCTGATCGCATCTGCAAGCATAGCCATTTTTCTTAAGATCAGAAAGCATCCAATCATCGCGCATGTGATGCCGACCAGAGAACCTGTCAATAAAATCCATGCATCATAACTCATTGATACAGCCACTCCTTCCTGCTTAGGCTATTCTTCGTCTTAGGAAGCAGCATCGGCTCTCTATGATGATCTTTTAACAGGTTCATTAAACGATCCTTCATCTCGCTTGACATCATTTCCACATCAACATCATCACGGCTTGTAATTTGAAGCTGGGCAAGCTCCATTTCATGCATAAGGTACATTTCATAAAGGCGCTGATTTAAAGCAAGATGATAGGCAAGCTGCAGGCCATTTTCTGTAAGCCTCCATCTATCCCCTTCGCCTTTCATAATCAGGCGCTTTTTCAAAAGCTCTTTTAAAGATCTGGTGACAAGACTGTCGGCTGCTTTTCTTTTATTCACAATATCGTTAAGCGAGAAGGATGCAGCACAATGTTTTCCCCCTGCACTTTCTGTTAAATCATAAAAAGACAGAAGCAGCTGTTCAACCGATGTTCTTTTTCTCAGCTTGATTTGCTTTAACGCTTTTGAAACCAGCCCGCGTTTTGGAGCAAAAATCAATGAGATTAGAAAGAGCAATGTAGCTGCAACGATTATCAGAGGACCAGTTGCCATTCCTCTTACTGTTGTGCTCAGGAAGGTTCCAGCGACGCCGGAGATTCCTCCGATGATTCCAGCGATAATTACCATATGCCCAAGCTTATCTGTCCAATATCTCGCTGAAATGGCAGGGGTTATAAGCATTGCTGCCATTAAAATGACCCCTACAGTCTGAAGTCCGATCACGACTGCACAAACAATTAAAACCATAAGCAGGCCATTCAGAAATGTTGTTGGAAGTCCAATTCCTTTTGCAAACTGAGGGTCAAACGTCAAAATCTTAAATTCTTTAAAGAAAACAGCTGTCAGAAGGAGTAAAATCGCTGCAATCAGCGTAATAATCTGAACATCCTGACCGACCATTGAAGCTGCTTTTCCGAAAATAAAATCACTCAAGCCGCTTTGGTTTCCGCCGCTGTTGTGCTGAATATAAGTCAGCAGAACGATTCCAAATCCAAAGAATACGGATAAAACAAGACCTAGAGCTGAGTCTTCTTTAATTCGGGAATTCTGTATAATAAATTGGATAAGCCATGCAGCAAGCATCCCTGAAAGGGCTGCTCCGACAAGAAACCAAACTAATGATTTGGACCCGTAAAGCAGGAATGCCATACACACACCAGGCAAGGCGGCATGGGCCATTGCATCTCCTATCAGACTTTGTTTCCTTAGAAGAGCAAAGCTTCCGAGAACCCCGCTTGCAAGCCCAAGCAGCATCGTTCCAAGCAGAACCCACTGCGTATTCTGATTTTGCAATTGATAGAACAGTTCTTCCATCATCTTAACTCACTCCTGTTTTGTTTCATCCACAAGCACACTTTTATCCTGTAAAAATGTGAGCCTGCCTCCGTATGTTTTTTGAAGATTATCCATCGTAAAGACTTCACTCGTTGGACCAAATGCAATCTTCCTTAAATTCAGAAGCAGAACCCAGTCAAAATATTCTTCAACTGTCTGAAGATCATGATGAACAACCAATACCGTTTTCTGTCTTGCCTTTAGTTCATTTAAAAGGGAAATGATCGCTTTTTCAGTTGCTGCATCAACACCGACAAACGGTTCATCCATGAAATACACATCTGCATCCTGTGCAAGCGCTCTTGCTAAGAATACACGCTGCTGCTGTCCGCCAGACAGCTGGCTGATTTGTCTGTCAGCGAAATCAAGCATGCCTACTTTTTCGAGACATCCGCAGGCAAATTCGATATCTTTTTTCCCCGGACGCTTAAGCCAGCCAATATGGCCGTATCGTCCCATCAGCACGACATCAAGTGCATTCGTCGGAAAATCCCAATCCACTGATCCGCGCTGAGGGACGTATCCGACGCGTTTACGCTGTTTTTTATAATGATCGCCATAGATTTCAACTTCTCCCGATGGCACTGGAATCAATCCTAAAACAGCTTTAATTAACGTAGACTTCCCGGCTCCATTCGGGCCGATGATTCCAATTAATTTCCCTTCCGGAACTTCAAACCCCACCTCTTGCAAAACCGGTTTGCGGTGATAGGCTACTGTCAAGTTTTCAACAGTTACTGGATTCATTGTAAAACACCTGCCTTATTTCAATGATGAAACAATTGTATCGATATTGTGTTTAAACATTCCTAAATACGTTCCTTCTTCTGTTCCTTCTTCACCCATAGCGTCAGAATAAAGCTGTCCGCCAATGACGACATTATGGTCTCTCTTTTTTGAGCCTTCCACAACGGCGTTAATCGATTTCTCTGATATGCTGCTTTCTACAAATACCGCTTTAATTTCGCGGTCTACCAGTACATCAACTAAATTTTGCACATCACGGAGACCGTATTCAGAATCTGTGCTTAATCCCTGCAGCCCCATGACTTCAAATCCATAGGCATTTCCAAAGTAAGTAAATGCATCATGCGCTGTTACCAGAACTCTGCTTTCTTCAGGAATGGTCTGAACCTGCTCTTTTGCATATTGATCCATCTCCTGGAGCTTTTTCTTATATGCAGCTGCATTTTCAGCAAATTCATCTTTATTTTCAGGTGAAAGCTTAGTGAGTTCTTCTTCGACGATATCAACGGTATGAATCCATAACGAGATATCAAACCATACATGAGGATCGTGTATCTTCGCGTTCGTTTTATCATTTATTAATTTATTTTCTGGAATGGCACTTGCTACTGGCACTGTAGGCTTTTCATTCGACATTTTTTCGAAAATTTCACCCATCTTGCCTTCTAAATGCAGACCGTTATAAAAAATAATGTCTGCCTGATTCAGCTTTTGAATGTCTCCCTGTGATGCCTGATATAAATGGGGATCAATTCCTGGACCCATCAGCGACTGAACTTCTGCAGCGTCGCCGGCAACGTTTCTTGTGACATCCGCTATTTGCGCAGTTGTTGTGGTTACTTTGATCTTTCCGTTTCCATCCCCGCTTGCGCCCTGGCTGCACGCTGTCATCATAACGGACAGGGCCAGGATTGAAATCAGCATTAATAATCTCTTTTTCATTCTTGATCCTCCTCTTTCCTTCGTCAACAAATGTTTCCCTGATGCAAATTTTTGAGTAAAAAAATGACTTTCCTTCGCAAAAACCATTTTATGAAAGAAAGTTAGGTCATGTGCTAATAATTTAGCTTGTTTCATGTTTTGTTGATGAGTATAATTATTTTGCCTATATGCAACAATTTAAAGCATTTAAATCTTTCTGTCAATCATTCTTTCTCGACAAAAGAATTGCTGAATCGCGTTAAATCCGACAGACAGATGTCCAATTATTTTACTGGCCGAGGATTTAAAAGAACTCAATTGACATAGATGCGTAAAATTCTATACATATAATTAAGCTGTTTTCGCTTTGATTGTTGTTTTCGATTATAAATGTTGTCCGTTCCTTCCGCGGCCATCCACTTAAGGTTCTTAACTCTTTGTCCTAAAACTAAAAAGAGCCAGCTACATACATAGCTGGCCAAAGATTGAAGCAGAGAGGGCTGATTTTCGAAATGATGTCTCTAGCATCATTCCTTTTAGTTTTAACATGGAATGCAAAATTTCACAAAACCGCAAAATTAAATTTTGCAGAGCTAAAATCAGATTTTCCCCTAGAGAAAAATCAAATTTCATTTAGTAAAACGTTCGATATGAGTACAGTATTTTGCTAATTTGCTCCGATTTACTTCAAATCCGAGTCCAGGACCTGCAGGGACATCTATTTTCCCATTATTCACGGTAACGGGCGGAGAAATGATATCTTCTTCCCAATATCGCGCAGATGCAGAAATATCACCGGGTATCGTAAAATTCGGAAGTGATGCAAGAGCGATGTTATGTGCCCGCGAAACCCCTGTCTCAAGCATTCCTCCCACCCAAACCGGAACATTGTGCTGCATGCAATAATCGTGAATTTTTATCGATTCAAAAAGACCGCCGACTCTCCCCGGCTTAATATTAATGACGCCGCAGCTGCCCAGCTGAATCGCTTTTTTTGCATCATTGAGCGTAATAATGCTCTCATCTAGACAAATCGGTGTTTTTAATTGAGACTGCAGAACCGCATGATCGATAATGTCATCGTGAGCAAGCGGCTGTTCGATCATTAATAGATTATATTCATCAAGCTGCTTTAAAAGGCTGATATCATCAAGCGTATAGGCAGAGTTGGCATCTGCCATTAAAGGTATATCCGGAAAATGGCTTCTAATTTCATCAAGCAGAGCAGCATCTGATCCAGGCTTAATTTTTATTTTTATTCGTTTATATCCATCGCTGACATGCTTCCCGATTGTTTCAAGCATGTGTTCCATTGAGGCCAGGCCAATAACAACACCCGAATCAATTTGCTTTGCCGTTCCGCCTAAGATGGCTGCAAGCGGCTTTTCCTCAAGCTTTGCATGAAGATCCCATACTGCACCTTCAATTGCTGCTTTAGCCATTTGATTTCTTCTGATATAGGAAAAAGAATCAATGAATGCTTCCGGATCTTGAAATGGTTTTGCAAGCAGTTCAGGGATAAGAAATGATTTCAGCATGTGATGACAAGTTCCAATCGTTTCTTCTGTGTACCAGGGTGAAGAGAATGCAACAACTTCTCCCCATCCAATTTGTCCGCTGCGATTACGTACTTCGATCAGAATGCTCTCACGCTTAGAAACTGTTTCAATACTGGATTGAAAGGGGGTAACGAGTTTCATATCAAGGTGATGAAGCGTCACTTCCTGTACATCAATCATGAGTACCTCCAAGAAATTCTGCGAGCTTTCTGCGCACTAATTTATTTGAAGCATTTCTAGGCAGCTTATTAATAAAATGAATGCGTTTTGGAATTTTATATTTTGCAAGCAGGGCTGAGCAATAGGAAATCAGTTCTTCCTCACTTACTTCATCTTTTGCCGCAATGAATGCGTGCGGAACCTGTCCCCATTTTGCATCAGGCATTCCGGTTACACCGGCTTCATTGACCGAAGGGTGGGAGAGCAGGACAGCTTCTATTTCCGCAGGATAAATATTTTCACCGCCTGATACAATCAGATCCGAACGCCTGTCAAGAACATATAAAAATCCTTCATCATCAAAATATCCCATATCTCCTGTTTGCAGCCATCCATGGTGAATGTCTGCTTCACGTTTCCAATACCCTTTCGTTACATTCGGGCCTTGCACATGAATTTCTCCCTCTGTAAAAGGGGGGCAAGCCTGATTGTTCTTCAGAATTTTAATCTCGCAGGGAAAAAGCGGTTTTCCTGCTGAACCAAGCTTTGTCAGACTGTACTCTGGTGATAGCGTGACAATTTGCGAGGAGGTTTCTGTCATTCCGTATGTTTGATAGACAGGGATTTTTTTCTTTTCACATTCTTTCAATAGCGGCATTGGTGCAGGACCGCCGCCTAACAGCATGCATCTGAACGTCTTCGGATATTCACCTTCCCCAAGGTTTTCTATCATCTGAGATAGCATGGTTTGCACAACGGAAACGATTGTTGCCCCATTCTCCATAATTTCGCGGTTCGCTCTTGATGGATGAAAGGATTCATGGAGGATGACGGTCATTCCATAGATCACACCTCTCATTAAGATGGACAGTCCGCTGATATGAAAAAGAGGAACGGCGCAAAGCCACCTGTCGTCATGATGAAGGCCCAGGTTTAAAGAGGAACCGGCAGCGCTCCAATAATGATTGCCGAATGATTGAAGAACACCCTTCGGCTTGCCGGTTGTTCCTGATGTGTACATAATAGTTGCCGTCTGATCTAAATCAAATGAATGTTCATACTGAACAGAAGCTGTTTCTGCTGTTACAAGCTCTCCGCTATCTATTGTTATCCAGCTTGGATTCTCCCATTTTTGATTAAGTGCTGCATCACAAATGAGGAATGCTGCTTCTGAATCCCTCAATTGCCAATCAAGCTCTGAGGCAGTCAATCTTGTATTTAACAGCACGGCTGTTGCTCCAATGTATGTAAGCGCATGGATAGCAGCAGCCATTTCAATACTGTTTTTCATAAGGATTGCAGCATGCTGTCCTTTTCTGATCCCATGATGATGATAAGTAAATGCCATATGTTCTGTCAGTTCATGCAGTTCACGAAATGTTAATGTTCTCTCATCTGTCATCATCGCAATTCGGTCAGGGGTTAAATAGGCACGCTGCTTTAACCAATTGGGCATTGTATTCATGTTTGTTCACCGCCTTTATAGTAGAAAAGCGCAAGCGTGAAGACCTGCTCCGGCAGTCCGTGTCCCGACTTTTTTGGCTGAGCCGTTCCGACCGGGTATCCAGGCGCTTGCGCTAGACATAGATGCAAAAGACAAAATAAATTCTAAACTATAAGAAAGCAGCTTGATGAAATCATCAAGCTGCTGCATGTTGTTTAAGGGAATCTTGGGAACTGCTTGAAGTCAGGATTGCGTTTTTCTTTGAAAGCATCTCTGCCTTCTTTAGCTTCATCCGTTGTATAGTACAGCAGAGTTGCGTCTCCTGCAAATTGCTGAATGCCTGCAAGGCCGTCTGTATCGGCATTAAATGCAGCTTTAAGGAAACGAATGGCAGTCGGGCTCTTTTCTAAAATCTCCTCGCACCATTGAACCGTTTCTTCTTCAAGCTTTTCTAAAGGCACAACCGTGTTGACAAGACCCATGTCAAGCGCTTCCTGTGCATTGTATTGACGGCACAGGAACCAGATTTCGCGTGCTTTTTTATGCCCGACAATACGGGCAAGGTATCCTGAACCATAGCCGGCATCAAAGCTGCCTACTTTTGGACCTGTCTGGCCGAAAACAGCATTGTCCGCTGCAATGGTTAAATCACAGACAATATGAAGCACGTGGCCTCCGCCGATTGCGTATCCTGCCACCATGGCAATAACCGGTTTTGGTATCACGCGGATTAAACGCTGCAGATCTAGAACATTCAAACGCGGAATTTGGTCTTCGCCAACATAACCGCCATGGCCGCGCACCTTTTGATCGCCGCCCGAACAGAATGCTTTGCCGCCTGTTCCAGTTAATATAATTACCCCAACATTTGCGTCATCTCTTGCATAAGCAAAAGCATCAATTAATTCCATTACCGTTTTCGGACGGAATGCATTATGTACCTCTGGACGATTAATTGAGATTTTGGCAATCCCATTATACGTTTCATATAAAATATCTTCGTACTTGCGTTCAGCAATCCATTCTACTGTCATTTCGCGTACTGCCTCCTTATGAATACGTTTACGAATTAATAAACTCATTTACTATTCTACCAAAGATTTGCGGTTGTTCCACATGAACTGCATGACCTGCACCAATTATTTTAATAAATGTCGAAAGCGGGAGCAAATTTTTCATCTCTTTTGCGATTCCGCAGAACTTTTCATCCCGCTCTCCGCTTAATAGCAGAACTGGAATCTTTAGAGTATGGAGGCTGTCCCATAATGACCTCTGAGATCCTGTCCCCATCCCCAAAAGACTGTTCGCAAGCCCCGTCTCATCATTTTTCAGCCTTTGGATCCGCTGATTATTTTGTAAAGCCTCCGGCAGAGCTTTCTGAGAGGCAAAAAGCGGTATGTTCTCCCAAAAGTTAATAAAGTGGTTCATTCCCTGTTCTCTTATTAACTGAGAGAGATTTCGGTCATTTTCTCTTCTATTCATTCTCTCAGCCTCTGATTTTAAACCAGGAGAGGCACTTTCAAGTATCAGCTTGTCGATCTGTTCAGGGTGCTGAACGGCATATGTTAATGCCAGTCTTCCTCCCATAGAATAGCCTGCAAGAATGAAATTCTTAAGATGAAGTGCTGCAAAAATATCATATAAATCCTTAACCGATTCCTCCATGCTGTAGCGCTCAAATTCTGAAGGTGAATTTGTCTGTCCGTGTCCTATCAGATCAATTAAAATAACTTTATACTGGCTGAACATGTCCAGAAATGGGTGCCAGTTTTCAGCTGAGCCTGTAAATCCATGGAGAAGAACTAGTGGTGTGCCTTCTCCATATGTTTCGACATGATAGGATACTCCTCTTATCGTCAGCATCATTTTAAGATCTTCTCTCTTATTTCCTGGGAAACACGATTCATCAATTCACGATGAATACTGACACGGGTTTGACGATTTGTGCGCACCTCTATGATATTTAAGCCTTTTTTAATGACAGCATCTGACACTGCTGCCCGGAATTCTTCCCATGTCGCAGGCAATGTATAGGCAGCGTCATATAGATCGGCAGCATGTTTAAAATCAAGACCTGATGGCGTACCGAATAAAGTTTCAAAATGCTTTTCTTCTTTTGACTGCGGAAGAAACGAAAAGATGCCTCCCCCATCGTTATTAACAAGAATAATGGTCAAATTGAGCTTGTGCATTTTCGCAGCAAGCAGACCATTCATATCATGATAAAAAGATAAATCGCCGATGACTAAAAAAGTGGGATGATCTGTGCCGGCACCCGCACTCATTCCAAGCGCTGTTGATACGATCCCATCGATTCCATTCGCTCCGCGGTTCGCAAATACTTCAATGTCCTTTTCCGTGTTAAGGAAATAATTATCCAGGTCACGAATAGGCATACTGTTCCCTGCAATCAGCTGACACTTCTGTGGAAGTGCTTGCTGCAATTCACGGAAAACATTTCCTTCAAACAAGTCGCCGCCTTTGTCTTCAGCAGAGCCTGCTACCTCACGCGAAATGAGATTTACTTTCTGCCATGACTGTAGCCAATCCATATCTTCCCGCACTTTGGCCTGTTTGATAAGCTCCTTGCACAGCCAGCTTTCTCTGCATTCAATCATTTCCGCAGCCATTAAGGTCGGCTCCCGCCAGCCTCCTTGTCCATCCACAACAATTTGACGGATGTCAGCCGTTTTCTTCAAGAATAAAAACAGCGGCTTTGAAACCGGCATTGCTCCGAACCGGATAATGACTTGCGGCTTTAGCTGCTCTGTTATGTATTCATCCTTCATGAATGCATCATAGCATTCAATGACAGATGATTGATCATGAGAACCTGTTCTTAAATTAGAAAGAGGATCAGCAAGAATCGGGTACTTCAGGACAGAAGATAAGGTAACCGCCGCTTTCGCGAAATCAGGATCGCGAAGTTCCCCGCATATAATCAATCCCTTTTTTTCGTCTGAAAGGAGATCAGCTAAGCGCTGCACTTCGGAAACATCAATAACGGAAGAACCCGCTGTTACTTGAACATGTTTAGGACGGCTATTCAAGCTTGTCCATAAATCCTCAGATTCTAAATCAGGTACGAGAGGTTCTCTGAACGGAAAATTAAGATGAACCGGTCCGGATGGAGAAGAAATGGCTTTGCCCGCTGCACGTGCGGCCATTGTTCTCCCATAATGAAGAAGTTCACCAGTATGCTCCGGAATCGCCATATCAGCAAACCATTTTGCATAGCGGCCGAACAGATGCAGCTGATCGATTGCCTGCGGTGCACCCACATCTCTAAGCTCGTGCGGACGGTCTGCCGTTAAAACAAGCAAAGGCACTCTTGAATAGAATGCCTCAACAACTGCCGGATAATAATTAGCTGCTGCCGTTCCTGATGTACACAGCAATGCAACAGGTCTTTGCTGCACCTTAGCCATGCCAAGGGCAAAAAAACCTGCTGATCGTTCGTCAATCAGAACATGAATGTTGATATCAGGATGCTCAGCCATCAGCATGGCCATAGGCGTTGACCTTGAACCCGGGCTGATAACTGCATCCCGGACACCCGCTTTAGTTAATTCATCAACGAAACTTGCTGCATAAAGAGTTAAAGATTTATTTGCACTCATGGTTGACTCCTCCCAGCGCAGAGAGCATCGGCTTCAGCTTAATCAGGGTTTCCTGATATTCCATTTGAGGATCGGATTCTGCAACAATTCCGCATCCTGCAAACAGGATGGCCTGCTTGCCCTCAATTAAGCCGGAGCGGATGGCTACTGCAAACTCACCGTTGTTTTCAGCATCAAGCCAGCCTACTGGACCGGCATACCAGCCGCGGTCCATAGGTTCAATTTCTCTGATTATGTCAACAGCAGCCATTTTGGGATATCCGCCTAAGGCAGGTGTCGGATGGAGCTTCTCCACTAAGTTCAATAAAGAATAACCTGCTTTCATTGATCCTTCAATCGGCGTATACAAATGCTGAATATTTTTCGTTTTTAATAATTGCGGGTGATCTGAAACCTTAACTTTACTGCAGTATTCTTCAAATGAATCTTTGATCATTTTCACAACAATCGCGTGCTCAATCAGGTTTTTTTCATCATTCAAAAGCTCTGTTCCGAGCTCCGTATCTTCTTGCTTGCTCTTCCCTCTTTTAATGGAACCAGCAAGACATGTTGAAAGCAGCCTGCTGTTTTCCTTTTTGATCAAACGTTCAGGTGTTGCTCCAATGAACGATTGCCGGCCATTTTCAAAAGAAAAGATAAAGCTTGTAGGCTGCTCTGTCTGCAGTTTGCTTAAAGTTGAATAGATATTAATTTTGTGATCATACTCTAACTGTACTTCACGTGCCAGCACGACTTTATCCAGCTCTCCGCTTTTAATTAATTCTGTGGCTTTTTGTACAGCTGAAAGCCATGTTCCCGTATCCGCCTCTTTTAGAGTGTAATTGTTCACGGACTCTCCCCCGGTGCTTGCCTTTTCAGTCAGTACTTCGCCCGCAATCGATGTGAAATGCTTGGCACATGATTCAAGATCATCATCAGGATTAATCACACGATTAATTGTCAGAAAAGAAACGCCGTCTTTCACTGTAAGCATTACCGACGGCAAAAAGAATTTCGCCTCAGGATATTTATTCCAGCGCTCGTTTCTGCGGTTATGCGGATCAAAAGAAAAACCGCCGAATAATAAAGCGCCTGTACCTATATGAGATTTTGCACCATCTTCATAATGCACCATTTTTTTAAAGCGTTTCCAATCAGACTCAATCCGCCCGAAACGATCGCTTTCAGCAGAATCATTCTCTACTGTGCATTCGTTTCCCAAGCCTGTAATTGTAAAGCGTGAACCTGGAGTTGCCCAATAAAACCGCTCGCCTAAAAAAAGCCGCTCGCCAGCCGCATAAAAATGGAGGGGGTTCATTGAATCATTCAACGGCTTGACCTGACTTAATATGACCGGTTTATCAAACTGTCTGGCTTCCTCCAAAGCACGCTTCATAATCTCCGTAAATGTATGTTTTAATGCCGTAATCATTGGAAATCCCTCCAAAACCGAAAAATCGCTTATATTAAGATACACCTCAGAGGAAAGAGGTGTCAATAGTACTTGGACAAAGAAATGGTATAATAGAAATAACGACTATTATCCTTATTATATTACTACCCTGACAACATTAAAATCAAAAGCTCTCGCGGAAGAAATTTCCCGGTCAGGGAATTAAATGATTGTTCAAACATTTGTAAAAGGATTGACACAATATTGTAAATTTCCTACACTTAATTCTGGGAAGCAAACGTGCTCCATTTGGTTGACAAAAAGGGGAGAAATCTTTGATGCATACACAATCACACACTACACAAAATGTGCCCTCCATCAAAAAGGATAAAAGCTGGAAAGTATGGTGGATGCTGTTGCGTCCGCACACACTGTCTGCCGCCTTTATTCCTGTTACGATCGGTACGGTGCTTGCTTTAAATGAAGGTCAGGTTCATATCTTATTATTTCTAGCTATGCTGATTGCATCCATTTTAATTCAGGCTGCAACCAATATGTTTAATGAATATTTTGATTTCAAGCGCGGACTTGATAATGAAAATTCTGTCGGAATCGGCGGAGCAATTGTAAGAAACGGTGTGAAACCAAGGACGGTTCTAAACCTTGCCTTTGCATTCTTCGCCGTCGCAGCACTTTTAGGTGTTTATATTTGCATGACCTCCACTTGGTGGATCGCTGTTATTGGGTTAATCTGCATGGCTACCGGCTATTTTTATACAGGAGGCCCTATGCCAATTGCCTACACTCCATTTGGGGAGCTTGTTGCAGGTTTCTTTATGGGCATGGTTATTATTCTGCTTGCTTATTACATTCAAACTGGTACGATATCACCGATCAGCATCCTTATTTCCATTCCGATCGCTTTCCTGGTTGGAAACATCATGCTGTCAAATAATATCCGCGACCTCGACGGCGATAAAGAAAACGGGCGCAAAACACTGGCAATCCTGATTGGACGCAAAAAAGCGATTATTTTCCTCGCTTCCATGTTCGCTGCTTCATATGCGGTCATCTTGATCATGATTGCACTCGGCCACTTGTCCTTTTGGGCGCTTTTAGTCTTAATCAGCACACCTAAAGCATACAGTGCCGTAAAAAAATTCGTCGGCAAATCACTTCCGCTTGAAATGATGCCTGCAATGAAAGCAACTGCTCAGACAAATATTCAATTCGGCTTCTTGCTCGCACTTGGTTTATTCATTAGCACAATCTAACCTTTACACGGTCCTTTGACGGGCCGTTTTTTTTGTACATTATTTACAATCATGAATTGCCTTAATCTGTTCATACTAAAAAAAGAAGAAATTACTTCTTAAGGAAGGAGCGTGAACGGAATGCTTAACAGCGGTCAAATGGCTTCCTTTCGCTCACAGCTTGACGCAAGAAAAGCAGAAATTGAGCAGCACCTGCAGGAAAACAAACATTTCGGGCTCGAGCAAAGCTTTGGGCACGATTCTACCGGTGAGCTTTCAAGTTATGACAACCACCCTGGTGATGAAGGCACAGAGCTTTATGAACGTGAAAAAGATATTGCATTAAATGAGCATGTTGAGGAAGAATTAAGCGATATCAACCGAGCACTTGCAGCCATTGAAAAGGGAACTTACGGGGTTTGTGAAGTATGCGGAACTGACATACCAGAAGAAAGACTTGAAGTGCTTCCCACTGCTACAACTTGCAAGGAACATTCACCGGAGCAGGCAATTTCCCGTTCAAGACCGATTGAGGAAAGCATTCTTGAGCCGGCATTTGGACAATTCGAATACGATGAAAGCGATTCTGAAGCCTATGATGCAGAAGACTCATATCAAGATGTAGAACGCTTTGGCAACTCTGAAACTCCGTCTGACATGGAGTATCCTGTTGATTCCTACAATGACGTGTATATGGAGAACGATGACCCCACAGGGTATGTTGAAGATTATGAGAACTTCGCAGCTACAGATATCGAGGGTAAGAACGTAACCGTGTATCCAAACATACAGCATAGACAGTATGAACATACTCTTGATGAAGAAGGGATTATGACTCCTTTCGGTGACCTTCCTGCATCAGAGAAGGAACCTTATAGTGAATAATAAAAGCGGAATCGCCCTGTTTATCTCCTAAAGGCGGATCCGTTCTGACAGAGGAGTTAGGTGATGGCGCTATACATCAAGGCGCAAATTTCATCTTAAACAGAGTTCCCGCTAGGGGACTCTGTTTTATTTTGCTTCTGCGGTTTTTTTTAGTTCCTTCGCCCGGTCCGAGAGAAAATTTTTCATATACCTCTCTAAAAATAATAAATCTGCGGCTTTGCCTATACATCCTAATGGTGATTGATATTCAAAGCGGTCAGTCATCACTGTTTCATTACCTGAAGGAGCAAACGTATGTGTATGATTGAAAGACTTGAAAGCTCCTTTAACCATGATATCTTTAAATTCATAAGGCCGGTTCATTTCTGTTATTTTGGCAGTCAGCCTTTGCTTAATACTGAAGTGAACGGCCTCCCATTCTACTGTATCCCCTTCTTTAAGAAGCCCGGTGGTTACACCCCCAACCGCTTTCTCTTTTGTTTTCTCAGTCGTTCTCGTATGAACCTCTACATTTCTTGCAAGGTCGAAGCAGACTTCAATTGGCGCTTTAATGAGAATGGTGTTTTTAATGACAGGCATAGGCTTATCTCCTTTATGAAGAACTCCTTTCATTATAAATGGAAATCGGAAGGGTTTTCTTCCTTAATGACGAATGTTTACAAAAAAAGAAAAGAGGTGACCTTATTGAACGCACACGAAATTGATTACACGATTTATGGAGATGACATGCAGTTTGTTGAAATTGAGCTCGATCCAAGTGAAAGTGTAGTAGCCGAGGCCGGCGGAATGATGATGATGGATGACGGCATTGATATGGAAACCATCTTTGGAGATGGGTCTGAGCAAAAAGGCTTAATGAGCCGTTTAGTAGGTGCCGGTAAGCGTGTCATTACCGGAGAAAGTTTATTTATGACGGTCTTTACCAATAAAGCGGGAGGCAAAAAGCAGGTGTCATTTGCAGCTCCCTATCCAGGAAAGATCATCCCTGTCGACTTAAAAGAAATGCAGGGCAAGGTTGTTTGCCAAAAAGATGCGTTTCTATGTGCTGCTAAAGGCGTTTCAGTCGGGATTGATTTTCAGAAAAAATTAGGAACCGGCTTCTTCGGCGGCGAGGGATTCATTATGCAAAAGCTTGAAGGAGACGGTCTTGCCTTTTTGCATGCGGGAGGCACGATACATAAACGGCAGCTTGCACCCGGGGAACGTCTTAAAGTGGACACAGGCTGTCTTGTCGCGATGACGAGAGACGTTAACTACAATGTCGAATATGTCGGGAAAGTTAAAACGGCCTTTTTCGGCGGTGAAGGATTATTTTTTGCAACTGTACAAGGGCCTGGGACTGTATGGGTGCAGTCTCTTCCGTTCAGCCGTCTTGCCGACCGTATTTTTGCAAATGCTCCAAGTGCCGGCGGACACTCTTCAGGAGAAGGAAGCATCCTTGGCGGACTTGGACGATTGCTTGATGGGGATAACCGTTAAAAAGATGGGCTGTTCAGAAAGTCTAATTACGGAAAAAATGTTTTTCTCAATAATTAATGTTGTCCGTTCATTTCCGCTCAAGATTTTTAACATGTAGTCTGAAAACAACAAAGTTTATGAATAGAGTCTACTTAAAAAAGCAGGGAGGAAATAACATTTGTTTTTCCTCCCTGCTTCATTTTAGAGACTTATTGGGCAATCCCATCTTAATTTATATGATTTTGTCAAAGCAGCAGCTTTCTCACTTGTTTGCAATATATGCTAATTAACCTGATTTGTTGGAATCCCAAAACTCAGACAGCAGAAAACCCGCTCAATAAGCGGGTTTTCAAAAACTTAATGAATTACAGGAATCGGCTGTATGTCCCAAATGCCATCAGCATACTCATGGATCGTCCGGTCACTTGAGAAATAGCCTGAGTGCGCAATATTAAGAAGTGCTTTTTCAAGCCATTTATCCTGGTTTTTGTAGGCTTTTTCGAGCTGTTCCTGAGCATCCACATAGGATGCAAAATCACGCAGTACAAAGTAATGATCATTTTCATAAAGAAGGGAATCTTTTATTGCTTCAAACTCATCTTCGGTATCAGGAAAGAATCCGTTTGTGAGCTGATCAACCACTTGTCTGATCCGCAGATCATGATGATAATATTCAGATGAACGATATCCGCCATTTTCGTAATAGTTCAGAACCTCATCAGCCTTTAAGCCAAAGGTGAAGATGTTCTCTTTTCCTACTTCTTCTAAGATTTCAATATTCGCCCCGTCCAATGTTCCCATTGTAAGCGCACCGTTCATCATGAATTTCATATTGCCTGTTCCAGACGCCTCTTTACTGGCAGTAGAGATTTGTTCACTGACATCTGTCGCAGGGAAGATATGCTCGGCAAGTGAGACCCTGTAGTTTTCCATGAATATGACTTTCATCATCTTTGAAACTTTCGGATCACTGTTTACTTTATCAGCAAGAGAGTTAATAAGCTTAATGATTTTCTTAGCATAATAATAGCCTGGGGATGCCTTTGCTCCAAAAATAAACGTCCTTGGATAAATCGTAAAATTGGAATCCTCTTTCAGCCTGTTATACAGATACATGATGTGCAGCACATTTAAGAGCTGGCGTTTATAAGCATGAAGACGTTTCACCTGAACATCAAAGATTGAATGTTTATCAACGGAAATACCCGTTTTCTTTTCAATAATATCTGCTAGAATCTCTTTTCTTTTCCGTTTAACGGCTGCAAATTCTTCTTTTAATAGTGGATTATAGATATGTCGTTTTAGTTCAATCATGAGGTGAGGGTTTTTAATCCAGTCGGTTCCGATTGTTTCGGTAATGAGATTTGTCAGTTCTGGATTGGCTTTAATCAGCCATCTGCGGTGTGTGATGCCATTTGTTTTGTTGTTAAACTTTTGAGGATAAATTTGATGAAACAGTTTCATTTCACGGTTTTTCAAAATGTCAGAATGGATCTTTGCAACTCCATTGACGCTGTGGCTTCCTACAATTGCTAAATGGGCCATTTTTACGACGCCGTGAGCGATAATCGCCATATTTTCAATACGCTTCCAGTCTCCAGGGAAACGATTCCATAATTCTTTGCAGAATCTCTCGTTTAATTCTTCAACAATCATATAGATTCTTGGAAGCAGCGGCTTAAAGATATGCAGAGGCCATTTTTCAAGTGCTTCCGATAAAGTCGTATGATTTGTATAAGATATCGTATTAAACGTAATATTCCATGCTTCTTCCCATTCCATATGCTCTTCATCAAGCAGAATTCTCATAAGTTCCGGGATGGCAAGAACGGGATGAGTATCGTTTACATGGATGGCAACATGTTTATGAAATTCATGCAGGGTATCATTCTTTTTAAGGTATGACCGCACAATGGACTGCAGGCTTGCAGAAACTAGAAAATATTGCTGTTTAAGCCTGAGAATCTTTCCTTCATCATGTGTATCATCCGGATATAAAAACTCTGATACTGCTTCTGTTTCGCGTTTATAAGCAAGCACATCACGGTGGTGAGGCGGATTTGGAGCCGGCTCAGCGTTCCACAGCCTTAATGTATTAACTGTGCTTGTTTCATAGCCAATGACAGGCATATCATAAGGTACAGCCATAATATTCTCAGATTGAACGTGGCGGAATTCAAGCTTTCCATCTTCGTGTGAATGCTCAATCTTACCCCAAAATGGAATCTCAATTGCCTGATCCGGCTTGCGGACTTCCCACACATTTCCGTGCCTTAGCCATTGTTCAGGCAATTCCACCTGATAGCCATCTACAATCTTTTGGTCAAAAAGACCATGTTTATACCTGATGCCGAGACCATGTCCAGGTAAATTTAATGAAGCAAGCGAATCGAGAAAACAAGCAGCAAGGCGGCCTAAACCGCCATTGCCAAGCCCTGCATCTGCTTCACTTTCTTCAATCTCCTCAAGATCGATTCCAAGATCAGCGAATCCTTCAAGCACAACTTCATGAATGCCCAAATTCAAAAGGTTTTGTCCAAGCAGCCTTCCAAGCAAGAACTCAATTGACAAGTAATAAACTTGCTTGTTGTTGCTTGCCCGGTTCCATTCGTTCGTTGAGATCCAATTGCTGCTGATATGTTCTCTCACCATATTCCCAAGCGTTTGGTATTGATCACGTTTTGTTGATTCAGCGAATTTCTTTCCATAACTCATTTCCAAGCGCTTTAGAAAACTGTCTTTAAATTCATTTTTGTTAGAGAACATGACTCCCACTCCTAGTCATTAAATCAGCATAAAGCTGGTTGTATTTAAACGCAGACTGCGCCCAACTGTAGTCTTCTTTCATAGCTGTTTTGACAAGGCTGTTCCAAATGGTTTTTTTCTTATAAATCGTGCATGCCCGGTTAACGGTGTTCATCATATCATGAGCATTGAAGTTAGTGAACGTAAAGCCGTTCCCCTCACCTGTATCATCGCGGTAAGAAGTCACGGTATCATTCAGGCCGCCAGTTTCTCTGACAATCGGAATCGATCCGTATCTTAGAGCAATCAGCTGGCCAAGACCGCATGGCTCAAACTGAGAAGGCATTAAAAAGAAATCCGAGCCTGCATAAATGCGGTGTGCAAGCGGCTCATCAAAGCCTATGTATGCTTTGCACTTATCAGGATACAGCCACTCCATGTGCCTGAAGAAATCCTCGAACTTTTTCTCTCCGGTACCAAGGATGATAATCTGCATATCTGATTGAAGCATTTCATGCAGCACTCGCTCGACCAGATCAAGGCCCTTTTGCTGAGTTAATCGAGTGACCATTGTGAGAAGAGGCGTATCCTCTTTTTCCGGAAGGCCAAACATCTTCTGAAGCTCTTTTTTATTCTTTGCTTTGTTTTTGACTGAGTGCTCATCATATGGAAACGCTATGTATGGATCGTCCCCCGGATTATAAATTGCATCATCAATTCCATTTAATATGCCCACTAGGGAAGCTTCCTTCACCCGCAGCAGCCCGTCAAGCCGCTCGCCAAAATACGGGGTTTGGATCTCATTCTTGTAAGTTGGGCTTACCGTTGTAATTAAATCTGAAGCAACAAGAGCAGCTTTCATGAAGTTCACATAGCCATGGAATTCCAATTGATCTGCATTAAAATACCGGTCATCAAGACCAAGTAAATCATGCAGGATATCTCTTGGGAAAATCCCCTGAAATTGCAGGTTATGAATCGTAAAAACCGCTTTCATATTTTCATAAAATGATTGAGAAGCGTATTCTTCTTTTAAAAGGAATGGCACCATGCCTGTATGCCAATCATGGCAGTGAATCACATCAGGCTGGAATTCGACTGCTTTAATTGAATCCAGAACCGCTCTGCAGAAAAAAGAGAAACGCTCCCCATCATCAAAATGGCCATACAAAGAGTCACGATTAAAATAATATTCATGATCAATGAAATAATACGTGATTCCCTCAAATTCCAGCTGTTCGATTCCGCAATATTGGCGTCTCCATCCGACAGGAACAACAATATCTTTAATCTTTTTCATTTTTGAGCGGAATCGCTCCGGAATTTGACCGTATTTAGGCAAAATCACTCGAATATCCGTGCCAAGACGCTTTAATTCCTTGGGCAGCGCCCCTGCAACATCCGCCAGACCTCCGGATTTTACAAAAGGGACACATTCCGATACAACAAATAATACCTTCACGATTTCATCAGCGCTCCTTGTACTGTTCCTTTTCTAAGCACGATCGGCAGATCAGCAGATCCTTTTAATTCAATGCCGCTGCCTACTTTTACATCCTTATCAAGAACGACGTTCTCAAGCACGCAATTTTCTCCAACCTGAGATTTTTGCATGATGATGCCATTTTTTATGACCGTTCCTTTTCCGATATGAACAGCTCTGAAAATAATGCTGTTTTCTACATGTCCTTCTATCACGCTGCCATTTGCAATCATTGAATTTTTCACAACAGCATTCTGTCCGTGTCTTGCTGGCGGCTCATCCTTCACCTTAGTTAAGATAGGACGGTTTTTAAGGAATAACTGCTGCCAGACTTCAGGCTTAAGCATTTCCAGGCTGTGGCGGTAATAGCTTTCAATAGAGTCAATAATGGCAACATATCCATCAAACTCATAATCACAAATCAACATTTTATGGGTATTATCCATAATCACTTGGCCAATAGTTTTGTAACCTGTTTGATTATTGTCATGGATAAGATTCAGCAATAATTTCGTCGACATCACATACATATGCAAAGATTCGCCATCTTTGCGGATTTCCGTAATATCGCAGCCCATTTTCACATGTTTCGCAAGAACATCTTTGAAATCAATGTTGCAGACTGTATAGCTGTTTGTGATCACCGCATATTCCTGCTTGCTTCTCAAGAAATAATCAATGTGATCTGACAGCTGGCGGATCGATCCAAATTCATTATATTGGTCGTTTAAATGCGGAGACGGGAAAAAGAACAGCCCATCACGCTTTCTGTTTAAATCCCATTGCTTGCCTGACCCTAAATGATCCATCAGAGAACGGTATTGGTATTTTGGAAAAATAGCTACACTGTCAATATCCGAGTTCACCATATTTGATAAAACAAAATCGATTAATCTGTAACGCCCCGCAAACGGAATAGCAGCCATCGACCGATTCACCGTTAAGTCCTCGATGGCATTTGTATACGTTGTTGCATCAATAATTCCCAGCATCCTTTGATTCATAGCTGTTCCACCTCTCGCATTCGTTTATTTTCATCGGAAATAAATAGGATTTCTCTGCTGTTTGCACATCGTACTTACCGGTTATGCTCCTGCCGTTTGCTCTACTAGTTCTTCCGTTACTAAAATGACTTCTTCAATATCTTTATCCGAACGAATGACCATGCCATCCGGTACAACTAAACCTGATGGTACAATCGCATTTTCAATATAGACATTATTGCCAATGACCGCATCCGGCATGACAACCGTATTTTTCAGGAATGAATGCTGCCCCACTGTTACGCCCTGGAATAAGACCGAATGGTGAATGGTTCCATAAACCACGCATCCTTCGTTTACAAGGGACTCAGTAACTTCTGCACCCTCTGATAAATATTGAGGAGGCTGATTCGGGTTGACAGAATAGATGCGCCAGTTGTTATCAAACAAATCCAGCTCAGGCACTTCATTTAATAGATCCATATTAGCTTCCCACAGGCTTTTAACCGTACCAACATCTTTCCAATAGCCTTTAAATGGATAAGCCACAAGTTTTTTCTTTTCATCAAGCAGCAAAGGCAATACGTCTTTGCCAAAGTCATGGCTTGAGTACGGATTACGCTCATCCATTTCCAAGAACTCTTTTAAAATGGACCATTTGAAAATATAGATGCCCATCGATGCCAGGTTGTTCTTAGGATTTTGAGGCTTCTCGTCAAATTCAATGACTTCAAGATTGGCATCTGTATTCAAAATACCAAAGCGGCTTGCTTCGTCCCATGGCACTTCTTTTACAGAAATAGATACGTCTGCATCTTTTTCTACATGGTAATCCAGCATTTCCGAGTAATCCATTTTATAAATGTGATCTCCCGATAAGATCAGTACATACTCTGGATCATATTGTTTTAAATAGTTAAGGTTTTGATAGATGGCACTGGCTGTACCTTTATACCATTTCACTTCTGAGGACTCTGCGTATGGAGGAAGTACAGTAACTCCTCCGTTTTTGCGGTCAAGATCCCATGCACTGCCAATCCCGATATAAGAATTCAGTACAAGCGGCTGATACTGTGTCAGCACCCCTACTGTATCTACACCTGAATTGCAGCAATTGCTTAATGTAAAGTCGATGATGCGGTACTTTCCGCCAAATGGCACTGCTGGTTTTGCAAGGTTTTGCGTTAAAGAACTTAAACGACTACCCTTTCCTCCTGCCAATAACATTGCGACGCACTTTTTTTTCACCATGGTTGATTGTCTCCTCTCGTTTTTTAACTGCGCGTAAAATGGATATTCCATAAGGCGGAATGGTCATTGATATGTGATAAGGCTGATTATGCAGCGTGCCTTCTTGTGCTTTAAGATCTTTCTTATTAACCTGGCCTGATCCTCCAAATACAGTGTCATCGCTGTTCATGATTTCAATGTATTTTGTATCGGCCGGCACCCCCACTTTATATTCGTGGTAGGTTTGCGGTGTGAAGTTGCAGACTACAACGAGCTGCTCATTAGGCTTTAGGCCTCTTCTGATAAAGGAAAAGATACTTTGGTCGGAATTATTCACATCAATCCATTCAAAGCCTTCCTGTGAGTGATCCTGCTCATACAGAGGACGCTGTCTTTTATATACAGCCATCAGTTCCTTGAAATAGGTTCTTGACTTTTGATGCATGTCAAAATCATCAAGCACCCAATCAAGCTGCTCAAGATCCTTCCACTCATCAAACTGGGCAAATTCGCCGCCCATAAACAGCAGTTTTTTTCCTGGATGAGTCATCATATACCCGAGAAGCAGACGATACTGAGCAAACTTCTGCCAATAATCCCCCGGCATTTTATTCAGAAGTGAACGTTTTCCATGAACCACTTCATCATGTGAAAGCGGAAGGATAAAGTTCTCAGTAAAGGCATAAATCAGTGAAAAAGATACCTTGTGATGAAGGTGTTTCCGCTGTTCCGGAGGAGCTTCCATGTACTTGAGGATATCGTTCATCCACCCCATGTTCCATTTGTAGTTAAACCCAAGCCCTCCTTCAGAGGTAGGTGATGTCACCAGAGGAAAGTCGGTTGAGTCCTCTGCTATCATTAAAACACCAGGATCATAGGCAAATACATTTTCATTCAGCTTTCTCAAGAAATTCACTGCAAACGGATTTTCATGAGGCTCTTCAGTATTCTGCCAGTAGAGCATGTTCGCTACTGCATCCACTCTGAATCCATCAATATGATATTTTTCAAGCCAGAAAAGAGCATTTGAGATTAAGAAACTCTGAACCTCAGGCTTCCCTAAGTCAAAGTTAGCCGTACCCCAAACCTCATTCTCCCGGTCTTCATATCTCTCATATTCAAATGTCGGTTCCCCATCGAAATAATACAGACCATGCGCATCCTTGCAGAAATGGCCCGGCACCCAGTCCATGATGACGCCAAGATTATTCTGATGACAAAGATCGATGAACTTCATTAATTCATGAGGAGTTCCGTACCGGCTTGTAGCCGCATAATATCCGGTTCCCTGATATCCCCATGAACGGTCATAAGGATGTTCGATAATAGGCAGAAGCTCAATGTGAGTAAATCCATGATCGAGAACATACGGAATCAAAACATCCGCTAGCTCCAAATATGTATAAAGGCTGCCGTCCTCTTTCTTTTTCCAAGAACAAAGATTAAGCTCGTAAATATACATCGGCCGATTATAAATTTCCTTCTGACGCTTCTTCTTCTGCCACTTCTGATCATTCCACTCATAATCACCCAGATCATAAACAATCGAGGCAGTATTCGGTTTTACCTCTGCATAAAAGGCAAATGGATCAGATTTAAGAATTTTCTCATTTTTCCGTGTAATAATCTCGTATTTATACAGGTCGCCCTCTTTTATATCCTGAATAAAAGCAGACCAGATTCCTTGATCATTCACTCTTTCAAGCTTGTGATTCGAGCCGTCCCAGTGATTAAAATCACCTGCAACCCGCACCTCAAGCGCATGAGGAGCCCAAACAGTAAACACAGTACCGCAAACACCGTTCCGTACGCTGCTGTGAGCACCAAATAATTCATGAGCTTTAAACAAATTTCCCTCATGGAAAAGATGAACCTCAAAATCAGTTGGCGTAGCAAGATTCATTCCTAATCACCCTTTCTATAAGTTTATCTTAATTCTAATTTCAATCAGAAGGAAGGATTACCTTTTTTGTAAGCGCTTCTACTTATTGACATGATATGTCATGAATCATTATTCATTTTTCAAAAAACTATTCTTTTAAAATGATGTCGAATGAGGAAACGAAAGAAATAAGGATAATCGAAGAATTTGGCGAAATGAACATCAGTCAAATATACTAAAAAAATCAATATACGTAAGAAAATACAGGTATTTCTAACAGGATATTCCAATTGTGTATTTTGAGTAAGTTATATCACAAAAATAGTAAATTCGACAAAATGAGTAAGAATTGTCGAAATCTTTTTATTCTTCATTTTCGTTTTTTCTTTTTTTTCTTTATTACCATTACATATACCTCTCTTTAAGATATTTCAAACCTTCTTTCATAAAGTATTTATATAGATTTATATTATTTGTTGAAAATATATTTTAAGTTCATGAAAAAGAATATGAATCATTTTTTTACATGACTTTTCCTGAAGGTAGTAGAACCGCAGTTATTAATTTCTGAATTGTTTTTAAGTAAGTTCTGTTAGATAAAATACTGCCTGAGCACTGGAAAGCTGGTTTGTTAAGAGGTTAATGGGAGAGTTAGAAATATTTGGCGAATAGTTGGAGACTAGTTAAGAGTTAAGAGCTTTCATTTTAATCAACATTGAACGTAGGTTCTCTTTATCAAGGCACTTGCAGAAACTGGCAAAGGCAGCTATAAGAGCTTATTGTTTATAGAATCATGACTGAAGGGTTAGTTAGAAGAGGTTCCATACAGGCGCATAGAATGGGTAGGAGAAGGTTGAGACAGATAATAAAGGGGATGGGGTACATAAAGCTTTATTACTGCTTAAAAAGATCCTCTTACATAACTTCTCATAGATTGTTTTCGAGTATAAATGTTGTTCTTTACTTTCCGCTGCAGGAACTTGCTTTCCGCGGTCCTGCTGGGAGCCTACCCGGCTTGCCTGCGGGTTTTATGAGGACAAAAATCTAAAATGGAAGCTGTAAAATGGAATTAACAACGCTGTATAAGGACAAAAATTCAGAAAGGCGGCTGCAAAGTGGAATTAACCACGCTGTATAAGGACAAAAATCCAGAAAGGCGGCTGCAAAATGGAATCAACCATTTCCCTCTGTTTCCCGCAGGAATGTTCCATTCGCTACAATCCACTTAAAGTTTTTATCATTTAGTCTAATAACAACAATATTTATAAACAAAGTCAATTAAAAAGAGTGCTGCACATAGTGCAGCACTCTTTCAAGTATGACCCGTACGGGATTCGAACCCGTGTTACCGCCGTGAAAGGGCGGTGTCTTAACCGCTTGACCAACGGGCCAAAAAACAAGGCTTTCTGGCGGAGAAGGAGGGATTTGAACCCTCGCGCCGCTTACGCGACCTACACCCTTAGCAGGGGCGCCTCTTCAGCCACTTGAGTACTTCCCCAGATATGGCTCCGCAGGTAGGACTCGAACCTACGACCGATCGGTTAACAGCCGATAGCTCTACCACTGAGCTACTGCGGAATAATATTGAAACCTAATTTCTCCAAAACAGAAATGGTGGGCCTAAATGGACTCGAACCATCGACCTCACGCTTATCAGGCGTGCGCTCTAACCAGCTGAGCTATAGGCCCATTATGGAGCGGGTGATGGGAATCGAACCCACGACATTAGCTTGGAAGGCTAGAGTTTTACCATTAAACTACACCCGCAATATGAATATAAAAATGGGGCGACTGATGGGAATCGAACCCACGAATGCCAGAGCCACAATCTGGTGCGTTAACCACTTCGCCACAACCGCCACTATTATATTTGTTTAGCATTTACAACATTAAGGTAAATGGTGGCTTGGGACGGAATCGAACCGCCGACACAAGGATTTTCAGTCCTTTGCTCTACCGACTGAGCTACCAAGCCATTTAATAATTTGCAGTACAATGATGTTACATTCTTGAAACCTTCGCCCAAATTTCAGTAAGCTTAACCAAGGAGCAGCTCAATTTGTGCGCTGATGCTTATGCTTCGAAGCTTATTCAATCGTGCTCTACCGACTGAGCTACCAAGCCATTTGTATGAATTAAATCTTTACTAAACTGTACATAGTAAAAATGGCGGTCCCGACCGGGATCGAACCGGCGATCTCCTGCGTGACAGGCAGGCATGTTAACCGCTACACCACGGGACCATTTGGTTGCGGGGACAGGATTTGAACCTGCGACCTTCGGGTTATGAGCCCGACGAGCTACCAGACTGCTCCACCCCGCGATAGTAATAAATTAAATCTTTTTTCAATGCTCATTGTTCGCGTTCTCCGTCCCGATTTCAGAAAGCTTAGCCAAGATGCGGCTCAATCGGTACGCTGGAGTATTTTCGAAGAAGCTTATTCGATCGTGCTCCACCCCGCGACAATATTAATTAAGTTCATTTAATCCGATTATTATGGTGTGAATCAATCGGCTTGCTGAAGTAAGTTATTCCACTTATCAAAATAAAAATGGAGGAGGTAGAGGGATTCGAACCCCCGCGGGATTTGACTCCCCTGTCGGTTTTCAAGACCGATCCCTTCAGCCGGACTTGGGTATACCTCCGAATGACTAAATAGAATGGTGGACCTTGTAGGACTCGAACCTACGACCGGACGGTTATGAGCCGTCTGCTCTAACCAACTGAGCTAAAGGTCCTTTTTTGGTAGCGGCGGAGGGAGTCGAACCCACGACCTCACGGGTATGAACCGTACGCTCTAGCCAGCTGAGCTACACCGCCCCAGGAACAAAGTCAATTAATTCTATTTAATTGGTGGAGCCTAGCGGGATCGAACCGCTGACCTCCTGCGTGCAAGGCAGGCGCTCTCCCAGCTGAGCTAAGGCCCCTAATTAAAAGTTTGGAAATGGTCGGGAAGACAGGATTCGAACCTGCGACCCCTTGGTCCCAAACCAAGTGCTCTACCAAGCTGAGCTACTTCCCGTATATGGCGCGCCCGATAGGAGTCGAACCCATAACCTTTTGATCCGTAGTCAAACGCTCTATCCAATTGAGCTACGGGCGCATATATGATATGAAATAAGTGGTGCCGAGGACCGGAATCGAACCGGTACGGTAGTCACCTACCGCAGGATTTTAAGTCCTGTGCGTCTGCCAGTTCCGCCACCCCGGCGCAAGCAAGAGCGGAAGACGGGATTCGAACCCGCGACCCCCACCTTGGCAAGGTGGTGTTCTACCACTGAACTACTTCCGCAAAATATGATGCGGGTGAAGGGACTCGAACCCCCACGTCAAAGACACTAGATCCTAAGTCTAGCGCGTCTGCCAATTCCGCCACACCCGCATATTAAGGAAAAATGGTGTGCCATGAAGGACTCGAACCTTCGACCCTCTGATTAAAAGTCAGATGCTCTACCGACTGAGCTAATGGCACTTAATTTAGAAAACACTCTATAGTTTTGCAAGACACCCAAATCTCAGAAAGATTATTCAAGGAGTGGCTCTATTTGTGTGCTGAAGCATAAGCTTCGAAGATTACTCGATCGTGCTCTACCGACTGAGCTAATGGCACATATTCAAACTTGATTCGGTATAGAACCGAATGGTGCCGGCAAGAGGACTTGAACCCCCAACCTACTGATTACAAGTCAGTTGCTCTACCAATTGAGCTACACCGGCATATAAAGTAAGTGATACTTTTTTGCTGATCTGAAGCAGCGTTTTAATACCAAAAATAAATGGTGGAGGATGACGGGCTCGAACCGCCGACCCTCTGCTTGTAAGGCAGATGCTCTCCCAGCTGAGCTAATCCTCCGCTTGAATATTTTTGTCATTAGCCTGGCAACGTCCTACTCTCACAGGGGGAAACCCCCAACTACCATCGGCGCTAAAGAGCTTAACTTCCGTGTTCGGCATGGGAACGGGTGTGACCTCTTTGCCATCATCACCAGACATAGTGAC
>NZ_SMZY01000004.1 GCF_004358755.1 Peribacillus frigoritolerans | reverse complement strand
ATCACGTAAGTGAGTAAGAACCCTGAAAGATGATCAGGTTGATAGGTCTGAGGTGGAAGCGCGGTGACGTGTGGAGCTGACAGATACTAATCGTTCGAGGACTTAACCACAGTCTAATAAAGTGTAATATGTAAGTGAATCTTGTTATCATACGTTATCTAGTTTTGAAAGAATAACATTCTTTCTTCAATTGCATATTGTCTGGTGACGATGGCAAAGAGGTCACACCCGTTCCCATGCCGAACACGGAAGTTAAGCTCTTTAGCGCCGATGGTAGTTGGGGGTTTCCCCCTGTGAGAGTAGGACGTTGCCAGGCACGCATAAAAAGAGAACAGCAGAGATGCTGTTTTTTTTTATGGAAAAAAGAGAGAACTTATTTAAAATGCTGCACGTGTTTGAAATAAGTGAGCAGAAAAGGAGCATAGACGAGCGTGAATTTCAGGGAGCGAGCACAAATGACCGGTTAGCGAGCATAAATAGGAAAGCTGCTGTCATCCAGTGTATGATTGAGCAGAAGCTCCAGGCCAAGGCCGAATTTTTTAAAAAAGACACAATCTACATGTAAATAACTCTGAAAATGGCTCTTTCTAGCTTTCCTTGCAAAATTAATCTATTAAATACCATTTCAAACGCTCATTTCAACGAGCTGCACGAGCTTACTCTCTGCAAACCGTGTTCTGCGATTCGTTAAAGTGCTCTAACTCTCCAGAAGTCACGTTTCACTCTCCGGAATCGGCATATAACTATCCGCGCGCGCCATTCCCCCATTGTGTCTTTCCAGAAACTTTAGTAAGATATGACCTGTTACCTTCATTAGAAGGTAGAACACGGTTAGGAGGAAGTCGATTGCTTTCAAATAGTGTAACGATGGTGTTAATCATCTTGCTCATCAATATTGTTTATGTATCATTTTTTACGATACGCATGATTTTGACGTTAAAGGGTCAGCGGTATTTAGCGGCTTTTATCAGTACGATTGAGGTTGTTATTTATGTCATTGGCCTTGGGCTGGTGCTCGATAATTTAAATGAGATTCAGAACTTGATTGCTTATGCCGTTGGTTATGGCATTGGTGTTGTTGTAGGGATGAAGATTGAAGAGAAGCTTGCTCTCGGGTATATTACAGTTAATGTGATTTCAACAGAGAGTGAGAAGGATTTGCCGGCGATTTTAAGAGACCGCGGATATGGTGTGACAGACTGGATGGCGAACGGGCGCGAAGGCGATCGTTTGGCGATGCAGATTCTGACGCCGCGCAGGTATGAGCTGAATTTATATGCTGCGATTAAGGAGCTTGATCCGAAGGCGTTTATTATTGCTTTTGAACCAAAAACGATACACGGCGGTTTCTGGGTGAAGGCTGTAAGAAGGAGCAAGATTGAGGTATGACGGATAAACCTAAAAAGCGAAAGTTTGAAGTGCTTGATGGCGAGACGATTGACAGCTGTCTTTCCCGTATGCAAAAAGAAGGATACATGCCTGTAAGAAGAATGGAAGAGCCCATCTTTAAAGAAGAGAAGGTAAATGGTGCTATTGAAGTGGTACCTTATGGTAAAAAGATTGTTTTTGAAGGAAAACTGATCTAAATACGAACGTTTTTGTCTCGATAAACATTATTGTTCGATTTTGCGTTGACAACTTCTCAAGTGTGCTGTTATGATAAACATGGATATGAAAACGAATGTATTTTACCTCATATAAAGTCGGGAATATGGCCCGAAAGTTTCTACCCGATAACCGTAAATTATTGGACTATGAGGGAAAGTAATTTTCAGCCTGTCATGGAACGGCTTTCTTTAAAAATGTTCTGATGCCCGGTTTGTGTTGCTTTCTCTTATAGAGAAGCGATGCATGCTGGGCTTTTTTTATGGATAAAAAAGGTGGGATATAGAATGGAAGCAGCGGTTGGAATTATTATGGGAAGCACGTCTGACTGGGAAACGATGAAGCACGCGTGTGAGATTTTAGATGAGCTGCAGGTGCCTTACGAGAAAAAAGTCGTTTCGGCGCATCGTACACCTGATTATATGTTTGAATACGCAGAAGATGCTAGAAATAGAGGGTTAAAGGTTATTATTGCAGGTGCAGGCGGTGCAGCACATTTGCCTGGCATGGTAGCAGCGAAGACAACGCTTCCTGTTATCGGAGTGCCTGTTCAGTCAAAAGCGCTGAATGGCATGGACTCCCTGCTGTCAATTGTTCAAATGCCCGGAGGTGTTCCAGTTGCAACAGTTGCGATTGGAAAAGCGGGAGCGGTAAACGCGGGGCTGCTTGCTGCACAAATCTTATCCATAACAAATGGTGAGATTGAAGAAGCGCTGGAAACAAGACGTGAACGAACGAAAAAAAACGTGCTGGAAAGCAGTGATGAGCTTGTCTAACAAAACGATCTTGCCGGGTTCTACTATTGGAATTATCGGCGGCGGACAGCTTGGCAGAATGATGACGGTGGCTGCCAAAAGCATGGGATATGATGTGGCTGTTTTAGATCCGACCCCGAACTCACCGTGCGGACAGCTTGCAGACTATGAAATTACTGCTTCATACAATGATTTATCAGCGATAAAGAAGCTTGCTGAACTTAGTGATGTGATAACTTACGAGTTTGAAAACATAGATTACGAGGCTTTAAAATGGATTGAAGAGAATGCATACCTGCCTCAAGGTTCTGTCCTTCTCGCTTTAACTCAAGATCGCGAGACAGAGAAAAAGGCGATTACAGACGCGGGCTGCAAGGTTGCAGACTACAGGATTGTCAAAACGGCAGAAGAACTTTCCGCTGCTGTGCAAGAACTTCAGTATCCATGTGTTTTGAAAACATGCAGAGGTGGCTACGATGGTAAAGGGCAGGCTGTGATCAGGCAGGAAAGCGATATTCCTGAAGCTTCAGAGCTTTTAAACAGCGGTGCATGTATTTTGGAAAAATGGGTGTCTTTTGAAAAAGAGATCTCGGTGATTGTTGCCAGAAACTCTGATGGAGAAATCAACTCTTTTCCAATTGCAGAAAATATCCATGTAAACAATATCCTTCATCAAAGCATCGTGCCTGCAAGAATACAGGAAAAGGTTGCAGTAGAAGCAAGAAAACAGGCAGACCTGCTTGCAAAAGCGTTTAGCCTGGTCGGGACACTTGCCGTTGAAATGTTTGTGACAGAAGACGGTGAAGTATTTATAAACGAGCTTGCTCCAAGGCCGCACAATTCTGGTCATTACACGATTGATCTTTGCGAGACGGATCAATTTGAGCAGCACATTAGAGCTGTATGCAATTTGCCCCTCGGAAAGCCGGCGCTGCTGCATCCTGGGCTGATGGTCAACGTTTTAGGCGAACATATGCCGCTTATTTTAAATAATCTTTCGTTATTCCGCGAAGGTAAGATATACTTGTACGGTAAAAAAGAGGCGAAGCACAGACGGAAAATGGGGCACGTCACTTTTTTAACAGAGGTAATTGATGAGACAGAAACAGAGATCAATAAACTATGGGCTCAACAATAGAACGGAGGATTTATCAATGATTGAACGCTACACAAGACCTGAAATGGGTGCAATTTGGACGGAAGAAAACCGTTTTAAAGCTTGGCTAGAGGTTGAAATACTTGCATGTGAGGCATGGGCTGAGCTTGGGCACATCCCAAAGGAAGACGTAAAGCTGCTTCGTCAAAACGCTTCATTTGATATTAACCGCATCAAAGAGATAGAAGAAGAAACACGCCACGACGTGGTTGCTTTTACAAGAGCCGTTTCTGAAACGCTTGGAGACGAAAGAAAATGGGTGCATTACGGCTTAACTTCTACAGACGTAGTTGATACCGCTCTTTCTTATCTTTTAAAACAGGCTAACGATATTCTCTTAAAAGACATTGAAAACTTTGTTGAGATCTTAAAAAACAAAGCGATTGAACACAAATACACAGTCATGATGGGCCGTACACATGGTGTACACGCTGAGCCGACGACGTTTGGCCTTAAGCTTGGCCTGTGGTATGAGGAAATGAAACGCAACTTGGAGCGCTTCAAGCGTTCAGCAGAAGGCATTGAATTCGGAAAAATGTCCGGCGCAGTTGGTACATATGCAAACATTGATCCATTTGTTGAAGCATATGTGTGTGAAAAATTAGGCTTGCAGGCAGCTCCAATCTCCACTCAGACATTGCAGCGCGACCGTCACGCAGATTATATGAGCACACTTGCTTTAATTGCAACTTCAATTGAGAAATTCGCAACAGAGGTTCGCGGTCTTCAAAAGAGTGAAACACGCGAGGTTGAGGAATTCTTTGCAAAAGGACAAAAAGGATCTTCAGCAATGCCTCACAAACGCAACCCGATTGGTTCTGAAAACATGACAGGTCTTGCAAGAGTCATCCGCGGGTATATGATGACAGCTTACGAAAATGTGCCTCTATGGCATGAGCGCGACATCTCACACTCATCTGCAGAGCGAATCATTCTGCCGGATGCAACCATTGCATTGAACTACATGCTGAACCGTTTCGGCAACATCGTGAAGAACTTGACGGTTTTCCCTGAAAACATGAAGCGCAACATGGACCGCACACTTGGCCTTATCTACTCACAGCGTGTTCTTCTTGCCTTGATTGATTCGGGTATGACGCGTGAGCAGGCT
Source organism: Peribacillus frigoritolerans (assembly GCF_004358755.1). Taxonomy (GTDB): domain Bacteria; phylum Bacillota; class Bacilli; order Bacillales; family Bacillaceae; genus Bacillus_P. The sequence continues at coordinate 331,788 of NZ_SMZY01000004.1, read as the reverse complement.
TATGATATCGTGCAGCCAAAAGCGATGGAAGCATGGGAAAAACAAGTGCCATTCCGCAGCCTGGTAGAAGCGGATGGAACAATCACAGACCGTCTATCAAGTGAACTGATTGATGACTGCTTTGACTACAACTACCACTTAAAAGGTGTAGATACGATTTTTGAGCGTTTAGGTTTATAAAATCAAAAAACTATGAGGTAAATAATTTATTTGCCTCTTTTTTAAAGAAGCACTTCGGTGGTGTCCGGCTCCATCGCCCAACTCCTCGGCCAGAACGGCTCCGCCAGTAAAGGCAAAAAGCGCCTTTTCTGTCGGATCCTTATCTGTCTGTCGGAGCTAAACGGGCGATTCCGCACTTCGATTTCCCAATATTCTGTCGTTAACAGGAGGATTTTCATGACTATTCAAAAGTTGAACCTGCTATATGAAGGCAAGGCAAAGCAAATTTACCGCACAAATGAAGATGCAGTTTTACTAGTTTCATATAAAAACTCTGCAACAGCCTTCAATGGTGAGAAGAAAGCTGAAATCGAAGGAAAGGGCCGTTTGAATAATGAAATCTCGACGCTGCTGTTTGAAAAGCTGGCTGAGAACGGCATTGAAAGTCATTTCATCAAAAGGCTTTCCCAAACGGAGCAGCTTGTCAAAGAGGTTTCGATTGTGCCGCTTGAGGTCGTAGTCCGCAACATCATGGCAGGAAGCCTCTCAAAGCGACTTGGAATTGAGGAAGGAACACCGCTTAAAACTCCAATTGTAGAATTCTATTATAAAAATGATGATCTGGGTGATCCTCTTATCACGGAAGATCACATTGAACTCCTTGAAGCTGCAACGAAAGAGCAAGTACAGGAGCTGAAGGAAGCGGCATTAAAAGTGAATCAGGTTTTGATCAGCCATTTCAAAGACTGCGGCATCCGCCTGGTGGACTTCAAATTAGAATTTGGTTTAACAAAGGATGGCACGCTGCTTTTAGCAGATGAGATTTCGCCTGATACTTGCCGGTTATGGGACGAAAAAACGAACGAAAAGTTTGATAAAGATGTTTTCCGCCGTGATATCGGCAGCTTAACAGATGCATACTCAGAAATTTTAAATCGTTTAGGAGGAGAAACAGCATGTACAAAGTAAAGGTATTCGTTACACTCAGAGAAAGCGTTCTTGATCCACAGGGAAGCGCGGTACAGCACGCATTGCACAGCATGAACTACAAAGAGGTTAACGATGTTCGGATCGGAAAGTACATGGAGCTTACGATTGAAAAGACTGAGCGTGACCTGGACGCAACGGTTCGTGAAATGTGCGAAAAGCTGCTTGCAAATACAGTCATTGAAGACTACCGCTATGAGGTGGAGGAGGTTGTCGCACAGTGAAATTCGCCGTCATCGTTTTTCCGGGATCAAACTGTGATATCGATATGTTCCACGCTGTCAAAGATGAGCTTGGAGAAGAAGCAGAGTACGTTTGGCATGATGAAACAGATCTAAGCCGTTTTGACGGCATTCTCCTTCCTGGGGGATTCTCATACGGAGATTACCTTCGTTCCGGTGCGATTGCCCGTTTTGCAAATGTCATGAAGGAAGTTGTTAAAGCTGCTGAAGCGGGCAAGCCGGTTCTTGGCGTCTGCAACGGATTTCAGATTTTACTTGAAGCAGGTTTATTGCCTGGTGCGATGAAGCGCAATGAAAACTTGAAATTCATGTGCCGTCCGACAAAGCTTATCGTTCAAAATGAAAAAACAATGTTTACCTCTGCCTATGAAAAAGAGCAGGCCATCTCTGTTCCAATCGCACATGGTGAAGGAAACTACTATTGTGATGAGCTGACTTTAGAAAGATTAAGAGAAAACAATCAAATTGTCTTCACATATGAAAACAATCCAAATGGAAGTTTGGAAGATATCGCGGGAATCGTCAATGAGCGCGGAAATGTTCTAGGAATGATGCCGCATCCGGAACGTGCAGTTGATGCACTGCTTGGAAGCGCGGACGGACTGAACTTATTTAAATCGATCGTGAAAAACTGGAGGGAATCTCATGTCACTACTGCTTGAACCAACACAGCAAATGATTAAAGAAGAGAAAATCTACCGTCAAATGGGCGTTAGTGATGATGAGTTTTCAATGATTGAAACGATTATGGGACGCCTGCCGAATTATACAGAGCTCGGCATTTTCTCTGTCATGTGGTCAGAGCACTGCAGCTATAAAAATTCCAAGCCCGTTTTAAAGAAGTTCCCGACTACAGGCGAGCATGTTCTTCAAGGACCTGGAGAAGGTGCAGGGATCGTTGATATTGGAGATGAGCAGGCAGTTGTGTTTAAAATCGAAAGCCATAATCACCCTTCGGCGATTGAACCTTATCAAGGGGCAGCAACAGGCGTAGGCGGAATCATCCGTGATGTCTTTTCGATGGGTGCTCGTCCTATTGCTCTATTAAACTCTCTGCGCTTCGGGGAATTAACATCTCCTCGCGTTCGCTATTTGTTTGAAGAGGTTGTCGCAGGTATTGCTGGCTACGGAAACTGCATCGGTATTCCTACAGTCGGAGGAGAAATTCAGTTTGATCCTTCTTATGATGGAAATCCGCTTGTAAATGCGATGTGCGTCGGCTTAATCAACCATGAAGATATTAAAAAAGGTGTAGCAAAAGGAATCGGCAATACCGTAATGTATGTGGGCGCTAAAACAGGACGCGACGGCATTCACGGCGCTACATTTGCATCAGAAGAACTGACAGATGCATCAGATGAAAAACGCCCTGCTGTCCAAGTAGGCGATCCGTTTATGGAAAAGCTTTTGCTTGAAGCTTGTCTAGAGGTTATAAAATGCGATGCTCTTGTTGGCATTCAGGACATGGGAGCTGCCGGACTTACAAGCTCGACTGCTGAAATGGCGAGCAAAGCAGGTTCAGGCATCGAGATGAATTTAGATTTAGTGCCTCAGCGTGAAGCAGGAATGACACCTTATGAAATGATGCTCTCAGAATCACAGGAGCGGATGGTATTAGTCGTTGAACGGGGCCGTGAAAAAGAAATCACCGACATTTTTGACAAATATGAGCTTGAAGCAAAAGCAATCGGGGTTGTAACAGATGATAAAATGCTCCGTCTTCTCCATAAAGGTGAGGTTGTTGTAGAAATTCCGGTTGATGCATTGGCAGAAGAAGCACCAGTCTATTACAAGCCATCTGCTGAGCCGGCTTATTACAAAGAGTTTCAGGAGATGGAAGCAAGCACGCCTGAAGTGGGCGACTTGAAAGAAACGCTTCTGAACCTCTTAAAACAGCCGACAATTGCGAGCAAAGAATGGGTTTATGATCAATATGACTACATGGTCCGCACAAATACGGTTGTAGCGCCTGGCTCTGATGCAGCGGTTCTCCGTATTCGCGATACAAATAAAGCACTTGCGATGACAACAGACTGCAACTCAAGATATCTTTACCTCGATCCTGAGGTTGGCGGAATGATTGCCGTTGCTGAAGCAGCACGCAATATCGTCTGCTCAGGCGGAAGACCTCTTGCAGTGACAGACTGTCTGAACTTTGGGAATCCGGAAAAGCCAGAGATCTTCTGGCAAATCGAAAAAGCAGCTGATGGCATGAGTGAAGCATGCCGCGTGCTGAATTCACCGGTAATTGGCGGAAACGTATCGCTTTATAATGAAACAAACGGAACGGCTGTTTATCCGACACCTGTTATCGGGATGGTTGGACTCATTGAAGATACAAAATACATTACAACACAATCCTTCAAAGCAGCAGGCGACCTGATCTATTTGATCGGAGAGACGAAAGCTGAATTTGGCGGCAGCGAGCTGCAAAAAATGGTACACGGCAAGATTTTCGGCAAAGCACCTGAAATGGACCTTGGAGTTGAAGCAGAGCGCCAGGCGCAATTATCTGCAGCCATTCGCGCAGGATTAGTAGCCTCTGCCCATGACGTAGCAGAAGGCGGCTTGGCAGTAGCAGCTGCAGAAAGCACATTCGGCACGAACGGACTTGGCGCAAGCATCACAGTAAATGGCGAAGCAGTTGCCGCGCTGTTCAGTGAAACACAGTCCCGCTTTATCGTGACAGTTAAGCCTGAACACCAGACAGCTTTTGAAGAAATGACAGATGCTGCACTAATCGGAAGCGTAACAGAAGATGCAGCCTTCACTGTGAAGAATGAAACAGGCGAAATCTTAATTCAATCGAATGTAAGCGCGCTTGAAACAGCTTGGAGAGGAGCGATTCCATGCTTGCTGAAATCAGAGGGTTAAACGAAGAGTGCGGAGTGTTCGGAATTTGGGGACACTCTGAGGCACCGCAAGTCACATATTACGGCTTGCATAGTCTTCAGCACAGAGGTCAAGAAGGTGCCGGGATTGTTTCAACGGACGGGAAGAAGCTGACTTGTGTAAAAGGGCAGGGCCTGATCACAGAAGTATTCAGCGGCGGCCGTCTGAATGATATTAAAGGAAAAGGAGCCATCGGCCACGTTCGCTATGCGACGGCTGGGGGAGGCGGTTTTGAAAATGTTCAGCCGCTTCTTTTCCGTTCTGAAAGCGGCGGCCTGGCTCTTGCCCATAACGGGAACTTAGTGAATGCAAACGGGCTGAAGCATCAGCTTGAAAATCAGGGAAGTATTTTTCAATCAACATCAGACACAGAAGTGCTTGCTCACTTAATTAAGAGAAGCGGTTACTTCTCAATGAAGGATAAAATTAAAAATGCCCTGACGATGATCAAAGGAGCGTATGCTTTCTTAATCATGACGGAAACGGAAATGATGGTTGCGCTGGATCCGAACGGTCTTCGCCCATTATCAATCGGCATGCTTGGCGACTCTTATGTTGTCGCATCTGAAACGTGTGCTTTTGACATTATCGGTGCTGAATATCTTCGTGAGGTTGAACCTGGAGAGCTGTTGATCATTAACGATGACGGCTTGCATTCAGAGCGCTTCTCCATGAACGTCAACCGCGCGATCTGCAGCATGGAATACATTTATTTTTCAAGACCTGACAGCAACATCGACGGCATTAATGTTCATACAGCGCGCAAAAACCTTGGGAAACGCATGGCCGTTGAAGCTCCATTTGAAGCAGATGTTGTCACAGGGGTGCCGGATTCAAGTATTTCAGCAGCGATTGGCTATGCAGAAGCATCCGGTATTCCGTATGAGCTTGGATTGATCAAAAACCGTTATGTCGGCAGAACGTTTATCCAGCCATCACAGTCTCTGAGAGAGCAGGGCGTGAAAATGAAGCTGTCTGCCGTACGGGGCGTTGTTGAAGGCAAGCGGGTTGTCATGGTGGATGATTCCATCGTGCGCGGAACAACGAGCCGCAGAATCGTTAACATGCTGAGAGAAGCGGGAGCAACGGAAGTGCATGTCTGCATTACGTCACCGCCTATCAGCAATCCATGCTTCTACGGAATTGATACATCATCAACGGAAGAATTGATTGCAGCGAGCCACTCAGTGGAAGAGATCCGCAAAATAATTGGGGCTGACACGCTGACTTTCCTAAGTGTAGAAGGTCTGCTTGAAGGAATTGGACGCCCTTATGAAGGAGAACGCCGCGGTCAATGTTTAGCTTGTTTTACAGGGAAATATCCGACTGAAATTTATCCAGATACAGAATTGCCACATGAAAAGGAAGAAGTAATGACGAAATAAGAGCGGGGGAATGTGTGATGTCAAACGCATACAAGCAGGCAGGCGTTGATATAGAAGCTGGCTATGAAGCCGTTTCGCGAATGAAAAAGCATGTAGCTAAAACAATGAGAAAAGGCGTTATGGGAAGCCTCGGCGGATTTGGCGGCATGTTCGATCTTTCAGAGCTGAATTATAAACAGCCGGTCCTCGTATCGGGCACAGATGGTGTAGGCACAAAGCTCAAGCTTGCATTCCTTATGGATCAGCATGATACGATTGGTGTAGATGCAGTCGCGATGTGTGTGAATGATATTCTTGCACAGGGCGCAGAGCCATTGTTCTTCCTTGATTATTTGGCGCTTGGAAAAGCAGAGCCTGTCAAAATCGAGCAGATCGTCAAAGGAGTAGCAGACGGCTGCGAGCAGTCAGGCTGTGCTTTAGTAGGCGGAGAAACAGCCGAAATGCCTGGTCTATATGACGGGGACGAATATGACATCGCAGGCTTTGCGGTTGGCGCTGTCGAAAAAGAAGAGATTGTTACAGGCGAGAATATCCGTGCAGGTCACGTCTTAATCGGTCTTTCCTCAAGCGGACTGCACAGCAACGGTTTTTCATTAGTACGCAAGATTTTGCTTGAAGATCACGGTCTTTCATTAAAAGAGCAATTTGCACCGCTTCAGCATTCGCTTGGAGAGGAATTGCTCCGTCCGACTAAGATTTATGTGAAGCCGGTATTGAAAGTTTTGAAGAAGTATAAGGTAGATGGCATGGCCCACATTACGGGCGGCGGATTTATTGAAAACATTCCGAGAATGCTGCCTGAAGGCTTAGGGGCAGAAATCGATTATGGCTCATGGCCGATTCCTCCTGTCTTTGATTTGCTGCAGGAAAAGGGGGCGCTCAGCCAGGAAGAAATGTTTAACATCTTTAACATGGGCGTCGGCTTTGTTTTAGCGGTTGAATACAAGCAGATGCACAATGTCATCAATGAAATCGAAAAGCACGGAGAGAAGGCTTATATCATCGGACGTGTGAAGGAAGGCCAGGGCGTCACATTTGGCGGAGGCTCTCTCACATGATGAAGATCGCCGTATTTGCTTCTGGAACGGGCTCTAATTTCCAGGCTATTCTAGATGAAGTGAAGAGCGGAGGACTGGCAGCGGAAATTGCGCTTCTTGTTTGCGACAGACCGGGAGCAAAAGTCGCCTTACGCGCTGAGAAAGCAAACATTCCTGTCTTCGAGTTTTCACCGAAGGAATTTAAAAACAAGGAAGCATTCGAAACGATTATCCTGAATCAATTGAAGCAGTATAACGTTTCCTATGTGGTTCTTGCGGGATATATGAGACTCATTGGAGAAACGCTGCTTACCGCTTATCCAAAGAATATCATCAATCTGCATCCATCCCTGCTGCCGTCCTTTCCAGGAAAGGATGCCATCGGCCAGGCTTTTCAAGCAGGAGTCAAAGTAACAGGGATTACGATCCACTTTGTAGATGCAGGCATGGATACGGGCCCTATAATTGCGCAAAAAGCACTTGAAGTAGAAGAGTCCGACACTCTTGAATCCTTATCTGCTAAGATCCATAAGCTTGAGCACGCATACTATCCGCACGTACTAAATACCCTTTTCCAAAAAAGAGAGTTAGAGGTGTAAAGAATGACAATCAAACGCGCACTTGTCAGTGTTTCAAATAAAGAAGGCATCATTCCTTTTGTCACAGAGCTAGTGGAACAGGGAATCGAAGTCATTTCAACAGGCGGAACGAGCAGCCTGCTTCAGCAAAACGGCGTCAAAGTAACAGGTATCTCAGAGGTAACGGGTTTCCCTGAAATCATGGACGGCCGCGTCAAAACACTCCATCCAAATATTCACGGCGGCTTGCTTGCTGTGCGCAGCAACTCTGATCACATGAAGCAGCTTGAGGAAAACAGCATTTTGCCGATTGATCTAGTAGTCGTGAATCTTTATCCATTTAAAGAAACGATCTCCAAGCAGGACGTGACATTTGATGATGCGATCGAAAATATCGATATCGGCGGTCCGACCATGCTTCGTTCAGCAGCAAAAAATCATCAGGATGTTGCCGTAGTTGTAGATCCTGCTGACTATGCTGAAGTGCTTGAGCAGATCAAGAGCGAGAAGGAGGTTACCCTTGCAACAAAGCAAAAGCTTGCTGCAAAAGTATTCCGCCATACCGCTTCTTATGACGCGCTCATCGCAGAATATTTAACGAATGCTGTTGGCGAGGAAGACCCTGAGACAGTAACTTATACGTTCGAGAAAAAACAATCGCTGCGCTATGGGGAAAATCCTCATCAAAAAGCTACTTTTTACAAAAAGCCTTTGGCAAGCAATGTTTCAATTGCTGAAGCTGTACAGGTTCACGGCAAAGAGCTTTCATACAACAACATTAAAGATGCAGATGCTGCTCTTCAAATCGTAAGAGAATTCAAGCAGCCGGCTGCTGTTGCTGTAAAACATATGAATCCATGCGGCGTCGGAACAGGCGAAACGATTTTCGAAGCCTTCACGCGCGCATATGAAGCAGATCCGACTTCAATTTTCGGCGGAATCATTGCTTTAAATCATGAAGTGGACAAAGAAACTGCTCATAAATTACATGAAATCTTCCTTGAGATTGTCATTGCTCCTTCTTTTGATGAAGAAGCTTTAGCTATTTTAACGTCTAAGAAAAACTTAAGACTTCTTACATTAGATGTGTTAGGTGCAGACAAACAGGATCAGCAAATCACTTCGATTCATGGTGGTCTGCTTGTACAGGATGAGGACACGCTTTCTTTTGATGATGCAAAAATCACCATTCCTACAAAGCGCGAGCCAACTGAACAGGAGTGGGAAGACTTAAAGCTTGCATGGAAAGTCGTGAAACATGTGAAATCAAACGCAATCGTGCTAACGAAAAATCAGATGACAGTTGGCGTTGGAGCGGGTCAAATGAACCGTGTAGGTGCGGCTAAAATTGCGATTGAACAGGCAGGTGCACTTGCTGAGGGAAGCGCAATGGGATCTGATGCTTTTTTCCCGATGAACGACACCGTTGAAGCAGCTGCAAAAGCGGGCGTAACAGCAATCATCCAGCCAGGCGGTTCGATTAAGGATGAAGATTCAATCCAAAAAGCAGATGAATACGGCATTACGATGGTATTTACAGGAGTTAGACACTTTAAACATTAATCTAGTGAGGTGCTGGTAACGATGAACATTCTAATCATTGGCCGCGGAGGCCGTGAACATGCAATCGCCTGGAAGGCATCACAGAGTAAGCTTGCCCGGAAAGTGTTTGTTGCTCCAGGGAACGATGGAATGAGCAGCGTTGCCGAGCTTATAGCAATCGATGAGCAAAATACAGAGGAGCTCGTTGCTTTTGCAAAAGAAAACGAGGTTGGGCTTACAATCGTAGGTCCTGAGGTTCCGCTCCTAAATGGCGTTGTCAATGCGTTTCAAGAAGCGGGACTGAGGGTTTTCGGTCCAACAAAAGAAGCTGCCCTTATTGAAGGCAGCAAGAAGTTCGCCAAGGAATTAATGATAAAAAATAACATTCCGACTGGAGCGTATCAATCGTTTACTTCTTTTGAAGAAGCGAAGCAATACGTGCTTGAACAAGGAGCTCCTATCGTCATCAAAGCAGATGGACTTGCTGCCGGAAAAGGCGTAACGGTCGCGATGACAATTGAGGAAGCTATCGACTGTCTGCGTGATTTTCTTGAGGATGCTAAATTCGGGGAGGCAAGCAGCTCCGTTGTCATCGAAGAATTTTTAGATGGCGAGGAATTTTCATTAATGGCTTTTGTTCACGGTGAGGCTGTTTATCCAATGGTGATCGCTCAGGATCATAAACGTGCATACGATCATGATGAAGGCCCGAATACAGGCGGAATGGGCGCTTACTCTCCAGTACCGCAAATTTCAGATGCTGTTGTGCAGGAAGCTGTTGAAACAGTGTTAAAGCCTGCTTCTGTTGGCATGATTGAGAATGGCACTCCATTTACGGGGATTTTATATGCAGGATTGATCTTAACGAAGCAAGGCCCAAAGGTCATTGAATTTAACGCGCGCTTTGGCGATCCGGAAACACAGGTTGTGCTGCCGCGCTTAGAGTCAGACTTGATTGAAATTCTGCTTGCTATTTTAGATGGAAAAGAAGCAGATCTCAAATGGCGCAAAGAAGCGGTTATGGGAGTTGTTCTTGCTTCCAATGGCTATCCGAATGAATACAAAAAAGGCGAAGCAATCGGCACGCTTCGTTCAAGCTTTGAGCAAGGTGCGCTTTTCCACGCGGGGACAAAGAAAAACGGGAATGAATTTGTAACAGACGGCGGACGGGTTTTAGCCGTGATTGCCTGCGGCAGTGATTTACTTGAAGCGCAGACTCAAGTATATGAGTACGTATCTGAAGTAGCATGTCCTGCCTTGTTCTACCGCAAGGACATCGGCGCAAAGGCAACTAAACACGTTTTTTCTTAACATAAACAAACATTAAGGCAACAATACTGCCGATAAGCAAAGCAAGCACGAATGTCATATCGGTTAAATACTCCATAATCATGATGTTCACCTCTTAGCAGACTCTCCTGATGGCAGGAGAGTCTTGTTTTTTGTGCAATATGGTACTGAATAGGCCTTGAGCTAAACGGGCGATTCCGCACTTCTAATTAAGAAGGATTATAAGTCTTATCCTCAAACTCCAAATCCTCTTTCTGGTATTGCTTATACATAAACACCATCGGGCAGAATCTGAGGATGCCTTCTCCAACTTTCATCGCACCAAGCAGCATTATGAGCAGCAGAGAATCCTTCCATGGTTTTTTCGAATATTTTGCAGATGCCCACGATAGTAAAAACAGTCCAATTGTAATCCGGATCAGTCCGTTTACAATGCCGATGTTCGGTTTCATAATATGTTCCTCCTCTTTTTGAAAATACAGTAAATCTTTACTGCGTTAAACGGCTGCATATGTTAACATATAAGATAAGAAATTTAGGGAGGGTCTGAAATGCCCCAGTCACAGGCACAATGGAAAGTCCGTCAAATCAGAAATCACATACAAGCGGCATCAGGCCATCAGCCTCCAGCTCTTGTTTTGAAAAATGGGATGTACTTGAACTCTTATCTTAAGCAATGGATCAAAGCCAACATCTGGATCTCAGGTGACCGGATTGTTTATATTGGCGATAAGCTTCCTGCCGAAAGACAACCTGAGATCATCGATTGCGAAGATCGTTTTATTGTACCTGGTTATATTGAGCCTCATGCTCACCCATTTCAACTTTATAATCCCCATTCTTTCGGGAAGTATGTGTCACAGTTCGGTACAACGACACTTATATGCGACAACTTATTTTTGCTTTTTCAGTCCGACAAAAAGAAAGCGCTTACTTTGATTCGTGAATTAAACGAGCTTCCTTTGCAGTATTTTTGGTGGAGCCGTTTCGATCTTCAGACTGAGGTCGCTAATGAACACGAATATTTATCTCTCGATTTTATGAAAAAATGGATGGAACATGAATATGTTATTCAAGGCGGAGAATTAACGGGATGGCCAAAGCTGCTCTCGGATGATGATTTAATGCTGTCATGGATGGTCGAGATGAAACGAAAGGGAAAGCGAATAGAAGGACATTTTCCCGGAGCTTCAGCAAACACACTGAACAAAATGAAATTATTCGGGGCCGACTGCGATCATGAAGCGATGACAGGAGATGATGTGTTAGAGCGGTTAAAACTAGGCTATACTGTTTCACTCAGACATTCCTCGATCCGGCCTGATTTGCCGCAGCTGCTTAATGGCATTCGTGAAAAAGAGATTCGCCACTATGATCATTTCTTTTTCACTACTGACGGAGCTACACCGCATTTTTATAAAGACGGCATGATGGATTCGATGATAAAAATGGCCATTGAGCACGATGTCCCGGCAATAGAGGCTTATCACATAGCAAGCTTTAATCCTGCCAGGTATTACCGAATGGAAGATGTAACAGGTGCAGTAGCCACAGGGCGATTGGCGAATCTGAATATTTTGGAATCACCTGATAATCCAACTCCAGTTGCTGTGCTGTCAAAAGGAAAGTGGCTGAAAAAAAACGGATTGCCTGCTGAAGGATTCGGAGATTTTAATTGGAATAAATCCGGATACGGAAAAATGAAGATCGAATGGTCCCTGTCTTATGATGATCTGCAGTTTTCAATGCCGCTCGGCCTTAAAATGAAGAATGATGTCATCATGGAACCGTACAGCATTACGATCGACAATTCATTTGACGAACTCGGCAGTCATCACGATGAGTCCTTTCTTGCTTTAATTGATAAGAAAGGAAAATGGCGGATCAATACCATGCTGAAGGGATTTGCTTCAGCACTCGGCGGTCTAGCCAGTTCGTATTCAACAACAGGGGATATCATTTTAATCGGGAAAAATAAGCATGATATGATCACAGCATTTAATAGAATGAAGGAGCTCGGAGGCGGCATTGTTCTTGCAGAAAAAGGGGAGGTTCTCCATGAAATACCTCTGGAGATTTGCGGAGGAGCGTCTGCTGAAGAGTTTGGTGCAGTTGTTCAAAAAGAGGAAAGGTTTAAGCAGCTGCTGAAAGATAGAGGATATCACTTTGGCGATGCGGTTTATTCCCTCTTTTTCCTGTCGTCGACTCATTTGCCGTATATCAGGATAACTCCTATAGGCATCTATGATGTGCTCAAAAAAATAATACTCTTTCCATCGATAATGCGTTAAAATATAAAAGTAAGCAGAAGGTGTCAATCGTGAAAAACAACATGATGAAAATGCAGCGGCTGTTCATGGCATTGCTCCTGCTCGCCATGTGTACGGCTTGTAAGCAAGAAGAAAACAGCAATCCAAAAGCAGATGTTGTAAAAAAGGAAGAAACATCTGCGCCTATTGTGGAGAAAAACATCTATCCATTAACAGGTTTGCCCTCTGATGAGAAAGTGGAACAGCGTGCCTTTGCAGTGATGATCAATAATCATCCGGCAGCGCGTCCACAGTCTGGACTTCATCAGGCTGATCTTGTATATGAGGTTTTATCAGAAGGAAATATCACCAGATTCCTTGCCGTTTACCAGAGCAATCAGCCTCGAGTGATCGGTCCTGTCAGAAGCGCAAGAGAATATTATGTAGACTTGAGCACAGGCTTTGATGCAGTTTTTATTAGCCACGGCTGGAGTCCTCAGGCTAAAGAGACGCTTGAAAAGGGAAAACATGATTACTTGAATGGCTTGTTTTATGATGGCACACTCTTTTGGAGAGCGCCATTCAGAAAAGCGCCGCACAATTCTTATATCTCTGCTGAAAATATAAAAGAAGGCGCAGATCTGAACGGAATGAACCTGTCGAAGCAGCCGAAACCGCTGCCGTTCACTGGTGCAAAAGAAGCTGCAGAAGGTGATTCGGGTTTAGAAGCCATTGTCCGCTACGACCAGTCAGATGTGTGGAATTCAGTCTATAAATACGACATACAAACAGAGAAGTACTTACGATATAGCAACAATGAACAAACGAAAGACCTGGAAACAGGAGATGCCATTGCGGTCGATAATTTATTTATCGCAGAAATGAATCATCAAACGATTGACGACTATGGAAGAAGAGCGATTGATTTAACGTCCGGAGGCAAAGGAATCCTGCTGCAAAAAGGCGTCAGCCTCCAAGTGGAATGGCGCAACATTGACGGACGAATCCTGCCTTATATAAGCGGAGAGCCCGTCGGATTTGTACCGGGTAAAACCTGGATTAACATAGTGCCTGCTCTAGAAAATCACGTTTCACTCCACTAATTTTCATAAAAGGAGAATGAAGATGCAAATTGAAAAATTACGGGGAAAAGAACTCGACCAATTATTTGAATCTGTTTTATCATTAAAAAACCTGGAAGAATGCTATCGGTTCTTTGATGACCTTTGCACAGTGAACGAAATCCAATCACTTGCACAGCGCCTCGAAGTAGCACGCATGCTGCGCGAAGGTTTCACATACCATAAGATCGAAACCGAAACAGGTGCAAGCACAGCAACCATCTCACGCGTAAAACGCTGCCTGAACTATGGCAACGATGCCTATACAATGGCGCTTGAGCGTATTCAAACACAGGAAACAAAGGAATCTTAATACATGGAAAAGGCTAAAATCTATTTGATTTTAGCCTTTGTTTTTATTCGAAACATTCATTTGAGGCGGTTCTTCAAACCATCCATTTTCAATCATCAGTTTAATCCCATCATTTGCATAGAAGTAAATATCCTTGGCGATTAAAGTGGTTTTCAGTGATAGATCGCTTCGTAAACTGAAAATCGAGCCGAAGCTGCTCCCTACAAGGCCAAAGCCGTTTAACAGATAGATGCAAAACATCATCAGCTTTTGAGAAAACGGGGCTACTGCGGAAGAAGTGACGTTCCCTCCTGAACCTGCAGAGAATTGCACATCACTGTCCATAAGAAGTTCTTCAAACAGTTCAATCTGTTTTTTAGCAAGCTTTTTTCCTTTTAAAAAATACTTTTTAACCGCTTTGTCTGTTGAACACTGCGCAAAACCTGATATCAGCTGCATGCCGATGTTGTTTGTTTCAATGCCATGATGAAGATAACCAATTTCAATATCATTTAAGGCGCGGTTATTTTTAAAAAAAGAGAAACCGCTCAGGTAGTTCTTATCTTCAATAAACTCAGTGCTCTTTGGCTTGTCAACGATCGGAGGAAGCGTTAAGATGCCTTTGTCCAGTAGATAATGAGTAGATAGCTTATACACCTTCTGAGTCACCGTTGTCAGTCCTTCATATATGGACATGACATCTTCACGGTAAGCCATATTCATATTTAGTGTATACATCCCCATGCTGACCTCTTTTAAAATGCGGAGCAGCATGATGTCAAAGCCATTATCAAAAAGCTTCGGAGCCTCCAGGTTTACATCCTCTTTTGTAAAACCTCTTGGTATAACGACTCCCTCACCTTCAAAAATGTCTTCTATTTTGATGACAAAATGATTGAGCTCCTGCCACAAGCCTCCCATAATGTTTTTTGCCTGCTGATCTTCTGATTTTTCCATGAAATACTCTAATATTCTTAAAATCATTGTTTTTTCCTGATATGTAAGCCACAATGTACCAAGCTCAGACGAACAAATTGGATTCTTAAAATTCAATGCAATCCCTCCATGGGAGTATTATCTTCATTTTGTATTTGAATTATGAGGATTTCTATTTGCACGATATTGTCTAAAGACATGCAGAAGGTTTCGGCAGAGAAGAAATGGAGTGCGAAAACCGGAAGAAGGCTGAAAAAAGTGTTCTATATAGGGGCTATGACACCTTGAAACAAGGAAAATCTTGCTGTCATAAAAAATGTATACTGCCTTAAAACGCCCCAAACCCCGATTACGTGAACAGATTGTCAAAACCTTCATAGCACCTGTCCGTTTTTTGCAGGGCGTTAATTTGATATAATGTTTCAGGTGGAACCCGATTGTTAGGAGGAAAGACCATGTACGACGTTACCGAGTGGAAACATGTTTTCAAACTCGATCCAGATAAAGAGATAAGCGATGAAAATCTAGAAATAATATGTGAATCCGGAACAGATGCGATCATCGTCGGCGGAAGCGACAATGTGACGATGGATAATGTGTTAAACTTAATGTCCCGAATCAGGAGATACCTTGTACCTTGTGTGCTTGAGGTGTCTGAAATTGAGTCGATTATACCGGGATTTGATTTGTATTTTATCCCGTCGGTCATGAACAGCACGAACACGAAATGGGTAATGGGACTGCATCATGAAGCTGTAAAAGAATATGGCGAGATCATGAGCTGGGATGAGCTGATTGTAGAAGGCTATTGTATTTTAAATGGTGACTGCAAAGCGGCAAAGCTTACAGAAGCGAATACGGAGCTTGCAGCAGATGATGTCATGGCGTATGCCCGAATGGCTGAAAACATGTTCCATATGCCGATCTTTTATTTAGAATACAGCGGAACTTACGGAGACGTAAATGTGGTCCAGGCTGCAAGCTCTGTCTTATCCTCTACCAAACTCTTTTACGGCGGCGGCATTGAAACGCCTGAACAGGCAGCTGAAATGGCTGAATACGCGGATGTTGTGGTAATCGGCAATGTCATCTATGATGATTTTGGTTCAGCTCTGAAAACAGTAAAAGCAGTAAAACCCTGATTGCATAAAGCTCACATTTTGAGATAAAATAAGAACATACGTTTGATATAAGGTGGTGTCCGGAACGTGCAATTTTTAACAGATCAATTATTGAATGGCTTAAACGATATGCAAAAAGAAGCGGTCAAGGCAACAGATGGACCGCTCTTAATAATGGCCGGGGCAGGAAGCGGCAAGACGAGTGTGCTCACAAGAAGAATTGCTTATTTAATGGTGGAAAAGGGCGTAGCACCTTGGAATATTCTAGCCATTACTTTTACAAATAAAGCGGCACGCGAGATGAAAGAAAGGATCGGAAAGCTGCTCGGACCAGGTGCGGATGATATTTGGATTTCGACGTTTCACTCCATGTGTGTCCGTATTTTAAGAAGAGATATCGACCGGATTGGAATCAGCAGAAACTTCTCGATTCTCGATACGACTGATCAGCTTTCTGTCATTAAATCGATTCTTAAAGATCGCAATATCGATCCAAAGAAATTTGATCCCCGCAGTATTTTAGGAAGCATCAGCGGAGCGAAAAATGAACTGATCACACCTGAAGAGTTTGAAAAAACAGCGGGCGGCATGTATGAACAGGTTGCAAGCGATGTTTACAAGGATTATCAAAAAAAGCTCCTGAAAAACCAGTCGCTTGATTTCGATGATTTAATCATGACAACGATTCAGCTGTTTCAGCGTGTTCCTGAAGTGCTTGAATTCTACCAGCGCAAATTTCAGTTTATTCATGTGGATGAGTACCAGGATACGAATAAGGCCCAGTACCTATTGGTTAAAATGCTTGCATCACGTTTTCAGAATCTATGTGTTGTCGGTGATTCCGATCAGTCGATTTATCGCTGGCGCGGTGCGGATATCGCGAACATTCTTTCTTTTGAAAAAGACTACCCGACGGCGAGCGTGATTTTGCTTGAGCAGAATTACCGTTCCACACAGCGTATCCTTGAAGCGGCAAATGGTGTTATTAAAAACAACATGAACCGCAAAGCGAAAAATCTTTGGACTCAAAATGATGAGGGCCAGAAGATCAACTATTACCGCGCTGACAGTGAATCAGCAGAGGGACAGTTCGTAGCTGGGAAAATCAATCAGCTTGTCTCTTCAGAAGGAAGAAAGCTGTCTGATTTTGCGATTCTCTACCGCACGAATGCCCAGTCCCGTGTAATCGAGGAAATCCTCCTCAAATCAAACATCAATTACACGATCGTTGGCGGGATTAAGTTCTACGACAGAAAAGAAATTAAAGATATCCTGGCATACTTAAGATTAATTGCTAATCCTGACGATGATATCAGCCTAGCGCGAGTTATTAATACACCAAAGCGCGGTGTAGGCTCCACCTCAGTCGATAAAATAGCCCAGTATGCGCTGGACAATGATTTATCTCTGTTCGGTGCGATCGAACAAATCGAATTTGCAGGCGTCAGTGCGCGTGTTGTCAGTGCGATGGTTAATTTCCGCGAGCTTGTGCGCAATCTGACAAACATGCAGGATTACCTGTCTGTCACTGAGCTTGCAGAGGAAGTCATTGAAAAGACAGGCTACCGCGACATGCTGAAAACGGAAAAAACAATCGAAGCACAAAGCCGTCTTGAGAATATTGATGAGTTTTTATCTGTTACGCAAAACTTTGAGAAAAACAGTGAAGATAAAAGCTTAGTTGCCTTTTTAACCGATTTGGCTTTAGTTGCGGATATTGATAAATTAGATGAAGATGAGGAAGCCTCTAAAGAAGCTGTTGTGCTGATGACTCTTCACTCTGCGAAAGGACTGGAGTTTCCGGTTGTTTTCTTGATGGGTGTCGAGGAAGGCGTATTCCCCCACAGCCGTTCTCTTATGGAAGAAGCGGAGATGGAAGAAGAGCGACGTCTTGCCTATGTCGGCATTACCCGCGCCGAAAAAGAACTGTACATTACGAATGCAAAAATGAGAACTCTTTTCGGACGTACAAGCATGAATCCTGAATCCCGTTTTATCTCAGAGATTCCGTCTGAACTGCTGGAGAATCTAAATGAAGTGAAAAAGAGCCCTTCTCCATTTGCTGCAAAAACCCGGCCGGAAAGACGCCCTCAGGTCAACAGACCGATGGCGGCTTCAACAGGCGGAGACGAAATTGCCTGGGCTGTCGGCAATAAAGCAGAGCATAAAAAGTGGGGGATCGGCACAGTTGTCAGTGTGAAAGGCGAAGGAGAAGGCAAAGAGCTTGATATTGCATTCCCAAGCCCTGTAGGCATTAAACGCCTGCTTGCCAAGTTTGCTCCGATACAAAAAGTGTAGATCGTTAAAGGAAAGGAATGGACCCTGGATGGATATGAATGCAGCCAAACAACGTGCAGAAACTCTGCATGACTTATTAAATAAATACAACTATGAATATCACGTTCTTGATAAACCGACTGTGCCTGACTCTGAGTATGATCAGCTTCTTCAAGAATTGCTTGAGATTGAAGAAACGTATCCTGAGCTGAAGACGGCTGATTCCCCAACGCAGCGTGTCGGCGGCAATATCCTTGAAGGGTTTAAAAAGGTGCAGCATAAGAAACCGATGCTAAGCCTTGGAAATGCCTTCAATGAGCAGGATATCAGAGATTTTGACCGCCGCGTGAGACAGGCAGTCGGCGATGATGTTCAGTATATGGTTGAACTGAAGATTGATGGACTCGCCGTGTCTCTCACATACGAAAACGGTGCATTCGTTCGAGGTGCAACGCGCGGGGATGGCACAACAGGCGAAGATATCACCGAAAACTTAAAAACAATCCGGTCCATTCCGCTTAAATTAAAGAAAAACCTTTCAATTGAAGTGCGCGGCGAAGCCTACATGCCAAAATCGTCTTTTGAGAAATTAAACGAAACAAGAATTCAGCTCGAAGAAGAGCCGTTTGCCAACCCCCGCAACGCGGCTGCAGGCTCCCTTCGCCAGCTTGATCCTAAAATTGCGGCGAAACGAAATCTGAATATTTTCGTCTATAGTATTGCAGACCTTGGTGAAGAAACTGGAGCGGCCACTCAAAGTGCAGGACTTGATGCCCTTGAGGAGCTTGGTTTTAAAACGAATACAGAGCGCCGCAGATGTGATTCAATTGACGAAGTGATAACGCTGATTGAATCCCTTCAGGAAAAAAGAGCTAATCTGCCATATGAAATTGACGGCATCGTAATCAAAGTAGATTCGATTGAACAGCAGGAGGCGCTTGGTTTTACAGCCAAAAGCCCGCGCTGGGCAGTTGCCTATAAGTTTCCTGCAGAAGAAGTAATGACGAAGCTGATTGATATCGAATTAACGGTCGGACGCACTGGTGTCATTACACCAACTGCACTCCTGGAGCCTGTACGTGTTGCTGGTACAACAGTAAAACGCGCTTCTCTTCATAATGAAGATCTCATTCGTGAAAAAGACATTCGTCTTGGTGACTACGTCGTTATTAAAAAGGCTGGAGACATTATTCCCGAGGTTGTCAATGTGCTTCTCGAGCACCGCACTGGCGACGAGGAAGAGTTCAAAATGCCGACGCATTGTCCTGAATGTGAAAGCGAGCTTGTCAGGATTGAAGGCGAGGTTGCACTTAGATGCATCAATCCTAAGTGCCCGGCGCAGATTCGCGAGGGATTAATTCATTTTGTATCTAGAAATGCGATGAACATCGATGGTCTTGGTGAGCGGGTTATTGCCCAGCTTTTCAAAGAAAACCTGATTAAGGATGTTGCCGATCTATACAAATTGACCCGAGAGCAGCTGCTTGAGCTTGAACGGATGGGTGAGAAATCAGTGGACAACCTGCTTCAGGCGATTGAAAACTCAAAACAAAGCTCACTTGAGAGATTGCTGTTTGGTCTTGGCATCCGTTTCATCGGCGCAAAGGCAGCAAAAACGCTTGCGCAGCATTTTGAGACAATGGAACGATTGCAAACAGCCTCAAGAGATGAGATTATTGCGGTTAATGAAATTGGCGATAAGATGGCGGATGCCGTCGTGACTTATTTTGAACAGCCTGAGATGAATGAGCTGATTTCCGAGCTGAAATCATGCGGAGTGAATATGGCTTACTTAGGACCAAAGCTAGTAAAAGCAGAGGAATCAGATTCCTTCTTTGCAGGCAAAACGGTCGTTTTAACGGGGAAACTAGAAGAGCTTTCCCGAAATGAAGCAAAAGACCAAATTGAAGCGCTTGGCGGCAAGGTAGCCGGAAGCGTCAGCAAAAAAACAGATTTAGTCGTTGCCGGGGAAGATGCAGGAAGCAAGCTTTCAAAGGCTCAAGAGTTAAACATCGACATTTGGGATGAGACGAAACTGCTTGAGGAACTAAGAAAATAAGAGGTGTATTCCGACTTGAAAAAAGTAATGGTAATGCTGCTCGCAGGCTGTTTATTCCTTTCAGCCTGCGCACCCAGCTTTGGCGATCAAGAGGAAATCGTGCGGGAAACGGAAGATGAATCAACCGAAAAAGCGATCATTCCTAAATACAACATTTCAGATTCTTACTATAAAATGATCCTTCCTTTTAAAGAAGGAAAAGCAAGGGGACTTGTTGCTGAAAATATCAATACCCGATTAGACATCGACGAATTCGAAACGGGACTGATGAGAGTGGCGCAGGAAGAATTTTCTCCAGACAATCATCTTTATCAGGAAGGTCAGTATCTGGATGAGTTGACAGTGCGGTCTTGGCTTGGCCGCAAACTTCAAGGGGATAAATTGAAAGAAGCGCAGGAAAAAGCTAAAGCGAGTAAGGAAACGTTCAAAAATGAGGGTCTCAACCCACTAGCAAGTACCGAAGGCGATTTTATACAACAAAACGAAAAAAGCCCAATCTACTTAGCCCACATGCTTGAACACAATTACTTAGTCCGCAAAGGCGAAAATACAGTTGAGCTTGGCGGAGTTGTCATTGGGCTTGCTTTAAACTCGGTTCATTATTACCGTGAAGCAGTCGGTGAGCCGCAAAGAGAATATGTCATCGATCCTCAGAAGCTTGAAGCAGAGGGGAAAAAGATGGCTGAAGAAGTCATCAAACGTGTACGAACTCAAAAAGGTCTTGAAAATGTACCAGTTGTCATTGCCTTATACAAGCAAGCGCCGAAGTCATCCATTGTCCCGGGAAGTTTTATCGCAAGTACAGTAGTAGACGGGGGCAGCAATCAAATCGGCAAATGGGACAGCATTGATGAGGAATACGTCTTCTTCCCATCGCCTCAAGGTACAGAAGACTACCGCGAGGATGCCAATCTCTTTGAGCGATTCAAACAGGATATCGACGAATTTTTCCCTAATTACACAGGCGTGATCGGCAAAGCCTTTTACAAAGGGGAAGAAATGCAAGAATTGAAGATTGATATACCAATGCAGTTCTACGGAAAATCAGAAGTCATTGCCTTTACCCAGTTTGTCACTGGGAAAGTCGTAGACTATTTCCCTGACTATGTTTCAGTTGAAGTAAACATCAATTCAACTAGCGGCCAAGAGGCATTGATCGTCCGCAAACCTGGACAGGAAAAACCGACCGTTCATATTTATCAATAAATGATTAGCCATCTCACATTGTGGGGTGGTTTTTTTCGATGGGTGGAACTAGAGATGGCCATTTTTCTAGGTGAATTGCTCAAGCGGGATTCCAGATTCAGTGCAACTAGCAGAAACGAAGCCCTGACTATCCGGGGCTTCAAACCCAGTCTTCCCCTTCAAGCTAGCTATTCTCCTACTCTCTGAACATAATAAACTTAATATTGTGACAGTTTACCATAGTTTGAAAGTTTCCATCTCTTTCGTTAGAATGGGGGTGTAAACGTTTCATACTTGCAGGGAGGCGAATTTGAATCATGATACCGTACAAACACGAACCATTTACTGATTTTTCAGCAGAAGAGAATAAGAAAGCCTATCTTGAAGGCCTGAAGCTTGTTGAGTCATATTTAGGGCAGGATTATCACTTGGTCATTGGCGGAGAATGTATTTCCACAGAGGATAAAATTGTTTCTGTGAATCCTTCAAATAAAGAAGAGGTGATTGGCCGCGTTTCGAAGGCGAACCGGGAGTTAGCCGAGAAAGCTATGCAAGTGGCAGATGAGACATTTAACACATGGCGCAAAGTGAAGCCGGAAGTACGTGCGGACATTCTATTCCGTGCTGCAGCGATCATTCGCCGCCGCAAACATGAATTTTCTGCGCTTTTAACGAAAGAAGCAGGCAAGCCTTGGAATGAAGCGGATGCGGATACAGCAGAAGCGATTGATTTCATTGAGTATTATGCCCGCCAAATGATGAAATTAAAGGATGGCATGCCAGTTGAAAGCCGTCCGGGTGAGTACAACCGTTACAGCTACATTCCTTTAGGTGCAGGGATTATTATTTCCCCGTGGAACTTCCCGTTTGCGATTATGGCAGGAACGACAATCGCAGCTATCGTAACAGGCAACACAGTCTTGTTAAAACCGGCTTCGACTACTCCGGTCGTTGCGGCCAAGTTTGTTGAAGTGATGGAGGAAGCCGGACTTCCTAAAGGGGTATTGAACTTCGTGCCTG
The DNA here is from genome assembly GCF_004358755.1 of Peribacillus frigoritolerans. GTDB lineage: Bacteria > Bacillota > Bacilli > Bacillales > Bacillaceae > Bacillus_P. Next base: position 309,416 of record NZ_SMZY01000004.1, on the reverse strand, counting down.
GAAGCGGCGCTGAGGTTGGCGATTATTTAGTTGATCACCCGCGCACCCGTTTTATCAGCTTCACAGGTTCACGTGACGTAGGCACACGCATCTATGAGCGTGCTTCTAAAGTGAATGAAGGCCAAATCTGGCTGAAGCGCGTTATTGCTGAAATGGGCGGCAAGGATACGATTGTCGTTGATAAAGACGCAGATTTGGAATTAGCTGCACAATCAATCGTGAAATCTGCATTTGGATTCTCAGGACAAAAATGTTCTGCTTGTTCCCGTGCAGTCATCGTTGAGGATGTGTATGATCAGGTCCTGAATCGCGCAGTTGAACTAACAAAAGAATTAACAGTCGGCGATACAGCAGACCAATCCTATTTCATGGGTCCTGTCATCGATCAGGCTGCATTTGATAAAATTATGAGTTATGTAGAAATCGGCAAAGAAGAAGGGAAGCTCGTTGCAGGAGGAGAAGGAGACAGCTCTAAAGGCTTCTTTATTCAGCCTACAATCATTGCGGATCTTGATCCGAAAGCACGCTTGATGCAGGAGGAAATCTTCGGTCCGGTTGTCGGCTTTACGAAAGCAAAAGATTTTGATCATGCGATTGAAATTGCCAACAACACGGACTACGGTTTAACAGGGGCAGTCCTTACAAACAACCGTGAGCACATCGAACAAGCTCGCGAAGACTTCCACGTCGGAAATCTGTATTTCAACCGCGGCTGTACAGGTGCGATCGTTGGCTATCAGCCATTTGGCGGCTTCAACATGTCCGGTACAGATTCAAAAGCGGGCGGACCGGATTATTTATTGCTTCACCTTCAGGCAAAAACAACATCGGAAACGCTGTAATAGAAGGAGAAAAGAGCTTAAACAAACGTTTGTTTAAGCTCTTTTTGTGAGGTGAATCCAGGTGAATGAAAAAAGGTTAAATGCGTTTTTATTTTTATCCGGTATCTTGTTCGTATTCAGTTTGTTATCCATGTTTTTTTTCATCGATGATTTAATAAAAGATATCGTGTTTTCTATCGGTTTTTTGGTAGCGATTATGATACATCTCTATTTCAGAAATCAAAGAAATAAAGCACAAAAGAAAAACGCTTAGGAAGATTCAGCCTCCTAAGCGTTTTAACATTTCTTACTTTGTTTCTTCCTCTAAAACTTCTTCCATTTCGTTAAACGTATTTTGAACGCGTTTAGAAGGTCTGCTTGTGATCAAGCTGACTACGTAAACAGCAAGTAAACTTAAGAAGAAGCCGGGAATCATTTCGTACATGAATTCTTTCAGTGCAGGGACGTTTACCCAAATCAGCACTGTGACAGCACCGACGATCATACCGGCAAGCGCACCCCACTTCGTCATGCGTTTCCAATATAAGCTGAGCAGCACGGCCGGTCCGAATGCAGAACCGAATCCTGCCCATGCGTATCCGACTAGGGAAAGGATGGTGTCGCTAGGTTCCAAGGATAGGAGGACACCTACGATTGCAACAAGCAATACCGCGAGTCTTCCAATAAATACAAGCTCTTTATCAGATGCATTTCGTTTAAAGAACGTTTTATAAAAATCCTCTGTCAGGGCACTCGCAGTAACAAGCAGCTGTGATGAAATGGTACTCATGATAGCTGCAAGAATTGCTGCAAGCAGGAACCCTGTTATGAACGGATGGAAAAGCACCTGGGCAAATTTGATGAAGATTGTTTCAGGGTCTGCAAGAGAAGCTCCTGTCTGATTAATATAAGCAATACCGACAAGTCCTGTCAGCAGTGCGCCAATAATCGAGATAATCATCCAGGCCATCCCAATTCTTCGTGCAGGCTTGAGTTCTTTAATTGATGAAATCGCCATAAAACGCACGATAATGTGAGGCTGGCCAAAATAACCAAGTCCCCAAGCTAAAAATCCAAGAATGCCAATAACTGATGTTCCTTTAAAAATATCCAAGTAAGTCGGGTCTATCTCACGGACAACGTCAAATGTAGGCCCCACTCCTCCAAGTTCCATAAATGCAACGACTGGAACCAGAATCAGTGCGAGGAACATGATGATGCCCTGCACGAAATCGGTTAAGCTGACGGCAAGAAATCCGCCAAAAAGAGTGTAAACCATGACAACACCTGCTGTAAGAAGCATACCGAACAGGTAATCCGTTTTAAAGGCTGACTCAAACAAAAGTCCGCCTGATACTAATCCTGCAGATGTGTAGAGTGTGAAGAAAATAATAATAACGATTGCAGAAACAAAACGGAGCATGCGTGACGTGTCTTTAAAGCGGTTTTCGAAGTAGTCCGGGATTGTAATTGAGTCATTTGCTACCTCTGTATAGGTACGCAGGCGAGGAGCCACAAGAATATAATTCAGATAAGCTCCGATAGATAAACCAACTGCGATCCACATACTTGATAATCCGGTTGTGTACATCGCACCGGGAAGCCCCATCAGCATCCAGCCGCTCATATCAGATGCACCTGCCGACAAAGCAGTTACTGCAGGTCCGAGCCCGCGTCCTCCCAGCATGTAGCCAGATACATCATTTGTTGATTTTTTGAAGGCATAGAAACCAATAAGAAGCATGCCGACAAAATAAATTCCGAGTGATACAATTGTTCCAATTTCCACCAAATCTCTCCTTTGACATAAGTGATAGTGTGATAAAGATCCAAATATTGCAATCCGTTCAGCCCTACGGTTTCCTAACCTAACAAACTATTCCCCCTGTTTCAAGGAAATGAAACAGGCATGGCGCGGATTTGAGCGCTTGTGAGCTATGGCGCACATATACGTAAGCGCTTCCTAAAAAGAATTAAAGTAAAACTATTTAGAATTTTCAGATGATAATTTTTTCTTTTAATATTACGTATTATGTGCAGTCAGATTTATAACAAAACAACAATTTTCCGGATAGGCAAACAGCAGCATTCTTACATATGATAATGAGATATAAATGAACGTATGTCAGGAGGATTGAACATGGATTCAAACGGAAAAGATCCGATGAAATTGATCAATGATTTTTTTGTCTCGCGGCCAAAGAATACCCTTCTCGGAAGCATCGACGACTATTTCAAACAATCATTTGCTCCAAAAGGATTTCAGGTTATGACGGATGAAACGGATGCAGCATTTGTTGTGAAAGCAGAATTGCCAGGAATTGAAAAAGAGGATATTAAACTTGAAATTCTCGGAGAAGATCTGATCATCACAGTAAAATCAGCGAAAAATGAGAAGAAAAACGGCAAACAATCAATTCCTATTCCCCCTTCAGCTGTAAAAAGAAATTTAAAGGCGAACTACCGGAATGGTGTCTTGAAAATCACGATTCCAAAGAAGACATCAACTAAAATCGAGATTGACTGAAGTAAAACATGCATCAGAGAATAACAGAATTTTAAGTAAAAAGAATATGGTAATATAGTTCAATTTTTAAGATGATAAAAGAGAAAAATTCAATAATAGAAAGGCGCGGATGGATATTCCGGCGCCTTTTTCTTTGGATGAGAATTATTTAAGTAAAACGAAAGGTAAAATAGTAAAAACTTTTAGTTAAATTTTACTTGAAATTTTCCGACTATTATTCTATTATTAATTTTGTAAACGATTTCATTTTTGCGGTCAGTATCTTTTGATTAAGATTAATAGGGGGTAAAACATGAAAAAGGTAATAGGTTTGATTAGTCTGGTTCTAATCATCGGCATGCTCTCTGCTTGTTCAGGAGGATCTTCTGAAAAAACAAGCAAAGACGACAAAAAATTGACGGCTTGGGCTTGGAACATCAACGTTCCTGTACTTGAAGCAGCGGCCGAACGCTATAAGAAAGAAAATCCTGATTTTGAACTTGAGATTGTAGAAATCGGGAGAGAAGATGTTTATTCGAAATTAACAACAGGTCTGCAGGCTGGCGGGCAAGGTCTTCCTGACATCGTCCTTGTTGAAGATGACCGCATTCAAGGATATGCAGAATCTTATCCTAAAGCATTTTTAGATTTAAAAGAGTACGGTTTTGATAAGCAGGCTGATAAATTTCCTTCAAGTAAAACAGACCTTTTAACGGTTGATGATAAAATTGTCGGCTTCCCGTTTGACGGCGGTCCGACAGGCGTCTTTTACCGCACAGATATTTTTGAAGAAGCTGGCGTAAAAGCAGAAGATATTCAAACATGGGAGCAATTTGTTGAAGCGGGTAAAGTCATTAAAGAAAAAACAGGCAAACCAATGCTTGGACTTGATTTAAACGGTGACGACGGTCTTTACCGCATGATGATGAATCAGCAGGGTTCCCTTTACTTTGATGATAAAGGAGAGCTTGCTTTAACATCAGAAGAATCAATGAATGCTGCAAAAGTGATCAAGCAGCTTAAAGATGAAGGCTTAGTGAAAAATACAGTCGGCTGGGATGCATGGATCAGCGCCATGGTAAGCGGCGAGGTTGCAGCAGCACCATCTGGCGCATGGCTATCAGGCTCCATCACTGGACAAGGCAAGGATACATCAGGCAAGTGGGGCGTTATTCCTCTTCCTGCATTTGAAGAAGGCGGAAACCGTGCTTCTAACTTAGGCGGAAGCAACTACGTCATCATGCAATCTACGGATAAAAAACAAGAAGCATATGACTTCATGGAATACTTCTCAACAGATGAAGAAACACAGCTTGAAGCAATGAAAGGCGGCTTATTCCCGACACTTAACACAATCTATGATGAGCCGATCTTCACTGAAGAGCAGGAGTTCTTCTCGAATCAGCCGATCTGGAGCACGTTCACAGAGCAAATGGACAGCATTCCATCTGTTAACTACACAGGCAACTATTCACTGGCAATGGATGAATCAATCAAAGCCCAGTCTGAATCAGTAAGCGGCAAGGTGTCTATTGAAAAAGCATTCGAGGCAGCACAGAAACGCCTGGATAACAGAATTAAATAATACATTGAAAAATGAAAAAGAAAGGGCCGAATCTAATTCAGCCCTTTCCTAATTTAAGGTGGGATCTTGCATGAGTCAAACACGTTTATTTCCTTATATGTTTATCGCCCCTGCAGTTATACTCTTTATCATTTTTACAGTATATCCGATCTTTTCATCTCTTTTGTTAAGCTTTCAAACCTTTGAGGCAGGGGAATATACCTTTACCGGATTCGATAATTACGTCACGTTATTCAAGGATGAAATTTTCCATAAAGCCCTTATGAATACATTTATCATCTTTATCGTTCAGGTTCCGATCATGCTGATTCTGGCGCTTGTGCTTTCAAGTGTGCTGAACAGCGGACTTCTGAGATTAAAAGGATTTTTCAGAGTATCGTTTTTCCTTCCAGCCGTAACATCACTTGTGGCATATTCCATCCTTTTCTCAATTATGCTTCAGGAGGAAGGAATCATTAATACGGTGATTGGATTTTTAGGTATGGAAGCGATCCCATGGCTGTCAGACAGCTTTTGGGCAAAAGCATCCATCATTCTTGCGATGACATGGAGATGGACGGGATACAACATGGTTATCTTCCTTGCAGCTCTGCAAAACATTCCAAACGATATGTATGAGGCTGCTTCTTTAGACGGTGCAGGAAAGATCAGACAGTTTTTCTACATTACCATTCCGCAGCTGAAGCCGGTCATTTTGTTCGCAGGAACATTATCGACAATCGGAACGCTGCAGCTATTCGATGAGCCATTCAACTTAACAAAAGGCGGACCGGCGGATTCAACGATGACACTGGGCTTATACATCTATCAAAACGGATTCGAATTCTTCCAGTTCGGCTACGCATCAGCCATTGCATACATCGTGGTTGTGTTAGTAGGCATCCTAACGTTCATTCAATTTAAAGTGGCAGGTGATAGATAATGAATGCAGAAACGAGCAATACCATCCAGACGAATTTCCTAACCGAAACAAAGAAGAAGCGCAGCAAAAAATTGCCGCAGAAGCTAGGCATGTACAGTTTATTAATGCTTTTCCTGATTATCTCGATTTTCCCATTTTACTGGATGTTTATCGGTGCAACAAATGATTCAGGAAAGATGTTTACGAATCCGCCGACACTGACGCCTGGCGATCAGCTGATGACGAATTTCCAAAACCTGAATGCATCCATTAATATTCCGCAGGTTATGTTCAACTCTCTGTTTGTATCACTTTTATATGTAGTCGCAGCGCTCGCCGTATGTTCGCTTGCAGCATATGCTCTTGCAAAATTTGAATTCAAAGGCAGAAACTTTATCTTTACTGCGTTTTTACTGTCAATGATGATTCCGTATCAAGCAACATTGATTCCGCTGTTCCGCATGATGTCTGAGCTGAATTTGCTGAATACGTACTTTGCGGTCATTGCACCGCAGCTTTGCTATCCATTCGCGATTTTCTTATTAAGACAGAACTTCCTTGCATTCCCGACAGAGCTGATTGAAGCAGCGAGATTAGACGGAGCAGGGGAACTGAAAATCTTCTTTAAAGTTGTTGCACCATCTATGCGTCCGGCGCTTGCGGCAGCATCGATCTTCTTGTTCATGACACAGTGGAACAGCTTCATGTGGCCGCTTGTTGTGTTAAATGATGCAAGCATGTACACATTCCCGGTAGCACTTTCAAGCTTAATGGGTCTTTCATACATTGATTACGGTCAAGTCATGATGGGTGTTTCGATCGCTACGATTCCAATCATTATCTTCTTCTTAGTATTGCAAAAGCAATTTATCTCAGGCATGCTCGGCAGTGCTGTGAAATAGGGGGAAATTAGATGCTGACAACAAAGGGGAACCAGTTTTATTTAAATGATGAGCCGTTTCAGATTTTATCCGGCAGCATCCATTACTTCCGGGTCGTTCCGGAGTACTGGGAGGACCGGCTGCTCAAATTGAAGCAGCTCGGCATGAATACGGTTGAAACCTATATACCTTGGAATGTCCATGAGCCTAAAAAGGGCGAGTTTTACTTTGAAGGATTAGCAGACCTTGAACGCTTTATAAAAAAAGCAGAAGAACTGAACCTGTACGTCATCCTCAGACCGGCTCCCTATATCTGTGCAGAGTGGGAGTTCGGCGGATTTCCAGGGTGGCTGCTGAAGGAGCATGGCATGGCGCTCCGCAGCTCAGATCCTGTCTTTTTTGAGCATCTGCGCTCCTATTTTAACGTCCTGATGCCGAAAATCGTACCGCATCTAACGTCAAACGGCGGTCCGGTTATCGCCGTTCAGGTAGAGAATGAATATGGCGCTTACGGCAACGACCTTGAGTATTTGAATGCTTCAGCAGAGCTTTTTAAAGAGGCTGGAATTGATGTTCTATTATTCACCTCAGACGGACCAGAGTTCATCCAGCACGGCTCCATGCAGGACGCTGTGACAACCTTGAACTTCGGCTCCCGCTCTGAGGAAGCCTTTGCCGCGCTCGAAACGTTTCGAGCGAATTCTCCGAAAATGTGCGCCGAATTCTGGATCGGCTGGTTCGATCATTGGGGCGGCAAGCATCATACGCGAGAGGCTGCTGCTGTAGCGGCAGAATACGAAAAAATGGTGTCACAGGGTGCTTCCGTTAACTTCTATATGTTCCACGGCGGAACGAACTTCGGGTACATGAACGGGGCAAATCATTATGAATTCTACACTCCGACCATTACAAGCTATGATTACGACGCACTTTTGACAGAATGGGGAGACCCGACGGAAAAATACCGTGCTGTGAAGCAGGTGCTGTCTAAATACACGGTTGTTCCCAATGAAAACCCGGTTCCGTCTGAAAAGAAACACTATGGAACCGTTCAGCTTACACAGCAAATGAGTGTGTTCGATTTTCTGAAGCAAAAAGCACCGGAAACGCTTATTGCTCCAAAATCAATGGAGGAACTGAATCAGAACTACGGCTATATCCTTTACAAAACAACGATCACAAAGCAAGGCGAGCTTGAAGTGGATATCACGCCAATCCGTGACAGAGCGTTTATTTATATTAACGGAAAGCTCGAGCGCACCGTGTACCGCAATGATGCAGAAAAAACGATTAAGCTGCCCTTCAGCGAGAAGGAAAACATCCTTGAAATCTTTGTTGAAAACATGGGACGCGTCAATTACGGCAAGCATTTAAAGGATAAAAAGGGCATCATCGATAACCTCTGGATCGGCAATCAGTACTGGTTCCATTGGGACGTCTATTCGCTTAATCCTGACGAGGAAGCCATTTCATTCATTGAAGGAAAAGATGAACGCTTTCCGCGTTTTTACAAAGGTGAACTTTCAATTGAAGAAGCTGCGGATACCTTTATTGATTTAGAAGGCTGGACGAAAGGAAATGTGTGGGTGAACGGCTTTAACCTTGGCCGCTACTGGGTCACAGAAGGACCTCAAAAAAGCCTGTACGTGCCGGGTCCTATTTTGAAAAAAGGAACAAATGAGATTTTACTTATCGAGCTAGAAGGAACAAATGCACATTCCATCACTCTTACGAATGAATCAAATCTTGGCTAAAGGAGCACGCTGCGATGCCTATATTCATAAATGAAGAACGCAACCAATTCCACCTTACAAACAAAACGGTCAGCTATATCTTTCATGTCATGAAAAACGGTGAGCTTGGCCAGCTGTACTACGGAAAAAAATTGAACCATCAGCCTGACTTCTCTCATTTTGCCGCTTATCATATTCCGACTGCGGCAAGCTGTCATCCTGAAAAGAATGATCCTGCCTTTTCCCTTGAGACAGTGTGTCAGGAATACCCGCTGTATGGAACGAGCGATTTCAGAGAGCCGGCGATTTCCCTGCGGCATCCAAATGGAAGCTCTGTCAGCAAGTTTGAGTATTCATCCTATGAAGTGATTGATGGAAAAGAGCGCATCCCCGGCATGCCGGCTACGTTTGCCAATGCAGGCGAAGCGCGCACGCTCATCATTACCTTACTTGATAAAGTGAGAGATTTGAAACTTAAACTCTCCTATACAATCTTTGAAAACAGCTCTTCGATCACACGACATGCAAGCCTTGAAAACGAGGGAGAGCAGCCGGTCGATATCGAAAGAATGATGAGCTTGTCACTCGATCTTGCCGATCATGATTTTACAATGGTCCATCTTGCCGGAACATGGTCAAGAGAGAGACATGTGAAAGAACGAAAGCTGCAGACCGGCATTCAATCGATTTCAAGCATTCGCGGAGCAAGCTCGCATCACCATAACCCGTTTATGGCGCTGAAACGTCCGCATACAACTGAAACAAGCGGGGAGGCCTACAGCTTTCACTTCGTATACAGCGGCAATTTTTTAGCGCAGGCTGAGGTCGATCATTATGATACAGCGCGTATTCAAATGGGCATTCATCCGTTCCAGTTTAACTGGCGCCTGAACCCGGGCGAATCGTTCCATACGCCAGAGGCTGTCATGACGTACTCAAGTCAAGGGCTGAACGGTCTTACTCAGTCCACTCACAACCTCTTCAGAGAGCATCTCATTGCACCTGTCTGGCAAAAAAGAGAGCGTCCTGTTCTGATCAACAACTGGGAAGCCACTTACTTTGACTTTAATGCAGACAAAATCGTCGCAATTGCCAAGCAGGCCAAGGAACTCGGCGTTGAATTATTCGTCTTGGATGATGGCTGGTTTGGCAAGCGGAACGATGATACGACATCACTCGGTGACTGGTTTGTGGACAAAAACAAATTACCGGACGGAATTGACGCTTTGTCACAGTCGGTCCGAAACGAAGGGCTTAAGTTCGGTCTATGGTTTGAGCCTGAAATGATTTCAGAGGAAAGCGATTTATTTTCAAAGCATCCGGAATGGGTCATTCATGATCCCGAGCGGCAGGTTTCATACGGGCGCAATCAGTGGGTGCTCGACTGCACAAGAGAAGAAGTGGTGGATTATCTCTTTGAGAGAATCTCCTCCATTATCCAATCAGCAAAGCTCAGCTATATCAAATGGGATATGAACCGCAACATCACGGAAGCGTATTCTGCAGCACTCGGACAGGATCGCCAGGGAGAATTTTTCCACCGATACATTCTTGGGGTTTACGACCTGTATGAAAGACTGACTTCGAAATACCCTGATGTGCTGTTTGAATCTTGTGCAGGAGGCGGCGGACGCTTTGATGCAGGAATGCTTTATTATGCTCCCCAGGCCTGGGCAAGCGATGATACGGATGCGGTGGAGCGGTTGAAAATTCAATACGGATCTTCCTTTATCTATCCGATCTACAGCATCGGCTCGCACGTTTCCGATATTCCAAATCATCAGACGCTGCGCAGAACATCCTTAAAGGCGCGCGGTGATGCCGCATACTTCGGAACGTTCGGCTATGAGCTGGATCCGAACAAAATGACCGATGAAGAAAAAGCAGAAGTAAAAGTTCAGATTGAAACATATAAATTACACCGCACATTAATCAGAAACGGCGATTTTCACCGATTGATCAGCCCGTTTGAATCGAATCAAACAGCGTGGATGGTCGTCTCAAAGGATCAGACAGAAGCATTCATCGGCTGGTATCAAGTACTGGCCGCTCCAAATCCGAAGAAAATCCAGACATTGAAGCTTGAGGGCCTTGATGCAAACAGCACATACCGTGTGAACGGGTCAGATCAGGCGTATGGCGGAGATGAATTGATGCAAAGAGGACTGCCGCTTCCGGTTGAGTACAACGGTGTGAACAAGAACCATGCAGAGCGCGGCGGAGATTTTCAATCAAGCGTATTCCACTTAACGAAAAATGGGGGATGAGACATGTATTTAGGCGTTGATTACTATCCAGAGCATTGGGATCCATCCCTGTTCGGCGAAGATATTGAAAAAATGAAGGAAATGGTCGTCAACATGGTGCGCATCGGCGAATTTGCCTGGCACTTAATGGAGCCTTCTGAAGGTCAGTATGACTTCTCTTTTTTTGACGCAGTCATAAACCGGTTTAAGCAAGAAGGCATCGCGGTCATGTTTGGAACACCGACCGCAACGTTCCCGGCCTGGCTCGTAAAAAAACATCCGGATATTCTGCTGGAAGACGAAAATGGCCATCCGAAATCGTTCGGCGGCAGAAGACAGTACTGCTATAACTCTAAAAACTATCAAACGTATTCTTTAGCGATAGTCGAAAAGCTGGTTACTCACTATCAAAACGAGAGTGGCATCGTGTCCTGGCAGATTGATAACGAACTCGGCCATGAAGGCAGCGATATGTGCTACTGCGGTCAGTGCAGAGATGCTTTTCACACATTCCTTGCAAAAAAATATGACTCGGTTGATGAACTGAACAAGTGCTGGGGAACGATTTTCTGGGGACAGACGTATAACGCGTTTGAGGAAATTCCGGTTCCAAAGCCGACGATCACGGTTCATAATCCGGCGATGATGCTCGACTGGGCCAGATTCAGAAGCGAGTCTCTAAGCGAGTTCGCAAAGATGCATCTGAATCTAGTGAAAAAGGTAAAAGGAGCTCATCAAGAGGTTACAACCAATCTCCCGGGCGGCTTCTTCGGAAAATGGTTCGACCACAACGAGTTTTCAAGAGACTTAGATTTTGTGTCTTATGACAATTACCCGGTTTGGGGCGGGCTGACAGAACCTGTCACACCAGCCTTCTTATCATTCACGCTCGGATTTGTCCGCGGCATCAAACGCGAGAACTTCTGGATTGTCGAACAGCTGATGGGAGCACAGGGTCATGACATTATCGGGTATCTTCCAAGACCAGGCCAGGCGCAATTATGGTCGTACCACGCATTTGCACACGGATGCAGCAACATGCTTTACTTCCGCTTCAGAGGCATGAACAGAGGGGCAGAGCAATATTGCCTTGGCATTATCGATGCCGACAATACCCGTTCACGAAAATTTTACGAAGTTCAGGAAGTATTTAAAGAAATCCGCAAGCATGAAGACGTGTTCGAGGCACCAATCCAATCAGATGTAGCCGTGCTTTATGACTTTGATAACATCTGGTCGATGCGCATTCAGCAGCAGAGCTCACAGCTGGAGTTTACAAACGAATTAATGCGCCTGTACCAGCCGTTCCATGATGTGAATGTATCCGTGGACGTTCTCAAATACGATCATGATTTCTCAGATTATAAAGTCGTGCTTGTACCAGTTCTTACACTCGTAGACGAAGAACTTGCTGCAAGATTAAAAGCCTTCACAGAAAGCGGCGGCACTGTGATCTTCTCATTCCGTGCCGGCATGAAAAACAAAGACAACAACATTCCATTCGGCGACAAATCGCCTTATCAATTAAAAGAACTGCTTGGCATTGAAATCGATGAAGCGGAATCGCTTCATGCGGGACAGCACGTTTCCATCCTTTCTAAAGACGGCAAGAAAGAGGCACAGGGACAGGTTTGGAGAGATCTTATCCGGACAACGTCTGCAGATGCTCTTTATTCCTACAGCGACCGTTTTTATAAAAACTATGCGGCCTTAACAGTCAATGAGTATGGAAACGGAAAAGCGTATTACGTTGGAACAGGTGCTGAATCAGGCGTCCTTTCTGAGTTAGCTTTAACTGTCTTAAACGAATCAGGCATTTCATACATCGAGAGCGAGCCCGGTGTTGAAGCAGTGGTTCGCGGCGGTCATGTGATTGTCATGAACCACAACCACGAGGAAGCAGCTTTTGAAGGAGAAGTACTGCAGCCGTTTGAAACGAAAATCATGGACCGAGGGGGACACTCATCATGAATGCGGGGGAATTAGAAGGCTTATTCAGGGAGAAGTTCGGCAGCGGGGACTATCGAAGTTTCTTTGCACCGGGACGCATTAACCTGATTGGGGAACACACAGATTACAACGGAGGGCACGTCTTTCCCTGTGCGATTACGTACGGAACCTACGCGCTTGCGTCAAAGCGTTCAGACCGGATACTGCGCATGTACTCAGTAAATTTTCCTGATAAGGGAATAGTTGAGTGCTCGCTTGATGACTTGAGCTATCAGAAAGAACATGATTGGGCGAACTACCCTAAAGGGATGATTGCAGCGATAAAGCAGCGCGGTTTACTCATTGAAGAGGGACTTGATCTCTTAATCTATGGAAACATTCCAAACGGCGCAGGCTTATCATCGTCCGCCTCCATTGAAATGGTTACAGGCGTTATGCTTGATTCTCTCTTTAATCTGAAAATAGACCAGATTGAGCTCGTCAAGCTCGGTCAGGTCGTTGAAAATCAATACATCGGCGTCAACAGCGGGATCATGGATCAATTTGCCATCGGCATGGGGAAAAAAGCGTGCGGCATGCTGCTGGATTGCAATACGCTTCAATACCGCTATGCTCCGATTCAGTTAGAGCATCACGTTATCGTGATCATGAACACAAACAAACGCAGAGAGCTTGCCGCTTCAAAATACAACGAACGCCGCCAGGAATGTGAAGATGCTTTGAAAATCCTGCAGGAAAAGGTACCCGTGCAGTCGTTGGGTGAACTCTCGATGGAAACATTCAATCAGTACGCAGATTCCATTGCAGATGAAACCGTGAGAAAGCGCGCGCGTCACGCTGTCAGTGAAAACGAACGGACCATTTACGCACTTGAAGCTCTTGAAAAGAACGACCTCTATACATTTGGCGAATTGATGAATGATTCCCACCGCTCTTTGAGGGACGATTATGAAGTAACAGGTACAGAGCTCGATGCACTTGTTGAGGCTGCTTGGATGCAGAACGGCGTCATCGGTGCCCGCATGACAGGCGCAGGTTTTGGCGGATGTGCGATTGCGATTGTTGAGCGCGAAAGTGTCGGCGATTTCCTTGATGAAGTCGGCCAATCTTACCTAAAGGCAGTCGGCTATGAGGCATCCTTCTACATTGCAGATATCGGGGACGGCGCATGCGAAATTGAATTGGGGGTTCATATATGAGCGTTTTAGTTCTTGGAGGAGCCGGCTACATCGGCTCCCATGCAGTCTATCAATTAGCAGATCAGGGAGTGGACGTTGTCGTGGTCGATAACCTCCAGACCGGCCACAAAGAAGCAATCCATCCGAAAGCTGGTTTTTACGAGGGCGACCTGAGAGATCAGGCATTTTTAAACAGCGTGTTTGAAAAAGAAGACATCACCCAGGTGCTCCACTTTGCAGCCAATTCGTTAGTAGGAGAATCTGTCCTGCAGCCGCTCAAGTATTTTCACAACAATGTCTACGGACTGCAAGTCCTGCTTGAAGTCATGCAGAAGCACGATGTGAAAGAAATCGTCTTTTCATCAACCGCAGCTGTATACGGCGAACCGAAGTATATTCCGATTACAGAAAAGGAACGTACAAACCCGACAAATCCTTATGGCGAATCCAAACTGATGATGGAAAAAATGATGCGCTGGTGCGAGGAAGCATACGGCATCCGTTATGTATCCCTGCGCTATTTCAATGTTGCGGGAGCAAGAGCCACAGCTGAAATCGGCGAGGATCATACACCTGAAACACACTTGGTTCCGATTATTCTGCAGGTCGCATTAGGACAAAGAGAGTACATCTCTGTATTCGGAGATGACTATGCAACGTCTGATGGCACATGCATCCGTGATTACGTCCACGTGGAAGATTTGATCGACGCCCATCTGCTTGCTCTGAACTATTTAAGCAGACAAGGCGAAAGCATCATTTTGAACCTCGGCAGCAGCCAGGGCTTCTCGGTTAATGAAATGATTAAGGAAGCAAGAGAAGTAACAGGCCATCCGATTCCTGCAAAGGCAGCACCTAGACGTCCAGGCGATCCGAGCACACTTGTCGCTTCATCCGAAAAAGCAAGAGCGATTCTCGGCTGGGAGCCATCCCGCACGAATATCAAAACGATCCTGCAGGACGCATGGAACTGGCACCAAACAAAACCTAACGGATATGGAGAGGATTCCAGATGAACAATTCTTCATTCGTCAATCAATTAGTTGAGCAAGCCATCCAGAAAAAATTCATCACAGACAGAGACCGGATGTATGCCCGAAACCAGATTCTCGGTCTGCTTGGGATTGATGCCTATGAAGAATGCGAACTGCCGGAAACGCTGCTTCCCATACCCGACCTGCTTGAAATCATTGTCCTGAAGGCAGCAGAACGGGGCATCATTGAAGGAACCTTTGATGAAAAAGAAAAGCTGTCTGCCAATCTGATGAATGTATTTCTTGATAAGCCGTCTGCGATTCAGCAAACGTTTGAAGAGTATTACAGCCTGTCACCTGAAATCGCGACAGATTATTTTTACAAACTGAGCCAAAACAGCAATTACATCCAGACAAAACGAATCGCGAAAAACATCCATTATAAAACGCCGACTGAATACGGAGAGATTGATATTACAATCAACCTTTCAAAACCTGAAAAAGATCCGCGGGATATCGCAAGGGAACGGGCAGTCAAATCAGCAAGCAAGTATCCGAAGTGCCTGCTTTGCGCTGAAAACGAAGGCTATACAGGCCGCATCGGACACCCTGCACGATCTAATCACCGTGTGATCGAGCTGAACCTTGAGAATGAGCAGTGGTATTTTCAATACTCTCCGTACATTTATTACAATGAACATTCCATCGTGTTATCCGGCGAGCACAGAGACATGAAAATCAATGGAGATGCTTTCCGTAGATTGCTTGCTTTCGTTGAGCAGTTTCCGCACTATTTTATCGGCTCAAATGCGGACCTTCCGATTGTGGGCGGATCGATCCTCTCTCATGATCACTATCAGGCGGGCAAGTATACGTTTGCGATGGCGGAAGCTCCTGATGAAGAAACATTCGAGATTGCAAGCTTTCCTGAGGTAGCCTTCTCAAAGGTGAAATGGCCAATGTCGGTTCTGAGACTGCGATCATCAGATAAAGCGGCGCTCGTTTCTGCAGCAGAGCACGTACTGAATACATGGAAATCCTATTCCAATGAACAAGCAGAAATTATTGCTTTTACAGGAGGCGAATCCCATCAAACGGTGACGCCGATTGCGAGAATGAGAGACGGCCGCTTTGAGCTGGACCTCGTCCTTCGCAATAACCGAACGAGCGAAGAGCATCCGATGGGGATTTTCCATCCGCATGCTGATCTGCACCATATTAAAAAAGAAAACATCGGACTGATTGAAGTCATGGGCTTGGCGGTTCTTCCAGAGCGTCTGAAACATGAGCTTCAGCAAATAGAAGCGTTCCTCGTTGGAGAAGAGGCTGAAGTCCCGGAGCACCATGAGGCATGGGTTCAGCACTTGCTTTCAAACTATCAATCGTTTGAAAAAACAACAGCTGATGGGATCCTGAAAAAAGAAGTAGGATTAAAATTCAGCAGAGTATTAGAGGATGCGGGAGTTTTTAAAAGAACAAATGAAGGGAATAATCATTTTAGTCATTTTATCCAGAGTTTAAAAAGAGAGAGGAACGATAAAAATGAAAATCCTTCACGAAACAATACTCACGCACCCACAGCAAAACATTGAGAAATATACGCTTGAAAACGGCCAGGGCTTTTCGGTCAGCTTCTTAAACCTTGGCGGAACGATCACGTCGATCATGGCACCAGATAAAAACGGAAATTTTGAGAATGTT
The DNA here is from genome assembly GCF_004358755.1 of Peribacillus frigoritolerans. Lineage (GTDB taxonomy): Bacteria > Bacillota > Bacilli > Bacillales > Bacillaceae > Bacillus_P. The sequence goes on along the minus strand of NZ_SMZY01000004.1, from coordinate 292,940 downwards.
GTTTTAGCTTATGACCATGCTGAGCAGTATATCGAAAATCCATATTATTTAGGAGCACTCATCGGCCGCGTCGCAGGACGGGTGCCAAATGCAGAGCTTGGTCCTTACAGACTTGAAGCAAACGAAGGCGAGCATCATTTGCACGGAGGCCCGCATGGCTTTCATCAGGTTTTCTGGAACGTAAAAACCGTGGAGCATGAGGATGCAGCAGAAGTCATCCTCACCCATTTCAGCAGGGACGGTGAAGGCGGCTATCCGGGGAATCTGGAAGTGCAGGTCACATACCGTCTTGACTGCGACAACACATTCACCATTGATTACGAAGCGCGCTCGGACAAAGATACATGGCTCAACCTGACAAACCACGCATATTTTAATTTATCAGCAGACAGCGGAAGGGATGTGCTGAATCACTCTCTTACAATGAAAAGTGATGCCATCGCAGAATTCGATGACGATTCGATTCCGACAGGCAAATGGATTCGTGCAAAAGAAACCCCGTTTGACCTGAAAACTGGTAAACTATTAAGAGAAGCAGCAGAGTCTGACCACGAGCAGATTATCAAGGTCGGAAACGGATTTGACCACCTTTTTCTATTTGAACAAAGTGAGCTCAACCAAGTGTCAGTAGAGGAGCAGGAAAGCGGCCGGAAGATGGTTGTGCAGACAACAGATCCCGCAGCTGTCATTTACATGGCGAACAAAATGGACACAGATCATCCATTAAAACCGGGTCAGGCAACTGGGCCATATGCGGCAATCTGCATTGAAACACAGCGCATTCCTGAATCGCTGCTGATTCCAGGACTGCCGACACATAAGCTTGCGGCACATGAAGCATATCGTTCTCGGACATCATTTACATTTGGACTAATATAATTTTCTTATCTATAACAAAGGGGTTACGGTATATGGCGGCTACGATAAAAGATATAGCTGAAAAAGCGGGTGTATCCATTGCGACGGTTTCGAGGGTCCTGAACTTTGACGAAACGCTATCCGTTGGAGACGAAACGAAAAAGCGAATTTTCGAAGTGGCCGAGGAGCTGTCTTATCAAAAACGCAAAACAAAGAAAAGCCTCGTTCCGAAGATCGCCATCGTGCACTGGTACACAGAGCAGGAGGAGCTGAACGATCTTTACTACATGTCGATCAGACTCGGCATCGAGGAGCGGGCGAAGAGCCACAACCTTCAGCTTGCCACCTATTTCTACGACGATTTTGACGCGATCAACCAGGATCAGCTTCAGGGCATCGTCGCAGTAGGGAAATTCAGCAAGCAGCAGGCAGAGGAATTCAAAAAAGCCGCGCGAAACGTTGTCTTCGTCGACTCAAGTCCGGATCCGGAAAAATACGATTCCGTTATTGTCGACTTCGAACGGGCAACAGAGCGCGTTCTCGACCATTTCATCGCAAAAGGACACACGCAAATCGGCTACATCGGCGGACGCGAAACCTACCGCGAGCACAGCACAACACTTGACGACCAGCGCGAGCAGACATTCATCAAGTACTTGTCTGGAAGAGGAATGCTGCGCGAGGACGCCATGTTCATCGGCTCCTTCACAGTAAAAGACGGCCACCGCATGATGTCCCAAGCTATTGCAGAGCTCGGTGACTCCCTGCCAAGCGCCTTCTTTGCAGGCAATGATTCCATCGCCATCGGCAGCCTCCAGGCCCTGCACGAGCACGGCATCCGCGTCCCGGAGCAGGTCAGCATCATCGGGGTAAATGACATCAGCGTCTCAAAATATATTTTCCCGGCACTCAGCACGGTGAAAGTGTACACAGAAGTCATGGGTGAGACTGCCGTTGATCTTCTGGTCGAGCGGATCACAGAGCGGAAAATTGCGAAGCAGGTAATGATTGCAACGAAGCTGAAACTGCGCCAAAGCAGTAAATAAGCGACTTAATTAAACGTTTGTTTAAACAAAAAACACCGCATGGATGCTGGTGTTTTTTGTTTTTTAGGAGGCAGTTGGAAAAAAGAAAGTTTTTATGGGGGTTTGGAAAGTAAATGGGGGAATGCGGAAAGTATTTAGAGCGGATCCGCTAGTATTTTCGGTAAGCTGGCAAGTAAGTGGTGGGTTGCAACGATTGGCATTTTTCCAGCAAAAGATTAATAGACCCTTTTTCTAGAAAAACCGACACACCATATTCTCCATCCATGATATAAAGAAACTAACCAATCAAAAAAGGGGACCAAACCATGGAAATCGTGCCGCAGCCCGTCCGAAAGAAGAGAACCAAACTCAAAATTACCTCTGCGCTTCTCATCACGCTGATCCTGTTCATTGCCATCCTTCAATTCATCCCTGTTCAACCTGCAGAAAAACAAGCTTTCCTCAAAAAAGGCAAGCGTCCGCTGATTATCGCGCATCAAGGCGGAGACGGCATGGCTCCAGGCAACACGCTGGCAGCCTTCTCGCTATCTGAAAAACTAGAGGTAGACATGCTTGAGATGGACGTTCATCCCAGTATCATGTTTATCTGGGATGAACGTCCATCTCATGTAAGTCAGAGAGGTTAAGAAGTGATATTTCTCCTATATTCAACGGGTGTATAGTTCGTCTCTTTCTTGAATAATTTAGTGAAATAAGAATAGTTTTCATACCCAACTTTAGATGAAATGAGATGAATTGGCAGGTCAGTATTTTTCAATAAATCTTTAGCAATCTCCACTCTTTTTCTAATAATATAGTTTACTAATGATATGCCTGTCTCTTTTTTGAATATTCTTGCGATATAGTCAGGGCTTAGATATACAACTTTTGCTAACTCATTTCTTGATAAATTCTCCTCATAGTTTTGATCAATGTAATTTTGAAGGGTGGTGACAACAGACTCTTTTGAATCTGCGAACTTGGAGTAGCTTATGGAAACCTCAACCAAATAGTCGATATAGCATAAAAAGTCATCAATCGATCTTAAAGACTGAGAAAGAAGCAAATCAGCCATTTTCCCTTGAAATAATTTGTTTGCTAATATTTCTTTTCTCTTCAAGTATGCATAAATTATCTGGGTTAGATCTTGCCTTAATCGATTTAGTATTTCCAGATCTAAAGCATTTTGGTTAAGTAATTCCACTGTATATTGATAACATTTATTTGCAAAGCTCAGCTTGTCTTCACTCTCAAGATAATGCTCAAGTAGATAAAGGGGTGGTTCTGCATATTTGTTATCATTCTTTATGAGATTTTCAACTATAAATAATTTGTTCCTAAAATCCACGATATTTTCTTTCTTTTCCTCTAATTCTTGAGTTGCTTGAGGTAATTCTTCTAAAAGGGCATTATTTCCAAGGAAGCATTGAATATCACAGTTTAGTAGATTGTTAATAGTCATAATAAAATGGTTAAAGTAAAGAGACCCTTCGATGGAATCCATTCCCTGATTCAGTTTAAAGCATGCAAGATATTCATACTCGTTTCTCCCATATTGCGCAAGGAATTCTATATCTGCAAAACGGTTATTAAAACTAATCTTCAATAATTCAATTAACGAGTTCTCTATATCTGCATCAGGTTGGATGGACATTTGAAGTTCCTGATAGTCTTTGACCCTATAGGGGAATAGAGCGATATAAAATGGTATAAACCGGTCTTCAAGCGAGTAATTGACCTGATTCATTTCAAGCAGTTCAAGCAGATTCTCCCTTTTTGAAAAATTGGTGTCTCTTAAGTATGTGTACCAAAATTGCTTTTGCAGGGTTTCTTTGTTTTGCTGCCGGTAATTCATCATTTTTACGGCATCGTCTATACTTTGTGATGCTTTCAATTTCATAATAGCTTTTTTCACAATTAACTCCAGCTTATCAAATTCGATAGGCTTTAAATAATACTCAAAGCTTTGCAGTTCGATGGCTTTTTGCGCATAGTTGAAATCTGCGAAGTTCGTTAAGAAGATTGCCTGAAGATCGTAGCCCTCCAATCGTATCCACGACAGCAACTCTAACCCGCTGCCCTGAGGCATTTCAATATCACTAATTAAAAGATCAACCTTCTCTTTTTCCAAAAGTTTTTTTGCTTGCCGGATGTTATTGGCGGTAAAGATTTTCTTAATGCCAAGAGCATTCCAGTTCATTTTTTTTTCTAAGGCTGTAACAACAAACCGATCATCGTCTACTATTAATACATTCATTATTTCACTCCTCATGAATCAGAAATGGAATGATTAAGCTGATTTCGGCCCCGCTGTTTGCACGGTTTGTAAAATGTATGGAAAAACGTTCTCCGTACAGCAGCCGCAGTCTCTGTAAAACATTGTTTATACCGATATGGTCCCCATTTTCATTAGTTAAAGAAACATTCTTTTGAAGCTTACTTAGAACATGTGCTGGAAAGCCTGGACCATTATCCTTCAAGGTAATTTCAATCCAATCATCATCCTTATTTTGGATTTTTCCTATTTGTAATGAAATCATAGAATAGTCATCCAATGCAACAGCATATTTAATCGTATTTTCTATAAAAGTCTGCAGCATCAGAGGTGGAATAAGAGCATGTTTGACCTCACTTATAACATGACTCTCAAAGACAAAAACAGGACCGTAAACTAACTTTTGAATGGAAAGATAATCATTAATATGGTCTAATTCCTTTTCTAATCTGACAAAATTCTGATCAGTCTGAAATAAATATCTGAAGTATTTTGAGGTAGATAGGGACATCTGTTTTATTTCTTGCACCAGGTTCATTTCGGCCATGCTGTATATAGTAGTTAAACAATTTAAGTAAAAATGCGGCTTTATCTGTAATTTCATAAAGTCTATTTGAATTTGTTTTTTTTCAAATTCTTGTTCATAGACATTTATTCTTAACTTCTTCACTTCCGATATTAAATTTTTAAAATGCTGGCTTGCTTCTTCCAGTTCAAGAATATTGCTTTTTTCAAAGTCAATGATTTCATTATTTTTATTAATCACAGACAGATTTTTTGAAAAGGCTATTACAGGATTAAAGACTTTCTTTTTTATATACAAAATAACCAAAAATAAAATCAGACTAATGCAGATGGTTGCCGAAATTAATGAGAATTGTGCAAACATTACCTTTTCAAATGCACCAAAATGATCGATGCTGACATGCATAGAAAAAGGAAGGGATGTGATGTCGCTGGTGAAATTCAGGTTAGTGGTAAGAACGGAATTGTTTTCGAGATTTTCTTTATTCTTAGTAGAAGAAGTTAAAAAACCGTGCTGTTCATTTTCTATGATGATTTCTCCGTGTTTTCCTAAATTTATTTCGTTCAAGGGTTTTAACAAATCATCAACAGAAATAAGAGAAATGAACATTCTGTTTTTATATTCTAATAAATGGTACAAATAGAACGTGTTATTAATCTTCAAAGATGTCCATGTGTATAGGTTTTCATAATTATTTCTTGTGATTTTCTCTGACCAGAAAAAGTTTTTCATTTTTTTATAATCTGAGTAGGATAATTTGATTGGAGAGCTATTAAAAAAATAGTTCTCTTTTTTTAATGCTAAAAAGAATTGATACTCTTTCCCTGTTGAATACTGAAAATCATCTACTCGTGACCTGAAATCCCAGATGCTTTTGGGAAGCTCAGACATGTCCTTGGATTCTTCTATTTTTTCAATTAGAGGGTCGTGCTTTACTGTCCAGATCATGAAGTGATCAATAGCATTTAATTTCTGCTGGGTTTCCTTTATGTAGAGGTTTATGGTATTGGATATATTTTCAATGTTTTGTTGCCGTGTAATGGAAATGGTGTACGAACTAACGAGAATATTGATCAGGAAAATAATCATTAAGATGATTAAAAGTACTTTTAAGTAGTGCATGACAGACCTTGAAGCAGAGTTGTGTTTACCGGAATGCATGATGTAACCTCCCATTAGCAACTTAGTATTCATTATAAAGATTAATAATGTCTTTTCTAGTAAAATTCAGTCAGGAAAGTGGCTGAATTCATGAGAAAAGACTGAATACTGCTATTTTTTCTGAATAATTGTTCAAATAAGCAATCAATTACCTGAATAGTAGTATGGAATCACCTGTTTACAGCTATTTGTTTATGAATGCGCTGTCATATAATGATGATTATAAACAAAGGAGGGGGAAAGTTGGAGAATAAAATCGCAACAGAGAATTTTCCTGAAACATCAGTTAGAGTAAAGAATGAAAAGGCTTCAAACAGGCTGAAAAATCTAAAAAAAAGCGGACCGCTATATGTATTGCTGCTGCCCTCAATGATTTTGCTCATTTGCTTTACGTATCTGCCGATGTATGGAATTATAATCGCGTTTAAAGATTATTCGCCTGCACTGGGAATATGGGGAAGCCCTTGGGTTGGTTTTAAGCACTTTGTTCAATATTTTAATTCTTATCAGTTTGAACTTACGATCAAAAACACTTTAAGCATAAGTCTGTACAGTTTATTGGTTGGTTTTCCACTGCCGATTGCACTTGCTATATTGTGCAACCAGATACGAGTAGGGATGTTCAAGAAAGTGTTTCAAGTTACAACCTATCTGCCCCATTTTATCTCCACAATGGTTATGTGCGGCATGATATTAATTTTTCTATCGCCAAGTAACGGGATGATTGCTAACCTGTTAAGCCTGATCGGTATTGAAATGCCCAATATTTTGTCTAAGTCTTCTTTATTCAGCAGTGTTTTCGTTTGGAGTGACGTATGGCAGCATGTAGGCTGGGACAGTATCATATATCTGGCTGCTCTTTCAGCTATTAATCCAACTTATTATGAAGCTGCTACCATAGATGGGGCCAGCAAAATGCAAAAGATTATCTATATTGACCTGCCGCTATTATTGCCAACGGCGATGATTCTATTAATTTTAAGAGCCGGGGGACTGCTGAGCGTTGGCTTTGAAAAAGTGCTTTTATTGCAAAATCCTATGAATCTAACCGGCAGTGAAGTTATATCAACATATGTATATAAGCTTGGGCTTCAGAATTTCCAGTATAGCTTGTCTACAGCAATCGGATTATTTAACACGGTCGTCAGCGTTATTATCTTATTATCGGTAAATTGGCTCTCTAAAAGACTTACAAAAACCAGCTTGTTATAGAAAGAGGGAAGGAATTTGAGAAAAAAAGGCGTTGGAACAGCGCGTAAGACTAAGAAGCATTGGAAGGATCGCTTTTTTGATTTTTCTGTATACGGAATAGCGATTATGATGATGATCCTGATTATCTATCCTTTGTGGTTTATTGTAATCGCTTCCTTCAGTAATCCATCTGACGTGGCTAATGGAAATGTATGGTTCTGGCCAAAAGAGTGGAAATTAGATGGCTATATTGAATTAATGAAACAGGAAATGATCTGGCGCGGATACTTAAACACTATTTTCTATACTTTAATCGGTACATTTATCGCTTTATTTGTAAACATTCCTGCCGGATATGCCTTATCAAGACAGGATTTATTTGGAAAAAAGATTATCTCAATGTTTTTTATTATTCCTATGTTTTTTGGAGGAGGCCTAATTCCTACCTACCTTGTAGTAAAGAATTTTGGACTAATAGACACTTTCTGGGTACTGGTATTACCATTCTCTGTTTCGGTTTTCAACATTATCATCGCAAGAACCTTTTTTAGAAACAGTCTTCCTGAAAGCCTGTGGGAAGCAGCCCAAATAGATGGTTGCGGAACAATCAGATATTTTATAACAATGGTACTGCCTTTATCCAAAGCTATCCTTGCAGTTATCGGGTTATGGACAGCGGTGGGAATTTGGAATTCGTGGTTTGATGCCATGATTTACATTTCAAATGAAAATCTTCAGCCGCTTCAGCTGGTATTAAGGAGAATTTTGATAGCAAATGAATCTATGCTTGGGACAGCCTCAGGTGAATTGGCATCAGAACTTCGCAGATTATCGGAAATGATGAAATATGCAGCGATTGTTGTTTCAACACTGCCTATTATGTGTCTATATCCGTTTTTGCAAAAATACTTTAATCAAGGTGTCATGATTGGCTCTATTAAAGAATGATTAAAAGAGGGGGATTAAAAATGAGTAAAAGAAAATGGGGACTGCTTTTAAACCTGACAATAGCAGCAAGTATTGCTGTGGGATGCACAAATTCTCCATCTAATTCAAATTCTAAAGATGGCGATGGCGATTATAAAATTGCCACTGTTCGCTGGGGCGACTGGGGAGACGAATTTTTAAAAGGCTTTGTAGAGGAAACGGAGAAAAAGGCAGGAATAAAAATAGACTGGGATGTCTATCAAAATAGTGAATGGGGAGATAAAAAATCCTTGCTGCTGGCAGGAGGGGACTTACCTGATGCCTTCTTTGGATCATTGGCTCTGAGTGATGCAGATGTTGCAAAAAATACAGGGGTGTTTATCCCTTTAGAAGATTTAATTGAAGAAAACATGCCTAATTTAAACGCGGCGTTTAAAGAAGATCCGGCATTGCGCGCGATGGTCACTTCTCCTGATGGGCATATATACAGCTTGCCTAAAAAACTGCCATTAAGGCCTATTGCAGGTAATTCAATGTTCATTAATCAGAAATGGCTTGATAACACAGGGAAGTCTATGCCTGAAACCTATCAAGAATTTTATGAAGTACTAAAAGCATTTAAAGAAGAAGATGCTAATGGGAACGGAGACCCCAATGATGAAATCCCCTATGGCGGTGGAATAATGGAGTTTCTTTTGCCATTTGGGTTACCTAAAGGAGCTTATTCTTCAACCATGACCATAAAAGATGGAAAACCGGTATATATTCCTACAGAGGAAGCCTACCAGGAAGGGATTGAATGGATGCATAAAGCGTATAAAGACGGGCTGATTGATCAAGAAACATTTACACAGGATGCATCAATGGCTGATTCCAAACGTAAAGGCGATGAGGGCTCTTTAGTTGGTGCAGCTAATGGATGGACACCTGATGCCGCGTTTGGGCCGAATGCGGAAGAATATGTGCAAATGCCTGCATTAGAAGGTCCAGATGGTGAGCGGTACGTTATGACAGATGCGCCTGTTTACTCAAGGAATGAACTCATGATTACAAATAAAGCTGAGGACCCTGCAAAGCTTTTAAAGTGGGCTGATCAGTTTTATACAGAAGATGCAAGTATTCAAACATTCTACGGTTCGTTTGGGACAGGAGTAGAAAAGCTGGATGACGGAACATATAAAGTGCTGGATGCCCCGAAGGATGAGTCAGCAGATATATACGCTTGGATTCATTCCTTCAGGGATTTTGGTCCCAAATATGTAAGTGAAGGGTTCAATAGTAAAGTGACTCTCCCTAAAAACGGGGGTGACGGACTGAAGCTCGAACTTGACAAGCAGATTAATCAATATGCTAAAGAACAATTCCCGAATGTCGTTTATACAGCAGAAGAAATAAATCGCTTAAGTGCTTTAGGTACAGACATTGACTCTTATATTTCCTCTATGCAATCTAAATGGATTGTTGAGGGAGGCGTTAGGAAAGAATGGAAATCCTACATTTCACAGCTTAATAAGATGGGGCTTAAAGAATACTTGAACATTCAAAAAGATGCATATAAGAGATATCAGAAAAACCTTTAAATCTATTTAAACTCGCAAGAAGTGAGGGACGGCCGGCTTAAAGATACTTTAATCCGGCTGATTTTTTATCCGATTGCAGCAAACACACCGGGGAGCTGAAGAGATGAATCAACTTCTGAATTTTAACAATCCATTAGCTAAGATCTTATCTAAAATAGTGGATATAGTCATTTTAAACCTTCTTTTCATCTTATGCTGTCTTCCGCTAATAACCATTGGACCCTCTATTACTGCGTTATATGCTGTCTCTCTGAAAATGGCAAAAAATGAAGAATATCAAATAATAAAAACTTTCAAGAAAGCTTTTGCCGAAAATTTCTTTCAATCTTTCATGATATCTATGTTCCTTCTTGCAGGCGGCATAGTTCTTTATATGGATTTTCTTTTTTTAAATCAATTTAATGGTGTTTTTCGCTTGTTCCTTTCGAGTGTACTTGCGGTCTTCGGATTGATCTATGTAAGCCTGATGCTTTTTTTGTTCCCGTATTCAGCGGGATATCGTAATTCAATAAAAAATTTGATTTTAAATTCATTAGTAATCGGTCTGCAAAATATCTTTTACACTCTTCAAATAGTCACTCTTACTTTAGTTCCGGCAATCTACTTTATCTCTTCACCTATGGGATTATTGACAGGGATATATTTTGCGACATTTGGAGGCTTTGCTTTGCTTGCGTATCTCAAATCTTTCTTGTTTAATAAAATGTTTTCAAAATATGAACCATCCTCCTGCTAATAAACCAAGGAGGTAGAGAATTCTGATTTAAAGAGTTATTGATACTGAAACATATAAAAAAATTAGAAGAATTACAGGAGGAGAATAATGAAGGTAACAATATGGAATGAAAATCGGCATGAACAAAAAAATCCGTCAGTAAGAGAGGTATATCCAAATGGAATCCATGGTGCCATTTCTGAGTTTTTGCAGGATGCTGGATTTAATGTTATTACAGCCACCCTAGACGAGCCGGATCATGGATTAACCACAGATGTGTTGGAACAGACTGATGTTCTTATTTGGTGGGGGCATATGGCTCATGAAGAAGTTGAAGATGAGATCGTGATGAAAGTTAAACAGCGAGTTTTAGAAGGAATGGGTCTGATTGTTCTTCATTCCGGGCATTTCTCAAAGATTTTTAAAGAATTAATGGGTACAACCTGTGATTTGAAATGGCGTGAAGCAGACGAAAGAGAACGATTATGGGTCGTATCACCAGGTCATCCAATAACTAAAGGAATCAATGAATTCATTGAATTGGAAAAAGAAGAAATGTATGGAGAGCACTTCGATATTCCAGCTCCTAATGAATTGGTATTTATGAGTTGGTTTGAAGGGGGAGAGGTTTTCCGAAGCGGGTGCACATATTACCGCGGGAATGGAAGGATATTTTATTTTAGACCAGGGCATGAAACATATCCGACTTATTATCATACAGAAATTCAGCAAGTCATCATTAACGCTGTCAATTGGGCTAAACCTTTAAACAGACGCCTTCCGATCTATGGACAATCACAGCCTTTAGAAAAGATTGCGGGCAAAAGTATTTAAGGGAGCAGTCTGAAGGCGTGGGCCATAGGAATATCAAATATTAGTTAAATAATACAGATGTATATGGATAGGATAGATTGATTTTCAATCTATCTTATTTTTTGTTAGTGAGTGTTAAATAAAACTCATAAGTTTAATAGCCAAACCAGCATTCACGTGTTATAAAGAAACTATAACAACAAAGGAGGTCAAGCTTATGCAAACCTTCCCGCAGCCCGCCAGGAAAAAGAAAGCCACATTCAAAATCACCGCCGCCATCCTCATCACTGTACTGCTCTTTTTTATCATGATTCAATTTATCCCTGTCACCCAAACCGAAAACCACTCCTTCCTAAAAAAAGGCAAGCGTCCGCTGATTATCGCGCATCAAGGCGGAGACGGCATGGCTCCAGGCAACACGCTGGCAGCCTTCTCGCTATCTGAAAAACTAGAGGTAGACATGCTCGAAATGGACGTCCATCTCTCCAAAGACGGAGAAGTGGTTGTCATTCATGATGATACTGTTGACCGCACAACAAACGGAACCGGCTCAGTAAAAGACATGAGTCTAGAACAGCTTAAGCAGCTGGATGCCGGCTATCACTTCGTCGGACCGGACGGAACTCATCCTTATAGGAATAAAGGCGTTACCATCCCAACCATGGATGAGATTTTCACCACTTTCCCAGGCTACCCGATGACCATCGAGCTGAAAACCGCCGACCTGTTATTGGCAGACAAAATGGCCGATCTGATCAAAAAACACAACATGACCGACAAAGTCATCATCGCCTCATTCTATGACGAAGCGCTGAACTACTTCATCGAAGCATCCGACGGCAAAGTGCCTGTCAGCTCGCCATCTGAAGCAACACGCAACTTTGTCATTGCCCATAAGCTGTTCGTTGAACGCCTGATTCCCATGAACAAATACACGGCAGTGCAAATCCCAATGAGGGCAAGCGGTCTTGATCTGACTTCCGAGAGAATCGTCAAATCACTGCACAACCGAAACATCGCTGTGCAATACTGGACGATCAACGATGAAGACAGTGTGCGAAAGCTGGTTGAAATCGGCGCGGACGGGATCATGACGGATCATCCGAACTTTGTGAAAAAAGTGCTGGATCAGGAATACGGAGAGGTGCAATAATTGCGGCCTTTTGTTGCTTTAATGCACTGACTTTTGATATCATCAGAGTATTGTTTGCACGAGATTTAACGGAGGTGGAGCACATGTCACGCATTTCAAAAGAAGAAGTGAAGCACGTTGCGAATTTAGCCCGCTTGGCTATAACTGAAGAAGAAACAGAAATGTTCACAAATCAATTGGACGCGATCATCACATTCGCCGAGAAGTTGAATGAACTTGATACAACAGGCGTTGAGCCGACAACACACGTATTAGAAATGAAGAACATTCTGCGCGAAGACAAAGCAGAAAAAGGATTGCCAGTAGAGGATGTCGTGAAAAACGCTCCTGACCATAAAGACGGATACATTCGCGTGCCGTCCATTTTAGAATAAGGAGGGAGCAGCCACTATGTCATTATTTGACCACAAACTGTCAGAGTTAAAAACACTTTTACATAAAAAAGAAATCACCGTAACAGACCTTGTTGACGAATCGTACAAACGAATTCATGCCGTCGACGATCAAGTGAATGCCTTCCTTACATTAGATGAAGAAAAAGCACGTTCCTACGCAAAGGAACTGGATGAAGCGATCGGAACGCGCGATGAATTTGGTCTTATGTTTGGAATGCCGATCGGCGTAAAAGACAACATCGTCACGAAAAACCTGCGCACAACTGCGGCTAGTAAAATCCTTGAAAACTTCGACCCGATTTATGACGCAACCGTTGTTCAGCATTTGAAGAAAGCGGAAGCTGTCACAATCGGAAAATTAAACATGGATGAATTCGCAATGGGCTCTTCAACAGAGAACTCAGGCTACAAAGTCACGAAAAATCCATGGAATCTTGAAACCGTTCCAGGCGGATCAAGCGGCGGCTCGGCTGCAGCAGTTGCAGCTCGCGAAGTACCATTTGCCCTTGGATCAGATACAGGCGGATCGATTCGCCAGCCGGCAGCCTTCACAGGTGTCGTTGGACTAAAACCTACATATGGTCGCGTATCGCGCTTTGGACTGATCGCATTTGCATCATCTCTTGATCAAATTGGACCATTAACAACAAATGTTGAAGACAATGCCTTCCTGCTTCAGGCCATTTCAGGCGTAGATAAAATGGATTCTACGTCAGCAGACGTTGAAGTGCCTGACTTTTTATCTGCATTGACTGGCGATGTAAAAGGCCTCAAAATCGCCGTGCCGAAGGAATACCTGGGCGAAGGTGTCAGCGAAGAAGTAAAGCAGTCTGTCCTTGATGCGTTAAAAGTATTAGAAGCACAGGGTGCTACATGGGAAGAGGTATCTCTGCCTCATTCAAAATACGCGCTCGCTACTTACTACCTGCTGTCTTCATCAGAAGCATCAGCAAACCTTGCACGCTTTGACGGCGTCCGTTACGGCTACCGTTCAGACAATGCGAAGAACCTGATCGAATTGTACAAGCAGTCCCGTTCAGAAGGCTTCGGCGATGAAGTCAAACGCCGCATCATGCTAGGAACATTCGCACTCAGCTCAGGCTACTATGACGCTTACTACAAAAAAGCACAGCAAGTCCGCACACTCATCAAAAAAGACTTTGAAGATGTGTTTGAAAAATACGATGTCATCGTTGGACCGACAACACCGACTCCTGCCTTTAAAGTAGGCGAAAAAACAGATGATCCGATGACAATGTATGCAAACGATATTTTGACAATTCCGGTGAACCTTGCAGGCGTACCTGGAATCTCCGTGCCTTGCGGATTCTCAAACGGATTGCCGCTTGGCCTTCAAATTATTGGAAAACATTTCGACGAAAGCACAGTTTACCGCGTTGCACACGCATTTGAGCAGGCAACCGACCATCATAAAGCAAAACCTGAATTGTAAGGGGGGAAATCATGAACTTTGAAACGGTCATTGGACTTGAAGTCCACGTTGAATTAAAAACAGAATCGAAAATTTTCTCAAGCGCACCGAACCATTTCGGCGCTGATCCAAATACAAACACAAGCGTGATTGAGCTTGGCTATCCAGGCGTTCTGCCGGTACTGAACAAAGAAGCCGTTGATTTCGCCATGAAAGCTGCAATGGCTTTGAACTGTGAAGTTGCGACAGATACGAAGTTCGACCGCAAGAACTATTTTTACCCGGACAACCCGAAAGCTTACCAGATTTCCCAGTTTGATAAGCCAATCGGCGAGCACGGCTGGATTGATATTGAAGTGAACGGCTACAAGAAACGAATCGGCATTACCCGCCTTCATTTAGAAGAAGATGCTGGCAAGCTGACACATACAGGCGACGGTTATTCTCTTTGTGATTACAACCGCCAGGGAACACCGCTGATCGAGATCGTATCAGAGCCGGACATCCGTACACCTGATGAGGCTTACGCTTATCTCGAAAAGCTGAAAGCGATCATTCAATACACAGGCGTATCAGACTGTAAGATGGAAGAAGGCTCACTCCGCTGTGACGCCAACATCTCCCTTCGCCCGGTCGGCCAAGAGAAATTCGGGACAAAAGCAGAGCTGAAAAACCTGAACTCGTTCAACTTTGTCCGCAGAGGCCTTGAGCATGAAGTGAAGCGCCAGGAGGAAGTTCTTTTATCAGGCGGCATCATCGAGCAGGAAACACGCCGCTTTGACGAAGCAACGGGAAAAACACTCTTGATGCGCGTAAAAGAAGGATCTGACGACTACCGCTACTTCCCGGAGCCGGACCTTGTGTCGCTCTACATTGATGACGAGTGGAAAGAGCGCATTCGTTCAACGATTCCTGAGCTTCCGGATCAGCGTCAAAAGCGCTACGTCGAAGAGCTTGGCCTGCCATCTTATGATGCACAGGTCCTTACTCTGACAAAAGAAATGTCCGATTTCTTTGAAGCGACAGTGGCAAAAGAAGCAGACGCTAAGCAGGCTTCCAACTGGCTGATGGGTGAAGTGAGCGGCTACTTAAATGCTGAAGGCAAAGAGCTTCAGGATGCAGCTCTTACACCAGAAGGACTTGCAGGCATGATTAAGCTCATCGAAAACGGCACAATTTCAACGAAAATCGCGAAAAAAGTGTTCAAAGAGCTGATTGAAAAAGGCGGCAATGCCGAACAAATCGTTAAGGATCAAGGACTTGTCCAAATCTCTGACGAAGGCACGCTCCGCAAAATCGTGAACGAATCACTGGATGCGAATCCGCAATCCATCGAGGACTTCAAAAGCGGCAAACAAAAAGCAATCGGCTTCCTTGTCGGTCAAATCATGAAAGCAACAAAAGGCCAGGCGAACCCGCCGATGGTCAACAAACTTTTACTAGAGGAAATTCATAAACGATAAAACCAAGAGACGGCGCCGCGAGTGAACATCACGTATGGCGCCGTTGTTTTTATCCGGCTTTGGCTATACTAGTTCTAGGGTTTGCGTATCTAACAAAAAAGGTGTAGTATAATTGATGGTTTGTTAGATACAACAAATCATGGAAATACATTCTAACTTAGGATGATGGGGAAAATGAAAAGAGCAAGAATAATCTATAATCCAACATCAGGGCGCGAAGCCTTTAAAAAACAATTACCTGAAGTTCTTCAGAAATTTGAAATAGCCGGCTACGAAACGTCATGCCACGCAACAACCTGCGAAGGCGACGCCATCCAGGCAGCGAGAGACGCAGGCGAACGAGGCTTTGACCTTGTCATTGCAGCAGGCGGAGACGGCACCGTAAATGAAGTTGTAAACGGCCTTGCAGACCTTGAAAAAAGACCTCAGCTTGGCGTAATTCCCGTTGGAACAACCAACGACTTTGCGCGTGCGATCGGAATCCCGCGCGACAATATCTTAACAGCAGTAGACTCCATCCTTGCAGGCGAAGCAAGAGCGATCGACATCGGACGCGTCAACGGCCACTACTTCGTCAACATCGCAGGCGGCGGACGTCTCACTGAACTCACATACGAAGTCCCAAGCAAGCTGAAAACCGTACTTGGCCAGCTCGCTTACTACCTGAAAGGCATCGAAATGCTGCCTTCCATTCGTCCGGCAGAAGTAGAAATTGAATACGACGGAAAGCTGTTCAAAGGCGAAATCATGCTGTTCCTCGTATCACTCACAAACTCTGTCGGAGGCTTTGAAAAGCTTGCGCCAGACAGCAAGCTGAACGACGGCATGTTCGACCTGCTGATCTTGAAAAAAGCAAACCTTGCCGACTTCATCCGGGTCGCAAGCCTTGCCCTCCGCGGTGAACATATCAGCGACAGCAACATCATCTACACAACTGCAAACCGAGTGAAGGTCATATCCGCTCAAAAAATGCAATTAAATCTAGACGGCGAATACGGCGGCGATCTGCCGGGCGAATTCGTCAACATGTACCGACACATCGACGTCCTCATGCCGCTTGCAAAAGCCCAGTCCATGGACGAATAGAAACTTGGCCCAGCGCCAAGTTTTTCTTATGTCTGCAGTATGTTAAAATGAAAAAAATCAGTAAACCATAAAGGAAGATATCTATGACTAAGGTGACCCCGCCCGTACAAAAAAACGAATACTACGACGTGACCTTTGAAGACCTGACACACGACGGATCAGGCGTTGCGAAGATCGAAGGCTACCCAATTTTCGTTCCTAACGCCCTTCCAAACGAAAAAGGCCAAATCAAAGTCACAAAAATAAATAAAGGCTACGCATTCGGACGCCTGGTCGAGCTGCACGAAGAAAGCGCACAGCGCACCGATGCCCCATGCCCGATCTATAAACAATGCGGCGGCTGCCAGCTTCAGCACTTAAGCTACCAAGGCCAGCTCGATTTTAAACAGAAACAAGTAAAAGAAGTACTAACAAGAATCGGCAAGCTGAACTTAGACAACGTCACCGTACACCCGACACTTGGCATGGAGGATCCATGGAACTACCGCAACAAGGCGCAGGTGCCAGTCGGAGAACGCGAAGGCGGACTAGTAGCCGGCTTCTACCAGCAGCGCTCCCACGAAATCATCGACATGGAGCAATGCCTCATCCAGCAAAGCGAAAACGATGAAGTCGTCGCAGCCATCAAGACAATCGCAAACCGTCACGGCATCCGAGCCTACGATGAAAAGAAAAACAAAGGCTGGCTCCGCCATATCATGGTCCGCTACGGCATTGTCACAAAGGAAATGATGGTCGTCTTCATCACCCGAACACCCGATTTCCCAAACAAAAAAGCCATCATCGACGACATCACATCCCAATTCCCAGCCATCAAGTCCATCGTCCAAAACATCAACCCAAAACGCACAAACGTCATCTTCGGCGACCAAACAACCGTGCTCTGGGGAGAAGAATACATCTACGACTACATCGGGGACATCAAGTTCGCGATATCGGCCAGATCTTTCTATCAGGTAAACCCTGAGCAGACGAAGGTTCTTTATGATAAAGCGCTGGAGTATGCAGACTTGAGCGGTGAAGAATCAGTTATCGATGCGTACTGTGGCATTGGGACAATCTCTTTGTTCTTAGCTCAAAAGGCTAAGAAAGTTTTCGGTGTGGAGATCGTTCCTGAGGCCATTGAAGATGCCAAACGCAATGCAGTATTGAACGGTATTGAAAATGCTGAGTTTGCAGTCGGTGAAGCTGAAGTTGTCATTCCGAAGTGGTATGAAGAAGGAAACGCAGCAGATGTGATTGTGGTTGATCCGCCTCGTAAA
Organism: Peribacillus frigoritolerans; assembly: GCF_004358755.1. Taxonomy (GTDB): domain Bacteria; phylum Bacillota; class Bacilli; order Bacillales; family Bacillaceae; genus Bacillus_P. The sequence goes on along the minus strand of NZ_SMZY01000004.1, from coordinate 275,078 downwards.
GGGTGCGATGAAGCCTTGCTGCAAACGATTTTGGATATGAAACCGAAGAAGGTTGTGTATGTTAGCTGTAATCCAGCAACTCTTGCACGTGATTTAAAAGTGCTTGAGGACGGCGGATATGCAACAGTGGAAGTCCAGCCGGTGGATATGTTTCCACACACGACACATTGTGAAGCGGTCGCGTCTTTAAAATTGGTCTAATAGAAAAAGCAGCTGAGATAGAAACATTCTATGCCAACTGCTTTTTTATTTGGTTTTCCAAAAATTTATAAATAAGCAGAGATTGATAATCAGGCAGGAAACATGATATAAGTGTAAAAGAATATTTTTTACCGGAAGTTTGACAGTGAGAGGATTTGAGTTTGACATGACCAGTAATTTTTGGCGTGATCTGCCGAAGCCATTTTTCGTACTTGCCCCAATGGAGGACGTGACAGATGTTGTTTTCCGTCACGTAGTCAGTGCAGCCGGCCGTCCGGATGTATTTTTCACCGAATTTACAAATTCGGACAGCTATTGTCATCCAGAGGGCTTGAAAAGTGTGCGCGGCCGATTGACGTTTACAGAAGATGAACACCCAATGGTGGCACATATATGGGGAGATAACCCCGACTATTTCCGTCAAATGAGCATTGGTATGGCGGAGATGGGTTTTAAAGGAATTGATATTAATATGGGCTGTCCTGTCCCGAACGTGGCATCAAGAGGAAAAGGCAGCGGCCTGATTCTCCGTCCGGACGTCGCGGCAGAACTCATTCAGGCAGCAAAAGCAGGCGGACTGCCTGTCAGCGTGAAAACAAGACTTGGCTTTAAGAAGGTAGACGAGTGGGAGGAGTGGCTTGGGCATATCCTGAAACAGGACATTGCGAACCTTTCCATTCACTTGCGCACAAGAGACGAAATGAGCCAAGTCGATGCGCATTGGGAGCTCATCCCGGAAATCAAAAAACTGCGTGACCGCATCGCACCAGACACGATGCTGACCATCAACGGCGACATCCCCGACCGCCAAACCGGGCTGCAGCTTGCAGAACAATATGGAATTGACGGAGTCATGATCGGGCGGGGGATCTTTAAAAATCCGTTTGCTTTTGAAAAAGAGCCAAAAGAACACAGCAGCAAAGAATACCTAGACCTTCTGAGACTGCAGCTTGATCTTCAGGATCAATATGCAGAAGAAGTGCCGCGCTCCGTCACAGGGCTGCACCGCTTTTTCAAAATCTATGTCAAAGGATTCCCTGGCGCTGCTGAACTGCGGAATCAATTGATGAACACGAAATCGACGGATGAAGTGAGGGCAATGCTTGATAACTTTGGAAAGAATGTTGATGGGATGGGACGGGACAGTGAAATGATGTCATTCTCAAAAAGTTAGAGAACACATCAACTCATTTTTAGTTATTTTATTCAGCATTATGTTCTTTTGCAGCCGGCACCTTTTTTTAATCAAGTGAACAAGTTCCTAAGAATGTAATATACCCGACAGCACACCAGATATTTGGTGTGGTGTGTGGCACAGATGATTTTGAAAAAAAGGCAACTATCTCTTATGAGACGTTGCCTTTTTACGTTTCTCCATTAGCCTAAAGTACTCCTATGATCGATACAAGTGTAATCTCTCATGTAAAACCTCGAAGACTTCCTCTGGCATTTGCCTGACCTTGACATCTGAACCTAGAAAAAGCAGCCAATTGGTTATTTCGGTCAGTTCTTTAACCTTATTCACATTGATAAAAGTCTTTAAAATGGCTGTGGTTTGGTATGGATTCGTATAGGAGAGTGAAATTTTAAAAGGGTGGTATTTTTTGAACTGGGCAATTGCGCTTGGGCCAAGCTCAAGGACAAGGTTGACGGCTTGTTCCTGCTTACTTAGCTTTTCTAAGATCTTTTTCTTGCTGACTCTTTTTTTCGCTGGGTAGGGTTTGACATCTGTGAGATGGTCGACAGGAATGATCTTCTTTTTTTCTTCTTTTAAGTCAAAGCCTTCAATCAGCCATGCGCTTTTTTCACGATAAAGGTGCAGGATATAAATAGGATATGACATTGTTTCCTTCTCTTCTTTAATGGAAATAAATAAATAGCTGCCTGTAAGTAGGGTTTGGATGAGTGTTTCTAACATGGGATGTGGGAGGTCAGACAGATCAAGCAGGTCGGGGTTGTGGGGATTGGTCCCTTCAAAAAGCAGGATTTGATTTAGAAGAACAAGATCATCCTGCTGGTTTTTGGATAGGAGGCCAAGTAATTTTTCAGCTAAAGACTGACGGCTCTTCAGGTAGGGAAGCTGCTGGTTTCTTGTGGCCATAAAGGCAATAAACAGTGCTTTGACCTCATTGTTGGTAAAGCGTACATCGGGCAGGACGGAGTTGTGCATGACAAAATAACCCCCATCTCTTCCAACCTCAGCCACAAGCGGCATCCCCATGGCCTCAATTTCTCTAATATCTCTAATGGCTGTCGAGCGGGAAATGTTAAACTCCTGCATGATTTCAGAAATGGTAAAGCGGGCGCGGTTGTTAATATATCGCATGATGATGTTGATCCGTTCAACTTTTTTCATGAGGGGCTCCTAAACAGTATCGTTTTTTGACATGATTTAAGACTATGATAAACCTAGCAAGACAATAATACAAATCATTGAAAAATGCAGAAAAGAGGTATGGGAAATGGCAAATTATACACTGGAAGAAAAAGAAGGCTTTACCGTAATCGGTCTTGGAACTGAGCTAAAAAGCGATTATACAGACTATGCAGGCATACACAGGGAAAAGTTCGAATTTTGGCAAGCCGTCAGCCAAGATGGAAGGCTGGATACTTTAAAATCCATGGCCGCCAATGACTATGTTTTTGCTGTGAACGAAGCGGTAAATAACAAAATGATGCATTATGCAGGCGTCATGACAGAGGAACCTGCACCAGAAGAAGCGAGAGTGATTCAATTTCCTAAAGGGGAATACGTGGTGGTTAAAGGCGAAGGAAAGTCAGCTGATGATTTGAATAACCAGCTTGCTGCTGTTGGCTTTGGTCAAGTCCTTCCAGAAGCAAAGGATGTTGCCTATGTTGGCGGACCAAATGCAAGTGTTGAGATGGAGCATCGAAACGGCATGATCTATGGTGAAATGTGGATTCCTGTTGTCAGGAAATAATCAAAAGGAGGGATGGCAATGTCCTGTATCGTTGATTTTAAAAATGTGTCTGCGGCTGGTTTAGAGTCTTCGCCTGCAGCAGGAGCGCTTGCTGGTTTACGGGCAAATGAATCCCGTTACTTTATGAACAAATTCAAACACGAATTTGCGGTTGTACCAGCGAGCGAAAGCCAGGGGACACTCGATTATGTGAACCGGATTTTAAAGGAAGAACGTGATATCGAGTTTGCGGCCAAACCGTTGGAAACGTCTAGGTTTCAAGTGGCAAATATTAAATTTGCCTACGTCTTTTACGAGGATGGTCTCGCGGTTAACGTCATGTATACCGTTGATGATCAGAAGAAACGGGCAGTGGGCTTTAAGCTTTCTGAGGGAATGGAGATACCAAAGGAGTTAGAAGGCAAGTTTAAGTTTGCCAGACAGAAGTCTAAACTCGCTGGAACCATCAGGGGCTCGTTTTTTGTCATCAAAGGAGAATATTAAGGCAGAGATGTACAGTGGAACGGAAAACAATTTTATTGAACAGGAAGATAAATAAATTCACAGCATACCGCCAGTATTGCTGCAAACACTTAAGGCATGTGGAGTGCTTTTCGCTGCTTGTAAGTAAAGATAAATAAAGAGGTAACAGTGAGTAGAGGGCCTTTCCTGATTGGGGAGGCTCATATTTATGGTCATGAACTACAGAGACTAACATAACTGACATCTTTGCTGCCAGCGTAAAAAGTAAAATTTTCTATCGTCTTCTAGTGAGTTAAGTTTCCAAGAATAATAAAAAAACAAGGGAAAATTTTCATAAGACGACTTCAAACTGATTCTATTTAAGTGTCAACTTGGATTGTTGAAGTATAAATGAAAATAGCGAACAGTGGCTGTTTCCGTTCGCTAAACAAATCCAAGTTTTATTATATTTTTCCTGCAAAAAATCCATTATAAATTTTCCATTAGACGTTTTTTGATTAATTCATAATCGTCCTTAGTAATACCAGGAGCAAATTCTTCAGGTAAATCCTCTAAGTCTGGAATTGGTCCGCCTTCAGGAGTACCAATTTTCACTTCAAGCGGTTGCCCATTTTCCGGATTTGTTCCTTTCCAAATCATTCCGATATCCCTGTATTCTGTTTCGCTCCATGTGAATAGCACATTGCTTAAGCCTTTTTCTATGAACGGTTTGGCATAATCAAATTTTGAGTTATCAAGATTTGGAATTGGAAGCATTTTCGTCAAGTCTACCCCTGTAGCAATTTCGATTGCTTTCGCATAGGCGAGGATATGTGTTCCTCCACGAACAAGCAAATACCCAATCATGGTTCTTGCAACTGGGTGATCAGTCATCTCATAAACTCTCATTTTATGTGTACGTGCACCAATTTCCAGAAAAAAGTTATGTGTTAAATCTAAAACCAGATTTCCGCTATTAAAAACATTATCACCAGTCCAAGGTCTTCCCATTGAATCACCTGGTATAGCCGTTTGAGCTGTAGAAATAAAATGGTGGGTGTTTCTCGCATCCTTCCCATTTTGAAGTGGAGTGATATCTGGATCCCCTGGAAAAGTATTCCCTACCGATAACAAATTAATCGTATTAGAAACAAGTTCTACATGACCAAATTCTTCTGCTGTAATGCTTGCCACTAACTCATAGAATGGTTTTAGCTTTTTTTTATTTCTGAAGTTAAAAGACTGAAACATATAGTTATTTAAGGTAGACATCTCCCCAAACTTGCCGCCCAAGAGCTCTTGTACTGCTGCTGCTGCATTCATATCGCCGTGTGCGGGTATAGGAAGTTCAATTGCCAATTTATTTATTCTTTTAAACATTATTTCCCCTCCACTTCCTTTTTGTTAACCAGGAAAAACCCAAATAATTTGCTGGGTACGAATAAAAAAGGGAGTTTCGTTAGATTCGACAACAATGTGATCTGGCATTACATTTTTCAAGGAGCCACGAACGCTGCCTCTTATGGTTTGAACAGTAACCATTTTACCAACAATGGTTGTTAATGTCTGATAAACATAGGGATCATAAAAGCTTAACAGGTTGTTGTTTGTCATTTAGATCCTCCTTCTAAAGTCATTCTTAATGAGTATATGTTTCTCGATATGAAAAAAGACTGAAAAACAATTGTTCAATTGGACTCTTTTATGCTCAGTTTGGTTCTCCGGATGCCATGGCGCCGTTCATTAGCTATGACACGACAAAGGTGGTGAAGGTTGAGTAAGAGAATCGTGATTAATCCGTTGGCGCGCTGATTAGCGGCATTTGCTCTCAGCCCACTCGATGGCTTCATTCCGTGCTTTAGAAGATGCTTTAAACTTGAACAAGGAAAATATTTACGAGACATCTTTCATTGTTGTGAGTTTTCACAAAATCATATCCGCCTTTTTTATCAGTAGCTTACCGTTTATCCACTTGCCAATTTACATGAATATCAAACTTTAGACATCTCAGCGCTTTCAATCATTAGATGGAATGGGTGGCAGTATGTTTCTTTATGCTACTACTCTGTCACCAACTAGCTGAAGTAGCTTATAAATATAAATGATATAACGCCGGAGTTGCTACATAACTTTATTCATTAAAATTAGGTGAAGTAAAACAAGGATCTTACCATTACCGTTTTTCTAACCCTTATATGGTCAATTGAAGTAGTGACCAGAAGTCTACACATGCGGAATGTGCGACAAAGCTCGTTTTAAATTATGAAGCAGAAACCATTAAAAGGTTCCTGCTTTTTTTCATTGAGATTATATGTAGGATTTAAAGGTTGATTACCCTTTAGGCAGCAGGTGTTTTTATCTTTATGATGATATAAACGATACTTATGTGTTACGTATAACAGGAGCCTTAAATAAAAATACGCAAGACTTCTGTAAGAAAATGGGGCCAAACATTGAACTTGGGTAAGAGATTGATTTACTATAAAGAAGTATTATGAAAATCACCATAAATTATTGCATATGGGAGGTACTCATGGGCAGATTAGTTCACTTTGAAATTCACGTAAACGACATGGAACGCGCAAAGAAGTTTTATGGAGAGGTATTCGGATGGACATTTCAGGATTGGAGTGATTATGCAGGTCTGCCTTACTTCGGAGCAGTGACAGGCGACGAGAATGAACCGGGAGTCAATGGGGCTTTGATGCAGAGACAAGGTCCTTCTCCAGAACCAAACCAGCCGTTAAACGGGTTTTCCTGTACAATGGGAGTGGAAAATTACGATGTAACGGAAGCAAAAATTATCGAGCATGGCGGCAAGGTGGCATTGCCGAAATATGCGCTGCCCGGAATGGCGTGGCAAGGGTACTACCTTGATACCGAAGGCAATATCTTTGGGATTCATCAGCCTGATGTGAATGCGAAATAGGATTCATGATAAAAAGGAAGGAAGGGCAGAATGTATGCCTCTCCTTCCTTTTTTACTATTCCTTTAAGTTGAACCCTGAATCAAACTCTCCCTCGATGCCTCCTGCAAAAAAGCACACGGTTCACCAACACTGTACAGCTGCAAGTGATGCAGCGCCCGGGTGCAAGCGGTGTAGAACAATCTGCGGAGGCTCTCATCGCCGTATACTTGCGCGGATGCGTCATAAATGATGACGGCGTCGAATTCGATGCCTTTAGCCAGATAGGCTGGGATGACAACGATGCCCTGCTCGTATTCAACTGAGCCGCTTTTTACAAGCTTAATGTCTTCGATGTTTCCCAATGCATTGAAGGCCTCGCTGCTTTCGGCAGCGCATTTGCAGATGATTGCAATCGAATGGTACCCTCGCTTCTGAAAGTCTGCGACTTTGGAAGCGATGCGGCGGCGCAGCTCTGCACGGTCGGATACCTGTGTCAGAACAGGCATCTCGCCGTCGCGTTCGAAAGAGGCAATCTGTTCGCCGTTAGGTACGAGTCTCCGAGTGAATTCGGTTATCGGTTTAGTGGATCTGTAGCTTCGGTTTAAGAGAATTGCTTCTGTTTCATCGGGTCCGTATAAGCCGGTAAGCGGGTGGAAATCGGACATTTCGCTAGCATGAACGAAGATTGCCTGGTTAAAGTCCCCGAGCACGGTCATCTTTGCCGAAGGAAATAAACGTTTCAAAAACTCGAATTGGAAAGGAGAATAATCCTGTGCCTCGTCTACAAGGACGTGCTTAATCGAGGTATTTGTCTGAAATCCCTGAATCTGCTCTTTCAAATATAAAAATGGCGGAGCATCTTCATAAAACAGTTTTCCTTCATCAAGCATGTTCATGGTCATCTGGCAAATATCCTTCCACTCCTCAGGTGTTTTCGCCTTAATCCACCTGTTGATGCTCGCCGGGTTTGAAAAAAGCTGCCTATAGATGGCTGTAAAGTCGACGAAACGAAGCGCCTGCACCCATTTCCGGAGCGGCTTCAGCTTCTTGCGGACAACCATCCGGCCGAGCACCTTGATCTCTTTTTCGTAATCATCAAGCGTGTCTTCCGAACCCTGTTTTTTCTCTAAGTAGGCAAAAGCCTTTTGATACTCATCTTTGCTGAGGAGCTCAATTTCTTCCTGTACCCACGGCTTCAATAGCTCGGCTTTTTCCATTTCATCGATTTTTCCACTCAGCCATTCCTGAAGCTTCTCAATTCTGTTGGAAAAGCGGATAGAGGTATCGGTGCTGTAAAATCTATCTTCAATTTGTTTGGCGGAGACGAATGGTTTTCCTCTGAATTTAATCCCCTTAAATATCATGCCGGATTCTTCAAGCGATTGGCTGTATGCTTTTACTGTCTCGAAAAACAGTGCTGATGCCTTGAATCGGATGCTTGCAGTCCTTGTCCGGTGGGCAGGGTCATCTGCCGCAGTCAGCACATATTCCAATTGCTCATAAGGATCCTCGACTTTAAAGGAGCCGCTAAGCCGGTGGTACAAATATTCCTGGAACGTAACCTGCTGCATGTTTTCTTCGCCAAGCTCAGGCAGGACGTTGGATACGTAGCTGTTAAACATCGAGTTAGGAGAGAAGAGAATGATCTGATCAGCCTTCAGACGATCCCGGTACTTGTAGAGCAAGTAAGCGATCCGCTGCATAGCAGCCGATGTCTTGCCACTGCCTGCAGCTCCCTGGACAATCAGCAGTCTGCCCGATACATGCCGGATAATCCGGTTTTGCTCCTGCTGAATGGTGGCCACGATGCTGTGCATATGTTTGTCTGTCCCTTTACCAAGCACCTGCTTTAAAATCTCGTCTCCAATGGTAAGACTCGTATCGAACATCGATTCGACAACGCCTCCGCGGATGATATATTGCCACTTTTTCTCCAGATTGCCTCTGATCACGCCTCCTGGAGTCGTGTATTCAGCAGGACCGGGCGGATAATCGTAGTAGACACTCGAAACCGGAGCGCGCCAGTCATAAATCAGAAAATCCTCGCCGCTTGAATCTGTAAGCGTTGAGATGCCGATATAGACTCTTTCAGCTTCCTGAGTTCCTTCTTCCGTGAAATCGATACGTCCAAAATAAGGCGTTTTTTGCATACGCTGCAGGACAGACAGCCGGCTTTTGGCATGCCTGTGGGTGCTCTGGCTTACAGTCAGCGCCTGCGCCTGCTGCCTTAAGCCGATGATTGTCTCAAGATAGTCGTCAAACGTATCAGTGTTTACCTTGACCTCATCCCAAAAGTGCCTTTGAATATGGACCACTTCACTCCGGCGCCGGCCGGCTTCATCCTCGAGCTTGCCGATCTGCTCCGAAATGGTCCCGGTCACCTGATCCAATCGTTCCTGCTCCTGCCGAAGGTCATTATTCATTCAAAGCACTCCTTTAAAAAAAATTGAAAAATAAGGGTTGACTGAAGAGAAGTTTTGTTGTAAGATTATAATAGGGATAATTTTATATTATTATATACTAAAAATGTATTTCTATAGTAATATATCACAGCTTCCCGTTTTTATCAATGTATACTTTAACAATGAAATTGACGGTTTTTACTAATACATATTAAAACAAGGCGGGCAAAGGATTAACTTTGCCCGCCTTGTTTTAATATGTCATTCTCTTGCAGATTTCTCAGGTCAATATGAAAGGCCTTTTTATTTCATATAAGGATCGTTTAAAAAGGGCCAAACCCTTGTTGTTTTGCCAGGGAATAAAACCATAGATTGCCTGCCCTGATAATAAGTTACTTCTTTGTCAGTTCGCAGTACCTTGCTTCATTTTCAAACTCTGTTCTTCAGGCACAGCCCGTTTGATAAACAATGAAACGATCCATGCGATGGCAACTAGTCCGAATGCAAACAAGAATGCACTTTTCATGCCGGAAATCATAGCTAGAATTTGTAAGGTAGCCGCGTCTTCCTTAATCAGCGTACTTTCCATAAAACGAGCAGAACCATTGGTCATGATAGAGACAAGCAATGCTGTCCCGACTGCGCCGGCAACCTGTTGGAGCGTACTGATAATGGCCGTGCCATGCGGATATAAGGGAGGCGGCAGTTCGTTCAAAGCGTTGGTCATAATTGGCATCATGACCATTGAAATCCCAAGCATTAACAGCGTATTAAAAATCATAATCGTGCTGTAGGAGGTTGACACTGTGATGAAGGCGAATTGCCACAACGTATTCGCGACCAGCCCAAGCCCGATAAGCGCAAGCCACTTGGCACCAAATTTATCAAATAACCGGCCGGTAATGGGTGACATGATTCCCATGACAATTCCGCCCGGCAGCATGACCAAGCCTGCCTTCAACGGACTGTAGCCTAGCGCATTCTGGAGAAAAATCGGCAGCAGCATCATCGCGGAAAACATTGCCATCATGATAATCATCATAATGACCGTTGACATCCTGAAAATGGTGTATTTAAATGTCCGTAAATCCAGCAGCGGCTGTGTAATCGTCAATTGCCTCCAAGTAAACATAGCTAAAGCAACAACGCCGATTATTAGCGGAATAAGAACTTCATAGCTCGACCAGCCACCCTGTCCTTCACCGGAACTGCTGAATCCGTACACAATCCCGCCGAATCCTAAGGTTGAAAGGAGAAGCGAAAGCGGATCGATCTTTGGTTTACTTGTCTCCGTCACATTTTTAAGCTTCATAAATGCAAAGATAATCACTAACAGTGCGATCGGCAGAACCCCGTAAAAAAGAACCCGCCAGCTGAAATGCTGTACAATGATTCCTGATAGCGTGGGTCCAATCGCGGGAGCAAACGTAATGACAATTCCAATGGTCCCCATTGCCGAACCCCTTTTTTCTATAGGAACGATTGAGAATACCACATTAGTTAGTAAGGGAAAGAGCAGTCCGGTACCCGCTGCCTGAAGCAGCCTTCCGAATAAAAGCATTTCTATTCCTGGTGAGATAGCCGCTACAAATGTCCCAACCGTAAACAATCCCATAGCTCCAAGGAACAGGGTTCTTGTCGTGAACCGCTGAATCAAATAAGCGGTGACCGGGATAAGGACACCGATAACAAGGAGATAACCAGTAGTCAGCCATTGCGCCGTGCTCGGCTCAATTCCGAAGTCATCCATAATTTTGGTTAAGGCAACATTAAGAAGTGTTTCATTTAAAATGGCTACAAACACACCCAGAATCATAATTATGACCAGTAAAAAGTTTTCTTTGCTTCCGAATGTTCCTGCGTTTTGAGCCGATTCATTTTGATTTTTCAACGTCTTTCTCCTTTCTTTTCAAAATGCATACCTAACAGATTGCTGCATCAACGTTGGGAAAGTATCAGCCTGCTTTCCGTCCATATTCATTTATTATTGCCAAACACAGAACAAATATTCGCGTTTATAGTACCACATAAAAGATTCCTCTGCCAATGATGAAACAGAGGAAATTGGGGATTTAAATTAAAAATTATTTTAGCGGGCAAGAAGTGGTTTATTCAAGTGGAAAAGGTTTTTTTCGAAAATGAAGAAAAGCGTGGGAAAAGGAAAGAGTTTATTTTACCAGCGAACGAAAGAAAGCAGGTTTGAGCGGGATAGAAAGCAGAAACTATTTTGCAAATGAACAAAAAAAGGCAAACCACAAAAGGATAATTGGTTGGATTATCAGAAGATCATATATACAGATAATTCTTAATCAGTCCATGTGGAGTGTATAGCAGTTCTAAAATTAGCATTAATAGCCTTTTATGAATTTTTTTAATGTTTTAAAATCATTTGCTGAAAAATATTTACATATTTATCTAAAAATGAGACAATAAAACAAATCTCAAAGGAGGAAAGTAACCATATGATGCCATCTTATTGCTAATTCATGTCCAGATAAAATTCATACGAATTTTATAACGAGTATAAAAATTTGCCTGATTAACAGGTTTATTTGGTTATGCTCTTTATGGAATGTTGGCAATGTAGAGGATCGCTTACTTTTCTAAAATTGAGATGATGCGGGTTGGCTGTTTGTTTAAACAGCAACGCTGATACAGGCATGTTTTGTAATTTTTTTTGCAGACGCCTGCTTATTTGAGTTTACCTGAATCATAATCACGGACGATTTTAGGCTGTAAGAAGAGACATCTTCTTGCGGCCTTTTTGCATATAAAAAATGAATAGTAGCTGTCTTCTTTGCCCTGTCCATAGACGGCGTAACTCACATAATCATGAAAGAAGGGGATTTTGTGTTTGAGTTGACGTTACAGGGTGTTAAGAAATATATGGAGGCTACGCTTGTGCTGAGGGATATCAGCTTTGAGGTGTATGCTGGAGATAAAGTTGGGATTGTCGGAGCCAACGGAAGCGGCAAAAGTACGGTTCTGAAGCTGATTGCGGGACTTGAGAAGATGCATTATTATCCGGGGTATCCGCAGACGTCGAGTCCCGGGTATGATGAGGGGCTTATCCACCGGCCGAGTGGAGCGACGATGGCGTATCTTGAACAGATGCCGTCGTTTCCTGAGGGGCTGAAGGTGATTGATGTGCTGAACATGGCGTTTGAGGATGTTCATGCGATTGAGAAACAGATGCGCGACTTAGAGGAGCAGATGCAGACACTAACGGATACTGCCCTTGAGAAGGCCCTGATGAAATACAGCGAGCTTGTCCAAATGTATGAAGGGGAGGGCGGCTATGAGATTCAGGAGAAGCTTGGGAAGGTGTGCACGGGGCTGAAATTCAACGATGCTTTTTTGAATCAGGACTTTGATTTGCTTAGCGGCGGGGAGAAAACGACGGTCATGCTTGGGAAGCTGCTGGTGCATGATCCGGACATTTTGCTGCTGGATGAACCGACGAACCATTTGGATATGGATTCGCTTGAATGGCTTGAAGGCTATTTGAAGGGCTACAAAGGGATTGTCATCATCGTCTCCCATGACCGTTATTTTCTGGACCATGTTGTGACAAAAATCGTGGAGATTGAGGACATGGAATCCATCACGTATAAGGGGAACTATTCCTCGTTTGTGAGTCAAAAAAAAGAAAACATGCGGATTCAATTTGAGCATTTTCGGGAGCAGCAAAAGAAAATTAATTCCATGGAAAGTACCGTAAAGGATCTCAGAGACTGGGCGATTCGGGCTGACAACAACAAGTTCTTCAAACGGGCTGCGAGCATTCAGAAAAAGCTTGCGAAGATGGAACGGATTGATAAACCGGTCTTTGAAAGGCGGAATATGAGGCTGAACTTCAAGCAGGCCGAACGTTCCGGAAATGAAACGATCAAAGCGGCCGGTCTCTCGAAAAGTTATGCGGATAAAGTACTGTTTAAGGACGCTGAGTTGATGATTCGCTACGGGGAGCGAGTGGGTCTTATCGGCGGGAACGGCAGCGGGAAAACAACCTTTTTAAAAATGCTGTTGGGAGAAGAGCAGCCGGATGCCGGTACGGTTGAAGCAGGTGCCAACGTCATGGCCGCCTATTTGCCGCAGAAAATTACATTTAAAAACGAAGATCAGACGGTGCTGGAATGCTTCAGGGAGGATATCTCAATTCCGGAGGGCAAGGCGCGGGAGTATCTGGCCAAATTCATGTTTTACAAAAATACGGTCTTCAAGAAGGTAAAGCACTTGTCAGGGGGAGAGCGAATCAGGCTCAAGCTTGGGATGCTGCTTTTCCAGGATGTTAATTTATTGATCCTGGATGAGCCGACGAATCACCTGGATATTGATTCGATTGAGACCCTTGAAGAAGCGCTGGAAGAGTTCGCAGGGACGATTTTCTTTATCTCGCATGACCGGTATTTTATTAATAAGATCAGCCAGCGAATCGTTGCGCTGGAGGACTGTGCATTTAAAAGCTACCTTGGAAATTATGATGAGTATAAGCGGGAGAAAGCAAAGCAGATCGCTGAACCGCAAATGGTGAAAAGCAAGAGACAGAGAGTGGAAACTGTAACTGATGAGAACTTAAAGGCTAAGGCGCTGGCCAAGATCGAACGTCTTGAAAAGGAGCTGGGCGCGCTCGAGGCAGCTATGACAGATGAACTTGAGTATGAAGAACTTAGCAGCATGTACGAGCTGAAAGTGATAATGAGCAAGCAGCTCGATGAGGCGCTGGAGGAATGGGTCGGCCTTGAGTAAGAAAAAGAATGAAGTACACAGATCAATTTTTTAATCAGGATGAATGTACGTCTGGATTCAGGCTCATCTTTCATTATTTTATTAACAATGACATCAATATGAGCTATTGTTCATACTATATTTTTGGGGTGAAAAAATGCCAAGAGTACAATACACAGATTCAGACGTTGCCTTAATGGCCAGGATGATGAGAGCGGAAGCCGAAGGTGAAGGACAACAAGGGATGTTATATGTTGGAAATGTCATTGTGAATCGCCTTAGAGGAAATTGTATAGACTTTAAAAACTTGAGAACCATTCCACAAGTCATTTATCAAGTGCAGGGAGGGAATTACTCTTTTGAAGCAGTTCAAAAAGGAAATGTATTTTATAATAGAGCGAGATCGGTTGAAAAAAGATTAGCAAAAAAGAATTTGGATTTTTGGAGAGAGCATCCGGCAAAATTTGCTCTATGGTATTTTAATCCATATGCTCCATGTCCTCCAACATGGTATGATCAGCCTTTTTCGGGTCAATTTAAAAAACATTGCTTTTATGAGCCTAAAGCAGGGACATGTGATAATGTTTATTCTGGATAAGTTTATTCTGATTTTTCCTGTAAAATTACCTGCGATGCCAAAAAACAAAATTTTCAGGTGCTCAGTACGTTAGTTTAATATGCATTAAGGGTAGTATACATGAAGTTATTTCACATCTGCAAAACACCTTACAATGTGCACATTAAAGCTCGTTTTCAACAAAAAAAGGGTACAAATTGCTGTGCAATTTCGTACCCTTTTTTTCGTCTGAATTATGATTCCTGCTTTTTAACATTTTTAGTCATATTACTTAATAATAGAAGCGCCTACCAATGATTCAGGTGTCATGCCAAGTATTAATTGACTGATTTTTGAGTAACCTGTATTTCTGTATTCAGAAAAAGTTTGTTTCAGTACTGGGAAATCAAGGTCATTTTTTAATTTTTGCAATTCTTTTTTATACAATTCTAAAACCGATCCATATGCAAATTTCGGGGTATATGCACCAGGATCTTCATTCATAATTAAACATCCCAGGTAATGGTATTTAAATTGAAAGGCACGAGTAAGAAAAACCATATCCAACAATTTTTCAAAAAGGTCTGGATAGTCTTTTTTTAACTTCTCAAGGGCTTCTTTAGTATCTTTCAATTCATCAATACTAGATAAAGTGATCATCATACTTCCTCCTCTTAATTATCCCAAGGTTTATCCAATGAAATATACGCAGCTAATTCTTTACTTTTCTGTCTTCTTAATTTGCGCATTTCTGCTCTTTCTTTCCCTGTTTCGTAAAGAAATGCTTCTTCTTCTGTTTCAGGAATGATACTCGGAACTTCTACAGGCCGTTTATTTTCATCTAAGGCTACAAAAGTCAGAAATGCTGTAGCAGCAATTCGGCGCTCGCCATTCATCATATCTTCGGCAATCACCTTACAAAAGATCTCCATTGAGCTTTTCCCTGTGTAGGTTACAAACGATTCGACACAGACGGAATCTGTTTGATGAATAGGGCATAAGAAATCGATATGGTCAGTAGATGCCGTTACGCATTCTTTCACTCGAGAATGTCTGCGGGCTGATAAAGTTGCGGCGTCATCGAGCTTTTTCATCAAAACTCCGCCAAACAGTGTATTATAGTTATTTAAATCGCATGATAATACTTGAGCTGTATTAATAATGCGGCTTTCTTTTGCTTTTTTTGCTTCCATTAAAATGCTTCCTTTCATGAATGGATGCTAGTTAGTAAATACTATATCCACGTGATTAAAGGTTTTTTTTTTACCTAAAACAAGTGTACGCCGCGCTCGATTGTAAGTAAAATGGTTATATTTTATCCGAAGCATAGCTTTTATCTATGTAAATGCTTTCAATGATTCCGTTTATAAATAGGAGATTATAGAAAAAAAGACGGTTCATTTAAAAATGAACCGTCTTCCTAGAATATGGATCATAGAAAATTAATCATCTCTAAATCCCTTTGTGAGCTGCTCTTTCGTGAACTGCAGCCATTCTTTTGCAGCGTAAGAAAAGTATTGATTTTTGCCCCAGATAATCGCTAAGTTCCAGCTGATTGACGGGTTTACTACTTTAACCGACTTTACATTTGTATTTAGATTATCGCAGATACTCTCAGGCAAGAGAGAAATTCCAAGTTTGGAAGCAACCATTTCCTCAATGAAAGACTGCTGTGAACTTTCAGAGATAATATGCGGATTAAAGCCTACACTGTTACAAGAAAGAATAATTCGATCGTTTAAGACAAAGTCCTTATTAAACAAAATAAAAGATTCATTAGCCAATTCCGCTAATTGGACTTCCTTTTTTTCTGCTAATCGGTGTGAAGGGTGAAGGATGAGCTTAAGGTCTTCTTCCATAAAAGAGAAATGGTCGAAGATGTCGTTCTTAGTCGGAAGAACAATGATCCCAACATCAAGAAGATTGTTGGTCACATCTTCTTCTATTTTTTTTGAACCGTCTTCTACTAATTGAAAGGTAATCCCGGGATATTTTTCGTGAAAGCTGCTGATAATTTTCAAGAAAAAATGCGCATAAAATATTGGCGGCAATCCAATACGAATATGCCCTTTTTTTAGCCCAGTCAGGTTGTCCAATTCCGTTTCTAAATTATTAAAAGCTTTGTCAATTAATTTTGCCTGCTCCAAAATGATCTGTCCTGCATCGGTCAAGGCTAATTTCTTCCGGGAGCGGTCAAAAAGTTCAACTCCGAGCTCCGTCTCAAGATTTTTAATCATTTTACTAATAGTTGGCTGGGTGATAAATAAATGTTCCGCCGCACGGGAAAAACTATTAAAATTCGACACCTCTATAAAATATTGTAAATGTTTGATATCCAAAATCGTACACCTGCTTGTGGTTTTAGGTTATGTTTACACTTTGATTGGAAATAACAGATATTCTATATAGCTAGCAATCCTATCCTTTGCTAAGTATATCCTATTTCTTGGTAAAAAAAGAAGCAGTGAAGTGAAAGTAGAAAGTGAAGTAGCCATTCACTATAAGAGTGGTTTAAAATGTAGTGACAGGTTTTGATGGAACTGCACGCTAATAGGAGGTTTTAAGATGGATAATAACGATATTTTAATTCGATTAAGATATGCACTTGATCTGAAAAATACAGAAATGGTTGAGATTTTTAAGCTTGGCGGGATTGAAGTGGACAGGCAGGATTTGCCCAAGATCCTTACAAAATCAAAAGACAACTACGATGATGAGATTGATGAGGATGAAGAGAACATTAAATGCGATAATGTGATGTTCGAATCCTTTTTAAATGGCTTCGTTACATTTAAAAGAGACAAACAGGAACCAAAGCCGGGTCAGCCTGAAACACCGGAACTGACTTTGGGGCGAAGTGCCAATGTAAACAATCTTCTTTTGAAAAAAGTGAAAATTGCCCTGGCGATGACAAGTGAGGACATGCTTGATGTGTTCGACAAAGCTGGCATTCATGTGACAAAAGGGGAATTAGGCGCTTTATTGCGTAAAGAAGGCCATAAGAATTACAAAGAGTGCGGAGATAAATTCGCGAGAAACTTCTTAAAGGGATTGGCTGTAAAATACAGAGGAGCTTAAGTGAGTATGATTCATACATACTCAGGCGAAACCATCCAGTATGAGGTTGCGTACAAAAACCGAAAGTCCATTGGCCTTCGGATGGACCAATATGGGAATGTAGAGGTCCTGGCTCCGAAAGGAACATCCGATGAACGTGTGCTTCAGGCTATAGAGGAAAACTGGGATCTCATACAGGCAAAAGCCAAGGAAATGAAGGAACGGCTGCTTGGGCCGAAAGAGAAGGTTTATGAACATGGAGAGAGGTTTCTTTATTTGGGAAGGGACTATCCGATCCAGGTTGTTCATGATGAAACCATCGAGCAGGATCATGCCGTGTTTAAAGGAGAAAAGCTGCAGATCTATGTAAAGCAGCTTGAGGATGAAAAAATCAAACAGGCTCTGAAACGATTCTATTATCAGCAATGTAAAACGATTGTCGAAAAGAGCATCAAGTCCTACCAAAGCAACTTTAAAATGAAGCCTCGTTCGGTTCGTATTGTGGACAGCAAAAAGAACTGGGGCACCTGTGATGCCAAGCAACAGCTGACCTTTAACTGGAAGCTGGCCATGGCGCCGCAGAAGGTAATCGATTATGTCGTCGTCCACGAAATGTGCCACATGGTCCATCTGAATCACGACCGGTCTTTCTGGCGTTTGGTTGGGAAGATTATGCCGGGGTATAAGGAGCAGGAGCATTGGCTGGCTGTGTCGAGTTGGAAGATGACGGTTTAGTATAAATAGCCAGAGAGAAAAAGAATTGGAAGTATGCATAATATGTTTAGATGAGTTACTTAGAAATTGATAATAAACAAGAAAAACGATCAGCCCTGATCGTTTTTCTTTTAGTCTTTTTGTTTATTTATAGTTCATAGTTAAATCCGTTATAACAGGATAATGATCGCTTGGGAATTGTCCATTCTTTTGGTAGTTAATAATTTCAATTGTTTTAGCTAAGATGTTTCCTTTTGCAAGAATCCAATCAATACGTCTTTCAGGACCTTGTCCAGTAGGATCGTTAAAGCCGTTGAATGTTCCAAGATCTTCGTTCACGCGAGTTTGGGCTGTATCCCAAAGATCACTGAACGCTCCGTCTTGTGTAAGCGTTTGATGCGGAAGACTAGTAGGACTAGTGTTGAAATCTCCTGTTAAGATGACGGGTAAATCCGGATTGAATTCTTTTGTTTTTTCTAAGATTAGTGAGGCACTTTTTTCTCTGGCTTCTGGTGATTGATGATCAAAATGCGTATTTACTACATAGAACTGCTGGTTGCTCCTTTTATCAAGAAACTTTGCCCATGTGACCATACGTGGAATTTGGTTCCCCCAAGACTTTGATCCAATAACTTCTGGGGTATCCGATAGCCAGTAGTGATCATATTCAAGCGGCATATACTTATTTTCGTTGTAGAAAATAGCTGAGTATTCGCCTTTGCTTCCGCCTTCACGACCTAGGCCAATCCAATTGTATGTTGGCAGCTGGTCTTTTAGATCTTGAATTTGCTGATAGACAGCTTCTTGAGTTCCAATGATATCTGGCTGTTCCTTTTGAATAAGCTTCTTGATGGCAGGAACCCGCTCGGTCCATGTATGCGGGGAAGGATCATTGCTGTTTAAATATCTTAAATTGTAAGTCATTACCCTTAAGTCTACCTCGGATGATTGCTTGGATTTTTCTGCAGCTGAAACATTTTGCATTCCTGAAAACAAACTGCTTACCATGGCGAGTACCATTGCCGCGAAAAAAATAGGTATTAATCCTTTTTTCAACTGTTTTCCCTCCTAAGTATGTATGCTTACCTACTAAGCATAACGTCTGATTGTAAAATATATGTATTAAAGGGAATAAACTTTGTAAAGAGAATATGAGTGATAAATACTCTTGATATGTCAAGGATCTGACTGTTGAATTTAGGAGATTAGTTTTATAGATGTGAGAGATTTATTTCCTAGAAAAATTTACAGAGGTTTTAATATGTTACGTCAATTTAACAGAATATAATTTTTCAATCCAGCTCAGTGTGCGTATCGAGTATAGTACTTATTGCGAAATCAAAAAGGGAAGCAATCGTTTTCCGCCTAAGTGGGCAAAGTTCTGCAAAGCAGTGTCAAAAGTAAGCAAAGCGGATTTTCACTAGATTTCAAATCAAAAAGCCTGCCTTCAAAAGAAAGCAGGTTTCCATTCTTACCTTTCAGGCAGCCTTGCGAAAAACAAAAAACGCTACCAAAGCCCCTAAACTCCCCAATCCAAGCAGGACCAGAACAGGAAACAGGCTTGTGCTTATGTAGAACAGAATTCCAACCCCAGCCGCAATACCAACTGTATGTACTGGCTTTCCGAGCGAGAGCAGCATAGAGTTTTTAAGCGATTGGAACAACTTCAGATGAAAGTGCACCGTGTTGGAAAAGAAGTGCAGAGTAAAAACAAACATGAATATGCCTGCTGCCAGGAAAAGATAGTAGAGCGGCGAGTTGGCGTTGGCAAAGTAAAAGTAGTCGATGACTAAGATAATCCAAAGTGGAACAATAAGCAGGCCGCCGGTCATGCTGCGGACGTAGTTTTCTTTGTAGAAACTCCAAAAGGAACGGATCAGCGGAACTTGGCTGTCCGTGGTCACCCATTTGCGCACGATGCCGAAGAGTGCGGTTGTAGCCGGGAACAGGATAAATGGAGCAAAGAACGCAATGGTCAGACCGTTGACTATTAGGCCAGCTGGTTCTTTAATTGCAAATAGATTGAAAGTTAAGTAGACGATAGGCAGGTTGAAGAAAAGCCAGACGATGTTGGCTGTAAAGATCCTGGTGATCCATTCGGTTATAGTGTAGAGCTGCTGCGGCAATCCTCCGAGTTTCATTGATATCCCCCTGTTGCTTGAAAACGTTTTTCTCTTATCATATCATAATATATTTTTTCGTTTGTGCTAAGGATCAGTTTCTAATTTCTGGCTTAGAACCGCTCATGCGTATGGGTACATAGGGATTTTTTCAATAGCTCTGCGAAAAAAAACGCTGAGAAAGCACCCCCGACGAAAAAAAAGTTAACCATTCCTTCAAAATGATATAAATCCCCTAATCCAATAGACTATACATTTCAAATACCTTTACATAACTTGAAGTTATAACAGGATTCTTGTGAGTTTTAAACTGTATTGAAAATTTATAAGGAACCTACTTTGAGAGGTATGATGTAATGGAAAAACCGAAAAGATTAAGTGCAAGTGGCAGTAAGTCGCATTCCAAAAAGAAATCATGTCAAATCGGACCCTTTTCACAGAAGAAACGGCGGGATGAAGTACTGAAGTTACGTATGAAACAAGCAAAGTATTTTGATAGACATTACCGTGCTCATCGATGTAACGGAGATGAGGAGCTTTATCCAAATAAAATCGGAAACTTTTCTAAAGCATTGCCCCATAACCTGCTTGGGGAGGCAGACAAAAAAGCATATAAAACCTTGAAGAAGGCACTAACATCAGGAAAACCCGAAGATTTCGAATCGATCCTTATGGGCAATGTTGTGAAGCTTGCAAATCCTCAGGCTGCTTATGCATTTGATCTGGCGGGTCCTGATAGTCATCAGTTAAGCATAGCTGTTCCTCCCAGGTTCAGCAGTGCGTGGCAAGCGGGTGAAATGGTGGAGCTTTACTGGAGAGCAATCACCAGAGATGTCCCTTTTTCAGATTACGATCAGAACCCACTGATAGTGGAAGCGGCCGCTGAGCTTTCAAAGCTGTCTGATTTTAGGGGGCCAAAAGAGAGTGGAGCGGTTACGAGTGGAACCTTGTTCAGAGGGAATACACCTGGAGAACAAACAGGGCCATTGATTTCTCAATTCCTTTGGAAGGATATTCGGCAAGGGATTAAAACTGTAACACAGCAATACTATACCCCAGTGCCTGGTGACGATTACCTGACATCGTACAACGAATGGGAAGCTATTCAGAATGGCCACCTCCCATCTTCACGTAATCATCTTGATTCTGTCCCAAGGTATATCCGGAGTGGCAGAGATCTCGGAGAATGGGTTCATCAAGACTATTCATTCCAGGCTTTTCTTAACGCTTGCTTAATATTAATCACTTATGGACAAGGAGCTCTTGATCAAGACAATCCTTATCTTCATTCAAAAACTCAGGGTGGCTTTATTACCTTTGGGTCCGTGCATATGCTGGATTTCATCACAAAAGCAACTAGAAATGCGTTGGAAGCTGCATGGTTTCAAAAATGGTTAGTCCACCGCAAACTTCGGCCAGAGGAGTTTGGAGGCTTTGTTCATAATCATCTAACTGGTGCTTCATACTACCCTATTAATCAAGAATTGCTGGATTCTAATGCTATAAAACATATAAAAAGAAAATTTGGAACGTACTTGCTGCCAATAGCTTATCCGGAAGGCTGTCCGACCCATCCTTCATACCCTGCCGGACATGCAAGTATTGCCGGAGCTTGCGTTACAATCCTCAAAGCTTTCTTTAATGAATCCTTCGCCATTCCAAATCCAGTGGCTGTTAATTCTGATGGTACAGCCCTCATCCCTTATGCCGGCCCAACCTTAACAATAGGTGGAGAATTAAATAAACTTGCCTCTAATATCGCACATGGACGAGATACAGCGGGTGTTCACTTTCGATCTGACGGAGTTGAAGGTCTGAAATTAGGTGAATCAGTGGCCATTGGCATTCTACAAAGCTATAAGAAAACCTATAATGAAACGTTTAAAGGTTTTACCTTTACAAGATTTGATGGGACGAAAATAACTATTTAAGAGCCGAATTTTGTTTTGGCTCTTTCTTTAATTAAGTACGATGCATTGTAGAGAAAAGAAAGGGATAAAGCCCTCCCGCAAAGAATACATACCTATATAAACAAATCTGGGGCAGCGGCAAAACTGTCTCATTTTGGAGTGTGAAAAAATGAGTGAGCAGGAACGAATTATTACCGTGAATAGCCTTGTGAAAAAGTACGGCGATTTTACTGCGGTCAATGGAATTGCTTTTGACGTGTATAAAGGCGAAGTATTTGGAGTGCTTGGCCCGAATGGTGCAGGGAAGACGACGACTTTGGAGATGCTGGTCGGACTGAGGAAGCCGGATGGCGGTTCGGCTGATATTGGCGGGTTTGATGTGGTGAGGGATTTGAAGAAGGTGAAGGAAGTGATTGGTGTCCAGCTGCAGTCGACGACGCTATTCGAGCTTTTAACGGTGGAAGAGATTCTTCATTTGTATGCGAGTTTTTATAAAAAACAGATTCCGATTCTTCAGCTGATTGAGGATATGCTGCTTGCGGATAAAACGAAGAGCCGGATTAAAAGCTTGTCAGGCGGCCAGAAGCAGAGGCTTGCGATTGCGCTCGCGCTTGTCCATGACCCGTTGATTATTTTTCTGGATGAGCCGACGACGGGACTTGATCCGCAGGCTAGAAGAACACTGTGGGATATTATTTTCAATCTGAAGGAAAAGGGAGTTACGGTTGTTTTGACAACGCATTACATGGATGAAGCCCATGTGCTTTGCGACCGGATCGCCATTATGGATCAGGGAAATCTGATTGCACTCGATACGCCGGCCGAGCTTGTCCGCAGTCTTCACTCTGAAAATGCGGTGGAATTTCGTTTTGAGGAAGAAGCAGCAGAGATGGATCTCACTCAAATTGAGGGCGTCAAGCAGGTTGGGAGGCAGAAGGATGCAACCATTCTCTATACGGATAATCTTCAAGCTACCTTAACGAGCCTCATTCAAACGGCTGCAGACCGGGGGTTGAAATTGGCAGATTTACAGATTCGGACGGCAACACTTGAGGACGTCTTTATCCATATGACGGGAAGGAGGCTGAGGGAAGCATGAGGGCATATTGGCAGTTAACGCTAACTCAGCTGCGTATTTTTCTCCGTAATCGCCAGGTCTTATTCTGGACGCTATTGTTTCCGATTTTTCTTATGGTTATGCTTGGTTCGTTTCTTGGAGGCGGGAACAGCATGTCGGTGACGGTTGGAGTTGTCGATCAGGATCAATCCGGTGAATCGAAGGCATTTGTATCCTCATTAAAGAAAAATAAAGCGATGGAGCTTGAAATGGAGTCGAAGGAGGACAAAGCCTTCAGCGAGGTGAAAAAGGGAAATCTTCAAATCTTGATTGTGATTCCAAAAGGTTATGGTGAAGAGCTTGATCAAGAGTCTCCTTTCAAACTCCCAGTCTATTATGACGAAACAAATACCGCTGTCTCGCAGCTTGGACTGCAGCTTGTAAATGGAGCGGTTGATCAGATCAGCAAAGAAAAGGCAGATTACAAGCCTGTGGTCGTCACCGAGGCGAAAGGAATTGAAACGCTGAATCTGCAGTATATCGATTTTCTTGTACCGGGAATTGTGGCGATGATGATTATGAGCAACAACATGAACGGGGTGGCCGGGCAGATCGCAGCGTGGAGAGAACGGGGGATTTTAAGAAGAATGCAGGGGACGACACTTAAAGCATCGACCTTCATTGCAGCTCAGATCACAGCACGCCTTATGCTGAATGGTTTGCAGGCACTGCTTGTCCTTGTCATAGCCCAGCTTATTTTCGGAGTGGCTGTGCGCGGATCCTGGCTGACACTGATCGCTTTTGTTATTTTAGGTACCCTTGCCTTTATGGCGATTGGATTTATCATTGCCGGAATTGCAAAAACACCGGAAAGCGCGGCACCGATCGCAGGATTCCTTTCCTTCCCAATGCTTTTCTTAGGAGGCGTCTTTTTTCCGATAAAAAATATGCCGGATTTTCTGCAGCCGATTGTCTATGTGCTTCCAATTTCCCATTTGAGCCATGCATTAAGGGAAGTTATGAACGTCGGAGCATCCTTTTTGGCACTTGGAACTGAAACGCTGATTTTGGGATGCTGGGTTGTGGGAGCTTTTATCGTGGCGAGCTTTACGTTTAAGTGGGAATAAGAACCAGAACAAAAGATAAAGGAGACGATCATATGACGACACCGGCAACTTGGAAAAAAGCAGACGATTATTTTATTTCTAAACTTCATTCATCTGACCCGGATATGTCTTATATCCTTAAGGCAAACGAAGAGGCGGGACTGCCTGAGATTGATGTGGCGCCTAACCAGGGCAAGCAGCTTTATTTGCTTGCGAAGATGAAGGGTGCGAAAAGGATTCTTGAAATAGGTACGCTCGGCGGCTACAGCAGTATTTGGCTCGCGCGTGCGCTGCCTGAAGACGGAAAGCTGATCACGCTTGAATATGAAGAGAGGCATGCGAAAGTTGCCATGGAAAATATGAAAAAAGCGGGTCTTGATCATAAGATTGAAATCGTTGTTGGGGCGGCGCTTGATACGCTGCCGGCACTTCAGGATCAGGAACCATTTGATTTTATCTTTATTGATGCGGATAAAGTCAATTATCCAGGCTATTTCGAATGGGCAATGAAGCTTTCTAAACCAGGAACCGTTATTATGGGAGACAATGTGGCCCGCGGCGGTAAGGTCATCGTTGAAAACAGCGGAGACGAGAATGTGAAAGGTATCCGAACGCTGATGGATTTGCTTTCAGAGGAGCCTGAAATCGAGGCGACGGCTATTCAAACGGTCGGAAGCAAAGGGTACGACGGATTTGTGCTTGGGATTGTCAAATAAAAAGGGTAAAGCTGCTGAACAATGGCAGCTTTTTTTTGTCAAAAGAATAAAAATAATTGGTTGATTAGGTTCTTATTTAGTTTTTCCAACGACCAAAATCATCCAAAAAGAAAGTCTCTAGTAGCGAAACTCTTGATAATCCTGCTTGTTTTCTTCTTGGCACATATCTTGCATATTATTTGTTTGAATTTTCAAAAAAGATAATAGGAGGAATGAAATGAAACGAGTAAAAGATTTGCGAGTGGCCGGGAAGAAGCTATTGATTTGTGCTGCATTAATAGGAGGATTTACGGTTTCGGCACCTCAGGGTTCAGCAGACGCTGCTGCTTCACCGTATACTCTCTACACCACTGGAAGCACGGCGGATAAAGTAACAACTACTTCATTTGGTCAGGTTTACATGGGAGGAAGCACAGATGTCGACAAAGCATTTGAATGGATGATTCAAAAGGCAAACGGGGGAGATTTCCTTATTCTCCGAGCGACCGGTACTGACGGCTACAATCAGTATGTATATGATCTGGCTAAGTCCATAGGAAAACCTCTTAACTCGGTTAATACTATCGTGGTAGACAATTTAACACAGGCAGGCTCGGATTCCTCGCTCATCAACAGAATTAACAAAGCAGAAGCTATATTTTTCGCAGGTGGAAATCAGGCGGATTATGTGGAGTTCCTTGAAGGCTCTCAAGCTTTAACCGCCTTGAACAACCGAATTCAAACTGTTCCGTTTGGCGGCACAAGTGCGGGTGCCATGATTCAGGGAGATCATATTTATGATGCCATCTCTGCAGGATCAAGAACGCTTGACTCTGTTACTGCACTTACTAACCCTTACAGCTCTCTCATTTCCTTTACAGACTATCTGATTCAGACTCCGCACAATAACAACATCCAAACTGACACGCATTTTGAGCAAAGAGACCGTATGGGAAGATTGCTCACTTTCATGGCTCGCAACATACAGGACGGGGAAGAAACCGGTACATCTGCTAAAGGCATCGGTCTGAATGAAAAATCGGCGCTCCTTGTTGAAAAAGACGGAACAGCCAAAGTGGTTACTCAGCCTGGATCAGTGAATGCGGCTGTTTACATGGCCAAATCCAATCAGGCGCCAACGAGATGTGTAAGCGGAAGCTCGCTTACATATAATAATATTTCCATCTACAAGCTGACTGATGGAAACACGTTCAATCTCTCAACATGGACAGGGTCAGGTGGCCTTTCTTATACGCTGAATGTCAATAACGGCACGATCAGTTCTTCAACCGGCAAGGTATATGGAAATACACCTTAATCGATAAGCAAAACAAAGAGTCAAAGTTTCTTTGGCTTTTTTGTTTTTTTCGCAGAAAAAAAACAAAAAGAAACAGGAACTTGGCATCTTTAAAAAGAATTATTAAGAAACATATTAAATAGACAGGGAGACAGCATATGACTTACTACATTTTAAAAGAAGATAGTCCGTACAGCAAAAACATCGTCAATCAAAAACTCTATGAGTATAATTCCCTGCACTTTCCGGAGGATTTAAACGGCAGGTATGAGGAAGTTAACTTGTATCTCAAAGATGAAAATGACATGGTCCGCGGTGGGATTTTAGGAGAAATCTGCTGGAACTGGCTTGAGATTCATACCCTGATGATCGATGAGGACCTGCGTCATTCAGGCCACGGATCAAAGCTTCTGGCAGAAGCTGAAAATCTGGCTAAACTTAAAAAATGCGACTTTGTAAAAGTCGACACCCTCAGCTTTCAGGCCGTGGATTTTTACAAAAAGCACGGGTACGAAGTGTACGGCACACTTGATGGAGTTGGAAGAGACTTTAAGCACCACTATTTGAAAAAGGATTTATCAGTCAATAAATAATAATAAGCTAGTTGAAGTCAGCCAGTAGTTGGCTGGCTTCCATGCTGTATGGGATAAGTTTAAGAAAGTTTCGTTCAGTCTTCATAATCTGTTTGACAACGGTTTCATGATAACTTACAATAGGTTCATAGTTTATGTAAAGCTTTACATAAAGTTTAAAAATCCAGTAAATTATTTTTTTATGAGAAAATGTAAAGCTTTACATTTTAAGAGGGAGAGACGGATATGGATTACAAACAAATAGCAAATGATGTATTAAAAGCCGTCGGCGGCAAGGATAACGTAGCGGCTGCCGCGCATTGTGCCACAAGGCTGCGCTTAGTGCTGAGAGACGAGTCACTGGTTGACGAAAAAAAGCTTGAAGAGATAGATGCAGTAAAGGGGACCTTTGCAACTGAGGGACAATATCAAATTATTATCGGGACAGGCACAGTGAACGAAGTACACAAAGAGTTTGCTGCTATGACCGGTATTAGTGACATGACAAAAGAGGATGTTAAAAAAGCAGGCACAAAAAAGCTAAATCCTGTTCAGCAATTTGTGAAGATGCTTTCAGATATTTTTATTCCAATTTTGCCGGCAATCGTGGCTGGTGGTTTATTAATGGGGATCTACAATATATTTTCTTCTCCTGATTTGTTTTTTGAGAAAAAATCATTGATTCAGGTATACCCTAATTTAGCGGATTTAGCTTCTATGATAAATACATTTGCAAACGCTGCCTTTGTGTTTTTGCCGATTCTAATCGGATTTTCGGCTGTTAAGAGATTTGGAGGAAATCCTTATCTTGGAGCTGTCATGGGTATGATTATGGTTCATCCTGATTTACTGAATGGATGGGGTTATGGCGGTGCGGTCACTGAGGGCGACATTCCGGTGTGGAATATCCTCGGACTCGAAATTGCGAAGGTTGGCTACCAGGGAACGGTGCTTCCTGTTCTAGCTGCCTCTTATGTGCTTGCAAAACTTGAAAACTTCTTCCGAAAATGGATTCCGGCAGCATTGGATAATCTTCTTACTCCGCTGCTTACAGTTTTGGTTACTGGTGCATTAACATTTACGATCATCGGGCCTGTTATGCGTACAGGCGGTATGCTGTTAACAGACAGCTTAGTCTGGCTGTATTCAACTCTTGGTCCAATTGGTGCCGGATTATTCGGACTTGTTTATGCACCAATTGTCATTACAGGTATGCACCACAGTTTTATTGCGGTTGAGACACAGCTGCTTGCTGATATCGCGAAAACGGGAGGTTCATTCCTGTTCCCGATCGTCTCGATGTCAAACGTCGCTCAGGGTGCAGCGGCACTTGCCGTCTTGTTTATAACAAAGAATGCTAAAATGAAAAGCCTTGCCTCTGCATCAGGACTATCTGCCCTTCTTGGAATTACAGAGCCTGCGATGTTCGGGGTGAACTTGAAGCTTAGATATCCTTTCTATGCTGCATTAATTGGTTCAGCTGTTTCATCAGCTTACATTACGATTTATCTTGTGAAGTCTGTAAGTCTCGGACCTGCAGGTATTCCTGGGATTATTGCGATCAGCTCTGGAGGAATTCTTCATTTTATTATCGGTCTTATGATTTCAATGGCCGTTACTTTTATTGCAACCATCCTCTTATCAAAGAGATTTGGAGATAAATAAGGAGGAATGACGGATGTGGACAAATGAACAGCGATACCGCCGTTTCACGGATCAGCTGCCGGGTGAAATAGAAGAATTGAGAGGAAAGGTGTCAAGCAGTCCTTGGCGCCAATCCTTTCATATTCAGCCTGATACAGGGCTTCTGAATGATCCGAACGGCTTTTCATATTTTAAAGGAGAGTATCATTTATTTTATCAATGGTTTCCATTTGGGCCAGTGCACGGCATGAAGCATTGGTATCATATGAAATCAAGCGATTTGGTGCATTGGGAAGAGGCAGGTCTTGCACTTGAGCCTGAGTCTTATTTCGAAAGCCACGGCGTCTTTTCAGGAAGCGGTCTCGCTCATGAGGAGAAGCTTTATTTGTTTTATACAGGCAACACCCGTGACGATGATTGGATCAGAACACCTTATCAATGTATGGCTGTCATGGATAAAAATGGGGAGATCAGCAAATTTAAGGATGCGGTGATCAAAGGAAGTCCAAAAGGCTATACCGAGCATTTTCGCGATCCGAAATTATGGAAGGCGGGAAATTTCTTTTATGCAGTGATAGGCGCACAGCGTGAAAACCTAACAGGAACCGCTCTATTGTACCGTTCTGAGAACTTGAGAGAGTGGGAGTTGATCGGGGAGCTGCAAATAGATTTGAAGGAATTTGGATTTATGTGGGAGTGCCCTGATTATTTTGATATCGGAGATCATGGAATCTTTCTTTTTTCCCCGCAAGGATTAGAGGCAGACGGGGATCTATATAATAACATTTACCAGTCCGGCTACATGGCTGGATCTAAGCTTAATCTGGAAACAGGGGTGTTTACACATGGACCGTTTCTTGAACTTGACCGCGGTTTTGATTTTTATGCGCCGCAAACGATGCTGGCCCCTGATGGAAGACGGATTTTAATCGGCTGGATGGGCCTTCCCGACGTAGAGGACCCGGCTGCAGAGGGTGGATGGAGTCATTGTTTGACCATCCCAAGGGAGCTGTCTTTTCTGAATGGGAAACTTCTGCAGCAGCCTGTCAAAGAGCTTGAAAGTCTGAGAGGAGCGAAAGCTGAAATCAAGGATGTTTTGGCTGATGGGCACAAAGAATACCAAAGCTTCACAGGTAAAACGTACGAAATGATTCTTGAATTTGAAAATAAAAGTGCGGTTGAATTTGGCGTTGAACTGAGGACTCGTCACAACGAGAAAACCGTTGTAAAATATACAGATAAAGAAAAGAAAGTGATTCTCGACCGTTCCTTGTCAGGAGCACCCGCTGGAGTGGAATATGGTACAGTAAGGAAGACTCGTCTCGAATCACACAGGATCAAATTACATATCTTTGTCGATGTCTCATCGGTAGAGGTGTTTGTTAATGATGGAGAAGAAGTATTTACGTCAAG
Organism: Peribacillus frigoritolerans; assembly: GCF_004358755.1. GTDB lineage: Bacteria > Bacillota > Bacilli > Bacillales > Bacillaceae > Bacillus_P. The sequence goes on along the minus strand of NZ_SMZY01000004.1, from coordinate 245,314 downwards.
GATTTATCCTTCCTCTGACAGTGAAGGCATTCGATTTTTCGCTGCAGGCGGGGAAGCAAATTTTAAAGCTGTAAAGTGGAACTACTAAGGTCTGCTGCCTCATCCCCTGAGGTTGCAGCGGTAATTGGGTGATGAGGTTTGAAAAAAGACATAAATATCAGTGAAGTGGCTAAAAAAGCAGGAGTTTCAATTGCTACTGTTTCCAGAGTATTTAATAATTCCGGGCCAGTCAAAGAAAGCACCAGAAAGCTCATTGAGAGCATTATTGAAGAAACTGGCTATCTGCCTAACATTCTCGCGCGGGAATTGGCAGAGAAAAGGACGAATTTAATTGGCATGATCGTTCATAACCTGACCGGGGAAGGGATGGCGCGCACCATTCAGGGAGTCAGCGACATCCTTGAAGAACATGCTTTTAATCTCTTGATGACGTGTTCGAACGGCAACTTTGAGAGTGAGAAGAAGCATTTTGAACTTCTCCGCTTAAAAAGAGTGGACGGCATTCTTTTTGCCACAAGAAACTTCACAAAGGAGCACAAGGAGATCATTGATAAACTTCCGATCCCTGTTGTCGTCCTGCTCCAGGATACAGAAAAGGAGCAGATTCCCTGTGTGACGTTCGCCAATTATTCAATGGCAAAGGAAGCAGCAGAAAACCTATTGAAGCTTGGTCACCGTTCGTTTGCGTATATTGGCGGACCAGAGCATTCGGCTAATGCAAACGAAAGGAAGGCTGGTGTCATGGATGCCTTAAAGGGCGCTGATATTGACATCAACAGCATACCTGCAAGTACAGGGAATTATCATATTGAATCAGGTTATGAGGGAATGGAAGCCATTATAAAGTCCGGAAAGAAATTCAGTGCCGTCATCGCTGTTAACGATGGGATGGCGATAGGAGCGATGAATTGTTTGATGGACCATGGATTTTCCATACCAGAGGACGTTTCCGTTCTTGGACTTGATGATACCGTTCTCGCAAAGGCTTCAAGACTGAAGCTCTCAGGTGTCCATTATTCCTACACGAAGCTAGGGGATGAAGGGGCAGCGCTTCTGCTGAAACAAATCCAGTCTGAGAGCAGCTTTTTTGAGAAAAAAGTGATTCCATATAAAGTGAATCTCAGACAATCTGTCAGATTAATGAACTGAAAACTGAAACTGCCACCAGCTTGGCAGTTTTTAAATAAACTTAATGTAAAGCTTTACATTTTGTGGAGGAGTAGATTTAAATGAGTAATAAACAAGAACAATGGTGGAAGGAAAGCGTTGTCTATCAGATTTATCCAAAGAGCTATTATGATTCAAATGGGGATGGAATCGGAGACATCAAAGGCATTATTGCAAAGCTTGATTATCTTCAGGAGCTGGGCATTGATGTTATATGGCTTTCTCCTGTCTATCAATCTCCTAATGATGATAATGGTTATGATATCAGTGATTATGAAGCTATCCTTGATGATTTCGGCACAATGACTGATTGGGACGAACTATTGAATCATATGCATAGCAGAGGAATGAGGCTTGTGATGGATCTTGTGGTTAACCATACATCTGATGAGCATACCTGGTTTGCGGAAGCAAGAAAATCAAAAGACAATCCGCACCGTGATTATTATATCTGGCGTCCGCCGTTTGACGGAAAAGAACCGACAGACTGGGTTGCATCTTTCGGCGGATCTGCCTGGGAACTGGATGAGGAAACAGGTGATTATTACCTGCACATGTTTTCCAAGAAGCAGCCTGATTTGAACTGGGAAAATCCTGAGTTAAGAGATTCTATTTACAAAATGATGAAATTTTGGCTCGATAAAGGAATCGATGGTTTCCGTATGGACGTCATCAACATGATTTCCAAAAAAGAAGTACTGTCCTCTTACGAAGATTACGAGAATCAAAGGGCGAAGTTGAAGGACTATGCCTTTAATGGCGAACGGGTTCATGACTTCCTGCAGGAAATGAATAAGGAAGTCCTCTCCGATTATGACATTATGACAGTAGGAGAATGTCCAAAAGTCACGCCTCATGAAGCAAAGCTCTATACAGATGAAGCCAGAAAAGAATTGAATATGGTGTTTCAATTTGAACACATGGGCCTTGATAAAATAAAAGGCAAATCAAAGTGGGATTTGAAGCCTTTAAGCTTATTGGACTTAAAAGAGAATTTGTCCAAGTGGCAAAAAGAGCTTGAGAATACAGGATGGAACAGCCTTTATTGGAACAATCATGATCAGCCGAGAGTGGTGTCCCGTTTCGGCAATGATAAAGAATACCGGGTCGAATCAGCTAAAATGCTGGCGACGCTGCTCCATATGATGAAGGGAACTCCTTATATTTATCAGGGCGAAGAAATAGGGATGACGAATGTCAAATTCAATCAGATTGAAGAATACAAGGACATTGAAACCCTTAATATGTATAAAGAACGTGTTCTTGAACAAGGCAGGGATCAAATGGAGATCATGGATGCGATACATAAAAAAAGCCGCGACAATGCACGTACACCAATGCAATGGAATAACAGCAAGAATGCCGGCTTTACTGAAGGAAATCCATGGATCAGCGTTAATCCGAATTATCCGGAGATCAATGTTGAGCATTCATTGCAGGATCCGGACTCTATTTTCCATTATTACAAAAAGTTAATAGACCTCCGCCATACGCATAAGATAATTGTTTATGGAGGATATGACCTCTTATTGGAGAATCACCCAGCTATTTTTGCTTATACAAGAACGCTTGGGAATGAAAGGCTGCTTATAGTGAATAACTTTTATGCAGTAGAAGCTGAATTTCTTTTACCGGAAAATCTTCCTTATAAAGCCGCGGAGCTATTCATTGCAAATTATCCTGTTGATGAGAGTGAACCAATCTCTCGTATTATGCTTAAGCCTTACGAATCACGCGTGTACAAGCTTACTCTATAGATAGACCAAAAAACCTTCCGGCTGGTTTTCGGAAGGTTTTTTCATCAGGTTTACAAAGTTCGATTATCTGAATGGTTTTAAAAGGATATTATGTAAAAATAGAGAATGAGTAAGAATGTTGCCAGAAAAAGGAGAGATCTATAGATGTACGAGTTGAAAACTAAACAAACCGACGCCAGTGTCATTGAATTCATTGAAAATGTCGATCACCCTAAAAAGCGCGAGGATGCCTATCAATTATTGGATATCTTTACTGAAACCACTGGCTTCGAGGCTAAAATGTGGGGACCAAGCATCATTGGCTTCGGTTCGTATCATTACAAATATGCGACGGGTCATGAAGGGGATGCACCGCTTGTCGGCTTTTCACCGCGTAAAGCAAAAATCAGCCTTTACTTTGCACCCGGTGAAACGAAACGCGATGAGCTTTTAAAGGAATTTGGCAAGCATACGACAGGTAAGGCTTGTGTCTACATAAATAAGATAGCTGATATTAATGTGGATGTACTGAGAAAGCTGATTCGGCAGTCTGTCACTTTTTTAAAGGAAACATATCCAGATCAGTAATCAGCAGTGGCGGGCCTTAATAAAAGGTCGGCCTTCTTTTATTCTCCGCTCTGCTTTGAAGATCTGATGGCAGACAAAAAATAAGCAAATCCGGCACAGAAGAAAAGAAAGATAATGAAGCTCATGAATGGCGGTGCATAAATTCCTCCAAAACACTGAAGAAAATAAAACAAAAAGCCGAATGAAAAATAGATGGCTGACGCAATATGTTTCATAAAGGACATCACTCCATATCTATGGCATGATATAGATATATTCCCTGTATTTTGAAACTTTCCGCTTTGAACTCTCGTAGATAGTCATATAAGGAGCGGATGAAAATGAGTGCTGAAAAAAAGAATCAAACGGGTTTGGCCCTTGGCATTGCACTTGGTGCAGGTATTGGCATTGCGCTTGATAATATTGGAATGGGAATTGCCATCGGGATTGTTTTTGGAATCGCATTAGGGTCTTCCAAAAAATCGTAACGTGAAATGATATGAAGGGTTGAACTGGTTAAAGCTTAATTTTTTTATGCTGACTGCGTCTTTTTAAGGGAAAAGCAGTCGAGCCGATTGGAGGGACAGCAATGAAAGATAATACAAGAAAAGAAGTATGGAGCTGGATCAAATCCATCGTATTTGCCGTCGTGATTGCATTGATCTGCAGAGAATTTCTGTTTGCGCCTGTTGTGGTGGAAGGAAAGTCCATGCAGCCGACGTTTCAGGATCAAAACCGGCTGATTATCTTTAAGACAAGCGGCATTCAGCGTTTTGATATGGTCGTTTTTCACTCGCCAGAGCCAGGAAAGGATTATATCAAGCGTGTCATCGGACTTCCTGGTGATACCGTTGAAATGAGACAGGATACTTTGTACATTAACGGAAAGAAATACGATGAGCCTTATTTGGCTGCATCTAAAAAGAACCTCCCGTATAGTGAACAGCTGACGGAAGACTTTCAGGTTATCGTTCCCGAAGACGCCTACTATGTGATGGGAGATAACCGACGCCAAAGCAGGGACAGCCGCGAGATAGGCCCGATTTCTGAAAAGGAAATGATTGGCGAAGTAAAGCTGCGTTTTTTTCCATTAAATCAAGCAGGTATTCCTGAATAGATCCGGTCACCTCTATTGCACCTGAAGAAGTGGAGGTTTTTTTTTTATAAAATTGACAATCCAAGGTTCTTCATTTACCTTTTGTTGTTGAAAATTGATCATCTGTCCGATGCCTCTGAGAAAAATCATGGATTTCTTCTTTTTACTTATGCCTTCAGCGCATAAAGCCCTCATGCGGCTTGTCTGCAAGGTAAGCAGACAGGCGAGGGTGAGCTGACACAAGGAGAACCTGACTTAAGAAAGTCAGGTTTTTTAATATGCTGTCAATGAAATGAAAGTCTTTGATTTTTTCTGTTTCAAGAACCATAATACATGTCAAAAGAAGGATTATCATTTATAGCGTTTACAGGAGGAAAGGAAAGGGAATTTTTGAGATATGATCTTATTTAGAAGGAGGCTCTTATGGATACTGAAGGTTCAAATCGCTATAACTATTTATCGCGGAATGTCTGGTCCGGTCTTTTATTTGGTCTTGGTCTGGTCGCTTTTATTGACGAAACCATCTTTCATCAGCTTCTTCACTGGCATCATTTTTATGATAAATCGACAACAGATATTGGCTTGGTTTCGGATGGCCTTTTTCACGCGTTCAGCTGGCTTGCGACAATTGGAGGGTTATTTTTGTTTGCGGACCTCAGACGCCGGAATGGCTTATGGTTAAAGAGATGGTGGGGCGGCGTCTTATTTGGAACAGGCACATTTCAATTGTATGATGGCACCGTTCAGCATAAGCTGATGGGGCTTCACCAGATTCGCTATGTTGACAATGTGTACATATATGATTGGATCTGGAATATCATTGCAGCCTTGATGCTGATTACCGGCATTATTCTCATCATCCAGACAAAAAAGCGGAAGGATGACTAGAATGCATCATTCCCATCATGCAATCGGAATCGGACCACAATTGCTTATGGCCCTGCCATATGTTATGGCTTTGGTTTTGTATGTCGCGGCTGTCTTGATCTCTAATCGCAGCCGCAGAAAGTGGCCTCTTTACCGAACTGTTTTCTGGTTTATTGGGATTCTTTGCGCAGTTGCTGCTGTGAGCGGTCCTCTAGCTAATCGTGCCCACATGGATTTCACCGCGCACATGCTCGGCCACTTGCTTCTCGGCATGCTGGCGCCGCTGCTTATGGCTCTTGCCGCACCAATGACACTCTTTTTACGAGCCTTAAAAGTGAACCAGGCAAGACGGCTTACGGGTTTGTTAAAAAGCGTTCCAGTCCGCGTAATAAGTAACCCGGTTACGGCTGCTTTATTGAATGTGGGAGGTCTTTGGGTCCTCTATACAACGGATTTATACGGAGCTATGCATCAGAACATCCTGCTCCATGTCGTCATCCATCTTCATGTTTTTTTAGCAGGTTATTTATTTACAGTATCTATGATTTACATTGATCCGGCGCCGCATAGGACGAGTTATGTTTATCGTTCAATTGTCTTGGTGCTTGCATTAGGAGGGCACGGAATCTTGTCAAAATACATCTATGCTCATCCGCCAAACGGAGTGCCGGCAGATCAGGCTGAAGCTGGCGGTATGCTGATGTACTACGGAGGAGATGTGATTGATATTGTGCTTATTTTTATCCTCTGCCTTCAATGGTACAGGGCTGCGCGTCCTCGTATCGGGGAGCTATCCTTAAATTAGAAATGAGGTAATCTGCATGACTTCCTTTTGGACAGAAGAAAACGTCAAATCGACTCTTCCTAAAAGAGAAACTTCAGGTCACAAAGGCACGTACGGAACGGGTCTGCTTTTAGCGGGAAGTGAGGACATGCCTGGGGCTGCGCTGCTTTCAGGTCTTGGTGCGATGCGAAGCGGGATTGGGAAGCTTGAGATTGGCACAGTTGAAGAAGTCATTCCTTATGTTGTCCCAATTTTGCCGGAAGCGACTTATTTGAAAAATGGGTTGAAGAAACTGGAAGATGACAAAGCTGATTTGTCCAGGTACAAAGCGATTGCAGCAGGACCTGGCATAGAGCCAGCTGAAGAAACGGAAAAGGCCATTAGGATTGCCCCGTCGTGCTGGATGCTGGGGCGCTATCTGAGAGAACGTATAAGAAAAGAAAATCACCTGTTATTCTGACTCCGCATCCAGGAGAGTTTTCAAACATCACGGGTGTTGATGTCAAAGAGCTGCAGCAAAACCGCCCGCACCTTGCCTCCGTATGGGCGAAGAAGCTTGGTGTGACGATCGTTCTAAAAGGGAACGAGACGATTTGCGCTTTTCCGAATGGGGAAGTCTGGGCAAATCCGACAGGGAACAGTGCGCTTGCAAAAGGCGGCACTGGCGACACATTAACAGGGATGATGCTTGGAATGCTGTGCTGCCATAAGGAAGCATGCCGTCTTAAATGCTGTTTACCTTCACGGAGCATGCGCAGATAAATGGTCAGAAGAGAGGTCGGCACATACGATGCTTGCCCATGAATTAACGGAGCTGCTTCCTGAGGTTTGGAAGCGGTTTGAATAATTCCATATTAAATAGAGCTTGATAAAGAGTGTCCCGTCATAAGAATGAGGGCACTCTTTTTTGAATACTTTCTATTTCCGGCCGAATCCTTTCTTTTTCAACAGATTTACTTGCCCTAATTTGCCCCTTACTTGCCGGAATGGCTAAAATACTTTCCTTTTTCCAAGCGTCTCCTAGCCCAGCAAGGCCGTTATCTCTTAAAACCGAAATCCAAATATCCGCAAATATCCCGATTACAGCCGATTATTCCCGTTTAAAACGATTCGCTGATAGGTAACCCATAAATGATAACGCTTCCTTTCACTATCTCGGCCTATTCCGTATGAATGATCTGTATTCCCTTGAATCTCTCTCTCAGCATGTTACGATAGTAACCGTTGAAAAAAACGAACGGACACGAATAGAGATTCTTGAGGGGGCTCATTATGTTAAAAGAAAAAACAGTTGCGTTTTTAGGTGCAGGTTCGATGGCAGAATCAATGATTTCAGGGATTGTACAAGTCGGAAGCATCCCTGCAGAAAATATTTATGTAACTAATAGAAGCAATCAATTGCGTCTTGAAGAAATGAATCATGTTTATGGGGTGAACGCGGTACAGCTGGATGCACTGCCATATGAAGAAATCGATTTGTTTATCCTGGCGATGAAGCCGCAGGGTGCAGCAGATGCACTTCGGTCACTGAAGGATAAAGTAAGAGCGGATCAGGTTGTGATTTCTGTTTTAGCTGGTATTTCTACAGAGTATATGGAAGATCATTTAAACCTGAATCAGCAGGTTGTGCGCGTGATGCCGAATACGTCCAGCATGATCCAGGAATCCGCTACAGCGCTAAGCACTGGAAGACATACAGCTATGGATAACGTGCTTGCGGTCAAAGAACTGCTCAGCTGTATGGGAAAAGTCTTCTTAATAGAAGAAGAGCAGATGGATATTTTCACAGGGATTGCAGGAAGCGGTCCGGCTTACTTCTATTATTTAATGGAGCATATGGAGCAGGCGGGCGTTGATAAAGGGATGGACGAAGAGATGGTCCGCGAGATTGTTGCACAAACCATTCTTGGCGCAGCCAAAATGATTATGGCGAACGACGAAGCACCGGCAAGTTTAAGAAAAAAAGTCACTTCACCAAATGGAACGACAGCATCAGGACTTGAGGCATTGCGGAAAAATAATGGCGGAGAAGCCATTTCACAGGCGATTCATCATGCGGCAAAACGTTCGAAAGAGCTGAATGAAGATATGGCAGGAGCATTGGTGACGTCTTAACCCGAATGTACTAGATAAGGTTAAACACATATTCTCAGGAGGGATAGGATGTTGAAGGAAGAGAAACAGATAAAAAGAGTTGTTATTAAGATCGGAAGCAGCTCGCTGACAAGTATGCACGGCGAGGTAAGCCGCAGAAAGCTTGAGAAGCTGGCAGATCAGATTGTCGAACTCAAGGATGCCGGCTATGAAACGGTTGTAGTTTCTTCAGGAGCAGTGGCAGCGGGATACCGCAAGCTTGGATGCATTCAGCGGCCATCAGCGCTGCCTGAAAAGCAGGCAGCAGCTTCCATCGGACAGGGTCTGTTAATGGAATCTTATTCAGAACTCTTTTTATCTCATGGATACGTTGCTTCACAGCTTTTGATTACAAGAAGCGATTTTTCCGATGAAACACGCTACGGCAATATGAAAAATACGATGAATGTCCTGCTTGAACGCGGCATTATTCCGATCGTAAATGAAAATGATACAGTAACAGTCGACCGTTTGAAATTTGGCGATAACGATACGCTTTCTGCGAAGGTCGCAGCGTTGATTGGCGCAGATTTGCTGATTATTTTATCCGATATCGATGGTCTTTATGATGATAATCCAAACAGCAACCCGGATGCCAAGCTCCTTGAAAAAGTGGACGCCATCACACCGGAAATTGAAGCAGCAGCCGGCGGATCAGGAAGCGCAGTCGGAACAGGCGGCATGAAGTCTAAAATTGCAGCCTTTAAGATTGCAATGGCATCAGGCATTCAATCTTACTTAGGAAAATCAAGCACTAGAGATATCTTGATGGATGCTGTAAACGGAACAGCGAAAGGCACGTATTTTGAGCCGAAGCCAAATGCGTTCAATCTTGATAAGAAAAAACAATGGATCGCATTCCATTCCGGTCCTGAAGGAAAGATTATGATTTCGAATAAAGCGAAAACAGCCATTATCGATAATCAGCGAAACATTTATCCGATCGATATACAGGAAGTGAATGGACGCTTTAATGATGGCGCGGTCGTGACAATCCTTGATGAAGACGGTGAAGAATTCGGTCTAGGCAGAATCAATTTTTCAACAGAAAACTTAAAAAGAGATATTCAAAATGAAACAACGGCAGTGATTGATCAAGAGACATTTGTTTGCTCTCTCGATTTTTCAATAAAGGTGCCAAGCTAAAAACGAACTGGAGGCGTTTTGATGAGTATTGCAGCTCTTAAACCAATGACGGTGGAAGAACAGGCAATCACAGCGAAAAAAGCACAGAAAACATTAAGCTTGTTAACGACAGATGAAAAAAATGAAGCTATCCGAATTGTTGCAAATGAATTAGAAAAAGAATACCAAGTGATTTTGGATGCGAATAAAGAAGACTTGGATAAGGGAAGAGAAAAAGGGTTTGATGAGGCCTACATGGATCGTTTGGCTCTTAATCAAGATCGTATCGGCGATATTGCAGATGGTCTGCGTCAGGTAGCAGATCTTCCTGATCCAACTGGGGATGTTTTGTCAAACTGGACTCTTGAAAACGGCTTAAAGGTAGAAGAAGTTCGCGTTTCTCTCGGCGTCATCGGCATGATTTACGAGGCACGCCCAAATGTAACGGCAGATGCGGCAGGACTTGCGCTTAAATCAGGGAATGCGATTGTCCTGAAAGGCGGCTCGTCTGCTCTATCATCTAACCAAAAGATTGTTGAAGTGATGCACCGTGCACTTGAGAAAACGAAAATTCCGAAAGAAGCCGTTCAGTTTATCGCTTCAACGGATCGAGCGGCAACACAGCAGCTTTTCACAATGAAGGAGCATATTGACGTTCTGATTCCAAGAGGCGGCGCTTCTTTAATCAAGGCGGTTGTTGAAAATGCAACAGTACCTGTTTTAGAGACTGGAGTAGGAAACTGCCATCTATATTTTGATAAAGAAGCTGGCGCGGATAAGGCGCTGAACATTCTTATCAATGCCAAAACAGACCGTCCTGCAGTATGTAATGCAGCGGAAACACTGATTGTTCATCGTGACTGGCTTCTTGAAAATAAAGAAGCACTTGCAGAAGCTGTGAAAAAGCACGGCATTACCATTCACGGCGATAAGGAAGCAGCCGATGCTCTTCCAAATGTCATTCCTGCAAATGAAGACGACTGGGCGGGCGAATATTTAAGCCTGGATCTTGCGATTAAAACAGTGAGCAATCTTGATGAAGCTATTGATCATATCGATCAGTACGGAACAAAGCATTCAGAAGCAATCATTACAGAAAATGCGGAAACCGCTAAGCGCTTCATGCACTTAGTCGATGCAGCAGCCCTTTATCATAATGCTTCTACAAGATTTACAGATGGCAGCGCGCTTGGATTCGGCGCAGAAATCGGCATCTCCACTCAAAAGCTCCATGCACGCGGGCCGATGGGCTTGCCGGCGCTGACAACGATTAAATATATGATGACGGGGAATGGACAAGTTAGGTAAATATTGAATAGCACTATAAAACGCCCGATTTCTAATTGGGCGTTTTTACTTGCCGCTAACCGGTCTCTTCCGGGTATTTGAGCTCTATGGTTACCTTAGTTAAAGAATTTTTTGGTTTTAGATCCTCATACAGCCTCTATGATTACCTTCCGGCTTTGTTAACTAATGTTAAAATAACAAAAAGGATACCAATTGCTGCGCAATTTGGTACCCTCTAAGATTTTTACCTTTATTTAGTTATTGCTCTCATCCGTATCATCATAATAAGTTCCTGCGCCTTGCTGTGCATTGAAGTTCCAGTTAACTTGAAGCTTGTCGCCCTGGAATTGATTTTGATCCTGTCCGTTGTCCACAAACTCAAACAGAACGAAGATTTTTTCTTGGCCGCCAGCAGGTATGCCGTCAGGTTTTGTGGTGCTGCCGACGAACGTATCAATTTGAGTTAAGTCTGGTGTCTGGTTTTTAAGATCGGCAAGGGTTGTTTCCACGACTGCATTTGTTGCGCTGCTCGTGTTGTACATAATCGTAACTTTAATGTGTTTGGCGAGATCATCTGTGTTGTCGCCTTTCCAGTCTTCTACAGAATACTGAGTATTTAATAAGACTTTATGGATGTCTAATGTCCCGTTGTTTTCAAGAGTGAATTCACGGTACACTTCATCTCCTGGTTTAATGTTGTTTACGTTGACAACAAGATTCGGGTTAACGCCAAGATCCAATGTTCCTGCTGCAAAAGTATTTTTCGTTTCTACTGTGTCACTGAAGTACGCAAAGGTTCCTCCGCTGACTAAAGATAGTCCAAGTGCTGCCGTCATAACCCCGCTGCTTATTTTCTTAACAAAACTCATTTCTTCATCCCCTTTAATTGTTATGTAAGCAAAATTTATTAAACTCATATGTAATGTGATACATAGGAGATCTAACCGGCTTTTGTCAGTTCCATTTCCTTTACTGCCGTGAAAATCGTGCGTAATGCAGAGAGTATCAGCAGAGCTCCTGGAATGATTAATAGAAGAGCTGATCCCGCTTTTGTGTTTGCATAATTCATTGCGTATCCCGCATAAGGAATTGTAAATCCGCTGTATTCCCCAATGATTTGTCCAGGCTGCACAGTCCACATATCAGGGCCGTTATTATTATCACCCTTTGTTTGATACGTTGCTTGTCCATTTTGATCGATAACTTTGATGACTCTGTGGGTAATCAGCTTCTCGTCCATTTGGAAGGTAATAATATCGCCTTTTTTATAAGTGGACGGATCTTTTCCAAGTTTGATGGAGATGACAGACCCTGTTTGGAACACAGGCTCCATCGATCCTGATAAGACAGCTTTCAATTGATGGCCCATAACTGAGGGCTCTCCGCCGGTCAAGCGGGAAGAAAGAACGATGAAAGCCAAAGAGCAGATGATCAGGATGAATAACCCGCTCAGACTATTTTTCACTAGTTTCGTTATCACTTTCAGCTGCCTCCTTTTGGACGGATACCTGATTTTCCATCTCTTTTATCTGTTTAACAAGAGAAGTTTGAAATTCTTTTATCCGCTGATAATCAATGTACTTTTCTGCTTCTTTTATAATTTTGCCGACGGCTTTTACCCCTTTTGCCACGTAATCTAGTGGTTTGCCGTTTTCTGAAGCGGACTGCTGCTGATAGGAGAGCAATTCTATATAGAGGCTGTCCAGTTCTTCCTGTCCGGCAGCCAGCTCGTCTTCAATGGCATCAAGCTCGGTAAGCGTTCCGTGTAATTCTTCCAGAGTGCCGTCTTCTGACTGTTCAGGGATGCGATTGTATGATTGAATCATCTTCTCTCCGATTTGCCGGGCTTGTTTTTCCTTTAGCTGAACTCCCTCTGGGAAAATTAAGGCTGCCGAAATGGTTAGCGGAGCTGGTGCAGTCTGGCTGGTGAAAGCAGCTTCTGTTTCGCCGATCAGCTGTGTTCCTGCATAAAATCCGATACAGCACAGGCATGGCAGCGATAGTAGTTTAGGCAGTATTCCTTTCATTTCCGAAACCTCCAGGACAAGCATTGTGCATCTGCCTTAATTATTACTGAATGATCCGAAAATTGTTATGGGGTTATTTTTACAGGAAAAGAACATAGGATTTTGTCGTTTTTCATCATTTCTTGGGAAATAGCGCAAAAACAAGGTATGAAAATAACCCAATTGACTTAAATGAGAATATTCCCAATAATTCAAATTGTTACAGCAGCACAATTCGAATAAGGGGTGAAGGATTTGAAAAGGAAAAACAAAGGGAAAAAAGCCGTGATACCAGCAGTATTAGCTTTATCCGTTGTGCTGGGCGGGATCGCACTGCCGACAGCAAATGCACACGCCGCTGAAACAACGGTTCTGTTTGAAGCGGAAGGGTTAAGTAAACAAGCGGTTGTTAAAGCATTTCTTCAGTCTAAAGTAGCGGATTCCGGAGCTCGTTCAGCAACAACATCCGGCGAGCAGTTCAAGATTATCAGCGAAGAGGCAGATCCGGCGACAAATACATATCACGTGCGTACGGTTGAGCAATACAACGGCATTCCTATCTATGGATCTGGTCAAAGTGTTGCCCTTGATGCAGAAAACAACGTGTATGCTTCGTTTGGAGATGTTACGCAAAAATTAGCCCGTACAATCATACCGACTGAGCCTGTCTTATCAAAAGAGGAAGCAGTGGAGATTGCAAAAGAAGGCGTGGAATCGGAAATTGGGGAAGTTAAGGGTTATGACGGCATTGATTCCGAATTAACGATCTACAAGCATGAAGGAAAATACTACTTAACTTACTTGGTCAAAGCTTCTACTTCCATCCCTGCTCCTGGTTATTTCCATTACTTCGTTGATGCTTTAACTGGAGATGTAGTGGAGAGTTTTAATGCTGTTCATGAAGCGGATCTGCCGTCTGTTTCTCCGGTGAATTCAAGAGGCCTGGATGTTACCGGTACGATGCAGTCGTTTATTGCTGTGAAGGATATGGCAAGTGGGACAAGCTACTTGCACGGGGCTGCTGCTTCTGGAGGGAATGTGGTTGACGTTCACACTTTCAGCGCGAAGAGATTGGGGGAAACTCCGTTTCTACTACTCTCTGCTCTTTTTGGATATACAGGCCAAGAGGTCACAACAAAGACCAGCTTCTTTGCAGATCCAGCCGCTGTATCTGCACATGTCAACTCGATTAAAGTAAATAATTACTATCAAACCATGCATAAGCGCAACAGCTTGAATGGAAATGGCATGAAGCTTGTCAGCACTGTTCATATTGGGGAGAAATGGAACAATGCTGCGTGGAACGGAAAACAAATGCTGTACGGAGACGGTGACGGCGTTCAGTTCAGCTCGCTTGCAGGAGGACTTGATGTGGCAGGGCATGAAATGACACATGGTGTGATATCTAATACAGCCAACATGACGTATCAGGATGAATCCGGCGCCATCAATGAATCAATTGCAGATATTTTCGGGGCATTGGCAGAGATGCATGCAAGTGGTTCCGCAAGCGCACCTGAATGGGAGATGGGTGAGGACATCTTCACACCAAATAAACCTGGTGACGGTGGCCTGCGCTCACTAAGTGATCCGACGAAAACAAAGCTGAGCACAGCCTATCTGCCTTCAGGGCATTATCCTGATCATTACAATGACCGCTACTTAGGCACTTTAGACAAAGGCGGAGTCCATATTAACAGCAGCATCAACAACAAAGCAGCCTACCTCATCTCTGAAGGCGGCGAGCACTATGGAATTACTGTAACAGGCATCACTCGCCAAAAAACAGAAAAAATCTACTACCGTGCTTTAACGAAATATCTCACTCCATCATCAGGCTTCAAAGAAATGCGCCAGGCTGCGATTCAGTCAGCAAGAGATCTTTATCCAGACCGCAGCGGCCAGCCATCTGCTGAAACAAAAGCTGTCATTGCAGCGTATGATTCCGTTGGAGTTCCGGCTGAATAATTTCTGAAAAAACCATGGACTTCTGTCTATGGTTTTTCTTTGAATAAATTCTGGCAATTTCATAGTGTGATGGTCATGTTCAGAAGTTTTCAAAGATGTGTCTAAATCCTCATCCCTCAAGCAGGAAAAACGTCGTAAAATGGTTACATTTATATAGATGTTTTTTACAGACGGGGATAGGGAGAGATGTTCATGCTAGAAGGAGAAATTATTAAATTTTACCGAAAAAGAGCAGGACTCACACAAGAACAATTGGGTAAAGATATCTGCACCGCTACACATGTAAGCAAAATTGAGAGGGGGCATACACAGTATTCAGAGGAAATCATTGATTTATTTTCTGCCCGCTTACATATTGATATTAAAAAAGAAATCGAAAACCTCCAAAACATAGAGAAAAAGCTCCACCAATGGCATTCGTCCATCATCATGCTGAGAAAGAAAGAAGCGGACAAAATCAAAACAGAACTCGAACGGCTTCCCTTTATCAGCTCCTCAAATCATGGCTTCTTCTATCAAATGCTGCTTGCAAGATATTACATTTTGAACAAAGAAGGGGAAAAAGCATGTACCATCGTTCAGCATATTCTCAAGGAAAATCCCCAGTCTTCACCCTACGAGAGAAATCTTCTTCAGCACGTGATTGGGTTGTGCTATCTGGAAAAGTACAACAATTTCAGCAGTGAAAACCGGAATAAAGCAATCGAAGCGATGAAAGGCATTCAGCCGGAGGATTACCCGAACAGAGAATACCATTATCATTTGGCTGTCGCGTATCACTGGGTTGAATCTAAAACGATGGCCTACCTTCATGCTGAAAAAGCCCTTCATTTTTTTAAAGAAACAAATAATTTTTTCCGTGCGATTCAGTCTGAAGCTGTTATGCTTTTGCAAAAAGAAAGTGCGACCAAAGCTGAATTTGATCTTAAAATAGCGCGTTATCATCAATTAATTGAGGATTGCGATGCGATTTCAGCTGATGAAATCAAAGCGATGCTTCTCCACAATGCCGGACTTGAATGCTTTAAAAGAAAAGAATATGCTTCTGCGCATCCATTTTATAAAAGGGCTCTTAAAATGGCGGATAAAAACAAGGTTATCTATCTGAACAGGCTCTACAATTATGCAGACAACTGTATGGAAGGCAAGCTCATTCCTCAAAAATCTTTGCTTAAAATGGCTGAAGACGGGCTTGCCTCAGCGAAGAAAATGAACAGCACCCTGTATAAAATTCTCTTTACGCTCCTTAGCTACAAGATAAAGAATGCGTTTGAAGAGTATTATTTATATATTGAAGAGAGCGGTCTGCCTTTTTTTCAAACGAACAATCAAAAAACAATGATTGATAAATTCGGAAAACAGCTTTATACCCATTACACAGAAACAGAACAGTATGAAAAAGCAGTCCGGATTGCGGATGGCTTTATTCAGCAGCAGTAAAAGTGAGGTGCCCGCGCAGCTCCTTTTTTTCATTTCTAAAATATTGCGCCCTTATACAAAATTTCATGTCTGAAGAATGATGAAAAGTCACGCTAAACTAAGTGTAGGTTCATCATTTTTTAGGGGGAGGGAAAGAATTTGAAAAAAGGAATTGCGATCATGATGTGTGGTTTGCTCATGCTTTCAGGCAGCATTTATGCCCAGGCAGGAGGAACCGAAGAGAAAAAAGGAGAAGCGATGAAGAAAAAGCAGTGGTCACTTGTTTGGTCAGACGAATTCAGCGGAACCGAGATTGACAGAAGCAAATGGAACTTTGACTTGGGCAACTGGATTGTTGATGCTGACGGGAATGGAATTGCATCAGGCTGGGGAAATAACGAGAAGGAATTTTATACGGACTCAAAAGAAAACGCTTACACCGAAGATGGGAAGTTGATTATTAAAGCAAAGAAGGAACAAACATCCGATCAATTCGGCACGTATGACTATACGTCGGCTAAGGTGAAAACAAAGGGACTGTTCAGCCATAAATACGGACGCTATGAAATCAAGGCGAAGCTTCCTGCTGGAAAAGGACTGTGGCCGGCGATTTGGATGCTTCCCGAAGAAGATAAGTATGGTTCATGGGCTGCTTCTGGAGAAATTGACATTATGGAGTCCTGGGGAAGCAGGCCAAATCTTGTAGCCGGAACAATCCATTATGGTGAAGGCTGGCCGAACAACAAATACACAGGCAAGGAATATCATTTTAAAGATAACAGCACAGTCAGCGACTGGCATACGTATGCCCTTGAATGGGAGCCTGGCGAGCTTCGCTGGTATGTAGACGGTGAGCTTTATCAAACTCAAAACAAGTGGTACTCAAAAGGAAAAGACAATGCGGCGAATTTCGCCTATCCTGCGCCATTTGACCAGAATTTCTATTTAATCATGAATCTTGCAGTCGGAGGCTGGTTTGACGGAGATCCGGATGCGTCAACAACGTTTCCTCAGCAAATGGAAGTCGATTATGTCCGCGTGTTTGACTTGAAAAATGGAGACTATGCTGACCCAGTTGAGCCGAAGCTTGAACCTGTCGAGCTCCCCGCAAATGCGAAGCAGCCATTGGCAGATGGAAACTTCATTTACGATTCAGCTTACGAACAGCCGATTACGGATGTTGCTGCAGGGGAAGTTGCTTTGAACAAGGAATATTGGAACTTCGTTCATCTTCCGGACTTTGGAGGAGCAGGGGCGGTTTCGGTTGAACAGGTATCGGGGATGAATTTAGCCAAAACCTCGATTTCTAACCCTGGAAGTCAGCTTTACTCTCTCCAATTGATTCAAAACCTTTCTCTTGGACAAGGAGGGAAATATAAAGTCAGCTTTGATGCAAAATCAACTGCTCCCCGCAGCCTGATGGTGAAAGCTGGAGCCGGTCCTGACAGAGGCTGGGTCAAATACTCGAATGAAGAGTCCTTCAACCTGTCTGATCAGCTTCAGTCCTATGAATTTACCTTTGACATGCTAAATGAAACAGACATTGAGGCACGGCTCGAATTTAACTTAGGCGGAAATGGGACAAATCCTGTGTGGATCGGAAATGTCAGAGTGAAGGATATAACCGGCGAGGCACAGGATGAGAACGCCTCAAAGCAGCCGCTTCCAGACGGCAACTATATCTACAACGGAACATTTGATCAGGGACGCATGGACCGGATGATTTTCTGGCATGTAAAAACAGATGATGCTAAAGCAGAAGCGAGCGTTGACGAGAGCTCAAGAGAACTGAAAGTGGACATTAAAAAATCTGGCAAGAGCTCTGAGTCTGTTCAGGTTTTACAAAAAGGGGTTCAGTTGATCAAGGGAAATGAATATAAGGCGATTTTTAAAGCACGGGCAACTAAACTCAGAGACATTCAGCTGGATATCCGGAGCAAAGACGGCACTGTCAGTTATTCAGAACCTAAAATCGTTCAGCTTTCCTCAAAAATGGAAGAAAAAACGGTTGAATTTACGATGACGGATGAGCTCAGCGATCTCGAAGGCCAGCTGATTTTCAACTTGGGAGGAGCTAAAGGAGATGTCTTCCTTGATGACATTGTCCTGCTTAAAACGACAGATAAAATCGACTATGGAAATATCGATTTGTTTCCATTGAAAAATGGCGATTTCAGTAACAGCTTAACCTCATGGGGTTCCTATATCCACTACGATGCAGCGGCTATGATTGCTGCTGACAGCGGTAAAGCTGAGATTGCCATCACAAATGAAGGCCATGAACCGTGGAGCGTCATCTTGCAGCAGGAAAATATGAAGCTTGCTAAAGGGGCAGTTTACGAAGTATCCTTTGACGCACGTTCTACTAAGCCGCGCGAGGCAGAGCTTACGGTAGAAAATGTGCAATACACAAGGTTTCTAAGTGAAAAGCTTTCCTTAACCGATGAAATGCAGACATATTCTTTTGAATTCACGATGCCGTCTGATGACATTGCTGCGATGAAGTTTTTGTTTGGAAAGACGGTGGGTTCTCCACTTGGAGCTCATGCAATAGAAATTGATAATGTGGTACTAAAAGTAAAGCAATAAATAATGAAGCAGAATCTCAGGTGGTGAGATTCTGCTTTTTTTGATGAAAATGGAAATTTTTATAAAAATAGGTTTATCTCTTTATGGGCGGGTGGTAATAGATAATTGGGATATTTTTCTTCTAATTCATCATTACTAAGTCCTAATGATTTCTCCGTAAGAACTATTGTCTATCTAAACCAGTACTTTTCTCGCGCTTTTGCCTGAACAATCAGTCTTAGAAAATGTTACTGGAGACTTATGGAAATTGGAAATTGAATCTAGTAACATTTTCTTATATGTGCAAAAAAGGAATCATTCTGTAGAGATATGTAGGATATACATAGAAAAACGCAAGAAAAGAAGAGGTGAAACTATGAATTCCGAACACGTCAGAGCCCTTGCAAGGGTGTTTCAGGAAGCTTCAGATTCCGTGAAAGACAAGGAAGCAAAATTGCTTCAAGACATTAACAATAATGCAGCTACATGGAGCGGTAAAAGCAGAAACAAATTTGATTCCGCTATGGACGAAGCCCAGATCCTGTTCCAGCGACACTCCGACAACCTCTACAACATCAGCCGCGAGCTCGAAGCCGCCGCCGCCTCTGTTGACCGGGTAAGGGAAGAGATTGAAAGACAAGAGGAATTAGAGCGGCTTGAGAGAATTCTCCGTTTGAAGAAATTAGATGTGCAGTAGGAAGGTTCTTTAAAATAATGACAAAATTTTAACTATGAGGTGAACAATGAGCCATCAACATGATCATGATCCAAATTATAATCGCAAAAAGAAAAAAGAAGAGAAAAAAGGAATGGATGACGGCTGTGTTCCAGGGTGTATCGATTTCTTTCTTCTTCCGTTTCAAATCGCTATTTTAGGCTATCAATTTTATCAATTAATATAAGTATTATTGGAAAAGGAAGGAGTTCCTATGGCTAATAAAATTTCAGTAGAACCGGATAAGCTCGATCACCTTGCCAATTCATTTGTTCACAAGTTATCAGATGTTGAAGAAGAATATAAACTGCTGCATATTGAGCTTGCCAACTTGATTATGAGTGCTCCCCCCGAATACAGCCATTGTTTTTATGGAGTGGGAGATTCATGGAATACAGGGAGCGCACTTGTAAGTCACCTAAGCGATATGGAGCAGGATGTCAGAAATACAGGGAATAAATTTGCAGAAGCTGATAACTTAATCGGCCAGCTTTACAAACTTCATGAGAAGTACGGGGCTTTAACTGCCATGGGGGCATTAGTAGGGAGACAGGCTACATTTTATGGTCTTGGATTAACACAGTTTGTTAAAAATACAGATCATTTATATTCATTTAGACATATGAGCGTCTTGCAGACTTTATCAGATGTAATCGACGATTCAAAGTACCGCAAAGTAGCCAGAGGGTTTTTGAAAGTGAGTTTTCTTTCTCCGCGATACAATTCTTCATCTTTTGCAGACCTGGTTCATAAAAAATATGCAAAGTATCTTCCAGATGATGTAGTGAATTATACAAATGACGCCAAAACGTTTGTGAGGGGTTTAAAATACAACACGTTGAATGCTTCAAAAGTGTCATCTTTTGCAAAATCGGGGCTTAAATTCGCAAAAACCAATGCATTGACAACAGTGGCAATTACAGGTGCGATGGAAATGGGAGGAATGGGCCTCAAGATATCAGAGAACTACGCTAAATATGGGAATGATCCGGACGTCTTAAAACGTGAAAATGCAAAGGCTGTTGGAAATGCCGTCAACAACACTGCTGCTATAAGTGGAGGAGCCATTGCGGGTGCAGTGGTTGGAGGGGCAGTTCTCAGCGTTTTTGGCCCTGTAGGAACAGTTGTAGGTGCATCTGCAGGTTCTTTTGTCGGCGGACTAATCGGTGAAAAAGTTGCAAAATATACAGCTGGATTTAGTGAAAAAGCAGCCATGGTATTTGATGACCAAATTCAAGGCGGCATTAATGTGTTTAAAAGCGGTTTTGAAAAAGCCGGAAAGGCAGTGGATACGTTAAACAGCGGCGTAGATTTTTCCAACAAACAAATAAAAGAAACATTTGCAGATCCTGTAGGCAAAGTAAAAGATATCGGCAAAGGTCTTTCAAAAGCAAAAGACACCGCTGAATCTCTTGTAAGCGGGGCTGGAAACTTTCTAAAAGGAAAATTCTCATTTGGTTAAGGAGGTTAAGGATGACTTATGAATTCTATACAATTAAGTATTGAAGAACTTATTTTTTCTTTTTACAGTGAGGGGTTATATGAGCAAGGAATGGGATTAAAGGATACGTATTTCCCAAATATAAAAGAAGAAGATTTAAAGTTTATGCTTGAGATAGCATCCCGTTCTCTATTGGCTAAAGACATGGTTAAAGAAGAAGACAAACAGTATTATTTAAAAGAAGAATATGCAGAATACATTCATGTTCTAAACTCTGCTGACAGTACCCTAAAAGGATCTAAATTTTCCTTTGATCTTGCCCATGAAGAATCCGTCACGTACCATCTAAAACAAGGAAAAGTTTATTCACATCAAATGCTGCATGATCATCAGGTACATGCAATTATGGAAGTAGAAGAAGAGAGCGCTGTTAAAGATCTAAACACCTTTTTTCAATTGATTTCATTAGAATCTGACAAAAGCGGTGTCTTGTTTTCTTTAACTGATGCTGAGTTTGAGGGGCTGCTTGAAGTAGCAAGTCAACAAATTAACGATCCTCAAAACATCGTGAAGAATTTTTCTGCTCTGCAAAAAAACCATGATTTTGCACAACTAGTTACAGACCTAATAAAAAGAAAAGGGAAGATGGACAGTTTCCTGTATCTAAAATATGATGTAAATAATAGCCCTGATCTTGTTGATATTACATTTTTTATCCCTGGGCAAAATTGTTCGTGGGTTCTGACCAGATCACAGCTTCAGGGACTAGATGTCAGAGAAGCTGATAAGAGCTTCATTCCTGGCCTTCTTGAAAAATTAATCACTGTATCTGCTTAAAGAGGAGGATTTCTTTGCTAAACCTGCAAAAAGAAAACAACAGCGTCAAAATAAAAGGCTCCAAATTTATGTATGTGTGGATGCTTCTTGCTACCTTTGGAGGGCTTGCAGCTTGTTTCTTTCTCATCATAAATGGCTTTAAATTCGATTCAAAATACTCGTTTTTTTACCTTGGAGGAGGCTTTTTGCTTTTTCCAATCTTTCTATATCTTACACTATGGTCACTTCCGGGGTTTGTACCGGGAAAAACGCTGCTTGTACTGACAGAAGGATCAAGCGGCTTCATTATGACAAAGAAAAACAAAATTCCCTTTTCAAATATACGGAGAATCCGTTTTGTAAGAAATCCGCTTAACCTGATAAATGATATCGTCATTGAAACATTTCAGGGTGAGGTAAGCAAAATCCGGACTTACAATTTAATTGACGACACAGACTTTGCCATTATGGTAGATCAATTTATTTATCCGAATATGAGAGAAGATGCAAAGGAAGTCTGGGACCGTCACGTGAACTTGAGTGAATTGTTTGAAGATGCAAAATATGAGCGGAAGATAGACGTTTAGTCTTTATGAAATAGAATGGGATTGTCCAATAAGTCTCTAAAATGTAGCAGGCAGGAAAAACAAATGTTAATTTCCTGCCTGCTTTTTTCTGTAGGCTCATTTCGTAAACTTAGTAGTGGAGCGGAAAGGAACGAACAACATTTTAATCGAAAACAACAATTTTTGTGATAACAGACTTTTTGGACACCCCGTATTCCAACCGAATACGGTTTTTTTTTCACCCCCATAACGAAGAAAAATCCTCTCTGGATCACTTTGTAATCACCTTGTAACAAAATTGACTTTTTTGTCTTAAATCTCTTTAAAATCTTCTGAAAATGGCGGCAGTTCAGCATTTTTTGAAGAGGTTTTCGAAATATGGACAGGAAATAATAGAAAATGATGGAAAGCAATTTCATCTATTATCCAACTCATGTTTTAACTGATGTTTTATAAGGTATATCCCAAGTAACAAAGCGATTAGGGCTTGCCCAAATTTACATCGTCAATGAAAGGAGCTAATAAAGAAATGAGTATTCAAAAAAGTAATGACAGTTCGAGTTTAGCGGAAGTTATTGACCGGATTCTTGATAAAGGAATTGTAATTGATGCATTTGCCAGAGTGTCGCTTGTAGGAATTGAAATTTTAACGATTGAAGCACGGGTTGTGATTGCCAGCGTCGACACATGGCTGCGATATGCAGAGGCTGTCGGATTGCTGCGTGATGAGGTGCAGGAGGAAGGTCTTGCAAATCGTCAAAAGAATGAACGGAACACACAATCAGCTTTTAACTTTTAAATAAATGAATCACTACTATATATAGAAATGGGGATAAATCATGGCGAGTAAAGATAAGAAAGAAAAAATGGAAAATCAAGAAGAATCAAATCAGCAGGAAGAACAGAGTCAAGATGAGAAGCAGCACAACTCCTTAAATTATGCCATTTTAGGCGGAGTCGTTGGAGCAGGTATCGGATTGCTTTCAAGTCCTGAGACAAGCAAAAAAGTGTTTAACAGTCTTGGGCAATCAGAAGTAGTAAGAGTTGCCGGCAAGGAATTGAGAAGAACGGCGCAGGAAATCATTACTGAGCAGGCAATGGTTGCACTCAGACAGACAGCAACGGGCTACCTTGATAAAGGAAACTTAAGCAGCCTGCTTGCTCCGAAAAAGAAGAAAGAATCTGCTCCAGAACAGGAGAAAGGTGAAGAAAAGGAATTAGACTCTTCACAGTATGATGAGCTGAAAGAAGAAAATAAAAACATGAATGACCAGCTTCAGCGCATTGAAGAAATGCTGAATCAGCTGATTGAAGCAAAGAAATAAGTGATCTGCCCTGAAAGGGGTGATTAGATGGATAAAATGAAAAAAGCCGCTTTAAAAGCTGGGAAAGAAATCATTAAACATACGCCTGAACCTATTAAAGAAAAGGTTGAGAATAAGGTGAAAGAAAAGGCGAAGGAAAAATTCGTCGAGAAAACAGAAGAAAAGCTGCAGGAGAAAGCAAATGCAGCTGCTGAAAAGCTCGGCCATGCTAAAGACGAGAACGCAGATAAAGTCCATGGCAAAGCGGAAGAAGCAAAAGAGAAGGTGCAGGATGTCCTGCTGTCAGTAAGAGACAAGCTTGGCAATGTAAAAGAAGCAGGAGAAGACTTTCAAGAGAAGATTTCTTCTAAAGACGATAAGAAAAAAGGTAAAGGCTATAAAGGCATCAAAGGCGTCAATCAGATTAAAAGCTCCACAAATCTAAAAAGCTCTACGAAGATCAAAAGTTCCAATGACATTAAATCTTCAACAGATATTAAAACCATTGGATCTTAACTGAGAGGAGAAAAAAGAAATGTCGATTCAAAAGAGCAACAACAGTTCGAGTTTAGCAGAGGTTATTGACCGGATTTTAGATAAAGGGATCGTAATTGACGCATTTGCAAGAGTCTCAGTTGTAGGAATTGAGATTTTAACGATTGAAGCACGTGTCGTAATTGCGAGTGTTGATACATGGTTGCGTTATGCAGAGGCTGTAGGTCTTCTTCGTGATGACGTTGAGGATAAAGGTCTCCCTGCTCAATCGAATGAAAGAAGTTCACAGTTTAGTATTTAAGTAAAACAACTGGCATGGAGCCGTTCTTATAATGGCTCCTGCTTCTTACCTTGTAACGGCTGAAGGAACAATCGGAGGCGACACTATGGCTATTAAAGATATTTTGAAAAACGTAAACGACTTTTTCAGCGAACATGTAGCACCGCCGCACAAAATCACTTCTGTTGAAGCGATGGAAGAGGGCTGGAGAGTTACAGTTGAAGTAATCGAAGAAAAAGAATATATGAAAAAATACGCAAAAGATGAAATGCTCGGAACCTATGAATGTCAGTTAAATAAAGACGAAGAAGTGATTTCGTTTAAGAGGCTGGACATTCGGTACCGAAGCGCAATCGGCGTGGAACAGTAAGGGATGAGCGGGCAGGAGGCAAGAAAAGATGACAGTCTTAAAAGAAAAAGTAAAAAAAGATGCAAGAGCATTGATACAGGACGATGAGACGAAGGATATTCTCAAACGTTCGCTGCAATACTTGAAATCCGGATATTCTGTTCATTTTACAGGCCCCTCAGGTGCAGGAAAAACCTCCCTTGCGCTTGCTCTTGCTAAAAAAAGAAAACGGCCGGTCATGCTTATGCACGGAAATCACGAATTAAATAACAAAGATTTAATCGGAGATTTTACAGGGTATACGAGTAAAAAGGTCGTCGATCAGTATGTGAGATCTGTTTATAAAAAAGATGAAAGTGTCAGTGAAATGTGGAAAGACGGACGGCTGCTTGAAGCAGTTAAAAACGGTTATACGCTGATTTATGATGAGTTCACCAGATCACGCCCTACTACTAATAATATTTTCTTATCGATTTTAGAAGAAGGTGTCCTCCCGTTATACGGCTCTAAATTAACTGACCCATTTGTCCGGGTTCATCCCGATTTCGCAGTTATTTTCACCAGCAACCCTGCTGAATATGCAGGCGTTTATGATACGCAGGATGCCCTGCTTGATCGCTTGATTACAATGTTCATCGATTATAAGGATGTTGAACGCGAGACGATGATCGTAGCTGAAAAAACAGATGTAGAAGAAAACGAAGCAAGAGGGATTACAACTCTCGTTACGAATTTGCGGGAAGCATGCTCAAACGATAAGAATAATGGTCCTAGTCTAAGAGCTTCGATTATGATTGCGAAGCTTGCGTCAGAACAGGATATTCCAATAGATGGCGAAGACGAGGATTTTCAAAGCTTATGCATCGATATTTTGTGTCATCCAATCAGCAGATGCCTTGATTCGGATAACGCCAAAGCAGATGCAGAAAAATTAATTATAGATGAATGCAGCAAAATGGACGTCTTGGATTAGAGGAGTGTTTGATAATGAGTGAACAAGAAATGGGTATTTATATTTTCAGCGGAATTCAAACGACAGAAGATGGCGATTTTGGAACGGTCGAAATTGAAGGCGAAGAGAGGGAAACCTTTACGATTCGCTATAAAGATGCAGCGATGGTTGCGGCCGAGGTTCCAATGAAAATCTATAATCCGAATCGTCAAAATTTAATGATGCATCAGCATGCAGTTGCCGAAATTATGAGCAAAAATGATACAGTCATTCCAATCAGTTTCGGGAATGTGTTTAAATCCAAAGAAGATGTGAAAGTTCTATTGGAAAATCTGTATCCTCAGTTTGAAAAGCTTTTCCCGGCAATTAAAGGCAAGATTGAAGTCGGGTTGAAAGTGATCGGCAAAAAAGATTGGCTTGAGAAAAAAGTAAATGAGCATCCAGAGGTAGGGAAAATATCCGCATCTGTGAAAGGCAAGTCTGAAGCGGCCGGTTACTATGAACGCATTCAGCTTGGCGGCATTGCTCAGAAATTATTTGCTGATCTGCAGAACGAAGTAAAAGCAGAGGTATTCACCCCGCTTGAAGAAGCAGCTGAAGCCGCTAAAGCAAATGAACCAACTGGCGAAACCATGCTTTTAAACGCAGCATTCTTAATTGACCGTGATTCTGAAGAGCTATTTGATCAGAGGGTTAATGAAGCACATGAAAACTGGAAAGATAAAGTCGATTTTAACTACAGCGGTCCATGGCCTGCATACAACTTTGTGAACATCAGGTTAAAAGTAGAGGAAAGCTGACATGATTCATAAGTTGGTTACCGCGCCAATGAATCTCGTAGTTAAAATCGGGCAAAAGGTTCAGGAAGAAGCAGAGAAAGAGTTATATGATCTTCCAACCATTCAGCAAAAATTGATCCAGCTCCAAATGATGTTTGAGCTTGGCGAGATTCCAGAGAAAGCTTTTCAAGAAAAAGAAGATGAGCTTTTGATGAGATATGAAATCGCCAAGCGCAGGGAAATGGAAGAGTGGGATAAGCTGACGAAACCAAGAGACGAGGGATAAGCAGATGGGCGATTTGATTTATTTATATGGATTGATTCCAACTGAAGAAGCGGCAGCACATCAATCGTTTCCATCTTTCACAGGCTTTGATGGTGAACGAAAGCTGTACACCATTCCGATCGACAATGTCACCGCAGTTGTTTGCAAACTGGATTCTGATCATTATTCAGAAGAAGCCATTAAAGATAAGATCGACAGTGATATGGATTGGCTGCAAGAAAAAGCGTTCCATCATCATGAAACGGTTGCTGCCCTTTATAAAAGCTTTACGATCATTCCGCTGAAGTTTTGCACGATTTATAAAAATGAAGAAAGCCTGCAGCAAACCATTCAATCCAATCAAACAAGGATTGAAGAAACTCTTTCTAAGCTTAAGGGAAATGAAGAATGGAATGTGAAAATCTATTCAGATGATAATGAGCTGAAGAAGCAGGTAAGTGAAAATAATGAAGCGATTGAAGCGAAGAAGCAGGAAATAAGTGAACTTCCCCGCGGAAGACAATTTTTCGAAAAGAAGAAGATTGATAAGCTGATTGAGAATGAGCTTGAAAATGAAAAGAATCGAGTTTGTGAACAAGTGCATGAAAAGCTGAAGGAGCATTCGCTTCACGCAGCTATTAAGAAAAATTGGAGCAAAGATGTTACAGGTCTAAAAGAAAACATGGCCTGGAACAGCGTATTTCTTCTTCCGATTCCGAATGTGGAGAGTTTTCTGGAAGAAATGAAGCAGTTTGAACAGGAACTTGGCGGCACTGGCTGGAGATTCGAAGCTACAGGCCCATGGCCGGCGTACCATTTCTCCAGTTTTTCATAGAAGTGAGGGATCTGACAGATGTCTCTTAGAGAATCAGTAGAAAACAAGGATATAGCACTTATTGATATTTTAGATGTCATTCTCGACAAGGGTGTGGCGATCAAAGGTGATTTAATCATTTCGATAGCAGGTGTAGATCTTGTGTATTTGGATCTGAGGGTGCTGATTGCTTCAGTTGAAACGCTTGTTCAATCAAAAGCAGGCAACCGGAAGCCCGTCACATCGGATCAATTCGATAAGCAGAGGGAGGAGTTAGTTGATGCAACAGGCCAGCCAAACAAATGGTAGAATCCAGCTTGATCCTGACAATGCCGAACACGGACTTGCGCAGCTAGTCCTGACAGTCGTTGAACTTCTCCGGCAAATTGTCGAACGTCATGCGATGCGGCGGGTGGAGGGCGGAATGCTGACGGACGAGCAAATTGAAAATCTGGGTGTTGCCCTGATGAACCTTGAAGAAAAAATGGAAGAATTGAAAGAAGTCTTTGGCCTTGATGCCGAAGATTTGAATATAGATCTCGGTCCTTTAGGCAGCTTGTTATAACCTAACGCGGCCACTTGGAGGGACATGTAATGGCAGTCCAAACTACTGGACAATCGAGCTCGATTGTAGATGTACTTGAAAAGATTTTGGATAAAGGGGTCGTCATCGCAGGCGATATTACCGTCGGAATTGCGGATGTCGAACTGCTGACAATTAAAATCCGCCTCATTGTCGCTTCTGTTGATAAAGCAAAAGAAATCGGCATGGACTGGTGGGAGAATGATCCTTATCTAAGCTCCAAAGCGGAGAATAACAACACAAAAGCACTGGAAGAAGAAAACAAGAAATTGAATGAACGATTAGAGCTGCTTGAAAATCAGCTTGGCTCAAATCGTTTAAATACAGCTAACCAACTAAAATAATGGAGGGATTTACAATGGCAGAACAAACAAAATTAGACAACACACAGGTGGAAAATCAAAAGGGAAATACGAAAGCAGAGAACGCGAACAAAGAGAACTCAAATAAAGAGCAATCAACTCAAGAAAAATCTTCAAGAAGAAGCGCACCAATCAAACGCACAGTTGCAGGAAGTATCCTTGGAGCAACAGTTGGATATCTGGCTACACCAGAAAACGGAAAGAAGCTGCTTGCCCGTATTGATACAGATGAATTAAAAAGCAAAGCTGCAGACTTTGGAAAAGCAGCAAAAGAAAAATCATTCCAAGGTGCTTCAAGCTTAAAATCATCAGCTACTAATCTATTCAAAAAAGACAAAACGAAGTCAGAAGATGCTGATCAAGAAGAAGCTGTGAATCATTCATCAGAAGAAGAAACTTCATCTTCGAATTCAAATGAAGATTTCGAAGCATTAAAGCAAGAAAACGAAACTCTTCAAGAACGTCTTCAGCAGCTTGAGGAAAAAATGAACCAATTAAGCGGCCAAAGCAGCACAGAAGAAGATGATGAAGAGGACGACGAAGAGGAAGAAGAAACACCAAGCAAGAAGAAAACAAGCAAATCAAAGGCTGAATCTGATGAATCAGATGAAGACGAAGATGATGATAGTGATGATGAAATTGAAGAAGACGAAGAAGAAGAAGAAATGATGTACGATGGCAAAGATGAAGTGAAAAAGCCGCAAAAAAAATCAGCACGCGGAAGAAAGCCTAAGGCTTCAAAATCTGCAAAAGCAAAAAATGAAAAAGATGAAGAAGAATCAGAAGATACTTCTCTAAGCAGCGACGATGACACATCATCTTAACTGAGAGCGAAAGGAGGAGACGTGGAGATGAGTACAGCAACAGCCTCATCAAAAGACAGTGTACTTGAGTTCTTTGTACAGGCTTCAAATAAACACGGCTTTGCGCTGGACATCACGTTAAACGTGAACGGTGCCGTCATTTCAGGCACAATGGTTTCCGCTAAGGAATACTTTGATGCACTGAGTGAAACGTTTGAAGACGGCAGTGAAGTCGCACAGAAGTTAAGCGAGCAATTATCTCTTGCAAGCGAATCCGTTGAATCAAACGGGGATGCTGAAGCCCATTTCATTCATTTGAAAAACACGAAAGTGTATATTGGGGACAGCAAATCCACCCCTTCCAAAGGACAAATCCTCTGGAGAGGCAAATTAAGCGAAATCAATGGATTTTTCCTTGGGAAAATTTCAGATGCGAGACCAGCAAGCAAGAAATCAGAATAAATACAAACAGCCGGGAGCCAATTCCCGGCTGTTTTTTTATGGAGAAAATCTATGGTTTGAAGTGACATCTCGTGCCATCCTTCAGCCTCTCTAAGCCTCAAGCCCTATATCTCCTACTATTGCCGACCAATAGAAAAATCGGCAGCAATGATGTATATTAATGATAAAGGATTATTTTCCATTTTTATCCCGCCAGGACTGAAACCCCTTCCTATATACATACGTATTAAAATAGAGACTTTATGTTAGGAGTCGATTGATGATGAATCCCTTTGTGGCATTCAGTGTCCGGATGCTTGCGGCCATTCCGGCTGCAGGGACAGTCGGGACTGTGAGTTTAATCGGTTTTGATCAGCCTTTATTAGCGGCAGCTGCTTATTCGCTCGCAGGTGGAGCCTCTGCTTATTCAATTGCTTCAGTGAGTATGAACTCCAGGTTTTTAAAGAAAAATTCCCTTACCCGCAAAGATTATAAATACATTAAAAAACAGCTTGAGGAAGCGAAGCCTAAGATGGCCCGCCTGCAGAAGACGCTTTTAACTATTCGCCATCTTCCTTCTTTAAAAGAGCGAATCGAGCTTGTGCGTGTTGCCAGAAGAATTTACAGCTTAACAATAAGAGAGCCGAGACGTTTTTACAAAGCGGAGAAATTTTTCTTTTCTCATTTGGATTCGGCTGTGATGCTCGCTGAGAAATACGTTTTCCTGTCCTCACAGCCTAAGAGAAATTGGGAGCTTGAGAAATCATTAAATGAAACGAGAAAAACATTAAACGATTTGACGCGTCTGATTGAACAGGATTTGTACTCAATGGTACAGGATGATGTCGATGAGCTTAATCTTGAAATCGATGTAGCCAAACATTCCATTAAAACGAATCAAGACACGAAACATCTTGATGAAAGCCGGAAATTTAAATGAATGAAATTGATTTTTTTCAGCAAATAAACACAGCCCGGCTAATTGACGTGCTTTCTGAAGAGGAAAAAATAAGGGCACACGAGCTGGCCAAACAGATTAACCCCAAAAACCATGCGTTATTAGTAGCATTCGGACTGCCTGCACAATCCAAGCTGTTAGCTTTCTCAACTGTCATGCTTGAGCAGGTGCAGCGAAAGGATATCGGGCAGGTTGGCGAAATCCTCGACGAATTCATGAAAAACCTGAATGAGGTTCGTCCTGACGATTTACAGCAGGAAGAAACCTCATTTTTAGCGCGTCTGTTTGGTAAACGAAAGAAATCCATTCAGGAAGTCCTCTCCAGATTTCATAAAACAGGGGCACAGATTGACAGAATCAGCGTAAGACTTGAGCGCAGCAAAAATATGCTCTTATCTGATATTGTGATGCTAGATAGACTTTATGACAATAACAAAGACTATTTTCACTCACTGAATGTGTACATTGCAGCAGGAGAAATGAAGCTTGAGGAACTGCACAACAAAACCATTCCTGAACTTAAAAGAGAAAATGCAGATTCGAGTGATCCTATGAAGCAGCAGGAATTGGAGGATCTTCTTCAATTTGCAGATCAATTGGATCAGAGGCTGTATGACTTGAAAATCAGCAGGGAAATAACTATTCAAAGTGCACCTCAAATTCGCATGATTCAAAAAACAAATCAAAAGCTGGCTGAAAAAATTCAATCCTCCCTCGTAACAGCCATTCCGCTTTGGAAGAATCAGGTGTCCATTGCACTGACTCTGATCAGACAAAAGAGCGCTGCAGATGCTGGAAGGAAGATTTCTGAGCCAACAAATGAACTCTATCAAAAGCAGGCCGCGGTCATTAGCGGAGCGAAGCGCAGCATGTTTGATTTAGATACGCTGAAAGAAATACAAGAAAACCTTCAGGCTTCCATACAGGAAACGATGAGAATCCATGTGGACGGAAAAAACAAACGCGAGGAAACAGAAGCTGAGATTATGGCAAGAGAAAGCGAACTAAAGCAGAAGCTTCAGGCATGAAAAAAGCAGGAACCGTTATTGGTTCCTGCTTTTTTACGTAAGGATCACAGCAAGTATCCCGCCTGCGATCACCAAACTTCCTGCAATTTTCAATCGCAATGGAGCACGATCTGTTCCCTTGCGATTCAGCTTTTCTTCTTCCTCATTAACTGTTTGCCTGAAATTCGGACTGCAGCAGCCCATTATGATACCTGCTTCCAGCCTGAAACGTCATCTTCAAGTGGAAGGTTATTGGCTCTTGCTTTCTTAGCTGCGATATAGAAAGTAACGATAACCGCAATCGTAGCAATAGCTGCCCCAATGTAGGATGTTGTCATTGATAATCCGAATCCGATTGGTGCATTCAAGATGTAAGTCACCGTTACCATCGTCATGAAAATTCCCGGAATCATGGCAATCCAGTAGTTTTTCTTGGCGATGAAAAGGTACATGGTGCCAACCCAAAGCGCAATAACGGCTGTCGATTGGTTTGCCCATGAGAAGTATCTCCATAGAATCGTGAAATCAATTTTTGTCAGAGCAAAAGAGATGACGAACAATGGAAGTGCAATCCATAAACGGCTTGACATTTTCTTTTGAGAAATATTGAAGTAATCAGCAATAATCATACGTGCACTTCGGAAAGCCGTGTCTCCTGATGTAATCGGCAGGATAATAACGCCAAGTACGGCAAGTGTTCCTCCGATTGCTCCAAGCATAAGAGTAGAAGCTTCACTTACTACTGCCCCAGGTCCGCCTTCTGCAAGCAGCTCGTTCAAGCCTGTGCCGCCGTCAAATAAGCTCATTGCTGCAGCAGCCCAAATCATCGCAATGACACCTTCAGCAATCATCATGCCGTAGAAAATCTTGCGTCCCTGTCTTTCATTTTGAGTTGTTCTTGAGATAATCGGCGTTTGCGTAGCATGGAAGCCAGACAGCGCCCCGCAGGAAATCGTCAAGAACAGCAATGGAAAGATTGGAATATTATCAGGGTGAAGATTAGCAAGCGTAAGCTCTGGAATTGGAGCGCCTGTAACGACCAAACCTCCGCCAACACCAATCGCACTGATTAAAAGCAATGCGCCAAAGATCGGATAGAATCTTCCGATGATTTTATCGATAGGAAGCAATGTCGCCAAGATATAGTAAATAAAGATTGCTGCAAGGATAAGTCCCATTGTTGCCCAGCCGTTCATTAAACTGTAAAGCAGCCCGGCTGGTGCTGTAACAAACACGGTTCCTACTAATAAAAGCAAAAGAATCGCGAATGCGTTTACAACATGCTTCATCACTTTTCCTAAAAACTTACCGGCAAGCTCAGGTAAATGAGCCCCTCGGTTGCGAATAGAGATCATGCCTGTTAAATAGTCATGCACGGCTCCTGCAAATATACAGCCGAACACGATCCAGAGGAAGGCAACCGGCCCATAAAGCGCTCCCATAATTGGGCCGAAAATCGGACCTACACCAGCAATATTCAGCAGCTGAATCAATGAATTTTTTTTCGTGTTCATCGGCAGGTAATCAACACCGTCCTGATGAGTAAAGGCAGGAGTCGTTCTGCCCTCGTTTACACCGAACACTTTTTCAACAAATTTACCGTACGTAAAATAACCAACAATTAAAAGGACAACACCTGCCAGAAATGTATACATAGGAACCCTCCTTGAATAATCAATAATGTATGCGTTTACATAAGTATAAAGGACCACAGGGAGTTATGGACGTTTTGTGTACAAGATGCAGAAATAGAGGGGTAACATGCAGAAATAAAGGATTTAGATGCAAAAAAAAGAAAGCAGGAGTTTTCCATGCTTTCTCAAAAACCATTATATCTCCAGCCGCTCCCGCAGTGACTTCACATAATTCCTGCTGACAGAAAGCATCTCCTCGGTTCCTTCGAGTTCAAGCTGATAGGCCCCATTGAACCACGGAGTGAGCTTTGCCACATAATCCAAATTGACAAGGTAGCTTTTGTGGATTCGAAAGAAACAGTACGGGCCTAATCGGGATTCTAAGTCTTTTAATGGTGTTTTTGTATCAAAGCTTTTTGTCCTTGTAATGATTTTAGTAACTTTTTCATCGCGGTACATATATAAAATATCCTTTGGTTCTAGGTAGATGATTTCTCCTTCAACCTCTAGGGCAAGCTTCCCGGGTGTTGTACTTTTCTCGGAACTCTTGGCCTGAATCAGCAACTTTTCCATTCTCTGCACAGTTTGCTTTAGCTGCTCTTCATCATAGGGCTTCAGTATATAATCGATTGCTTCGTATCTGAAGGCTTCTGCCGCAAATTGAGGATAGGCTGTCGCAAACACAATCAATGGGACTTTCTTTAATTCCATCAGTGATTTCGCCGCTTCCATGCCGTTCATTTTAGGCATTTCAACGTCTAAAAAAACGACGTCAGGCTGAAGCTGAAGTGTTTTCATGACGGCAGCTTCACCTGTATCGGCTTCTCCAATGATTTGGATTGATGAGAATTCACTTAATAAATGTTTTAATTCGTCGCGGCTGTACCGTTCATCATCCGCAATGACGACTTTAATTGTCTCCATTTGTTTTTTCCTCCGTATGCGGAATCGTAAAAAAGATCTCTGTTCCATGACCTGACACACTTTTCACCTGAAGGGCAGAAGTGCTGCCGAATATCATGGTTAATCTTCGGTTGACGTTATACAGACCAAGACCTGATCCATGTGCAGATTGCACGGTTTCTTTCCCAATCTGTCTGGCCCGTTCTGTACTCATTCCATGTCCATTATCTTTTACGTTTACGCAGGTTTTTCCGTCTTTTCGATGTACGGTAATGGTGATCACCAGTTTTCTTCCTTATCCTTAATGCCATGCTTGACCGCATTTTCCACAATAGGCTGCAGGCTCAAAGGCGGGATTCTTACAAAGAGTGCATCATCATCGATTTCATAATGAACCGACAGCTTGTCAACAAAACGCGTTTCCTCAATTGCAAGGTAAGCTTTTATATGCTTTAGCTCCTGCTCAAGTGTGGTCATGACAATGGTGGTAGCGTTAAGGTTGGATCTTAAAAAATGTGACAGAGAGACAAGAAGCTTTCTTGCTTTTGCAGGATCTATCCGGATCAAAGAGACAATCGTGTTTAATGAATTAAAAAGAAAGTGAGGACTGATTTGGGCTTGAAGTGCCTTGATTTCAGCTTCTTTAGCGAGCTGATAGGCTTTATCCGCTTCAGCGATTTCAAGCTGATTGCCAAGCAGGCTGCTGAGGCCGGTAATCAGCTCCATAACAATATCCGTAATTTCTTTTTTAGATTCAAAATAAAATTTCATCGTGCCAATCGTTTCCCCGCGCTGCTTAAGCGGTGCGATTACAGCGGCACCGAGCGGACACGTTGCTTCTCTGCAATGAATGGTTCTGTCACTGGCAATAATCAGATTACCATTACGAATCACATCTTTTGTTATTTGTGTTTGAATCGGGCTGTTCACACGGTGATGATCATTTCCGAGACCGACATGAGCCAGAATTTCGGTTTTACTTGTCATCGCAACAGCGCTTGTCTTAATTTCCATATGAAGAATTTGGCAAACTGCCTGAGCCGATTGCGTATTCATGCCGCCCCGAAGATAGGCGAGTGTTTGATCGGCGATTCGCAGTGTTTTTTGAGCCTGCAGGGCACCCGCTTTTTCTTCTTCATTCACTACATTTTTTATGATGAGAAGAAATAGAGCGGAACCGAGACCGTTTGCAAGAATCATTGGCACGCCAATCATTTCGACAAGCACAAGCGCTTTTTCAAACGGCCGTGATACGAGCAGAATGACCGCCATTTGAATGGTTTCAGCTAAAGCTCCTATAAGAAAAGCGGAAGAAAGCTTAACCTGAGCATTCTTTTTAAAGAAAGCCCCTGCCAAAACTCCAGCAATAATAGAAGCAAGTCCACAAGAAAGAGCGGTAAATCCTCCAAGAGTAAAGCGATGGATCCCCGCAATCAGCCCTGCTCCTATGCCGACCTTATAGCCGCCTAAAAGCCCGGCAAGCACGACACCGATGACTCTCGAATTAGCAATGGCTTCATCAGAGGCAAGCCCTGAAGCCCACCGGTTAAACTCGAGTGTTTCTGTGCTCAGTGACAAGCCTGAATAAGTGCCGATGATTCCGAAAAAGCCAAAGAAAAGAATGGCTGTATACTGCTGGCTGCGGTTTAATTGGTCCTGATAGATCATGCTTCTGAAAAAGCGGAATCTCGTCAGAATAAATGCGATTGTTACAATAATACTGAGCCGTTCGAGCATTGTAATCAGCAGTTCAAACATACATTTGCTCCTTTTTGGATAAAAGAATATGTTCTTATTCTAATGGAATGCAGGCTTTTTACAAAGCAGAGGGTTTTTGGCACACAAAAAAGCAGCGAAAAGGCTGCTTTGGCTATTAAAACCCGTCTTCAGCTGTAAACGGAATGTTGAGTCTGTTTTCGACTGCACGAAGGCGCTGGTTTAAGCGGTTCAGACGTCTTGTGTGACGCTCGACGACTTGATTAAGACGAGTCACTTCTTGATTTGTCTGGTTAAGCTCTCTTCTAAGATTTCTGATTTCCTGGTTTTGTCGATTAATCTCACGTGATTGCTGCTCGTTTTGTCTTTCTAACGCATTAATTCTTCTTTCAAGCGACTGAAATTGAGGCGGCTGACGATCTGGATCGAATTGGTCCTGCACTTGCTGCGGCTGATAAGGGTTGTATTGATAATTCATATAATAGTCTGTTTGCTGAGGGACATAACCTTGATAAAACTGATATGGGTTCATGTGGGCTTCACTCCTTTGTGTCATGTTACTTAAATAGCCTATGTAACAAGATGAGGAGTGGCAGGGCAGATGCCTATAGACAGCCTAATAAATTTCTGGAAGCAGCAAAAAGCCATGAGCTTTATGCTTCAAGCTCATGGCAGTCATGATAATAAGATTGGTAATGAGATTCGATGATTTCCTCGTCTGAATGAGGAATTTCTTTGCCTTTTACAATTTGCGCTCCATTTATACAGCCGCTGGTAAGGAGAATGATGTCATCTGGTTCACCTGCTGCCAGAGAAGCGATGACTCCTTCTTTACGAGTGAGGGCTGCTTTGATGTTTGGCGCTTTCGGCTGCGAAAATCCTTTCATCACTTGATCAATGATGATTTGAGGATCATGATTGCCGGGGTGGTCTACCGTTACAATGACTTCGTCTGCATGTCCTTCAATGGCTGCGGCCATCTTAGGCATTTTATTAAAGTCGCGGATGCCGATTCCTGCAATCATGACAATCAGACGGTTGTATTCCATTTTCTTTACTTCTTCCACCAGACGGGTAAGTGCAACAGGTGTGTGGGCATAATCCAGAATGATTTTCTTGTTGTCCGGCCCGGTAATAACCTGGAAGCGTCCTTCTGGGCTTTCAAGCAACGGGAGGACGCGCAGAATATCTTCCATTTTGTAGTTGAATAAAAGGGCTGTTCCAATCGCAGCAAGTGCGTTGGCAATGTTATAGGTTCCGAAAATAGGAGCTGTTGCCTGATGAATCTTCCCATTATAAGAAAGATCAAAAGTAGTTCCTATATCGGAAAATTGAATGTTGTCGGCACTGATATCAGCCCCGCTTACCGGAGACAAGCTATAGGTCATTTTTTTTCCGCTGTATGTTTGTGCAAGCTCAAGCCCCATATCCATGTCATCAAGATTAATAACAGCAGATTTTGCCTGGTCAAAAAGAGCCAGTTTGCATTTTTTATAATGATCAATCGTTTTATGATATTCAAGGTGTTCTTCAGAAAAGTTAGTAAGAATCGCTGCATCAAATTCGATGCCGTGCACTCGTTTTTGGTCTGTTGCGATGGAGGAAACCTCCATCACAGCTGCTTTATCGCCAAGCTCCGTCAAATCATGAAAGATTTGATGAAGATCGGTGGATTCAGGAGTTGTCGGTGTGCTCTTTTTATATGACAGCTTATGTGTAGACGCCCATATTCCAGTTGTTCCGATTGAACCGGCTGGAAGATCTAACAGCGTCAGAAGAGAGCGCACATACGCCGCAACAGTCGTCTTTCCATTGGTTCCTGTAACCCCTATGGTTTTAAGTTTTTCATCAGAATGATTATGAAACCTTTTTGCAAAAAGAGCCATTGTTTCTCTAACGTCTTCTGCAAGAATGAAAGTATGATCAGGATAGTCGCGGCTCAGCTGCCCGAGCTTTTCAAAGCTCGTTCCGATAACGGCAGCTGCGCCGTGCGCCAGTGCCTCATCAATATACTGATGACCGTCATGCTCCTCGCCTTTCATGCTGAAAAAAAGGGCACCGGGCTTGACCTGTTTTGAATGAAAAGCAAGGCTTGTTATGTTTTGAGAGGCTTGTCCGAAAATATGCTGCAGAGTAAGGTTTTCTAGTTGATCAAATTGTATAATCATTCGTGTTCCTCATTTATGATTCTGGATTTGAATTAGTCTTTATATTTTCCAATACAAGCGCTCTTCCTATACTAAAAATTTATAACAATCAGTATCCTTTTTTATAATCGACTAAGT
The DNA here is from genome assembly GCF_004358755.1 of Peribacillus frigoritolerans. GTDB lineage: Bacteria > Bacillota > Bacilli > Bacillales > Bacillaceae > Bacillus_P. The sequence continues at coordinate 207,123 of NZ_SMZY01000004.1, read as the reverse complement.
TTATCGAAGGGGTGTCTCCCGTTAGATACTGCTTCAAATTAGGAATCAGAATGGTTTCTGCAAGGCGCTTGTTGTAGTATTCTGTTGAACCGGATGTATGCGGGGTAATAATCACATTTTCAAACTCCCACAAGAGACTCTTTTCCCCAAGCGGTTCATTTTCAAACACATCAAGGCCTGCTCCTGCAATTTCTTTTTCCTGAAGCGCTAGTATGAGATCTTCCTCAGCCACAGTCTCGCCTCTGCCAATATTAATAAAGAAGGCAGAGGACTTCATTTTTTTAAACTGCTCGTATTTGAAAAGCTGATGAGTATCTTTTGTAAGCGGCAATGTTACGGCCACATAATCACACTGAGGAAGGACATGATCCAGCTGATCACTTGTATACATTTTATCCACAAACTCTGCAGGCTTGCCCGAATGGCGCACACCAATCACGTTCATGCCAAACGCTTTGGCGATCTTAGCTGTTTCCTGGCCAATCGCTCCAACTCCAATAATGCCAATTGTTTTTTCGTGAATCTCGAGCTTCATATCAGCATGATGCCACTTCCGTTCGGCTTGGTTTCTAACATACGTATGTATTTTTCGAGTCAGCCCGAGCATAAGGGCAAAAATCGTTTCTGAAATTGGGAAAGCGTGCACACCGTTTGCGCTGGTTAAGAGAATCTCTTTCTCATTAAGTGCTTGAAGCGGCATATTATTGACTCCGGCACTCCAGGACTGGACCCATTTAAGCTTTGAGTCCGCTGCAAGGCAATCTTCTTCCATCTCTTTTTTCCACCCGGCAATCACTTCAGCATCCTTAAGGTGATCCTGCCAGACGGATTTGTCTCTTCCTGCGATAATTTCCCAGTCAGGAATGATAGCTGTTATCTCATTGATGTGTTTTTGATCAAGATCTTGTGCGATGATAAGTTTTCTTTTTGTCATGATTAATCCTCCCAGTAATGTTCGTATGAAGTTAATATTATCAGAAAATTCGATTTAGCTATGCATGGGAAGTTTTATGGGAACTATATACATTTCTTTCTGTCTGATTTTTTAAAAAATATAGTTTTTCCGCGTGAAAATTGGGTAAAGAGTTAGGAGGGAAAATTTCCTAGTTTCGGAACTATTAGATAATGAGGTGATTTTCAAAAAAATGAAGATACTTCAAGAGCGTTTTTATCCAAGTGTCAGCAGGGTTCTGGCTTTAGCGGGTGATCATGAGAATAACCCTCAGTTTCTGATTGGCTATGACGTGGAAGGCAATCAGTTATTTCATGTAAGATGTCCAAATGGCTATTCCTTTCTCTACTTGTCATCGCATCTAAGCGCTGATGTAGCCGTTGTTTGCGGGATGGAAAATCATCAATCAGAGTCCTGGCCGGATTTTTATTTTTCTGTCGATCACGAGAGCGGAGCATTGAACCGAATTTGCCGTGCTAAATGAATGCGGCTTTCCTTTATTGCATAATCCAACTATAATAATGGATACCAATTATGCAGGGAAAGCGGGAATTGAACATGTATCTTACAGTTAAAGAAACAGCTGAGCATTTGTCCATGCCGGAAGCGTATATTGAAAATCTGATTTTGCAGAAGCAAATCAGAGCAGTTCATGACGGAGAGCAGTATTTGATCAACAAAGAGCAGTTTACGACACATTTGGAACAGATGGAAAAATACAAAGAACAGCTGGAAGAGTGGCTGAGCAAACCAATTCCCGAAGACATTGACATCAAAGATGAAGATTAAAGAAGTGCACACTCTGCACTTCTTTTTTGTAGGAAAAACATGACCGCTGTCAAATTAAAGCCATTGGTCCTATTCAACCGTGCTACTATCTACCTTATACTATAAAATATGGAAATTAATTCAGGTCAGAGGTGATCAAAATGGGTTTTTCGGAAATGCTGAATCAAATTCACGGTGCGATATCCTATCAATCTTCGGAACTGAACGACCAGATTAATAGACTTCAGCGTGCTAAACAGCAGATTGAACATGAACAGATAGAATGCATGAATGAGATGCGCAAGATTCTTGATCCCGAGCTTGATCATTTATGGAAAGGGTCAAGAGCGGATGATTTTCATGAAGACCGCAATGAAGCTTATAAAGTGATGCGTCATATTGCAGATGAAGATTATGATGCTTATAAGCAGAGAATTCAGTGGAAAATTACCTCTCTTGAAATCGACAGAACGGTCTTAAATGCAGTCAGCGGACTAGCGCATGAAGCAGACAAGCTGCTGGCCGTTGGCGAGGATGCATTTGAGGAGCTTGGAAACAGAATAGACGATTTAAAAAGGCGGTTGTTTTAAATGACCCAAATTAAACTGAATCATGCCGAGATGATGAAGCAGCTGGATGAAATTAAGCGGGCATTGGATGCCTTAGTTTTAGACGGACCAGAAGATGCCGGCCAAAACAAGCTTGACTTCACGGTTAAATGGCAGGAGCGGGAGGAAATGATTCATCAATTTGTCTCGCAGTACGTAACGATTGTCCAGAAAAATGTAGAAGATACGCGTGCAAATGTGGATTCATTGAAAGAACAAGATGAAGCGATTGTCCACAGATAGGACAAAAGGGAGGTGGCAGCGATTAAAGTTTACGAAGCAAAAACGTTAGTGTCGGCAACGGAAAAGAGAGCCAGGCAATACGAAGAGCTGAAGGAACAGCTGAATCAGCTGAAAAAACAGTTTTTAGATATCGTGAACTCTGGTGATGAATTCCAGGGAAAAGGGGCAGAAGCAATAAAAGGCTTTTATTCTGCACAAGTCGATGTTGTGGAAGCCTGGATGAGACTCATAGATAAAAATATCGCTTTTTTCAAAGGGATTCCCGGTGATGCGGAAGATGCAAAGCTCTCAGGCGATACCTTTGTCCAAATGTCCTTTATAGAAGAAAATGTGCCGCGTGCTCAAAATCGTGCGAAGGAAATGGTCCATAGCCAGCAGGATGCTCTTCAGTCCATCTTTCGCAGTATTGATGATCTTGTCCCGCTGCATGTTTTTTCAACCGACACATTCGAAGACCACATGGCAAAAGCTGAAAAAGAACGCTCCCAAACGATAGACGCGGTTAATCAGCTCGATCAGGCGCTGACAGAAGAATACGCCATCTCAGAAAACGATCAAAGCTACCTGGTCGGCCTGTTCGGTCAGCTGCTCGAGTCCTCAAGACAGGGCAGCACCATCACACCCATCAACTTCGATGCAAAAGCCTACCAAAACAGTGAAATCTACAAAATGAAAAAGGACATCGAAAACAGCTCCAAAGAATATCTATCCTTCAAGAACGACCAGGCGGAAGCAAGAAAACAAGCAAAAATCGCCGAGGAACTCGAAAACCGCCCATGGTACGAAAAACTCTGGGACACCACCAAAACCTTCACCGGCGAAGTTTCCGGCTACTATGACTACAAACGAGCCACAGAAGGTGTCGACCCCATCACAGGAGAAAAGCTTACAGATGCCCAGCGCATCGCAGCCGGAGCCATGGCAGCAGCCGGCTTCATCCCGGTCGTCGGCTGGGCAGGCCGGGCTGCCAAAGGCGGAAGCGCGATCTATAAAACGGTTAAAGCCTATAATGCGGCAGACCATGCGCTTGATGCTTACAAAACCTCTAAATCATTTAGCACGCTCCAGAAGACGGAGATGGGGATTTATGGGCTGGTGTCGGCTAATGGGCTGGGTGAGGCTGTTTTAGGCAAAGATATGTTTGGGAATCAGCTGACAGACCAGCAAAGGCAGCAGAGTCTTATGCAGGCTCTTGGAATTCTGGGAGTTGGCGGTGCGGCTTATGGATTGGATAAATTGGCTGCGAAGAATGGCGGATTGTTGAAGGGGCCGTATAGTAATAAGTTTGTTAATAAGCAGATAGAAAACGCGAATGCTATTTTAACTAACATTGGAAAAAGAGTAGGTAATTTTCAGGTTCCTGTTAGGATAAAGGGTGAGGCCATTGCGACTAACACTGGGATAAATATGAATGTTTTTAATGTGGAAACTAAGGCATTAAGAGATGTGATGATGCAGGCTAAATCTGTTAAAATGAAAGAAGGAGTTACAGATAAAAAGTATGCACATACTGAAAGAAAAATATCAGATGACTTATATAGAAAACTAAGAAAAAAAACGCCTACTGAAGAAATTAGAGATATGGTTAACAAAGATGTTGAACTGCCTATGCCTGATCCGGCAATTCCAGGAAAAATGATAACCACCCGACTCGAAGCCGATCACATTGTATCCATGGATATAATCTCGAAACTTAATGGATTTGATAACTTGAGTTATAATCAGCAGTTAGAAGTTTTGAATAATATTGAAAATTTTATAGGTTTAAGTAAAACAGCAAACACTTCAAAAGGGTCAAAATCTTATTCTGAGTGGACTATTTATAAAAAAGAGAATATAGAAATTGATCCTATATTCAGAGAGAAAATGATGAAAAAAGAAATTGAACTTGAAATAAAGTTGCAGAAACAAATAGATGAATTTTTAAAGGATGATTCATAAAGGAGATGAGAGGTTTTGGAAAAGGTAGATTATTTAAAGAAATATAATAAAAAGATTCAAATTATTGACCTTGAAAATACAATTAACACCAATTTTGATAATATACCTAGTCTATGGGTAGATGTATTTATGGAAAAAGACTTTAAAAGGCAAGTTGAATTGCTTTTAGAAAACTGGACTAAACATCTAGGCTCAGAGCTGTCTAATACGATAGCATATTTGAAAAGTAATCTTATAGATTTAGATCTTTTAGAAAATGAAGGGGCTTACTCAATTCTTTACAGTATAAAGAATTCTGAAGGCCGTATTTTATATTATGAAGGAAAGAACCCGAATAATCATTTTCACAACAAGTCACTGATAAATAATTGGGACAAGATATCTACTTCAATAAGAACCTTTTATGAAAAAATACATGATGGATTTTACTATTATGCGAGTGAGTCAATGGGGCTGGTGTCATTAAATTCCGTTACCTACCTTGATGAATATGAATGGGGAATACTTGATGAAATAGATGATCCTATAAAGATTAATTTACAAACATCATATGGATTTTTCAGTAATGGAATGGGTGGCTATGTGGTTTTTGATTTTGAAAATGGTCAAAATGATAATGCTGCACTCTGGTGGAATGATGAGTATCCTGATTACAATATCAATTTCTGGGATGTAGTAGATGAGTGGATAGTTGTTGGTTTTGAGTAAGGAGCTTAATACGAAGTAAGTTTCATAGCTATTAAAGCCTCAATGAAGGGGGCTTTTTTTATAGTTTTATAGGTAAAGCGTGCAATAACATGACTCTTGCCCAGCAAAAGAAAACATGGAGCGGGGACTTATTAGGGACATCGTTAACAGCTCCAAAGAACCTGAACAAGCAGCAGTAGCCAGAAACTGAAAATCCCCTAGGAACTCGAAGCACGCCCGTGGTACGAAATACTCTGGGACACAAAACCTTCACCGGCGAAGTATCCGGCTACTATGACTACAAACGAGCCACAGAAGGCGTCGACCCCGTCACAGGAGAAAAGCTCACAGATGCCCAGCGAATCGCAGCCAGAGCCATGGCAGCAGCCGGCTTCATCCCAATCGTCGGCTGGGCAGGCCGGGCTGCCAAAGGCGGAAGCGCGATCTATAAAACAGTTAAAGCCTATAATTCGGCAGACCATGCGCTTGATGCATATAAAACCTCTAAATCATTTAGCACGCTGCAGAAGACGGAGATGGGGATATACGGGCTGGTGTCGGCTAATGGGCTGGGTGAGGCTGTTTTAGGCATAGATATGTTTGGGAATGAGCTGACAGAAGAACAGCGCAACCAGAGTCTGTTTAATGGTTTTGCTATCTTGGGAGTTGCGGGAGCAGGCTATGGAATTGATCGGTTGGCTGCGAGAAAAGTTCCAACTACTAAGCCTCCATACAGCAATAAGTATGTACAGGAAAAACTTGCAGTTGCGCAGCACACGCTAATAACTATTGGAAGTAGGATTGGCGATTTACCAATACCTGTAAAGGTCAATGTTCAAGAAATGAGAACGAACACAGGGTTTGGTGTGAAGCAGATTTATGTGGAGACGAAGTCAGTTCGGGATGTTATGCAGATGAGTAGTTCTGGTAGAATGGGGAGTACAGATACGGTTACTCCTAATCAAGCAAATCGACTTATACCTGGTAAACCTGGTCATACTAATAAAGGAAACTCTACAGAATTGGGTAAGAATTTAATGGAGTCTATGGGCTTTCCACGTTCATTAAATTGGAAAGGATATCAAGCTCAGCATATCATTCCTAAAAACTTATATAATCATCCCATTATTAAAAAGATTGGAATGGAGATGGATCATAGTTCAAACGGGATTTTTCTCCCTATTCCTCATGAAGAAGTAAGTGCGTTATCTCGGCATAGAGGATTTCACAGCGATCTAGATGATTTTCTAAATAATAATAAATAAATAAAACTGATGAAACTTTTCCAATAGTAACTAATCATTAACCTTGAAACCTAACTGCTTTCAAGGTTTTTTTCGTAAATATAATAAAAACCATTTCAAAAATTCCCCACATAATTCATTGACACCCTCCCAAAAATAAAGTATAAATAAATTAACAATTAACAACTTGTTAATTAAAAATGAATTAAGGAGCCAGTTAGTCATGTCAAACGATGAAGCTCTTAAGAAATACGATATAAAAAAATACAGGACTCCTGATGGATACACTTCAGATATTTGTGTGTTTACGATTGTGTCTGAAAGCGATGGCGAGTATAAGCCGCCGCTGATGGATTTGAAGCTGATGCTGATTCAGCGTGCTGCGCTTGATGCAGAAGGGAATCCAAATATTGAGGCAAGCAAGTGGGCGGTTCCGGGCGGATTTGTTCAGGATGATGAGTCGGCGTTTGAGGCGGCTAAGCGGGAATTGGAAGAGGAAACGAGTGTTTCCGGTGTTCATGTGAAGCACTTTGGCGTGTATGATAAGCCGGGACGCGATCCGCGCGGCTGGATTATCTCGAATGCTCATTATGCGATTGTTCCTGAGCATTCGCTGTCTCTTAGAAAAGCTCAGGATGATGCTGCAGAGGTAGAGCTTTTCTCGATCAACGATGTTTTGAAGCTGGATCTTGCGTTTGATCACAGGGACATTATTGAGGATGCTATTAAAATGATTAGGAATGATCTTTTGCAGACGACTGTGGCAAAGAATTTTCTTCCTGAATTCTTTACATATTCGGAGCTGCAGGCGGTGCTGAAGACGGTGACAGATGATCCTGCCATTGCAAGTGATCAGTCTTTTTCAAGGAAAATTAAGACGCTGCCATTTATCAAGGAGGCAGAAGGAAAGACATCAAGGACGTCAAAAAAACCGACGCAGCTTTATACGTTTGTCGAGATGGATGTTGTCAAACCGATTTATACAGCACGTTATTAGATTTGATAATTAACAATTCATTAAGTGTTAAATACTATAGGGGAGTGGACATTGATGAAAAGAGCGTTAATTAACATTGACTATACGGTGGATTTTGTAGCGGATGATGGAGCCCTTACTTGCGGAAAGCCTGGGCAGGCGATTGAGGATGAGATTGTAAAGCTTACGGAGTCATTTATAGATGCAGGAGATTATGTGGTTTTTGCCATTGATATGCATTATGAGAATGATGAGTTTCATCCTGAAAGTGCTTTGTTCCCGCCTCATAACATTGAAGGAACAGCTGGCCGCAGACTTTTTGGGAAGCTTGAAGATGTTTATGAGCAGAATAAAGAGAAAAATCATGTACAATGGATGGATAAAACAAGATACAGTGCGTTTGCGGGTACGGATCTTGAAATGAAGCTCCGCGCACGGGGCATTACAGAAATCCATCTTGTTGGGGTTTGTACGGATATTTGTGTGCTGCATACGGCAGTTGACGGTTTTAATAAAGGCTTCAAAATGGTTGTTCATGAAAAAGCAGTGGCAAGCTTTAATCCTGATGGCCACGCATGGGCGCTTTCTCATTTTAAAAATAGCTTGAATGCACGGGTTGAATAGACAGATGGAGGTTCCTTTGATGAAATACACAGACGACAGTTTAATGCTTCATACGGATCTTTACCAAATTAATATGGCTGAAACGTACTGGGAAGATAACATGCACAACCGGAAAGCTGTGTTTGAAGTCTTTTTCAGAAAGCTGCCGTTCAGCAATGGCTATGGGGTTTTCGCCGGTCTTGAACGCATTGTCGAGTACTTGCAGAGTTTTTCCTTTACAGAAAGTGATATAGAGTATTTAAGAGATGAATTAGGATATAAAGAAGATTATTTGGAGTATTTAAAAGAGGTTCGCTTTACTGGAAATGTGCGTTCAATGGTTGAAGGAGAACTTGTTTTTGCAAATGAACCGATTCTTCGCATCGAGGCGCCGCTGGCAGAAGCTCAGTTGATAGAGACTGCTTTGCTTAACATTGTGAACTATCAAACATTGATTGCGACGAAAGCGTCACGCATCAAGCATGTAGTAGGCAATCAAAGTGCGATGGAGTTCGGAACACGCAGAGCACATGAAATGGATGCGGCAATTTGGGGAACCAGAGCTGCTTATATCGGCGGGTTTGATGCGACATCAAACGTACGCGCTGGCAAAATGTTTGGCATTCCTGTTGCAGGCACACATGCTCATGCATTAGTTCAAGCTTATCGTGATGAATATACTGCTTTTCATAAATATGCTCGCCGTCATAAAGATTGTGTTTTCCTTGTCGATACGTATGATACGTTAAAATCAGGGGTTCCAATCGCGATTAAAGTGGCAAAAGAGCTTGGCGACAAGATAAATTTTAAAGGAATTCGCCTTGATAGCGGGGATCTTGCTTATCTGTCAAAGAAAGCAAGAAAGATGCTGGATGAAGCAGGATTTACTGAGACGCAGATTATTGCTTCGAACGATTTGGACGAAAATACAATTATCAACTTAAAATCACAAGGTGCGCAAATTGATTCATGGGGAATCGGCACGAAGCTGATTACTGCATATGATCAGGCTGCTCTTGGTGCTGTCTATAAATTAGTATCCATTGAAAATGAAAACGGGGAAATGAAGGATACTATTAAAATCAGCGGAAATCCTGAAAAAGTGACGACGCCGGGGATTAAAAAGGTATACCGCATCATTAATTCCGTCAATAAAAAATCAGAGGGCGATTATATTGCGCTTGAGGATGAAAATCCGCAGGCAGAGGAGCGCTTAAAAATGTTCCATCCGGTTCATACGTTCGTCAGCAAGTTTGTAACGAATTTTGAAGCGAAGGAACTGCACCGTGATATTTTTGTTGATGGAAAATTAGTTTATAACCTTCCTGAGCTCCAGGAGATTCAGGACTATGCAGCTCAAAATATGGATGTCCTATGGGATGAATATAAGCGGACGATGCACCCTGAAGAGTACCCGGTCGATTTAAGCGAACGCTGCTGGGAGAATAAGATGCGAAATATCGAAGAAGTGAAATCAAAGGTTAAAGACATGATCGAACAGGGAAACAACTAAAAGAGGGACGATGGGAGAGAAGCTCAAGTGGGGAAGATAGGGATTTATGGTTCATCGTTTGATCCGATAACAAATGTTCATTTATGGACGGCAAGCACCGTTGCACATCGCTGCAGGCTGGATAAAATCATCTTTCTGCCTTGTTCAAACAAACGGAAAGATAAACTGATGAAGACATCTGATTTGCACCGCTGGAATATGCTTGAGCTTGCTCTTAAGGGAAATGATAAGTTTTTGGCTGATGATCATGAAATTAAGCAGGAAGCCTGGAATGTCTATACGTATTACACGCTGGAGCATTTTAAAAAGAAATACCCGAATGATGAAATTTATTTTATTATGGGTGCTGATTTGCTTGTTGATATCGCAGAGGGCAAGTGGAAATATGATCAGGAACTGATTTCAAGCAATAAATTTATTGTGATGGCCAGAGAAGGCATCGATATGCTCCGGACGATTTCCCGTTCCCCAATTTTGCGGAATCATGATGACGGCTCAACTTTTCACTTGATTGATAAGGGTCTTGCAATGGAAATCAGCTCTACATACATCCGCGATGAGTTTTCAAAAGGCGGGGAGCCGCGCTACCTGCTGCCTGATGCTTGTTATGAATACATTAAAAAACATTCTTTATATCAATAGGAGGAATTTTTGATGAGCTTGCAAGAGAAGATTATGAGTGATTTAAATGTTAAACCTGAAATTGATCCGAAGGCTGAAATAAGAGAACGCATTGAATTTTTAAAAGACTATGTGAAAAAAACAGGTGCTAAGGGATTCGTTCTTGGCATCAGCGGCGGTCAGGATTCTACATTGGCAGGCCGTCTTGCACAGCTTGCTGTTGAAGAATTGCGCAGTGAAGGAAAAAGCGATGCAAAGTTCATTGCGGTCCGCCTCCCTCATGGTGTTCAGCATGATGAAGATGATGCGCAGCTGGCTCTGAAATTCATCAAGCCGGATCAATCGATCACGTTTGATATTAAAACGACGGTTGATTCCTTTGAAAAGCAATATGCAGATGCCGTTCAGGATGAGCTGAGCGATTTTAATAAAGGGAATGTGAAAGCAAGAACACGCATGATTACACAATATGCGATTGCAGGACAGGCTGGACTGCTTGTCATCGGTACAGATCATGCTGCAGAAGCTGTCACAGGGTTCTTTACGAAGTATGGGGACGGAGGAGCAGATCTGCTTCCTTTAGCTGGTCTCACTAAGCGCCAGGGCAGAAGCGTGCTGAAAGAGCTTGGAGCAGAAGAAAGATTATACTTGAAGGTTCCGACTGCTGACTTGCTAGACAATAAACCACAGCAGGCTGATGAGACAGAGCTGGGTATTACTTATGATGAACTTGATGATTACTTAGAAGGAAAATCAGTGTCAGAAGAAGTCGCTTCTAAAGTGGAAAAGCGCTACTTAATGACTGAGCATAAACGCCAACTGCCAGCGACCAAGTTTGATGGATGGTGGAAATAAATAAGGAAAAGCAGCCGTCATTTTTGCGGCTGCTTTTTACATTTGTCTATGATTGAGGAAAATGGAATCATAGCGTACATTTGATTCCATTTTCCTTCGCCAAAATCAAAATGGAGGAATCATAGCGTTCAAATGATTCCTCTTGAAATGTTTTTCGATTTGGGCTGTAAAATTCGAAATAACGGCTGAAAGTTTGCGGAATTTGGCTGATAAAGGGTCCTTCCGGGGCTCCACACTTTTTTATTTTTTCATTTTGTAGCTCACTGCCTGCAAAATAAATAGTTTTTCCTGTACACTCAGCATTCTCCAGCTGCCTGCCTTGATTTTCATGATTCTTCGTCCTCCTTTCTGCTTAGTATTTATTTTGTATATCCTTAATTTTTCTTTGTTAGTACGTTTATACCGCGAAAAAATAAGATTAAAACCATCCAAATCTCTGCAATGTTCGGGTTGGACTTTGACTGGATTTGTAAAAAGAACGGTCCAGACGACGTCATTCATCTGTATTGGACAAGCTTTTCTCGATCGTCCTATCGAATGCTGAAGAACATTTCATCAAAAAAAGACCTAAATTTTGAAAAAATTTAGGTCTTTTCTATGTTTATTATAATTTGAACGAGCTCTTTAGAGAAACAATCCGGTTGTAAACAGATTTTTCAGGTGTTGAATTCTTCGGATCCACGTTGAAATACCCGTGTCGGAAGAATTGGAATTTGTCCTGACCCTTTACGTCCTTCATGTTTGGTTCTACAAAACCTTGAACGACTTCTAAGGAGTGTTCATTTACGTAATCAAGGAATGTTTTTTCTTCTGCTTCCTCTTCGCTTTTCTCCGCTTCCAGGTCTGCGTCAAGAATCAGCGGCTGATAGAGACGGAATTCTGCAGGAACGGCATTTGCAGCATCTACCCAGTGAATGGTGCCTTTTACTTTGCGGCCTGTAAAGCCTGACCCGCTTTTCGTTTCAGGGTCGTATGTGCAGTGCAATTCAACGACATTTCCGTTTTCATCTTTGATGACTTCTTCACATTTAATGAAGTAAGCATGTTTCAGGCGCACCTCGTTGCCAGGGAAGAGACGGAAATATTTTTTCGGAGGATCTTCCATGAAATCGTCCTGTTCGATGTAGATTTCTCTTCCGAACGGGATTTGGCGTGAGCCCATTTCAGGCACTTCAGGATTGATCTCTGCATCAAGCATTTCTGATTCGCCTTCAGGATAGTTTGTAATCACAACTTTAAGCGGCTTAAGGACACCCATTGTACGAGGAGCTTTCAGCTTAAGATCTTCTCTTGCGAAGTGCTCGAGCATGGCTTCGTCAACAGCTCCGTATCCTTTAGACACACCAGTTTCTCTTACAAAATTCCGGATGGCATCTGATGTGTATCCTTTTCTTCTAAGACCTGATACCGTTGGCATGCGCGGGTCATCCCAGCCGTCTACAAAGCCTTCGTCAACGAGCTGCTTCAGCTTGCGCTTGCTCATAACGGTGTTCGTGATATTTAAGCGGCCAAATTCAATTTGCTGAGGCTTGCTTTCCATTTCACATTCTTCGACAACCCAGTTGTATAAAGGACGATGATCCTCAAATTCTGTTGTACAGATGGAATGAGTCACGCCTTCAATCGCATCTTCTAACGGATGGGCGAAATCATACATCGGGTAAATGCACCAAGTATCTCCAGTATTATGATGAGTCGCGTGTGATACGCGGTAAATAACAGGATCGCGAAGATTCAGGTTTGGTGACGTCATGTCGATTTTAGCCCGCAGCACCTTGCTGCCTGTTTCAAATTCGCCTTTTCGCATTTTATCGAACAGCTCAAGGTTTTCTTCAGCGGAACGATTTCGGTACGGGCTTTCTTTTCCGGGCTGAGTCAATGTGCCGCGGTATTCGCGGATTTCATCAGCAGTCAGATCATCTACGTATGCTTTGCCTTTTTTAATTAAAAGAACAGCGCGGCTGTACATTTCCTCAAAGTAGTTTGATGCAAAGTGAAGCTCATCCCATTCATAACCGAGCCATTTCACATCTTCTTTAATGGAGTCTACATACTCCTGATCCTCTTTTAAAGGGTTCGTGTCATCAAAACGCAAATTGGTTCTGCCGCCAAAGTCATCGGCAAGTTCAAAGTTAATTAAGATTGATTTTGCATGGCCGATATGAAGGTATCCATTCGGCTCAGGCGGGAAGCGGGTGATGACCGTTGAATGCTTTCCGTTCTCCAAGTCCTCTTTTATGATGCTTTTGATAAAGTTTGACGAGTTATTTTCCAATATTTATCGTCCTTTCTTCTATGTAAACTTCATTATATCCATAAATCATCAGTTCATTTTACAATTATATGTTTCCCGAGCCATTTATTCAAATGAATTCAGCTGTTATTTCACCCGTGAACAAAAAGGACAAAAAGGAACTAAAGGTTTTTATGCTCTTTACTTGTATAAACTATATTTTTTCAGAATCCTCTGTAAAATTAAGAAAACGCTTACAAAGGGGGATGTATATGTTCGGATTTAAAAAAGTATCCATGATCATTTGTGCAGGCGCTCTTGCATTAAGCTTAGGTGCCTGCAGCAGCGGTGAGAAAGCAGCTTCCGGCAGTACAGGCTATCCAACAAAGGCTTTAACGGTTGTCGCGCCATCAGGTGCCGGAGGAGGCTGGGATTTAACGGCGAGGTCATTCGTGAAGGTCTTGAGTGAAACCAAGCTTGTAGATCAGCCGCTCACAGTTGAAAACAAACCTGGCGGAGGCGGAGCGGTATTCATGGCCGAATATGCCACACAGGATGTTCAAAATAATGACCGGCTATTTGTCAATTCGCCTCCTGTTATTATCAATAACCTGAAAAAAGAAGGGAACAGTCCGTACGGGTACAAAAATACAACACCGCTTGCTCAATTGACGAAGGATTACGGGGCAATTGTTGTGAAAGAAGATTCAAAATACAAAGACCTTAAATCCTTATTGGATGATGTGAAAAAAGATCCGGGCAAGCTTACTTTTGCAGGAGGATCTGCACCAGGTTCGATGGACCACCTGATTTCGATTCTTCCTGCTTATGCAGATGGAGCGGATCCGACAAAGTTAAAATATGTTTCCTATGATGGGGGAGGCGAGGCCATTACAGCTCTTCTCGGAAACAATGCTGATGCGATCGGAACAGATGTATCAAGTGTGAAAGAATTCTTAAAGGCAGGCAAGGTTAGAGTTCTGGCAACAACAGCACCCGAGCGGCTTCAAGGCGAGCTTAAGGATCTTCCAACTGCGAAGGAGCAGGGAATTGACGCTGAATTCACCATTTGGCGCGGGGTATTCGGTCCAGCGGAAATGTCTGATGAAGCCTTTAAATACTGGGAGAAAACAATAAAAAATTTAGTCCAGTCAGAGGAATGGAAAAAGGAAGTCGAAACACAGGGATGGGAAATGGAATATAAGAATGGCGGGGACTTTAAAACGTTTTTAGAAGAGCAGGAAAAACAAGTGCAGACCTTGCTTGAGGCTGTTGGAATGGCGAAATAATTACAGGCTTCTTCTTGCTTCAAGTTTTAAGAAAGAATAAAATTCAGCGTTTCTATGTCTTGCAGCAGCGCCTAGATCTTCAGTCAGAACAAGGCGCTTCCGCTTTTCTTACAGGAAAGGATGATTCACATGTCAATCCATTTTGACAGGGCAGCAGCCGTTTTGTTTTTAACGGTCGGATCGCTCTTTATGTACGGCAGTATGCAGATCGCAGAATCTTCATATGGAAGTGTTGTCGGGCCTAATATTTTTCCGTTCTTTCTCGGTGCAATCCTTTTTCTGCTAAGTCTGCGTTTATTTTATGAAACCCTTCATTATCAAAAGAAATACGGAAAAAAGGAACCTTTGCAGATCAAAACATTCATTATTATTTTCGCTGCAGCCTTGTTTTATATTGCGCTGCTGGAAACAATCGGTTACGTCATCACGACATTTGTCTTCCTATTCATATGCTTTCAAGCAATGGAACGGGGGCAATGGGTGAAATCAATCGTGATATCTGCTTGTTTTTCTGCGGGAATCTATTATTTATTTGTTGTTGTTCTTAAAGGAACCCTGCCGAGCTTTCCGGTATGGTTTTAAGGAAATGAAAGGAGGAAAAGCACAATGGGAACTCTTGATTATCTGCTGCAGGGCTTTCAGTCAGCCTTCATTTGGTATAACATCCTCTTTGCTTTTGCAGGGGTCCTGATTGGGACAGCGGTGGGCGTTCTGCCTGGAATCGGGCCGATGAGCGGCGTAGCCCTTTTAATACCGGTCACAGCTTCTATGACTGGGGGGCTGCCGCCGGAACAAGCGGCAACAAGCGCCATCATTCTGCTTGCAGGGGTTTATTACGGAGCCATGTACGGAGGCTCCACAACGTCTATTCTTTTAAATACACCTGGGGAATCATCCTCTGTTGTCACTACACTTGATGGCTATCAAATGGCAAAGAACGGCAGGGCGGGAAGTGCACTTTCCATCGCTGCAATCGGCTCTTTTTTTGCCGGAATTGTCACGCTTATCGCCCTTATCTTATTGGCAAAGCCTTTATCAAGCGTAGCCATTAAGTTTGGACCGGCAGAATATTTTTCACTGATGCTTCTTGGCATCGCAGCAGTCAGCGGTCTGGCAGGAAAATCGGTGACAAAGGCTCTCATCATGACAATCACAGGTTTATTGCTCGCAACGATTGGAGTGGATAATGTATCAGGAGTTGCCAGATTTACATTCGATTTCCCATGGCTTTATCAGGGCATTGAATTTTTAACGATAGCTGTTGGCTTATTTGCATTAGGCGAGGTTTTCAAGACGGTCCTTGAAAAAGAAGAGGAAGATGCGGAAATTGCTAAAATCAATAACATTTTACCTTCTAAAGATGAATTGAAGGAATCAGCAGGTCCGATTGCAAGAGGTTCATTTTTAGGATTTTTCATCGGGATACTGCCGGGCGCCGGTGCTACATTGGCTTCATTTTTTTCGTATATCATGGAAAAGAAAATCAGCAAGAATCCATCGAAGTTCGGCAAGGGTGCGATTGCTGGTGTGGCTGCGCCTGAATCTGCGAATAACGCTGCATCTGGCGGCGCGATGATTCCCTTATTAACGCTTGGCATTCCGGGATCTGGGACAACTGCGATTTTGATGGGTGCCCTAATGATGTACAACATTCAGCCGGGTCCGCTGCTTTTTGAAGATCATCCTCAAGTTGCATGGGGCTTAATTGCAAGCATGTTTATAGGGAATGTTATGCTTCTTGCATTAAATATGCCGCTTGTTAAAGTGTTTGCTAAAATCATTCAAACACCGAAAAAGTATTTGATTCCCATTATTGTCGCCATTTCCATTTTTGGTGTATACGCGGTGCAGGTCTCAGTCTATGACTTGCTCCTTCTCCTTGCATGCGGTGTACTCGGCTACTTTTTGACAAAAAATGATTACCCAATTGCTCCTCTGGTGTTAGGCTTGGTTTTAGGTCCAATGATAGAAAACAATATGAGAAGGGCGCTTACTATTTCAAATGGAGAGTACAGCATTTTCTTCTCACGCCCTCTTTCCATCTCCTTTTTGATTCTTACGGCACTATGGCTGCTGATTCCTGTTTTGATGAAAAAACGGGGGAAGGATGTCATCATTAACGTAGAAGGCTAAAAAACTCCTTTTTTATAAGGAGTTTTTTTACTATGATTAAGCAGAGGTGAATGAATGCGATTACATACTAAGCTGATGATAGGGATTTGCCTGGTAGTGGTCTTGATGGCAGGGATATTTGAATTAACGTTTAAATCCATCATGGAGACCAATTTGAAAAAGGATAAAGGAATGCAGGCACTGTCTGTTGCCGAGACGATCGCTTATATGCCTGAGATCGGGGAAGCTTTCTCAGCAGAAAATCCGTCTGAAATCATTCAGCCGGTCGCAGAGAAAATCCGCAAAGAGGTGGGGGCGGAATTTATCGTCGTAGGAAACCTTGATGAAATCAGGTATTCACATCCTGATGTGGATCGATTGGGCGAAAAAATGGTGGGCGGAGATAACGAAGAGGTATTTAAAGGAAGAACCGTCATCTCTGAATCCATCGGAACCCTTGGGCCATCCCTTAGAGGAAAAGCACCCATATTTGATCTGAACAATCAAGTAATTGGAGTCGTTTCTGTTGGGTTTCTTCAGGAGGATATCGAAAAAGAGCTGACAAGTCTTGAACATAAAATCTTATTTTTTACGATCATCATTTTAATAGGCGGAATTATTTCGGCATTATTAATCTCTTTAAATATAAAAAAAGCCATATTCGGCCTTGAGCCGCGTGAGATTGCATGGATGTATCAGGAAAAGCATGCTATTTTAGAGTCCATTCATGAAGGAATCATTGCAATTGATACAGATGGGAAAATCACGGTGGTAAATGAAAATGCCCATAAAATCCTGCAGATTCCAAATGAGGTCCTGTTAAGAGGAAAGCGGATTGAAGAGATTATTAAAGATACTCATCTGCTGCAGGTGGTTGATTCCGGACAAGCTGAGTACGATCAGGAATTTATCATTCTGGAGGACGTTTTCGTTGTAAACCGCATTCCTATTTTTGATAAAAGAGGGGAAGTTATTGGCGCTGTAGCGAGCTTCCGGAATAAATCCGAGCTGTCACAGGTGCTGAAGGAACTGTCCCACGTAAAAGCATATGCGGAGGGTTTAAGAGCGCAGACACATGAATATTCAAACAAGCTGTATACACTCCTTGGACTTATCCATTTGGGTTCTTACAAAGAGGCGATTGAGTTTATTTCAAAAGAAGTAAATGTCACACAGGGATTTATTGGCTTCATCATGAGAGAAATTCCCGATCCTATTCTCGCGGGATTTATTTTAGGGAAAATCAGTCTGGCAAGCGAATTGAAAATACAGTTTTCCATAGATGAAGGAAGCAGCTTTCAGGATGTTCCGGACTCGCTGAATCGTGATGCATTAATCACCATTTTTGGCAATCTGCTGAATAATGCATTTGAAGCTGTCAGAGAAAAAGAAGATGGTGATAAAAAGGTATCGCTCTTTTTAACAGATCTGGGCAAAGAATTGATTATTGAAGTTGAAGACAATGGACCAGGTATAGAGGAAAAACATTTCGAGCGCATATTCCAGCAGGGGTTCTCTACAAAGAGCAGGGACAAAAATGCAGGCATCGGACTGAGTCTTGTTCAGCAGGCTTTGAAAAAAACGGGAGGAACGATTACGTTTTCATCGAAGAAAGAAGAAGGAACTGCATTTACTGTAGCCATTCCAAAAAGCAGGGGGTATGATCATGAATCAAGCCATTGAGGTGCTGATCATTGAAGATGACTTAAGGATTGCGGAGATTCAAAGAAGATTTCTTGAGCAGATTAAGGGATTTCAAACCATCGGAATCGCTGCTGATTATGCTGAAGCAAAAAGCTTGATTGATATTTTAAAACCTGATTTAATCCTCCTTGATGTGTATTTTCCGGATATGAACGGATGCGATTTATTAAAAGAAATCAAGCAGCTTGATAAGCAGACAGATGTCATTATGATAACAGCTGCCCGGGAAATTGAAACCGTTCAGGAAGCCATTACAATCGGAGTGTTTGATTTTATTATCAAACCTGTTGTTTTTGAGCGGTTCAAGCAGTCCTTAAAAAGATACGAAGACCACTACCGCAAGCTTGAAGCAATCAGATCGGAAAACAAAATCATGGGTCAGGAAGAAGTGGACAAGCTTCTGTATAAGCAGCAGGACATTTATGAAAAGCCCATGCTCCCAAAAGGAATCGATAAACTGACGCTGATTAAAGTCATGGAAGTGCTGGATGCGGGACAGGGACTAACGGCTGAAACCGTGGCAAAGCAAATCGGCGTGAGCCGGACAACTGCAAGGAGGTACCTTGAACATCTCATCTCCGAGGAGAAAATTGCTGCTGATTTATCCTATGGAACAATTGGAAGACCTGAACGAGTTTATATCCTTAAATAAGGTCATTTAATCGGAATAAAAGGCATGAAGTTTTCAATATATTCTAATAGTAGGAAAGGATAATTTCTTTTCTAGTCATATTCGCCTACGTGTAAAAATAGTTTAATAGATAGTTGCCGGATTCATCCCCATATTTTAACATAACTATAAGATGCTTCTAAATCAGGAAGAAGGACGTGGAAAGAACTTGTTGGATACGATCGAAGACTTCTTTGAAGACTTGGAGAGAAAGAGAAAGCAGGCCGAATACAACCGGGATGCAGATGAACTCGAAGCATACCTTGCTGCTATTAAGAATGCAATGGGTACGTTTGATGACGGCGTTTATCATTTTAATAACATTCATCAGCAGTATGCAGATGAATGGACCGGCCAGACAAAATTAGCCTATGAAAGTATTAGAGATGACATTCGTGTCACTTATCATCATATATACGAAATGAAGGATGAGCTTTTTCAGGAACTCAGAAATGAAATCGGAAGGCTTAGGGAACTTGCTGCTGGCCTCGCCTGATACAGCGCTGCAAATGGTTTAAAGGGAAAAAGGAGAGGTAGACCGCATATGGAAATTAAAATTAGACCGGAAGAACTTGAAGATTTCGCGCAGCGCATTGAGCAATCCCGTTCTTATACGGGAGATGCACTTGATCTGTTAAACTGGGAATCTGCCAGACTGCGCTTTACCTCTGTTGCACGTGTAGACAGGGCTCTTGATCTTCAGGAAGAGATCCGTCATCTGGTTAATCGGTTTCATACACTGACGCAAGATGCAAAAACATTAATTGAAAACACCGCAAATGGCATGAGAGAAGCAGATGAGGCCGCCAAATCGTCTGCTTCTTCGGGCTGGGGCGGTTTTTTCTCCGGTCTGTGGGATGGTGCTAAAAATGGGCTTACAGATGCCTGGGACGGGCTCGTATCCCTTACAGAATGGGAAACATATGAAGCTATGTGGGATGCCATCATTCACCCCCTTGAAACCCTTGAGTCCATGTGGAACACGCTCTCAGAAGCCTGGGAAACAAAAGTAATAAATGGTGATGTATACAGCCGGACGGAATTCTTTACATATGGTGTCGTCTCTATTGGACTTGGTCTTCTCGGAGGCAAGGGAATTGATAAGCTGGGAAAAGCTGCGAAGCTGACAAAAGTTCCAGATGGGACATCCTCTAAGCCGAAAGTTGCGACCGAGACTCACGGGATGGATACGAGTTTTGATTATGCAAAGCTTTCGCAGGGGAAAGGGTTTGCAGCGGAGATTGATTCGGTGCTTGGTGAAGCAGGGCTTTTAAAGGACGAATTCTTAACCCTTCAAGCCCAATATTACAAGGATTTAACGCCTGAGGAATTGGACAAAATGCATCAAGTCCGGGAAGCTGTACCGGCTGTCAATGGTTCAACCGTTTTGCAGAAGGTCATTGACCAGGATAAGCTAGAGCTGTATTTATCTGGTCAACTTACAGACGTAGGGGGATGCATAGCGAAGATGGATGATGTCAGCGACATTACATCGTCTGCAGATATGTACAATTCCTTGCGGATGGACTATCCGAACACACCGTTTTCACCTGACAAAGAATACGCTGTGATCCGATTTACAACAGAACAAAGCGAACGGCTAAAGATACCATATGCAGAAGAGCTTAACAGCCCTCATGCAGCAAAGCCTAATGAATATATCAGCTATCCTCAAACAGGGCATGGATTTACAGCGGCTGAAAATGGTAAGATTGTCCCTGAGTTTGAAACGATTTATGGAACTAACGCGAGACCAAGCGCCGGTGAAATCTACGTTGTTAAAGACGGCGCAGAAGAACTGGTTGGAATCTATGATAAATATGATCAAAGATTTTACAGTATAGAGGAGTTAAACAGTCATGATTAAAAAAGGAGAATACGGCATCTATAAAGGGAAAGAGTATTCAATCATCCCTGAAGGAAGCGGAAAGGTCACTTTGCGCACGCGTGACAAAGCAGCTCAAGGAGCGGGATTTCAGGCAGCAGGATTGAAGAAGAACATTTTCATTAAAGAAATTGCTCAATCTGAATTAGAGAATGCCTATGAGTATAAACCTTATGCCATCTATAAAGGCCGGGAATTTATTGTGGAAGGCGTCAATGAGGCAGAACGGACAGTCATCTTGAAATCCATTGATCCAAACACAGTAGATGATCATGGATTTTCATCACTCGGAAAATATGAGTATATAAAAACTGTTGATTTTGAAGAAGTAAGCATCTCAGAGAAAAAGAGCCCGATTTTGGGATTCGGAGAAAAATGAGCAATCCATTCAACACCTTAGAAAAAGCTTTGATTGATGCCATGAGTCACAGCGATAAAATAGCTGACTTTTACGAAAAACTCGGGAAAAGTACGATTTGGCTGATTAAAAAGCAAACAAGTGAACTAGATGCCGATGGACAAGATGTATTATTTTCGCTGAAGCAGGTTCAGATAATGGAGAAGAAAACCCGGAAGCTATTGCCTGTCTTTTCTTCAAAATTTCCAATCGAGAAAATGTTCAAGAACAGTACAGCCATTGCTGTATCCTTTCAAGAAGTGCTTAACCAGATAGATGGACAAACAGGGATTATATTAAATCCGGACACCCCGTTATCAAAGCTGCTTATTCCGCAAGAGCTAGATATGATGAGAAAGAAACAGAACTTTTTTAAAGGCTGAGTTTTATAGAAGAGTTGGCATGGTAATGATATTTGGAATTAGGGAGGAGGTTAATCCTCTCTTTTTCTTTTAAATAGGGGCGGATGCTACATGATTAAAAAAGGGAAGTATGCGGTGTATAGAGGAAAAGAATACTCTATTATTGCAAGGAACAATCAAGTGAAATTAATATCCAGAGACTCCTCAGATATATATTGAATGGTTTCGTCATCAGTTCAAAAAGTATTACAGGTGTTTATGTGAAGTCTGTCGATAAAGAAGATCTTGATGATGCTTATGAAATCATCCCATCAACGTTCTATAAAGGATTTGATTTTGGCATCATCGGTTATGATAATGAGAGCCAGAAAATCATTCTTATGACAAGCAATCCTGAGGCATGGAAGAAGCTGAACCTGGAAACCCATTCCAAGTACGAGTATACAGTATGTATTCCTTTTTATGAGTTGGATGTATTTGAAGAGAGAGTGTCGATACTTGGGTTTTAGTTTCAAAGATAAATAGAAGGTTTTAAAATCTCGGAAAAAGGCACCATAGAAAAGGTGTCTTTTATTATTTTCAACAGAAGGTTCGGAAACGAATTAGCTTATTTTACCTGTAAAATAAGTCTTTAGAATCACTCGACCACTATATAAGGAAAAATTATCCTTTTAATTACCGGTGTTTGCCATTAATTCAATGAATTCTGGATAATACATACATCTAAATTCCAACTTAAAGCCCAGTGAGATATCATTGTTTATTCCAACTAGATCCTTTGTAGTGTAAAAACGGTCAAAACGGGTATACACAAATAAAGCATTCTAAATGCATCTTTTGATAGAATAGACTATTATAGATAAGTTTCTAGTGTACGTTAGGTGGAGGATAAAATGACAAACGATAAACAGTTGATTCATAAAGCATATTTTGAAAGGTTTATGGAAGACAGTGCTTCCGCTCAGCCGGTACAGGTGCTCGGCGAACTTTATTTCGAGGAGCAGGCAAAGGAAGTATATGATCTGTCCTTTATTCGCTTCGCGCAGGGCGAGGTCTATTTTCACAACAAAGATTATGAGACAGCTATTTTTAAGTGGGAAAATATCAGCAATGAATTAGAGCCATGGGCCAAGAAAAATATTGCGGACTCTTATTATGCGCTTGGTCTTCTTTCAGCTGCAGAGGATATTTACACATCCATTCAAAGTGATTCGAAGACTTTGAAGATGGAAGTGGCGCTTGAATTATTTTCACTCTATTTAGTAAGGGACAAGATTGAACTTGCATATAAGGTCATTAAAAAGGCACTGGATATAAATTCTGATTATCCGAATGTAACGGATCTTGCCCGATCTTTCTATGAGGATCAGCAGGATTGGAAGAATGCCGTGGAGCTTGCTGTAAGTGAGGGCATGCGGACGGAATCGCTGCAATGGTTTGAGCTGCTGGATGAATATGTTCAAGCAGGATATACGAAATCGTTTGATCCGGAATATTTTTATCAGCCGCTTATTTCTCTGTTCCGAATCAATCAAAAATCATTTCAGAAAGTTACGGCTTCCTTGTGGGAAAGCTACCGCCATGAAGACTCTTACTTATCATGGCTGAAAACCGTTAATACCATTTTCCTTAATGTTGAAGTGCAGCCGTTTGAATCATGGACGAAGATGTCTGATATTCATCAGAACACTTACTTAAGTGTGATTAATGGCACTTATTTGGTAAAGGATTTAGAGGATATCGTTCCTGTCCTATTATCAAACTGGCAAAAGCTTGCAAATCAGTCAAAAGCGTTATTTGCGGCAACTGCTGTGCTTGCATGGAGTGAAATTTTCCCTTCAGCAATGGATGCGGAGAGTCTTAAGACAGCTGAAAAGCTGATCTTTAATTCTGAACATGACAGCATCAGTCTTGAATACAGCCTGGACTTATTTAAATCTCTTGTTGCTTGGGCTGAAAACAACCATATCGAAGTGGGCTATAAAAAGAAATGGCTTGTTTCCGGGCTTTCGGATCTAAATACATCCCATCTTTTAATCAGCGGCACTTCTGAAAGCGGCAAATCTGATTTTATTAATCATATCCTTCACGAAAATCTGGTCAGCCGCACGGGTTCACCTGTATTTGTACGATCTGAAGGTGATTTGGCGGAGATGAATGAAATTACTGATGCCGGCATCAAAAGGATATCTGATAATCCCGAGTATCAGGAATCAGAAAATACGTGGATTGAAGTGAAGTGGCCATCTGCTCTATTAGAAGAAAACAAGACGGTATTCTTGCATACACCTGAACTTGACCGTCTTGGAGATGTAGAACAAACAGCTGAATTTCTTCCGATATCAGACGGAATGCTATTTGTCCTTGATAAAAATACGCCTTTTAACGAGCACGAGCTTGAACTGCTGATGAAGCTTCAGGAATATGCTGTTGATACACCGTTTCACTTTATTCTGAATCACTCATCTGAACAGTGGAAATTGGCAGAAGAGCTGCAGGGAACCATCAACCAGTTCTTCCCGCAGTCTCAGGTTTTTGCTTTTTCACCTGATCATCTTAATGGATTGAAAGAATTCTTAAATACTGTTTTCAGCAGATCGGATGCAAAGCTTGAAGAGAAACGCACGGCAAAACTTCTTTATTTCATTCGCAAGACACTCACGGATCTTTTGAACAAACGGGTTCAAATGGAGAATCGATTAGTAGAGTCGGTGAAATGGAACGAGGATATCTTAGTAAGACTGAACGGTTTCATGAATCATTTAAGAGACGTGGAGCAGGAAAAGGCAAAAACCATCTCAGCTTCCTATCGTGAAGTAACTGCCGAGATGAAAAGAGACATGGCTGTGCAGCTGCCGAAAATATTGCGCAGCTGTTCAGCTCATATCAGCGAAAACAGTGATTTCAGCCAGATTCACATCACATTAAACAAGAAAATGAATGAAGAAATAGACGCGTATGTTCATCAGAACCTGATTCCAAAGTTTCAGACAGCTCTCCGGGAATGGCTTGCACAATCAAATGAAGAGCTGAATGAAAGTCAGGCATATCTTGATGAAATGAGCCTATCTTTCAACGGTTTATACGGCGTAGAAAAAATGAAGCTTCTCTGCGATTTTAAAATCATTGAAGACTGGCGCCGGGATTTAAACCGAATGACAAGCAGAGCGGATGTTGACGAGCAGAATATCCTGCTCAGATTCAAGCCGACTGAATTCCTGCTGAAAAGTGCAGGAAAACTGTTCGCTGCGATGCCTCAAAATAAATCAATGCTGTACAACCAATATAAAAAATATGTTGAAAGCAAAAACTACGAGGACACAGCAGAAGAAATTTCAAAAAAATTCTTCCTCGAATTCGGCTTATTTGAAAAAGCTCTAAAAGCGGACATCATCATGTTCTTCCAAAATCCGATTCTGTATGTAGAACAGACTATTAAAGAATCAGAAAATGAAATTGCAAGTTCAAAAGCAACGCTTGAGAAAATGAAAGCAAGTCCTGAAATCTATTACGATCCATTGCGCCTCTTCGAAGTAAGACTCCTTCAATATGAATTTATGGTGAAGGCGAATGAGGAAAATACGTATTCTCATAACCTGAATAAATAGTCGTTTTTCTTTGCCCGCTGATTCTATTAGCGGGCTTTTTCTTCTATAAAAATACGTAGCAATCAGCAGAATTCGACATAAAATAAAGTAATACTTCGCTGTGAGATTAATAGTACGGCAAAGTAACAAATTATACAGGACGTGAACATATGAGTGTGTTGGTAGAAAATTTTCAGGGCGCGAACGATTCAGCCAAAATACAGGCAGCGATTGATTATGCAAAGAACAATGCAGATAAGCTAGTGGAGCTTGGAAATAGGGAATATATTATTACGGGTCCAATTGTGATTAAAGAGGGTGTCAAACTATTATTCAATTACGGTTCCCGTTTCATTGTCTATGGTAACTTCCGCGTCATTGAGCTGCAAAAAAATGCATCTCTTTCAGGTGCTTATATCGCAATAGATGATTCAACATTTAATTCAGTTGTGATTTATTTGGACGGAAAGTACAAATACTACAACACCTGGAACAAATCAAAAATTGAAAACGTAAATATCATAAATTGGAGTGAGAGTTATAAAGGAACAGGCCTTTCTCTCTACTCAAACGGCACAGGTCATGAAATTTCCTTTGTCAACTTCGAAAATATCAATTTTGCAGGACTCAATACAGCAGTAAAGCTTCAGGCAGTCAAACCTGCCAGCGGCTACAGCTGGGTGAATGCAAACCGTTTTGTCAATTTCTCAATTGATGATTGTGTGAATGCAGTCGTATTGACTTCAAGCGAAACGATTCCAAATGAATGCAGCGGCAATCAGTTTGTAAATATGCAGATTCAGCCTTCAGGTATGACGAATAAATTGTTAACGATTAATGGGCAGTATAATGAATTTAATGGAGTTGCATGGGACCTCCAGCTGATTACACATACTAGACCAATTGTTGAATTTACCGCAGCAAGCTCATACAATACAGTGAACTTCATGAGTATTCCTGTTGAAAAAATGCTAGACAGAGGACGCTTTAATAAGAAAAATTGATCATCTTCTTAAGTGAATTGACAGCTGACAATTCACTTTTTTATTTTTTCATAGAGAGAATATTGAAGGAAATGAGCCTGTAAAAGAAGAAATCATTGATGTTGGTCAAGATATAGAAGGAGGAAGAAAATGGCGATAAAGAAAGTGCTTTCCCTATCAGTGCTCTTCGTTTTAGTTATAATCACAGTCCTATTAGCTGTACAAATATTTGGTGATAAAAAGAGCCGTGAAAGGGAGGAATATGTGAGCGCCAGTGATTTTGGAGCTGATGGAGAAGACCTTGAGGATGATGCCAAGGCTATTCAAAAAGCGATTGATCACAGTCATTCTTCTAAAATAGGCAAAGTCAGACTGACTGGCAATCATCACTATGTGATAAAATCAGGTTTGCATTTGAAAGAAGGAGTCGAATTAGAACTCGGACAAAATACAAAGATCTATGTTGAGGGGAATTTCCGGGCGATTGTGCTTGAGAAGAATGCTTCTATAACCAATGGAATCATTGAGGTGACCAACGCTGAGTTCGATTCGGAGGTCATTTATTTAAATGGCAGGGAAAAGTTTTGGTCTGCAGAGAGAACAAGAGTTCACAACGTGGCGATAATAAATTCCAGCGGAAGCAATAAAGGCAAAGCTATAAATCTTTATGCGAAAGGACCCAATCATTTTATCAGTTTTGTCAATTTTTCAGAAATAAACATAGCAGGCTTTGAATATGGAATCTATTTGAAGTCTGAAAAGCCTCCAGGTGATGAATACAGCTTTATAAATGGGAACCGATTTACAAATATTACTCTGGACAATTGTTTGACCGGCATTGCCATTGACAGTTCTATATCTGTTCCTAATGAGAGTACAGGAAACCAGTTCACAGGGATTCAAATTCAATTGACGGAAAAAACGGAGAAAGCAATCTATGTAAGCGGCTCTGACAACTATTTTGAAGCGATGATCTGGGATCCGCATGAAATCGATCAAACTGTTTCTTTGATAGAGTTTTCCCCTGAGTCAATGAGAAGTTATCTTCGGACAAATCTTGAAAGCGACTATATTGAAGATAATGGAGAATCCAATAATCTTACTTATTACAGCGCAATCGAAAAAAACTAATTGCTAAGTTTAACTTCCTGAAATTCGGGAAGTTTTTTAATTACAAACTTTTTAAAGAACGATATTACCAGAAATGTTCTTTATAAAATACGAATTATTGAGCAAATAAGAGAATGAAGGAGATACTGAACGTAATCGTTCTTAAATGAGAATAAATAACCGGATACAGAGTTTTCTATTTAGAACGAAAGAGATTATACTCAGTTTATAGTTCGCTAAAAAGAACAAAATAATGATCTTTTATGCCATTTAGACTAGGGAGTGAATGAAGTGAAAGTATTAGTTACGGGCGGGGCGGGATTCATTGGGTCACATATTGTAGATGAATTATTGGAGAAAAAGTATGAAGTTGTGGTTATTGACAATTTAATAACCGGGCAAGAAAGCAGAATACCGAACGGTGTGAAATTAATCAAGGCAGATATAAGAGAATCCTTAGATTCAGCCTTCATGTCAGAAAAGCCTGATGTGGTCATTCACCAGGCAGCTCAAGTTTCGGTGGCAAATTCTACATTGCAGCCGTTATATGATGCTGATGAAAACATCATGGGAACAATTAATTTATTGAATTTATCTGTTAAATATAACATCAAGAAATTTATCTTTGCTTCGTCCGCTGCAGTATATGGAAACCCCGGTCAATTGCCTATAACTGAAAATCATCCCCCGCAGCCTATTTCATTTTACGGATTGTCTAAGCTGACTGCTGAATCATATATAGAGTTATTTTCAAAATTTTATGGCCTATCATACGCTATTTTAAGGTATTCAAATGTATATGGAATGAGACAGGATGCAAATGGTGAAGCAGGCGTCATTGCAATCTTCAAAGAAAAAATATTGTCAGGAAAAAATCCGAATATTTTTGGAGATGGACATCAGACAAGAGATTTTGTTTTTGTAAAAGATGTCGCAAAGGCAAATGCAGCAGCTGTCACTTATGGAGAAAATGGTATTTATAATATCAGCAGCAGTTCTCAAGTAACGGTTCTTGATATCATTCAGGAATTTGAAAGTAATTCAAACTTCCATGTAACACCTTTGTTCTGTGATGCAAGAGAAGGCGATATACGAGATAGTGTCTTATCGAATGATAAAGCAAGATCAGAACTGAAATGGTCACCGGAGGATACGATCAGATCCGGATTAAAAAAGACAATCGATCACGACGAAGCTGTAAGCATCCGCTAGAAAAAATTTGAAGGAAAAAGGATTGTAGGAGGCTATGATGGACGAAAGAATAGATTTAAAGAAATTCTTAAAAATTATCAGAAAAAGAATGATGATCATTGTTCTAACTGCAATCAGCCTGCTTGGATTAACGGCTCTTATGACAATCTATGTCATTAAACCAACCTATGAGGCAACGGAATATATTCTCGTAGGGAAGCTTCAAAAAGTAGATGGAGAATATAGTGATACACAGGATATTAATAGACTGCTTGCATCATCAATTGACTTTATTAAAAGCCCGATTGTTCTCAATACAGTCGCGGAAGAATTTAATTTGAGCGATGAAGATAAGCTTGAAGAAAAAATTATTGTTCAAAACAGCAAGGATTCTCAAATCATCAATATTGTCGTGAGAGACAGCGACGATGAATTTGCAAAGGATCTTGCTGGTTTTACTGCAAGTACATCTGTGCAAAAAATGAATGATGTCTTCAAAGTGAATGATATTAAAGTTTTGAGAGATGGAGAGACTCAGGTAGTGAGAATCAGCAATCCCATTTTAAACTTGGCAATCGGTCTCTTTTTGGGAGTGTTTTTCGGTATTGCTCTTGCCATGGTAAGGGAGTATTTTGACGATTCAGTAAAGGGTGTAGATGAGATCGAACAATCGCTCGGACTTCCGGTAATAGGACAGGTTCATTTGAAGGCCAAGCAGCACATGAAATTCACCTATAAAAAGCAGCAGAAGAAACAGGGCGAAAATAAGATACACGGCCGGGGGGATGTAAGTGTTTAATTTACGCAAATCTTCAAAAATTTCTAATGTGAGCTTAGATTATAGTCTGTTAAGCAGCGAACAAATTAGAATGATCCGTATGAATGTCGAAAATGCTTTAAAAAAAGACTCGTTTATTTTAATGGTCACCTCTCCTGACAAAGATGAAGATGAGGCTTTACTATCTTCAAAACTGGCTATTGCTTTTTCAGAGCAAAAAAAGAGAGTTCTCCTTGTCGATGCTAATCTCCGCAATCCATCCATACATTCTTTATTTGCTGCAGATAATACAAACGGACTGGCAAATGCCGTTTCTCAAGGCAAAAAAATGCGGATGTATACAAAGAACACGTTCATTGAGAATTTATCTATTTTGCCTGCCGGAACTGTTTCGGAGAACACTCCGAATGTATTTGTCAGCCGTAACCTGGAAGAATCACTGAATGGCTGGACGGCAGAATTTGATGTAATCATTATCGAGGCACCGGCATTCTTGGAAAGATCTGATACTCAAATAGTAGCAGAGCATTGTGATGGAATCGTTTTAGTAGTTAAGGCAAACAAGACAAAAAAAGAAAAAATCGTGAAAACGAAAAGTTATTTAGAAAGAGCAAAGAAGAGTATTGTTGGAGTCATCTATCAGACAGGGTAAAAAAATAATACGCAGTTTTGGTCATTAAGTAAGGTGGTTAGCTAAGTGGGGAAAACTCAAAGAAATTCTATTGCTAAAAACATCCTGCATTTGTTTTACAGCACGGCACTTTCCAGCGCTCTCAATGCTGCTGCGCTGATTATTCTGGCATACTACCTTCAATCCCACAATTATGGATTGTTCAGTGTAGCTTTAGCGTTTGCGATGATTATGGGCTATTTTACAGATGCAGGCCTCAGCGATATCGTACTGCGGGAAGGTTCAAAAGATGAGGTGGATGTTCCTGCCCTTATTGCTTCTTATATAAAATTAAGAGCGGCATTAATGTTTGCTACTTTCATGATTGGTTTTCTTTTTATTAATTTAACCTACGATTCTAATCCGGAATTAATAAAAACAGCGTACTTTCTGATTATTCCCATGGTAATAGGCATCGCCATGCAGAGTATAGGCACAACGTTTTTTCAGTTGATTGAGAAGATGCAGTATTATGGAGCCATCCGAATCATATCTGCTTTCATGCTGATCAGTACAGTTTCTTTAGGGATGGTCTTTTCCTTAAATCCTTATGTTATTTGTTTTCTATATGGTTTTTCTTATTTTTCAGCTGGCCTGGTTGGAGTTATTCTTGTAAGGAAAACGATAAATATTCCATTAAGAAGTCAATTTCATAGAGGAATTTTACATGGAATAGGCTCATTTACAATCGGCGGACTGCTGTTTGTCACCCTTCCTCATTTAGGGACTCTTATATTAGAGAAAACTCTTACATTAACAGAAGTTGGACTGTTTGCAGTTGCTTACCGGATTCCCCAGGCGCTTCAGCAGCTTCCGTATATTGTAGCAGGAGCTTTTTATCCGGTATTATTCAGAAACTTTAATAGCCTGCAGCTGAAAGAGCATTTAAGATTAAGCACCCTGCAAATAAAAGTAACCGTTCTTCTTGGGGCAGCTATTACTGTACCGGTCTATCATATGTCAGATTTCATTGTCACACGCTTATTTGGCGAAGGCTGGATAAATGCTTCCACTCCGTTAAAAGTCTTGGCGTTAATGCTGATACTTCAGTCTGTCAGTATTTCATTGGCGGATGGATTAACAACTAGGGGACTGCAATTCCAGCGTACCTTGATTCAGTTTCTGGCATTGATTATCGGAGCCGTTTTATACTTCTATTTCAGTAAACTGCATGGTGTAGTTGGTGCCGCTTTTGCAGGAATTGCTATAGAAACAATTGCATTATTAGGTTTTTGGCTGATGATCCCCAATCGCTATCACTTGGCTGTTAAAGCAATTGTTCCTTACCTGATCTTTATTGGGGCAACCATTTTTACTGCGGACTATCTGCTTCATTCCTACTCCATTCTTGCAGCTGGATTCAATCTTCTGATTTTGTCTGCAGTGCTTATAGCTGACAAAGAATTATATGGAAATATAAAAACTTTTTTAGCAGAAAAATGGAAAAGAAAACAGTGGGAGGGCAAGGAGGCAGATCATGGAATATAAGCTGAATTCTCATCTTCCTGCAAACAAAACAGTACTGGTTGTTTTTCTCCTTATTACATTAGGAAAGTTCGGCATAGATTTAGGGTTTTCTTTAAAACCCTATATGATTTTTCTGATGTTATTTGTCATCATCCATGTTTCAGCTTTTTATTTTGAAAAACTACAGATCTTTGAAATAGCACTTCTTGTATTTTATATGACATACAGTTTTTCGGGTGCATTCTCATTATATCCTTCCTCAAGTCTGCGCATCATATTGGGCATTTCACTCTATCTTGCTTGTTACTTTATTTTGAAATCTATTCTTAGGAATTCAAACGACTCCATCATTGAAAGATCAATAGCGAATGTAGGAATCTTCTTTAATATAACGAGCCTTCTTCTTTATATAGCTGGGTTAAAGACACTTTCTTTAGGGAGTGATGAAGGGGAAAGGATTTCTCATCTGGGAGTCATGGTGGACAGAAGCTATCCCAGATTAATCGGTCTGCTGCAGGATCCTAACTTTTTCGTCTTTTACAATACCATCTTTTTTGCCTACTTTTTATGCAATGCGAATACGCTTAAAAACAGATTGGGATTAATCCTATGTCTTGTTACAAATCTATTAACCTTTTCAAGAGGCGGTTTATTGGCGCTCATCATTATCTTTACCATATACATTTTATTGAATAACCTGGTAAAGCAATTTCAAATCCTTCTGGGATTGGCAGCGTCATTAGCCATTATTGCTTACATTGCAATTGTACAGCTCAAGTTCGATATATTCGGGATACTGGATTCCCGCATTAACGATTTTTCAAATGATGGGGGAAGCGGAAGGTTTGAACTATGGGGACGTGCATGGGATTACTTTTCATCAAATGTTGTGCTGGGTATAGGAGCCTTTAATTTCTCAGATTATAATTCTTTTCAATATCAAGATACTTTGACAGTCCATAATACCTTTTTGGATATCTTATCTGAATCTGGGATCCTCGGTTTTTCCTGCTATCTATTATTTATTTCATTCGTCATTTTTCAGCTGATTGAAAGCAGGGTTTATAAGAAGAAACCATACCTTTTTTTAGCTTTTATAGGCTTTGTTTTTCAAATGGTCTCTCTATCCGTCATTATTAACGACATCTTCTTTATGTATCTGGCTATTCTCTCTATCTATTTAACGAATGAAAAGCAGAATCGTGTAAAAGAGATCGAGAGCAAAAATGACGATAATATGAGTTTTACAAAGGAAGTGATTCATTAGATGAATGTTCTCATTATGACAGACAAACTTATTACAGGAGGGGCTGAAAATTATTTTTGCAGTTTAGAGAATCAGCTGACCCATCCCGATTTAACCATTTTTTCTGCAGCTGCACCAGGAGAGCTGTACCCGAAAATAAAAAACAAAAACCACTTTATTGAAATGAAAAGAAAGTCTCATATGTACAATTTGCTGTTAATTAAAGAGAAAATAATGAACCATAACATTGATATCGTCCATGCAAACAGTTTGAGAATGGTTTTGTACACAATCGTTTGCAGCTTTTTGGCAAAGAGGAAAATGAAACTGATTTATACAAAGCATAATGTAACAGCTTTAGAAAAAAAGCTTCCAGGGCTTTTTTGCAGGGTGATCAATAAATTTGTTGATAGAGTCATTACGGTGAGTGACTTTGAAAAAAACAACTTAATGGAATTGGGAATTAAAAAAGAAAAAATTAGAACCATTTACAATGGAGTCAATCTAAAGCAGTTCAAATTTAATAGAAAAGATGGGCAGGAAATAAAAAAAGTAGGGATTCTTGCAAGACTATCAGTTGAAAAGAATCATGAATTGTTTATAGAGATCGCTGATAAATTAAAGCATCATCCTGACTTGATGTTTTACATTGCAGGGGATGGTCCTGAGTATGCCAACATTCAAAACAAAATTGCCGAACTGAATCTGCAGACGAAAGTGAAGCTTTTAGGAGCGGTAAACACACCTGAAAAATTCATTAGAGAGATGGATGTTTTGCTTCTAACATCTGAAAGAGAAGTGTTTCCTATGGTCATACTAGAGGCCATGGCAGTTGGCACACCTATTATCTCTATTGATAGGGGCGGTATAAGAGAAGCGGTCAGAGACCATTCAACCGGTTTTCTCATATCTGATCACTCAGCAGAGGATTTCAGTTCCAGATTAATCTACCTTGCAGAAAACAAAAGTGTTCAATCTGATGTCATTGAAAATGCAAGAAAGCGGGTAACAGAGGATTTTACTTTAGAAAAAATGCTTGATCATACACTAGATGAATACCTGAAATATGCTCAGTAAGTTCAGACAAAAAGTGTATGGCTGTAATACGGTTTGAGGGGGTGAGCGGATGCCGGATCAAAAAGTCCTGCGTTTTGGAATTATATGCCAATATTCAAAAATCGAGGATTGGAAGCTTAGAAGTATAATAGACATGCAAAAGAAACGACAGGCCGAGCTCAGTCTTATCATAAAACCAGCTAGAATAGAAAGCAGTGAACGCAAGAAACGTATAATGGCCCCATCTGTTAAAAAACGGTTCAAGAGTTTACAGCTTCAAGATTTGCTCAATGAGTACAGCGGCATACCCGTTCTTGATTACCAGGATGATCATCATAGCAATGAGCAAGTAAGAAAAGCAGAGCTGGATTTTATTATTGATTTTGACGGCCTTCTAGGCAGGGAATTTACAGCCTCCTGCAAATATGGCGTATGGGCTTTTCAGCAGGGAGATGAACAGTCATACTCTTACGGATCTTCCTGTTTTTGGGAGATTTATAACGATGAATCTGTCACAGCAGTCAGCTTGTATAGATATGCGGAAAAAAAGGATGAAAAAATTCTATTAAAAAAAGGGTATTTTGCAACAATAAAAGATTCGTATATGAAAAATAAAGATCATATTTGTTCATCTGTTAGTGCTTGGCCATCAATGGTATGCAAAGATATATTAAACGGCAATGCAGCTTATTTGAACGGAAATCCTGCAGTTTCAACATCAGCAAAGGCATTCGGTAGTCCAACTCAGGTTCAATGGTTCATTTTCTATAGTAAGCTGATCAGGAATAAAATAAAAAAACTAGTTACACAATTATTTTGTTATGAATACTGGAATGTCGGGCTGGTCAATCAGTCTATTGAAAATCTTTTAAATGAAACTCAGCCTGCAATTAAATGGCTGGTTGAAAAAAAAGACCTTTATTACGCGGATCCATTTGGATATGAAGAAAATGGAAGACTTCACATTCTAATGGAGGAATTAGATCACAAAGTCGTCAACGGCTATATCTCAAAACTGGATGTAAATCTTGGCGGAGATAAGGATGTTACGATTGATTCCTCAATCATCAGACTTCCATCACATATGTCCTATCCGTATATCCTGCACCATAAGGAAGATGTGTTTTGTATTCCGGAAACATCAGAGGAGAACGAAGTAGCGGTGTATCAATTAAATAAAATAACAAAAAAATGGATCAAGGCGAAAACAATTCTGGAAGGATTTCCGGCGGTAGACGCTACTATTGTAAAGCATGAAGATAGATGGTGGATGTTTTGCACCAGAGGCGGGACTGAATCTCAAACCCATAATTGCGAACTGCATCTTTTTTACGCAGAGCATTTATTTGGAGAGTGGAAAGCGCACAAACAAAACCCCGTGAAGATTGATATCCGCTCAAGCAGACCTGCAGGTACACCTTTTTATCAAGAAGGTTCTTTATACAGGCCTGCCCAGGATTGTTCTGAAACATATGGCGGAAGAATCGTGCTGAACAAAATAATAACCTTAACAACCACTCAATTTATTGAAGAACCTGCATCCCACGTACAGCCTGAGAAAAACAGTCTTTATCCGGATGGAGTTCACACGCTGTCATCATTAAACAGCCAGTGGACACTTATTGATGGAAAGCGGTTTGATTACAGCATTTTTCATCTTTTTAAAAAGCTGCATAAATTCAAACCTGTAAAGCGTCTGGAAATAGAAAAACATTCGGATAAGCACGTTCGTAACGTGTAGGAAGAAGCATTTTTTTAAAGTTTTTGTTCTTTATTAAGAATATATAGATGTCGTTATTCTTGTTAAAGAACCCTCATTGAGTTGATTCAGAAAGAGAGGAGAAAGAATAGATGATAAATAAGAATCCTGGTGCAAATGCTCATAGAATCTTCTTGGTTTTTTTTGATATTGCCTTGGTGTATATATCTTTTAGTTTTTCCCATTGGATTCATGCAGAAGGTTTATCCATAGATTTAGGAGTGAAAATTGACAATTCACTAATATTCTTTCTCTTAATTAGTTCCTTTTTAAGCTTTTACTTATTTGATTTATATGTAGATTGGCGCAGGAAAAGTGTACGCAATCTGCTTTATTCCGTTATTTTATCTTCATTGACTTTGTCAGGACTGATGCTTGTGATGCTCATGATAAAAGGGGCTGTGATGTCCATTCCTTTCATTATTACGGCTTTTTGCATACAAACCGTCATGCTGTGCACCATGCGCTTTCTTTTTTGGCATCAGCTTAAGCGCATATATGCAAACAAGAAGGTGTTAATCGTAGGTGAGGATTATGAGACGAGCTTAAAGATGGCTGATAAATTCCTTAGCCAGAAGCAGGAATGGTTTATTATCAGCGATTTTCTTCCTCTTGTTAAAAAAGAGTTTTTATTAAGCAAACTTCAATCTGCAGATGCAGTATTAATAGCACCTGAAATAAACAAACACGAAGCATCAGAAATCGTCAGTCTGTGTGTGAAAAATGAAAAAGAGGTACTGATTGTGCCGCACCTCTTTGAACTGTTTATTGCAGGATCTGAACCGGAGCAAATTGACGATATGCTGGTTTTATCGATTAAGCCACCCATGCTAAATCAAACTCAAAATCAGTTAAAGCGTGTCATTGATGTCATTGTTTCTGCCGCCATGCTGATTCTTTCTACCCCGATTATCATTGCACTTTTTACATTAATACCGCTGACTTCAAAGGGCCCAGCCATTTTTAAACAGGAACGCATCGGACAAGGCGGAAAACCATATTTACTGTATAAATTCAGAAGTATGGTACAGGATGCTGAAATCCAGACAGGACCGGTACTGGCAAGTGATAAGGATCCGAGAATAACAAAACTCGGAAGCTTCATGCGGGCAACACGATTAGATGAAATACCGCAGCTGTTTAATGTACTAAAAGGAGATATGAGTTTAATTGGCCCTAGACCTGAAAGAGAGTTCTTTATTATGAAGTTCGAGCAGGATATTCCTGACTATAAGTACAGGCTAAGGGTAAAACCAGGCATTACTGGACTGGCTCAAGTTTTAGCAAATTACACAACTTCCGTCGAAGATAAGCTTAGATATGATTTGATGTATGTGCGCAACTATTCCTTCATGCTGGATTTAAAAATCTTTTTACAGACGATCAGGGTTGTCCTGCAGAGAGATCAGGCACAAGGCTTAAAGGAAGAGAGCATGTTGAGGAAACAGAAGCTTATTCAAACGCTTGAACAAAATCAAGCAATAAATCAATGATCCGCAGAGGAATTATAAAGGAGGCAGTCCTTTGAGTACTGATAATGAACGTCTGGTGTCTATCATAACGCCAAGCTATAATGCTTCTAAATATATTAGAGAAACGATTCAATCTGTTAAAAATCAGACATACAGTCATTTTGAAATGATTATCGTGGACGATTGCTCTAAGGATGAAACGCGGGATATTATCCGCTCAGAGATGGAAAATGATAAGAGAATAAGATTAATAGAACTAGCTGATAATAGCGGACCTGCTGCTGCCCGCAACTATGCTATTAATCTTGCAAACGGCGATTACCTGGCTTTCCTGGACAGTGATGATTTGTGGCATCCGGACAAACTGAAAAAACAAGTTCAATTCATGGAAGACGGCGGTTTTGCTTTTTCTTACACCAATTACCGGATGATGAATGAGAACGGTGAGAAAACGGATGCAGTTGTTAATGTTCCGGCCAAGACCAGTTATGAAGGCTTACTGAAAAATACGATGATTGCTACATTAACTGTCATGATTGACAAACGGAAAACAGGTGCCGTTCAAATGGATTTATATCGGGATTGTTCTGAAGATTACGGTCTTTGGCTCTCCATTTTAGCGAACGGCATAGAAGCGCATGGACTCAGGGAAGAATTAGCCTTTTATAGAAAATGCGAAAATTCGCTTTCCAGCAATAAATTGAAATCTGCTGTGAAAACCTGGAACACATACAGGAAGATTCGAAACATTAACCGTTTCTCTGCTATGTGGTACTTTGCCAATTATTCCATTAATGCATTTAAAAAACACGCTAAAACCTATTGAAATTCAAATCCTTACTTTTGGATTATATCTCGCAAAGCAGGTGTTAATAATGGTTGAAAATAAAGCCGGAAGACTGTCAATGGTGCAAGTTTCAAGAGGCATTGCCATCCTATTTGTATTAATAGGGCACCTCAATATCCTGTACTACAGCAAATTCCAATACGACTGGTTTTATATGGGCAGATGGGAAAGAACGGGAGGTGTGGATTTTTTCTTTATTGTGACAGGTTTTATGATTTATTACTTGTACCATAGACACATTGGGGTACAATCAAAAGCCCGTGAATTCTTATTGAAAAGGCTGATCAGGATTTACCCATTGTTATGGATATTTACGATTGTCACAATCATTCTTTTCCGTTTATTTCCTTCACTTGGAAATGGATACACAACTGAGGAAATCATTAAATCCCTGATTCTTTTTCCGATGAAAGAGCCCATTATTTCATCAGCGTGGTCGCTTAGCCATGTCATGTTCTTCTATCTTTTATTCGCTAGTTTAATGTTCAGCCCCAGAGTCTTTAAACCGATCTTAATAGGCTGGGCTTCAGCCACTGTTTTCATCGAATTAGTTTTTCCGGAAGTTGCTTCATTTCTATTCAGTTTCAGCACCCTGGAAATTGTTTGCGGCAGTCTGGTTGCATATTTAATGCTGAATTATAAACTAGGATATTCAACACTGATGATCATTTTGGGTTTTGCAGGCTTTCTATTTGTTTGGATGAATAATGTATATGACTTTGCAGCAATACATGCACCGCTTCTCTATTGCTTATTCTCCATGCTGATTATGCTCGGTATATCTATAAAGGACAGGAAGGTAAGAGAAATCCCTAAAAGTCTATCATTGATGGGGGATGCTTCATACTCGATTTACATTACACACGGCCCATTTTTGCAACTGTATATTTTCATCTTTCAAAAGCTCCATGTTATAGGTTCACTTGGATACTTTTTATCCATGTGTCTTGTCATTCTTTGTACCGTTTTATCTGCATGTGCAGTTTACAAGATAATAGAAAAGCCAATGTCAAAAAAATTAAGAAGCATGGTCTTTGGAAGAGCTAAATCTCCAAAAGTCAGTCCTGCCATTGCTAAAACGTCGTAAGTTGTATAAAGAAATATATACTTGAAGAAGGTGTTTAAATTGATTGGGGAGAGAGTAAAAAGGCTTCGACAAGAAAAAGATCTGTCTATATCTGAGTTAGCGGCTATAACCGGTGTGGCAAAGTCCTATATAAGTTCCATTGAAAGAAATATTAAATCCAACCCCTCTATTCACATTCTGGAGAAGATAGCTGAGGGATTGGATGTACCTCTCCTTACCATCTTAAGTGAGAATGAAACTGCTGAGAATATCGACTCAGAGTGGTTATATCTCCTGAAAAAAGCGATAGATACAGGCTTAACGAAGGATCAATTTGAAGAATTTATTACGATTAGAATGCTGAAAAATAAATAAAAACATGATTTATCCCTGGATTCCATTAATTCCTAAATCATCCGCCATTTTATCCAATCTATTCTTCCCCGCGAACTTCCGAAGTTTTCGTTTATATCCTCAAAAATCTTTTTGGCTATAAATCCCCTTTTGCTGACGCGATAGGGTTTTTTATCATGGAAATTGATAATCCCCCAAAACTCATATAAACTGAAACAAACCACAAACACAAATCCTGACTTGAAGGGGAATATCAAGCTATTGGAGAGAACATACAGATGAAGATTCAGCAAAATTATTCATATGAGATCATGGAGGTTTGTCTGCTTGCCGGAAAAATCATGCTGATCAGCGGAGCTGAAACGTACCGGGTCGAAGATACGATGATGCGGATTGCTGCATCTTACGGTGTGAAAGATTCGCATAGTTATGTAACCCCGACAGGCATTATTTTTTCGATTGAGTCTGATCAGCCGACAAAGACGAAGTTAATTCGGATTATGGAACGGACAACGGATTTAGATAAGGTGACGAATGTAAATGCCATTTCAAGAAAAATAAGCAATGGCGAATTAAATGTAGATGAAGCTTATGATCTGTTAAAAGAGATTGAGGATGCAAAGTCTACATACTCTCTTGCTTTACAGGTAATAGCAGCAGCGATTGCAAGCGGCTGCTTTCTGATTATGTTTCAGGGGCAGTGGTCTGATTTCTTCCCCGCGGTTTTAGCAGGCGGGCTCGGTTTTATGGCTGTTATCTATTTTCATCGCCTGGTGCCAATCAAATTCTTCTCGGAATTTCTGGCATCCTTTCTTATTGGTCTTCTTGCTTATTTATTTGTAATGACCGGCCTCGGGACAGAGATGGATAAAGTCATAATTGGGTCTGTCATGCCTTTAGTTCCGGGTCTTCTTCTTACAAATGCAGTCAGGGATTTAATGGCTGGCCATTTAATATCGGGACTTTCAAAAGGAGCGGAAGCATTTTTAACTGCATTTGCCATCGGCTCTGGGATTGCCGTTGTTTTTTTACTATTTTAAGACAGGAGAGATTGAGTCATGTGGATACTTGGACAGCTGGTGACAAGCTTTATATCTACAGCTGCATTCGGTATTATTTTTCAGGCCCCAAAACCCTCCCTTATAAAATGCGGATTGGTGGGGATGTGCGGGTGGCTGATTTACATATCATTGGTTGGCTATGGACTAGACGCAGTTCCAGCTACTGTTGTTGCTGCTGTTTTTGTAGCCGTTACAAGTCAGGTTTTTGCAAAAATCTATAAAACTCCGATTATTATTTTCAGCGTAGCCGGCATTATTCCATTGGTTCCTGGGGGAATGGCATATGACGCAATGAGGAATTTCGTTGAGAATGACTATAATACCGCGATTACATTAGCTGCAAAAGCTTTTATGATTTCAGGTTCCATCGCGATCGGACTTATTTTTTCTGAAGTGATTAATCAAGTCATTAGAAGATCTCAGCTTCGTACAAAGGTTAAGTAAACGGGGGATTGACATGAGCTTCAAAAAAACACCATGATAGGCACGCTCGCTTATAAGCTCAGTCAGAAGCACTTAGATGAGATTGGCAGAGTATCTAAAGAGTGTGCGTTGAAATAGTTCAGTATAGAATGATAAGGATACCAATTGCAACGAAATTGGTATCCTTTTTTTTGTGGTTCTTGGAAAAGAATCTTGGAGCAGTGCTTGCTGATGGGAGGAATTATAGACAAGGTATGATTACCCTAAACCAAAGAAGAAGACCTGTATAGGCACCCATACACCCGCTTTGAGCAACCAAAACAATGCAGCATTCCTGCAAGAGCATCCTGCAACCGCACTGATCCCCAATCCGCCAATTCCCAAGGCAGATTCTGCTGAACGATTTCTTTTTTTTTTACAAATCCCTAACATTTCCTTCATATTAATCTACATTACCTTCATACTGGGTTTACTTTGGGGAGGTATGATGAAACTCGTGAAGGACAAGTGAATATAACCAGGTTGAGATATTGAGAAACCATAAAAAAACATAGGTGATAGATAAAGCCCAAGTTTTTTTATGGTTTTTATTTTTATATAAGGGGCTGAAACAGCCATGGATACCCACCAGGAATTCATAAAGCGTCTGCATGAAGACCGGCTGATTGCTGCAATAAAAGATCCGAAAAGCTTTGACAGGTTTATGGAAACGGATATTCAGTCCGCGTTTTTGCTCATGGGCAATATAAGTTTGATCAAGCGGTATGTTGATTTGCTGAAAAAGCATGATCGTCACGTTTTTTTACACTTGGAAAAGATACCTGGCATCAGCTATGACCGTGAAGGTCTGAAGTTCATTGCGAAATTTGTGAAGCCCACTGGAATCGTCACAACAAAGAGTTCCCTTATTCAATTTGCCAAAAATGAAGGCCGCTTGCCATCCAGAGGCTCTTTCTCATCGATACGGATGCTGTTGCAAATGGACTGAAAACCGTAAATGAAATCCAGCCGCACGCACTTGAAGTGATGCTCTTGAAACAGCAGGAAAGAAACAAGGGAAATAA
Organism: Peribacillus frigoritolerans; assembly: GCF_004358755.1. Taxonomy (GTDB): domain Bacteria; phylum Bacillota; class Bacilli; order Bacillales; family Bacillaceae; genus Bacillus_P. The sequence continues at coordinate 165,326 of NZ_SMZY01000004.1, read as the reverse complement.
TACAGGGAGCTGACGAATCACTCTCCTCGAGATTCGTCAGTTCCTATTTTGAAAGAATCTTAGAGTAACATCATAGAAAGGAGTAGGAAGCCATGAGTAAACGAGTTGAAATATATGCACACAGGGGATGCAGCGGAGAGTATCCGGAGAACACATTGGCTGCATTTGAAGCATCGTGTGAAATTGGAGCGGATGGCATTGAGCTTGATGTGCAGTTGACAAAGGACGGAGAAGTTGTTGTCATACATGATGAACGTATTGACCGGACAACGAATGGGATTGGATTTGTTAAAGACTTCAGGTACAAACAATTAAAGCTGTTTGATGCAGGCAGCTGGTTTCATCCCAAGTATTCTCGGCAAATGATCCCGTCTTTACAGGATGTTTTAGATTTAATCAAAACGAGCCGTCCTGAAATGAAAGTAAATATTGAACTGAAAAATGATGTCCTCCTCTATGAAGGGATGGAAGAAAAGGTGCTTGAATGTATTTGGCGGTCTGGAATGGCGGACTCAGTCATTCTCTCATCCTTCCAATTTAAAAGCATGGGGAAAATACGAGAGTTGGACAACAGCATTCAAACGGCCCTTTTATTCGAAGGAATCCCATCTAACATCATTGAAGAAGCAAGGAAGGTTCGCGCTAATGCTCTCCACTCTGAAGCTTCTTTTGCCATTTCAGCTGCTGGAAAGAGAGTTATTGATGCAGGATATCCTCTTAGAGTGTTTACAGTAAATCAGACTGAAAAACTGGAGGCTTTGGCCAGATCGGGTGTTTCCGCGCTTATTACTGACTACCCGGAAATGTTTTTAGAGAATAAGAGTGTGCCTTTTTAGGCGCATTCTTTCTTTAAAAGATAAGAAAGTATAAAATTTTGCGCTTCGATGGCGAGCGGAATCGCTCAGGCTCCTCGGTCAGAACGGATCCGTAAGTATTGGCAAAAAGCGCTTTTACTGGCGGATCCTTATCTGTCATGCCCGCGCTAAACGGGCACTTGCGCTTTTCTTATGTCACTTTTTTTAACATAGAATGTAAGAAAAAAGAACCGCTGTATATGGGTTGTTTGCGTTTTCAACCTTTTTTAACGCGACCAATGGCACATATTCTATCAAAATAGTGATTGTGCAGTTATGACTTATCCCTTATAATCTAAAAAGAAAGAAAATTCAGTATTATGAGGGGGATTTTTATTGGAGGCGTTTGTTAATAGCTTAAATAGTGTTCTTTGGAGCACGCCCGTTATTTACATTTGTTTGGCTGTAGGTTTGCTTTTCTCCATCTTGACCCGATTTATGCAAGTGCGTCATATCAAAGATATGGTGCTGCTGATGTTTCAGGGGAAAAGCTCTGAAGCAGGAGTTTCTTCTTTTCAGGCATTATCCATTGCGTTATCAGGACGTGTAGGTACAGGGAATATCGCTGGTGTTGCCACTGCGATCGGCTTCGGCGGACCAGGAGCAGTATTTTGGATGTGGGCCATTGCCTTCATTGGAGCTTCAAGTGCTTATATTGAATCAACATTGGCTCAGATTTATAAAGTAAAACAGGACGGACAATACCGCGGGGGTCCGGCTTATTATATTGAAAAAGGAACTGGATGGAAATGGTACGGCATTATTTTTGCATTCGCTGCTTTACTTGCGATGAGCTTGCTGATGCCTGGTGTTCAAGCGAACTCCATTGCACTTGGCCTTGATAATGCATTTGGTTTAAGCCCTGTTATTACTGGTTTAGGACTTATCATTGTTTTAGCACTTATTATTTTTGGCGGAGTTAAGAGGATTGCAAATGTAGCACAGGTAGTAGTGCCATTTATGGCGCTTGGCTACATCCTGGTTGCTCTTGTTATTATTGCTTTTAATATTTCTGAGCTGCCTGCAGTTATTGCCCTTATTTTTAAAAGTGCATTTGCACTGGATTCTGCATTTGGCGGAATCGTTGGGATGGCGATTGCTTGGGGAGTTAAGCGTGGAATCTACTCAAATGAAGCTGGACAGGGTACAGGACCTCACCCAGCTGCTGCAGCTGAAGTTTCGCATCCTGCAAAGCAAGGCTTAGTTCAAGCTTTCTCTGTTTATATTGATACTCTTTTCGTATGTTCAGCTACAGCGTTTATGATTTTATTTACTGGCATGTACAACACACAAGCTCCGGATGGAACGTTCATTACGAATAAACTTGGAGCTGAAGTAGAGCCTGGCCCTGTTTTTACACAGGCGGCAGTAGAATCGGTTATTCCAATTCCAGGATTTGGTTCAGGATTTGTTGCAATCTCACTTCTCTTCTTCGCTTTTACAACAATCATGGCGTATTACTATATCGCTGAGACAAACATTGCTTACTTAACGAGGGGGAAAAGCAATAAAATCCCGATGTTCCTCGTAAAAGTCGTACTCCTTGGAGCGACATTCTATGGATCTGTTAAAACTGCATCATTAGCATGGGCTTTAGGGGACGTTGGTCTTGGAATCATGGTTTGGCTGAACTTAATTGCCATCCTGATCTTGGCCAAACCGGCGCTTATCGCTCTAAAAGATTATGAAGCTCAAAAGAAGCAAGGTCTTGATCCAGTATTTGATCCAGTAAAGCTTGGCATTAAAAATGCAGATTTCTGGGAGCACGAATATAAATATGAAGATCCTGGCACAGATTCAGTGCTGGATAAAAAAGACCGGACGTTAAATTCTTAAATGGCGGGACCTCTTGTTAACGGCAAGAGGTCTTTTCATGTTGCTTAAGAGATTGTGAGCCTGCGATGTGAAGTACTTAATATTGACAGACTGGTCATAAAAATGATTAATAGATAGTAAGAATCTGAGACAGGTGGGATCATGATGAAGCTGATCATATTTGGTGCAGGCGGAAAGACCGGAAGACACATGGTTGCCCAGACGCTTGCTGCGGGACATGAAGTCACTGCTTTTGTTCGATCTCCGGAAGCATTCAGTCTGGAACATGAGCGTCTTGCTGTTGTGAAAGGAAACGCGCTGAATAAAAAAGAAACAGAAGCTGCAATTAAAGGGCATGATGCCGCTGCCTCTTGTCTTGGCGGAAAAGGTCTAGGAAAGTCGTCCGTATTGACAGAGATGACAGAAAATATCTTATCCGGGATGAAAAAACATTCTGTTAACCGGATTTTATACGTTGCCTCTGCAGGCATCCATCAAGAGATCCCGGGCATTACAGGCTTTCTGACACAGAAAGTCATTTTGAAAAATGTGTTAAGAGATCATGCAGACGCTGTAAGAAGAATTCGGGAAAGCGAGTTTGACTGGACGGTTGCAAGGCCAATGCAGCTTATTGATGGACCCTTGACAAAAAACTATCGGATCGCGCAGGAGGGGATTCCTGAAGGGGGAAGGAAAATAGCCAGAGCGGATGTTGCTCATTTCTTAGTGAAGGCTTGGATTCAAAAGAGTTTTATTCATACATCAGCAGGTCTTGCCTACTAATGGATACGCTCATGCCGGCGTATCTTTTTTAGATACGGAAACAACAAGGGTGAAAATCTAAATATTCAAATTTTAACCAATAAAGAGTATGATAGAATAAATAAAATTCAAGATATTAGTCTGGCTAAATATGTACATAGATGATGCAATGTTTGGAGGATGCCGTATGTCGAAAGTATTTTCTTTGCTAAAGCCTTACCGTCTTGCGATGGGTGTAGCCCTGACCCTGATGCTGATTGAGCTTGGGGTAGAGCTGCTGCATCCGCTGTTAATGGCGAAAATAATTGATGATGGCATCTTGAAAAATGACTTATCTGTTGTCATCTATTGGGGAAGCGTCATGGTCGGGATTTCCATTGCGGCATTTGCTGCTGGTGTGACAAATTCCTTTTATGCGGCTCATGTCAGTCAGAGCTTCGGATATGATGTACGCAAAGGTTTATTTGAGAAGGTTCAGTCCTTTTCTTTTGCAAATTTCAGCCTGTTTCCTACTTCATCTCTGATTACGAGGATGACAAATGACGTGACGCAGCTTCAGAATACGATCTTTATGAGCCTGCGGATCATGCTCCGTGCGCCCCTTTTAATAGTAGGGGGAACAATCATGGCTCTAATCGTCAATTTTAAACTGGCCCTCATTCTCTTAATTTCGATTCCCCTTTTAATAGGATTTCTAGTATGGATGATGAAAAAAGGCAGCGGCCTGTTCAAAGCTGTTCAGGACCGGCTTGATTCTGTTAACGGTGTCATGCAGGAGAACCTGACTGGAATGCGGATTATTAAGGCATTTTTGAGAAGAAACTATGAAGTCTCAAGATTTACACAAGCAAATGAAGAGTTGAAAAGTGGGACCGTTTCAGCACTAAGGCTGATGGAAATTGCCATGCCTGTCTTATTATTAGTCATGAATATCAGTATCCTCGCCATTCTGTGGTTTGGCAGCATCAATGTCGGCACAGGGGATGCAAAGGTTGGGGAAGTAGTGGCGATTGTAAACTATGCGCTGCGAATATCCTCTGTTTTATCCATTTTTTCTTTTATCATCATGGCTTTTTCACGTGCAAAAGCCTCAGCCGGACGCATTAATGAGGTTTTAGATACAGAAGCTGATTTGACTGATTCGCTTGACGCAGAAGAAACAAGTGTGATTGAAAAAGGAGAAATTGAATTTAAATCCGTTTCTTTTACTTATCCGGGAACGAATACGGCTGTTCTGAATAACCTCTCCTTTACTGTGAATGCAGGTGAGACGATTGCCCTGCTTGGTGCAACGGGCTCAGGGAAATCGTCCATTTTCAATCTGATACCAAGGCTTTATGATGTGTCTGGCGGGGAGATTTACATTGGTGGTAAGAACCTACTGGATATGAAGCTTGAAAGTCTGAGGGGACAAATTGGTTTTGTTCCGCAGGAGTCTCTTTTATTCACAGGATCGATCAGAGAGAATATTGCTTGGGGTAAAGAAGGAGCATCATTTGAAGATATAAAGGAAGCGGCCATAAATGCACAGATTCATGAAACCATTGAAAGACTCCCTGATGGCTATGATACAAGAGTCGGTCAAAAAGGAGTCAATCTTTCCGGAGGTCAAAAACAAAGACTTTCGATAGCAAGAGCACTTGTCCGCAAGCCTAAAATTCTTCTGCTTGATGACAGCACAAGCGCTCTTGATTTAGCAACAGAGGCAAATCTATTAAAAAAGCTAAAAACATATAACAGCACGATTTTTATTATTACACAAAAAATCAGCACAGCAATGGAAGCCAGCAAGATCCTCTTGCTGGATGAAGGGGAAATTCTGGCATATGGTTCTCATCTTGAATTAATGGAAAAATCTTCGCTGTATCAGCGGATCTATGAATCCCAGTTTGGAGAGGAGGCCCTGCAGAATGTTCAAAGAGCTAAGTAAGCCATTCAAGTATCCGAAAGTCAAACAGGAAGAACCTATTCAGAAAAAAACAGGGAAACCAAAAAACTGGTTTGCGACGATTACAAGGGTATGGTCGTACCTTTCTTTGAATAAAGGCCTGCTTAGTTTGGTTCTCCTTATGGTAGTTCTCAGTTCCTTTTTGGCCCTCCTTGGTCCTTACCTGATTGGGAGAGTCATTGATGATTATATTGTGACCAAAGAAAGCAGCGGTTTTGTTAAGCTGCTGATTGCTTTGGTCGCAATTTATATAGTCCAGTCCATTTCTCTGCTGCTGCAGAACATATGGATGATAGGAATCGCCCAGAATACCGTTTTTACCATGAGAACACAGCTTTTCCGTCATCTGCACAGTCTGCCGATTTCCTACTTTGATAAACGGCAGCACGGGGAACTGATGAGCAGGGTAACGAATGATATTGAAAACGTCAGTTCAACCTTGAACAGTTCTGTTATTCAAATTTTCTCAAGTATCCTGACACTTGCAGGAACAATAGCAGTCATGCTCTGGCTGAGTCCGCTGCTTACGCTAATTACTCTGACCATCATCCCAATCATGTTCTTTGGGATGAGGTGGATCACAAATAGAACAGGAAAATTATTCAAAGCTCAGCAGCGGAACTTGGGGAATCTTAATGGCTATATTGAAGAAACCATTTCAGGCCAGCGCATCGTCAAGACGTTTTCACAGGAGCAAAAAGTGATTTCTGAGTTTCTGGAAAAGAGTCAGCGGCTTAAAGGAGCAGGGTTCTGGGCTCAGACGATCTCTGGCTTTATTCCGAAGCTGATGAACGTCCTGAACAATTTAAGTTTTGCGGTGATTGCCGGGGTAGGAGGCATTCTTGCTCTGAATGGTCTTGTCACAATCGGGGTCATCGTGATTTTTACTGAATACTCCAGACAGTTCACAAGACCTTTGAATGAGCTTGCGAATCAGTTCAATACGATTCTGTCTGCTGTAGCAGGTGCTGAGAGAGTGTTTGAAATTCTGGATGAAGACGAGGAAATGATAGATGAGAAAGGTGCTTCAAACCTTCAAGGAATGCAAGGAGAAGTGATATTTGACCGGGTCTCATTCTCTTATGAAGAAGAACAGCAGACGGTTCAAAACTTGTGCTTTACAGCATCTCCCGGTGAAACGATAGCCATCGTCGGTCCTACCGGTGCAGGAAAAACAACGATGATCAACCTGTTATCACGGTTTTACGATCCTGATGAAGGAAAGATTCTGATTGATGGAATGGAAAGCACAAAAATTAGACGCAGCAGTTTGAGAGAGCACATGGCATTTGTCCTTCAGGATCCCTTCCTGTTCACTGGGACGATCATGGAAAACATTCGTTATGGCCGTTTGGATGCAACGGATGAAGAAGTAATCCTTGCAGCAAAAGAAGCGAATGCCCATTCTTTTATTATGAAAACAAAAAATCAATATAAAACGGTTCTCACTCAGGACGGAAGCGGAATCAGCCAGGGGCAAAAACAGCTGCTGTCCATCGCGAGAGCGATCCTTTCAAGTCCGGTTATCCTTGTTCTTGATGAAGCGACAAGCAGCATTGATACCATTACAGAGCTGAAAATCCAGGAAGCCCTTCAGAGATTGATGAAAGGCAGAACAAGTTTTGTGATCGCACACAGGCTGAATACCATTCAAAAAGCGGATCAGATTCTCGTGCTTGAGAATGGTGCACTGATTGAAAGAGGAAGCCATGAGTCTCTTCTCCAAGAAAAAGGATTTTATTACGGTCTCTATCAAAGTCAGCTGAAAGACGAGGTCGTATAAGACCTCAGTTTTTAATTAGAGAAACGGTCATGCTATACTGAAACTGGAGGTGGGACAATGCGTTTATCAAATAAAAAAGTCATTGCGCTGGTCAGCGCCGATTTTGAAGATCTTGAATTATGGTACCCTGTGCTTCGTTTACAGGAAGAAGGGGCTGAAGTCCACTTAGTAGGCGAAAAAGCAGGCGAAACCTATATCGGGAAGTATGGTGTTCCGGCAACAGCGGATTATGCATTCGCCGATATTCAGTCTGGAGATTATGATGCGATATTGGTTCCTGGAGGATGGGCGCCTGATAAACTAAGACGATATCCAGAGGTTCTTCAAATGGTGAAGGACATGCATGAAAAAGAAAAGCCGATCGGACAGATCTGTCATGCAGGATGGGTGCTGATTTCAGCAAGAATCTTAGAAGGAAGAAATGTAACAAGCACACCAGGCATTAAAGATGATATGGAGAACGCAGGTGCAACGTGGCATAATGAAGCAGTTGTTGTTGACGGACACATTGTTTCAAGCAGAAGACCGCCGGACCTGCCGCCTTATGTAAAAGCTTTTGCAGATGTTTTAGCCGAAAAGTGAATATTTATAAAATAATGAGAGAAAGCATCTTACTTCATGGTGCTTTCTTTTTATATTTATATAGTTTGCTGAATAAAATATAATAGCGTGCTTTGATTCACTTTGCTATCTGGATAAAGGGATCAACTGAAGCTGGAATGTCAATAAATAAAAAGAAAAAGATACTATAGACGGATATCAAATAATATTATACTATATTTTCAGAATATTAATTTTCTTTAGAAGAGTCATTTAATTAGAGTGAAAGAATCTTTAGGAGGTGGTTCGACTACAGCGATGAACGGATAAAATGGCAACTTTGCATCAAAATATGATCAAAAACGGGGGATACGAATGAAAAAGAGAAGATTAATGGCAGTGTTTATGTCACTGATGATTTCAGCTGGCGTGATGGCAGGATGCGGTGCAAAAAGCACAGGTTCATCCGAAGGAGAAACAATTAAAATCGGTGCGAACTTAGAATTATCCGGCGGAGTAGCATCTTATGGTCAATCCATTTCGGAAGGCCTGGAACTTGCTTTAGAGGAAATAAATAAAAAAGGCATCGACGGCAAAAAAATTGAACTTGTTGAGTTTGATAATAAATCAGATGCAGCTGAAGCGACAAATGGAGCTATTAAACTAGTTAGCCAAGATAAGGTAGCTGCAATCATTGGTGCAGCAACAAGTACAAATACGCTGGCCCAGGTGCAGGTTGCACAGGATAATAAAGTGCCATTAATCACACCGACTGGAACGAACCCGACTATAACGAATACGGATGGCAAAGTGAATGATTATGTATTCCGTACATGCTTTATCGATCCATTTCAAGGAACGGTTGCAGCAAACTTTGCAACTGGAGACTTATCTGTTAAAAATGCAGCAGTCCTAATCGATAGCTCAAGCGATTATGCAAAAGGACTTGCAAAATCCTTCAAAGAATCATTTGAGAAAAACGGCGGTAAAATTGTTTCAGAGGAAGCTTATGTAGCAAAAGATACAGACTTCCGTGCAACTCTTACAAGAATCAAGTCAGCTAATCCTGAATTTGTATTCCTTCCTGGCTACTATGAAGAGGTAGGTCTAATTGTGAAACAAGCCCGTGAGCTTGGAATTGATGTTCCTTTCATGGGGGGCGACGGATGGGATTCTCCGAAGCTGATTGAAATTGCAGGCGGAGAAGCTTTAAACAATACATTCATTACAAATCACTATTCTGCTGGAGATCCGGATGAGAAAATTCAGGATTTTGTAAAAGCGTTCAAGGCGAAATACAAAGACAAATCTCCTGATGCCTTTAATGCGCTTGGATACGATACAGGCTATTTCCTGGCTGACGCTATTAAACGTGCAGGCGGTGCTGACCCTGAGAAGCTTCAAAAAGCAATCGAAGAAACAAAAGAACTTGCTCTTGTTTCTGGGAACCTGACGCTTGATGAGCTTCATGACCCAGTTAAGTCAGCGGCTATCCTTGAATATAAAGATGGCGAGCAAACATTTAAAACGAATGTAGATCCTGAATAAACACAATAAAAAGCAAAAGGAATAGGGGGCACTGCCCCCTATTCTGAATTTAGGATATAAGAAGGGTGAATTCTTGCACTTTTGTTTTAAACTGCCATACAAAATAATGGACTTTCAGGGGAGAAAGAGATTATGGAAATTTTTCAGCAGATTGTCAACGGAATATCTCTGGGCAGTATTTATGCGTTAATTGCACTTGGCTATACAATGGTATATGGCATCGTGAAGCTCATAAACTTTGCTCATGGTGATGTATTTATGATAGGTGCCTTTGTAGGGTTTTACTCAATTACCATTTTAGAACTCGGTTTTTTTCCAGCCTTAATCATATCAATGGCCGTTTGTGCATTATTCGGAGTCTTAATCGAGAGAATTGCTTATAAACCTTTGAGAAATGCGACTAGAATTGCAGCGCTTATAACAGCAATTGGAGTTTCCCTTCTAATTGAGTACGGAGTTATTTATGTGAGGGGAGCGCAGCCGGAAGCATATCCTGGAACGGTTCTGCCATCTGAGAGCATTTCCATTTTCGGCGTCACAATCAGCAGTCAGTCATTATTTATTCTGGGTATTTCTGTCGGGCTTATGATCTTGCTTCAATTTATTGTCCATAAAACAAAAATCGGCAAAGCCATGCGTGCGGTTTCATATGATGCAGATGCAGCAAGACTGATGGGTATTAATGTAGACAATACCATTTCTGCTACTTTCGCAATTGGCTCTGCTTTAGCTGGTGCAGCGGGTGTTATTTTTGGAACTTACTATATTAAAATTGAGCCTCTTATGGGGATTATCCCAGGCTTAAAGGCCTTTGTCGCTGCAGTATTAGGCGGAATCGGGATTATTCCAGGTGCGATGGTAGGCGGATTACTTCTGGGAGTCATTGAATCACTGGTAAGTGCTATGGGCTACTCCTTATGGCGTGATGGAGTAGCATTTATCGTCCTCATTCTCATTCTTATCTTCCGTCCATCAGGATTGTTCGGCAAAAATGTAAGAGAGAAGGTGTAAGGGGATGACTGCAATGAAAAAATCAAAAGGATTTTGGTATTCAATCGGTTTGGCATTCGTTGTTTTCATCGTCGTACAGGTTTTAATCTCCGGCGGGTTTTTAAACATCTATCTTGTCAACGCTTTGTACTTTATAGCCATTAATATTATTTTGGCAGCAAGTCTTCATCTTATTATAGGGATTACCGGTCAATTTTCCATCGGACATGCCGGCTTTTTAGCAGTAGGCGCGTATGCTTCAGCTGTTATTACGATGAAATTGCAGCTGCCTTTCTCTGTTTCACTGATTGTCGGTGGCCTTGCAGCAGCAGTTGCAGGTCTGATTATTGGGATTCCAAGTTTGCGCTTAAAAGGGGATTATCTTGCAATCGCTACACTTGGGTTCGGTGAAATTGTCCGCATCACGCTTTTAAATATCGATTACGTCGGCGGAGCAAGCGGTATGCAGGTATCCCATCTCACCACATGGCCTTGGGTATTCGGGTGCTTAATGCTTACTATTCTTGCAATCGTCAATTTTACGAATTCGACTCATGGACGTGCCTGTATTTCCATTCGTGAAAATGAAATAGCAGCTGATGCGATGGGAATCAATACAACGTACTATAAAGTAGCGGCATTTGTTATTGGATCCTTTTTTGCCGGAATTGCCGGCGGACTGTACGCACATAATTTTTATATCATTCAGCCTACAAACTTCGGCTTTTTGAAGTCATTTGATATTTTAATCTTTGTTGTTCTAGGTGGACTTGGCAGTATGTCTGGTGCTGTCCTGGCTGCAATCCTTCTTACGATTGTTTCTACTTTCCTTCAGGAATATCCAGAGACAAGAATGATCATTTACAGTCTCGTCCTTATCGTTATGATGCTTTATCGTCCGCAAGGCTTGCTTGGCACGAAAGAAATCACTTCTTTTTTCAAAAACCGCAATGGCATCAAAGGAGGTCCTGATCATGACAGCAAAAACACCGTTGCTTAACGTGCAGAATTTAGGCATAAAATTTGGGGGTCTTAAGGCTCTTTCATCCGTCAATATCGAATTGAATAAAGGTGAGCTTGTTGGATTGATCGGTCCAAACGGAGCCGGAAAAACGACTTTTTTTAATCTTTTGACAGGCGTATATGTACCTACAGAAGGAACGCTGATGCTGGAAGGACAAAAGCTGAATGGTCTTGTTCCCTATAAAATTACGCGCAAAGGAATAAGCAGGACGTTTCAGAATATTCGACTGTTTGGTGAACTTTCGGTTCTCGATAATGTTAAAGTAGCCTATCATTCTCTTGCAAAGCATTCTATAGCAAGCTCTATTTTAAGACTTCCTTCCCACTTTGCCGGTGAACGTGAGATGGAAGAAAAAGCGATTGAATTTCTTAAGATTTTCAAACTGGATAAAGTGAAAGATGAAAAAGCAAAAAACCTTCCATACGGTCAGCAGCGCCGGCTGGAAATTGCACGTGCTCTTGCAGCCCATCCAAAGCTGCTTCTATTAGATGAGCCTGCCGCAGGGATGAACCCGCAGGAAACAGAAGAGCTCATGAATTTGATTGCATTTATTCGCGCGAAGTTTGATTTGACGGTTTTGCTGATTGAGCATGATATGCCGCTTGTCATGGGTGTTTGTGAACGAATTTATGTACTTGATCATGGCCAGTTGATTGCTCAGGGGGTGCCTGAGGAAATCAGAAACAATCCAAAAGTCATCGAAGCGTATCTCGGCGAGGAGGTTTCATAATGCTGAAAGTAAATGGAATCAATGTATACTACGGAAACATACAAGCAATCAAGGATGTATCTCTAGAGATCAATCAAGGTGAAATTGTGACCTTGATCGGTGCGAATGGAGCCGGGAAGAGCACTTTATTAAAAACGATTTCAGGACTTTTAAAGCCTAAAAAGGGAGAGGTGCTTTTCCAGGAGAAATCAATTGCAGGAAAAGCGGCTCAAACAATCGTTAAACAAGGAATATCACATGTTCCTGAGGGGCGAAGAGTATTTGCCAACATGACAGTTGAGGAGAATTTAGAGCTTGGAGCTTACTTGCGCAAAGATAAAGCTGAAATAAAAAGGGATTTTGAAAAAGTATTTGAACTCTTTCCAAGGCTGTTTGAGCGCAAAAAACAGCAGGCAGGAACATTATCAGGAGGAGAACAGCAGATGCTTGCAATGGGCCGCGCGCTAATGGCCCGCCCTAAACTTCTCCTGCTGGATGAACCATCTATGGGACTTGCGCCGCTGCTCGTTAAAACGATCTTCAGAATTATTGAAGAGATCAATAAGACTGGAACAACCATTCTATTAGTTGAACAAAATGCAAACATGGCTTTGTCGATAGCTGATAGAGTCTATGTAATTGAAACTGGGAAGGTTGTGCTGTCTGGAACGGCAGAAGAATTAAATGCAAGTGATCAGCTGAAAATGGCGTACCTGGGAGGCCATTAATAGAAAACCCCTTCAACTCTTAATGGTTGAAGGGGTTTTTCGTTGTCTAGGTAATTAAAAAAGGCGATTGGTTGTGGATAACGAAATAAAGTTATCTGCGAGAGGTGCTTTTGCTTTTGTTATTTTAAAACAGCTGTTTGGCTTTTGTTTCTTTTCCAAGAATGATTACAGCCAGGACACCAATCAGAATGGATACACAGAATATGGAAAAGATCATGGTCATTGGAGTGTTTTGAGCCACAAGATAACCAACAACTAACGGTCCCAAAACCCCGCCAATACGTCCGAATGATGCAGCCATTCCAGCTCCAGTACCGCGAACGGCTGTCGGATATTGCTCTGGTGTATAGGCGTAAAGCGCGCCCCATGCTCCTAAGTTAAAGAATGAAAGGAATATTCCTGATGTAAGCAACATGGTGAGAGATTCTGCCGTTCCAAAGAAATAAGCGCTGATTGCTGTACCGACTAAATAAGTCGTTAAAACAAATTTCCTTCCGAATTTCTCTATAAACCATGCTGCTGTAAAATAGCCCGGTAACTGAGCAAGAGTCATAATAAGTACATACTGGAAGCTTTTAATTAAACTGAAACCTTTCAGTACCATGACACTTGGCAGCCATAAAAACATGCCGTAGTAAGAAAAGACGACACAGAACCAAAGTATCCAAAGCATAGTCGTCTGACGGATGTAATCCTTGGACCAAACCATTTTGATGTTTTCCATTATCGAAGGCTTCTGTTCTTTCTTGATCGCTAAAAACTGGGGAGAGTCCGGAAGCTTGATCCGTAAGTACAGTGCATAAAATGCAGGAAGCGCGCTTAGAAGCAGAGCCGTTTGCCATCCAAATCTTGGAATAACAAAATATGAGATAAGGGCGGCAATAAGCCAGCCTGCGGCCCAGAAGCTTTCAAGCAGGACGACAATTCGTCCCCGTTTTTCAGGTGCTACACTTTCAGATACCAGTGTTGATGCAACAGGAAGTTCTCCTCCAAGGCCCATTCCAACAAAAAACCTTAGTATGAGGAAGGCGGTTAATGTCGTTGTAAAAGCAGACAGTCCGCTCCCGATTGAAAAGAGAAGCAAGGTAATAATAAAAACATGTTTTCGTCCGATCCGGTCAGATAATAATCCAAAGACGAGGGCGCCAACGGCCATTCCGATTGAATTCATGCTGCCGATCCAGGCCATTTGCTTCACGCTCAACCCCCAATCAGATTGAAGCGCGGCTATAATAAATGAGAGCATTCCAACGTCCATGGCATCAAACAGCCAGCCAAGTCCTGCAATTCCAAGCAGCTTGCGGGTTGGAAGTGTATTCTTTTTCTCCATCGTATCCTCCTTAACAGCTTTCACCGATAATAGAATGCAGTAATCTTTCTTATTTTAGTCTACCTTATGAATTATATCTATCTTTGGATGAGTCTAAAGGAGGTTATTTTTTAAAAAAGAGTTATCTAAATTTACATATTTTTCAGATAAATATATAATAAGAGTGTGAAAATTTGGAATTAAGGAGGGCTGGGTTTTTAAAACTATTAACTAAAGGGGGAACAGGTAGTGAGTAATGAAAAGCAGCAATTAAAGTCCGCGCAGTCCTCAGTCGATTACACCAAAATTGTTCAGTCAGAATCCTTTCAAAAACTGCTTCAGACAAAGAGAAGTTTTATCTTGCCAATGTCTTTATTTTTCTTAGCCTTTTATTTTACATTGCCGGTGTTAACGGCTTATTCAACCGTACTGAATGAGTATGCAGTCGGCCCGATCAGCTGGGCATGGGTCTTCGCTTTTGCCCAATTTATTATGACTTGGACTTTCTGTATGCTTTATTCCAGCCGGGCAAAGAAGTTTGATCAGATTGTAGAACAAATTAAAGCCGAGGCAAAAAGGTAAAGGAGGACACATACAATGAACATGCTGGCATTTTCTCTCTTTTTAGGAATCGTAATTATGACATTATTTATCACTTATTTTGCCTCTAAGCGTACAAAGACTACAAGTGATTTTTACACCGCGGACAGCAGTTTAACCGGCTTTCAAAATGGCCTTGCCATCGCTGGTGACTATATGTCAGCTGCTTCTTTTTTAGGGATCGCAGGAATGATAGCGCTTTCTGGGTTTGACGGATTTTTTTACAGTATTGGATTTTTAGTTGCGTATCTTGTGGTGTTATACATAGTGGCTGAACCTCTTAGAAATTTGGGGAAATACACTATGGCTGACATGATAGCGGCAAGGTTTAATAATAGTAAGGTGCGCGGCGTTGCGGCGCTGAATACGATCTCTATTTCAATCTTTTATATGATCGCGCAGCTAGTAGGAGCAGGAGGGCTTATTCATCTGCTGCTTGGCATTGATTATGTGTATTCTGTTTTGATTGTCGGAACGCTGATGACCATCTATGTTGTATTCGGAGGAATGACTGCAACGAGCTGGGTGCAGATTGTAAAAGCTGTTCTTCTTATGATTGGTACATTTGTTATTTCGGTGATTGTGTTTGCTAAATTCGATTTCAGCATCATGAAAATGTTCTCTGAGATGCAGACGGCGACACCGACACCGCTTGGTGAGAGCTTTTTGAATCCGGGGAACAAGTTTAAAAATCCGCTGGATACGATTTCGCTGAATCTGGCGCTTGTGCTTGGAACAGCCGGTCTACCTCATATCCTGATCCGTTTCTTTACCGTTAAAGATGCTATTACAGCTCGGAAATCCGTTGTGTATGCAACATGGATTATCGGTGTATTTTATGTAATGACTGTCTTTTTAGGTTTTGGAGCTGCAGCGTTTGTCGGCTATGACAATATCGTAGCGGCCAATTCAGCCGGGAACATGGCAGCGCCATTGCTTGCAGAAGCGATTGGCGGAGATTTCTTATTTGCCTTTGTTTCAGCAGTTGCATTCGCAACCATACTCGCTGTTGTAGCGGGACTCGTGCTGTCAGCTGCTTCTGCATTTGCCCATGACTTTTACAGCCATATTCTTCGCCGGGGAGAAGCAACGGAGAAGGAGCAGGTTGTGGCAGCCAGATGGGCATCAATCGGTGTGGCTATTCTTTCGATTCTTCTTGCATTGTTTGCACAGAACATGAACGTAGCATTTTTAGTTGCACTCGCCTTTGCTGTCGCAGCAAGCGCAAACCTGCCGATTCTCTTGCTGACGATTTTCTGGAAACGGTTTAATACAGCAGGAGCAGTTACAGGAATGCTCACGGGCTTGTTCAGTTCTCTTATTCTTGTAGCCCTCAGCCCTAATGTATGGTCACCAGAGGCCGGAGCAGCGATTTTCGTTGGAGATCCATTGTTCAGCCTGTCTAATCCGGGTATTGTTTCAATCCCGCTTGGATTCCTCGGCGCTTACATTGGAACGATCGTTTCAAGCAAAAAAGAAGATGCGAAGAAATTTGATGAGATTCTTGTGAAGGCTAATACTGGAATGAAATGAATTAAATAAAATCCTCCTGCTTAGAAGCGGGAGGATTTTTATATAAGGCAGAAATGAAATTGAGAGATTTTTGCTATCTAGCCTTAAAGGTTAATCACTTGAAGATTGATTTTTAGTTTTATGTTTCTTTTTCTCATCTTGCAGTCCGATCTTTACTTCTTCGACTGGAATCGCATCAACAGTCATTTCATTTTCCCGTTCAATTAATGTTTTTCCGTCACGGCCAGGAATTTGCTCAGGGTTATCCTGTTTTTGCTTATTCTTTTTATCGGTCATGTCAAAAACACCTCCATGCTTGTACAGATACCTGTTTTATTGGGGTTTAAAACATCAATTAAACGCTTATTTAAATAGTGTGTTAATTCGAATAATAAAGAGGAATTATGCGGTTTTTGTCGAATAAGAACTCAAAACACAAATATAATTGGGGAAATTACGATGCTCGCAGAGAAATTGACGTTACATGTTTTGATCGTCTTGGTTCCTGTCTTGATTTACACGGTTATTCTTGAAAACAAGCGCATAACGGCATCACCTTATTTCTCCGGGGTCATATACGGGATCGCTGCCTTTTTGTGCATGATTTTCTCGTTTTATGATTACGGTCTTTATTGGGATTTAAGGTATGTACCAATGGTCTTTGCATTGCTGTATGGAGGTCCTGCTGCCGGCTTGATCGTCTTCATTTTCATTCTGCTCGCAAGAACATATGTAGGCGGGGAAGCAATCTTGTTTGGATATATAAGCGCCTTTCTCGCACTGATTGGACCTTTCCTGTTTTCAAAGCGCTTCAGAAAGTACAAGCCTAAAAAAAGGATTCAGCTTTCAATCATTATTGGATTTTGGCCTGCTGTTGTTCAGCTTGGCATTCTGCTCTCTTTTTTAATCACATCTGATTACACCTTCAGCAGCAGTAAGAAACTATTATTTTATGTGTTCATCTTCGGAATTTTACAAGTCATTGCCATTGGGATAGCTGCTAAACTCCTTGAAGCAGGCATTGAGCGGAAGATGATGAAGCAGGAGATTATCCGTACGGAAAAGCTAAATACGATCGGAGAGCTTGCCGCATCCATAGCACACGAGGTCCGGAATCCGCTGACTGTTGTAAAAGGTTTTTTGCAGCTGGTGGAAAAAGAAAAGAAGAATGATGAGCAATATATGCGTTTGATTTTGAGTGAGATTGGCCGAGCCGAGTCCATTCTGAATGATTACTTGAATTTTGCTAAGCCGAAGCTGAAAAAAATAGAAGAATTTCAGCTTTCAGAAGTAATACATAATGTTGTTTATTTATTGAATGCGCTTGCAGTAAAACAAGGGGTGAAGTTATCCTGCCAGCTTCATCCGGGTCTTTATATTGAAACCGATCGAAGCCAGCTTAAACAGGCGCTTGTCAATCTGATTAAAAATGCCATTGAAGCTACTCCAGAAGGGGGAATAGTCAGGGTGCAGCTCTTTTTTAAAAATGGACAGGCGTATACCGTCATTTCAGATACAGGCAAAGGCATGTCCGCGGATCAGCTTTCCCAAATCGGCACTGTTTTTTATTCTACCAAGGATAAAGGAACTGGTCTTGGAACAACTGTGTCTCTGCGCATTATTGAAACTATGAAAGGTAGAGTAGCTTATAAGAGCGAGCTTGGTTCCGGCACTGAAGTCACCATGATTCTTCCGATTAAAAACAAAAATAAGCGAGGTGCTCCACAGTAGAATCATACTGTGGTTTTTTCTTTCCTTAAACCTGTTCCCTCATCTAAAATCCTACTATTAACTATTAAAATACGAAAAAATAATTATTTAAAAATTCAGACATCAAACGTATAATAAGTGTGTACGCTACAGAAGGGATGATGGCAGATGAAGGCTTTAAGATCGATTATTATTTGGGGGTTAGTCTCCACACTGGGAGCAGCAGGATTTGCAGTCATCGCTCTTAATCAGGGGGAGAGCATTAACGCCATTTGGCTGCTGACAGCAGCTGTTTGTTCGTATGCGGTTGCTTACCGTTTTTACAGCCGTTTTATTGCTAATAAAGTATTTGAGCTTGATGACAAGCGGGAAACTCCTGCAGAGACACACAATGACGGCAAGGATTATGTGCCGACAAACAAATGGGTATTGTTTGGTCATCACTTTGCAGCCATCGCCGGAGCTGGACCGCTGGTAGGACCTATACTCGCTGCACAAATGGGTTATTTGCCGGGGACGATCTGGATTATTGTCGGGGTTATCCTTGCCGGAGCGGTGCAGGATTTCATTATTTTGTTTGGTTCTATGCGACGAAAAGGAAAGTCATTAGGGGAAATGATTAAAGAGGAAATCGGTCCGATAACGGGAATCATTGCCATGGTCGGCATTCTTGGAATTATGATTATTTTATTAGCTGTACTCGCTCTCGTTGTTGTGAAAGCGCTTGTAGGAAGTCCGTGGGGTATGTTTACGATTGCAGCTACGATTCCGATTGCTGTATTCATGGGCATATATATGAGATATATTCGGCCGGGAAGAGTTGGAGAAGGTTCTATAATCGGAGTCGTTCTTCTTCTTTTATCGATCTTCCTCGGTCAGCATGTTGCCGAAACACCGGAACTTGCCAAGCTGTTTACATATAAAGGTGAAACGATTGCTATTTTAATGATTGTATACGGTTTCATTGCGTCTGTATTGCCGGTTTGGCTGCTGCTTGCGCCAAGGGACTATCTGAGTACATTCCTGAAAGTCGGAACGATTGTCGGTCTTGCACTTGGAATTATCGTTGTAGCTCCAGACCTGCAGATGCCGTCTGTCACACCATTTATAGATGGTACAGGCCCTGTGTTTGCAGGAAATATGTTCCCGTTTTTATTTATCACAATCGCATGCGGTGCGGTTTCCGGCTTCCATGCTCTAGTATCTTCCGGTACAACGCCAAAAATGATTGAAAGAGAATCACATGCGAGGCCGATCGGATACGGCGCCATGCTGACAGAATCCTTTGTTGCAGTTATGGCGATGATTGCTGCATGTGTGCTTACGCCAGGGATCTATTTTGCTATTAATAGTCCGCCTGCCCTGATTGGCACGGAAGCTGTACAGGCGGCGGCAACCGTTTCGAGCTGGGGTTTTACAATAACGCCGGATGATTTGACAGCGCTTGCAGATGATGTCGGAGAAGAGACGGTTCTCTCAAGAACTGGAGGGGCTCCGACGCTTGCCATCGGAATGGCTTATATCTTTTCTGAAGTCATTGGCGGTAAAGCTCTTATGGCCTTCTGGTACCATTTCGCCATCCTGTTTGAAGCCTTATTTATTCTGACAACCATTGATGCGGGAACAAGGGTCGGGCGCTTTATGATTCAGGATTTATTGGGTCATATATATAAACCATTGGCCAGAACAGAATATCTCCCGGCCAATATTCTTGCCACTGCCCTATGTGTTCTCGGATGGGGATATTTCCTCTATCAGGGAGTAATCGATCCATTAGGAGGAATAAACACACTCTGGCCGCTGTTCGGCATAGCCAATCAGATGCTGGCAGGAATTGCCCTGCTGCTTGGTACAACCATTCTTTTCAAAATGGGCAAAAAAGCTTACGTTTGGATCACTCTCGTTCCGACGACTTGGATTTTAATCGTAACCATGACAGCCGGATGGCAAAAGCTTTTCCATGAAAATCCGAAGATCGGTTTCCTGTCACATGCAAATCTGTTTAAAGGGGCGATTGATAAAGGAGAGGTGCTTGCACCTGCTGCGAATGCGGACCAGATGAAGCAGGTGTTGATAAATGACTATGTGGATGCGGCCCTTTGCGCCATATTTATGATTGTAGTAATAGCTGTCTTGATTTCGGCTATCCGCATATGGATTAAGGTATTGACGAACAAGGAGACCACTTTGCACGAGGCGCCGTATATTGAGAGATCTGAAGGAGGCATAAGCCACCATGTATAAGAAACTGTCATCCATCCTTAAGTTCAGAAAACAATTTATCAGTTTACTCGCGGGTGTTCCGAGCTATGAAAAATATGTGGAGCATATGATGATCCATCACCCGGATCAGCCGGTCCAAAGCAGAAAGGAATTTTTCTGCGAGGCACAGGAAGCACGCTACAACGCAAAAGGCGGCAAGGTTTCGCGCTGCTGTTAATTATTAAAAATCGCTCATCTTTTGATGGGCGATTTCTTTTTATATTATAAGCTTGCTGATAAACTAATAATAGGTGATGCGGAATGAACGTAGTGCATATATCAGTCAGAGCACTAGTAGAATATGTTTTCAGAGCTGGAAGCATAGATTCAAGATTCAGAACTTCAGCAACGATGACTGAAGGAACAAAAGCACATCAGGCGATTCAGGAAACCTACGGGGAAGCGGATCAAAAAGAAGTATTTTTACAGACTGTCATCCTGCATAATCATCTTTCATTTCTAATTGATGGAAGATGTGACGGTCTTCTGTTATCTGAAGATATGCCATATATTGATGAAATAAAATCAACTGCCGGTGATCTTTCTTTATTAAATCAGGATTCTCATCCGGTTCACTGGGCTCAGGCGAAATGCTACGCATATGCTGTTTTAAAAGAAAGGGAACTTGATCAAATCGGGGTGCAGCTGACTTATGTCAGTGTACAGTCGGGAGAACAAATCAGGTTCAGGAACACGTTTTCGTCAGCAGATCTTGATTCTTTCATGAAGGAATTGATAAAAGCCTATTCTCCCTATGCTGAATTAAGAGCCGCGCATCAAAAGAAACGGGATAAAAGTATGGAAGAGTTATCTTTTCCTTTTGAAAGATATAGAGAGGGTCAAAGGAAGCTTGCTGGAACTGTCTACAAAGCAATCAGCGACAAGACGGACTTGTTTGCTCAAGCTTCAACCGGAATCGGCAAAACCATTTCGACCGTCTTTCCGGCATTGAAAGCGATGGGAGAAGGCAAATTAGATAGACTCTTTTACTTAACGGCTAAGACAATCACAAGAAAAGCAGCAGAGGATACCTTTTCTTACATGGAAACAAAGGGACTGTGTTTTACTGCGGTTACGATTACAGCAAAGGACAAAGTTTGTTTAAAGGATGAGACCCGCTGCCAAAAGGATTACTGCGAATTTGCAAATGGTTACTATGACAGGATTAACGGAGCGGTGCTTGATATCCTCTCAAATGAAACACGTTTAACTGCTGATGTTATTAAGGAATATTCTTTAAAGCATACCGTTTGCCCCTTTGAATTTTCATTAGATCTCGCATCTGCTTCAGACGGCATGATTTGTGATTACAATTATGTGTTTGACCCGCGCGTCTCCTTAAAACGTTTTTTCGATGAACAAAAGAAAAAATCGGTCCTGCTGATTGATGAGGCTCATAATCTGGTTGACCGGGGAAGGGCGATGTTTTCTGCAGACTTAAGGAAGTCGGACTTTCTTCAGCTGAAAAGAGAATTTAAACGAGGCGGCATTTTTAAACATGCGAAGAACATAAATGATTATTTTATTGCCCTGAAGAAACAAGTTGAAAATCAGCCGATGCTGACGAAGGATTTGCCTCATGAGCTTTTGGAACTTCTGGATCCTTTTGTAAAAGAAGCGGAGAAAGAGCTTTTGACGGGAAATCCGTCGCAGCTTCTCCTGGACTGCTACTTTCAGGCTCAGACATTCATGAAAATGTCGAAGTTCTATGATGAGAGATATGTGACGACAGCAGAAGCAGATAGAAAAGAGACAGTGATTAAACTGCTGTGTCTCGATCCGTCTTTTCTTCTTGGACAAATTAAAAAACCGTTTCGCTCAAGTATCCATTTTTCAGCTACGCTTTCTCCCATCCATTTTTACATGGACATGCTTGGAGGAACTTCTGATGATTATCAAGTGAAAATCCCCTCTCCATTTGCCAGAGAAAACCTGGGTGTCTTTATTAAACCAATTTCCACCAGGTATCATGACAGGGAGAAAAGCAGGGCGCCAATCTCTCAAGTGGTCATACAGCTGCTTGAAGAACGAAGCGGAAACTACCTTATCTTTTTTCCTTCTTACGTTTATATGAAGGAAGTATTTGAGTATTTGACAGAGCTAAATCCGTCTTTTGAAATGAAGATTCAGCAGCCTCAGATGACGGAAGCAGAGAGAGAAGCTTTTTTAGATGCATTTCAAGAAAACAGCAGCACGACAATGATTGCATTTGCCGTAATGGGAGGGATTTTTTCTGAAGGTGTTGATCTGATAGGCAACCGGTTAAACGGGGTCATCGTTGTTGGAGTAGGCCTGCCTCAGATAGGGTTTGAAAGAAACATCATGAAAGCCTATTTTCAGCAGTCAGGTAAAAATGGATTTGACTATGCCTATGTTTTCCCGGGGATGAACAAAGTTTTGCAGGCGGGCGGCAGACTGATCCGTTCTGAAAAAGATACCGGAACCATCGTGCTTGTTGATGACCGTTTTTTAGCCGATAAGTATCAGTCGCTTCTTCCGTATGAATGGAAGAACTTTGTTATCTTGGATTAAGCTCCTTCAAACTCTCTGTACAAGGGTTATCAATTTGCAGGGAGGGTAAAAAGGGAGAAGAGGTGATTATAAATGAGTGAGTTTTTTAAAGACTTCTTCCTTTTTATTGGCGGGTTTTTAAATGTAGGAATCACCTTGCTTTTTATCGTTCTGGTTTTTGTCGTAATTGGCGTAAAACGGAAGAACAAACGCAAGGCTGGGCATATGAAAGATCAAAATCACTAATAGGCGGAAAAGATGCACTTCAGACAGAGGTGTATTTTTTTGTGCTTATTGATACAGAGGGCACTAGTCTCATTCTCTCATCTTTCGCAAAAAAGCAGGATAATGACGTAAATTTACAAAATCATCATAAATAGTTAATGTTTCCATAGTATTCTTTTTTTGTAATCAATTAGAAAAATGAGGAGGAATACCGTTTTGCTTAAAAACAAACATGCTGCACGATTCGTAAAACTGGCACTTATGCTCAGTTTTTTTATTCCAATGTTTCAAGTCTCCCCGTCCCAAGCTTCGACCGGAGACGGGACCTGGACAGCACCATATTCAGTCGCTCAGGCGAATGCTGATCAAAATGGTTCTGTTAAAACGGTTAAAGGCTACGTTGTTGGACAGCCGACTGCCACGAGCACGGTAGTGACAGCCAATTATCCAAATGATTATGCACTTGCTCTCGCAGATTCACCATCAGAAACAAGTACAACTAAAATGATTTATGTTCAAATTCCATCCTCTTTCAGAACACAATTTGGATTAAAAACAAACCCTTCTCTAAAAGGCACGGAAATAAAAGTAACTGGAAAACTTGCAGCCTATTTTTCTCACGCAGGAATAACGGGGACGGCAGCTATGGAAAAACAAACTGGAACTACTGATCCCACGGACCCTACAGATCCAACAGATCCAGAGCCCTCTCCTTATGATGACACATACTATCAGTCTGCTGTCGGAAAAACAGGTGAAGCTTTAAAGACAGAACTTCATAATATTATAGACGATCATAGAGAACTTTCTTATGACAATGTTTGGGATGCACTCCGGAACACAGATGAAGATCCAAACAATTCGAGTAATGTCATTCTGCTATATACGGGGCGTTCACAAAGCAAGCTTACAAACGGCGGGAATGTGAATGACTGGAACAGAGAGCATGTCTGGGCAAAATCACATGGCGATTTTGGAACAAGTGCCGGTCCAGGAACAGATATTCATCATTTAAGACCGACGGATGTTTCAGTAAACAGTTCAAGAGGAAACCTTGATTTTGATAACGGAGGATCACAGCACTCCGAAGCTTTAGGAAACTATTATGATTCTGATTCCTGGGAGCCGAGAGATGCGGTAAAAGGCGATGTGGCCAGGATGTTATTTTATATGGCTGTCCGTTATGAAGGAGACAGCGGCGAGGTGGATCTCGAGCTGAACAATAATGTGAATAACGGAACAGCCCCGCTGCATGGGAAAATGTCTGTATTGCTTGAATGGCACAGACAAGATCCGGTTGATGCACGGGAAAGAAGAAGAAATGACATCATCTACAAAGACTATCAATACAACCGGAATCCATTCATTGATCATCCTGAATGGGCGGATGCCATCTGGAACTGAGAAATGCCTTCAATCCTCCCGAGCAGCAGCGGGAGGCTTTTCATGTTTGATGGAATAAGAAAAAGGCAAATAAATTACTATAAATGAATCGAAAAGGAGACTGGATCATGCTGAAAGCTCTCTACTTAAATTGTTCTTTAAAAAAGGGAAACGAACCTTCCAACACGGAATCCTTAATGAGACAATCTCAAAAACACATGGAAAATGAACATGTGCAAACGGAAGAATTGCGCATATCGGACTACAATATTGCATTTGGAATGGCACAAGATATGGGACGCGGCGATGACTGGCCGCTGATTATGAAAAAAATAGCCGAAGCGGATATTGTTGTAATCGGCACTCCCCTTTGGCTTGGAGAAAAGAGCAGCATTGCTTCTCTTGTCATGGAAAGACTTTATGCATCAAGCAGTGAAACGAATGAAAAAGGACAGTCTATATATTATAATAAAGTAGGAGGCGTGGCTGTAACAGGCAACGAAGATGGCGCGAAGGAAGCAGCCCGTTCGATTTTATACGGAATGCAGCACATCGGATTTCTTATCCCGCCTAATGCAGATGTCTATTGGGTTGGAGAAGCAGGTCCAGGTCCTTCCTACATGGAAGCGGGAAAAGAAAACGCGTTTACTATCAAGAATACGAGGACGATGAGCTTAAACTTAGTTCATTTGGCGAGGCTGCTGGCCGAGCATCCTATTCCTGCTGCAGGAAATACACTATAAACTATTGGAGTGTGTGTGATGATTCTTAATCAATCTATTCAGCATGTTAGTCTTTCTGTAACCAATCTTGAGATGGCAAAGCATTTTTATGAAAATATATTATGTTTAAAAGAAATGGAAAGACCTCCTTTTAATTCTGACTGTGCCTGGTACGAAATCGGCTCACAGCAGATTCATCTTATTGTGGATGAAGATTCGCAAACACTGAGAAAGCAGCATACCCTGAATTCCAGAGAAGGCCATCTTGCCCTGAGGATCGGTAATTATAAAGAGGCTTTAGACTGGCTTATTGAGCATCATATAGAATATCGTGAAGATGTAAACGGAGTGAGCGGTTTTGATCAAATATTCTTCAATGACCCGGACGGAAATTTAATTGAGCTGAATGTTGAACAAAGCAAGTAAGAGAGAGGGACCATATGCGTCTCTTTTTTTTATTAATGGAAAAAGGCGCAGTTCGACATTTCCTTGGAAATAAACCAGGTTATTTGCGGATTCCTGTAGAAAAAAGGAATGATATTTCCAGTGGATAGATCCAGGCTTATCAGCCACAAAGGGATGGGAAATATCTTATGCTAGTTTTTGTGCATCTACCTGCTGTACAATATAATGAAACATGATATAAGGGCGGATAAATAAATGAGCATTCTTTCTGTAGAGAATTTATATAAAACATATGGTGAAAAAACACTGTTTGACCATATTTCCTTTTCAATTGCTGAGAGGCAGCGAATTGGATTAATCGGGACAAACGGAACAGGGAAATCAACCCTTTTGAAATATCTTTCAGGGCTTGAGACAGTTGAAGAAGGAAAAATGATTCATGCGAATTCGTTTCATATTGAATACCTTCCTCAGCAGCCAGAGCTTGAGGAAGAATTGACTGTCCTTGAGCAGATCTATTATGGAGACTCGCTCATCATGAGGGCGATGCGGGATTATGAGCTCGCTCTTTCTGAGTTGGAAGCAAATCCGGCTGATGAAAAAAAACAGTCCAAGCTTCTTTCTATGCAGCAAAAAATGGACGAAAATGATGCGTGGGAAGCAAGTACGGTTGCGAAAACGGTTCTGACCCGTCTCGGTATTTCCGATTTTTCAAAACCTGTCAGGCTTTTATCCGGAGGCCAAAAGAAACGGGTGGCCATTGCAAAAGCTTTAATTCAGCCGGCAGATCTGCTGATTCTGGATGAGCCTACAAACCATCTGGATAATGAAACAATCGAATGGCTGGAGTCTTTTTTAGCGCAATACAAGGGCTCTATTCTTCTTGTGACGCATGATCGTTATTTTCTCAACCGGGTAACAAACCAAATTTTCGAATTAGAATATGGCAAGCTGTATGTATATGAGGGGAACTACGAAGTATATCTGGAGAAAAAGGCAGAGCGCGAGTTCAATGCCGAGCAGTCTGAAAGCAAACGCCAAAATCTGCTGCGCAGAGAGCTTGCCTGGCTTAGACGAGGTGCAAAGGCCCGTACAACGAAACAAAAAGCACGCATCGGACGTGTGGAAGACCTTCAGGATCAGGAAGGACCGGCAGCAAAACAAAGCGTGGATTTTGCCATCGGATCAACAAGACTGGGAAAAAAAGTCATTGAACTTGAAAATGTGTCAAAAGCTTTTCAGGACCGCACTTTAATGACGAATGTAAATTATCTCGTTGTTCCGGGAGAGAGACTCGGTATTATCGGACCTAATGGAAGCGGGAAGTCGACGCTGCTGAATATAATAGCGGGACGGATACAGCCTGACAGCGGAAACGTTGAAATTGGCGAAACCGTCAAAATCGGCTATTACACTCAGGATCATGAGGCGATGGATGAAGATTTGCGCGTTGTTGAGTACATCAAAGAAGTCGCGGAGGTTGTGCAGACAGTCGATCATCAAACGATCACAGCCGAGCAAATGCTTGAACGCTTTATGTTCCCAAGATCGATGCAGTGGACATATATCCGCAAGCTATCAGGCGGTGAACGCCGCCGGTTATATTTGCTTAAGGTACTAATGCAGGAGCCAAACGTTCTGTTCCTGGATGAGCCTACAAATGACTTGGACACACAAACACTAAGCGTCCTTGAAGATTATCTTGATCAATTTCCCGGTGTTGTCGTCACCGTATCCCATGACCGTTATTTTCTTGACCGGGTAGTGGATCATCTTCTTGTGTTTGAAGGCAGCGGAGCAGTAAGCCGTTTTCAAGGCAGCTACTCAGACTTTATGGATGCAAAGAAAAAAATGAAAGAGGCTGAAAGTGCAGCCCCTGCTCCTAAACTTCATGAGGCAGCTTCAGCTCCAAAACTTCGAAAAAAACTTTCTTATAAAGAGCAGCAGGAATGGGATGTTATTGAAGATAAGATCGCAGAACTGGAAGAAAAAAGAGAAGAGCTTGAAGGCCAAATTGCTTCAAGCGGCAGCGACTATGGCAAGATTCAGCAGCTCATGGAGCAGCAGCAGGCAATAGATGCTGAGCTTGAAGCAACAATGGAGCGCTGGGAAGAACTTTCGCTTATGGTTGAAGAAATAGAAAATGCGAAGCAGCAATAAGTGGATTTAACAGCCCTGAAAGAAATTCTTTCCGGGCTGTTTGCTTTTTTGTAAGACCTGAAAGTTGGAGTTAAGCAGTCGGTTCCGCTTTTCTTATTTTTTTAGGTCTTTTTTCGTTTCTTCACTTCGGATGTTGATCTCTTTAGAGAATTCAGCATCCTGCTTCTTGTTGTTCGGGTATTTGTTTTTGGATTCACGATTATCGTTTTTATTAGTCAAGACAAACCCTCCTTTTGTACAGATTAGAGGTTTATTTTGGGCCAAATGAGGATTTTTTATCCTAAAAAAAACACCTTCTTAATAGAAGGTGCTGCAGGTTAAAGCAATGATTCTGCTCCATCAATATAGACTTCTGTTCCAGTGATATGACTTGATAAATCGGAGGCAAGGAAATAAACGAGATCGGCTACTTGCTCAGGAGAGCCGGCTTTCTTTTCTAAAGGCTGTTCGCCCTCTGGAAACTCAACCGGAATCTCAACCTTTTCGATGTTTTCTTCTTCTGCAAAGGTATTGCTGTCGATGTTCGTTTCAATGGCTCCAGGACAGATCATATTGACCCTGATTTTATATCCTGCAAGCTCCAGGGCTGCCATTTTTCCGAATCCGACCTGCCCTACTTTTGACGTGCTGTAGGCTGAACGGCCAAATCCGCGGTATAAGCGGTTGCCATTAATAGAGCTTGTGATGATGATGCTTCCGCCCTTTTCCTTCATATAGGGAATCGCATATTTCACACTCAGAAAGGTGCTTCTTAAATTCGTGTTGATTGTTTGATCCCAGTCCTCGGGAGAAAGATCCTCAATAGGAGTCCATCTGCCGTTGATCCCCGCGTTAGCAAACACAATATCGATTTGTCCCCAAGTGCTGAAGACTTTTTGATAGCTGCTTTCCATTCGTTCTGCGTCGGAAACATCGCACTCAATAATGATGGCCTCGCCATTTTTGGCCTCAATGGCCGATTTCACTTTTTTGGCATTTTCTTCTTTTATGTCTAAAAGAGCGATTTTTGCTCCCTGTTCAGCAAGTTTTATCGCGGCAGCTTCTCCAATGCCGGAGCTTGCGCCGGTAACTATTGCAACTTTTCCAGATAGATTCATAGTGGGGACAGCCTCCTAATATTAGTGGTAGTAAGAAAATAGTGTGCTTTTATCTTATTATCCCCTTATTGGAAAAGAAGGAAACCACTACTTTAAAAGGAGCGAGAAGCTTTAAAGAAAAAACAGGTACATCTCCATTAAGAAATGTACCTGTTTCTGTTAAGCGCCTTTTCTTATAGCTTCATGCTCATTTTTCTTATGAAAAAGATAATTGAAAACATGGTTTGTTTTTGCTGAAAAAATCGGATTTAAGATGAATAGTGTCAGGAAGTTGGCTGATAATCCCCAGAAGCCTTCATAAACTCCAAACGATAGGCCTGTACCATATACTGTGAATGTTACTGCTAATCCAACAAGCAGACCGATAATGGTTGCTTCTTTCGTCTGCTTTTGCCAGAAGAGGCTGAGTACGATTGCAGGGAAGATCTGAACCATCCCGGAAACACCAAGCAGCTGCAGTGATACAAGAGCTGTCGGAAATAATAACCCGAAGATTAAGGCTAAACCGATGACCAGAAATACCATACTTCTTGTGATTAGTGTAAGCTTTGCAGGCTTTACATTAGGATTGATTAAATCTCTATAGATATTATTGGCGAATAAATTCGATGCGCCAATAGCCATAATGGAACACGGAATGAGAGAAGCAAGGGCAATGGTTGAATAGGCAAGGCCCTGTGCTACCCCGCCATAGGATGTCTGAATCAGCGTCAGCAGTGCAAAACGCGGATCCGTATCTCCGGGAAGGACAAGGAATGCAATGAATCCCAAGAAGATGACAAGGATTAAAACAACATTATATAAAGGCAAAAAGATCGAATTTTTGCGAATGGCATCTGCACTTTTTGCTGTAAATACACCTGTAGCAGCATGCGCCCACATGAACAGAGCAAGAGAAGAAACAATGGCCGCACTTGAGAACCACATTAATCCTTTTGGTCCTGATTCAGGAATCGTTAAAAGCTGAGGCGCCTCTGTCACCACTTTATCAATCATCGGTGTCCATCCCCCGAAGTGAATGATAGGAAGAGATGCAACCATGAAAAGCATGATCGCCCATACAAGAACATCTTTAATAATGGCTGTGTAAGTTGGACCTTTGATCCCGCTGAAAAATGTGTACAGTGCAACTAAGAAAAAAGAGGTAATGACAACCACTGTTACATTGATATAACCAGTACCTGCAACACGTAAAGTATCCATTATGCCGCTTAGCTGTAAATCAATATAAGGAATCAGCATAAGTACGCCTACGATGGCAATTAACGATGAAAGCAGCTTGCTGTCAAAGCGCTCGCGTGCATAGTCGGCAAGTGTTGTCAGCTGAAATTCTTTTGCCACCTTCCAAAGCTTTGGAAGAAAAAAATAAGCGATAAAGTATGCCAGAACAGAATAAGGAATAGCGAAAAAGGCAATGCTTCCGGCCTGAAATGCTGTACTGGTTAAACCTAGAAAAGTATAAGCAGTATATAGATCGGCACCTACTAAAAACCAGACAAGCAGTCCTCCAAATTTTCTGCCGCCAACCGACCACTCTTCAACAGAGCTTCTTGAAGCTTTATCACGTCCGGCTAAAAAACCGATTAAAACAACCGTTAAAATGATGAAAATTGTAATACTGAGTGCTGTAACATTACCTTGCTGCATTATTCAAGACCTCCCTGATTCTTTTGAATTCTAAAGATTCCCCACGTGCACAAAGGAGTCAGGGCGATCCACAGGAAAAGCCAGAAGTGCAGGAATGGCAGCCCGAGAATGATCGGATCAATCCTGTTTACGAAAGGAAGCAAGATAATCTGTAAAAATGGGATAAAAATAAGGATTCCAATTAAATATTGTTTTTTCACAAAAATGCCTCCTGTAATTTCATAGTTGAATGTTCATTATGATAACAAGGAAATAAGTATTGGACAAGAGGGAATTTTTAAAATTATGTAAAAATTTAATATATTAGACGAGATATTAAGGGGAATGCAGGTCTCATGGCCTGCTACGCCTCAGGTCTTAGTTCAAAATAAAGCTCAGGCTCGTTATGGGAAAACAGCAGGGAAGGTAGGATAGAGATATAGAAAGGAGGAACAGAAAATGAAAAAATTCGGTTTATTGATCGCAGGGGGTATTGCAGCCATAGTCCTGCTTGCAAATCTGGCCCCAATGCTTGCGCTGGCCATCAGTCTGGTGATCCTCTATTACTCGTATAAAGGATTCATGAAGACGGATTCAACTGGAATGAAAGTTTTCTGGGCAATCGCCGGAATCATTGCCTTATGTGCATCGGCATCGAATCTTCCAGCCGTACTTGGCGCAGTCGCAGCTTACATCCTATATGTTGTCTATAAAAAGTGGAACAACAAAGAAAAGTCATCGTTTAAAGAATCAAACGACCCATTCACTAATTTTGAAAGACAATGGGAAGAAATGAAAAAAAACCAATAACAGAAAGAGGAGTGGAAATAAATGAGCAATTTATTTACAAGAATCAAGGAAACAATCACTGCAGATTTTCACGAAATACTGGATCAAAAAGAACAGAAGAATCCAATCGCTATGCTGAATCAGTACTTAAGAGAATGTGAACAGGAAACAGATAAGGTCCGCAAGCTCGTGGAAAGACAGTATTTATTAAAAGAAGAATTCACCCGCGAATTTAAGGAAGCAGAGCACCTTACTGAAAAACGCAAGCGACAGGCAGAAATTGCAGCACAAGCCGGCGAAACAGAACTGCACGAATTTGCAGTGAGAGAACATGACCAATATCAGGAGCGGACAGTAAGACTGAACGAGTCTCTCAAAGAAGTAACCCTTCAATTAGAAGATCTTGAACGCAAGTATGAAGAAATGAAGCATAAACTAAAGGACATGTATATCAAGCGCATGGAACTGATGGGCCGTGAAAATACAGCCCGCGCCTCTCACCGCATGAACAAAGTATTAGACAGCAGCAGCTATTCAGCCGGTTCTTATGGACGCTTTGACGAGATGGAAAACTATCTGGACCGCTTAGAGCACCAGGTCAACACAGGCTATCACCGCAATACAATTGATGGAAGAATTGCACAGCTTGAAAAAGAACTTAAAAAAGAAGATTCTATTGCACAATAAAAACATGGTATTCTAAAGAAGGCGTAGATTTCTGCGCCTTTTTAAGGCAAATTCAGGACGAAAGGAGGTAAGCCCATATGCTCAAAAAAGCGAACGCTGATATGATGACCTATATATTGCTCATTGGAATCGTTCTGTTAATGCTTGAAGTCCTGTTTGATCATGGCGGGCTTATCTTTTTTCTGATTTTCTCATCGATCTGCATCTATCTTGGGAAAAAACGCCTTGCCAGAAAAACGGGGAAACTGCTCTTTTGGTTTGGGTTAATCAGTTTAATTATCACAGTCATGAATTTATGGGCGGTCAAATTTCTGATTTTCGCATTCGCCATTTATTTATTGTTTCAATACCGTCAATCTAAAAAAACACCTGCGGTTATTACACCTGAAATAAAAGAGTCGATTTTACTGAAAAAAGAAGATGTCCTTTATAAAAAGCCATTGTTCAGCAACAATGTTTTTGGTCAGCAGACTTCTGCTGAAGAAATTTATGAATGGAATGATATTAATATCCAAAGCGGAATCGGGGATACAATTATTGATCTCAGCAATACCGTTTTGCCGAAGGAAGAATGCATCATTGTGATCCGGAATGTTATCGGAAATGTGAAAATCCTTCTCCCATATGAGCTTGATGCAGCGTTTCAGCATTCTTCATGGGCCGGAGCTGTATCCATCTTTGAACATCGAGAGCCAAAGGTCTTTAATCAAGTTGTTTCGTATCAGACAAAAGGCTACGAGGATGCCGTGCAAAAGGTAAAAGTGGTGACATCTTCGATTGTTGGTGATTTAGAGGTGAAAAGGATATGAGCAGCATTTTTCGCCAAATGGCTTTAGGTGCAGCCATTTCTTTTTCTGTTCTCGTCTTCTTATCTGTCAGTTTTTTTGTCATGTTTCCACTGAATGACTGGAGCATCTTATGGCAAAGCGAAATGCTTGATCTTCCTTTTATCTATGTCATTCCTGCAGTCAGTCTGCTGATAGGCATGTTTCTTGGCCTGCTCTCGGGTATATTTTTGCGAAGCGATATTGTTCAGCTGTCAGATGGACTTTCACAGCTTGCGCAGGGAAAATTCACAGATGCCTCTTTTAACCGAAAGTCAGGAGAATTTGAAAAGATCTGGCAGCATCTGCGCAATCTTCAAAAGCATATGACAGAGCAAACAAAGCTTTCTCAAAAGCTCGCAAATGAAAAAGCAGAAGAACAGGAGAAACGCATACAGAAAATCGTTTCCGAAGAGCGCAACCGGCTTGCAAGGGAGCTTCATGATTCAGTCAGTCAGCAGCTTTTTGCCGCATCGATGATGATGTCAGCCGTTAATGAATCAGCAGATCATCGCAGCGAAGCAGAAAATAAACAATTAAGTATGGTTGAGCAGATGATTCATCAATCCCAGCTTGAAATGAGGGCTCTGCTCCTGCATCTCAGACCGGCAGCCCTCAAGGGAAAAACGCTCAATGAAGGGATGCAGGAACTCTTAGAAGAGCTGCAGCAGAAGGTTCCGATGGAGATTTCATGGAAAATGGAAGAAATGAAGCTTGATAAAGGAATTGAAGATCACCTTTTCCGCATCCTGCAGGAATGTGTTTCAAATACACTTCGCCACTCAAAAGCAGAAACACTTGAAGTGCTTTTTATTGAACGGGATGATTTGATTTTGCTTAGAGTAATGGATGATGGCGCAGGATTTAAAGTCGATGCTGCCAAAACAGGAAGCTATGGCCTGCAGAATATGCACGAGAGAGCAGCCCTGCTTGGTGGCACGATGAAAATAGTGAGCTTCCCCGGAAAAGGAACGAAGCTTGAAGTGAAAATACCAGTTGTAAGGGGTGAGAATAATGATTAAAGTCTTATTTGTAGATGATCATGAAATGGTGCGGATTGGTGTTTCCTCCTATTTAGCCGCTCAAAGCGACATTGAAGTAGTGGGTGAAGCCGATAACGGCTTTAAAGCAATCGAACTTGCTCTCGAACTCCGTCCTGATATTATCTTAATGGATCTTGTCATGGAAGGAATGGACGGGATTGAAGCAACGAGACAAATCATTGAGAAATGGCCTGAAGCGAAAATCATTATTGTCACAAGCTTTCTGGATGATGAAAAAGTGTATCCTGCCCTTGAAGCAGGTGCAACAAGCTATATGCTGAAAACATCCAAAGCAAGCGAGATCGCAAATGCAGTCCGGAATACATTCCATGGGCAATCTGTTCTTGAACCGGAGGTCACTGGGAAAATGATGATGAAAATGCGTCAAAAACCTGTTCACCACCCTCATGACGAACTGACGGCACGGGAAATGGAAATTTTGCTGCTCGTTGCAGAAGGAAAAACAAATCAGGAAATTGCCGATGAATTATTTATCGCATTAAAAACAGTGAAAACACATGTCAGCAATGTCTTAAGCAAGCTAGACGTGCAGGACCGCACACAAGCAGTCATTTATGCTTTTAAACATTCCCTTGTTCAATAAAGCTTGCAGGGGTAGATAGAGTGAGGATAAAGGGCAGATCGCAAAAGATTTGCTCTTTTTTATTGTTTTCGGGACTTTAGTTTTATTTTTTTCTGCCGATAGTAGGAATAGAATGTCGTTTTTATAGATTGAACGTTTTTTAACTAATTGAAAATAAGGGGTACTTAGATGCTGACACTTTTCTCAAAAAAACAACCGGCAGAAACATTCAATCCTGTCATGGGATTTCCTGAAGATAAACATATGGTAGTTGTTGAAGATAAAGAATTGTCTTCGAGGCTTGCATACATGGGTTATACCAATGAACAGCTCGAAACATTAAAGGAGCTGAAGCCTGTTGTCATGCCTATCCTTGATGAACTCCTTGAAACAGTGCTGAATCACTTATACAAGCAGCCTGTGCTAAGCAGGATTGCTGGAGATCATTCCACAAGAGCACGCTTAAAAGCTGTGTTTGTTGATTATTTTAAAAGCCTGCTGAGCGGTGAAATGGATGAACGCTTTTTTGAAATGAGAAACCGCATCGGAGGAACACATAACAGAGCTCACTTGCCTGTTACATGGTTTTTGGCAACATATTCAGCAATCAGTGCTCTGCTGATTCCAAAGGTCGTTCAGGTGCTTCAAACTGAGCCGGAAAAACTCTCTGTGGCACTGCTTGCAATCACTCATGCGATCAATCTCGATTCACAGCTTGTTGTGGATCAATATATGCAAAAAAGAATGAATGAGCTGAACGAGCTGAATGAAGAAAATGTTAATCTTCAAAGGGAGCTTTCTTCCATCAGCCAGGAAATGGCGGCATCTGTCCAGCTTACAGATTCGACTATGAATGAGACAAGCTCAAAGGCCGAACAAATCCGGGAAGAAATACAATCGACTCAAAAAAGCAGCAAAAACCTTCTGAACTTGACGAACAAAAACGAAGAGCAAATGGACGAAATGGTTTCGGCGTTTGGAGAGGTTATTGCAAAAGTGGAAAGCTCACTTGAGGGAATTGGAGACCTCAAAGGCATTTCGGACAAAATAACAAGAATGACAAAAGAAATTGAAGGAATTGCTGACCAGACAAACCTGCTGGCATTAAATGCTTCCATTGAAGCGGCACGCGCAGGCGATCACGGAAAGGGATTCGCCGTTGTAGCAAGCGAAGTCAGAAAGCTTGCAGAGGATTCCAAAAGAACAAGCAATGAAATCAACGCCCTAATCTCAAACAGCAACAAGCATATGGACACAATCGTCACCATCATGAGTTCTATGAATGAGTCCACTCAAACCTCTCAATCTCAAATCCAGCAAGTGCGGAGCGGGCTTGTCACAGTAAAGATGGAGATGGAGAATTACATGGAGATGTTCAGCAGAAACACAGTCGATCTGGATGCGATTGTTGATTCCATTCAGGAAATCAATAAAACAACAGAGAGCCTGTCGGACCTGGCCAACGTTTTACTGCAAAAAGCGGAGAGACAGCTATAAATTTCATATCAATTCTATTCAATCAAAAGGCTTTACCTGAAAAAGGCAGAGCCTTTTAATTTTGGTTCCTTCAATGACTTTAATTGTAAAGTTTTCGATATTCACATGGCGAACAATTTTTCAAACGGCGAAATACCTTGTAAAAATTTGAAGGACTTTGGAATCCAGTTTCAAAGCAAATATCCAGATTATTTTTGTCCGTGCTTATCGGAAGATGGGCAGCCTTGTCGACTCTTATAGTTTCCAAATAGGATCGTGGATTTTCAGCCGTTTCTTGTTTGAATAGCCGTTCGAGATAAAACGGACTTACTCCTGTATGTTCTGCAATATCCTGTAATTGGAGCTTTTGATTATAATTGTTTACCATGAAAGCAATAACCTTTCTGACAAGTACAAGATGAGGAGAGTGTTCTATTTCTGGCTGACACCTCTTGCAGGCACTGAATCCGGCATGTTCTGCACTTAATAAGTCATTGTAAAATTCACATTTTTTTTTTAGGTTTTTTGGATCGAAAAGAAGGACGGCAATAAATTTAAGTTGTTTTCACTGCCATAAAAAAAACCTATCATAGGTTTGATCACAAGCAATGATTTTCTCCCACTTTTCTTCAAAAGAAAGGTTAACACCCGGCACGATAGGACACCCCGCCTCAAGGTTATTTATCATATAAGTGTGCAGTATCGCTACACTCTAATAAGTGAGCAGCATTCATCTCTAATAAAGACATCATTTTGTCAGATAGTGCATTTCAGAAGCTAAGCTTAGTACCATTCGTTAGCCCAGGTAAAGATAAAATATTAAGCGGAGCGTTTACATGAAAGACAATTTCCTTTATTTCTTCATCTGCTGACAATCCGGGAACAAAAATTCCGCTGGTTCCGCTTTCTGCGTATGCCTTTGCCCGATCGATTGTTTCCAAAAGAGGATGTTCCTTTTGGAGATACGTATCGATTCTGGCATTTATATAAAACCCTTCAAAGCCAGCAAACTTCTTTAAGAGTATGGGGCTCAGAGATGCTGAATCTTAATTATTTCCACGATAATCATACTTTAGCTTTATTCATTACAATATAAAGGAAGACCAATATACTTGCTGTGAAAAAGCTGATCCAGATGGAGAAAATGGAAGATTGATAAAAAAGGGATATTGTTCCGGCAGTCCATCCTGCTAAAGAGCAGTACGGCAAGTAAGCGGGAATTTCCTTTCGGTAGAAAATAACTGCTGCCATTGTTGGGATAATCGATGCATAGACTTGCCCAAAAAAGAAAATGAGCTCAAGTAAATTGGGAGACAGAAGAGAACTAATTGCAAACAGCGACAGAGAGAGAATACCTGCAGCGATGTAAGTATTTTTAAGCTGGGTATGTTCGTTCCAGTTAAATTTGTCAGTAAGCATATTTCGGATAATCATAATAGATGTTGCATGCAGTTCGGCGCCAACTGTAGATGCTAGAGCACTGAAGCAGCAGCCGATAAATAGCAATAATAAAAATAATGAGTCCATTTTATCAATGAGCTGGAAGAGTACTGAATAAAGATTTTCATATCCTTGGCTGAAAATTGCTATGACAATCATTCCGGAGAAGGCAATGGGAATGGTTGCCCAAATAATGCCTGCCATCATGAATGTTGTTCTGATTTTATTTTTTTCAATAATGTAGAGTCGCTGCCAGCTGGCTCTATCTATCAAGACCTGCCCAAATCCAATTAATAGAGCAGTCAGGACAAAGGGGGTGACAGAGCTGTTTTTCAGAAATAATAAGTAGGGATGGTAGAGATGAAGTCCATCATAAACAGGAAAAATCCCTTCTTGGATAAAAAAATAAACGGGTATTAGAATAATAGCAGCAAAAATAAGGGAAATATGTACCCCCTCAAATTGATGGATTTTCTTCATACCGCCAATTCCGCCCAGTAAAAAGCAGTATACAAAAAAAATGAACAGCCCAACAAAAACAGGAATGTCGAATAGCAAATGAAGCAATATACCTGCCCCAAGGGACTGTATAAAGAGGGAGTCAATACTTGTAATCAATAAGACTGTCATGACAAACCAGTAGGAATTTCCCTTGAGCCTTGTCGTTAAGACATCGCCAATTGTCATGGCATCTGGAAAGCGTTCTCGTATAATCGGGGCAATCCAGCCAAAAGAAAAGAGAGCAAAGGCACCCATTAATGCGTAGCCCACACCTCCTAAAAGTCCATATTTAACAAGTGTTTCTGGTGATGAAAGAATGGT
Organism: Peribacillus frigoritolerans; assembly: GCF_004358755.1. Taxonomy (GTDB): domain Bacteria; phylum Bacillota; class Bacilli; order Bacillales; family Bacillaceae; genus Bacillus_P. Next base: position 127,439 of record NZ_SMZY01000004.1, on the reverse strand, counting down.
ATTGCCTGTAATCCATCTCGCTAAAAGAGAAACGACGCCATATGCAATCCCGAATTTAATGCCTCCTTGAATATAGTGATGATAGACTCCCTGCTTCATAATTAAACCTTCTCTCTAAGCCTGTATTCTCTCGGTGATAAACCAGTCTGTTTTTTAAATAAAACGCTAAAATAATGCTGGCTATTAAATCCGCACTCTTCTGAAATAGAAGATATGGATTTCTCTGATTCCTGCAGTAATTGTTTCGCCATATCAATTCGATAGTCATTTAGATATTCAGAGAAACTGATTTTCATTTCTTCGTGAAACTTCCTGCTTAAATAGGCACTGTTGATATGGATTTGATTCGCCAGAAAGGAGAGGGAGAGTTTTTGGCTATATTGTTCATGGATGATATTTATTGCTTCTTGAATGATGTGTGATTGAACATCCGAATGCTGATAGTTCTCTAACACCTTGCACAGCTCTTCTTCAATAATCGGCTTGGTAATATAATCTTTTGCTCCTAATCGAATGGAAGCTTGTGCATAATCAAAAGATTGATAGGCGGTTACCATTACGATGTCAAGTTTTTTTAGCCTTTTTAATTCTAGACCTAGTTCAATGCCGGACTTTCCTGGCAGCTGAATATCCAGTAGAGCAAGTGAAATAGGATATTCATTCATTACTTTTATAGCTTTTGATGCATCAATTGCTTTATGGATAGTCCAATAAGGAAAACGGTGCTGTATGATATATTCGAGTTGTTCTAGTTCAAGAGGTTCATCATCGACAAGCAGTATATGCATATTTAACTCTCCTTTTGGAAATTATAGCGGTTTTCTATCAATAATTTTGGCCAGAGAGTTTGAACGTTTGTCCCATGCTCTTCTCGCTGCAGTTTAAGATAGGTCTGTTCTAGCGGGAACAGCATTTGCAGCCTTTTTTGAATATTAAATAGACCTAAGCCTATTTCATCGTCTTCCTGATAAGATGCGTAATCAACTTCAGGAGAAGAGGTATTCCATACATCTAATTGAATATGTTCGTTTTCTTCTTGAATAGAGATGATTAATTTGACACTGCCGGGTGTCTTTTCCAATCCATGTTTAAAAGAATTCTCAACAAGAGTTTGCAATAAGAAAGGAGGGATAAGGGCGCTTAAAACCTCATTCTCAGTTTTCCATATGATTTCAAGTCTTTCTCTGAATCGGATTTTTTGAATATCCAGATAGTACTGTGTGTATCTTGCTTCCTCTTCAATCGTGATGAAAGGCTCTGTTTCTTTGTATTTGAATTTTAAGTATTTAGAGAGAACTTCGATGGAGGAAATAAGTTCTTCTCTTCTGTTTAATCTTGCTAAACTAAGGATAACATTCAGTGTATTAAAAAAGAAATGCGGCTGTATTTGACGGCTAAGCTGATTGTATTTTGCTTCTTGAAGCTCCTGTTTCAGCATTAACTCTGTTTTTTCCTTTTTTAATTGATCTAATCTTTTCTCAAAAATGAATAAGAACAATAAGCTAAAAGCCCCGAGTAAAGGGGCTAAAACACAAATCATGATATAGAAGGAAAAGGACTCAAGTGTAATCATTGTAAGACTCCCCGAACTAATTATGTATCTATTCTAGTAGAAAAAGAAGATTCTGAAAACATCTATTAAACGTAATGACAGCGGGAAAAATGACCATCTTTTCCAATCATAGGGGGGAGTTCAGCTATACATAGATCTGTTGCTAAAGGACAGCGAGTATGGAATTTGCATCCGGACGGCGGATTTAAAGGAGAAGGAACATCTCCTTTTAAAATGATTCTCTCTTTTTTCTTTGCTGAAACTTCTGCCACTGGAATTGCTGATAGTAATGCTTTTGTATAGGGATGCTGCGGCTCCTGAAACAATTGGTGTTTTGATCCTACCTCCACAAGCTTCCCTAAGTACATGACCATCACACGATCAGAAATATGTCTTACTACACTAAGATCGTGTGAAATAAATAGGTACGTTAATTGCAGCTCTTTTTGAAGCCGTTTTAATAAATTCAAAATTTGTGCTTGAATGGAAACATCGAGAGCAGAGACGGCTTCATCACAAATGATGATTTTAGGGTTAACTGAAAGCGCACGGGCGATGCCGATTCTTTGTCTTTGGCCGCCGCTGAATTCATGAGGTAAACGGTCTAATGAAGCAAGTGGAAGGCCGACATAATCCATGAGTTCTTTCATTCTTCGTTCTTGCTGTGATGGTGGAAGCACCTTCTGAATAGTCATTGCTTCTTTCAAAATTTTTCTTACGGTTTGACGCGGGTTTAATGATGCATATGGATCCTGAAAGATAACTTGAATATCACCTCTCATTTTTCTTAGGTCTCTTTTAGATAGACTGGTTAGGTCTATTCCATTATATTTAATGACTCCCTCAGTTGGTTTTTCCAGCTGCAGGATAGCACGGCCGGTAGTTGATTTTCCGCATCCCGATTCACCAACAATACTTAATGTTTCCCCTTCATAAAGGGTGAAGCTGATGTCATCAACTGCTTTTACTTCCTGTTTGGGCTGAAACAGAGACTCACGTTTAACAGGAAAGTATTGCTTGAGTCCACTGATTTCTAATAATGGCTTTTTTACTGCTATCGCTTCTGTCATTTTGCCTTCACTCCTTTTTTTTGTGAGTCTGGGGTATAAAGGAAACAGCGAATTTGACTGCCATCCTCTAAAGTAGCAAGGGATGGTTCCTCATCATGGCATTGCGCTGTTGCCAGCGGACATCGAGGAGAAAAACGGCATCCCTTCGGCATATCGTATGGCGAAGGGACATTTCCTTTCATTGTTTGTAATTCTTCCTGATCTTCATACAGTTTAGGCAGAGAGGACATGAGACCGGTTGTGTATGGGTGTTTCGGGTTTGAAAATAGCTGTTCAGTTGTACTGTATTCAACGATCTGACCTGCATACATAACAGCAACTTTGTCACATAATTCAGCAACAACACCAAGATCATGAGTAATAAAAATAATGCCCATATTTAATTTCTTTTGAAGATCTTTCATTAATTCCAGGATTTGCGCTTGTATAGTTACATCTAGTGCTGTAGTCGGTTCGTCTGCAATTAATATCTCCGGATTACAAACTAGAGCCATTGCAATCATTACCCTCTGACGCATTCCGCCGCTTAACTGAAAGGGCTCCTGTTTTGCTCGTTTATCAGGAGAAGGTATCCCAACGAGATTCAGCATCTCAACCGCTTTTTTCCACGAGTCCTTTTTAGACAGCCTTTGATGAACGCGTATCGCTTCAGCAATTTGTTCTCCAACCCGTATGACTGGATTTAAAGAGGTCATTGGTTCTTGGAAAATCATCGAAATTTGATTTCCTCTCATCTGACGCAGCTCTTTCTCAGACATTTGTAAAATATCTTTCCCCTTAAAGTTAATTGTTCCATCAACAATTTTTCCCGGGGGAGAGGGGATAAGACGAAGGATGGAAAGCGATGTCATACTTTTTCCACAGCCTGATTCCCCTACAATCCCAAGGGTTTCCCCTTCATGCAGAACAAAATCAATGCCATCGACAGCTTTGGTAACGCCCTTTTTTGATGAAAAATAGGTTTTGAGATTATTTACTTTCAGCACAACTTTTTTATCCATACCTGATCACTCCTAATTTAACTCGATTCGTTTATTAAAGAATCGATATAAAATATCAACAAATAAGTTAACAAAAACGAAGACGAGGGAGGCAATAAGTACGCCGCCTTGTACCATTGGCAAATCCCTCATGCGTATGGAATCTACGATCATACGCCCGAGACCGTTTATGGCAAAAACGGATTCGATCAAAACCGTTCCGCCGAGTAAAGCGCCAAATTGAAGCCCTACTACAGTAATAACTGGTATAAGAGCATTTCGAAGTGCATGTTTATAAATAATGACATATCCTTTTAGCCCTTTCGCTTGTGCCGTACGAATATAATCCTTCCGCACAACTTCGAGCATGCTCGAGCGGGTCATTCTGGCTACGATTGCAGCGCCGCCTAACCCAAGGGTAAAAGCAGGTAATATAATGTGTAGAATACTGTCCCATCCTGCAACAGGCAATAGGTGAAGTTTAACGGAGAAAACATACATTAAGAGCATTCCAAGCCAGAAGCTTGGGAGAGAAATCCCTAATAAAGCTACAACCATGACAGTAATATCAGTAGGAGAGTATGGTCTTACTGCCGAGATAATACCTGCTGCCATTCCAAGGACAATGGTAATCAATATGCTGTAGAACGCTAATTCAATTGTAATAGGCAGTCTTGCAAGGACCTCTTGAAGGACAGGCTGCTGACTTTTTAATGATGTTCCCAAGTCACCTTGAAAGACATTGAGGATATAGTCGCCATATTGCATGTACAGAGGTCCATTTAGACCTAATTCTTCTCGTATTTGATTGATTGTTTCTTTTGATGCTCCTTCACCTGCAAGTAATACTGCTGGATCCCCTGGCACCATCTGCATAATTAGAAAAACAACGAGTGTTACTCCAAATATGACTGGGATTATTTCCAGTAATCTTCGAAAAATATAAAATATCACAATTTTCTCCTCCGGTTCATTATGATTTTAGCCGCGGATCCAAGGCATCGCGCAATCCGTCTCCAAATAAGTTAAACCCGAGAACAAGAACGGAAATGGCGAGCCCTGGGAATAATGCGATATATGGAGCACTGAACAGAAAATCTCTACCGCTGGATAGCATCGTTCCCCATTCTGGTGAAGGGGGCTGAGCTCCCAAGCCTAAGAAAGAAAGACCTGCGGCTGATAGAATAGCTGTTGCTAAGCGCAATGTTCCTTGAATGATGATAGGTGATAGGATATTCGGCAGAATATGCTTGAAAATTATTGTCCCATCATTTGCTCCCAATGAACGAATGGCGTCGATATATTCAAGTTTTTTTGTTTCAAGAGTAGAGCCTCTCACTACCCTTGCGAATAAAGGAACTGAAAATATTCCAACAGCAATCATGACATTTACTAGACTTGGTCCTAGCGCACTGATAATGGCAAGTGCTAATAGAATCCCAGGGAAAGCGAGCATAACATCTAAAATCCTGCTGATCATTGTATCAACCCAGCCGCCATAATATCCTGCTGCAAGTCCCATGATAATTCCGAAAAATGCCCCAAATGAAACTGCAGCAAATCCGATTCCCATGGATAATCTTGAACCATAGAGGATTCTTGCCATAATATCCCTTCCCTTATCATCTGTCCCCATCCAATGATCAAAGCTTGGCTGCTGAAGCTTTTTGTCTAATTGAATTTCAAATGGATCATGTGCAGCAAGGAGTGGAGCAAAAAGGGCAATTAAAATATAAAAAAGTATAATCGCCCCGCCGACTACGGCTGCTTTGTTCTTGGAAAAGATTTCCCAAAATTGTCGTAATCTTCCGATGAACAGTGTTGGGCCAGGTTCAGAAAAGCTTCTTTGTACCTCTTCAGCCTTTAGTTCTGTCGTCATCATGTGTCCCCCTCATAAAAATTTTTTGTATAACCTAAAGATAGTGGAAGCAGAAAGAAAAAAATAGACAATCTTTTAGAATTGTCAAAATAGTAAAAAAACAAGTAAAGATATTGCAAAAAATTCTGTGATTTCTTTTTTATAATGCAATTAAGCCTTGCAAACATAAAAAAGGAAGAAGGGGAAAAATGAGGAATTCAAGAAAACTTAAGAAGAGTATGAAAGGTCTTATGGTTCTATTCATCATCATGTCGATGCTTTTGGTGCAAGCATGTTCTACAGGCAATACTAGTAATGAAACAGCATCAAGTGATGAAAGCGGAAAGAAGAGAGGGGGGGTTCTAAAGGTCGTTCGATTATCTGATGCCACGAATCTGGATCCTCATTTTATTACGGATATTCCCTCGGCAAATGTTTTATATCAAAAGGTTTATGAAACATTGGTCACATTTGATAAGGACATGAAAATTGTTCCTGGATTGGCTAAAAGCTGGGAACAGACTGATGATATTACATGGGAATTCACTTTAAATGAAGGGATTACTTTCCACGACACCTCCAAGTTTAATGCAGATGCTGTAAAGAAAACCTTGGATCGTTTGATAGATCCAAAGACAGGCTCCCCTCAAAAGGATAAGCTCGGCATGATTAAGAAAGTGAACGTTCTTGATGAGTACAAGGTTCAAATCAAGCTTAGTACTCCATATGCCCCTCTCCTTTCGATTTTAGCCAGTAATGAAGGGAGTATTATAAGTCCCAAAGCAATTGAAGAAAGTTCAGATACCTTATCGAAAAAACCAGTTGGAACTGGACCTTTTAAATTTGAATCCTGGAAATCAGGCGAGTCCATTACCCTTGTAAAAAATGATAAATACTGGGGAGAGAAACCTATTATTAATGGAATTGAATTTGAAGTTGTTCCAGAGGATTCTACTCGTATTGCGATGGTTGAAACAGGAGAAGCGCATATCAATGATCAGGTGCCTGTAACGGAAATTGATAGAATTAATAACTCAGACACTCTTAACCTCTATCGGACAGAAGGACTGGCCGTTGAATACATTGGATTTAATACACAAAAAGCTCCTTTTGATAATGTGAAGGTACGCCAAGCGATTTCTTCTGCCATAGAAAGAGAAGCGATAATAAAAGGGGTTTACAACGGAGCAGGAACACTGGCCAATGCGGCAATGAGCCCAAAAGTGTTCGGATACAGCAAAGAAATAAAGCCATACGAGTATAATCCAAATAAAGCAAAAGATTTGCTGAAAGAAGCCGGCTTCAATGACGGATTGGAGTTAACGTTAATAACCAGTGACCGTAAAGAGAGAATTAACATGGCAGAGGTCATTCAGTCACAGTTAAAAGGGATTGGCGTTAAAGTAAATATTCAAGTATTAGAGTATGGAGCCTATATTGAAGCGGTGGATAAAGGTGAACAAGATATGTTTATTGGAGGGTGGGGAAATGCCACAGGAGATGGAGATTATAATCAGTATAACTTGTTCCACTCCGACTCTCATGGTTCTCCGGGAAATCATTTCTACTATACGAACAAAAAAGTCGATCAATTAATTGAACAAGCGAGAAAAGAAACAGATCCAGAAGTGAGAAAAAAGCTGTATGAGGAAGCGATGTCCATCGAAATGGACGACGCTGTGTACATTCCAATAAGAAACTACGAGCACATGGCCATATATAACAATGAAGTAAATGACTTCTGGCTTAATGCTGTCAACTATTTAATGGTAAATGACGTTACACTAGAGTAAGAGGAATAGGTGGCTCAGGCAAAAAAACGCTCCGGGTCACCATCCTTGGTTAATTGTAAAAATCAATATGGGGGGAACTTTACAGTGAATACATTTTGGCTGAAAAATGTAAGGCTTGAAACGGGTTTTAAAAAGGAAAATGGCACAGTTACCGGGACCGTTGCGCAAGAGTTTCATTTGAAAATAGAAAATGGAAAGCTAACGTCCATGACAGCAGATGAAAACGAGATGAAAAATTCTTTACCTGTTGTTGATGCAAAAGGAAAGCTCATGCTGCCATCCTTTCGTGAAATGCACATACATATTGATAAAACGTACTTTAGTGGTCCATGGAAAGCGTGTCGTCCAATTACAAATGGAATCTTTACCAGAATTGAGGAAGAAAAGGACTTGCTGCCAAAACAATTCCCATTTGCTCAAGAACGCGCAGAGAAAATGATTGAGCTGCTGCTGCAAAATGGCCATACACATATCAGAACACACTGTAATGTTGAACCGACATCTGGCCTGAAAAATCTTGAAATAACAATAAATGCGCTAGAAAAATATAAAAATTTCATAACCTATGAAATTGTTGCCTTCCCTCAGCACGGGTTATTGAGAAGCGGCTCTGTCCAATTAATCAGAGATGCAATGAAAAATGGAGCAACACATGTAGGCGGAGTGGATCCAGCGACAATCGACCGAAATATTGAAAAATCTTTGTGGACAACATTTGATATTGCGGCAGAACACAATGCAGGTATAGATATTCATCTCCATGAACCTAATTCATTAGGAGCCTTTACTTTTGAACGTCTTGCTGAATTTACGAAAGAAGCCAAAATGAAGGGGAAAGTGACAATCAGTCATGCCATTGCACTGGGTGATCTAGAAGGTCAGCCGCTCGTAGATATTATGAATGTTTTAAAAGAACAAGAAATTGATATTACAACTACTGTTCCGATAAATCGTCATACTATTCCAATTCCTGCATTAGATAAACATGGATTAAAAGTATCTGTTGGCCACGACAGTCTTACAGATCATTGGTCTCCATTTGGAACTGGGGATACAGTGGAAAAATTAAGTGTTTTAGCGGAACGTTTCCGTTGTATTGATGAATTTTCATTAAATAGATCTTGGAAATATGCCTCAGGCGGTATCACTCCTCTTAATGATGCAGGTGAACAAGTGTGGCCGAAAGTTGGGGACCAGGCAGACTTTATTTTAGTGGATGCAAGCTGTTCAGCTGAAGCTGTTGCAAGAAGAGCACGAATTGTTTCTGTCTATAAGAATGGGAATCAAGCAGATCAATCTTGCTTAGAAAGGAATGATGAACTTGAAATGGCTGAAGAACGTTAAATTAGAGGTGGGAAATCAGCTTAACGAAGATGGACTTATTGAAACGAAAACAGATCTATTCCATATTGGAATTAAAGAGGGAAAAATTATGGAGCGGCTGCACCATACCGAAAGTATCTCAGAACAGGCAGAAGTGATTGATGCAAACGGATTACTTGCGATTCCAACCTTCAAGGAAATGCATAATCATTTGGACAAAACCTATCTATCTTTGGATTGGAAGGCTTGCAGGCCAGTAAAGAATCTAAATGAACGGCTCCATTTTGAAGCGCAGGAACTAAAAGAACTTGCACCAACAGCAAAGCAACGGGCAATGAGCATGATTGAAATGATCTTATCCAAAGGCTCAACCCACATCAGAACGCATGTTAACATCGATCCCTATATTGGTCTGAAAAATTTAGAAGGTGTTCTTGAAGCACTAGAAGAGTTCAAAGGTGTGATTACCGCTGATGTCATTGCTTTTCCGCAGCATGGATTATTAAGAGATGATGTTCCGCAGTTAATGAGAAAAGCGATGAGAAATGGAGCTACAATGGTCGGAGGACTGGACCCTGCTGGAATCGACCGCTCGATTGAGAAATCCTTATACGAAACAATGGAAATTGCTTCAGAGTTTAACGCAGACGTTGATATTCATTTACACGATGGAAGAAACGTAGGAACCTATACAATTGATAAGTGGATGGATTACGTTGAAGAAGCGAATTGGCAGAACCGCTCTGCTATTAGCCATGCTTTCTGTATCGGAGAGGTTCCTGAAGCTCAGCAAAGAGCACTTGCAGAACGCTTAAGGGAAAATGGTGTCTCAATTATGTCAACCATTCCTCTTACAAAATCTTTACCGCCAATCGAGCTTTTAGATGCTCATGGCGTAGATGTCCACTTTGGCTGTGATGGTTTTTATGATTCATGGAGTCCTCATGGGAATGGAGATGTGCTCGAGAAGGTTCAAAAATATGCACAAATTAGCCGCAGAATTGATGAGGTGTCGCTTCGGAGCACGTTAAAGTGGGCAACGGGAGGCGTAACAGCGTTAACAAATAAAGGAGAATATCTGTGGCCGAAAGCTGAAGATAAAGCAAATTTCATTTTCATAGAGGCTGCTTCCTCAGCAGAAGCAGTTGCAAGACGTCCAGATAGGAAAGCCATCATGATAAATGGGGAAATTGTATACGGCACGTTAAGTAAATTAGAGTATACAGTATGAAGCATATTCTGATGAGAAAGCCCATGTTCATCTATATGGGCCTTCTTTTTTGTGTCATTTGCTGGGGCAGTAACTTTATCTTTGGAGCAATCCTGGTAAACTATTTCCGTCCAATGGAAATTGCATTCATACGGCTCCTTTTCATCAATCTCTTTTTATTTATCATTTTGTTTAAAGGTGTTGCATCTCATCAGCCACATAAAAGGGCTGTCATATTTCTTATGATGATCGGATTCATTGGTGTTACATTAAATCATTGGAGTTTCTATGCAAGTTTAACCAAAGCAGATCCTGTTACAGCGGCACTTATCTTAGCGACTGCACCCATTTTCACCGCGTTTATTAACTATTTATTATTTAAGGAAGCAAAGAATATCTTCTTTTGGGCTTGGAGTATGCTTAGTTTTGCAGGTGTGACTCTGGTTATCATGAAAAAAAATTCTATTGAAATTGGTGCAGGAGAGGGATACATCTTTCTTACTATGTTATCTTTTTCTGTTTTTATGGTTATGGTTGAAAGATACGCAAACAGTTTCTCTTCTGGAATCATAACCTTTTACTCTAGCTTTTTTGGCATGGTATTCATGACAGTTGCCCTTCCATTCTCGGACGTCAGCCTAACGAGAACTGCACCGGCAGGTATGTGGTTATTGCTCATAGTGACCGGCATTATCATGCATGGAATCTGTCCGCTTATTTGGAATCATTGTATTTCCAGGGTCGGTTCTACCAATGCATCACTGCTATTAAATATGGAGCCATTTATTGCAATGATAGCAGGTTATCTGATTTTAAAAGAAACGGTAAGTTCCATCCAATTTATTGGATCGTTGCTGATCATTACAGGGGTTGCTATGGCGATACAGTCGAATAAACGGAATGCCTTAGTAGCGGGAGACGGCATGAGCAAAGAGTTTTTAAGTAATCTTGGAAAAAAAAGAGACAAACCTCTTAAACTTTAAATTGAAATAAAGGCTGCGGGTATGCTTGCCTGCTGCATTTCGACGTTCACGGCTTTTATGGTATTTGGAGCTCCAAGGCTGCTTGCAATAGAATCAGTTAGTATCCTCTTGTGGTTCCTGCCGACAATTGTGATTACGCCTTTAATCATCGGATTATCGATTTATTACGAAAAAAATTTATAAAGAAGGCTGCTTAAAAAGAACAGAGGGGCATGGTCCCCTCTGTTTCTTTTTAATTTTAAATACAAAGGAATACAACAAAAAAGCACACAAAACAAATTCTTTACTCCACGTTAATATGCGCTTAACATTGTGGTTTTATATTGTATTTGTAAGGTAAATCACGAAACGGGGAGAAAAAACAATGAAAAACCATATTATTAAGCTTTTCGTTTTACTTATGTCAATCACTTTGTTAACTGCTTGCGGATCGAATGCTTCTAACGGAAATGGAAAGGAAGAGGCAGAAGGTAAACTTACGGTATACACAGCTATTGAAGAAGAACTGATTCCAGAATACTTAAAATCATTTGAAGAGAAATACCCGAATATCGATTTAAATATTGTTCGGGATTCAACCGGAGTTATTACCGCTAAGCTTTTAGCAGAAGGAAAAGATACTGAAGCTGATGTTGTTTGGGGCCTTGCTGCCTCGAGTCTGCTGGCGCTGGATGGAAAGGAAATGCTTGAAGGCTATACTCCAAAGGGCTCAGATAAAATTCTTCCGGAATATAAAGATTCAAATCAGCCTGAAAAATGGGTTGGAAACACAGCATTTATGACCGGAATCGTCGTAAACGAAGTGGAGCTTGAAAAGAAAAACCTGCCCATTCCAAAAACGTATGAAGATTTAATAAAGCCTGAGTACAAAGGGTTAATCGTTATGCCACACCCTGCATCATCAGGAACAGGATATTTAACAGTCAATGCGTGGCTGCAGATGATGGGCGAGGAAAAAGGCTATGAATATATGGAAAAGCTGCATGAAAACATCGGTACTTACACCCACTCAGGGTCAAAGCCTGCTAAGTTATCTGCAGCAGGCGAGTATCCAATTGGAATTTCATTAGTTTACAGCGGCGTTACTCAAAAACAAGATGGTGCTCCCGTAGATGTGATCCTCCCTGAAGAAGGTTTGGGCTGGGATGTTGAAGCAAATGGTCTTATTGCTAAAAATGAGAAGAAAAATGAAGAAGCTGCAAAAGCTTTCTTAGATTGGGCCATTACAGAAGATGTCATGAAGAAATATTACGATGCAAATGGATTTTCAACAATGGAAAATAAGTTTGAAAAGACTGAAGCATTCCCTCAGGGTGTACAAGACAAAATGTACAAGGACAATGACCTGAATTGGGCTGCGGAAAACCGCGATATGATCCTTAAAAAGTGGGAAGCAGAATTTGGTGAAAAAGCAGAACCTAAAGAGTAAAAAAATGAGGATTGGGCGGGAACTTAGTTTTTCGCCAAATTCATTAGAAAGGCTGGGGTAAAGATGCCGAATTCCTATCTGAAGGTTGAAGGAATAAGTAAAAACTTCAATCAGTTTACAGCTCTTAACAATGTATCTTTTAATATAAGGAAAAATGAATTTGTTTGTCTGCTCGGTCCGAGCGGATGCGGAAAAACAACTCTGCTGCGCATCATTGCAGGGCTTGAAGAACCAAATGCAGGCCGTGTTTATGTGAATGGAAAAGATGTGACAGAATTGCCGCCAGCTAAGCGAAACTTCGGAATCGTGTTTCAATCCTATGCGTTATTTCCAAATCTAACTGCTCTTCAAAATATTGAATTTGGACTAAAAACGCGCAAGTATCCGAAAAAAGCGGTGAAAGAGAAAGCACTGGAGGCTTTGAATCTCGTAGATCTTCTGCATGTTAAAGACAAATTCCCTGCTCAGCTCTCAGGAGGTATGCAGCAGCGCGTTTCTCTTGCACGAGCAATAGCACTTGAGCCGGACTTCCTGCTTTTGGATGAACCATTATCAGCGCTTGATGCAAAAGTGCGTGAAAAACTGCGCTATGAAATTCGTGCCATTCAAGAAAAGATTGGGATTACAACGATTATGGTTACGCATGATCAGGAGGAAGCATTAACAATGGCAGATCGGATTGTCGTCATGAATCATGCTCAAATCATGCAGGCAGGTACTCCACAAGAAGTGTACCATCAGCCGAATCAGCCATTTGTAGCGAACTTTATCGGCTCTATGAATTTCTTGAATTCAGACACAAACCAAATGATGGCGATTCGCCCAGAGCATGTACAGGTTACAAATGATGACGGAGCAAATGCAATCATTGAGGCAGTTGAATTTAAAGGTCCAGTCTATCGGGTGAAAGTGAAAATTACTGAAAAAGAATCGAAGCTGTTCAATCAGAAGATGCTTGTTGATTTATCGGCTCATATGGCGCACCGCATGGATCTTTCGAAGGGAAAATCCTTGAAGATTACCCTGCCGGATCATCGATTGATAGCTTACAAAGAACAGGTGGTTGTCTAAATGGAGATGCAAATGGCCACTGCACATTCAAACCTGGCATCAAAAAAACGTAAACGGCAAAAAGCAGGATTAAATGAATGGCTGCAGCGTTTGCTCTTGATCTTCTCGCTTTTAGCTATTGCTGCTGTATTGGTGCTCCCATTACTGATGTTGTTTGTACAAGCATTTATTGACAGTGATGGAATCTTTATTGGACCGCAGAATTTTGTCAGTTACTTTCAATCGGAAATACTAGTTCAATCTCTGCAAAATACAGTCTTTGTTTCAAGCATCACGACAATCCTTGCAGTAAGTCTGGCATTTGTCTATGCATTTGCAATCACCCGGACAAACGTATATGGAAAAACAATCTTTCGTTATTCTGCTTTGCTTCCGTTATTTGCACCAACGATGATGCACGGAATTGCCTTGATGTATCTATTTGGCAATCAAGGATTGATTACAAATGGTTTTTTCGATACGATTCCTGGTTTTAAGATCGATTTATATGGTCCAATCGGGATCATTATGGCTGAAACCATTTATACCTTTCCACAAGCATTTCTGATTTTAATGGTTGCATTATCAGGTGCCGATCAGCGTCTATATGAAGCGGCTGACTCAATGGGTGCAAGCGGGCTGAAAAAGTTTTTCACCATTACACTTCCATCAGCGAAGTACGGATTAATCAGTTCTATTTTTGTGGTGTTTACTCTCTGTTTTACAGATTACGGGGCTCCTAAAATAGTAGGCGGCCAATATAATGTTCTTGCGACAGATGTCTATAAGCAGGTCATCGGCCAGCAAAACATGGGGATGGGTGCCACAGTAGGCATGATTCTCATGCTTCCGGCGTTACTCGCTTTTGCCGTTGACCAGCTTACGCAGCGGAAACAACAAGTGGCTGGGAGTTCAAAAGCAGTTCCTTATCAAATAAAACGAAATCCTCTAAGAGACCGTTTAGCATTTCTCTATTGCTCTCTCATTTCATTAGCCGTTTGCGTCCTGTTTTTAGCTGTTTTCATTGCTGCCAGCGTGAAAATATGGCCATATAACATGACATTTACGTTAGAACATTTTGCCTTTGACAGCTTTACGGGCGATGGCTTAACAGCTTATAAAAATAGTTTGCTTGCAGCTGTTCTGACAGCGATCTTTGGAACGATCTTTACGTTCATTTTTGCTTATATGATTGAAAAATTCAGAGGAATGATTGGACTCCGGAAATTGAGCACCTTTTTATCTCTTATTCCTCTTGCAGTTCCTGGTCTTGTCATTGGACTTGGGTACATCTTTTTTTTCAGCAAGCAAAATCTATCATTCTTTGGATATACGATAGCAAATCCGTTTCATTTTCTGTACGGAACCATTGCCATTATTGTCATAGCAAATATTGTTCACTTTTATTCTGTTTCGTTTATTACCGCAACAACAGCATTGAAAAAACTGGACAAAGAATTTGAGCTCGTATCAGAGTCTATGGGCGTTCCGTTTTATAAAACCTTCATGAAGGTGACGGTTCCTATGTGTCTGCCGGCCATTCTTGAAGTAGCAATGTATTATTTTGTGAACGCAATGGTGACAGTTTCAGCGGTCATATTTCTATATACAGCAGATTTTAAGCTTGCAGCAGTATCGATTGTCAATATGGATGATGCCGGAAATCTAGCCTCAGCCGCTGCTATGAGTATATTTATTGTTGCAACTAACATTCTTGTCAGGGTTATCTATGAACTGATTGTAAAATGGATGAAAAATCGTAAATCAATGAAGGAGGAACTTTAAATGGGGAAAATAGAAGGAGTCATTTTGGATTGGGCAGGAACAACGGTTGATTATGGATGCTTTGCTCCGCTTCAGGTGTTTATAGAAGTTTTTCTGAATCGGGAAGTGAGCATTACAGCAGAGGAAGCGCGTAAACCGATGGGATTATTAAAAATTGATCATATACGGGCACTATGTGAAATGCCGCGCATTAAAGAAGAATGGGTAACTGTTCATGGTCAGGAACCGGCTGAACAGGATGTGGAGTCTATGTACGAAGAGTTTGAAACGATTTTATTTGATATTCTTCCTCAATTTACAACGCCTCTTCCAGGTGTGGTTCAAACGATACAAAAGCTGCGTGAACAAGGTTTGAAAATTGGCTCTACCACTGGCTACACAAAAGAAATGATGAAAATTGTGGCGCCTTACGCAAAGGAAAAAGGATATTTTCCCGATTATCTTTTTACTCCTGATGATGTAAAAGCGGGCCGCCCATATCCATGGATGACCTACATGAATGCAATCGAGATGGGCATTTATCCAATGAACAAGCTCTTAAAAGTCGGTGATACCGTTTCAGACATCAAAGAAGGCATCAACGCTGGCATGTGGGCAGTAGGAGTGATTCTTGGAAGCAATGAGCTTGGACTGACGGAAGATGAAGTGAGAAGGCTTGACCAGGACGAGTTAAAGGAAAAGATGGATGAAGTAAGGGACCGTTTCTATCGAGCTGGTGCTCATTATGTGCTGAATGAATTTGCAGAACTGATTCCGTTACTGGAAAAAATAGAAAAGGGGCAGACAGAACATGAATAATCCATACTTGCTGTTAACACCTGGACCTTTATCCACTTCAAAAACCGTCCGTGAGTCTATGCTAAAGGATTGGTGCACGTGGGATAAAGATTATAACGCAATCGTTCAGGATATTAGAATGAGATTAACAGCTCTTGCAGCACCCGGTTCAGAAGAATACACGGCTGTTCTTATGCAGGGAAGCGGAACGTTTTCCGTTGAATCTGTCATTTCAAGCGTAATTCCGAAAGAAAATGGAAAGCTCCTCGTTGCATGCAACGGAGCATATGGCGAACGAATCGCTGAAATGGCGGTTATCCTGGGGATCCCTGCGATCATTTATAGATCAGATGAGCAAACCGTTCTCGATATCGAATCTATACAAGAATTGCTTGAAACGCATAAAGATCTTACACATCTTGCTGTTGTACACTGTGAAACAACAACAGGAATGCTGAATCCGATTGAAGATATATGCCGTCTCGCAAAGGAGCATGGTCTAATCACGATAGTTGATGCAATGAGCAGCTTTGGCGGAATTCCGATTGATGTCTCCGCCTTAAAAATCGATTATTTGATCAGCAGCGCTAATAAATGCATTCAAGGTGTTCCTGGTTTTGGATTTATTATTGCGAAAAAAGAAGAGCTTGCCAAATGCAGGGGAAATGCCAGATCCCTCTCTCTTGATTTATATGATCAATTTGAAACAATGGAAAAGCATGAAGGGAAATGGCGGTTCACATCACCCACCCATGTGGTCAGAGCTTTCTTTCAAGCGTTGATCGAGCTCGAGAATGAGGGCGGAGTTCATGCACGCTATGAGCGCTATAGGGAAAATCAGCGCAGACTGGTTCAAGGAATGCATGAAATAGGTTTTAGGGTATTGTTGAACATTGAAAATCAGTCGCCTATTATTACGGCATTTTTGTACCCTGAAGTCGAGTCCTTTACTTTTTCCGGCTTCTATGAAAAATTAAAGCAAAAGGGTTTTGTCATCTATCCGGGGAAAATTTCAAAATTGGACACGTTTAGAATCGGCAATATCGGCGAGGTGTATCCTGAAGATATCGATCAATTACTGGCTGCCATTAAAAACACATCTTTTAAAGAGGCTGTGGAGCTGTGAAAATCGAGGCACATTACGGCCATTAGTAATAGAGAAAGCAGCAGATATTTATTAAGCTTGAAAATCATAGTATATTTATCTAATAAGATTAAATACTTAAACGAACATAATATGTGATTTAGGAGTCTGAGGAATGTCTTTATTAGCAGAGGAAAGAAAAAAAGTAATCGCTGAGCTAATAGAAAAACAGGGTAAAGTGAAGGTTAACGATCTCGCAAAGGATTTTGACGTTTCAACTGAAACCATCAGGCGTTACTTAGAAGAGCTGGAAAATGAAAAAAAACTTAAAAAGGTATACGGAGGCGCCATAAAGCTTTCGGAGGAAAAGGAAGAACCGGCACTCTTTGAACGGGAAATTATCAGAATTGATGAAAAGCAGTGCATCGCACATAAAGCTGTTTCTTCCATTAAAAAAAATGACGTGATTTTTATCGATGAGGGAAGTACAACCCTGCAGATGGTGAAGCCATTATGCGATTGCCAGAATGTAACGGTCATAACCAACTCCTTTCCGGTCGCTTCGCTTTTGATTTCTTACTCGAACAAAAATCAATTTGATGGAGAAGTTATTTTTATCGGCGGAAGCGTAAGAAGCAAGCATTTCCGTTCCTCCGGGGCACTGGCAGAGCAGATGGCAAAGGAATTTTTCGTAGATAAAGCTTTCATAGCAATAGACGGAATATCGGCTGATGACGGCATCACTTGCTATGATCTTGAAAAGGCCGTTCTTTCAAAGATAATCATTCAAAATGCAAAAGAGGTTTATGTTTTAGCTGATCACTCTAAAATTGGTTCACGCGCCAACTATAAAATGGTGCCTATTGAAAAAGTGGATAAAATTATTTCTAATGCTGACCTGCCAGCAGATTGGGATGTTTCGTGTGATTGGATACAATGTTAAAAAAGTCGACCGATAACGGTCGACTTTTCGTTATAAGAGGATTATTTTACAGCAGGTTCAGCAATCTTCACAAGCTGCTTGCCTAAATTCGTTCCTTCAAACAAGCCAAGGAATGCCTGTGGGATCTTCTCAAAGCCTTCGACGATGGTCTCTTCATATTTCAGCTTGCCTTCCTGCAGCCAGCCTGCAAGTTCTCTTGCGCCTTCGCTGAAGCGGGAAGAGAAATCGCCGACTACGAATCCCTGCATGAGGACACTTGATTTAATCAGTGTTGTTTCAATGCGGGGACCTAAGTCAGCCCCGTCTGAATTATAAGTTGAAATCGCACCGCATACTGGAATTCGCGCAAATTTATTCAGCCGTTTATGAACAGCTTCTGAGATCTCTCCGCCTACGTTGTCATAATAGACATCCACGCCATTTGGGCATGCTTCTGCAAGTGCTTTTCCTACATCTTCTGTTTTATAATTGATAGCAGCATCAAATCCAAGTTCATCAATCAAATACTTGATTTTTTCATCTGAACCCGCAATACCCACAACTCGTGCACCTTTAATTTTAGCAATTTGGCCAACTGCAGAACCAACTGCTCCTGCTGCACCTGAAACAACGACTGTTTCGCCTTCTTTAGGCTTGCCGATATCAAGCAGACCGAAATACGCTGTTAATCCGGGCATGCCAAGGATGCCAAGATAGGCTGAAATGGGTGCGATGGAAGGGTCAATCTGGCGGACCTCTTTTTCCCCTGCCACAGAGTATTCCTGCCAGGGAAGATTGCCGATGATGATATCCCCCTGTTTTAATTTGCTGCCTTTTGAATCGACAACCTCGCCAACAACTCCGCCTGAAATCGGTTCATTCAGCTGAAAAGGCGCCACATAGGATTTGCCTTCATTCATGCGGCCTCTCATATATGGATCGACTGATAAATACAGAGTGCGGATGAGGACCTGTCCTTCCTCGGGTGTAGGCACAGGCACTTCTGCATATTGAAACGTCTCGGCTGTTGGTTTTCCTGATGGACGATCTGCAAGCAGTATTTGTTTTTGTGAATACGTCATTTTTTCATCCTCCTGATATCGTTTTTATTAACGTATCACCTTGCAGCGGACAAGGCAAAGAAAGAGCCTTTTAAAATGTTCTTATGAAGAAGAAAGAGGGAATAACATGATTACAGTAAAACGACTGGATTCTGTAAAGACTGAAGAAATATTAAATCTTTTAGACGAAAGTAAACGCGAGGGATTTCGTTTTCTGGAAAGACTCGCTGCTGATTATCAATCAGGCGACAATACGTTTAATAAGCCAGGTGAGATGCTGCTGGGTGCATTTCATAATGAAACACTGATTGGCATCGGAGGCATAAATCAGGATCCATATTCACAAAATGAAAAGGCTGGGCGCATAAGAAGATTTTATGTTTCAAAAGAACATAGAAGACAAGGTGTCGGCGAACTAATATTAAGAGCTCTTTTAGAAGAAGCTGAAGATTTTTTCGATGTCGCTGTTCTCAGAACGGATACTCAGGAAGCGTCCCTGTTTTACAAACAGGCGGGATTTATAGAAAAAAATCGATTTGAAAACTCTACACATTATTTAGATCTGAAAAGGAAGGGGGATAAACAATGAAAACGAAGGACGAAATTCGCCAGGATAAATGGGACAGGCTTGAGAATGAGAAACTTGGGGGATTTCCGTTTCCTTTAAAAAATAGAATTCCGAATTTTAAAGGGGCAGCAGCTGCGGCAGAGTATGCCTCGCAGCTTGAAGTATATAAGAAAGCGGAAGTCATAAAAATAAATCCTGATGCGCCGCAGCTTCCTCTTCGCGCCCGTGTCATAAAAGACGGAAAAACACTTCTCGTTCCAACTCCAAGGTTAAAAGCAGGCTTTATCATGCTGAAAAGAGAATGGGTTCCTGAAGGCGAAGAGCGCAGAGCTGTCAGCTTAAAGAATATAAAAGAATATGGGAAAGAAGTTCCGTTATCAGAGCTGCCGAAGGTTGATTTAATTGTGGCCGGATCTGTCGCTGTTCATAAAGACGGAAGAAGAATCGGCAAAGGTGAAGGGTATTCCGATCGCGAGTATGCCATCATGATGGAGCTTGGAAATCCTCATGTTCCTGTTATATCAACTATTCACAGTATTCAAGTGACAGAGGAAGAGTTTAAAGTGGATACATATGATTTACCTGTGGATTATATCGTTACAGAGCTCGGTGTGTTGGAAACGAACACACCATACAGCAAGCCGGACGGGATTCACTGGGATAAGGTGACGGAAGAGGAAAAAGGAGAGATGCCGGTTTTAAAAGAGATTTGGGAGCTGACGAAAAATACCTAAATTTCAGGCAGTTTTCACGTTTCTGCTTTTTTGTTAAGATAACATGTACTGCAAAAGAGCATAGAACTTTAGTAAGGAGAGACGAGCATGAGTTTAAATAATGAAAAGCCGGCTAAAGGCAATGAAGAATTAGCCAGAGGGCTTAAATCAAGGCATGTGACGATGATCGCCCTTGGCGGTGCAATTGGGGCTGGCATTTTTCAGGGAAGCAGTTCATCCATTGAACTTGCGGGACCCGGTGTCATTTTATCATATTTATTAGCGGGTATTATTTTATATTTTGTCATGCAGGCAATGGCTGAAATGGCTGTTCAGCAGCCTAAAGCGAAAACATTGAGAGATTTGATTCAGACGATTCTCGGTCCATATGCAGGTTTTTTTGCAGGATGGATTTATTTCATCAGCTGGATGCTTGTTATGGCGGCAGAAATGGCAGCAGCGGCTGGGTTTTTGAAATACTGGTTTACAGATACGCCGCTATGGCTGCTGTCGTTGATTGTTTCTGTCTTAATTACTGTTATTAATTTGTTTGCAGTTAACATATTTGGAGAGACAGAGTACTGGCTTTCTGCCTTAAAGGTATCCGTTTTAACCCTGTTTATTTTACTTGGAGGAGTTCTGATTTTTGCAGGTTTTAATGGAGAAAGTGCTGCAGGATTTGGAAACCTGACAGAGCACGGCGGATTTCTTCCATTTGGAATATCAGGTATTGCTGCTTCCATGCTTGTTGTCATGTTTTCATTCGGCGGCACCGAAATGATTGGGATGACGCTTGGTGAAACAGAAAACCCGGAAAAGGTTATTCCAAAAGCAGCACGCAGTGTTATTATCCGTATTTTAGTCTTTTACGTCCTTCCGATTCTTGTCATTGTCAGTCTGATGCCATGGAATGAGGTTGGTAAGCAAAGCCCGTTTGTCACGGTATTTGATACGCTTGGCATTCCATATATCGGAGGATTTATGAATTTCGTCCTGCTGACTGCTGTGATATCCGCAGCAAACACCGGGATGTATGCTGCATCACGTCTCCTGTACACACAGGCTTTGGACGGAAACGCACCGAAGTTTTTCTCGAAGTTATCTTCTAAACGTGTGCCTGTCAGAGCACTGCTTGCGAGTACTTCATTCTTATATATAGGAGTAATTGTTGCTGTATTTGCTGAAGGTGAAACATTTGGCTATCTAATGGTCGTACCCGGATACGCGATTTTATCCATTTGGATTTTGCTTACACTTGCTCATCTGAAAAGCAGAAAACCAGGTACAGTGCTAAAAGGATTTTTTGTAAAAAGCTATCCATATACATCATGGTTTTCATTAATCGCTTTACTTGCCATTCTGGCGGGGATATTAATGACTTCACCGCCAATCGGTACGATAATCACTCTGTCGATATGTATCATTTTGACACTGATTTATCTGTTTGGTGCAAAAAAATAATCCAGGGGGATTTTCCCCTTGGATTATTTTTATTATATTTTTTGACCGGAGGAACTGGCTGGATCAGGACAATCCTTCTTCTTGTAAACAAAACGGTATAGAAGGAATAGGATAATCGCTAATCCGACAGCAATCATAAGATAAGTCTGCATATCTGACATGAAAGCAGAGATCGATTTTAGATTGCCGATCTGTCCAAGCCAGAGCATCGTGATATTCAGAGGGAATACCCCTAAAAATGTAAGTCCGGCAAATGGCAAAGCTTTTACCTTGGACAGGCCCGAAACGTAAGATATATAGTTGCCGATTCCTAAAGGACGCGCAATTGCAATGCTCCAAAGTCCGCATTTTTTGAACCAGCGCTGTGTTTTCTCGAATGTTTTTTTCTTTTTGGTCAGCTTCTTTTTCATTTTATGCTCTAATTTATATCCAATCCAATAGGGAATAAAACTGAATACCGTGTAAACCGCACTGCCTAAAAAGGCAATCCAGATTAATTGGAGAATCGATAAATCCAGTAAATAGCCATACGCAAGGGTTATAAGTGAACCTGGAAAAGGCAGCGATGAGGCTTCAATTGCAAGACCCGCCATAAGACCCCATATTCCAAACTCCCGCAGCAGATTTATGATGAAATCCAACATGAGATCTCTTTTCTCCTCTCTTTCGTCTTCTTATTGTGAAAATACCCGCTTCCATAAATATCAAACTGGTACATTAAGGAGAAAATCAATCCGGACAGTACTTTTTCTTTCTGCGGCAGACGCGCATGGCATTTATTTCTCCTCCAAGCAGAATGGAGAAGGCGGTGAAATAAAGCCATATGAGCAAAATAATAATGCCTCCCAAACTTCCATAAGCAGCGTTGAAGGCTTTGAAATTATCCACGTAAAAAGAAAATCCATAAGAGCTGATGCTCCAGAGTGATGTTGCTAAAAGTGATCCGAAATAGATATCAAAAAACCCGAGCTTTTCATTTGGCGCAAAATAATAAAGAGCGAGCAAAACCAAATTAATCATGAAAAATGAAATGATCCACCTTGCCTGATTCAGCAGCGGATTTATATTTTCAAGAAAAGGTGCATAGCGGGTCAGGGTGTCAATGATGACTTTTCCGAATACCGGAAGAAGCAGGGCGATTGTAATCGTAATAATAAGTCCTGCTGCCAAAAGCAGAGCATCTATGCGGACTTTGATGTAAGCACGGGTTTCTTTAATCTCAAGCGCCCGGTTGAAAGCCCGAATTAAAATATGCGTTGCATTGCTTGCAGACCAGAGCGCTGCGATCACACCGAATGCAAGTATGTAGCTGTTTGTTTCCCCAAACAGACTTCTAATCTGTTCTGTAAGCAGCTCAGCTGTTTCAGAAGGCACGTAGTGATTAATCCACGTTAATAGTGGTGTGACATCGAGCGAAAAATAAGGGAACATGGCAATTAAAAAAATTAGCAGCGGAAAAAGGGATAGTAAAAAATAATAGGCAATAACTGCTGATAAGTCGTTTAATTCGTGCTGGTGAATTCTTCTTAGCAAATCTTTCATGGTCGACCTCCCTATAACCTTTTTAATTTCCCCGTGAGGTATATAGGATAAACGTATAATGAAGAAGAAAAGATGACAAAATGCAAAAAAAAGCTGCCTCTTTAAAAGAAGCAGCCTTCATTTACATGGAAATCTCTGTCTCCACACCATAATGATCAGAAACGGCTGATTTATGCTCACCATTGAAAATAACCTTTGATGACAGCACTTTAACCTCAACACTTGATAGAATCAAATCAATGCGCAAATCTTGTTTATTTTCATCCCATCCGGCAATTTTGCCTTTAACGGTTATGCCTGAATCCTTATCTTCAGCGAGTGTATACGTATCATATAAACCGTTTGATAGAAGATAATCATATCCTTCATCTCTTATTTCAGCGCTGTTATTGAAATCACCCATTAAGAAGAAAGGATGAGATCGGTCGAGCTTTTGAAGAAGTGAATCAAGCTGGAATTTGCACGGCTCCTCTTCGTCATGCCACCAGCCAAGATGACATGAGTAGAAGGAGACCAGTTTCTCATTGTATTTGATGGTCGCACGTACGATCGAGCGTGTTTTCCAGTAAGAGGTATCTTGCCCTTTTGTCACGCAGAAGACCTCTGAATCCACAACAGGATGTTTAGTCAGGATCGCAAGACCCTCTTCATACCCAGGGTATCCGATATGGGCAAAGCCCCAGACGAGCTTATAATCGGTTACCCCAAGCTGTTTTAATTCATCGAGAAGAACTAACGCGTAATTGTTCTTTTTAACCTGATCATAGACGATGGCTTCATCTTCAAGCTGGCTGACTTCCTGAAGGGCAATCACATCATATGACTTCTCCTGAATAGTTTTCGCCAGTGTTTTGATTTTCTCCATCTGGTTTTCTTCTTGCCAAGAGTGACAATTAAGCGTTAATAATTTCATGGTTAAGCTCCTAACGTATCTTGAATATCAGATTTTAAAACATCTGCTTTCGGTCCGTAGATTGCTTGTACACCTTTGTCTTTAATGATTAAACCGAGAGCGCCATTTTCTTTCCATTTCGCCTCGCCTGCAACCTTGCTTGAATCTTTTACTGTAACACGAAGGCGTGTCATACATGCATCTACATCTTCAATATTAGCAGATCCGCCAAGCAAAGTAATGATAGCAGATGCTTGTGAATCGCTGTTTACTGCAGCAGTGCCTTTAGCAGCAGGCTCTTCAGAATCGATGTAGTTTCCATTGCGTCCCGGAGTAGGGAAGTTGAATCGTTTGATCATGAAGTTAGCGATTCCGAAGTTAAGGCCGAAGAATACTAAACATGCAAGAACAAAGTTCACAATATCCATCCATAAACCAGCTTTGATGATCATTGGAGTACGGGTTAAGAGCTCAATGAAACCAAATGAGTGAACACGGATATCGATAATATCGACAATCGCAAAAGCAAGACCTGTTGTAATAGCGTACACAATATATAGAAGTGGAGCAGCAAACATGAACATGAATTCGATAGGCTCAGTTACACCTGTTAAAAATACTGCAAGACCTGCAGATAAGAACATTGATTTGTATTTCGTGCGTTTTTCTTTGTCAACATTGCGGTACATCGCATAAGCAATACCGATAAGTGAAGCTGTAGAAAGAATCATTTGTCCAACTTTAAAGCGTGCTGGAGTAACATCGTTTAACAATTGGTTATAGCTTGCAGTATCTCCTGCAGCAAGGAAGTTATTTAAGTCGGCAATCCATGCAAGCCATAAAGGATCCTGACCTGCAACTGTTGATCCGGCGCTTCCGCCAGTTAAGATTTCGTAAGTTCCGCCAAGAGATGTATAGTTCATCGGAACTGTCAGCATGTGATGCAGACCGAACGGAAGAAGCAGACGCTCAAGGGCACCGAAGATAAATGGTGCAACAACTGGAGCTGTGTTGCGTGAAGTAGCAATCCATTGACCGAAGTCATTTAATAGACCTTGAATAAATGGCCAAACTAGAGATAATACGACAGCGGTTACAACAGATCCGCCGATAACTGCGAAAGGCACGAAGCGTTTTCCGTTAAAGAACGAAAGTGATTCAGGCAGTTTGCTGTAGTTGTAATATTTGTTGAACAGGTTTGCACCAAGGAAACCTGCAATGATACCTACAAATACTCCCATGTTTAGTGCAGGAGCACCTAAAACAGATGTGAAGTAATCTTTAACAATTAATTCTTGTCCGAATAAAGAGTTTACAGTAGCTTCAGGATCTGCAAGCATGGCAGAGTTAACACCGAAGATTGCGCCTGTAATACGATTAATAAGAACGAATGCAATTAATGCAGCGAATGCTCCGCCAGCGCGTTCCTTAGCCCAGGAACCCCCGATGGCTACTGCAAACAGGATGTGAAGATTGGTAATGATGCCCCAACCGATGTCTTCCATTACTCGTGCAATCGTTTGCACCAATGTGATATCTCCGCCTGACATGGCGATTAACTTGCCGAGTGAGATCATAATACCGGCTGCTGGCATAACTGCTACAACAACCATTAAGGCTTTACCGAATTTTTGCCAGAAATCGAACGATAATAAGTTCTTCATCTTTTGCCCTTCTTTCCCTTAATAAATATAATGTTTGTAAACGAATTCATTACTAATCGGAATTGCTTACATATTTTTTAAAAATAGATTCGTGCAACTATGTGCAATCGCTTGCATAAACCTATTTTAAATAAAGGGCTTTCATATTGCAACAAAAAAATGATAAGTTTTTCATATTTTTATAGAATATCTTTTTTATAGTGCTCGAATCTCTTGATACATATGAATTAGTGGCGATTCCTTTCATATATATTTTTTCCGTATAGAAAAGTTCATGAAAGTTTTGCTTGTAGTAAAAGTATGCTTCAATAGAGATGCTATACTTTAATGATATCGGATATGATCTTTTTTTGAAAAATTTACGTAGTCTTAACTATATAGAGTTGGTTATTTAGGAGGTTATCGTGGCTACTCAACTTGAATATATGATTGAAGCAGAGCAATTCATCAGGCAATGTTATTATGAGCTCGGCAAATCGGAAGAAGAAACCGTTGCCCGTTTATTGCAAATTAAATCTCTGCTGGGTCAAGAGGGTCAGTATCAATTAACGTTTGAAGAACTTGAGCACGGGGCAAAAATGGCTTGGAGAAACAGCAATAAATGTATTGGCCGTTTATTTTGGAACACACTTAGAGTGGTGGATGCAAGAGAGCTTGCTGCGGAAGAAGAAATCAGGGACGCACTGTTTTCACATATAGAATATGCAACAAATAACGGCCGAATCCGTCCGCTGATTACGATTTTTAAGCCAGGGGAGGATGGAACTGCGCCAGTGCGGATCTGGAATCATCAGCTGCTTAGATATGCAGGCTACGAAACAGATTCTGGAATTATCGGCGATCCGGGATCCATCGTATTTACAAAGAAATGCGAAGAACTTGGATGGAAGGGCGAAGGGACGGACTATGATTTGCTTCCTCTTGTCATTCAGGCAGAAAATCGAGAGCCGGTTTGGTATGAAATCCCCTCAGAAATTGTGCTGGAAATTCCAATCTCACATCCTCAATACCCGGAGTTCAGTGAGCTGAATGCCAAATGGTATGCCGTTCCAATTATCTCTGACATGAGCCTTGAAATAGGCGGGATGACATTTCCTGCGGCACCGTTCAATGGCTGGTATATGGGAACAGAAATTGGCGCAAGGAATCTGGCGGATGAGGGCAGGTATAACATGCTTCCAAAAGTAGCTTCACTATTGGGACTGGATACCTCCTCCAATGCGACACTTTGGAAAGACAAAGCGCTTGTTGAACTGAACGTTGCTGTTTTGCATTCTTTTAAAGAAGCTGGTGCCAGCATCGTCGATCATCATACAGCTGCCCAGCAATTTAAGCGGTTTGAACATAATGAAATGTCAGAGGGACGCGACGTGACTGGAGACTGGACTTGGCTGATTCCTCCATTGTCCCCGGCGACAACTTATATTTTTCATAAGCAGTATGAAAATAAAATCAACAAGCCGAACTATTTTTATCAGGATCGTGCTTATTAGAACAAGCTCTTGCGGGGGCTTGTTTTTTTATGATAATTAGGAGGTTGTTGGAAAAAAGAAAGTATTTGAGGCGTTTTGGAAAGTATTTAATTGATTTCTGCATGTAAAATGGGCATTTATGAAAGTATTTGAGCAGTTTTGGAAAGTAAACTCACCTTTAACTGAAAACAGGTTGAAGAATTCCTGTTTCAGAAGGAAGGTATTTGCCAAGGGCACATAGAAAAAGACCATTCTCATGGTCATTTTTGTTAGAGTCCAGTTCAATGCACAATCTTAAACTCAGAAAACGTCTCAGACTGAAGTTCCCCTTTTACTGAAATGTCGTCTACCTTAGCATAACGATTGCCTTCCTTCAAATCCTTCAGGAAATCTTCCAGTTGCTTGTCCTCTCCCTGAACCATCATTTCAACAGTTCCGTCATCTCTATTTTTCACCCAGCCTGTCAGTTCATGTGAAGCGGCAAGCTTCTGGGTGTGAAAACGGAAGCCGACTCCCTGTACCCGGCCAGCTGCAATCATATTTAAGGTTTTCATCATAAAAATCGCCTCCTAACGTCTCATTTCCCGATGTTTACCTATTATAATCAAATTAAAAGATAGAGAGGAGATGCTGCAGGTGGAATGGCAGAAAAAAGAATATCTCGTGTCAGACGATCAAACCTTGCTGCAAATTGAAAAGATAGAGGCTTGGATCAGTGAGTCATACTGGGCAAAGGGCCGCTCTGGAAAAGTAATAGAAGAGAGCATTCAGCACTCTTTGTGTTTCGGATTGTACGGTCAGAATGGAAGACAAATAGGTTTTGCCAGAGTCATAACAGATCAGGCAGTCTTTTCATGGATCATGGATGTCATCATTGACCAGGAATACAGGGGACGCGGGCTTGGGAAATTCTTAGTGGAATGCATCATCATTCATCCCGCAATCAAAAACACGAAAATGGGCCTTGCCACCAAGGATGCTCATGATCTTTACAGACAGTTTGGCTTTGAAACTGAAGAATGCATGAGAAGACCGCTAATCTAAGGAAAGCGGAAGCACCTGTTTCAGTTAGGCGACTCCGCTTGCCATCGAAGGGCAAAAAATTTAAACTTTCGTCTCTCTAAAACCCGCGCAAATAATAGGCAGCGGGTTTTTTAATGGATAATGCCTTTCCTGAGTCCTACCGCAACAGCCTCAGCGCGGTGCTTTACCCCTAATTTCCGGATCACAGCACTTAGATAATCACGCACAGTAAATTCGCTGATTTTCATGTGTTCAGCCATTTCTTTCATGCAATAGCCATTTGCCAGATGCTGAAGGACTTCGGTTTCCCGTTTGCTTAGAATACGATTAGAATTTTGCGAAATAAATTCCTGGAAGTAGTAAGACAGCTGCTCTACATGACTTCTAATAGATTGCCTCCTGCCTGTATACTGGTCGGCAAGAACGCAGCCTATCACGTTATTCGAGCTGCTGATCGGAATGATGGCAAGGGTGGACAGCTTAAATTGATTGATGTACTTTTCTGGAAAAGGAACGTTGCTTTGTGTGAGGTCAATGAGCTGAAGCTGATTATTCTTAAGGGCATTGTATACGGGCGGGATGTAGCGGACGTCTTCTTTTATCCAGTGCATGGGTGTGATTTTTTCTGTGTCTGCCTGAATTAAGCCTTCTCCTACATAACTGAAGGATGAGTATGTAAAAATGGCAGCGCGCTTGAAAGGGAAAAATTGAACACAGCCGAGGACCATCCTCTCGGTCCTTTTCGTAAAATCGTGAATTTGGGAAGCTTCACGAATATATTCTCTTACTCTAGCATCTAGCATTCGACAATTTCCTCCCCTACCTTTTCAGTACTATTTCACCTTCATCTCTCATTGTAAAATAAAAATGTAAGCACTTACAAATATAAGGGCATCACAATTAAAAATAATTCAAATCAGGAGGGAACGATGAACAAACGCGAAATCATTACGACAAGCAGCAGAGGTATTAATGAAGAGTTACTGCCGTACCGGCTTTTTCAGAAGGCGAAGCGATTTGGGATTTGGAATCCGTCAGATATTGATTTTACACAAGATACAAAAGATTGGAAGAGTCTAAGCGACGCGCAGAGAAACGAAGTTCTTCGCCTCATCTCGCAATTTCAGGCAGGAGAGGAAGCAGTAACGCTTGATTTGCTGCCGCTTATGATGGCCATTGCAAAAGAAGGGCGTCTTGAAGAAGAAATGTATTTGACAACATTTCTGTTTGAAGAAGCAAAGCATACCGAGTTTTTCCGTTTGGCTCTTAATGCCATTGGCGAAACAGGTGATCTCTCAATCTACCACACAGACACTTATAAAACGATTTTCTATGAGCTGCTGCCGCAGACGATGGATCGGCTCATCCATGATCAATCGCCTGAAGCGATAGCTGAAGCATCTACTGTCTACAACATGTTTGTGGAAGGTGTTCTCGCTGAAACAGGTTATTTCTCTTTTTACAGATCGCTTGAGGAAGCAGGAATTATGCCGGGTTTGTTAAAAGGAGTAGGGCTTTTGAAAAAGGATGAATCAAGGCATATCGGCTACGGCACCTTCCTTCTGCAGCGCCTGATCAGCGAGCATGAGCATATTTTTGATCTCGTTTCAGAAAAAATGAAGCAGCTGACTCCTTATGCAATCATACTAAATCAGGAAGGCATGTCAGGTGAACAAAATGCATTCGGCCATACCCTTGATGAAACAATGGCCTTCACAATGAGACAGCTCTCTGTCCGCATGGATATTCTTGCAAGGGCGCGCGGAAAGAGAGTGGAAGAGATTTACCGAATGACAGAATACGAGGTTGGCGTTGTTTAATCGACTTATAGAGGAGGAAGGTTCATGAGTGTAAATGTAGATGTCCTAACCCTGCCGCTGTTTATTAATGGGAAGTGGGAAGAGTCGGTTTCTTTAGAAACGTTTGATATTTTCAATCCTGCAACAGGGGAACTCGCTGCAAAGGCATCTAAAGGAACGAAAGAGGATGTGGACAAAGCGGTGCTTGCTGCAAGGCACGCATTTGATCAAACAGAATGGAAAAGCATGAAGCCGAAAGAACGCTCAAAGGTGCTGAACGCGATTGCATATCAGATCATTCAGCATGCGGAAGAGCTCGCGTTTTTAGAGTGCATCAGTTCAGGAGGAACAATCAGGCGCATTACGTCGAATGATATTCTGCAAATGGCCGACCTATTTCAGACGTTCGGAAAATTTGTGCTGGATTATCCGTATTCTGAAACGCTGCCAAATCCGCCGTTCCCAGGCCCTGCTCATAACTTCATCTGGAGAGAGCCAATCGGAGTTTGTGCGGCAATTACACCTTGGAATATGCCGATGCTGATTGCCGCATGGAAAATAGCGCCTGCGCTTGCGATGGGGAATACTTTGGTCATTAAGCCTGCAAGCTATACGCCGTTATCTACTTTAAAACTGGCAGAAATTATTTCAAAAGTTGTTCCGCCCGGAGTTATCAATGTCGTATCTGGACCCGGAGCAGAGACTGGCGAAGCACTTGTCCGTCATCCCAAAGTCGATAAAGTGGCGTTTACCGGATCAACTGAAGTTGGCCGCAGTATTATGAAGCTTGCCGCTGAATCGGTTAAAAACACAACACTTGAGCTCGGAGGGAAATCGCCGAATATTATTTTTGAAGATGCCGATCTTTCACTTGCTTTACCAGGAAGTTTATTCGGAGTTTTCCTGCACTCCGGGCAGCTGTGCGAATCAGGAACCCGCTTGTTCGTGCCTGAGAGCATGCATGATGAAATTGTAGAAGGTCTGCTTGCACTGACAAAGAAATTGAAGCTTGGAAACCCGCTTGAAGCATCAACAGATGTGGGTCCCATTATTTCTAAAAAGCAAAAAGATTCGATTCTTGCCTATATTCAGTCTGGTTTAGAAGAAGGAGCCACACTCGTATGCGGAGGAAAAGAAGTGACTGTCCCTGGATGTGAGGGAGGATCATTTATTGAACCGACAATTTTCACAAACGTGACGAATGAAATGAAAATTGCGCAAGAAGAAATCTTTGGGCCTGTTTTATCTATTATCAAATATTCGGATGATGAAGAAGCAATCAGACTCGCCAATGACACAATCTATGGATTAGCGGCAGGTGTCTGGACAAGGGATGTCAACAAAGCGTACGCTGCTGCTAGAAAGCTTCAGGCAGGAGTTGTCTGGATCAATGACTGGCACATGCTCCGAAATGATGCGCCATTTGGAGGCTATAAGCAAAGCGGGATCGGACGTGAAATGGGCAAGCATTCCCTTGATGCTTATACACAAGTAAAACATGTTCATACCTCGATGGTATCTGATCTTCATAAGCGGAACTGGTACGGTATTTTGTTTTCTGAACAAAATCAAACCGATAGAGGTGAAGAATAATGCTGACAACAACATTTTCACAGTTCATGCTGCGCTCCGGCATCTACAGCGGATCGAATACAAGGGCAATGGTGCCTGATCTGTTCAGGGGTCTTGGTGCAAAAAGAGTGGTTCTTTTCAGTGATCGCGGCCTTGAAAAAGCGGGAGTTGTCGAAAAGACGGCACAGATCTTTGAATTAACCGCACACGGTACTGGGCCTGAACTTGCAGGTATCTATCTCGATATTAAGCAGGATGCAGAAAGCAGCTGTGTAAACGATGCTGTCCGCTATGCAAGGGAGGTTGGTGCTGATGCGCTGCTTGCAGTTGGCGGCGGAAGTGTCCTGGATACAGTTAAAGGCGTAAAGTACTGTCTGCATAAAGGGCTGACGAATATTAATGACGCCATCCCCGGTGGGTTTTTAATGGAATCTTTTCCTGAAGCAGCTCACATTCCTATTCCGCATATTGCGATACCGACAACAGCAGGCACGGGATCTGAAGTCTCTCCGATTGCGGTAATCTACAACGAAGAATTAAAACTGAAGACAAACATTATCAATCCATTTATCAGTGCGGATATCGCAGTCCTTGATCCTGACCTGACAGTTGGATTGCCTTCAAATATTACAGCGTTTACAGGTTTTGATGCTCTCACACATGCAATTGAGGCATTCGCATCGCCAAATGCAACTGCTCTGACTGATGCCTATGCTCTGCATGCCATTCGGCTGATTGAAAAGAATCTGCTGACTGTTGTTGCAGACGGCGAGAACCTTCGAGCGAGAATGGACATGCTTCATGCAAGTTTAATGGGAATCACAGCGTTCAGCTTTGCCCTGAATGCAATACCCGTTCATAATTTCGCCCATGCCTATGGCGCGATGTTCCGCATTCCGCATGGTCTCGCAAATGCCGTCTTTTTGCCTGCTGTTATGGAGGGAATACCATCTCTGTACCTGCCAAAGATACATCAGCTGGCTGAAGCACTGAATGTAGAAGCGAAGAATGAAGATGCACCGGCAGTATTAAATAAAGTCATTGATAAAATCAAGCTGCTTCAGCATAAAGCGGGCCTTCCTGCTGACTTTTCAGACTACAGCATTTCAGAGGGGGATTTAGAGAAAGTCATTCCGGCTGTGGCCCTGGACCCGGCAGCTGTATCTTTTCCAATGCCGCCTGAATTGATTTATGCCATTAGCCAAAAGGTTGTGCCTGCGGGGGTAAAATAATGAACAGCAAAGAGCATCCAATTTGGATGCTCTTTTTCATGATTTATAGGTACAGCTGCTGTAAGATGATTCGCTGCATAATTTTTGAATGTACCATAAATAGGAGTGTCTGTTAATCAAAGAAAGGATAGCTTCTGTCTTTTTCCTGTACACCGATCCATTTGACCGTTGTAAATTTATCAAGCGCCCATTCCCCTCCAAAACGGCCGAGGCCTGAGTCTTTTTCTCCGCCGAAGGCAACGTGCGGTTCATCGTTGACCGATTGATCATTGACGTGAATCATGCCTGTTTCAATTTGCTTGGCAACAGCCACGCCGCGGTGAAGATCCTTTGTGAATACAGAGCCGCTCAGACCATATGGAGATCCATTCGCAAGCTGGATTGCTTCTGCTTCATCTTTCGCTTTAAGGATAGGAGCGACAGGACCGAAGATTTCATTTTTGGCAATCGGCATGTCATTTGTGACGTTTGTCAGGATGATTGGATGCATCACATTGCCGTCAATTTCTCCTCCGTGAATCTTTTCAGCACCAGCTTCAAAACTCTCTTCCAGGTCTTTTTGGATCCTCTTTATTTGATCGTGATTAATCAGCGGTCCGACAGCTGTTTTTATATCGGTTGGATCGCCTGCCTGAAGCATGCTGACTTTTTCTTTGAAAAGTGCGACGAATTCTTCATGAACGGTTTCTTCCACAATAATGCGGTTCAGTGCCATACAAATCTGACCTTGATGCAGGAATTTACCGAAGGCTGCGGATTCGGCCGCCTTTTCTAGATCGGCATCTGCTAGAACGACCATAACATTGTTTCCGCCGAGCTCTAAAGCTGTATCCTTCAAATGCTTTCCTGCAAGCTCTCCAATATGGCGGCCTACTTCTGTTGAACCGGTAAATGAAATTAATTTAGGTACCCGATGCTCGATGAAAGCATCGCCAATCTCAGAGCCTCTGCCTGCGACGACATTTACCGTACCTTTAGGGGCACCGGCCTTTTCAAAAAGTTCGCCGATTAAAAATCCGGATGTAACCGGTGCTTCGGAAGCCGGTTTAATCACAACCGTATTCCCGGCAGCAAGAGCGGGCGCAACTGAGCGCATTGCAAGGTGCAAAGGGAAGTTCCATGGTCCGATGATTCCGATGACACCTTTGGCTGTACGGTAGATTCTATTTTCTTTTCCCGGAATAGTAGAAGGCAGAATTTTTCCTTCCATACGGTAAGGGAAAGTACTTGCTTCTTTAACGATGCGAAGTGTGGCAGCCCATTCAACTTCAGCCTTTACTTTAGTACTTCCTGATTCATGAACGAGCATATCAATAATTTCTTCTTTCCGCTCTGTTAAAGCATGAGCTACCTTGTCCAGAACTGTCTGTTTTTCCTGCGGCAGCGTGGCAGCCCACTCTTTTTGAGCCTGCTCTGCCGCCAGATAAGCGCGGTCAAGGTCTCCTTCATCTGCAGAGTTAAATTCATTTATCAAATCGCCATTAAACGGATTTGTATTTTTAATTTTTTTATCGCTGGACCCATTAATCCATTCGCCGTTGATAAATTGTTTTGTATAGTTGTTCATTATTATTCCTCCTCAGTGTACTCACGTAATATTCCCGCTAGGTGCAGGAGCTAAAACTTTTAAATGTGCCGGAACCATTTTTGTGGGAAAATAATGATAGGAAGACAAAGATTGGTGGGGACAAGGTGAAAAAGATAAAATTTGCACTGGAATCACTGAATATTGGTTTGCCAAGTATGGTTTTGTATAACGGAAGGGAAATTGAGACGGGAATCTATAAGGAGCCTGTGGAGCATCAGCTTTTTCTGTCAAAAACGAATTTAGAAGGAGACGGCCAGGCAGATCTCGTACATCATGGAGGAGAGGACAAAGCCGTTTGCGTGTATTCATTTGATCACTATTCTTATTGGGAAGATGCCCTGGGTGTTCAATTAGAGCCGGGAGCTTTCGGAGAAAATCTCACTATCAGGGGACTGACCGAAGAAAATGTCTTCCTTGGAGATGTCTTTCAATTTGGTGAAGCAATAGTAGAAGTAAGCCAGCCGCGTCAGCCATGCTTTAAGCTTGCGATGAAGCATCAGGTGAAGGATTTGCCGGTCCAAATTCAGAATACGAAGTTCACCGGCTTTTATTTCCGTGTTTTGAAAGAAGGCAGAGTCAGCAAAGAAGATGGGTTAGAGCTGATGGAATCTCAAGCAAAAGGTGTTTCCATTACGGCTGCCAATCAACTAAAATACCACGATAAACAAAATACAGAGGCAATAAAGAGAATCCTTGAAGTAAAAGCATTGTCAGACAGCTGGAGATCCTCTTTTGAAAAAAGACTTTAGAGAACAGGGAAAAGCACACGGACTTAAGACCGTGTGCCAGCTGTTTTTTTCTCATAAACTGAAAACATCATCCAATAGAGAAGCGCGCTTGCCAATGCAAGAATCCCCAGTATGGCAAAGGTCCATTGAAAACCAAACCAGACGGTCATCGGGATGGAAAGCGGGGCAATCGTCCGCCCTACGGTATACCTGAGGCTGGCTGCCGCAAAGTATTGTCCGCGCATATGTTCAGGTGCAAGCTTTGAGACGAAGCTTTGCTGCAATCCTGCTGTCATCAATTCGGCAAATGTAAAGAGCGCCATAGCGAAAAAAAGTCCCCAGATAAAGCCGAACTGGCCAAAAAGGAAAATCGAGACTCCGTATATGACAGAGGACAGGATGAAAACGTTCCTTTCTTTATAAGCCGTCATCCACTTTGTCACGGAAATTGTCAGAATGGCTACAAGCAGGCCATTTTCTGACAGCAGAAACCCGAAAGCCTGCTCACCGCCAAGAGAGATGGACCAATCTCCAAGTGAGAACAGCTGCGCGTTTTGCACGGTTTCTTTTGTATACACAGGAATCAGCATATCAAGCTGCATAAAGGTTTGAGCTGCAAGCACTCCTGCACCGATATAAAGCAGAAAAGCTTTATCCCTGAAAATAATCTTGTACTCCCGTATTTGATGAAGCAGAAATTCATACCACTTAGAACCGATGGCAAGCTTGCTGCCAGTTGAAGGCGCGGTTTCACGAGTCCACAGAAATAACAGCCCTGCAAGCAAGAAACAAACGAACCCTGCGAACACTAATAATTCAAAGAAGTAATTCACATAGAAAATCGCACCTAAAATCGGGCCAATAACAACTGCGAGATTAATGGATGTGTAGAAAACGGCAAACACATTGCTGCGGTCTTTTTCTTCTACGACATCTGCAATCATGGCCTGGCTGGCCGGCCAGTAAAAGGACCCGAAAACTCCCGCAAACGCAAAGCAGATAAAACCAACCAATGGAGCTTCAAACCAAGGCGAAACGGATAGAGCAAACGTAAGAAACGACAGACCCTGTCCAACAGCAGACAGCACCATCATTTTTTTTCTTCCGAAACGATCCGCGCAGTAGCCTCCCATTAAATTAGCCATAACTGAAAAAATCTGTGAAAACACAAGCAAAAATCCTGCCTGTTCCTTCCCGAATTCCTCAGCAAAATATATCGTTAAAAACGGGAAAAACATCCAATATGTTATATTCATCAGTGCTTCGCCAAATAAGCGTATTTTTAAATTTCGGTCCCAATCCCTGAGTCTCATGCTGTTATCCTCGCTTTTTCAAAATCACACCTTCTCTATGATACCTCTCAGCTGAATAGAAGAGCAACGTATTCATGCTTGTGAATACATGGAAGAGATGATAGTTTTTAATGAAAGACCGTTTTGCACATTTAAAAAAATGATAGAGATATCGTGAAGAAAAGGAGTGAATCTATGGAATTCAAACTTGATCACATTGTGCATTTTGTAGACAGGCATCCTCTAGAATCCGCAAATCTTTTCATAAAACAGGATTTACAGGCTGTGATGGGAGGCCGTCATGAAAACTGGGGATCTCACAACAGCTTATGTTATTTCAGTGATCTGGCTTACTTGGAGTTTCTGGCTGTCGAAGACCGTAAAAAAGCTAACGGAACAAAGAATCCGCTGATTCATCGCCTGTTAAAGCAGCCTGCTGAGGGATTAGGCCAGATAGCGATTCGGACAGACCGAATTGAGGCAGTAAAAGATGAGCTTAATGAAAAAGGGCTTGAAACAGGTGAAGTCATTGAAGCCAGCAGAAAAAGAGAAGACGGCAGCCTAATAGAATGGAAAATGCTTTTTATTCAGCAAAGCGATGAAGACTGTCCGCTGCCTTTTTTTATTCAATGGAAACAGACAGATGATGAACGGAAGCAAGACTTACATAAGAATGGGGCATTCTCGGGACGGAACCTGGACGTATCCATTTCAAAAGTGCATTATATCGTAAAAGATTTAAACTCCGCCGTTACCAAATGGAGAAAATATTTTGATCTTCCAAGGGGAGAGGAAACGGTAAATGATGAGTGGAGAGCGAGAAGCTATGCCATCAAGCTTGAATCCTTTCAGCTCATCTTTACAGAAGCATCAGGAGCAGGCATCGTAAAGCAAATGCTTGCGAAAAAAGGCGAAGGTCCATATCTGGTAGAGTTTGATCCGCCGGTTTTTAAATCCTACTATCAGATTTTCGGCGCCATGTATAAATAAAAGATCCGCTTCCATCTAACTGGAAGCGGATCTTCTTTTTTTATACCCTTATTTGATTGCTTTAACTACAATAGCCTGAGAGCTTTTTCTGATCAGACAGTCTTTTAATTCATCTTCTGAAAGCATGCCGAGTGTAAGGGCTGCATCAATTTTTTGCTTATCAGGTTGTTTTACTGAAATAATACAGTCCGTTAAGTTTAAATCTTCTAATACCTTGACTGTTTTCTCGGTGTGATATTGCTCTGAGTGCCGGATTTGCCTTTGAATCTTGTAATCACCGATTCTCTCTTCGCCTTTGCAGAGCTTTCCGTGCGTATGATCGAAAAAGGAATTGAAGATTTTTTTCATCTCTGCAAGTTCCTCTTCTATTTTCTTCGCCTTCTCATTTAACGAAGCATAACGTGCAACCATTTCTTCAGGGATCTGAAATGTTTTTGAATCGCTCATTTGGATGCCTCCATTTACTTGTGATTCTAAATGATATGCTGCACAGCCTGGCTGTAGAACGTTTGTTTGATTCTTTGTCATGAAACCTCTATATTTTAAGAAGGAATAATGAAGCTGATTGTGTAACCTAATTTAAAGAAGGATTTTTGGGGAGGGTTAAGAATGGATCTTTTCACGATTCTGTCGGAAGATAAAATAAAACAAGCGATAAAAGATGGCGAATTTAAACAGCTTCCCGGCATGGGAAAGCCGCTGCAGCTTGAAGATTTGTCTCATATCCCGCCTGAGCTCCGGATGTCCTATAAAATGATGAAAAACGCGAACATGATGGACGAAGACATCGAGCTGAAAAAAGCGATTCATACGCTAGAACAGCTTCTTGCTCAATGTCCGGATGAAATGGAAAAAGCGAAGCTGCAGGTGCAGCTGAACGAGAAAGCCTTTCAGCTTGATAAAATATTGAAGAAGCGAAATACTTTCAGTTCCAGAGCTTCTGCTTTTTATAAAGATAAAATATACTCGAAATGGTCCTAATAGACAACGGTGATGGAGTGATTTCATGAATGTCGTCTGGTTTAAACGCGATTTAAGGATAGCTGATCATAAGCCCCTTGCTGATGCTGCTTTATATGGGGAAGTTCTCCCGCTGTATGCAGCCGAACCATCTATTTGGTCAGAAGAAGATTACTCTGCAAGGCACTTTCAGTTTGTCCGCGAAAGTTTAGAAGATTTGCAGAGTGCTTTAGAAGATAGGGGCGGCAGATTATTTACCTATATCGGGGAAATGGAAGAGGCATTGTCTGCAGTCTTTAAAACATACGGTCCATTTACTTTGTATGCTCATGAAGAAAAAGCGGGGCGGGCCGAACATGAGAGGAATGAAAGAGTAAGAGAATGGATGAATGAGAGAGGTCTCACGTTTTTGGAGTATCCCATTAACGAAAAAAACAGCGGGAGAACATTTCAGGATAGGTGGGATCTATTTTGTCAAAGTGAGCCTTTTGACAGTCCAGGGCAAATAAGAGTGCCCGCGGATAGTTCAATCAGTTTCCATATTGGTGCTGAAAAGCTCAAATCATTTTCTGTTTCAGGCGAACCAATCAGATTCGGCCAGCAGGGCGGCGAACAGCAGGCAATGGAAACGCTTGAAACCTTTTTGGAGGAGCGGTTTCAATCATATGAAGAGAATGGTTCCAACCTTCTTCATTCAACGGTATCTTCAAGCAGACTTTCGCCATATTTGGCATGGGGGAACATTTCGTTTCGGACAGTCGTCCAAAAAACGTCAATAAAGATAGAAAATTGTGATAATTTGTTTCTTGTGAAACAATTAACATCTTTTCAGGACCGTCTTAAGGAACGGTGGAAGCTGATGGAGCAGGGAAATGTCCTTGAATCTGAGCATAATCCATTTAAAAAAGATGATTTGTTTTTGAGGTGGTTTAATGGAGAAACCGGGATTCCCATGATAGATGCAGCAATGAATTGCCTTCATAAAACGGGCTGGATTCCATCGAAATATCGAGGCGTGCTTGTTTCTTTTGCCGTTAATACGCTTTCACTGAACGTGCAAATGTGCTCGGATGCCCTAGCTTCCCTTTTTCTGGACTATGAACCCATCATTCATGTTCATCAAATTCAAAAGATGTCGCAGAAAGTGCAGGATCCCGTGAAAATAGGAAAAAAAGAAGATTCAGACGGGGTTTTCATCAAGAGATACTTGCCAAGTCTTGCAAATGTACCTTCTAAACATATCCATGAGCCTTGGCATTATCCGGGTTTTTTTCACTTAGATTATCAGGCGCCGGTCGTGGATGTGAAGAAAGCGAATCAGGCAGCAAGAAAATCCAAGTCTGGCATGGCCGCAAGTTCTCCAAAGGCATTGGACCATGAACAATTGAAATTTGATTTGTGAAAGGAGATTTCTTTTGTATGCAGTAGGAATAGATTTAGCCGGACCCGCAAATCATCAGGACACAGCAATGGCGATTTTTAAAAGAGAAGGCAATGTCCTTAGCCTTCAGAATCTTGCCTTTAATAATAGTGACAGAAAGATCATTGAAACAATTGCAGTTCTTTCTTCTTGCGGAGAAGAGGTCATAGTAGGAATTGATGCTCCATTATCCTATCAGGACGGCGGCGGAGATCGTCCTTCAGATAAAGAGATAAGAAATGTAATAAAAGCAGCTGGATTGTTTCATGGCTCCATCATGCCGCCCACCTTTCATCGAATGGTGTATCTGACTCTGAGAGGGATCGGCCTAAGCAGATCTCTGCAGAACCTGACGGCATCCATTGTAGAGGTTCATCCTGGAGCTGCTTTGGGGCTCAGGCTGAAGGAAGAAGACCGTCATCTTGCTCTTACTTATAAAAAGAATGAAGAATCAAGGCTTCATCTCATTCCTTATTTTGAGAAATGGGGGATGGAGGGAATAACTGCTTATGCAGCAGAAACAAATCATGGACTGGACGCATGTGCAGCTGCCCTTGCAGCATGGCACTGGGGGGACCCTGTTCATACTCCCAAGTGGAATGTGCCTGCATCCCCTCCGTTTCACCCGTTTGATTTTTGCTGCTGATTTTTTGACCACGCTTAAAAAGCGTGGTCTATTTTTTTGTTCTCGGCTATTAAAGCAATGAATGGCCGGAAAACAGCGTGAGTGGGCACAAACCTGCTGGAGGCGATCGAAAAAGCTTTTTAACTTCGCCAGCATAAAACAAAAAAGTGAAAAGAGTGCTATTTTGCAGATGATAGAGGGTATGGATAATTAATTCGGAATAATGATAGAAAGGCGGGTGAAGGATGGGCTGCAGCTTATGTACATAATTATTCGGTCCTCGTACGATATTTTTCAAAAGCGCTCTTTTTATAAGGCTATTTTCGTAAATATTGTTGCTAACCGATTATATGGTAATAGCCTTAGTGGATTGCAGCGGAAGGAACTTGACTCCTGCGGGAATTAGAGCAAAATGGGAGACCCCACAGGCAAAGCCGAGGAGGCTCTCATGCTCCCCGCGGAAAGCAAGTTCCTCTTGCTGCAAGGAACGGACAACATTTATCATGAAAAACAACAATCTATGCGAAAAATGATACAAGCATCACATTAACAAAAAGATGGATGGATTTGGCAAATAGCCTGATTAAAAGGGAAATTAGCTTAGCCCGTGAAAACGATTACGTTTTTTTGTTGACAACATGTATATACAGGAATACAATATGTTTGTAACTTGTATATACAGGAATGTGAAATGGGATAAATGGAAGGCGTTTTTAGGCAATACTAGGCTATTAATGAAAACGATTACGGGAGGTTGAAATAGATGAGTGTGAACAAACAGGAAGTCCGAGATATCGTTGATGCTGTCGGCGGTAAAGATAACATTGCGGCAGCTACACACTGTGTCACTCGTTTGCGCTTCGCTTTGAAAGACGAAAGCAAAGTGGATAAAGAAAAACTCGATCAGATTGATATGGTAAAAGGTTCGTTTTCGACAAATGGCCAGTTCCAGGTTGTGATTGGACAAGGTCTTGTTGATAAAGTTTACAAGGAAATGGCCGAACAAACCGGAATGGCCGAATCTTCAAAAGAAGACGTAAAGGATGCAGCTTCAAGCAAACTGAATCCTATCCAAAAAGCGGTAAAAATGCTGGCTGATATTTTCATTCCGATTTTGCCGGCGATCGTAACAGCTGGTTTATTGATGGGAATTAACAACATCCTGAGTGGTGCAGGAATTTTCTTTGATGATAAATCTCTTATTGATGTTTATCCGCAGTGGGCTGATTTATCCGGCATTATTAACTTGATTGCGAATACGGCGTTTACGTTCCTCCCTGCCTTAATCGGCTGGTCAGCTGTGAAACGCTTTGGAGGAAGTCCGCTGCTCGGGATTGTTCTTGGGTTAATCCTCGTGCATCCGGATCTTCTTAATGCATGGTCATACGGCGAAGCTCAGGCCAAAGGCGAGGTTCCTGTGTGGAACATATTCGGACTTGAGGTTGAAAAGATCGGCTATCAGGGACAAGTTCTTCCAGTTCTGTTTGCTTCTTATTTGCTCGCTAAAATTGAAGTCTTTTTAAATAAAAGAGTACCTGATTCAATCAAGCTATTAGTAGTTGCCCCAATTACATTATTGGTTACTGGGTTTGCAGCTTTTATCGTTATTGGACCAATTACATTTGCAGCAGGAAACTTTATTACAGACGGTGTCATTGCCATTTTTGATAACTTTGCAGCTCTTGGCGGCTTGCTCTACGGAGGATTATATTCACTTCTTGTTGTAACAGGCATGCATCATACGTTCCTTGCAGTTGACCTGCAGCTTGTAGCAAGTGCTGGCGGCACATTCTTATGGCCGATGCTTGCTTTATCAAACATTGCACAGGGTTCAGCAGCCTTTGCCATGATGCGCATCGTGAAAGATGAAAAACAAAAAGGTTTGGCGCTGACTTCAGGAATTTCAGCTTACCTTGGTATTACAGAGCCTGCTATGTTTGGTGTGAATCTTAGATACCGCTATCCATTCATCGCCGCGATGATCGGTTCAGCAATCGCAGGTATCTTTATTACAATCAATCATGTTAAAGCTTTCTCAATCGGTGTTGGAGGAATTCCTGGATTCCTGTCCATTCAATCCGAATACTGGACGGCGTTCTTTATCGGAATGGCGATTGCAATTGTTGTGCCATTCGTACTGACTTACGTATTTGCCAAGTTTAATTGGAAGAAAAAATAAAAACAAAAAGGACAAGCCATTGTCCTTTTTGCCGTTTAAATCTAAAAGATGGTGGTGCATGTAAAATGAAACAGCCTTGGTGGAAAAAATCAGCGGTTTATCAAATTTATCCGAAAAGCTTTAACGATACAAATGGAAACGGAGTA
The DNA here is from genome assembly GCF_004358755.1 of Peribacillus frigoritolerans. Taxonomy (GTDB): domain Bacteria; phylum Bacillota; class Bacilli; order Bacillales; family Bacillaceae; genus Bacillus_P. Next base: position 84,696 of record NZ_SMZY01000004.1, on the reverse strand, counting down.
GGCGATATTCAGGGCATTATAGAAAAGCTTGATTATTTAAAAGAGCTCGGCATTGATGTTGTATGGCTGACGCCGATTTATGAATCTCCTCAAAAAGACAATGGATATGACATCAGCGACTATTATTCCATCCACGAAGAATATGGAACAATGGAAGATTTTGAATCTCTATTACAAGAAGCTCACGATCGCGGAATTAAAATCATCATGGATATTGTGGTCAACCATACTTCTACTGAGCACGCATGGTTTAAGGAATCACAATCATCAAAAGAGAATCCATACCGCGATTTCTATATTTGGAAAGAAGGAAAGGAAGACGGCTCTGAACCGACGAACTGGATTTCAAAATTCGGCGGCTCGGCATGGAAGCTTGATGAAAAAACAGGCGAATATTATCTGCACCTGTTTGACGTGACACAAGCTGACTTGAATTGGGAGAATGAAGAAGTCCGCAGAAAAGTCTATGAAATGATGCAGTTCTGGTTTGAAAAAGGAGTAGACGGCTTTAGACTTGATGTCATTAACCTGATTTCAAAAAATCAGGATTTCCCGGATGATGATGGAAGTACAGCTCCTGGCGACGGCCGCAAGTTTTACACTGACGGTCCGCGTGTGCATGAATATATGAAAGAAATGAACAAGGAAGTTTTTTCGAAGTATGACAGTATGACGGTTGGGGAAATGTCTTCAACGACGATTGAAAATTGCATTGAGTATTCAAATCCGGAATCAAAAGAACTAAGCATGACATTCAATTTCCACCATTTGAAAGTGGATTACCCGAACGGGGAAAAATGGGCACTGGCTGATTTTGATTTTGGTGCATTAAAGCAAATTCTTTCAACATGGCAGGTGGAGATGCATAAAGGCGGAGGCTGGAACGCCTTGTTCTGGTGCAACCATGACCAGCCGCGGATTGTTTCAAGATATGGAAATGATGGGGAATACCGCATCGAATCAGCTAAAATGCTTGCGACAACGATTCACATGATGCAGGGAACTCCTTACATTTACCAGGGAGAAGAGTTTGGAATGACGAATCCTAAATTCGAAAGCATCAGTGAATATCGTGATGTTGAAACCCTGAATACATTCGAAATTTTGAAAAATGCAGGGAAGTCAGAAGAAGAGATTATCGAGATATTAAAAAGCAAATCAAGAGATAACTCACGCACACCTGTTCAATGGAATGATTCCAAGCATGCCGGCTTTACAGCTGGAACACCTTGGATCAAGCCTGCAAGCAATTATCCTGAAATCAATGCAGAGAATGCCCTTCAAGATGCAAACTCTGTTTTTTATCACTATCAAAAATTGATTCAGCTTAGAAAAGACATTGATTTAATCACTTACGGGGATTATGAATTGATCCTTGAAGATCACGATCAGCTGTTTGCATACGTGCGAAATGGAGATGGAGAGAAGCTGCTTGTTATCAATAACTTCTATGAACAGGAAACCGTCTTTACTTTGCCGGATCATGTTGATGCAGATGGATATAACAGTGAAATTCTTATCTCCAACTATTCTGATTCTGCGCAATCATTTAAAGACGTCACATTGCGCCCGTTTGAGTCCATCGTTTATCATCTTAAGAAGTAATGGTAAACTAGTGGTGGTGGTTAAAGATGAAAACAAACAATAAATATTTGGCGATTTATCAGGAGCTATCAGAAGGGATTAAACAGGGACTTGTTAAAGTGAATGAAACTCTGCCCTCTGAAAACGAGCTCGCCGTGCAATATGATACTTCAAGGGAAACGATCCGCAAGGCCCTTAACCTTCTTGCCCAAAATGGGTACATTCAAAAGGTTAAAGGGAAAGGGTCAATTGTTCTCGATGTCACCAAAATGAGCTTTCCTGTGTCGGGTCTCGTCAGTTTCAAAGAGCTTTCGCAGAACTTAGGAAGAACCTCTCATACAGCAGTCGAGAAATTCGGTCTCATAAAGCCAGGCAATTTTATTATGCAGCAGCTGAACCTGGGTGCGCATGACGAGGTCTGGGAGGTTGTCAGGTCAAGAAAAATTGACGGCGAGAACATCATCCTTGATAAGGATTATCTCAATCGGAAGCACATTCCTTTTTTAACAAAGGAAATCTGCGAGGACTCGATCTACCGCTACATTGAAGAAGAATTAAAATTAAAAATCAGCTTTGCGAAAAAAGAAATTGTCGTAGAAGAGTGTACAGAGGAAGATTTCAACTACTTGGATTTAATAAACTTCCAGCATATCGTCGTTGTAAAAAATCACGTATATCTTGAAGATACAAGCCTGTTTCAGTACACAGAATCACGCCACAGACTTGATAAATTCAGATTTGTTGATTTTGCGAGAAGAGGACATTAAAAAAGTCAGGCTTAATATGCCTGGCTTTTTTTATTGAGAATTAGCGGAATATTGATTTTGAGGTTTGCCGAAACATTTCAAGAAACGGCTGAATACTCTAAAAAACGGCTTAAAAACAATGGCTGTAAAGAAATCTTCACACTTTCCTCCCAAATCATTCCCTCTCCGCTTTCCGAATATCAGCCAAAACCGATTGATAAGCATGATATCCGCTTACCGATACGCCAATCGTGCCCGCTCCAGGAAAGACGCTGTCCCCGCATAAGTAAATTCCCTTAATTCCAGTCCGATGTGAAAGACTTTTGAATAAGGCGTGATCAAGTGTTTGAGGATAGCCGCCAACCATACCCGAAGGCCGCTTTGTGAACCGTTCCCATGCTTTTGGGGCGCCTGTCATCATGTCTATTAAGTTTTCCCGAAGACCGGGCAGTGCCATTTCAATGGATTTCAGCATCTTTTCAGCGAGAACCTCTTTGTAATGATCGTATTTTTCTTTCGTGTCCCAATTTTCAAGCTCTGTGTGCGTGCTTGATGTCATAGTGCGGAAACCGGCTGGTGCACGCAGCTTGTCATTTTTCTTCGAGATGGAAAGGAAGATATGGTGACCTTCTGCCAATTTGCCTGAATGATTATCTATGACTTGATGAAAAAGCGGGAAGTCTTCCGGTAGCAGTTTTTCTTTCACCGTCATGTAGAGAGTCATCGTTCCCCATTGGGATTGAGTCTCTTTCTTGGCATAAGATTTGCTTAGAGAATGCAGCAGCTCAGGTGACAAGATCTTGGTGAAGCTTGGCAAGGGAAGGTTGCATATGACGTAATCAGCGTAATAGGTCCGTTCTCTTTGATCTGTTACCATATAGCCGTACTTTTCCCTGTGGATTTGCTGAACCCAGGAGCGCTTGCGCAATGTCCCTCCTCTAGTTTCAACTGATTCTGCCAAACGCTCCGCAATTTGATACAAGCCTCCATTTAAGTAAAAAGCACCCTCGTGGTAGACAGTCAGTGCGTATGCACCGAGTATGGCCGAGCAATCGCTGCTTGCTGTCTGCATGGAATCGATCAGCTGTGCATCAATGATATGAACAAATTCATGCTCATCGTTCAATCGGTGCTTATTCAAGAGTGCGCTCATTGTTTTTTGGAAATAGGGGAGGAGCTTCAAAGTAGAGGGCTGTATTGACTGCAGCAATTTTCTCCATTCCGAAGCTGTTTTTGGAGGAAGAACAGGAAGCGGATCAATCAGTTTTTTTACCTCTGCTCCCATTCGCCATATTTCCATGTAAAATGAATCGATTTTATTGCTCAAATGCGGAAAGTGGCTTTTCAGTTCAGTGATGTAAGCATTGCGGTCACGGCGGTAGCTCACTGTTCTTCCAGGCAAATGAATGTCCATAATGGGATCAAGCAGGGAATGTTCTTCAAAAGGAAGATGTAGCTCTTCAAAGATTTTTTGGTGAACACCGCCTGTTTCAAAACCCATACCGAGTGTTGCTCCAACAGGAAATAAGTACTGACCATGCCGAAACTTTCCTGCACATCCGCCCCATTCATTAGAAGCTTCAAGCACTGTCACATCGATCTGATTATCAGCAAGCAATGCAGCAGCTGTCAGCCCTCCGATTCCGCCTCCAATCACAACAACTTTATGCGTCATTTTTCACACCTCATTCAACCTGATTTCTGTCATTGTACTGTTAGCATTCACAGATACCCAAGTTCCAATATGCTCTGCATAATTAAAAAAACTTTTACAGAACTTAAAACATCAGCTTTACATTTTTCACCTATGATGGAAGGAAATAATATGATGGGAAAAAGGGAAGTGAAGGTGATTTCATGTGGATTGTTATTTGTTCTATCCTTGCCGTTTTTTTGACGATCCTCGCTGTGTCCTATTTTTTCAGCAGTCTGATTACCGTTCCAAGAAAAGTGGCATACGAAAAAACGTATTTGCTTGGAGTAGAGAGCGGAGAGATCAATACGGATATATTTGAAAGCGCTCAAAAAGAAGAATGGTTTATCGACTCCTTTCACGGCTATCAAATTCACGGAATGTGGTTTCCTGTTTCAGAAAGCAAAAAAGCAATTATCATCGCGCATGGCATCACCTGGTCACTGTTCGGGAGCTTCAAATATGTGGATATGTTTCAAAAAAAGGGATTTAACGTGCTTTTATGTGATCATCGTTTTCATGGTCTGAGCGGCGGTGACCACACCTCTTTCGGCTATTACGAGAGTGATGACTTAAACGCATGGGTGAACTGTCTTCATGAAAAACTGGGTGAAGATGCTTTTGTAGGAATTCTCGGTGAATCACTTGGAGCAGCTTCTGCTCTTCAATATGTAAAAAAAGATCCAAGGGTTGCGTTTTGCATTGCCGATTGTGCATTCAGCGATTTGACGGAATTGCTGAAAACGAGACTAAGAATTGATTTCAAAATAAAGTTTTACCCGCTGATCTCCTGGACCAGTATTGTGACGAAACTCCGTTATGGGTGGGGGTTTGAAGAAATCAAGCCAGTCAGGGACCTTGAGCATACGAAAACGCCGATTCTTTTTATTCATGGAAAAGAAGATCGATTTATTCCGATGAAAATGTCGGTGGATATGTATCATTTGAAAAAAGGGATGAAACAGCTTTATTTAGTCCCAAAAGCAGGTCACGCGCAGGCCTTCTTAACAGACCCGAAAGGATATGAAAGAAAGGTACTGGAATTTATTTCATTAATCGAAAGCTATAAAGAGAGTGCAGCGGAAATGTAAAATCCTGCAGATGTGCTCTCTTTTGGTTATCCTATATCCGGTATGGGTAAAGATATTTTAAAAGAAAGGCTCTTTTCGTAAATATTGTTGCTATTAGACTAGATGTTAAAACCTTTAGTTCCTCTCGCTGCAAGGAACGGGCATCATTTGTAATGAAAAACAACAATCTATGCGAAAACAGCCAAATGAAAAGACAAGCAGGTGACAGGATATGTATGACGTAATAGGAATTGGCATTGGACCTTTTAATCTTGGACTGGCAGCATTAATAGAGGACATACCTGAGATAAACGCCGTTTTTTTTGACAAAAGCGAGGAATTTGTATGGCATCCGGGTATGCTCATTGAAGGATCTGATCTTCAAGTTCCCTTCCTGGCAGACTTGGTTACATTCTGCAACCCGAGAAGCAAATATACATTTCTAAACTATTTACATACTCATAACAGATTATATCCATTCTTCTTTTTTAATCGATTTGATATTCCCCGGAGAGAGTACAGCGAATATGCAGCATGGGCCGCTTCAGAGCTTGATAGCTGCACATTTAGTTCATGCGTTACTCATGTAGACTATAAAAAAGATCATTATGAAGTACATGTTGATCATGACGGGGAAGCTGCTGTCTATAGAACAAAGCATGTATCACTCGGCACAGGGAGCATCCCTCTTATACCTATTGAAACAACTACAGGGGACTGTGTCATCCATTCAAGCGACTACTTGTATAAACAGGAAAACATAAAGAAGAAGAATGCCATAACAGTTGTAGGATCTGGACAAAGTGCAGCCGAAATCTTCCTTGATCTGCTGCAGTCGGAGGATCGTTGTAACTATGAACTGAGCTGGTTCACCCGTTCGGCAGGTTTTATGCAGCTTGAGTCTGCGAAGCTTGGCCAGGAGGTTTTTTCCCCGGACTTTGTTAACTATTTCCAAGAGCTAAGCTTTGAACAAAGAACGAAGGCGCTTCCTGAGTTAGAGCACCTGAGGAACGGCATTGACAAAAAAACGCTCGTTTCTATTTATGATCTGCTTTATCACCGTTCCATTCACGGCAAGGATGCGCGTGTGAAAATTATGCCTCTTACTGAGGTAAAGGACTTGAAAGAGGATGAAAGAGGATTTACGCTGAAATGCCATCAGTGGCAAAAAGAAGAATCCTTTCTGCATCAGACAGAAGCCGTTATTTTTGCAACTGGATATAAGCCGAATCTTCCTGACTGGATTGAGGAAATGAGGGATGACATTGTCTGGGAGGACGAAAAAAGGTATAAGGTTGAAGCTGATTTCAGCCTTGTTTTTAAAGATCAAAGAGAGCAGAACATTTTTGTCCTGACTAACCTTGAGCATTCTCATGGAACAGGAGCAACAAACCTTGGATTATCTGTCTACCGAAATCAGCAGATTATTAATTCCATTTTAAACAGAGAGCATTTTAAAGATCAGGGAAGAACGGTGTTTCAGCAATTTGCGCCATAATATGCTAATACATGTTTTGTTTGTGTTCCAAAGGGTAATTTAAATAGTGTTAACAATTTGAGGAGGTTCTAAGATATGAGTAAAAAAATTGCTGTCGTTGTAACGGATCATTTTGAGGACTCGGAATATACGGAGCCTGCAAAAGCATATAAAGAAGCAGGTCACCAATTGACTGTTATTGAAAATGAAAAAGGAAAGACCGTAAAAGGCAAACAAGGACAAGAGTCCATCAAGGTAGATGCATCGATTGATGAAGTAAATGCAGATGACTTTGATGCGCTGTTTATTCCGGGAGGTTTTTCTCCGGATATCCTGCGCGGTGATGATAAGTTTGTCACATTCACAAAGAAATTTATGGATGACAACAAACCGGTATTCGCCATTTGTCACGGGCCGCAGCTCCTTATTACAGCGGAGACCCTTAAGGGCAGAGATGTAACAGGCTTTAAATCGATTGCCGTTGATTTAAAGAACGCCGGTGCAAATTTCCATGATAAAGAGGTTGTTGTATGCGGCAATCAGCTTGTAACAAGCCGCACACCTGATGATCTGCCTGCATTTACACGTGAATCGCTGAATCTTTTAAAATAATTAAAAAATAGCCCGCGCAAAGCGCCGGGCTATTTTTTATCTTCCAGATCTGGGTTTTCAGAACTTGGGATTGGGTCAATATTTATCGCATCTTCTGTATGAATCGCCGTCTTTAGTGCATAAATTATAAAGACAATACAAGTAATTAATAACAGGAATAAAACAATCGTTGCAAGCCACCACATTGCAGCCATTTTTCAGCCCCCTTTGTACACATATATGCAAAAGGGGACGTGCTGAGAATCTTTTTATCCTTTTTCTAATGGAAGAAATGAATTAAACTTTTCTCAGGTTGCCAAGCTCTTCAACAATAGCCTGCATTTCGTTAGGTGAAAATGTATTTTTCTTCATCACTAAATCGTAGATATCCTTCAATTCTTCATACATTTCTTCGTCAAAATGGGACGGTTTAATCGCACCAATGTTAATGACGCGCAATTTTTCTTTAATTTGTTCAATCATGTATTCTACGTTTTCAACCGATTTTTCTGATAGATTATTCAACTGATTTCATCCTTTCAAACTTTCCCTTTTAAGTATTATTTATTGTAACATGTTTTATATCAATAAAAGATGCTTATTATGAATTCACTTATGTAAAGAATAGAGAAATGTACCATAAATAGCGCATAGGGAAACATACATATTAATAAGACTTGTTTTTTATCCCTTTTACATTATGGTATTTGTCTTGTTCGCAGGAGGAAAATGATGATTAAAGTAGTATTTGTTTGTTTAGGGAATATATGCCGTTCTCCGATGGCAGAAGGAATTATGAGGCATTTAATTGAAGAAGAAGGTTTAAGCAAAGCGATTATAACGGATTCAGCCGGCACCGGGGACTGGCATATTGGCCATCAGCCGCATGAAGGAACAAGGAAAATCCTTGATCATCACAAAATTGGGTATGAAGGGATACAGGCAAGAAAGGTGACCCTTGATGATCTCCTGAACTTCGATTACATTATTGCGATGGACAACGAAAACCTAGGTTACTTAAGGAGGCTTGCGGGGTACTCTAAAACAGGATATGTGGGAAGGCTGATGGACTTCGTGCCGGATTCAGATCTTGCAGACGTACCTGATCCTTATTTTACAGACAACTTTGATGAGGTTTACGAAATGGTGCACACAGGATGCTGTCACTTGCTTGAGCGTATTAGAATAGACCATAACTTATAAGAAGAGGGGTTATTTCGAATGAGTAATGAATCAAACAGTTTATTTCTAAAAGGACTTTTTGCCGGTGCTGCGGTTGGAGGAGCCCTTACACTTCTTCATAAGCCGACAAGAGATCAGTTTGTCGCACAGGGAAAATCTTTAAAAGATAAAACAGCTCTTTATATTGAAAACCCGTCTCTATTAACGGAAGAAATCAAACAGCAGATTGATCAGGCAAAGAACGTAATCCAGGAAGCTAAGGAAGATATTGAATTTATCAATGAAAAAATAAATGAACTTAAAGAAACAACACCTCAAATGATTGAAATGATAGAAGAAACAAAAGAAAGGTTTCTGACCGATTCAAAAGAGAGGTGAATAAATGAAAAGCGTGAAACAGCATAAGCAGACCCCGAAATCCATCTTGAGAGATCTGTTTGAGCGTTTTTCTAAAGATGAAATTATCGGCCTTTCGGCAGAACTCGCCTATTTCTTTTTACTTTCTCTGTTTCCGTTTTTAATCTTTTTAATTACGCTAATCGCCTTTCTGCCGCTTTCGCAGGCAGATATCTTAAACTTTCTGGCGCAATATGCACCAGGGGAGTCTGTAGAGATTATCAAAAACACCCTGGCTGAGATCGTCAGCAATTCAAGTGGAGGATTGCTTTCGTTCGGGATCCTTGCCACTTTGTGGTCTGCCTCAAATGGCATTAATGCCATTGTCCGAGCTTTTAACCGCGCATATGACGTCACTGAGAGCCGATCATTTATAGTAGCGAGGGGAATGGCGGTTTTACTTACAATTGCGATGGTTTTTGTCATTTTAGTGGCTCTGCTTTTGCCAGTATTCGGTAAAGAAATCGGCATGCTCCTTTTTTCTGTCTTTGGACTGTCAGAAGAGTTTTTAACCGTATGGAATATGGGAAGATGGATTGTCAGTGCGATTATTTTATTTATTGTTTTTACAGCTCTTTATTTTTTTGCCCCGAATAAACATCTGCATCTTTATGATGCGATGCCGGGCGCTGTATTTGCAACAATCGGCTGGGCCTTTGTGTCATTCGCCTTTTCTTATTATGTCGGAAGCTATGGCCATTACAGCGCTGCCTACGGCAGTTTGGGCGGAATCATTGTTCTGATGATCTGGTTTTATCTGTCCGGAATGATCATCATGATTGGCGGAGAGCTGAATGCCATTCTTTACAAAAGAAAAGGGACCCATTAATATTTCCAAGGATTGTGTGTGATAGAGAGCGGAGAATAGTGAAACAGTAAAGAAGAAGATCATGATCTTCAAATCTTGCTGGGCAGGTGAATCTTCATGGCAAAGCATACGAAAAAAGGCGGGAGCCATAACAAGCAGAATTCAAAAAGCAAGCCGCAGCATAAAACAAGTGGCAGTGCAAACGGTCAGAACGGCTACCACTAAACCAAAAAAGCAAACCGCATCTCTGCGGTTTGCTTTTTTGGTATCAGAGGTTCCGCTTTTCTTCATTGTCCAGCTCCACCTCCTAACTCCTCGGCCAGAACGAAACAGCCAGTAAAGGCAAAAAGCGCCTTTACTGGCTGTTCCTTATCTGTCTGTCGGAGCTAACCAGTCGGTTCCGCTTTTCTTGCTACTCAGCCAACTGAATGTAACTGTGATAAGCCGATGAATAAATATGCTCAATATCCTCATCCGTCATATACATCAATGTCTCTGTCTCGATATCCTTCATTTTTGAAATAAATTCGATCATGTTTTTGCGCTCTTGTCTTTTCATAATAATAATTCCTCCTGTTATAGTATTGTTATGATACAGATTGTATTTGTTAATACTATTATATAACAGACAATTCAAAATGTTCAACCTATATTTTAAAAAAACCGCCAATTTTTTAGAGATAAACTCCCCGGCCAAAACTGATTCGCCAAAAAAGGCAAAAAGCGCCTTACAGGCGCTTTAGCTTTTCTTAATTATTGGCGGTTTTAAAAGCAGGCTGCTTAAAGAAAGCAGTCGTTATAAAAATCAGAAGCAGGATAAAGCTCACTACGTGAAAAAAATTGGCGGATGTCACATGTTCTATATATAGCCCGCCTAAAAATGGACCGGATATGCTTCCAATGCTGAAAAATATGCCGCACAGCAGGTTTCCGGCAGGCAGCAGATTTTTAGGAAGCAAATCAGCCATATAGCTGATGCCAAGTGAAAAAGTTGACCCGACAACCATGCCAGCTATGAAGAAACAGATGACAAGCGGAACGAGTGTTTCGGCAAAGCTTGCGGCCATAAAACTGATAAAACCAAACAGCATAACGAACATAATGGTGTTTCTCCTGCCAAACCGGTCGCTGATGATCCCGAGAGGAAGCTGAAAAACAATCGCCCCGACAGCAAAAGAGGATAAAATGATCGAAACAGATGAGACGTCTATCCCTGTCCGAAGTGCATACACAGGGTAATTTCCGTTTAGAGAAGCTTCCAAAAAGCCATATCCGAACGTTGGCAGAAAGGCGACCCAAGCAAGCTTGGATACTTTTGCAAAGCGTTTTGCAGTCCCAAAAAATGAAGTCGATCCCATGTCCTGTTCAGGAAAGTCATTCTTAAGGAAAAAGACGAATGCCCATGCAATCAGGCTAATGCTGCCAGAAAGGATAAATGGCAGGCTTGAGCTTATTTCAGCAAGCGGAACCATAAGCGGACCTGCTGCAAAGCCCAGCCCAAAAAACAATCCATAAAGAGAGATATTTCGTCCGCGCTTTTCTTCAGAAGATATGGATGTAATCCAAGTTTGGGTTGAAAAATGCAGCATATGATCTCCGACACCGATTAAAAGTCTCAGCAAAAACCAGAACCAAAATGACTGTATCCATAGAAATCCAAATAAACTGAGCGCAACCATGATTCCTCCAACTAAAATCAGAGGCTTAAAGCCAAACCGCTTTAAAGGACCTTCCATAAAAGGAGAGGCAATTAAAACACCTATGTAGAGTCCTGTGGCATGCAATCCATTGACAGAAGAGGAGTACCCTTCCTGTTCAAAGATAATGGCGATCAAAGGGAGAAGCATTCCCTGTGAAAATCCTGAAATAGCAACAATACTGACGAGAATAGCAAATTTGAATTTCGGCATAATCCTGACTCCTAACTCTATTTTCCATCCTGAATGTTACACTCATTATTCATGCCAGACAAGGAAAATTGCCTATCGTTTTCGAACAATTGTTTTTTCGGGTATGATGGCATAAAGAAAGGATGATTACAGTGGAATTTAAAATGAGAGAAGCAGGATTCACCGCTGACTTTGAATACGGGGAACTTCATGTTGCGGGAAATGAAGAATATGGTTTTCGCCCCTATCAGCTGATGGTTTCATCCATTGCCGTATGCAGCGGAGGCGTTCTTAGGGGAATTCTTGAAAAGAAAAGATTAGTTGCTGAGGACATTACGATCCAGACTTCTGTAACAAGAAATGAAGAAGAAGCAAACCGGATTGAGAGCATTGCCATCCATTACATGATTAAGGGACAGGACCTTCCGGAGGAGAAAGTGGAACAGTCAATTAAATTGGCCAGAAAAAATTGCCCAATGGTGCGTTCAGTGGAAGACAGCATTCAAATAACGGAATCGTTTGAAATAATAAAATGAGACTGTGCATATGCACAGTCTCATTTTATTAGGAATTATAACTCAATAATTTCCGGTTTGCTTCCTGCCTTTTGATAATATCTGATTGATTGAGGCGATATTTTTAACAGTAAGTAGTTTGGATCGTCAGGGCCGGAAATCCATTCTTTTAACTCCTTGTTCCAGAATTTCTCTTTTAGTTCGGCAGATTCTTCAACAGAAGCATTGCCTTCAATCTCCGCGTAATCATTTTTCCAGCCGTCTCCTTCAAAGCCAAGAAGAACATGTACGTTTGGATTGCTTTCAATATCTTCTGCTTTGTGGGTATCTTTGTTCGTGGCAGTATATAAGGTCAGTTCATCGTGGAAAAACAGCATAAACCTCGAAAATGGCTTGTTTTGACGGATTGTAGCGAGTGTTCCGATTTTATGTTCTTTAAACATTTGCAGAACTTTTTCTTTTGCTTCACTCATATCCAATCACTCCTTTCATATCTATCATTAATCTGCTTCAAATGAGCGTTTTCATACGCCGCAAAAGAGTGTGGTTTAATTTTTCATAAAAGAGAGAAAGAATAAGGAGAAGAAAGGGTGAGAATTAGAAATGAATCGAATTTTCTTTATTTTGGTAATGGCAGGTGTTCCGCTATCTGTAATAGGCAGTCTGATGCACTGGCCGCAGCTCATTATGTTTGCCGTTTATTGTATAACGATTATTGCTCTTGCAGGTTACATGGGAAGAGCGACTGAAAGCCTGGCAATTGTGACGGGGCCGAGAATCGGAGGTCTGCTGAATGCAACCTTTGGGAATGCTGTTGAGCTGATTATTTCTATTTTTGCATTAAAAGCAGGTTTAATTGGAGTTGTTCTAGCCTCTTTAACAGGCTCGGTTCTTGGGAATTTGCTGCTTGTAGCAGGACTGTCCTTTTTCGTTGGCGGATTAAAGTTCAAAAGACAGGAGTTCAATGTGTACGATGCGAGGCATAATTCAGGTTTATTAATATTTGCTGTTATTGTGGCATTTGTGATTCCTGAAATTTTTGCAATGGACATGGATGAGGCAAAAACGTTAAACTTGAGTATAGGTATTTCTGTTATTTTAATTCTCTTATATTTAGCAGCCTTGTTTTTTAAGCTTGTCACTCATCGCGGTGTTTATAAGCATAAGACAGATGAGACAGAAGACCACGAGGAACCTGAATGGTCTGCAAAAAAAGCCATTACGATCCTCTTGCTTGCTACAGTTGCAGTAGCTTATGTCTCGGAAAATCTTGTACATACATTTGAAACTGTTGGCGAGAGCTTCGGCTGGAGTGAACTCTTCATCGGGGTCATTATTGTTGCAATTGTGGGAAATGCTGCTGAGCATGCATCTGCAATCATTATGGCTTATAAAAATAAAATGAATATAGCAGTCGAGATTGCGGTAGGATCCACCCTGCAGGTCGCCATGTTTGTAGCGCCGCTTCTTGTCCTGATCTCCTTATTGTTCACAAAAAAAATGCCGCTTGTCTTTACAATGCCGGAATTGATTTCAATGGTAACGGCCGTTCTCCTGACCATTTCAATTACGAATGATGGGGACACGAACTGGTTTGAAGGGGCAACCTTGCTTGCAGCCTACTTGATCATGGGCATTGGCTTTTATCTTTTGTGAAAAAAAAGGGACTCTGTGCTTAGCACAGAGTCATTTTTACGTGTAGGACGAAACAATTAATAAGAAGCTAACCCTCATGAAATCATGGGAGTTATTCTAAATGTAGCATATTATTTAAAATTTGTAAATATTCAGTTTTTTATTCTTTGCTTCAAAAGAAGGACATACATATAAAGATTAAAGGGGATGGAGAGCATGATTTATCGATTGGCCTTTTTTGTAATCGGTTTATTTGTTTTGGCATTTGGCGTGACACTGACAATTAAAGCCAACCTGGGAGCAGGAGCATGGGATGCACTGAACGTCGGACTGACAGATCAAATCGGTTTAACAGTCGGCAGCTGGATTTTTATTGTAGGGATCTTAATTATTCTTTTAAATGCCGTTATTATGAGAGAAGCTCCAAAAGTACTCGGCGTCTTTACCATTTTATTAATCGGTTTTTTTGTTGATTTCTGGATGCTTTCTATTTTTCAGGACTTTAATACACAGAATATCTTTTTCAAAGGAGTCATTTTATTTTTAGGGATTTTATTAATAGCCATTGGCGTTTCTATTTATCTTCAAACCAGCTTTCCGGCAAATCCAATTGACCAGCTCATGATTACGCTTCATCAAAAGTTTGGACTAAGCCTTATGGCTGCAAAAACAATTGGCGAAGTCGGTGCCCTTCTACTGGCTCTTTTATTTGCAGGCCCTATCGGTCTTGGGACAATCATTATTACCTTCGCAATCGGACCGCTGATTCAGCTGTGCAATCCTCCTGTAAACGCGGTTATTGGAAAATGGGTGGCCAAAACTTAAATAAAATGTTGGATAAAGAAGTAAGAGCTTGAAAACAATAATTGTAAAGCAACCGAAAGGGGTTTAGGAAATGAGAAAATGGATGCTCGTTTCAATGGCTTTGCTCTTATCAATTGGTTTTTCAAGCTCTGTTTTTGCTGTGAACAAAATGAAGGTGCCAAGCTCTGTTCTGGATATCTCGAAGGAGAATACGTATCCGAATCCAACTCAGGATCTCCCGTATCTTCAGCCGAGCGAATTTGCTCAAAGCCTGATTGAAACATCTAAAATTCCGATTGAAAATCCTAATTTAATTCGTCTCCTGAATGAGTCGACAATCTCTGATAATCCGCTCTCAATTGGATACAGAGCAACGATTTTCCTCGGGCAATGGGCATTAAATTACGAATCTGGCGAAACAGCAGTTAACTGGGAATACCGGAAAATCAATACCAATTTCTTTGATAACCGCGGCGGCAAGGCAACAACTCAAATTCATTACAAGCAAGAAGCCCAAAAGCAAGTAAAAGGCGGCCTAACCGCCCATATTCCAAGTGAAGAAGATGTGAAAAAAATGATGCTCCTTAAGGCAATGAAAAAGACAAGTCTGCCTTTATCATTTCAGACAATCATCGGAACGGGATCAAAAAAAGAACAGATTTATAATATTCCTCCAAAACGAGTCGGATATTTAAATGCATACGCACCGGCAGTCAATGAAAAGGGCAAAGTAACATACGGCGAAGTCTACTTAGTATTAAAAGGAAACAAACGAAAAATTGTTGTTCAAAATGTAACATCTCAGGGAGTTGGCGCCTGGATTCCGGTTCAGGATCACGCTTCTTTTGGGTTTACCGTTTCAGAACAGCCGAGATAATCAGAAAAGCGAGCCTTTAACGGCTCGCTTTTTTATATGACGGATTTCCTTTTTTGAAAATCTATCTCCTGATAATAACTATTTTTCACCAGAAGGTTTGGACCAAGGCATGAAACAGCGGGGCAATGGCAGTTAAGCTCCCGTGCAAGCTTCGATTCATTCCAGCGGTCATAGGCTGATTGAAGCGTATCTGTTTGAATGTTGCCAAGCTCAGGTGTATCTCCAAAGTCTGTTACGATGATGTCTCCGTTGAAAATATTGACATTAAGTCTTGAGCGGCCGTCAGGGTCATTCCGCACTGTTACATTTTTGCTTTCCCGAAGCCTCCTGATCAGCTTTATGTCCTCTTCTTCATCACTGCAGGCATAAAAAGGCAGTGTGCCAAACAGCATCCACACATTTTCATTGCGGATATCGAGCAGCTGATGAATCGAAACTCTGACTTCTTTTAATGAAAGGGTCTCAAGGGCACTTGCGAAATCTGAGGGATACATAGGATGAATTTCATGACGCTGGCATTTCATATCATTCACGATTTGTTCATGTATTTTTTGAATATGAGGCAATGTCCGCTTATTAAGCATCGTTTCAGCAGAAACCATCACTCCCGCATCCACCAGAGCACGGCTGTTTTCTATGATCCGGTCAAAATAAGCAGTCCGCTGCTCATAAGTTGGCTTCCGGTCCATCATTGCAAATCCGCCTTCTGCAAAATCATCCTGCGTTCCCCAGTTATGAGAAATATGTAAAACATCCAGGTAGGGAGCAATTTTTTCGTAACGCGCCAAATCAAGTGTCAAATTTGAGTTTATCTGCGTACGAACCCCCCGCGCACGGGCATACTTTAGTAAAGGAAGCACATAATTGTCTACTGATTTGAGTGACAGCATAGGTTCCCCGCCGGTAATACTGATTGACCTGAGCGTATCTACTTCGTCTAATCTTTTCAGGATTAAATCAATCGGCAATGCTTTCGGATCTTTTGGAGAGAGCGTATAACCCACCGCGCAATGCTCACAGCGCATATTGCACAGGGTCGTAGTCGTGAATTCAACATTTGTTAAAGTCAATTTTCCATACTGTTTTATATCTAAATAAGCCTCCCATGGATCATGAGAAGGTGTAATGGGCTGTAGTGTATTTGCAGCTGATGCATTCATTCATAAAACTCCTTTTTCAAGTTCACATAGAGAACATTCTATCATGAACAACATATTTTAGAATACCTTATCGGCTCGTGCTGTTGTCAAAGCATGGTGAATAAGCTACGATATCACTATCAGTGAAAGGAGAGATACATCTTGGGCAACGCCGTTCATGATAAAGACTCACAGTTAAAATATTTAAAAACACGCTTAAATATGTTTATGAATGTTATCGATTCAATGGATCCTGAGTCAACAGACGTAGAGGATATTGATCGTTTAATTAAAATGCTTGATGAGCTTGAAGTAAAGCAGGAGCAGTTTAAAAAGGACTGGGATAAAGAATAGATGATGGAAGAGCACCTTATGAGGGTGTTCTTTTTTTGTTTTTAATCTTATAGAACTCCAGTGAAAAGCAAGTCCTGGAACGGATATGAACGGGTAATGATTGCAAAAAAAAAAAAAGGAAAAAGGTACCATAGAAACAAAGAACAAATCAGCTCCATAGTCTCCTCATACCAAAGACCTGAATGTAACAAAATCCTCTTCTATCATACGTAGTCCATACATCCCTCGTTTACACTAAATCCACAATCACTGGTACTTTTAGACCTGTAAAATTTACAAGCATTAAAAAAAATACTAAATCCTATCAACAATTACCTTCTAGAATAGAGGAGTACTTACTACTATCCGGAGGTGCAAGATGAAAGGGAAAAACAAGCTTGCTGTCATGCTGATGGCCTGCGCGCTGCTGATTCAGCCGGTTTCTGTTCTTGGTGAAGAAACCGTGCCGTCAGAAAAAAGCACTGTGTTAAAAGCGCAGCAAATTTCTTCAGGCATTACACACACTGAAAAGCAAATCGAGAATTTTGGAGGAACAGCAGGAAACAGCCAGAGAGTGAACGTTCTTGAAGCAGATCTTGCGAACCCGAATGTATCCGTTGTTACATCGAAGGCACTTGAACGAGTCGTTGCTGCAGAGACCCTCCCGTCGCAGGCTGCTAGAGAGGAATTCAAGGGGAAAGACATTGTTGCAGGCATAAATGCGGATATGTTCAATATGCAGACAGGCATCAATATGACGCTGCAAGTTCAAAACCGCAATCTTCTTATTAATCAGAGCTACCCATCAGGCGTTGCTCTTCATCCTGTTTTTGCCATTGATCAAGAGAAGAAACCTTTTATCGGAGAAGTTGAAATGAGAGGCTCGCTGTCCTACAGCGGCAAAGATGTAAAAGTTGATACACTGAACCGCAATGAAAACGCGGGAGAAAAGCTTGGCATATTTACACCAAAGCTAAACCAGAATGGTATTCTGACCTTTGATGACCGCAATGAGACCTTCATTAAGAATGGTGCCATGGCAGTTGTCAGGGAGGTAAAGGATGCTTCAGCCATAAAAGCAGGACAGGCCTACACCGGAAAAATTGAAAAAATCTACTCTTCTTATGAGAGCATTGATATTCCATCAGACAGTGTGATCATTGCCGGGTTTGGATCAAAAGCGGAAATGATCCGAAATGAATTAAAAGAAGGGATGGAGATTTCCTTCCAGTTTGATCTTTTCACCGGAGAAGACAGAGTCCTCAAAAACGATATAACAGAGGCATCAGGCGGCTATAACTGGCTTGTTAAGGACGGAAAGGCTCTTTCAAAAGACGAGCTTGTGTCCAAGTACGGCAGTCACGTGCTGCTGAAAAGTGCCAGAACCGCGGTGGGGATTACAGCAGAACAAAAGGTCATCACGATGACGATTGATAAACCAAGTACCCTTTTTGATAAAAGCCAGGGGGTAACGCTTGTTGAAATGGCTGAAATCATGGAGGAGCATGGAGCAGTCTCGGCTCTTGGCCTTGACGGCGGAGGATCGACAGAAATGATCGTCCAGCCAAAAGGAAAAAGCGCGCTCGAGACGGCCAATCATCCGAGTGACGGGCAGTCAAGGTCGATCACAAACGGCATTCTCTTTGCCAATCATTCAACCAAGACAGGTGAAATCGGGGAAGTCATTGTAGAAAGAGATCTTACGATTTTCAAAAATGCAGCTTTTCCATTCGGGGTAAAAGCAACTGACAGCAACGGCAACCCTGTCATGATTGCGAGCCGCTCTATCCAGTGGAAAGCTTCAAAGGGCACCATTGACAAAACGGGTCTGTACAAGGCGCCTGATCAGGCAGGGACAGATACAGTGGAAGCTGTCATCAACGGAGTAAGCGGGCAGGCATCCGTTACCGTCATCGACCAGGTGGATGACTTCCAATTTGCTGATCAGGGCCCGGTTATCCTCCAGCCTGGTGAAGAAAAGAAACTAGAGGCTGAAGCGGTGAAAGACGGAAAAGAAGTCATTCTCACAGGGGATTCGATTGACTGGGAGATGGACAGCCAGTTTGGTGAAATCACTGCAGACGGCACCATTAAAATAAGAGAAGATGTACCCGAAGGCACAAGAACAACGGTAACAGCCAAGCTTGGCTCCATTGAAAAACAGATTGAGTTATTAATAGGCCTTAAAGAACAAGTCATCGATGATTATGAAACGTATCCAAACGAAGGTTACGAGGTAACAGGCTACATGGGCGGAACACACCAGCTGTCTGCGGACGAAGCGAAATTCGGAGAGCGCAGTCTGCGTGTGGATTATGATTCGAAAAAATGGGAACGGAAGTACAACGGCACGATTAATGTCATTCCCCACTGGTACCGTTCATCAACAGGAAAGTGGCAGGACGAGCTTGCTGATTCCATGTATGAAACGTATAAAACGGACATCAGACCGAAGAAATTCGGCGTATGGGTGTACGGTGACGGAAAAGCGCCGTGGGCACGCCTGATTTTCAAAGCAAATGGTGTCAACAAAACGCTGGATCTTGCACCAAAAGTAGACTGGACCGGCTGGAAATACCTTGAGGTTGAGCTTCCGCAGGACTGGGCGCTGCCGATCGTTTTCAACTATCTCTATTTTGTAGAAACGAACAAAAGCATCCCTGACTACAGCGGCAGTGTATACATCGATCACATGAGATATATTTACACGAACGAAACAGAAGACTTTAACGGACCGGAATTCAAAGAGATTATACCTGCGGGAAATACCGTCTATGAAAACAGGATTGCTTTTTCTTCCCTCCTGATTGATGAAGAATCAGGCGTGGATGCTGATTCAATCGAAGTAAAACTAAATGGAGAAAAACTTCCGCACACATATGATGCTGAAACCGGAAAAGTAGAAGCATCAACTGAAAACCTGACAGAAGGCACCTATCATCTTACAGCTTCAGCGCGCGACACAAACGGAAATGTGTCTGTTCCGTCTGTCGATAAAACAATCAAAGTAGACTTGAGCGATGATACAGAAAAACCGGTTCTTTCAAATGTAACGCCAACGGGGAAACCGGTCGAAAAGACAGCAGAACCGCGAATTACCTTTAAACTCAAAGATGAAAAAAGCGGCGTGAAGAAAAATAGTGTTGCTGTAAAAATTGACGGCATACCTGCTCCTGTCCACTACGATGAAAAAACGGGCTGGGCATATGCCGTTCCTGAAAAACCGCTTAAAGACGGAAAGCATTCTTTTATCATCGAAGCAAAAGACCAAAGCGGGAATGTCATGACACCATTTGTGAAGGAATTTGAAACAAAGCAGCTTCAGCAGCCGGAAAAGGCCAATCAATTCGCCATATCTGTCCTTCCTGATACACAAGGATTTATGTATTCGAAACGCCTGTTTGACAGAGCTGCAAAAGAAGAAACGGACTTCGTGATGCATGTAGGTGACATCGTGGATACTTCTTCACAGGCAGAATGGGACAGAGCCGTGAGTGATCTTGCTCTGCTTGGAGAAAAACCGTTTTTTGCAACGCCTGGAAACCATGAATCATTCCAGGGGAACATTGATTTCTACTCAGACATCATTGGATCCCCAACCTACCATTTTGAATATGGAAACACGCTGATCATCAGCTTGAACAGTGCATTTGGACAGAGCATTTCAGCCTCTGATCCGACTCAGTTCCATTATCTTCAGAAGCTCCTGAAGGAAAATAAAAAGAAGAATGTCCTTGTCGTCACCCATAATACGACAAAAGATGATTTCGGCACAAAGCATGAAATGAATCCATCAGATGCCAAGCAATTTGAAGACATTCTCGGAACCTATAAAAAGAAAAACACAGGCGTGAACGTTCAAGTATTGTTCGGTCATCTTCACCTCCTGCAGTCATGGGAAAAAGACGGCGTCAACTACACAATTACAGGCAACGGTGCAAGCAAAGGTTATGTTTCAAACGACAAAGGAAATATCCTTGGAAGCGGCGTGCTTGCCGTTACGAAATCAGGAATGGACTATCAGTTTAATCCATTGCTGACGGATGTATCCATTGTCGATGATGCCCTCAACGAACAGCGGGAAATGAAAATGGCAGCAGGTGCAGAGCGCACACTCAACCTTTTCGGCGATTTTAGAGAAATCTACGGAAACTATCTCGTCAACCTGAGCGCTTTTGAAGATGTTTATACAATTTGGACCTCTGATAACGAAAAAGCCGTAAAAGTGGTTGCCGACGGAACCATTCAGACAATCAAGCCGGGTACAGCGAACATCACAGCCGTTTCAGGAGGGAAAAGCAGCACAATTAAAGTGACTGTGGTGGACCCGGCCACTATCAAACCTGTCAACGTTGAACTTAATCCAAATGACGAAGCCGTCATGGAAGGAAAGAACATCCGCCTGACAGCAACAGCCATCGATAAAGACGGCAACCGATTTGCCATGGACCCGGACAAGCTCTTCATGGAGCTTTCGCCTCCGGACCTCGCAGAATGGAAAAACGGAAAAATCAAAACGAAGAAAAGCGGAACCTTAACCATTTCTTATCAGTACCTGGATATCAGGAAAAGCGTTGAGATTGACATTCTCCCTAAAAAACAGTAGCAGCAGATGCTGCCCGGTCATTGGCCGGGCGGTTTTTTGACTTTAATAAGACTTTTTGAAATGAAAGTTGCTAATAATCAAGATCATACTCCAGTGGATTGCAGTGTAAGGAACTTAACTCCTGTGGGATGAAGAGGGAATGGGAGATCCCGCAGGCTGGCCGGGGAAGCTCCCAGACCTCACAGCGGAAAGCAAGTTCCTGAAGCGCAAAGGAACGGGTAACAATCTAAGGCAATTCGTGCAGAAACAGTCTTTTTAAAGAATGAAAAGGTATTCAAACTGTAAGCCTTTCCAACCAAATCACAAAGGAGTATAATAAAAATTGAATGAAATTGACCGAATTCTATAGACAATAAGGGGAGAAACAGGATGGAGAAATTTTATCAAAGCATGTACGAATTAATCGTTGAAACGTCAACAAAACTTCCTAAAGATGTCCGCCGAGCAATATTAAAAGCTAAATTGAAAGAGAATGCAGGAACCCGTGCTGCCATGTCTCTCGCTACTATATCTGAAAATATCAAAATGGCTGATGAGAACGTATCGCCGATTTGCCAGGATACAGGACTGCCGACTTTTAAACTGAAGGTTCCCGTTGGAGCCAACCAGCTGAATATGAAGGAAGACATCTACCGTGCGATTGCACAGGCAACAAAGGACGGAAAGCTGCGCCCGAATTCCGTTGATTCGCTGACTGGCGAGAACAGCGGAGATAATCTAGGGTACGGCACCCCTGTCATTAAATTTGAGCAATGGGAAAAAGATTACATTGATGCCCGCTTAATTTTAAAAGGCGGCGGCTGTGAAAATAAAAACATTCAATACAGTCTTCCATGCGAGCTTGATGGACTTGGAAAAGCAGGCCGTGATTTAGATGGCATCCGCAAATGCGTTCTTCATTCTGTTTACCAGGCACAAGGACAAGGCTGCAGCGCAGGTTTCATCGGGGTAGGTATTGGAGGAGACCGCACTTCAGGCTATGAGCTTGCAAAAGACCAGCTTTTCAGAAGTTCAGAAGACGTCAATCCAAACCCGGATCTTCAAAAACTGGAAGAATACATTGTGGAAAAAGCCAATCAGCTTGGCATCGGCACAATGGGCTTTGGAGGAGAAGCTACTCTTTTAGGATGCAAGGTTGGCGTGATGAACCGGATTCCTGCAAGCTTCTTTGTATCTGTAGCATATAATTGCTGGGCATACCGCCGTTTAGGGGTAAACATTGATGCTGCAAGCGGTGAAATTCAAAACTGGCTGTACCAAGAAGGTGAGATGCCGGACTTAAATGATGCAGATCAAGCGGAGGAAGTTCCTAATGCTTCTCGTGAAGTTGTGCTCGAAGCACCAATCACTGAAGAGAAGATTCGTGATTTAAAAGTTGGGGATGTCGTTCATATCAATGGAATGATGTACACAGGCCGCGACGCGATTCACAAATACTTATCTGACCATGATGCTCCAGTTGATCTTGATGGTCAAATTATCTACCATTGCGGTCCGGTTATGATGAAAGATGAGGACGGGAATTGGCACGTCAAAGCGGCTGGTCCGACAACAAGTATTCGCGAAGAGCCGTATCAAGGCGATATTATGAAGAAATTCGGCATCCGCGCAGTCATCGGAAAAGGCGGCATGGGGCCAAAAACACTGAAAGCCCTAAGTGAACATGGCGGAGTTTATCTGAATGCAATTGGCGGAGCTGCACAGTATTATGCAGATTGCATAAAATCCGTTGAAGGCGTTGATCTTATGCAATTTGGTATTCCAGAAGCGATGTGGCACCTGAAGGTTGAAGGATTTACAGCGGTAGTTACAATGGATTCGCACGGCAACAGCCTTCATGCAGATGTTGATCAATCGTCTCTTGAAAAGCTTTCACAATTTAAAGAGCCTGTTTTCAGTTAAGGAGAAGCCGGATTAATTCCGGCTTTTTTCAGTTGGTTCCATATGTTACCTGATAAAAAACAGTATGTAATCTCCGCTCTTTCCGACACTATAAATAGAAACTATGTCAGGGGAGCGATTTCTTTGAAATACTTTTGCGCAATACTAGGCTTTCTGGTGTTTTTATCATTCGGAATACATGCAGCTGAGGCGTCCGTCTCCAATCAGCCAATTAACTGGGGCTTTGAAAAAAGCAGGAACCACAAATCAGCGAACCCCGGTGAACCGCTTATTAAGCTGCTGAGTAAGTATGATGCTTTTTTTATGGGAGATCCCAGTCAAAAATACATTTATCTCACCTTCGACAACGGCTATGAGAACGGGTATACAGAAGGGGTTTTGGATGTTCTGAAAAAACAGAAGGTGCCGGCAGCCTTTTTTGTAACCGGACACTACCTTCTTGACCAGCCGGACCTTGTAAAGCGGATGGCAGATGAAGGACATATTGTCGGAAACCACTCATGGCATCATCCGGATCTGACAAAAGTCAGTGATGAAAGGCTGAAAAAAGAACTGGATTCCGTAAAAGAAAAGACTGAAAAGCTGACAGGCTATCAGGGAATTCAGTATCTCCGCCCGCCGAGGGGCGTTTTCAGCGAGCGGGTGCTGGCTAAATCAAAAGAGCTCGGGTACCAGCCGGTTTTCTGGTCGCTTGCTTTTGTGGACTGGCATACAAATGCTCAAAAGGGCTGGAGATATTCCTATGATCAGATGATGAGCCAGATTCATCCCGGATGCATTCTTCTGCTGCACACCGTTTCAAAAGACAATGCAGAGGCGCTTGATAGAGCAATCATAGATTTGAGGAAACAGGGCTATATCTTTAAAAGTCTGGACGATCTCATGATAGACAGGACATTCCATCAGCCGCATTTTTTCTCCCTCTGACCAAGGTCACAGGGAGTTTTCCCTTTTCACCGTGCGTTTCATGATATAATATTCAGTATCAAAAATAAGGGGTTTGAGAATGAATGTGGGACGAGCGAGTAAAGATAGATCCTCCATATGATTTTGACCGTGTCCTTGACCGTTTATCCATGGATCCGCTTCATCATGTGACGATGGCTGAACGCGAAGTGTCCATTCCGATGAGAGATCAGGAAAAAAAGCCGTTTGTTGTTAAGGTGAAGGCTCTTGGAACAAAGGATTCACCTGAGTTTTTAGTGAGCGGAAGCATAAACCGGGAGGCTGCGCTGAAAGAGACGATGCGCATTTTTCAGTGGGATACTTCCCTGCTTGACGTTCAGACCCATTTTCGTTCCTCAAACATAGCCGGTATTTTTCAGGAGCATGACGGCACGCCGCTCGTTCTGGAATTTGGCCTGTATGAGTGTCTGATGAAATGTATTATTCACCAGCAGCTGAATCTGAAGTTTGCCCATACGCTGACAGAGCGGTTTGTGCATGCATTTGGCGAGCAGGTGGATGGAGTCTGGTTCTATCCGCTTCCTGAAAAAGTGGCGACACTTGACTACAGTGACCTGCGGGAACTTCAGTTCAGCGGACGCAAATCAGAGTATGTCATTGATACATCAAAGCTGATTGCAGAAGGCAAAATAAACCTTGAAGAATTGAAAGATCAGCCGGATGAAGCAATCCTGAAAGAACTCGTGAAAATCCGCGGAGTAGGGCCGTGGACGGTTCAGAACCTGCTTCTGTTCGGTCTCGGGCGGCCAAATCTGTTTCCGATTGCAGATATCGGCATTCAAAATGCGATGAAAAAGCACTTTGGCCTCGACCGCAAGCCTACTCTGGAAGAGATGCAGGAGCTGAGCAGGGAGTGGTCACCTTATTTAAGCTATGCGTCTCTT
Organism: Peribacillus frigoritolerans; assembly: GCF_004358755.1. Classification (GTDB taxonomy): domain Bacteria; phylum Bacillota; class Bacilli; order Bacillales; family Bacillaceae; genus Bacillus_P. Next base: position 59,599 of record NZ_SMZY01000004.1, on the reverse strand, counting down.
TATTTGTGGAGAAGCATTGAATAGAAATGGAGCGGCAAACATGAAAACCAATGAAAAAAACAAAGGCATTACTCTGGAAAAGGGACAAACCTTTCCATTAACGATAAAAAGACTCGGAATCAACGGAGAAGGAGTCGGCTATTTCAAAAAGCAAGTCGTATTCGTGCCGGGTGCCCTGCCAAATGAAGAAGTTGTTGTGGAAGCAACGAACATCAGCGCGAAATTTGCCGAGGGAAAAGTGAAAAAAATCAGGAAGGCCTCCCCCCACAGAGTGGACCCGCCATGCCCAATTTATCACGAATGCGGCGGCTGCCAGCTCCAGCATCTCTCCTACGAAAAACAGCTGCATGAAAAAAGAGACATTGTCGTTCAGGCGATGGAGCGCTTTTCCGGACTTGATCTCGGCAAAACCGACATCAGACAGACGATCGGCATGGAGGACCCGTGGAATTACCGCAACAAAAGCCAGTTCCAGACAGGGCTCAGAAACGGGAAAGTCATCGCGGGACTGTACAGCAAAAACTCCCATCACCTTATAAACATTGATCATTGCATCGTACAGCATGAAGCAACCAACAAAACGGTTCAGACAGTCAAACAAATTCTGCAGGACCTGAAGGTATCTATCTATGATGAGCGGAAACGCAAAGGAATCGTCCGGACTATCGTCAGCAGAGTCGGTTTCAAAAGCGGACAAGTTCAAATCGTCCTCATCACCGCACAGGAAAACCTGCCGCGCAAGGACCTGATCGTCAGCGAAATCAAAAAGCGTCTCCCTGAAGTCAAATCCATCATGCAAAACATCAACGGCGAAAAAACATCCCTGATCTTCGGGGAAAAAACCGTCCACTTAGACGGAGAAGAAGTCATCCAGGAACAGCTCGGCGACCTGACCTTTGACCTCTCGGCACGGGCCTTCTTCCAGCTCAACCCCGTCCAGACAGTCAAACTCTACGACGAAGTCAAAAAAGCCGCCCAGCTAACCGGCAAAGAAAAAATCGTCGACGCATACTGTGGCGTAGGCACCATCGGCATGTGGCTCGCAGACGGAGCGAAAGAAATCAGAGGCATGGACACCATCGCCGACTCCGTCGAAGACGCCAAAAAGAACGCCAAAAAACACGGCTTCAAAAACGCCACCTACGTAAAAGGCACCGCCGAACACTGGCTCCCAAAATGGCTCGGAGAAGGCTGGCGTCCAGACGCTGTAGTAGTGGATCCGCCGCGAACAGGCTGCGACCAAAAACTGCTTGGTGCGATATTGAAGGTCAAACCAAAGAAGTTTATTTATGTGTCGTGTAACCCGTCGACATTGGCAAAGGATATAAAGACACTTTCGAAGGCGTATAAGGTTGAATATATTCAGCCTGTGGATATGTTTCCGCATACGGCTCATGTGGAGTGTGTGGTGCAATTTACATTAAAAGGAGGCAACTAACCCTTGAGGAGTTGTATCTTTTTGTTTATTGAAATGTTTTAACAAAGCTATTTCTGAATTGAAAAAAATGTTGCATAGAGATTTACGCAAAAATCAATAACCTCCACTTTTGTAATCAGGCAAACGAAATATTCCTTTAAGATAATGAATTCCTTTTTGTTATAATTATTTATTAATAAAAGTTGCTATTTGATTTTAATGAATAGCACAGCTGCACATTGAAAAATTCAGCACAAGTTCAACAACAATTATCAAGGGCGGGATAGCAATTGAACCAATCAGGAACCCTATACTTCTTCTGCGGGAAAATGGGCGCCGGAAAATCTACTGAGTCAAAACGATTGGCGACAGATAAACGTGCGGTACTGCTTTCAGAGGATGAATGGCTTTCATCTCTTTATCCGAATCAGATTAAATCATTTGAGGATTACAAACGATTTTCCCTTCAGCTAAAGCCACTGGTGAAAAAGCACGTTCAAAACATATTATCTGTTGGTACAGATGTAGTTATGGACTTTCCGGCCAACACTCAAAAGCTGCGGAAATGGTTTTTAGATATGGCTGAAGAGGTTCATGCAGATCATCAGCTGATTTATCTCAACCTGAGTGACGAGCAGTGCTTGCGCCAAATTGCTCAAAGACGTAAGGAACAACCCGAACGAGCGGTTTTTGATACGGAAGCGGTGTTTCATCATGTTACAAGTTTTTTCGAAGAGCCAGATGCATCTGAGGGGTTAGATGTTTTGGAACTTAGTGGAGGAACTAATTAGCCAAACGCCTTTTAATTATAGCCGGCAGACTAACCCTTAAGCATATTCCGGGTATTTTCAATTAGAAAATGGAATAATTACCTCTATAGAAGAAAAAGAAAAAGAAAAAGAAAAAGAGGTAGAAAAAATGATTGCTAAAACAGAAGAAGATTTCAACGGCTTAAAGGAAATCGGCAAAATTATCGCATCCATTCGGGATGAATTGGTTCAAAAAACGGTTCCCGGCATAACAACGAAAGAACTTGATGATTTGGCGGGGGAGCTTTTTGAAAAAGCAGGGGCCGTTTCAGCACCAAAAGGCGAGTATGATTTTCCCGGGTTTACGTGCATCAGTGTGAATGAAGAGGTGGCACACGGGATTCCGGGTGACCGGGTTATTCAGGAGGGGGATCTCGTTAATATCGATGTGTCTGCTTCCAAGAACGGTTATTTCGCTGATACGGGAATTTCATTTGTTGTGGGAAAAGGCGAAGAAGTCTTAACGAGATTATGTGAAGCTGCGAAGAAGGCTTTTGAAGCGGGCCTTGAAAAAGCAAAGCCTGGATCAAAAAAAAGCAGAATCGGAAAAGCGGTTTTCGAAACAGCGAAACAGCATGGATTCACCGTTATCAAAAATCTTACCGGACACGGGATTGGCCGTAAGATCCACGAAGCCCCTGACCATATTTTGAATTATAATGACCCGTGGGATGATGAGATACTAAAGGAAGGAATGGTCATCGCCTTCGAACCGTTTATCTCCACCTCTGAAGAAGAAGTGTTCCAATTGGATGACGGCTGGACCTTTGCTACGGAAAAGAGCTATGTCGCTCAAGTGGAACATACGATCATCCTGACGAAGAACGGGCCGGTTATTTTAACCCTTTAATGCTGGATATATACAAATTTTGAGAAAAGGTAACCAATACTAGATGATGCCCAGCTCCATTTCACCGAAGCGTGGGGCGTGACAATTAATTCTAAAACAAGAAGCAGGAACCCGTTAACAGGTTCCTGCTTCTTTTCAATTACATTCAAACAGGAGCGCTCTAAGACCAATCAACCCCACCCCAAGAAGATTGTAACTTCCGAAGCAAAACAATTTGTCCAATATGATAAGAATCATGCATCATAATACTGCTGATCAAGCGCTCTATGGAGGAGCTGTTCGCTGCATACGGGGCTTTTAGCTTTTCGTCATCTAGTTCCGCGATGACGGTTTTGAATTGATTCATGACTTCATTAAGGCGCTGTAATGTTTGGACCCAGCCATTTTCGTCTTCCGGATCCCCAGGATTTGCAAAGGTTTCTTCATTATTCTTTATTATATGCGGATTTTTTGTGCCCTTGATTCGATGAATGACGTCTTCATTCCAATAAATCAAATGGTTGACAATCTGCCATATCGAATTGCTCTTTCCTGAACTTGTCCATGATGCCTCAGGCGCGGATACTCCATCAAGCGCCTGCTCCAAGGACGCAAACCAGTCATTCTCGTGCCAATGCATGTCGAGCTGATCAGAAAAAATGTTGGTTACAGTTTGCATACATCAAATCTCCTCACTGATTAGGGTAATCTTCCAAAATGAAAACAGTTGAAAATCCTGTAAACATTGATTAAGGGTAAAATTCTTCATCCTTCTATTCGGTTCAACCAGCTCATATTCCTGCATCATGACGACTAAATAACACGATGATTCTGCTGTTTCGATAGCAAGTGAACCCTCTTTGTTGTTAATACAGGTGGCTTCTATGCTTTTATGTCTTTAATGAGGGCTGCCTAAACCGTCCTCATACTTTTTTTTAACCACGAAGCGGTGTGTGACCATCTGGGCGTTGGGAAGCGCCCTGTTCTATTCGTCAATACAGCATACGCTTTGAAATTTCCATCCCTTCGATGGAACATGAGGACAATCAAAACCTTCACCAAATCGAAGAACGAAGCACAGGTATATCCAATAAAATGTTTCAGGCTGGAGATGACTGCTTTTAATAACCGACATTCAGTGCGAAAAGAACGACCGGTTCCTGCAAAAAAGACCATTAAAAGTGTACCCAAAATACATAAATAACAAAGCGCTGATGCAAAAGTTGCAGCATATGGCAGTGCGGACATGCAGTGGCAAGAGTTATTGAATCTGAGTAGTGTGAGATATTGATGCCTGCCCCGCCTTAACCCATATAAGAGGTAATATAAAGGAAAAATAAAAGGTGTTTGTCTAAAAGTACTTTTTATTCATTAACGTGCTGGGGACAGGCACTTTTTTAATACTTGAAAGGATTATATTTTCAGAACATTATAAAAATAATATAATATAAGTTGGTAGTCTAAAAAGTTATTGAACAATTGCACTAGTCATCCTTGATATAGAGTATGAAAATCAGTTGCTGTTTAGAGATATGAAATACTTTGACAGCACACACAATGACAAGGAGCTGATTGAGTTATGAAATTACTTCTCACATCTGCAGGCATCATGAACAAGAGCATACACGAAGCGCTGGTTGACATGCTGGGCAAACCGATTTCAGAGGCGAGCGCCCTCTGCATTACCACTGGGATATACGCCATATCCGGTGGTGCAGGCAAAGCATGGCAGTTCTTCAGTGGACAAGCCACCACACCGATGTGTGAGCTGGGCTGGAAGTCCATGGGGGTGCTGGAGCTCACCGCGCTGCCCAGCATCGATGAAGAGTTTTGGGTCCCTGTGGTCAAGGAGACTGACGTAATACTGGTGAATGGCGGAGACCCTTTGTATCTATGTTACTGGATGCGGCAGTCTGGACTGGCAGACCTATTGCCGTCGCTGCGCGCAGTTTATGTGGGACTGAGCGCCGGGAGCATGGTGATGGCACCTAATATCGGGGAATTCTTTGTTGGATGGACTCCACCAAGCGGCGGTGATAAAACCCTTGGTCTGGTCGATTTCGCAATGTTCCCGCATCTGGAACACGAGATGCTGCCGTATAACACGATGGCTGCTGCAGAGAGATGGGCAGCAGGGATGAAGGGTCCGGCGTATGCAATTGATGACCAAACCGCCATCAAAGTGGTCGATGGAGAGGTCGAAGTTATCTCCGAAGGGCAATGGAAACTGTTGTAATGTCTTTGTTAAGAAGCACGGGAACGGGTTCTGCTGCTTGGAAGCAAGAGAAACGTCCCCGTGCTTTCCCGTGCTAGAAAAAACAGGAGCTGTTTTTCCCTCAGCAGAAATGGTATATAATAAGAAAATGCGTCTTTCGTTATGAAGACGGACTTCAGATATGAAAAGGTGAAAGCAAATGAACAGCACATGGTCACTGCTTGAAGAAGCAAAACCATTTTTACAGGAAGCCTGGAATAAGGCTTCGTATACAACTCCAACCGCTATACAGGAAAAGGCGATTCCTGCCATTCTGGACGGACGTGACGTGATTGCCGAATCACCGACCGGAACAGGCAAAACGCTTGCTTATCTGCTGCCTGTCCTGCAGCGCATTAACCCTGAAAGCAAAAATATCCAAACACTGATTATGGCGTCTTCAAGGGAACTGGTGATGCAGATCCATGAGGAGATTCAAAAATGGTCAGCAGGGAGCGGGATTCTCGGCGCAAGCTTCATCGGCGGAGCAAATGTAAAAAGACAGCAGGAAAAGCTGAAAAAACGTCCGCAGATCATTGTCGGTACACCGGGCCGTGTCTCTGAGCTAATCAAACAAAAGAAAATTAAAATGCATGAAGTGAAAACAATCGTCCTTGATGAAGGCGATCAGCTGCTTCAGCCTGAACATTTGTCAGATATCAAAAACATCATCAAAACAACACTGAAGGACAGACAGCTTTTGCTGTTCTCGGCAACCCTTCCAGAAAAAACAGAGGCAGAAGCGAAAAGCCTGATGCAAAACCCGGAAGTCATTAAAGTAAGCAGAGATGAAAGTATCCAATCACAAGTCGATCACATTTACTTCACTGCAGAAGCGAGAGATAAAATTGATCTTCTTCAAAAGCTTTCAAGATTAGAAGGGGCTAAAGCAATTGCCTTTGTAAAAGATATCGGCAATGCTGCTGTTTTAGCGGAAAAACTGATGTACAAAGGATTACCACTTGGCATTCTTCACGGGGATTCTACAAAGCGCGAGCGCGAAACTGCGATTAAAAGTTTCCGTACAGGTGAGCTTCCGATTCTTCTTGCAACAGATGTAGCTGCAAGGGGACTTGATATTGAAGGTGTAACGCATGTGATCCATTATGACCTTCCGGAAACAGTTGAGCAATATGTTCACCGCTCGGGAAGAACAGGCCGGAATGGAGCAGATGGAACGGTCGTATCGCTAGTAACAGAACGAGAAGAGCGTGAACTGAAGCAAATTTGCAAAGGATTAAAGGTTGAACTTCATAAAAAGCGTTTTTACAAGGGGGAAATTGTAGAATCTAAATAATAAAATCCCGCAGCTATCAAGCTGCGGGATTTTTTATGCTTCACGCCTCTTATACATATCACAAAACATGTAAGGAAATGTAACATACTTACTACTTTTTTAAAGGATATATGAAATAATGAAAATCTCAACTACCACATTTAAGGATGGTGGAGGTTTCAATATGACTAAACAAAAAGTAGTAGTAGTAGGAAACGGAATGGCAGGCGCAAGATTTGTGGAAGAAATGATAAAGAATGACCCTGAAGCGTTTGATATTACCATTTTCGGAAGTGAGCGGCATGTTACCTATAATCGGATTTTATTGTCAATCGTTCTGCAGGGCAGCATGACTTTTGATGATCTTACAATAAATGACCTTAATTGGTATACAAATCACAATATCCAGCTGTTTACAGGTGAAACGGTTGTGAATATCGATACATTGAATCAAATTATACAAACGGATAAAGAGAGGGAGTTATCCTATGACAAGCTGATTCTGGCCACAGGGTCTGTTCCTTTTTTTCTTCCTGTTCCAGGTGCTGATAAAGATGGAGTAATCGCATTCCGCACAATTGATGATTGCCGGAAAATGATTGAAAGTTCGCTGCAATATAAAAAAGCGGTCGTTATTGGAGGAGGGTTATTGGGTTTAGAAGCGGCAAGAGGACTTTTAAATCTGGGGATGGAGGTTAGTGTCGTCCATATTTCAGCATATTTAATGGAGAGGCAGCTTGATCGGACAGCATCCATCCTTCTCCAAAAAGAACTCGAAAGGCAAGGTATGCATTTTCTATTAAATAAGAAGACAGAAGAGATCATCGGAAACGGCCGTGCAAAGGGCGTCCGTTTTCAAGATGGAACAGAAGCAGAGGCAGATTTAGTGATTATGGCAGCGGGAATCAGACCCAATATAAAGCTTGCAAAAGAATGCGGCATTCATACAAATCGGGCTATTACTGTAAACGACTATTTAGAAACAAATGCTGCCAATATTTACGCTGTGGGAGAGTGCGCTGAGCACCAGGGCATCGTTTACGGACTGGTAAAACCTCTTTATGAGCAATGTGCAATAGCAGCTAAACGTATATGCGGGATTAAAACTCAAGGTTATCAGGGATCCGTCCTTTCTACGCAGCTGAAAATTTCAGGTGTGGACGTATTTTCAGCAGGACAGTTCGCTGATCAAGATTCAACAAGATCAATAACAGCATTTGATGAGCTGGATGGGTGTTATAAAAAGGCGGTTTTTCAAGATCGAAAACTCATTGGAGCTGTTCTTTTTGGTGATACAAAAGCCGGTGCAAAATTATTTGATTTGATCTTGAAGCAAAAAGATATTTCCTCAGAGGAAAAAAATGCACTGTTCCAATCCGCAACAAATTCAAGCGGAGGTTTGATTGCTGAAATGGCAATGGGTGATGTGATTTGCAATTGTAACGGAGTAACAAAAGGAAACATAATTGAAGCTGTACAAACGAAAGCATTAACAAGTTTTGAACAAGTGAAAACATGTACAAAGGCATCAAGTTCTTGTGGAGGCTGCAAGCCGGCAGTAACCGAGCTTTTATTTTATATGAATAGTGATGAGTTTGATGAAGTTGAAAAAAAGAGCATGTGTTCATGTACTGATCTAACAGAAGAAGAAGTCGTACATGAAATGCAGCTCCAAAATGTATCATCTAATCAAGAAATCATGAATGCACTTGGATGGAAAAATAGTGAAGGCTGCCTAACCTGTCAGCCTGCTCTAACGTATTATCTGGGAATGATTTACCCAGAGTATGAAAAGAGTCAAAAAATGATTTTTATAAATGAAAAAATGAATGCTGTTCGGCAAAGCGATGGTTTGTACACCGTTATTCCCCAATTGTACGGCGGAATCACGAATCCTGAAGAACTCCGGAAAATTGCGGATGCAGCAGATAAATACAGTTCGCAGGTTGCTGTAACAAGTGAACAGCGAATTCATTTAATGGGAGTTAAAAAAGAGGATCTCAAAGGGATGTGGGCGGATTTAAATATGCCATTATCCTCTAAGGCCGGAAGCTATGTTCAAAATATTAAAACGTGTACCGGAGAGTATATCTGCAGGTGCGATAAACAGCAATCGCTAAAGCTTTCTGTGGCTTTAGAAAAGAAACTGGCACTCATTTCAGCTCCGTATCGTTTAAAAATAGGTGTTTCTGCCTGTATGCATAATGGAGCAGGATCCACAACGAAGGATATAGGCATAATGGGAATTGACAGAGGCTGGGAAATGTATGTCGGGGGGAGCAGCGGACGCAATGTGCGGGCGGGGGAACTATTATGCGTCGCCAGTACAGATCAAGAAGCAATAAATATGACTTGCGGCCTTATTCAATATTACCGTGAAACAGCCAATTATTCAGAAAGGACTTGGCAATGGATTGAGCGCATTGGTTTGCTTCATATCAGGGAAGTGCTTTTTAATCAAGAACTTATCCTGCAGCTTCTTCATTATTTTGAAAGGGATGCCTCCCAGCGAAAAAATGCAAGGGAGAACCAGCAGCTTATTAGCATTTTTGATAAATGATCAAGTGAATTTTCAGGAGGATGTGAGAGCTTGACAGAGTTATTATTGAAATATTTCCGCGAGAAACAGCGGGAAGTCCAATCGGAAAAATCATATGATACACAATGTCCATTTTGCAGTATGCAGTGTAAGATGCAATTGCTTGAACAATCGATTGTCACAAGAAAAAAGTATATGACACTTGGCAAAGACAATCCGGTTTCAGAGGGCCGTTTATGCATAAAAGGCATGAATGCACACCAGCACGCTTTGCATAATGACCGTCTTAAATATCCGTTATTAAAAGTAAATGGTGAATTTATTCAAGTTTCCTGGGAAGAAGCATTGGACCACATTAAAGAAAATGTTGCTGAAATTCAAGAAAAAGATGGGCTAAATGCTTTGTCTGTATATGGAAGTGCTTCGATTACAAATGAAGAAGCGTATTTACTTGGCAAATTTGCAAGAGTGGCTCTGAAAACGAAATACATCGATTATAATGGCCGTTTGTGTATGTCTGCAGCAGCATCAGCTGCAAGTCAAACATTCGGGATGGATAGGGGTCTGACAAACAGCTTAACCGAAATACCATTCGCCAAATGTATTATTTTGGCCGGGACGAATATTGCGGAATGCCAGCCCACCATTATTCCTTATTTTGAGAAGGCTAAGGAAAATGGCGCATTTATCATCGCAATAGATCCAAGGGAAACAGCTACAACGGAACTCGCAGACTTACATATGAAAGTTAAACCAGGGAAGGACGCAGCATTGGCTAATGGATTACTGAACGTGCTGATTGAGGAGGACCTTATTGACCATGCGTTTATCAGGAATCGCGTGAATAGCTTTGAGGAAGTAAAAGAGCATGTTTCTTCTCTGGATTTGGAGGAAATTGCTCAAATGACAGGTGTTTCTGCAGATCAAATCCGTCTTGCAGCCAAAACGTTCGGGCAGGCAGAATCAGGAATGATTTTTACAGCTAGAGGTGTTGAACAGCAAACAGACGGATCTGCAGCTGTTCGGAATTTCCTCAATATTCTCCTCGTAACAGGGAAGATTGGAAAGCCTAACTCCGGTTATGGAGCCATTACTGGACAGGGGAATGGTCAGGGGGGAAGGGAGCATGGCCAAAAAGCAGATCAGCTGCCAGGATACCGCTCTATTGAAAACGATGAACACAGATCATATATTGCAAGTGTTTGGGGAATCGATGAAGGAGATTTACCGAGAAAAGGTGTTTCTGCATATGAAATGATAGAGAAAATACATGAGGGTGAAATCACAGGCATGTTTTTAATGTGTTCAAATCCTATCGTCTCTAATCCAAATGCTGATTTTGTCAAGAAAGCATTAAAAAAATTAAAGTATCTTGTAGTTGTGGATCTATTTGTTTCAGAAACTGCAAGATTAGCAGATCTTATTTTACCTGCTTCCTCCTATCTGGAAGATGAAGGAACAATGACAAATTTAGAAGGCCGGGTCACGCTCCGTGAAGCAAGCTTTCCTTCACCCGGTGAAGCGAAACATGATTGGCAAATTATTTGTGATATTGCGCGTGTTCTGGGAAAAGGAAAGTATTTTCCCTTTCGATCTGCTGAAGAGATTTTTAATGAATTAAGAGCGGCAAGCCGCGGGGGAACAGCTGATTATTATGGCATTACATACGATCGTCTAAGAAAAGAAGGCGGAATATTGTGGCCATGTCCAGCTCTTGATCATGAAGGGACAAACAGATTATTTGAACAATCATTTGCGCATGCGGATGGCAAAGCGGCTATGGCTTTAGTTCCAAACAGCCCGAAAGTTCCGAAAGAAGAACCAACTAAAGAGTTTCCATTATATTTAACAACAGGGAGGGTCATGTCACACTACTTGACTGGGGTGCAAACAAGAAAAAGTTCAACACTTGCAGCCAGAAATTTCGAATCATTTATGGAAATTCACCCTAACACGGCCAGGGAGTATCACATCCCAAATCATACTCTAGTGAAAATAGAGTCAATGCGCGGCAGTATTACAGTCAGAAGCAGATGGTCTGAAAAGATTCGTCCGGATACTGTTTTTGTTCCATTTCATTGGGCAGACTCTCAAAATATCAATCTGCTTGTTTCAAAAGATTTAGATCCAGTATGCAAAATGCCTGGATTTAAGGTGAGTGCGGTAAAAATTGCACCTCTTGGCTGAATCAGCTCTATAATTCTCAAAATACTCTAAAACCGGCTGCTTTAACTAACGGGCTCTATCTCTATCACATGCACCGCAAAATGCGGTGTTTTTTGTATGGTAAAAACAGCTCAGTCACAGGAAACTGAGCCAATTTCCTATATTTTTTTAATATCTTGTTAAATTACCACAGGTTAGTTCAATAAGACTTGTAAAATAATATTTTCTGGATTTCTTTCTTTCAGAAACAAAATAAAACCACTAATTCTCTCCTGTGTATATTAATCATTTATATGTTTGTGATTGATATGCTTTGTATGAACGAAGTATGGATACGAGTAGTGTAACCGAAAGAATTAAGAAGAAACCAACAAACATCAGGTTACCTGGAAGAAAAACGCAAAACAGCATGAATGTACCCCCAATAAACAACGGTAAAGAAAATGGGCGTATGACAATGTTCCACATGTGGTTAGTTGATTTATAAAATTGTGAAGGATGTTCATTGTATTCAAGTAGAAATCTCGGAAGTGTGTTAGCAGTAGTAATTAATACGATTACAACAGTTATAGGAATTAATAAGAGTAAGTTAAATTCTGTCCCTGTTGCTGCAAGAAGTATTCCACAATGAATGATAAATAAAGTGATTGAAAGTGATAAAAAAATGCTCTCGATTCCATTTTTAAAACGAGAATAGGAACCTGTCTTTTTAATTAGATTTGGAAGAATGAAGAGGTTACTGTTAACTGCAGCCAGTGTGAAAGGAATAATAAACAAGATTACTTCCCTTGTTCCATATAATGCTTCATCAACGGGTATATTCGCAACAGACAAATAGATACTTACGCCAAACGATAAAATGGTAACAAATATTATGCTAATTACCTTTGACATTAATATTATTTGAATTAAATTGAATAATCCACTTCATAACATCCTGGAACACGGTAGAATTTAAAGAATAATAGACATATTGTCCTTTTTTTATAGCAAAAACTAAATCTGCATTTTTTAACACTGTCAAATGCTGTGATATTCCAGGTTTGCTCATCTCAAAATGTTCAGCAATTTCTCCAGAAGTCAAATCGCCATTTCGTAAAAGGTCTAATATTTTCCTCCTGTTTTCATCAGATAATGCTTTGAATAACTCATTTATGGACAATCAATCCTAACCTCCTTAACTAAATATTTAAGTAGTTACTTAATTACTTAAATTACAATCAACCTGGATAAAACTGTCAATAAAGTGTTGGAAAAATTTACACATTTGATTTGGGGTTTGTTGGTCATTATGTATTACATTTCTGATATTTGTGATAGGAAACTGAACCCGTAACGCTTTAAAGTCTGATGTCGATTGAAACAAAGCTTAAATAGTTTAAATTATCTAAAAAAAACAATGTCAGAAAACCTTACGCAAGAAGTTAAGTATAGTTTTTGCTGTGATATAGTTTAAGAAACTTTCTAAGAGGAGGAACGCCAAGTGAAGAAAAAGCTAATTCTTATCGGTAATGGAATGGCGGGCGTCAGAACCATTGAGGAGGTATTGAACGTATCAGGAGAAGAATTTGAGATTAAAATTTTCGGAAGTGAACCGCATCCGAATTATAATAGGATTTTGCTGTCAAAGGTCTTGCAGGGAGATACAGAAGTAAAGGATATTACATTAAATGACTGGAATTGGTACAAAGAAAATAACATTCAATTACATACAGGCGAAACGGTGACAAAGATTGATGCGGAGATGAAGGCTGTTTTTTCTGATTCAGGAAGAGTAGAGTTTTATGATGAATTGATTTTAGCTACTGGATCCCTTCCTTTTATTCTTCCAATTCCCGGTGCAGATAAAAAAGGTGTTACGACTTTTCGTGATATTAAGGATACAGACGAAATGCTTGAAGCCTCAAAAAAATACAAAAAAGCTGCTGTAATCGGAGGGGGATTGCTGGGGCTTGAGGCGGCAAGGGGGCTTTTAAACTTAGGTATGGATGTCTCTGTGATCCATCTCTCGCCAAATTTGATGGAGCGTCAATTGGATCCTATAGCTGGAAAGCTCTTGCAAAAGGAACTGGAAAATCAGGGGATGAACTTTCTTTTAGAAAAGCAAACAGAAGCAATAATGGGAGATGATCGGGCAAAAGGATTGAAGTTTAAAGACGGTACGGAAATTGAAGCTGACTTAGTCGTTATGGCAGTGGGCATCAGGCCGAATACAGAGCTTGCAAAGGAAAGCGGACTTTCAGTAAATCGCGGAATTGTTGTCAATGATTATCTGCAGACCAATCTTCCTCACATATATGCTGTTGGAGAATGCGCAGAACATGATGGTATTGCATACGGATTAGTTGCACCTCTGTATGAACAAGCAAAAGTACTGGCTAAACAAATTTGCGGGAATAAAACAAATCCTTATAAAGGATCGATTGTATCCACTCAATTGAAAGTTTCAGGTGTAAACGTATTTTCTGCAGGCGATTTTACAGAAGGAGAAGACAAAAAAGCAATCAAGGTTTTTGATGATCAGGATGGAATTTATAAAAAAATCGTATTGCGGGGGAATCAAATCGTCGGCGCAGTTCTATTTGGAGACACAAATGATGGCAGCCGCCTCCTCTCAATGATTCAAAAGCAAGCAGATGTTTCAGAGATATCCAAAGTATCCATACTTCAGCCTGCAGGGGAAATGGCTGGATCAAGCCTTGTAGAAAGCATGAGTGCTGAAGAGATGGTCTGCGGATGTAATGGTGTATCAAAAGGAGCCATTGTTCAGGCTATTCAAAAGCAAGGATGCTCATCAGTTGATGAAATAAAAGCTTGTACCAGCGCTTCCCGTTCTTGCGGAGGCTGCAAGCCGCTTGTTGCAGAGCTGTTGCAATACACGCTTGGAGAAGATTTTGATGCAGGCTCTCAAAAAGAAGCGATCTGCGGCTGTACAGAACTGTCAAGAGATGAAATCGTCGATGAAATTAGAGCCAAAGGATTGTCTCATACAAAAGAAGTCATGAACGTACTTGGCTGGAGTTCTGAGGAAGGCTGTTCAAAATGCCGTCCTGCTCTTAATTATTATTTAGGAATGGTAAAGCCGACAGAATATGAAGATGAGAGAGAATCGCGTTTTGTAAACGAGCGCATGCATGCAAACATTCAGAGAGACGGAACATACTCGGTTGTACCGCGGATGTACGGCGGGGTAACAAATGCCAAAGATTTAAGGCGAATTGCTGATGTAGTGGATAAGTATGAAATTCCGCTAGTGAAGGTAACTGGAGGACAGCGCCTGGACTTGTTTGGAGTGAAAAAAGAAGATTTGCCGGATGTATGGAAAGAACTTGATATGCCTTCCGGCTATGCGTACGGCAAATCCCTTCGTACAGTGAAAACGTGTGTTGGGGAGCAGTTCTGCCGGTTCGGCACACAGGATTCCATGTCACTTGGAATTGCCCTTGAAAAAAAATTCGAAGGATTGCAAACTCCCCATAAAGTCAAAATGGCCGTTTCTGCCTGCCCGAGAAGCTGTGCAGAATCGGGATTCAAAGATATTGGATTTATTGGCATTGAAGGCGGATGGGAACTTTATGTCGGCGGAAATGGCGGTACGCACGTCCGCGGAGGAGACTTGTTGATCAAAGTGAAAACGGATGAAGAAGTGATGGAAATCACAGGGGCTTACTTGCAATATTACCGCGAAACCGCAAATTATTTAGAGCGTACTTCTGCATGGATTGAGCGCGTTGGGTTGACTCAAGTTCAATCTGTATTGGAAGATAAAGAAAAATGCAAACAGCTTAATGACCGAATGAATGAAGCTCTATCTGTCTATAAAGACCCTTGGAAAGAAATTGTAAATAATAATAAAACAAAGAAAGAATTGTTTGAGAATGTCGTCATGTCTTAAAACAGCGGTCTGAAAAGATTAGGGGGAAATCATTCATGGTAAACAACAGTTTAACAAAAGTGCTCGTTTGTGCTACTGATGAACTTCCAGAACGTTTAGGAAAAACGGTTCGTGTTGAGGGTAATGAGATTGCGGTATTCAGATTATCAGACGGAAGAGTCCGTGCAGTCGAAAACCGATGTCCTCATAAAGGAGGAGTGCTTACAGAAGGAATTGTCAGCGGCGAATTTGTTTATTGTCCAATGCATGACTGGAAGATCTGTTTAGATGATGGCAACGTCCAGGAGCCAGATGCAGGCTGTGTTAAAACGTATCAAACGATAATAGATGACAACGATATTTACCTTCTTTTATAAAATGGGATCCGGTTCAAACAGTATGAAGTCCTGAATCAGTAAGGGAATGAGCAGATTGGGAGGAAAAGGATGAAAAAGGGAAAAGTCTATATCGTTGGAGCTGGACCAGGTGACCCGGAATTAATTACTCTCAAAGCTGTGAAATGTCTTGCAGCAGCGGATGTCATTTTATACGACCGATTAGTCAATCCAGCCTTGCTGGAATATGGAAAGGAAGAAGCTGAGTTCATATACTGCGGTAAAACTCCGAGAAATCACTGTGTCTCACAGGAGATTATTCAGAAATTGCTCATTGAAAAATCTCTTCAAGGTAAAACTGTTGTGCGATTAAAAGGCGGGGATCCATTCATCTTCGGGCGGGGCGGAGAAGAGGCAGAAGTTCTTGCCCAACACGGCATTACTTTTGAAATTGTTCCTGGAATAACAGCGGGAATTGCGGCTCCTGCATACGCTGGCATTCCTGTTACCCACAGGGAGTTTGGGGGTTCCATAGCATTTGTCACAGGTCACTGTAAAACAGGTAAACCGGATAACATCCGATGGGATTATTTAGCGAAAGGTGTTGATACTATATCCATTTACATGGGAATAAAAAACCTTCCTTATATATGCAGAAAGCTTCAATCCTGCGGTAAAAATCCTCAAACGCCAATCGCTGTCATTGAACAAGGAACGACAATGAATCAGCGGATTGTAACAGGTACCCTCGAATCAATAGTGGAATCTGTTAGAAGTGAAGAAATCACAAACCCGGCCATGATTATAATAGGAGAAGTTGTTAAATTGTCGGAGCGTTTAGCTTGGTTTTCACAAAGGAAAAGAGAGAAGGTATTTATTTAAGGCTGATCTATATCTATTTATATTATAAATGCTGGTTAACTGCTTTGATTTACAATTGGGCGCTTATCTATAATAAGGTAAGTGTCTTTTTTTAGTGGAATAAAAGATTGAGTTAATTCTGTGATTTTGAAATAATTGGTATTAAGCAAACATGACAGGGTGGTTGAAGAAGTTTATTTTAAAATAACTAAAGAGGTAAGTGAAACCTTTGCTGGATTTGTGCCGATTTAAAAACGACTATATACATTATCATTTATACAAACATGGAAAGACTAAATTTAGAGAATTGAAAGGATATCATAATGAAAATAAATCAATTAATTTCGAACAATATTAACAAATTAGATGCAATACTGCCAGTAGATAAATCGTTGGGAGTTGCTGGTTTATCCGGATCTGGCAAAACCACATTTTGTCAAGCTATTGGCGAAGAATCCAAGAAACGTCTCGTTTCCTTATTGCCAAAGGCTGAATATCAGTATTTATTTTCTAATATAATGGAAACGAATTTCAGTGCCATCAAGATGGAAGAAATACCTTTAGTGCTTTTTCTCGGGAAATCATCGATTTCTTCTAATCCGCGGTCAACGATTGGCACCCATACCGGTGTGTTTAAAGAGATTCGTGTTACGCTTGCGGAAAAATTTAATCTTTCTCCAGAAGTTTTTTCCTTTAATAATGCATTAGGCTGGTGTGTTGAGTGTAAAGGACGCGGTACTACCAAAAATGTCGAATGTAAAAAGTGTGAGGGCAGGCGTTATAATCCGGAAGTTGAGCAATATAAGATAGATTTATGGAATCAGCCGCATAGTATTTCCGATCTCAACAATTTAAGCATTGAATCGATTCATTCTCTTTCAGAGGAATTACATATTAATGAAGCAAAACAGCATATTCTTAAAAATATAATCAATATGAATATTGGTTACTTAACATTAAACAGGATCATGGGTACATTGTCAGGAGGGGAATTAACACGGCTTTACTTGGCAGAATTCATGGCAGTAAGTGAAAATACCGTGATTATTATTGATGAAATCTCTGTGGGCCTTGATCATCAAACCCTATTGAAAATTTTAGAACAGATTAAACAATTAGGCTATAAGAATCAAATTTGGCTTATTGATCATTCTGATACAGTGCTGGATACGGCGGATGAGCAATTGTTCTTTGGACCTGGCAGCGGTAAATATGGCGGAAAAATTGTCGAAGAATCGCCTCGTCCAAAACCTGTTTTTAGGGAACGGAATAAGGAAACGCCAACAGATTACTATCAATTTCATGATCTATACTGCCGTAATATTCAAATGGCTGAAATTCAGATTCCGAAAAATAGACTTGTAACCTTTACTGGTGAGTCGGGATGCGGGAAATCGACCCTTGTAAATGAGTGTATCTCCAAGGATTTTCAGAAACGGTATCCAAAAGATAAACTGGTTATGGTAGGGCAGGATCGAAATCAGTCGATTACCAGCCGGTCAACCGTTGCGACTTTTCTTGATATCAAAAAGAAACTCACCAAATACAGCGATATTGATGACATTTTTCAGCGCTCAATTGAAGATATTATCCAGGACCTTCCAAATGAAGACGTTGCTTATAAACGCTTGAGTTTACTGATCAAACTGGGACTTGGTTATTTGACGCTGGAAAGAAAAACACAAACTTTGTCGACAGGCGAATTTCAATGTGTTCATTTAGTTTCTGAGCTGTTTTCGAACTCAAGAAACCCCCACACGCTGTTTATTTTTGACGAGCCTTCAAAAGGTTTATCACAAAATATTTTAAACCAATTCATTGATAGTGTAAGGGTCATTCTGCAGGATGAATCTGTCTCAATCATGATGATTGAACATAATGCCTATATGTTAGAAAGCTCTGATTTTATCGTTGATTTTGGTAAAAGACAGCTGGCACCTGTTGAACATCTTGATGTTGTCAGTCATGATGATTATTTTCATCAAAAAAAGAGTGCAGATAGAGCTGCCCTATTGCATATTTCTTCATCACTCAAGCAACAAAAGGGTATTCACTACTTAGAAGAAAATCATATTGCCTATTTTAAGAATGCAGAAAACGTCTTTAAGGGCGGCATCTTAAAAAGCTTATCATCAATGGCCCGTCTAATTTATGGTGAATACGAATCTGAAACCATTGCTCCCGTTATTGCCATTGATCTTGAAAGACATTTGTATAGCCAATATAGTTTTCTCTATGAAATTGGCGGACTGATCAACCATATTGTGGCAGCGCATCCGGCCAATAAAGATACTGGAAGCTTCGATTTCTATTTTCACGAAAATCATTGTCCCTGCTGTTCGGGACGGCGCGTGATTGAAAAATTCGATATAGATGTTGTCATTCAGGACAAAACCGTTCCATTTTGGGAAGGCCTATTGCATTCAGACGTGATGGAGGTATTAAAATATTATCAATATCCAAAATTACAATTCCTATTTGATGAGATAAAGATTGAACTTGGTCAAGATATTAGTAAAAGCTATAATGAGATGACAGAAGCAGAAAAGCATACATTTTTATATGGTTATTGGGAAAAGTCATTCTATGATAAAGCAGGCAAGGCACGGAGAACATGGGAAGGCTTTAATATAATCATCGGGCGTTATATGTTTATTTCGAAATCGATCATTAAAGAGCATATGAAAGCATCAAAAGAGATGATTACTTGTCCGATTTGTTATGGCACCGTGTTAAACCATCATAAAAAACTCAAATTTGGCGACACGGATATTCGTGAGATTATTCATCAGCCGCTTGATCAAGTTATGAAAACTGCAGGGAAGTTACCGGAACTGGTAAAAATGAAATCTATTGTTGGCGGCGATGTGGCTTTGACGGAAGATGTCTCTCTATTGCCAAGGGAAACACAAGTAGCGCTGAAAATGCTTGAACTGGAACTAGCAAGCTTTTCTGGTTATGAAATGGTATTACAAAATGTCTTGCCATACTGGAACATAATCAAAGGCAATATCGAATCCATCAGCAAAAATAATCAAGTGACCATCTGTGATTTTCCTGCTATCAATGAAACAAGAGAAACGATCATAGATAAGTATTTCACAAATGGAAAATACAAAAAACTAACATATGTATATGAAGCATTTGGTTACAAAAAATTAGTTACCCAAATAAATAAAATTAAAAAAAGCCATCCATGTCCATTTTGTAAAGGAAAGAAAGTAATAACAGAAGATAATCTGCATGATGGTGTATTTAAATTAACAATTCCATGTGTAAGTTGTTACGAAAGTGGCATCAATGATGAAGGGCGCAAGGAAATCGTAGATGGCACAGACGTGCAAACATGGCTAACTGGCAAAGTAGGTGATGTTGTTGCTGAAAGGGTCCTGCCAGAAGATGTTGCAGATATTCCAATTTTCAATCGAATTCGTGAGTTAAATAAACGAGATATGATGGCGGTTTATCGATGCCTTGAGCAAAGTAAATAATTTGAAAGATTGCTCAATCATATTCATCCAATGCAACTTCGTTGTTTTGGAGTATATTTATCTCAAGAATTTCCTCAAAAAACGCTTAGGAAAATTCCTAAGCGTTTTTTGATTTTCACCAACATATTTGTTAGAGGGATGAAGAATCTGCCTTTTGACATTATCTAAACTCTAATATAGAAGGAAATGCGTAATGATTTCTAAATTTTCACCGACTTCTTACCGATAACCCAAGTCTTTCTCCATGAAAACTGTGCTGATAATAAAATCGTCAGTGCAGCAATTCCTACAACAGAAAAGACTGCAAATCCAGCATCATATGTTCCGGTAATTTGTTTTAAGGTACCCAGGATGTTTGGTACAAAAAATCCTCCTACACCGCCAGCTGCCCCTACAATTCCGGTAATAAAACCAATTTCCTCGGGAAATCGCTGTGGAACTAACTGAAAGACGGCTCCATTCCCCATACCAAGAAACAGCATGCCGAGAAACAGCAGAATCATGACAGCAGTAAAAGATGATAAAACACTGACGCCAAACATGCTGATTGCTACTCCAACAAATAGGAACAATAGAAGTTTAACCCCGCCAATCTTATCTGCAATAAATCCTCCTACTGGACGAAAGAAGCTGCCTGCGATCACACATAATGTAACAAAATCACCTGCTCTAACCCGGGATAAACCGAACTCATCCACAAAATAGATGCTTAAAAAGCTGGTAAAACCTATAAAACCTCCGAAGGTTACACTGTAAAGCAGACAGAAATACCAAGTATCCTTCATTTTAAAGACATTAAAATACTCTTTGACAGGTTTAGCAGCTGGCTGGGAAGGAGCGTCCTTTGCAATTAACACATAAATGACGAAGACAATAGATAATGGGATTAAGGCTAATCCCATTACATTATGCCAGCCAATTGATTCTGCAAGACGCGGTCCAAATAAAGTTGCAAAAAGTGTACCGCTATTGCCGGCTCCTGCTATCCCCATCGCAAGGCCCTGCAGGTGCGGCGGGTACCAGCGGCTGGCCATAGGAAGAGCAGCAGCAAAGCTTGCACCTGCAACTCCAAGCAAGATTCCAATCATATAAAGTTCTGCTAAACTTTCTCCTGATAACCATCCCCATAAAAGGGGAATCATTGTAACGAGCATACCTCCAATTGCTGTTTTCCGAGGGCCAATGCGGTCAGTCAGAATACCTAAAATGAGCCGGAATAATGATCCTCCTAAAATAGGAATGGCAACAATTAATCCTTTTTCAGCTGGTGACAGCCCAAAATCCTTTGTAATATAAACACCTAATGCGCCTAATAAAACCCAAATCATAAAACTGACATCAAAATAAAGAAATGATGCAAACAGAGAAGGGGCATGACCGCTTTTTCTCAAGTTATGTAATTTCAATATCATCTCTCCCGTTTATTTTTTTTAAATATTCACTTATTCTACTATTAATGAATTTAGATTTCTTTATATATGTAAGGAAACATGACATGGTTTTAGTCAGAGGTGCTATAAATAAAATAAGAGCTGCCTGCGGGCAGCTCTTTCATTGATATCGTGATGTCAATCATTGGTGTATATTTAAAATTTGTAAAAAGCAAAGAAAATATGCGCAGTAATCTTTAAATATTTATCCACAATAAAAATCCATAAAACATAAAGGCTCCACAGGTTTATGCACATTATCCACAGTTTAAAGTCAGGTTGTCCACAATTTTATTAAAAAATCTGATAATTTCTTATCTAACTGTATTAATAAGCGTCTTATTAATCTTATCCACAAAATACACATGGCTGTGGATAATTTTATCCACAGTTCATTAAAAGAAAATAATAAAGAGAGTGCATTATGCACTCCCTTTTCTGAATCGTATCTAAATCGCTTACTTCCCTTGACGCTCATCAGCAGCTTTTGCTCTTGCCTGAGCCGTTTTATCTGCTTGATCTGCGAGTTCAGCCGAATATTCTTCATAAACTCCGTCAGATTCTTTTTTAAGGTTTTTTGGAACCTGTGCTAAATTATTTTTGCTTTTGCTTCTAGAATGCTGGCTGTTAGCTCTGCCCATTTTTTAGCCCCCCTGAAGTTAGCTTGAACACCATGTGTTCATTTTTAGTTTTATCTGAACAGGAGGAAGGTATGCTGGCAGTTAATGACTCGGTTTGCTGTTTATGTATCCGCCGGCACGGTCAGCCATTTTAAATGCTCTTGAATAGGTAACTTCCTGTGCACCGCTTAAAGAATTGCGGGTTTTTTCGCGTTTTCTTTTATCTGCCATTTCGTTCACCCTTTCTTTTATGTATCAGTACTATTTTTATCATCTTTAAAGAATCTCATACAAAAAAAACCTGCTCAATTCCATCTGAGCAGGTTTAGTATCATTAAGCTTCTTTAAGATGCTGTTCTTCCATTTCTGAGGCGGTGCGCATCGTATAAAAAGTATATAGGTCTTTTGAAATTTCGTATAAGTTGTAAATATCCTCGCCCTGATTGATTTCGTCAAGAAGAGGCTTTCTTGTTTCGTTCGCATTTACAACGTAAGGCAGCTTTTCAGCGGCTTTTGTTGAGCGTACGTTTTTCTTTCGGATCCGGAGAAAAATACGTTCAATGTCAAGCTCAAAAAAGAGCTCGTTGAAAAAAGCATCTTTTGCAGCCTGGTTATAGCCTTTTCCGTGAAATGGCTTCCCAAGCCATGTTCCAAGAAACCCGGCATTGTCCTGAATATCAAATAAACTGATGGTTCCGATTGGAGAGCCCCATTCATCGAGAATGGTACGTGAAATCAATTCCCCGCGCTCTTCTGCTTCAATTGTTTGTTTTGTTAAAAATAGATATTCTTCAATTGATGCTGCTTTGTGGCGCACAAAAGGGAAGACATCAGGGTGAACCATTTGATCATAGAGCGGCTGACTGTCTTGAATATCACGTTTTTTTAGCATCTGCTATCCCTCCAACCAGAGGGCAGACTTACAGACTTGTCGTGTTGAAGTCCCACCCTCGAAATTTTTTAAATTAGATAAAAAAATTTCGGGGTGGGAATCGAACCCACTAGGACCAGTTTACTGGTGGCGCACCATTTGCCTTCCCACGCATTTACATCATTCGGTTTTTAGTAATTATTTTATTACTCTTTCCTCTCGTATCATACTCGATTTTTTTTCAAAATGAAACAATTTTTTTTGTTAATTTTTTATGAATTTGAGCACATTTTTTTATGCCATAATTTGCACCTGTTTCAGGCAGGAAAATTCAGGTTTTTTGAAAGACAATTTCCCCGTTAATCATTGTCAGGCCGGGCTTTGCGAGGTAGTGAAATGGGTGATGATTCCATAGGACTATGTCAGCATCTTTTCCTATTTCAAGACTCCCGGCCCGGTCGTCAATTAATAAGTTTTTTGCAGCGGTAATCGTTATCGCTTCCATGGCCAATTTTTCATCAAAACCTTCTCTTACGGCGATGGATGCCACAACATTTAAATACTGAATTGGCGTGTATGGATGGTCTGTTGTTATGGAAACTTCAACGCCTCGGTCTGCCAATGCCTGATAAGTAAGCCAGCTTTTATTTTTAAGCTCGATCTTGGATCTTCTTGTAAGCGTTGGACCTACGCTCACCTTAATATTTTTGCCGATGAATTCATCGGCAATCAGGTGCCCTTCTGTACAATGTTCAATTCGGAAATCAAGATTGAATTCTTCAGCAAAACGAATCGCTGAGAGGATATCATCTGCACGGTGAGCATGAATGCGCAATGGTATTTCCCGATTAAGCACTTTGCGGATGGAAATCGATCTGAAGTCATCCGGTTCTTTGCTGCACTTTGCGTTATAAAAAGCTTCTCTGAGCATCCCCATGATGCCCATTCTCGTAATGGAATCTTTATTGCCGTGACTGTGAATGCGTTTTGGATTTTCGCCAAGTGCGATTTTTAATGCCGCCGTTTCAACAATGATCATGTCCTTAATATTCACGCCATGAGTTTTAATGACAGATGTTGTGCCTCCAATCACATTTGCACTTCCGGGCATGATATGAACGGTTGTAATCCCGTATTGAACTGCATCCTTAAAGCCCTGATCAAGTGGATGAACTCCGTCAAGAGCACGAATGTGAGGAGAGAGCACTTCTATGGTTTCATTGGCATCATTCCCTGCCCAGCCTGTTCCTTCATCGTAAAGACCGAGATGTGTATGAACATCAATAAAGCCGGGGAACAAAAATTGCTCATAGCAGTCAATGATTTTTGTTCCTTCAGGGCAAGCCAGATGTTTGCCGATCGCCTTAATTTTGCCTTCGGAAACAAGGAGATCGGATTGATAAAGTGTTTTTGATGTAATGGGGTATATTGTTGCATTTCTAAATAAAAAGCTATCCATGTTAAACTCCTATTCTGAGTGTACTTATGTGGATTTTAATATGTCAGATAGAGCTTCTTCAAGCACTGGATGTGAAAATTGAAAATGATTTTCAAGTGCGACTTTCGGAATCACGCGCTGCCCTTCAAGAACAAGAATGCTTTTTTCCCCGAGTGCAAGCTTTAAAGCAAAGCTTGGAGCAGGAATCCAATGAGGACGGTGCAGCACTTTGGCAACCGTTTTTCCGAAATCCTTCATTTGAACAGGGTTTGGAGATGCTGCATTCACAGGACCTTCAATCGTTTTTTTATGAAGCAAAAAGTCAATAAGTTTCACTACATCATTTATATGAATCCATGACACCCATTGTGTGCCGGAGCCAACTGTTCCTCCTGCAAATAATTTATAAGGCAGTACAATAGAAGGAAGTGCGCCTTTTTCTCCCAAAATAATGCCAAAGCGGGTAAATACCGTCCTCACCCCAAGCTCGGAAATTTTTGCTGCTTCCTTCTCCCATTTGATGACGGTTTCAGAAAGGAAGTCTGCTGCATTTGGACGGGATTCCTCTGTAAATGTTTCTTCTTCAGAAGTCCCGTAAATACCTACTGCGCTGGCGTTTATCAGCACCTCCGGCTTTTTTTTCAGATTGTCAATGATTCTGTAGACTTCACGAGTTGTTTTGACGCGGCTTCGGGCAATCTGCTTTTTTGATTCTTCAGTCCAGCGGTCATTAATTGATTTTCCTGCAAGGTTAATGAAAGCATTTATTCCATCCAATTCCTGTTCAGGAGCTGCCTCTTCAGTCATCCATTCAACGTACTTAAGCCCGGATTTCGTGCTATCTTTTTTCGTTCTGCTTAAAATCAGCACTTCGTTACCTTTTTCTAAAAGGTAGTCGGTGAGCTTTTTTCCTACAAAACCAGTTCCGCCAGCAATCGCTATTTTCATCGTATCACTCCTTGTTATTCTCTTTCCTTATAATTTAACAATCAAACCCTGATAATCCTTTTTTAAATGTTCTGAAGGCGAATTATGATAAGATGAGGATGAGGTGTAAATATGCCAACTATAACGAAAATAACCGCTCAAAAAAGCAGTGAAGAGCGTTTTAATGTGTTTTTAAATGACGGCAGCGGCGATAAATTCGCATTCAGCGTCGATCAAAATGTTCTTTTGAAATTCGGCCTTAAAAAGGGCCTTGAACTCGACGAGATGGAAATCCTTGAAATTCAATATGGAGATTCGGTAAAAAAAGCTTTTAATAAAGCAATCGAATATTTAGGGTTCAGAATGCGTTCAGAAAAAGAAGTAGCGGACATGCTGCTGAAAAAAGAGTACCCGGAAGCTGTTGTCTCTGAAGTGATGCACCAGCTTCGCCACTATAAATATGTAAACGATGAAGAGTTTGCAGATGCCTATATCCGCACGCATTGGAAAACCGGCGGAAAGGGACCTGGAGTGATGAAGCAGGAGCTTTCTTTAAAAGGCATCAGCAAAGAAAATGCTGAAAAAGCACTGCAGCAGTATTCAAAAGAAGATCAAGTGGAACAAGCGATGGTCCATGCGGAAAAAGTGGTCCTTAAAGAAACGAAGATCTCCACAGTGCAGATTAAGCAAAAAGTGGAACAGACCCTGATGAGAAAAGGCTTCAGTTATGATGTCATCTCTATTGTAAAAGAAGAATTAATGTATGAAAATAATGATGATGAAGAGTGGAATTCTCTTGTGATTCAGGCAGAAAAACTGAAAAGGAAGTATGCCAAAGGAGCGCAGGCGCAATATAAAATGAAAATGAAGCAGGCTTTATACAGAAAGGGATTCTCAATCGAAATCATCGATCGCTATTTAAACGAAGAAGAGCAGGAGTGATATCCTACTCTACAATGATTTCTGCTCTGCCGTCATCAAGACGATAAATTTTTTCTGCGATAACTTCCGGTGATTTCAGACGGGATTTATCTTTGATGTGATCATTGTTGTCCCAAAAAGGTGTATCCATGCCGCCCATGTAAGCTCCGGCAATGGTAATGGCAGTTCCGCCCAGCTCTTTTGCAAGACTTTCTGTAAAACCTCTGACGGCGAACTTAGATGCAACATATACACTTTCGTTCACCTTGCCGCGCAGTCCGGCGGTTGAGATGATGTTTAAAATTTTGCCTTTTCCTTTTTTCTGAAACTCTTTAATAAAAGCCTGAGATAATAAAATGGTGCCTTTTACATTTGTGTCGAGCATTTCACTGATTTCATCAGCTGATAATGAAGTGACAGGGCCAAAGTGGCCTACACCAGCATTATTGATAAGGGCAGCTGCATCATGCTTTGTGAACAATGATGTGCATAATGATTCAACTTCATTTTGATTTTGGATGTTCACGGTATATGTAGACACTTCAAGCTCCCGCGTTTGCTGCAGGATATCTTTTGTTTGCTGAAGCCGTTCATGATTTCTCCCGATTAAAATGATTTCATTATAATCTTTGCTGTACTGAAGAGCGAGTGCTCGCCCCAGCCCTGAACCGGCTCCTGTAATAACGATAGCTGACATTGGCTCACTCCTTCTGAATCATACTTTTATTCTATACTTAATTGACTGAAATGCGAAAGGATGATCATCTTGCAGACAAAACGCTACAGCACTCTGTCTGAATATGAATTAAAAACAGAAATTGCCCTGCTGCGTGAGAAAGCCCGTAAAGCGGAACAATTGGGAATGATAAATGAATTCGCTGTATTAGACCGGAAAATTACAATGGCACAAGCCTATTTGCTGAATCCGGACAGCTTTTTGCCGGGAGAGATCTATGAAATAGAAGGGGCGCCAGGAACATTTTTTAAAATCTCCTACATGAATGGAGTATTTGCCTGGGGAAATCGTCTGCAAACTCCAAATGAAGAAGAAGGTCTTCCTATTTCAATGCTCGGACAAAAAAAGAATGAAAACGAACCACACTGAACCTGGATCATTCAGCATGATTCGTTATACCTTGAAAAGCTAAGATCTTTTTCTTGTTTGAGCTTCTAATATAATCAAGTCTTGGGTTTGCTGTGTCTGTCCATTAACCTGAGCATGTGCATGCTTAGGATTGGCCCAAGGCTGCTGAAACGGATTTGCACTTCTGTTGTTGTAGAACTTTTTATGGTTTGAACCCATTATAAGCACCTCCGCAAAATTTGTGCAAAATCAAGAACCAATATCATTGCGTTCGCCTGAAGCTCTCATTCTTTCCTGCGGGTTCGTGTTGATTGTCCCATTTGCCCGTTTTGAGGCGAAATCGTCTTTTGCTCTAGGTTCACCCTCGAACTTATTGCTGGATTGAATCGGAAAGTCTTTTGCTTTGTTCCGCATGCGTATGACCTCCAATGGGTTTAAAATAGCTTCAATTACTGAAGCGTATTTATAGTATGTGATGCTGGAGCTAAAACTATAAGCAGTGAATCAATGCCTCGAGGTGATGAAAAATGGAAACTTATTATGAACGTTTAACCAAATTGCTGATGGAAAAAAATCCGTCCTTAAGCTATGAAAAAGCCCGGACCTGGATAGAACTTCTTTGGGAGGATTTTGAAGCAACCTACGCCAGGGCCGGCGAAAAATACCGCGGCAAAAATGTCACAGAGAAAATTGTGACGCAGTGGATCACCAACTACGGTGAGCATTTGCATGAATTTTTAGCAACAAACCCTAAATATAAGCATTTGCTGAATGATGAAGATCATTTGCTGCATTAAAAAACTTGGCTGCAATGTAGCCAAGTTTTTTACTCAGGCAATAAATCCAATTTCTTTCTGAGCTTTTCCTCACTGAATATCCAGCCTGTATACGAACTTACGATGTTTAAATCCTGATCGAGCTGAACGATGGCAACAAAGGGATAATGGCCTTTACTCCGGTAGCGCAAGTCAATGAATTTCACCTCGTAATGGTCTGTATATTCATCAACCTCCCACCTGTAAACGGGTGAAAAAGACAGGAATGCGGAAATGTTTTCATCCTGTTCCGCAGCCTGAATGATTTCCGTTTGAGGCACGGGAACACGGTCATATTCATCAAGGATGGTCAGTTCATCATTGTGTGATCTTCCAACATAATAATGGTTTTTTGAAATAATCGCGATGCGCCATCTTCTGAATCTCATCGTTGGAGAAATAATGATTTTTTCAACATCGCCATATTTTTTGTGAATTTTATGGACAATCCTTCTTTTCATGATGAAGCGAAGAATGTAATACCCGAACGCAACAATAAACACTGTTAAAAATGTGTAGCCGGCCGGTGCTCCAAATATCCATACGACAATGCCTGCTGAATAAATAAGGAACAAAAAGGGATCAAAGGTATTGATCATGCCAAGGGCGATCCACTTTTGTGAAAATGGACGCAGTGCCTGGGTTCCGTATGCATTGAAAATATCAACAAATACATGAAGAACGACAGCGACTGAGGTCCATATAGCTAAATGCAGCAAGTCAGCTCCCGGAAAGATCCAGTACAATAAAGCAGTAATCAGCACGGACCAAAGAATTACAGCGGGTATCGAGTGAGTGATGCCCCGGTGATTGCGTATATATTTAGCGTTGTTTCTGAACTTTAATACGGTATCAAGATCCGGCGCCTGAGACCCTGCGATGGCTCCGATCATAACGGCCTGTGCAGTCACAGGATCTGCGCCAACGGCCGGATCAAGTGTTGCAAGTCCGCCGAGAGCAATCCCCATCACAACATGTGTGCCTGTATCCACTCATTAAAACCTCCTGTCACAATCATATGATGAAATAAGGTTTTCCCATCCCTTTAATTTATAGGATACATTACTGATTTTTATGGTTTTTGTGAAAAGGCATGCCTGCCCCTTTTTAATTTGCGGCGAATGCTGTATGATTTTTTAGTTGAACTAAGATAAGCGCAAAATCCCGTTTAGCTCAGGTAAAACCACAGGAAAGCGCAAAAATCTATCCTTTGTTTAACTCAAGCGGAAAGCCTACCATTTATTTTCCCAAATTTCCTATAAAAATAACATGCGGAGGATATTTAAATATGCTCGATTCAATTGATAAAAATTTACATTCGTTAAATATAGTAGGTTTTAGAAAAGATTTAATCTCCTGGTATTTGCTTGAGAAAAGAGATCTGCCCTGGAGACTTAATCAGGATCCTTATAAAATTTGGGTGTCTGAAATTATGCTTCAGCAAACAAGAGTAGATACAGTCATCCCGTATTTTCTTGCCTTCACAGAAAAATTCCCGACGCTTGAAGCCTTGGCTGAGGCTGATGAAGAAGATGTTCTGAAAGCGTGGGAGGGGCTCGGCTATTATTCGAGAGTCCGCAACCTGCATTCGGCGGTTAAAGAAGTTGTGAGCAGCTATGGCGGAATCGTACCGAATACACCAGGGGAGATCAGTAAATTAAAAGGCGTGGGTCCTTATACAAAAGGAGCTATTTTGAGCATTGCCTATAACGTGCCTGAGCCTGCAGTGGATGGAAATGTGATGAGAGTGATGTCGCGTATTCTTTCAATCTGGGAAGACATCGCAAAGCCTAAAACACGTACGATTTTTGAAAACATTCTATATGAGGTCATTTCGAAGGAGCAGCCTTCAGAATTTAATCAGGCATTAATGGAACTTGGCGCAATCATCTGTACGCCAACGTCCCCGTCCTGTCTGATGTGTCCTGTGAGAGAGCATTGCCAAGCGTTCCATGAAGGAGTGCAAAGGGAGCTCCCTGTCAAAAGCAAAAAGAAAAAGCCCAAGCAAGTGACAATGGCAGCTGCAGTCCTGAAAGATGAAGAGGGCCATTACTACATTCATAAGCGCAATTCATCTGGTCTGCTCGCTAATTTATGGGAATTCCCAAACTGTGAAACAAACATAGACATCGTCTCACAAAAAGAGCAGCTTGTTACTTTTCTTCGTGAAGAATATGAGACAGAAGCTGAGCTGGAGCCGCTGACAGGCACCATTCAGCATGTATTTTCACATTTAGTCTGGAACATTTCCGTCTACGCTGGTCAGCTGAAGCCCGGCAGCAGCTATAAACATCTTGTAAAAGTAACAGAAACTGAAATGCAGAGATACGCATTTCCTGTTTCACATCAGAAGATCTATCAGATGTCACTGCAGACGAATGAAGAGTAGAAACTTTTAAAGTTTCGGGCTCATTTTTCTGAGATTGCTTCCTTTCTCACTAAGTTTAAAATACACTAAACGATTCCGGCTGATTTTTAGAGATGAGATAAGATGAAATTTTGCGCAGTTGTGTCTAGCTACAACGCCCAACTCCTCGGCCAGAACTTCTCCGTCTGTAAAGGCAAAAAGCGCCTTTTCAGCCGGATCCTTATCTGTCTGTCGGAGCTAAACGGACGCTTCCGCTTTTCAGTATTGTCTAGCTCCGCCTCCTAGCCCCTCGGCCAGAACAAAATCACCGAAAAAGGCAAAACCGGCCTTTTCCGGTGATTTCTTATCTGTCTGTCGGAGCTAAACGGGCGCTTCCGCTTTTCTAATTAGTCATAGCTTATTTTAGTCCCATGTGTGTAATCAGCTTCATTGCGATTTAAACCGCCGCGTTCTTCGATTTCCTGAATAATCTCACGGTGTATCGTTTGTCCTTCGGCGTTTAAGTATGGCATCATTTGCTGAAGTCCATGATGGAAGTAAGCTAATTCACTGTCCTTCCACTCGTGGATGGACATCATGGATAATTCAGTCATATCACGGCCTACATACATAAGCAATCCTCCTCTACTACTCGCTTGTCCTATTGTTTGATACAATAAAAGCAACTATACGATTAACAGCAAATAAGGAGATGTAAAAATGAACCAGAACAAAACAGCTCTAATTACAGGAAGCAGCAGGGGAATAGGGAAAGCAATCGCTCTCCGTCTTGCTAAGCAGGGGTACAATATTGTCATCAATTATGCCAGAAGCAAAGGTGCGGCCCTTCAAACAGCGGAAGAAATTGAAGCGCTTGGCGTAAAGGCCCTTGTAGTAAAAGCAAACGTAGGAAAACCTGAAAAGATTAAAGACATGTTTACCGAGATAGATGAAACCTTCGGCCGTTTAGATATATTTGTAAACAATGCTGCATCAGGGGTATTAAGACCTTTAATGGAGCTTGAAGAAAGCCACTGGGACTGGACAATGGATATCAACAGCAAGGCCCTTTTATTCTGCGCTCAGGAAGCGGCAAAGAGAATGGAGAAAAATGGCGGCGGAACGATTGTCAGCATCAGTTCATTAGGTTCAATCCGCGTTCTTGAAAATTACACAACAGTTGGAGTATCGAAGGCTGCACTTGAATCTTTGACACGTTACTTGGCAGTCGAGCTTGCATCTAAAAACATTGTTGTCAATGCTGTTTCAGGAGGAGCTGTTGATACAGAAGCACTGAAGCATTTTCCAAACCGGGAAGAACTGCTTGCGGATGCGAGAAGAATGACACCTGCAGGCCGCATGGTGGATATGGAAGATATGGTTGACGCAGTTGAATTTCTCGTTTCAGACCAGGCATCCATGATTAGAGGACAGACTATCATCGTCGATGGCGGACGTTCTCTTCTGATGTAAAATCAGCGGCTGTCATAGGGCTGAAAATCAAAAAAATTTAAAAACCTTTGGATATTAATTTCACCTCCGGGACATGATAAATTTCGTGGAGGTGATAAACATGGCAAACAATCAACAACAACCAAACAAAACTCAATCTGGCACTAGCGTACAACACGTGAAACAACAAAACGCTCAAGCTGCGCAAGGTCAACAACAATACGGAGCTGAGTTCGCTAGCGAAACAGATGCTCAACACGTAAAGAAATACAACCAGCAAGCTGAAGCTAAAAAGAACCAAAACTCATAATTAAACTGTTTAAAAAACGAAAAGAGACACTTCTCCCTTGTGTGGAGAGGTGTCTTTTTTATATGTGGTAAAAGCGCAGGTGGTACAGTGTTCTAATGTGTTTAAGAGCACTTTTCAGAAGGGGAAGAGGGGACAAAGTGATCTAATCGTGAGTTTGGAACACTTTACGCAAGAGCGGGCAGGACAAAGTGTTCTAATCGTGAGTTTGGAACACTTTATGAAAGAGAGAGTCAGTCTAAAGTGATCTAATCGTGAGTTTGGAACACTTCCCAAAAGAGAGAGTAAGTCTAAAGTGTTCTAATCTGGAGTTTGGAACACTTCACGAAAGAGAGAGTCAGTCTAAAGTGTTCTAATCTGGAGGTTAGAACACTTCCCAAAAGAGCGGGTCAGGGCAAAGTGATCTAATCGTGAGTTTGGAACACTTCCCAAAAGAGAGAGTAAGTCTAAAGTGTTCTAATCTGGAGGTTGGAACACTTCACGAAAGAGAGAGTCAGTCTAAAGTGTTCTAATCTGGAGGTTAGAACACTTCCCAAAAGAGCGAGTCAATCTAAAGTGATCTAATCGTGAGTTTGGAACACTTCCCAAAAGAGCGAGTCAATCTAAAGTAATCTAATCGTGAGTTTGGAACACTTCACAAAAGAGCGAGTCAGCCTAAAGTGATCTAATCGTGAGTTTGGAACACTTTACGCAAGAGCGAGTCAGTCTAAAGTGATCTAAACGTGAGGTTGGAACACTTCACGAAAGAGCGAGTCAGTCTAAAGTGATCTAATCTGGAGGTTAGAACACTTCCCAAAAGAGCGAGTCAATCTAAAGTGATCTAATCGTGAGTTTGGAACACTTCTCAAAAGAGAGAGTCAGTCTAAAGTGTTCTAATCTGGAGGTTGGAACACTTCACGAAAGAGAGAGTCAGTCTAAAGTGTTCTAATCTGGAGGTTAGAACACTTCCCAAAAGAGCGGGTCAGGGCAAAGTGATCTAATCGTGAGTTTGGAGCACTTCACGAAAGAGCGGATCAGGCTAAAGTGATCTAATCGTGAGTTTGGAACACTTCACGCAAGAGCGGGGCAGGACAAAGTGATCTAATCGTGAGTTTAGAACACTTCACGCAAGAGCGGGGCAGGACAAAGTGATCTAATCGTGAGTTTGGAACACTTTACGAAAGAGCGAGTCAGCCTAAAGTGTTCTAATCTGGAGGTTGGAACACTTCACGAAAGAGAGAGTCAGTCTAAAGTGATCTAATCGTGAGTTTGGAACACTTTACGAAAGAGAGAGTCAGTCTAAAGTGATCTAAACGTGAGGTTGGAACACTTCACGAAAGAGCGAGTCAGTCTAAAGTGATCTAATCTGGAGGTTAGAACACTTCCCAAAAGAGCGAGTCAATCTAAAGTGATCTAATCGTGAGTTTGGAACACTTCCCAAAAGAGCGAGTCAATCTAAAGTAATCTAATCGTGAGTTTGGAACACTTCACAAAAGAGCGAGTCAGCCTAAAGTGATCTAATCGTGAGTTTGGAGCACTTCCCAAAAGAGCGGGTCAGTCTAAAGTGTCCCAATCTTGATTTTAGCAACCGAGCAAATCGTACCCCGAAAACATTTTAACTCACAAAAAAACACCGCATCACCTCTAAAGGCAACACGGCATCCAGTGCACAAAATCTCCTATTTCACAGAAGCAAGCTCATTCTTCTTGATCAGATCAGCTGTAAGCTGGCCTGACAATGTAACCATCGGAACTCCGCCCCCTGGGTGAGTCGATCCGCCCACAAAATACAAGCCTTCATAAATATCGCTCTTTGCTGGAATTTTAAATCCGCTGTTTTTCTTTTTGTCAGAAGCAACCCCGTAAATAGAACCGCCATTTGGTCCATACAGCTCCTCAAGGTCCTCTGGAGTGAAGCGGTACTCAAATTCAATTGATTTCCGCAAGTCTTTCATGCCCATGCGTTCAAGTTTGTTTAAGACAAGTTCCCGGTACTCTTCCCAATCAAAGCTTGTTTTAGCTCCTTCCTTTAGAGGAGGGACGTGGGTAAGGACGAACAGGTTGTCTTTTCCTTCCGGAGCTTGGCTTGCGTCAGATCTTGAAGAAATACCGATATAAATCGTCGGGTCATCAGCCGGCACGCCCTGATCGAATATTTGCTGAAATTCTTTTTCCGGATCCTCGGAGAAAAAGAAATTATGATGCTTCAAATCATCAAATTTGCGGTCTGTCCCAAGCAGCAGCACTAAGCCGGAAACACTTGGAATAAAGGTTTTGCCCAATTTTTTAATTTCTTTTTTAACTTCTCCGGTTGAAGGAGCAAGATGGCGGTATGCAGGGATTGCCTCTAAATTCGAAATAACGACATCTGCATGATAAACATCCCCATTCTCCGTCATGACGCCTTTAACAGTTTTTCCTTCCAGCTCCAGGCACGCTACAGGGGTATTGGTTTTGACTTCAATTCTAAGCTCATCCATTAACTTCTGCATCCCTTCAGCAATTCCGTACATGCCGCCTTTTACATAGTGAATGCCAAGACCGAGCTGCACATAAATCAGCTGATTAAGAATGGCAGGTGCAGAATAAGGGTTAGATCCCACATACATTACGAAGAAATTGAACAGCTGCTGCAGATGCTTGCTGTCCAGGTGCTTTTCAGTTCCGTCTGCTACGGTGCTGAGGGGATCCATTGCCATTAAATCCTTCAGAGTATGATGTTTCTTCAAATCCTTTAAATCTTCAAGGCTGAATTTATAAAAACTTTTTAAACAAAGATCATACATTTTTTCACTGTAGGAAAGAAGGCCGCTCAGGTTGCCATGGGGTTCCTTAGATACCTTTGCCATTTCTGCTATCATTGTCGGAAGGTCGCTTGAAACATCAATTTTTGTGCCGTCTTCAAAAAACGTGCGCCATTGCGGCTCTACCCGTTCAACCGTTATGTAGTCTTCCAAGTGCCTGTTTACACTTCTGAAAAGCTGCTCGAGCACCCAGGGCATCGTTAAAATAGAAGGGCCTGTATCGAAAGTGAATCCTTTGCCGGAGCGGCGATTTAATTTTCCTCCAACATTGCTGTTTTTCTCAAGCACGGTCACATCATATCCATCTGCAGACAGCCGAATTGCAGCAGACATTCCTCCAAGCCCGGCTCCGATTACGATAGCTTTCTTTTTTTGATTGATCATTTCAGCACCTCCTGTTAATGGTTAATAAATAGGGGGAAAGAGCCGGTATCTTTTTTTTGCCCAGCTCCGGTATTCCTCTCCATATGCTTTGATAAGCATTTTTTCTTCAATTCGGATCCTTTGAATTAAGCTGAATGCTCCGGCAGATCCGCCAACAATTGCAAGGACAATATTGCCGAGAGAAAGACAAATCCCGATTATGATCAGCAAAAGCCCGGTATAAAGCGGATGTCTGAGCCGCCTGTATGGACCTGAGCTAACAAGCTCGTCGCTGACGCGGACGGATACATGCCTTGTAAATTGCTGGCGAAGGTGGCCGATTCCCCAGTATCTTAATAAAACCCCAAGCGCGTAAAGCATGAGTCCTATTAATTGAATAAAGGTATTTTCCCAGTAAAATATCCCCCATTCTTTCATTAAGACCGCACTCAAAATCGTTGAAGCGAAAACAAATAAGATAAAGGGGTAAGAGCGCTTCTCTTTTGTTTCTTCCTCTGTGAATCCCCTGTTGCGGTAAAGGATGAATTCAGCGATCCAGATGACCGTGATGACAAAAAATAAAAGGGAATTCAAGTTGAACGTGCACCGCCTTAGTATTATTGGGAAAATTCAGACTGTTTAACGTTTCCCTCATTTTAACCGATACAAACCAAAATCAGGAATTTCAATGTGCTGTAAGGCGACAAAACCTCTTATTCCTCAACATATTAAGTCAAAGGAAATTCATTAATAGAGAAGAAATAATACGTGTACAAATCACCAGGACGGAAGAGAGAGGTGTCATTAGATTGAAAGAATTTGATCAATTAGTCGGCAATCAGCTCCAGACGATGGAGAAGCTGCTGAGCCTGCAGTCCGAAATTGAGAGATGCCAGGAGTTAAAAGAGCAGCTGAACAATCTTCCTGATGAAATACAATGCAAGGAGATTGAGTCTGAGATTCATTTTATGAAGGATGAGCTGCATATGATTCAGAAGGTGTTTGAAAAGCAGACAGAAGAGGTCATCCGTTCATATCAGGCTGCGGAGCCGTTACATAAATAAATAGGTTTTCTTAAGAGTCTGCCAAAACCTCAGGGCGGCTCTTTTATTTTCTTTTTTTTCCTGCAAACGGTATAATAGTAAAAACAAATTATTGAAGACCTTTGCCCTTTCAGCAAAGCGGCGATACGGAAAGTAGGGGAGTAAAATGGGATTTCCCAAGGAAGGAGATAACATACAAATTCATAGTTACAAACATGATGGGCATATTCACCGAATTTGGGATGAAACAACCGTATTAAAGGCTAGTCAGCATTGTATTATCGGCGGAAATGACCGTACAGTTGTGACAGAATCTGATGGCCGCACATGGATTACCCGTGAACCTGCGATTTGTTACTTTCATACAAAGTACTGGTTTAACGTAATAGGGATGATCCGGGAAGACGGCATATATTATTATTGCAACATAAGCTCGCCATTCGCTTGGGACGATGAAGCGCTGAAATACATAGATTATGACCTTGATGTTAAAATTTTTCCTGATATGACCTATATCATCTTAGATGAAGATGAATACGAATATCACCGTAAAAAAATGAATTATCCTGATGTCATCGATTTGATTTTGAAGAGCAACCTTGAAAAACTGCTGCGATGGATCAGACAGCAAAAAGGGCCGTTTTCAGCTGAATTTATCGATGAGTGGTATGAACGTTATTTAACACATGTAAAATGATTTGTTGTCAATTTACACTTCCTGAAGAACAGCACATAGATAGCAGATTCGGGGATGCTTAACCTGAAAGCCTGTTTGATAAACAGGCTTATTCTTTTTGCCGGGATTTACTTAGTTAGTGATATAGGTGAGGCCCCGGCACGTATGAGATGATCTGCTGTGCGCAAAATAGAAAAAGAAAGGGGGAGACAAGGCCCTTGAGTTCAGTAAAGCGTTATATGAAATTCGTCAAACCTTATAAATTGCAAATTGCAGGAACAATCCTTATCGGAATTATTAAATTCTCTATTCCTTTATTAACACCTCTGCTGCTTAAGTATGTAGTCGATGATATATTAGGCGGAAAAATGTCAGCAGATGAAAAAACGGCAAAGCTGCTGACAATCATGGGAATCATGTTTGCCATCTTCCTAATCGTCAGACCGCCAATTGAATATTACCGTCAATATTTTGCACAATGGACAGGGAGCAAGATCCTTTATGATATAAGGGACAGCCTGTTTACCCATCTGCAAAAGCTCAGTCTCCGCTACTACGCAAACACAAGAGCGGGAGAAATTATCTCCCGGATCATTAACGATGTCGAACAAACAAAAAACTTTGTCATCACCGGTCTGATGAACGTATGGCTGGATATGTTTACAATCGTGATTGCAGTCATCATCATGTTTACTATGGATATCAAGCTTACGCTTGTTTCCATTATTCTGTTTCCTCTTTACGGCTTTTCGGTTAAATACTTTTACGGGAAACTGAGACATCTGACCAGAGTCCGCTCTCAAGCATTGGCACAGGTTCAAGGACATCTTCATGAGCGGGTACAGGGGATGCCTGTAATCCGCAGTTTTGCCATTGAAGATCATGAGCAGGCTGAATTTGATAAAGAAAATCATAACTTTTTAACGAAAGCGCTCGATCATACAAGCTGGAATGCGAAGACGTTTGCCGTTGTGAATACCATTACGGATGTTGCCCCGCTGCTTGTTATATCATTTGCAGCCTATCAGGTTATTCATGGGAACATGACAGTCGGGACAATGGTAGCATTTATTGCCTATATTGATCAGCTGTATAATCCGCTAAGACGTCTGGTTACTTCATCAACTACTCTTACTCAGGCCCTGGCATCGATGGACCGTGTGTTTGAATTGATTGATGAAAAGTATGATATTACGGACAAACCCAATGCTATCGAAGCAAAGGCGGTAAATGGGACAATTGAATTTGAAGAAGTGTCGTTCAAATATGAGGAGAAAGAACCGATGATCCTCGATCATGTCTCGTTAAAAGTGAACAGAGGGGAAACGGTTGCTTTAGTAGGAATGAGCGGGGGCGGAAAATCGACTTTCATCAGCTTAATTCCGCGTTTTTACGATGTTTCTGAAGGACGCATTCTTCTTGATGGAACAGATATAAGAGACTATCGCGCTCAAAGCCTGAGAGATCAAATTGGCATGGTGATGCAGGATACATTTTTATTCAGCCAGTCCGTCAAAGAAAATATTCTGATCGGCAAGCCAGGAGCAACGGATGAGGAAGTATTTGAAGCGGCAAGAGCAGCAAATGCGCATGACTTCATTTTAGGCTTTCCTGAAGGCTATGATACGAAAGTCGGTGAACGCGGCGTTAAACTTTCCGGGGGTCAAAAACAAAGACTTGCGATTGCAAGAGTGTTCTTAAAGAATCCGCCTATTCTTGTTCTTGATGAAGCAACGTCTGCTCTTGATTTAGAAAGCGAGCACCTCATACAGGAAGCGCTTGAGAAGCTTGCTCTGGACCGGACGACATTTATCGTAGCTCATCGTCTTTCAACCATTACACATGCTGATAAAATTGTAGTCGTAGAAAACGGAAAAATTGCAGAACAGGGAACTCATGCCGAACTAATGGAGAAACAAGGCCATTATTATTCTCTCTTCCAAATTCAGCAATTAGATTAGACCATGTTTTTCTATCATAATAAAATCACTTTTTTAGGCAAAATGAATTCCATAATAAGTAAAAATAAGCAATCCTTTCTGGATTGCTTATTTTTTATGATTAAAAAGCCACGAGTTTAATTAACATAATCACTTTATTAAAGTAATGCAATAAAACTATTTAGGTACAAAGAACTATTTTAATATTTAGAATTTTTAGTCTATAATTTGTACATATCCAATTTTTTTGTACTTTGAATAGTATCTTACAGAAATATCAGGAGAGAGCATAGAGGATGATCCGGCATCATATGTTTTTTAGGTGTTGGTAAAAGAGTATCCTCGAGCAGGGGGTGAGCGGTCTGTCACGGGAAAAAATACTGGAAATCAGAGATTTAAGCATCACATTTATGCAAAGCAAAGAAGAAACGCGAGTTGTAGACTCCATTCGCTTTGACGTACATAAGGGAGAAGTTTTAGGAATCGTAGGAGAATCGGGATGCGGAAAAAGTGTGACTTCGCTTTCGATTATGGGGTTATTGCCAAAGAAAACATCTAAGCTTACAGGGGAAGTATTGTTTCAAGGAAAGGATCTTCTGAAGCTGAATGAAAAATCACTCCGAAAAATGCGCGGAAATGAAATTGCGATGGTCTTTCAGGAGCCAATGACCTCACTTAATCCATTATTTAAAATAGGCAACCAGCTTGAAGAGTCTCTCCGTGTTCATCAGAATTTGACTAAAAAACAGGCAAAGGACAGAGTTATTCAAATTCTGAAACTGGTCGGACTGCCGAGACCTGAGGAGTTATACGGGGAATATCCCCATCAGCTCTCAGGAGGTATGAGGCAGCGTGTCATGATTGCGATGGCAATGATTTGTGACCCTAAGGTACTGATTGCTGATGAGCCGACAACTGCACTGGATGTAACAATTCAAGCACAAATATTGAAATTAATGAAAGACCTCAATCAAAAGCTTGAAACGTCCATTGTTTTTATCACACATGATCTTGGTGTAGTAGCGGAAATGTGCGACCGCGTCATGGTCATGTATGCAGGACAAGTCGTGGAAGAGGGAAGCGTCAAAACGATTTTTAAAAATCCTAAGCATCCTTACACAAAAGGGCTTATGAAATCAGTTCCGGATATCCGGCATAAAAATGACAGATTATATTCCATTTCAGGGCAGGTGCCGCGCCCTGGCACTGTTCAGCAGGGATGTCTGTTTGCAGGCCGCTGTGAGTATGCAATGGCTGAGTGCCTGAATGATGCACCGCCGCTGTACAAGTTAGAGAATTCCCATCAATCAAGATGCTTTCTGGCACGAGAGGAGGCAATTCAGCATGACGAAGCCTTTGCTTAAAGTGGATAAGCTGTCAAAGCATTTTCCGATCAATGGCGGCGTGTTTGGCAGAAAAGTCGGTGCGGTCAAGGCAGTAAATGATTTGTCTTTTGAAGTATATGAAGGAGAAACACTTGGAATCGTCGGTGAATCCGGCTGCGGGAAGTCAACTATGGGACGGCTTCTGCTGAAACTGATTGAGGCTACAGAAGGTTCGGTTTCTTTTCAGGAAGAACAGCTGCTCACCAAGTCTCCAAAAGAGATGAGAAAGATGAGACGGGAGCTGCAGATGGTCTTTCAGGACCCTTATGCATCGCTGAATCCGAGAATGACGGTTGAGCGTATTCTTGAAGAGCCGCTTATCGTACATAAAATAGGAAACAAGGAGCAGCGCAGGCAAAAAGTAAAAACGATGCTGAAAATTGTCGGTCTTGATGAAGCATACGGCAAAAGGTATCCCCATCAGTTCAGCGGAGGACAGCGCCAAAGAATTGGGATTGCAAGAGCACTGATGACGAATCCGAAGCTGATCATTGCAGATGAACCCGTTTCGGCTCTTGATGTATCCATTCAATCTCAAATTCTGAATCTATTAAAAGACCTGCAAAAGGAATTTTCCTTAACGTATATTTTCATTTCCCATGACCTTGGAGTCGTTCGCCACATCAGCGACAGGCTTGGAGTGATGTATTTGGGAAGTTTAGTAGAGCTTGCAGACAGCGAGAGGGTGTACGCTGAACCATTGCATCCTTATACAAAAGCGCTGCTCTCAGCCGTGCCTCTGCCGGATCCTGAGGCAGTTAAAGAACAGATTGTTTTAAAGGGCGATCTTCCGAGTCCGTCTGATCCGCCTAAAGGATGTGCTTTTCATACGAGATGTCCTGCGTGCTTTGAACCATGCAAAGTGAAAAAGCCCGAATGGACTGAAGTAAAAGAAGGTCATTATGTCGCGTGCCATTTATATCAATAATGGCACAGATGTGATTGATAGATTGATAATTAGGAAATAGGGGGATGTATGCGTGAAAAAGAAAAGCCTGTTGGTCTCAATTATGTTTGTGCTGCTGTTATCAGCGGCATTGATGGGATGCAGTTCAAATGACACCTCATCAGATGGCAAATCAGAAGGCGGAAGCAGCGATCAGAAACAGGACAGCCTGGTTTTTGGACGCGGCGGGGATTCAACTTCACTTGATCCAATTACAACGACAGAGGGAGAAGCATTTAAAGTAACGGTCAACGTATTTGAAACACTATTGAATTACGGTGAGCAGGATACAACTGTTCAGGAAGGTCTTGCAACAAAATGGGAAGTTTCTGATGATAACCTGACGTATACTCTTACTTTAAGAGAAGGCGTGAAATTCCATGACGGCACAGACTTCAACGCTGAAGCTGTTGTATTCAACTTCGAGCGCTGGATGAATGGGGATGCCGATAAATTCCCTTACTATACAATGTTTGGCGGATTCAAAAAGGATGAAGGCCATGTCATTAAAGAAGTAAAAGCAGACGGCGACAATAAAGTTGTCTTCACACTTAAACGTCCTCAAGCTCCATTCTTAAAGAACCTTGCGATGTCACCATTTGGAATTGCAAGTCCTGCTGCTGTTGAAAAGCACGGAGATAAATTCAGAGAAAATCCTGTTGGAACAGGTCCATTTAAATTTGTAGAGTGGAAGCCAAACGACAGAATCGTTCTTGAGAAAAATGAAGACTACTGGATGAAAGGATACCCGAAATTAAATCAGGTTATCTTTAAATCTATTCCGGAAAACTCAGCTCGCTTAAATGCATTGCAGACAGGCGAGATTGATCTAATGGATGGAGTGAATCCATCTGATACTGAATCTATTACAAGCAATAAAGACTTACAAACGTTTGAGCGTCCGTCCATGAACGTAGGATATGTTGGATTAACAACAAACCGCAAGCCTCTTGATAACAAACTTGTTCGTCAAGCATTGAACCATGCAGTAGACAAACAGGCGATCATTGATTCTTTCTATGGCGGCCTTGCTGAGCCGGCGAAGAATCCAATGCCTCCTTCATTAGAAGGCTATAACGATGATATCGAGCCATACCCATATGATTTAGAAAAAGCAAAAGCGCTTCTTGCTGAAGCTGGTCATCCTGATGGCTTTAAAATGGAGCTTTGGGCAATGCCTGTACCTCGTCCATATATGCCAGAAGGTATGAAAGTGGCTGAAGTTCTTAAATCAAGCTTTGCAAAAATCGGTGTTCAAGCCGAAATCAAAACTTACGACTGGGCAACTTATTTAGACAAAGCAAGCAAAGGGGAAGCCGATTCCTTTATGCTCGGCTGGACAGGAGATAACGGAGATGCTGATAACTTCCTTTATACTCTATTAGACAAAGACAGCATCGGCAGCAATAACTACACGTACTACAGCAATGATGAATTACATGACATCCTGATTGAAGCACAATCAAATACAGATCAGGAAAAACGAAATGAGCTCTATAAAAAAGCGCAGGAAATCATTAAAGAAGATGCACCATGGATCCCGCTTGCTCACTCAACGCCAATCCTTGCTGGAAGCAGCAGTATTACAGGCTTCATGCCGCATCCAACTGGATCTGACATTTTAACAAAGGTTGAATTTAAGTAATCTTGAAGGAGGAGGACTTGTCCTCCTCCTTTTTTCAGAAAGGCTCTTTTCGTAAACTTTATTGCACGATAGGACTTCTATACTTGAACAATATGAATACGCAAAACAACAATCTATGCGAAAACAGCCTTCAGAAATAAAAGCGAGGTGAGACGATGGTTTCATACACAGTAAGAAGAATTGGATTGCTCATACCGGTTTTAATTGGGATGACACTGGTCGTTTTTTCTATAATCCGAGCCATTCCGGGCAACCCGGCACAGGTCATTCTCGGGCAGCGCGCTACACAGGAAGCGATTGAAAAATTAACGCAGCAGCTTGGTCTTGATCAGCCTTGGTACATACAATATTTTGATTATGTCGGGGGACTGCTGACAGGTGATCTGGGCCAGTCTATCCGAACAGGAGCCCAAATCAGCCAGGAGATGACTCCTTATTTGGCTGCAACAATGGAACTGACAATTTTCGCCATGATGATTGCCATCGTGGTTGGAATCAATGCAGGAATTATCAGTGCCTGGTTCCGAAATTCGTGGTTTGATTATACGGCAATGGTTATCGCATTGATTGGAGTGTCGATGCCGATTTTCTGGCTTGGATTAATGGAGCAATATGTCTTCTCCATCCAGCTGGGCTGGCTTCCAACGACAGGCCGGGAGGAAATTCGGAATCCTGTTGATTCAATCACAAATCTTTATTTGCTCGATACGCTTTTGCAGGGCAGGTTCGATCAATTTATAGAAGTTCTCAAGCATATTCTTCTGCCGGGAATTGCCCTCGCGACAATTCCAATGGCGATTATTGCAAGGATTACCCGCTCAACCATGATCGAAGCTATGGAGTCGGATTTTATCCGGACAGCGCGTGCTAAAGGTCTTCACATGTTCTGGGTTGTCTATAAGCATGCTTTAAAAAATGCCATTATTCCAATCTTAACGATTATTGGACTTCAAACAGGATTATTATTAGGCGGAGCTATTTTGACGGAAACCATTTTCGGCTGGCCGGGGATGGGAAGGTATATTTTTGATGCCATCAGCTATCGTGATTATCCGGTTATTCAATCCGGAATTTTAATTATCGCTACAATATTTGTCTTTATTAATCTGATTGTGGATCTGTTGTATGCTGCCATTGATCCAAGGATTAAATATTAGAAAAGGGGGAGACTGCTATGTCACTACCATCGCTGCAGGAGCAGCAGACTGCCATTATAAAACAGGAGAAGGTTGTCACTCCTTTTCAGCAGAAGCTGCGCGTCTTTTTACAAAATAAATTAGCTATCGCAGGAAGCTTTCTCGTCCTTTTCTTTATTGTTATTGCAATCGCTGCACCTCTGATTGCCCCTCAAGGCATTGATGAGCAGGAGCTCTCAAAGAGACTGCTTCCTCCTTCA
The DNA here is from genome assembly GCF_004358755.1 of Peribacillus frigoritolerans. Taxonomy (GTDB): domain Bacteria; phylum Bacillota; class Bacilli; order Bacillales; family Bacillaceae; genus Bacillus_P. The sequence continues at coordinate 15,359 of NZ_SMZY01000004.1, read as the reverse complement.
TCAGAGCATTGGTTTGGAACGGATGACTTTGGGCGTGATATTTTTTCAAGGGTCCTATTTGGTGCCAGGATTTCACTGTGGGTCGGCTTTTTCTCTGTTCTTGGATCAGCAATAGTCGGAACACTGCTTGGTATTATGGCAGGTTATTACGGTAAAGTCATTGATACAATCATCTCTAGAATTTTTGATATTATGCTTGCCTTTCCGAGCATCCTGCTTGCTATAGCGATCGTTGCTATTTTAGGACCTTCCCTGCAGAATGCACTGATTGCCATTGCTGTCATTAACATCCCAAACTTCGGCAGACTGATCAGAGCGAAAGTGCTAAGTGTAAAAGAAGAAGAGTACATACACGCAGCAAAAGCAGTAGGAACAAGTGATAGGAGAATTCTGCTTGTTCATGTGCTGCCGAATAGTCTTTCGCCGATAATTGTACAAGCTTCACTGGCGATTGCTACTGCCATTATAGAAGCAGCTGCTCTTGGATTTCTTGGACTTGGCGCTCAGGCTCCAAATCCGGAATGGGGAAAAATGCTTGCCGATTCCAAGCAATACCTGGTTCAGGCCCCTTGGACCCTGTTTTTTCCCGGCCTTGCCATTATGCTGACCGTTCTTGGGTTTAACTTAATGGGTGACGGACTTCGGGATGCACTTGATCCGAAAGGGAAGCATTGAAAAAGGAATATACATGAAGAGTCCAGATCCTGCGGGATTTGGACTTTTTGTATTCCATCTCGTAGTACTTTGAGCAGACCAGTCGGTTCCGCTTTTCGTGGTGTCTAGCTCCATCGCCCAGCTCCTAACTCCTCGGTCAGAACAAAATCCCCCAAAACGGCGGGACCCGGACTTTTCGGGGGATTTCTTATCTGCCTGTCGGGTCTAAACAGTCGGTTCCGCTTTTCGCGGTGTCTAGCTCCACCTCCTAACTCCTCGGTCAGAACAAAATCCCCCAAAACGGCGGGACCCGGACTTTTCAGGTGATTTCTTATCTGTATGTCGGGTCTGATCAGTCGGTTCCGCTTTTAGTGGTTGCACAAATTCTGCACAATTTTTTTGTATTATAGGGTCAAAGCTTATGGGAGGGATTTATATGGTGAAGAAGAAAATGATTTTATCGCTTGTTGCGGCTGTTTCATTGTCTCTTGGTGCTTGCGGAAACAGCGGCGGTGATCAGGGAGAGAAAAAGGAAGATTCGAAGCACATGGATCATGGCAGTATGAATCACTCGAGCTCTGGAGAGGTGCCTGAAGGGTTAAAAGAGGCTATGAATCCTGCTTATGAAGTTGGAAGCAAAGCAATCATCAAGACAGATCATATGGAAGGCATGAACGGGGCAGAAGGTACAATTTCGGGTGCATATGATACAACTGTATATTCCATCTCTTATACTCCTGAAGGCGGAGGTGAGCCTGTTGAGAATCACAAATGGATCATTCATGAAGAAATCAGGGATGCTCCTGAAGAACCGTTTAAAGCAGGAGATGAAGTAACTGTTGAGGCGAGCCATATGGAAGGCATGGAAGGGACGGAAGCTGTCATTGATACCGCCGAAAAAACAACAGTTTACATGGTTGATTACACACCTGAAGGCGGCGGGGAAAAAGTGAAAAATCATAAATGGGTGACAGAGAGTGAGTTAGAGAAGGCTGAATAATATGTTTTTAAGCCTGTGTCACCTAAACATCGGATATCGGATATTCCGTGATTAAGGGTGTCAAACTTGGTCAGTCATCATACACACAGCAAAAAAATCGTACCCCTCTGAAAATAAAGAGATATAGAAAAGGACTAACCATTATCGGTTAGTCCTCTCTTCTTTTCCTGAGTGAAAATCAGCTGTTCTCTTCCAGTTCATTAATTTGCAGTTCATTTTCTTCTTTATGATAATTATGGAAGCTGTTTATTAGAGTGTCCAGATGCTCGAGCTGCTCGCTGTAGTCAATAATGACAGCGATAAGAGGAAGCAGGTGATAAAAGCACTCCTGATCAATGCAGCTGCCTTTAAATTTCATGAAAGTATCGACGAGCTCCTGCTTGTTAAACTGACCTTCCTTAATAAGATCTGTTGTTGACTGAGGTTTAATTTTGCCTATAAATTTCAGAAGGCTTCTTTCATGAAAATCGATTAAATAGTCGAGCTCGTTTGCAAGAATCTCTTTAAAATCTTCTGGAAGGTGATGCAATTCATTTTCCAGCCTGTGGAGCTTTTTCAGAGTATCCAAAGAACGATTTGTTGTAACAAGCATTTGCCTGAACAAAACGAGCTTGCGGGATTTTGCATAGATATTTTGTTTGAAATAAGCGCGTTCTTCCTTGTACAGCAAGTAAAGCTGATCGAGTTTAATCATTTTATCTTTTATTTTTTCGATGTCTGTTTTCAGTTCGCTGTATTCGGATACCTGCCTCATATTAATGCGGATCCATTTAATGATTTCCTCTGTATTATCTACAATTCTGTAGTAAAGCTTAGTTTCATACTTTGGCGGAATAAAAATTAAGTTAACTATGAAAGCCGATAAAACTCCCAGCAGAACCGTTCCAAAACGGATCAGAGAAAATTCGATGAAATCTTCCCCGGGGCTTTCCAGAATCGCAATGACAGTAACAATGGAAACAGGAATCGTGTTTTCGATTTTTATTTTTAAGTTAATCGCAATGACAATAATGACGGTTAGACCGATAACAAACGGATGGGGACCAAAAATCAGCCCGAACAGAATGGCAAAGGCTGCTCCGATGATATTTGCCTGTACTTGCTCAATGACAGATAAATAAGAGCGATAAATGGTTGGCTGGATCGCAAAAATAGCTGCGATACCTGCAAACGCGGGAGACGGTATTTTTAATAACGTGGCCAAGTATAGAGCCAGCGTAATGGCTATCCCCGTTTTTATAATGCGGGCACCAAGTTTCATGGGGTGTGTATGGACATTCCCTTCTTTACTGATTGTTGTTGGCTATTTTACACGAATTGCGGGAAAAAGAACAATCTTTGCAGAAAAGCCTTCTTATTAAACAATTAATGACTATACAACGTTTAAACAAATTATTCAAGTTACTTTTTCCCGTTAAGGTAAAAAAATAACACCTGACAGGCAGGTGTTATTGGGAAGGAGAGATTATTCAGTTGATACAGACGGATCTGCCTGCTCTTTAACAGGGACCAGCTGAATAAAGTTATTTGTTAAGTCCTCCAAAAGAGGTTTCAATTCTTCAGCTTCTTCATTCTGACCATGTCGCTCGAGAGCCTCGATGTATGTTGTAAGCAATTCTGATACATCACTTTGGCCTTTTGAATTTAAAGGTGAAATGTCAATTTTAGCGCCTTTTGCAATTCGGCGTTCTAAAGCCTGCTTTGTTAATCCAAGCTCAGGCTGATGTCTGACATACACAACCCCGCCGGTCATCCCTGCGCAAATCCATGGTCCTGGATCTCCAAGGACGAGCCCTCTGCCGTTGGTCATGTATTCAAACGCGAATCCTTTAATATTGGCGTTTACACCAATATTGCCATTCTCCTTTGCAGGAATTGGCTTATCAATCTTGCCGCCAATAATCATATCAGCTCCTGAGAGTCGAATTCCAGCGCGTGCATCTGCATTTCCCTGTACTAACAGCAGACCGCTTTGTGCGCCATACCCGAATCCTTTACCAACAGAACCGTTGTAATACTTGCCGTCAGTTCCTTTAGATTTGAATACTTGAATGGTTCCTCCAAATGACGTTTTTCCTGTCCCGTCCTGTGCTCCGCCTTCAACACGGATATGAATGCCGCTTGAATTGTAGGCGCCAAGACCGTTTCCTGGAATTGAACCTTCTTTATAGTAAAGCTCAACGTCATCGAGTTTCTTGTACGAGCCATCAAGACGGCCGCGCACTCTGTGACAGGAAACCCTGCTGCCCAGAATTCGCTGTTCAGAAGTGACGCTTCGGAATTCTCTTGAATCATGAAGTTCATTGTCATCATAATCCAAATACTCAGCTCCTGCTGCAACAGCGAGACGTTTGCTTTCTAAGCTTGCAGCAACCTCTTTATGAGATAAATTCTGAATATCCAATGTTTCAAGCAAGAGGGACAAATCCATTTCTTCTTTGCCGCGCGTTTGCTCAAGCAAGTCAGATCTTCCGACAAGATCCTGAAGATTTGTAAATCCAAGTGATGCTGTTAAGGCCTGAAGTTCTGCACCGAATGCGCTGAACATATTAACAAGGCCCTGCACAGCCGGATCGTATTTTCTTGGAACAAAGCGTCTTAAGCCATGCTCTTTTGCCTGTGCTTCTGATTCAATTTGAGTGGCGATTCCCACGTGGCATGTATCTAAATGACAGCCGCGGCATGTTGTACAGCCGATGGCAATCATCGATAATGTTCCAAACCCGACGCGGTTCGCTCCAAGCAGCACGACTTTCATCACATCGAGTGCACTTTTTATTCCGCCGTCTGCCCAAAGCTCTACTTTTTCACGCAGTCCCGCTTCAAGCAATGCGTTATGTGCCGCTTTAACACCGATTTCAACAGGCAGCCCGACATGCTGAAGGGCATGGATGCGGGCTGCACCAGTACCGCCGTCAAACCCGCTCAGCGTGATGATGTCCGCTCCGGCTTTTGCAATTCCGACTGCAATCGTTCCGATGTTTGGAACAACAGGGACTTTAACAGAAACCTTCGCCTGATCATTAGCTGTTTTCAATTCAGAAATCATTTGCGCCAAATCCTCAATTGAGTAAATATCGTGGTTATTTGACGGCGAGATGAGATCTGAGCCGATTGTGGCATTTCTGGATTCGGCGATTTTTGCTGTTACTTTTGAACCCGGCAAGTGACCGCCTTCACCAGGCTTCGCCCCTTGGCCGATTTTAATTTCCAGCAGGTTGGAAGAGTTAAGCAGCTCTGCATTTACTCCGAATCTTCCTGATGCGATTTGCTGTCCGCGTGTGCGCGGATATTTGCCGAGCATATCTTTAATTTCTCCGCCTTCACCATTTAGGCTCACCATATTTAATTGTTCAGCAGCTTCAGCGTATGCACGGAATGCTACTTCATTTTGTGAACCGAAAGACATGGAGGCGATCACGAATGGAAGACTGTGCTCTCCCACTCCGATATTTACTTTTTCTTTTGGCACGGCAGATTTGGCCGTTTTTAAATCAGTTAAATGACGAATGGTAATTGGATTGCTTTCTTCTTGCTCTGTCAATTTTTCACGATATCCGTCATAGCTGCCCGTTTTTGCCACATCGCCAATTGCTTTCCAGATCCTCGGGAAGATGTGGAACGTCTTGCTCGGGCGGGCTTTTTCATTATTAAAGTCCTGGCTGCGTTCAAGTGCATCTGCTTTCAGGCTTTCAAAATTATATTTAAGAGAACGGGAGCCTAAGAAGTTTACAATGTTAAGCTCTTTTTCAATTTCTTCATTTAATCCGATAGCAGAGAAGAGTCGTCCGTATCCTCTAAGTTCATGAATGCCGATTGTAGAAATGACCTTCTCAAGTCCTTTGTTTAATGATTCATATAAGTTAACAGCAGGTTTTGCTGATTCTTCCTCCGCAACAGTTGCAAAAAGAATATACGGACTAATTAGGTTTGCTCCAAGACCGTATGCAATCATAATGTCATGCAGGGATCTGATGGCACCTGTGCGCAGTACGATTGAACAGTTTCTCCGCAGGCTTGCTTTAACCAATGCCTGATCAATAACGGAAGTAATCAAGTGCGGATCAATCCACAAGTTTCCGTTTTGATGGGCTTCCTGATCGTCAAGCACAAGTAATACAGCACCATCATTTACAGCTTGAATGGCTTCAAGCTTCAGACGGTCAAGAGCGTCCTTTAGGCTTTCACTCTCAGAGAAGACAGCGGATAGAACATGCAGCTGTTTTTCCTTTGAGAATGTATCGATGACTTCTTCATAAGGCAGCTGATCAATCTGTTCAGATGCCATTATGCCAAGCTTGCCTTCAAGCAATAAAGGTGATGGCAGCTCGATCATTGCCGTTTTTTCATGCTGTTCTGTCAGTGAAGGACGTTTCCCGATCACTGAGCGAATGGAGAAGTGCTCTGACTCGCGGTCGCGGTCAATTGCCGGATTGGTAACAACAGCAACACTTTCTTTAATGAAATCAGCAATGTTTTTCCGGTCTGGATGGATTGCCGCAAGCGGACCATCATGACCAAGTGAGCGAATAGGCTCTGCTCCTTTTTCAGCCATTTGTTCAAGCAGCTGAATATGTTCGCGATCCCAGCCGAATGCAGCATAGTGACCATTGTGAACTTTGAAGATAGGAGATGCTGAACATTTGCCTTTGCTGACTGGATGCGCCAATCGTTTGCGGTAGCCGCCGATATCCGTTCTGTCTGAAAATCTTTTATAGACTTCCTCCTGAAGAGAAGGGTACTCAAACAGTTCAATATCATCCTTGTTCCATTTAAGGCCAAGCTTTTCGCCAGGTCCAAGCGGCTTAGGATCACCGGCATAAAGAGAAGTCGGAATGATTCCCGGTTCAGAAGCAAATATATAGGAAGATTCTGATTCTACTTTCCATAGCGGACGAAGTCCAAGAGCATCTACACTGAAAACTGCTTCATCTGCAAATCTCGAAATGATGCCTGCAGGACCCTGAGCAAAATGGCCCCAGGCTTCACGGATATATGTGTATAAGTCCTGAAGGTGATCAGGATATGCTTTGATTTCATTAACAATTGGCGGGAAAAGAACATCCAGTGCTTCAAACAGGCTGTATCCGTCTCTCGCTACCAGTGTTTCAATCGTTCTGTTCAAATCTTGAGAATCACTTCCGCCGTCAGTAAGCGGAACATTCATCATTCTTGCTTCGTCGCGAAGCTTTGCAATTGTATTGATTTCACCGTTATGGCCTAACAGGCTAAATGGCTGCACACGAAAAAAAGTAGATAATGTATTAGTAGAATACCTGTTATGTCCCAGAGTCATCGTTGATGCAGCAAGCGGATCTGCAAGATCATGATAAAACTTCGGAAGAACATCTCCAGCACCCATAACTTTATAAACAGCAGCATGCTGACTGAGTGATGCGACATGAACATTGAGGTTTTTCTCAATCTGAATCGTCAGCTCAAAAAGATCCTTATTAAGAGAATCATGTTTTCCAGCTGGAATCATGGCAAATTGCCAAAAGAGAGGTTCTTCTTGCAGGGCGATGGGACCTAATGCAGATGAAGTTGTAACTTTGTCTGTTTCGAAAACAAGTTCGAAATTCTTTTCGGATAGAAGGTTTCTAATTTCTTTCTTCAATTTATCAGGATTTTCATTTTTAGATAAAAAGAGGTGTCCGACGATAAAATCGCCTCGTTCGGCTAATTGCTGATCAGCCTTTGCGTCAGCAAGCTTCTGCTTCCACAGAGCTCTTGGAATATCAATATGAATGCCGACACCGTCTCCTTCGCCGTTAATAAACCCGGCGCGGTGATTCATCGTAATCAATGCATTTATACATAAATCGATGTTTTCTTTAGTCGGCACGTTCCGTTTTTCGATGACTGATACGATGCCGCAAGCGTCATGCTCTGCGTTGTAATATTCCTTAAACTTACTTGGGCTCCAATTTTCTTTCATAAAAGCGGCTTGAAAGGGGGATGTGTTCCCGCTTATAGCCTTCACCTCCCGATAAAATATGAATCTATCATTTAAAAACTATAGATTGCCTTGTGAGATTTAATAACAAAATTTTCAGAAATGTAATACTTATCATATCATTTAGATTGAGAAAATTCAATTATTTATGCATGATTTTGGGGAGGGCATACAAGTTTGAAAAGTTTAAATATTCTTAAAATCATTTACAACGCTTCAATGGAAGCGTTTTCAATATTTTTCAAATAATAAAAAAAACAGGGACTAAAATCCCTGTTTGAATAAATTGTATATTTATACATTTTGCATTTGCTTGAACGAACGCTCGACTGCATGCAATGTGTCCTTAATATCTTCTTCTGTATGAGCTGTTGTCAGGAACCATGCCTCGTACTTGGATGGAGCAAGATTAATTCCTTCAAGAAGCATCAGCTTGAAGAATTTGGCGAACATTTCGCCGTCGGTTCTTTCTGCCTGTTCGTAATTGACAACCTTCTCTGTCGTAAAGTAGATGGTCAAAGCGCCTTTCAAGCGGTTCATTGTAATTGGGATTTGATAGGTTTCAGCATGGTTTTGAATGCCTTCTTCAAGCATTTGTCCAAGTTTATCAAGGTTTTCATATACGCCTTTTTCCTGAAGCACTTCAAGACAGGCAATACCTGATAATATTGAAGCGGGATTGCCGGCCATTGTTCCGGCTTGGTAAGCAGGACCAAGAGGTGCAACTTGTTCCATGATCTCTTTTTTGCCGCCATATGCACCGATTGGCAGACCGCCGCCAATGATTTTGCCAAGGGCAGTCAAGTCGGGTGTGACACCAAGCATGTCCTGTGCTCCTCCGTACATAAAGCGGAAAGCAGTGATGACTTCATCATAAATGACAAGAGCTCCGGCATTGTGAGTAAGCTCGTTAACTGCTTCTAAAAAGCCTGGATAAGGTTCAACAATCCCGAAGTTTCCTACGATTGGTTCAACCAGTACAGCTGCAACCTCGTCTCCCCATTTCTCAAGTGCTTCTTTAAAAGGTTCAATATCATTGAAAGGAACCGTGATCACTTCTTTTGCAATGCTTTTTGGGACCCCTGCAGAATCAGGTGTGCCTAGAGTGGAAGGTCCGGAGCCTGCCGCAACAAGCACAAGATCAGAGTGACCGTGATAGCAGCCTGCAAATTTTATGATTTTGTCCCGGCCTGTATATGCCCGTGCAACACGAATTGTTGTCATGACGGCTTCCGTTCCCGAGTTGACAAAACGGACCTTGTCCATTCCAGGCATAGCCTGTTTCAGCATTTTCGCGAACTTCACCTCATGTGGAGTCGGAGTGCCGTAAAGTACGCCATCTTCTGCTGCTTTTTGAATGGCCTTTGTAATGTGCGGGTGAGCATGTCCGGTAATGATCGGGCCGTATGCTGCGAGGTAATCGATGTATTTATTGCCGTCAACATCCCAGAAATAAGCTCCTTTTGCTCGTTCCATTACGACTGGAGATCCGCCGCCGACCGCTTTATAAGAACGCGAAGGACTATTAACCCCTCCGACAATATGCTGCAACGCTTCTTCGTGAAGCTCTTCAGATTTAGTGAATTTCATGTCTTCCTCCTGAAAAAAAGTTCTAAAGTCTATTCTACCATGTTTAAAAAAGATGAAAAACTTTTGCGCAATCATTAAGTATATTAGAATGAATATGATGATTCTGTAAGTAAAGGATGGACGCTGACCAGTGCTGAAAAAATACCTGATTCTTCTTATTAGTATAGTTGTCTTAACATCATGCGTCCCTCGGCAGGGCGGCTCTGAAAAGAAAACCGTTTTGCTCGTTTCGGCTGCAGTTAGTTTAAAAGATTCATTAAATGAAATAAAAAAACAATTTGAAGAAGAGAACCCTTCTATTGAAGTGCGCTATAACTTCAGTTCAACTGGCGCTCTGCAGCGTCAAATTGAACAGGGGGCTCCGGTAGATATCTTTTTCTCCGCTTCAAAAGATCTTTTTGAACAGCTTAATAAAAAAGGGATGATCAACCAAGCCCTGCAAATGGATTATTTAGGCAATAGCTTAGTGCTTATCACAAATAAAGAGAATGAATCATTAAAGATGGAGGATCTTGCTTCTGGAGACTTTGGGAAATTAGCGATTGGCACCCCGGAAACAGTTCCTGCCGGCAAATATGCGAAGGAAGCTCTTATGCATGATGACTTGTGGGAAAGTAATATAAAACGAATGGTATTTGCTAAAGATGTGCGGCAAGTGCTCTCCTATGTTGAAACAGGTAATGTTCATGCAGGAATTGTATACAAGACAGATGCCATGACTTCAAAAAAGGTGAATCAGACCCCTATAGAACCGGACAAATATGATAGCATTATTTATCCAGCCGGCGTTTTAAAAGAATCGGAACACGAAAATGAAGCAGAAGCTTTCTTTCACTTTCTGCAGCAAGAACAATCGTTAGAAGTATTTGAACAGCAGGGGTTTGAGGTGCTTCATAAAGGTGACCGCGATGTGGAGTGAATTCAGTCAGCCTATTGCGCTTTCCCTTCAGGTTGCGGTTTTCTCCAGTTTAATCGTCATTATAAGCGGAACGTTCACTGGGAGGGTCATGGCAAGGACCTCTTTTAAAGGGAAAACGGTGATTGAAACCTTTCTCATGCTTCCGCTTGTCCTTCCGCCTACAGTTGTTGGATTTCTGCTGATAGTGATTTTTGGAATGAACAGCCCGGTCGGTCAATTTATTGAATACATTTCAGGCTTTCCAGTCATTTTCACTTGGCGGGCAGCCGTTATTGCCGCATGCGTTGTTTCTTTTCCGCTGATGTATCAGGCTGCAAAGCTTGGGTTTCAAATGATTGATCGTGAAATCGAGGATGCTTCAAGGGTGGACGGGGCTGATGATCGACAGGTCTTGAGGTATGTTTCGATTCCGCTGGCAATTCCGTCACTTGTCACGGGGGCTGTTCTCTCGTTTACAAGAGCCCTCGGTGAGTTTGGGGCAAGCCTGATGTTTGCCGGTAATATTCCGGGACAGACGCAGACGGCTGCAACGGCTATCTATGTAGCAATCGATTCAGGAGATATGACGATGGCCTGGCTTTGGGCGGGAGCGTTAGTGCTGCTTTCATTCAGTCTATTGCTCGCAGTCCAGCTTATAAGAAAATAGATGCGGTGAAAATTTTAAGACAGGCCGAATAATAAAAACCTTCTTGTATATATTGTACCATTACGTGTTTTGAACATGGGGTGCACATTATGGGAGGGTTATTTGCTTTAGCTGTATCGCTTTGTTTACTGATGAGCTTTAACATCTTCATCCGCACATTTAAAGAACGAAATTTTCTTTCTATAGATACACTGTTAATTGTTATCTTCTTATATCTTTCCATTTTAATTGGATTCAGTATGATTTTCTTGATTTTGGACTCCGGCGGGTTTGATGTGCTTGTTGATAATGGGGTTATTATGGAAGGAAGCTACCTTGAGCGTTTGCATACTTGCCTGTATTTCAGCGCCGTTACTCTTTTTTCTTTAGGATATGGGGATGTCATTCCGATTGGGTTTGGCAGACTGCTTGCTGTTCTTGAGGCCCTTATAGGGTATGTACTGCCTGCTGTATTTGTTGCAAGAACAGTATGGGGACTCGATAAAGGGTCATAAGTTGTATCATTCGCAGGAATTGGGTAGTCTTAAACTAAACCAAATTTTTGCGGAGGCTGATATCATGACAACTCAAATCGGACAAACAGCACCAGATTTTGAACTGACAGCTGATAACGGGGAAAAAGTGAAGCTTTCAGAGTTTAAAGGAAAGCATGTCATTCTTTATTTTTATCCAAAAGATATGACTCCTGGCTGCACAACGCAAGCATGTGATTTCAGAGATCAGCACAAAAGCTTTGAGGAGCTTGATGCTGTCATCCTTGGAGTCAGTACAGATGCACAGAGCAAACATGAAAAATTCAAAGCCAAGTATGATCTTCCTTTTCTTTTATTGGTAGATGAAGATCACGAAGCTGCTGAAAAATACGGAGTATGGAAGCTGAAGAAAAACTTCGGCAAAGAATATATGGGGATTGAACGTTCAACTTTCCTTATCAATAAGGACGGCGAGCTTGTCAAAGAGTGGCGTAAAGTAAAAGTGAAAGGCCATGTTGAAGAAGCGCTTCAATATTTGAAAGAAACTATTTCATAAATGGCCTTTTTTTAAGGAACTGAGTCAAACGTCCAGACAAAAATTCAGAACCCGGAGTATGTTGTAAAGAAGGCATAACCTCCTCATTCGTTAGCGCAATTAAGTGCAGGGACCAAAGTTCCTGCACTCTTTTTATTAATGGTAAAATAAAAGGAAAAAGGGGAATTTGGTTTTGAAGATTTTATCAACAGTAAAGCTGCCTAGTTATTTAAAGGAAGAATTAGTAAATGAGTTTCCTAATTTGGATTTTAATTTTGACAACAGGATAAATGACGTCCTAAATGAGGTAAAAGAAGCTGAAGTGATTTTGACATACGGGGAAGATCTGACAGCTGACATTGTTGGACAAGCCATTGGACTGAAATGGCTGATGGTTGCGTCTGCAGGGATGGACAAGCTCCCTTTTGATGCTTTAATTCAACAAAATATTATGGTCACCAACTCTAAAGGCGTTCATAAGATTCCAATGGCGGAATATACCATTTCAATGATGCTGCAAATTTCAAGAGAGTCACAGCAGCTCTATAAGAATCAGCAGGAGAGAAAATGGGACCGCAGTGTCAAAATGCACGAACTGCATGGGAAAACGATCTTTATATTAGGAGCGGGTGCCATCGGAACTGAAATTGCAAGACTCGCTAAAGCTTTCGGGATGAAAACAGAAGGTATGAACAGATCCGGCAGAACCGTTGAATATTTTGATGGAATCCATACATACAATGGTTTAGAAGCAGGAATGAGAAAAGCAGACTTTGTTGTTTCTGTTCTCCCTAGTACAAAAGAAACAAAAGGGCTGCTGAATTATAAAGCATTCAGCTGGATGAAACCAGAAGGCATATTTATTAATATCGGACGCGGAGATGCTGTATGCGAAACGGATTTAGTAAAAGCATTAAATGAGGGAAAGATAAAGCATGCAGTGCTTGATGTGTTCGAAGAGGAGCCATTGAGAGAAGATCATTCATTCTGGGGCATGAAGAATGTCACAGTAACACCGCATTTGTCGGGCATAACTGAGAACTATCTGCCAAGAGCGATGGATATCTTTAAGAGAAACTTGGCGTTATATATAGATGGAGATTATTCATCCATGGAAAATATAATCAACCTAAAACAAGGATACTGAGCCTTAAAATAAATAGAAGGCTGTCTAAACGCAATTGACAAAAGTCCCAGTCACAATGTACACTATTTATAAATATTATAAAGTAAGAATGTTTTTCAAGAAAGAGGTGCATAGCGGATGTCTGAACATCAGTTAAAAGAAGCACTTGACACGCTGAAGCAGACTGGAGTGCGCATTACTCCACAGCGTCATGCCATTTTAGAATACCTTATACAATCTATGACTCACCCTACAGCTGATGATATTTATAAATCTCTTGAAAGCAAATTTCCAAATATGAGCGTTGCAACGGTCTATAACAATTTGCGTGTTTTTCGCGAGGTAGGCCTTGTGAAAGAACTGACGTACGGGGATGCTTCGAGCAGATTTGATTTTGTCACAACGGAGCATTACCATGTTATTTGTGAAAAATGCGGGAAGATTGTAGATTTTCATTATCCGGGACTAGATGAGGTAGAACATCTTGCTTCACACGTGACAGGTTTTAATGTAAGTCACCACCGCATGGAAATCTACGGAGTGTGCGGCAGCTGCGAGAAGAAAGAAACGCATTGATCAGACTGAATGTCTTAATAAGCATTCAGTCTTTTTTTGTGCAAAAAAATAAGCGAGGTGCACATCCTGCACTCCGCTTATTTATTCTACTGTTTTACGATTGTATTTTTCATCAAAGTCTTTACCTTCAAGATTTGGATCTAAAGTCAATGGTTCATTGCAGTACATGCACATGTCAACCCTGCCGAGAATCTTCGTTGTTTTGCCGCATGAAGGGCATGTTACTTGGACAGCTTTAGTCGAGAGCATGCCGATCCAGAAGTAAACCACCGTACTTCCTACTATAGATAATAACCCGAGCATCATGAATATCGTCATAACAATCGGAGAAGTTCTGAAGAAAATACCGATATACATAATAAAAAATCCAATAAAAACCAAGCTTAATGCAAACGTGCGGATTTTATTAATCTTGCTAGAATATTTCGCTGCCATTATTCCGACCTCCCAAATACCAATATAGCACAAATGTAAGGGATTTCGCAGAAAAGATCCAAAGGTGCCTTAAATAAAAACGACAGGAAATCTCAGAAAATAATAGATTCTCTTTCATCATTCCCTTATAATTTTGAAGTGCTGTAGTTGAAAGGGATTTTATCTCCTATGTAGAATTCTGATATATAGTCATAAATTAAATGGGGGAATCACAATGGAAAATCTTCTCCGTCCTATTTATCAAGAGAGAGCAAGTCATCCAGACACATTAGCAATCGTCATGATTGAAAAGAGAAACCAAACATCACCGCTTACAGATAACTTGGATGTCGCGCTGCTTGTGATTGTAAAAGAAGCGAAGCAGCCTGTTTATATTAAGCATTATGAATTTGATAATCAAAAAGCTTCACTGAATATAGTGACTGATGAACAGATTCAGCAATGGATCCTGCTTGGTACGAACCGCCGCATTGTAGAATGGATTTTAAACGGAAAAGTTCTATTTGACAGAAATGAATACCTCGGCAAGCTTCTTGACCGTCTGAAAATGTTTCCTTTCTCAGAGCGCAGATTAAAAATCGGCCTCGAGTATGGCAAGCTTATTAGAAGATACTTGGAAGGCAAGGTGTTTTTTGAGTCAAAACAGTTCCTCGATGCATACAATCATATCGTGCACGCCCTTCATCATCTGGCAAGACTCGAAGTGATTGATCACGGATTTTATCCGGAGGTTACGGTCTGGAATCAAGTGAGACAGATGGAACCTCAGGTTTACAAGCTGTATAAAGAGCTGGTTGAAAGTGAAGAGTCATTAGAAAAAAGACTCGAGCTTCTCTTTTTGGCGAGTGATTTCCTTATCCATTCGAAATCAGAAATTGGAGCGGGACATCTGCTTGGCATCCTTTCTGAAAAAGAAGTATGGCATTATGCAGAGCTTCTCCGGCATCCGGAAGCTAAATATTATTCAGTAGATTTAAGTGTGTTATTAGAGTTTCTTGTAGATAAAAATTTCGTTGAAGTTGTTAAGATTGAAACGAAAGGACAGAGAATTTTCCATCGCGGATATTCTGTTACAAAAAAGTATTGACTTTAGTTTTTTACGATGATATATTAATAAGCGTCGCTGCTGAAGCAAGTTCAATCATGACGGCGCAGACAGCGACTTTCAACTAAAAAAACTTCTTAAAAAATGTTGACACTGAGTTAACGAAATGGTATATTAAGAAGGTCGCTTCAAGAGCGAAAATGATCTTTGAAAACTAAACAAAACCAAAAGCGTACCAAACGTTTTAAATTTTTAAGTCAGCAACAAATTGAGTCACAAATTTTCTTCGGAGAGTTTGATCCTGGCTCAGGACGAACGCTGGCGGCGTGCCTAATACATGCAAGTCGAGCGGACTTGCTGGAGCTTGCTCCAGCAGGTTAGCGGCGGACGGGTGAGTAACACGT
>NZ_SMZY01000020.1 GCF_004358755.1 Peribacillus frigoritolerans | reverse complement strand
CTTACTTACAGCTCCCCAAAGCATATCGGTGTTAGTCCCGTCCTTCATCGGCTCCTAGTGCCAAGGCATCCACCGTGCGCCCTTCATAACTTAACCTAAATGGTCATCCGCATCAAAGATGCGTTTCGCATTTCGTTGTTTGTTTAGACATAAATGTCTAGAAAATCACTAATTATGGTAAGCGTAAATCTCAGTGAATTACTTGTTATCAATTACGTTATCTAGTTTTCAAAGAACAACTTCTTGGTGGAGCCTAGCGGGATCGAACCGCTGACCTCCTGCGTGCAAGGCAGGCGCTCTCCCAGCTGAGCTAAGGCCCCATATGAATTTAAGAGATGGTGGGCCTAAATGGACTCGAACCATCGACCTCACGCTTATCAGGCGTGCGCTCTAACCAGCTGAGCTATAGGCCCATCTCATAAGAATGAATAAAAGAATGTTTGTGACGTACAAAAAAGTACGCGCAAATGTTTCTTCGCTTACTCTAAGGTAAACTCACTATTCATTTAGAGGGAACAAAGTTCTCTCAAAACTAAACAAAAACCAAAAGCGTCCTCATATATTCCTTAGAAAGGAGGTGATCCAGCCGCACCTTCCGATACGGCTACCTTGTTACGACTTCACCCCAATCATCTACCCCACCTTAGGC
>NZ_SMZY01000019.1 GCF_004358755.1 Peribacillus frigoritolerans | reverse complement strand
TCTCCTGCGTGACAGGCAGGCATGTTAACCGCTACACCACGGGACCATTTGGTTGCGGGGACAGGATTTGAACCTGCGACCTTCGGGTTATGAGCCCGACGAGCTACCAGACTGCTCCACCCCGCGACAATAATAAATGAAGTTTTAGTGCTGCTGTATTCAGTGAAAATGGTGGAGGATGACGGGCTCGAACCGCCGACCCTCTGCTTGTAAGGCAGATGCTCTCCCAGCTGAGCTAATCCTCCGCAGTGAAAATGATGTTGGTGACCCGTACGGGATTCGAACCCGTGTTACCGCCGTGAAAGGGCGGTGTCTTAACCGCTTGACCAACGGGCCATTTATATAAATAGTGGCGGAGAGCAAGGGATTCGAACCCTTGAGACGGGTTACCGCCTACACGATTTCCAATCGTGCTCCTTCGGCCACTCGGACAGCTCTCCAAAATGGCTCCGCAGGTAGGACTCGAACCTACGACCGATCGGTTAACAGCCGATAGCTCTACCACTGAGCTACTGCGGAATAATATTTTCACTAGCCTGGCAACGTCCTACTCTCACAGGGGGAAACCCCCAACTACCATCGGCGCTAAAGAGCTTAACTTCCGTGTTCGGCATGGGAACGGGTGTGACCTCTTTGCCATCATCACCAGACATAGTGAC
>NZ_SMZY01000003.1 GCF_004358755.1 Peribacillus frigoritolerans | reverse complement strand
CACGTGTTACTCACCCGTCCGCCGCTAACCTGCTGGAGCAAGCTCCAGCAAGTCCGCTCGACTTGCATGTATTAGGCACGCCGCCAGCGTTCGTCCTGAGCCAGGATCAAACTCTCCGAAGAAAATTCGTGACTCAATTTGTTGCTGACTTCAAAAATTTAAAACGTTTGGTACGCTTTTGGTTTTGTTTAGTTTTCAAAGAACTTTTTGTGTCGCGTTCTCTCGAAGCGACCCTTTCAATATACCATTTCTACTGAGTTTGTGTCAATCATTTTTTAAAAATAATTTTCTTTAACTGCTTTATGTAGAAGGTTTCTTACTGACTTATAGAATTATATCAGCACCTATTAAAATAAGCAATAAGAAAAGAGCAAAAAGTTTGCTCTTAAATGATTTCTTCTATAAAAAGGTGACTTTGTCCTTTAAGTGCAAGAATTTCCTCAGTTCCTTCTATCTTTACAAGAGGTCTGGTCGGATTTTGATCTTCTATAAATACGATCACTGCTATTCTGCCGTCTGACAATCTGACAGTTGTCCCTGAACTTAGTTTTAGTAATCCCTTCTTCAATCCATTCAGTGCCTTCAGATCAAATTTCCCAAACTCATCTTGCATGAGCTGTTCTAAGACTTTAAAAGGTGATTGTTTGCTTCTGTGCGGCCTTTCTGAGACCATCGCCTGATATGCATGGGCAAGAGCCGCTATTTTGCCGAAGGGGTGAAGCTGATCAGCCTTTGCTCCTAATGGGTACCCGCTCCCGTCAAGGCGTTCATGATGCTGCAAAACTCCAAGCTTAACAGCCTCTTTTAAAGAAACGATATTTTTCAGCATTTTGTAGCTATGTACAGGATGCTGCTTGATTTCTTTAAACTCTTTGTCTGTTAGAGCAGTCTTTTTAGTCAGAAACCCCTGCTCTACTTTTGTTATGCCGCAGTCACACAGCAGACCCGTCATAGCAACCTGGATCGTCTCTCCATAGGAAAAGCCCATACTCTTTCCTAAATAAGCGCTTACTAATCCTGCAGATACTGAGTGGTGGTAAAGATGATCTTCATCTTTTGTATATTCATAGGTTTTAAATATTTTATCAGGTTCTTTCAGTCCCTGTTCAACAACAGGAATTAATAGGTTTCTGATTTTGGAGATATCAACCAACGCGCCGGATTGCCAGTCTAAATACAATTGCTTAAAGGCTTGCACAGCATTTTTATATAGACCTTCAAAATGGGTGCTCTGTTTTGAATTTACTATTTTTTCACCTGCAGAAGAATCAAGGATTACCCCAGCAGGTTTAAAGGCATTTCCATTTTCAAAGTATGGCTCTACTTCTACTTCATTTATTAAAAAAGCCTGAAGGATTTGCAGAAGATCTTGATTTAAGATGGTTTGGGTGCGCATCAAAGGTTTGTGCGACATTGAAAATACGTCTTTTGACAGTATGCATCCTTCAGTCAGCTGATTAATATGGACTCTCACATGAATCCCTCCCATCCATATTATAAACGATTCTATTTAGTAGAAAATGGTTTTTGAAAATAAAAAAAGACATAGCTTTAAAGGCTATGTCTTTCATTTGCTATTCTTCTGTATCCGGTTCACCAGAAGAGTCTTCTGCAGAACCTTCTTCAGTTGAGATTGGTTCTGCTGATGAATCTTCCTGTAACCCTTCTTCATTTTCCAAAATCTCGGCATCTTCCGGTTCGAGCTCTTCTTTTTCTACAACAGCGACAGTAGCAACGTGCTCTTCGTCGCCAAGTTTAATCAGCTTAACACCCTGTGTGTTACGGCCGGTTGTCGAAATGCTGTCGATCGCCATTCGGATAAGAACACCGCTTGCTGTAATCAGCATGAGATCCTCTTCTCCAGTAGAAGGCTTAACAGAAATCACTGTACCATTTTTCTCCGTGACGTTGCATGTTTTAATCCCTTTACCGCCGCGGCTTTGAATCCGGTATTCAGCTGCAGGCGTCCGTTTGCCGAATCCATTGCGTGTTACTACAAGGACATCGACATCTTCTTCAAGGATTTCCATTCCGACAACTTCGTCATCAGAATCCAGGGTAATCCCTTTAACACCAGTTGCTGTACGTCCCATTGAGCGGACATCTGTTTCAGGGAAACGAATGAGCATTCCTTTTTTCGTTCCAATCATGATGTGTTTCGTTCCATCTGTTAAACGGACAGAAATAAGTTCATCGTTTTCACGCAGGTTCACTGCGATCAAGCCGCCTTTTCTGATGTTAGCGAATTGTGTCAGAGGAGAACGCTTAGATATTCCTTCTTTAGTTGTAAAGAATAATGACCAATCATCCACGAATTCAGAAACAGGGATGATGGCATTCACCCATTCGCCTTTTTCTATTTCCAGAAGGTTAATAATCGGAAGTCCTTTAGCTGTTCTTCCGTACTCTGGAATTTCATACCCTTTCGCACGGTAAACCTTCCCTTTATTCGTAAAGAAGAGAATCGTGTCATGAGTAGATGTTGTTAAAAGATGTTCTACGAAATCATCCTCATTCGTACCCATCCCCTGAATCCCTCTGCCTCCGCGGCGCTGACTGCGGTACGTTGAGATTGGAAGTCTTTTAATATAGCCGTTGTGAGTAAGAGTAATCACGATATTTTCAACAGGGATCAGATCTTCATCTTCGATCATTTCAATTCCGCCCGACACAATTTCCGTGCGGCGAACATCATTGAAACGCTCCTTGATTTCTTCTAATTCCTCGCGGATAATTTCAAGAACTTTTTCATCGTCAGCCAAGATTGCTTTCAATTCTGCAATCAGCTGTACTAGTCCCTGGTACTCTTCTTCGATTTTCTCTCTTTCAAGTCCTGTTAACCGCTGCAGACGCATATCAAGAATCGCCTGTGCCTGTTTTTCTGATAGAGAGAAGTTATCCATCAAGCCAAGACGTGCAATATCCGTAGTCTGAGAGCTGCGGATCAGGGAGATGACTTCATCCAAGTGATCCAGCGCAATTCTCAAACCTTCTAAAATATGTGCACGTGCTTCCGCTTTGCGAAGTTCAAATGCTGTACGGCGGCGGATAATAACCTTCTGATGATCCAGATAGTAGACCAGGAACTGTTTAAGGTTCAATACTTGAGGCTGTCCATTTACAAGGGCAAGCATATTGATGCCGAAGCTTGTTTGAAGGGCAGTCTGTTTGTAAAGATTGTTTAATAGAACATTTGAATTGGCATCTTTGCGCACTTCAATGACGATGCGCATTCCGTTGCGGTCTGATTCATCACGCAGATCGGTGATGCCCTCAATCTTCTTGTCACGCACAAGCTCAGCAATTTTTTCAATTAACTTCGCTTTATTCACCTGGTAAGGAAGTTCTCTTACGATGATTACTTCTTTACCTGATGCTTTTTCCTCAATTTCTACCCTAGCGCGGATTGTAATAGAACCGCGGCCTGTTTCGTAGGCTTTGCGAATCCCGCTTCTGCCGATAATCTGACCAGCTGTCGGGAAATCCGGCCCTGGAATAATCTCCATCAGCTCAGGAATACTTACATCAGGGTCCTTGCTTACAGCCAGTACACCGTCAATGACTTCTCCAAGCTGATGAGGAGGGATATTTGTTGCCATGCCGACTGCGATACCCGCTGCACCGTTTACCAGCAAGTTAGGGTAACGGGACGGAAGAACAACCGGCTCACGTTCCGAACCGTCATAGTTGTCCTGATAGTCGATTGTATCTTTATTAATATCGCGGATAAGCTCCATTGCAATTTTGGACATGCGCGCCTCTGTATAACGCATCGCTGCAGCTCCGTCGCCGTCGACAGAACCGAAGTTTCCATGTCCATCTACAAGCATATACCGGAAGTTGAAATTTTGAGCCATGCGGACCATAGAATCATAAACGGCACTGTCACCATGCGGGTGATACTTACCGATTACTTCTCCGACGATACGGGCAGATTTCTTGAACGGTTTATCAGATGTCATCCCTAAATCGTTCATTGCATATAAAATGCGGCGATGAACAGGCTTTAACCCGTCACGAACATCGGGAAGCGCACGCGAAACGATAACACTCATCGCATAATCCAGGAAAGATGAGCGCATTTCATGACTAATATTTATCTCTTTTACTTGAGGAGTTTTATTTTCTTCCATGTTTGAACCTCCCTAATCTATATAGCTCCAACCGGAAAAACGGAAGCGCCAAGGCCAGTTGTGACCGGGAATACAG
Organism: Peribacillus frigoritolerans; assembly: GCF_004358755.1. Classification (GTDB taxonomy): domain Bacteria; phylum Bacillota; class Bacilli; order Bacillales; family Bacillaceae; genus Bacillus_P. The sequence continues at coordinate 871,063 of NZ_SMZY01000003.1, read as the reverse complement.
GCGCCGGAGCTTGTCAATGATGTGTATATGTTTAAGCTCTCTAATCTCATAAGAAAAGCGCAAGCGCCAAGTTTTATACTTTCTTATCTCTAAAAAAAACGGGAGTTAAAGGTCTCCAGAAACTTTGGATCTTATAAATCTTTGTTGATAAAATATCAAACTGATTATGTATGGCTGTATAAAATTAAATAATAGCCTACTCTCCATTATATCAATAAACCTATGACATTACACGTCAAATTCAGATAAATATGCGATTCATCTAAAGAATCCCCGCCTATTGAGGCAGGGATTCTAGTTTTACAATTCTTTTAATTCCCTATAGACAACCAATCTTTTGTCATGTGTCCGTTCTTCTTGATTAATGGTGCCGGTGTATGTAATTAAGGTAACTTTACTTGTATAGCATAGTTAAAAATTTTCATCAACCGGGGCATTTTTCGGGGGTGATAAAGAGGCTGCAGAAGTTGTGTCGCCTGCCTCAGCTATGCTGAGACCCGTCTCGTCTTATCTCCTTCTTTTTCATCCAGCTGTCCTGAAGCTGTACAGCCTGAAAGAATAAGACTGAATAAAAGAAGCCCTCTCATTAGATGAATGTCTCCTTTCTTGCTGAAATTGGGAAAGAAAAAAGGAGGACATCTTTGTCCCCCCGCTTCATCCTTCTTAGTTATTGATAGATTTCCGGCGAGCGATCATCGCAATTGAAACTGAAGCCAGTATAAATCCAAAAACGCTCCATAAGATTGCACTGTTGTTTGTTTCGCTCATGCCGCCCAAGCCTGTTTTAGGCATTTCAGTTGGTTTTTCACTTTCAAATTTTCCAGGGAATTGATCAACAATCGCAGATGACATCGCTTGGCCTACTCCAAACATATGCGTATATGCCACGTGAATATTTTCATAAGCTGCAGGATAATCTTTGCCTGTATAGCTGTTGAATGCATTCAGCAATTGATCAACATGCTCTTTAAGGCCCGCCTCAAGGTCAGCCGCTTTTAAGCGTCCTTCTGTTGCTGTATCAAGGAATGCTGCTTGTTCTGCACGGTATACATCTAGTTCCGCTACAGCCTCTTCTTTCCCTTCTTCGTTGTTTTCAGCTGTTGCTGTTACATAATCTACAAAGTACCCGATGTGGCTGCTCCATATTTCTTTAAATTGTGCAGCGCCTTCAGCCCCGTAAACAGATTCAACTGCTGCTGTTAAATCCTCTGTATTTTCATTTAATGCTCCTGCTGCTGCTTCGAAGTCTTTTGCTCCGTCAATTCCTTTTTGCATAGTAAGTGCTGCAAGGGCTGCATGCTCAGAGAATACTTGGTTTAAATCTGCTCTCAAGTCTGCAGCTGGTGTATCCGATGACGTATTTTCAAATTTGTCAGGGTACTGATCGGTAATTGCCCATGATAATCCTTTGCCGACTCCGAACATATGGTGCATTGATTCTGTTATGTTGTCATATGCTTTATCGTATTCGCCCGTTCTGTAGCTTTCAAAAGCCCAGATTAATTGATCAATATGAACTTTTAATCCTTCTTCAAGATCTTCCGCTTTTAAACGCCCTTCAGTTGCCGTATCAAGGAAGCCTGCTTGCTCGACTCTGTACTCGTCCAGTTCAGCTAATGCCTGTTTTCTGCCTTCTTCATTGTTTTCAGCTGTTGCTGTTACATATTGTACAAAGTATCCGATATGGCTGCTCCATATTTCTTTAAATTGCGCTCCAGCTTCTTCACCGTAAACAGATGACACTGCTGCTGACAATTCTTCTGTGTTTTTATTAAGCTGGCCTGCTGCTGCTTCAAAATCTTCTTTGCCCTCAATTCCTTTTTGCATGGCAACAACTGCTAAGTATGCATGTTCAGAGAGGATCGCATCAAGTGATGCACGAAGATCAATAGCAGGGTTAGAAACGTCTGTTGAAACCATACCTCCATGATTGCCTCCATGGCCTCCGCCGTGATCTTCAGCACTCGCTGTGCCAAATGCCGGAATCAGCAGGGAGAAACTGAGGGGTACTGCGATTAGAGCTTTTTTCATCTTCATTTTAAATTCTCTCCTTTTTCCATTTAGTTTATTGGGTATTTACACTTGGACTAACGGAGAGAGTTTTTATATGGATCACATAATATTAAAAATTTTAAAATTTATGTTCTTTTTGTAAAGTTTTGTTTGTTGCTTAAGAAAGAAAGTTTAAGCCTTGATGGATTGCAGCTAAGATCCATGGATGAATGTATAACCAAAAACAACAATCAATGTAAATAGAAAAAACATCCTTTTCGGATGTTTTTCGGCTGATATTAGTAATAAGGGTAGTACGGGTATGGATACGGCGGATAATACGGGTACGGATAACCATAGCCATAGCCATATCCAGGTGTTAATAATGCGCCTGTTGCAAGCCCTCCAAGAAATCCTGTTGCAAACGGAAAACCAAATCCAGGTCTCCCGAATCCAAAACCTGGCCTTCCAAAACCAAATCCAGGTCTCCCGAATCCGAATCCTGGTCTGCCGAACGGACGCCGCATGTCATCTTGATGATAAAACTGCTGATTATTCATCTTTACGCCTCCTGCTTAGATAAATTGCCTACTTACTTTAAAAAGATATGCAGGACGAGTTTAAAAGTAGTGGGCTACTTGTGAATTAATAAGCTTGGAGAAAAAGAAAAGTCAAAGCAGAAAAACTGCTTTGACTTTTCTTTTTGAGTAACTCTGGATTCTTAGATATCCAGATTCTTTACGTATTGTGCATTTCCTTCGATGAAGTTTCGGCGCGGCTCTACTTTGTCACCCATAAGGATGTCAAACGTTTCGTCTGCTTCCATCGCATCTTCTAATGTTACTTGAAGGAATGTTCTAGTATTCGGATCCATCGTTGTTTCCCAAAGCTGCTCAGGGTTCATTTCCCCAAGACCTTTGTAGCGCTGGATGCCCGGTTTAGGAGTAGCCGGCAGTTCCGCCATCAGCTTCTCCATTTCTCTGTCATTGTACGCATATTCAATTCGTTTACCCTGCTGCACTTTAAATAAAGGCGGCTGCGCAATGTAGACATATCCATTTTCAATGATCTGTCGCATATAGCGGTAAAAGAATGTTAGCAGAAGGGTCCGGATATGGGCTCCATCCACGTCAGCATCTGTCATGATGATAATTTTATGATAACGGGCCTTTGAAATATCAAAATCCTCTGCAATCCCTGTTCCGAGAGCGGTAATGATCGTGCGGATCTCGTTATTGGAAAGAATTTTATCCAAACGGGCTTTTTCAACGTTAATGATTTTCCCTCTAAGCGGGAGGATTGCCTGGAAATGACGGTCGCGGCCTTGTTTAGCAGAACCTCCGGCAGAGTCACCCTCAACTACATACAATTCAGAGATAGAAGGGTCTTTAGATGAACAGTCCGCAAGTTTTCCCGGCAGATTCGAAATTTCAAGCGCACTTTTGCGGCGTGTTAATTCACGAGCTTTTTTCGCTGCAAGACGTGCTCTGGAAGCCATTAATCCTTTTTCAAGAATCTTCTTGGCTGTTGAAGGATTTTCCAGCAAAAACTTCTCAAATCCTTCTGCAAAAAGGTTATCAGTAACGGTTCTCGTTTCCGAGTTGCCTAATTTTGTTTTGGTTTGTCCTTCAAACTGCGGATCAGGATGTTTAACAGAGATAATCGCTGTTATCCCTTCACGCACATCATCACCAGTCAAGTTGGCATCACTCTCTTTAAAAGCACCGTTTTTACGGGCATAGTCATTAATGACTCGAGTGAGGGCTGTTTTAAATCCAGCTTCATGAGTTCCGCCTTCATACGTATGAATGTTATTGGCAAAAGAATAGATATTGCTTGTATAAGAATCATTGTATTGCAGGGCAACCTCAACTGTAATGCCGTCCTTTTCGCCTTCCATGTATACAGGCTCTTCATGAATAACTTCACGTGTGCGGTTTAAATGTTCGACATATGATTTAATTCCGCCTTCGTACAAGTATTCCTTTTTGCGTTTGTTTTCGCGTTTATCTTCAATCGTGATTTTAATATTCCGATTCAAGAAAGCAAGCTCTCTTAACCGATTTGCAAGAGTATCAAAATCATATTCAACCGTTTCAGTAAAGATTTCCGGATCCGGACAGAAGTGAGTTGTCGTCCCTGTCAGTTCACTTTCTCCAATGACTTCCAAATCACCAGCCGGCACTCCGCGCTCAAACTTCTGATAATGGATTTTTCCTTCACGGTAAACAGTAACCTCAAGGACAGTCGAAAGCGCGTTAACTACTGATGCACCTACACCATGCAGTCCGCCGGATACTTTGTATCCTCCGCCGCCGAATTTCCCTCCGGCATGGAGAACGGTCATGATGACCTCAACGGCAGGACGTCCCATTTTTTCATGAATTCCTACTGGAATACCGCGTCCATTGTCTTTTACGGTAATGCTGTTATCTTCTTCAACAATAATGTTGATTTCATCACAGTAACCAGCAAGCGCTTCGTCAATACTGTTATCGACAATTTCCCAAACGAGATGGTGAAGACCTTTTGCTGCTGTTGATCCAATATACATCCCAGGACGTTTCCGGACAGCCTCTAAGCCTTCTAATACTTGTATTTGGTTTTCATCATAAGTTTGCTGTTCGATTTGTTTTTGTTCCATCGCCACTATGATCACCTACACTTTTCTTAAGGGCTTATTAAGAATGATTTTTGAATGGTTCATCCGCAACCATATCTATGTCAAATGTGAATTTCGCGCGTTTTTTCAACGTGCCTGATGCAAGAGGGGAAAAATAGATTTTATCTGTGGTTACAACAATTGATTTTGTCTCTCCGCTCGCAAGCTTGACTGTATGATTCTGATGTTTTTCTAAAAACTCACTGACAATTCCGGATGTTTTTGAAGAATGATGATCAATAATCATGACAACTTCTTTTGAGGGAATCACAAAATTATCTCCCAGGTGAATATACAAGAAAAACCACCTCTTTTCAGCGTGTCAGCCTGCCTTTTGAAACATGGTATGTCGTTGCTTCTTTCAGCGTCTGATGGTCAATGCCTTCAACACTAGTTGTTGTAACAAATGTCTGCACTTTCCCTTGAATCGTATTCAATAAATGAGATTGTCTGTAATCGTCGAGTTCTGATAAAACATCATCAAGCAGCAAAATCGGGTATTCTCCAATTTCCTCATGGATCAATTCGATTTCTGCAAGCTTCAGCGATAGTGCGGTCGTCCTCTGCTGTCCCTGGGAACCAAATGTCTGCACATCACGCCCATTTACAAAAAATAAGAGATCATCTCTGTGTGGACCTGCAAGGGTTGCGCCGCGCTCAATTTCTCTATCTTTTATTTTATCAAACTTCTCTTCATATGCTTCTATCATTTTCGACAAACTTGCCTCTTCTGATACATCGACAGATGCTTTATACTCAATTGTTAACGTTTCAAGTCCTCTGCTGATGCCTGTATGAATCGGCTGGGCCCACTTTTGCAGTTTCTCTATGAACTCAATCCGTTTTAAAATGACCTTTGCGGCAGACTCTGCAAGCTGTGAAGTAAGTACATCAAGCATCGTTCGATCCGTCTGTTTGCGCATCTGCATCTGCTTTAAATACTGATTCCTCTGCAGCATAATTTTTTGAAATCTATTTAAATCATGAAGATAGACAGGTGACACCTGTCCGATTTCCATATCAATAAAACGCCTTCTGATTTGAGGGCTCCCCTTTACGAGATTGAGATCCTCGGGTGCAAACATAATGACATTCATTGCCCCTACATACTGGCTTAATTTCTGCTGTTCAATATGATTCAGCTTCGCTTTTTTCCCTTTTTTAGAGACAACGAGCTGCATGGCGACTGAGCCGCTGTACTTTTCTACTCTGCCTTCTATTTTAGCATATTCCTTGTCCCAATAGATAAGATCTTTGTCATTTGAGGTGCGATGGGACTTTGCCATGGCTAATACATAGATGGCTTCCATCACATTTGTCTTGCCCTGAGCATTTTCCCCTAAAATAACATTGACCTTATTTTCAAACTCTACGGTCAGTTCTTCATAGTTCCTGTAATTCCGCAGCGTTAATTCTTTGATAAACAAATCCGTTCACCAACTTTAGTTTTTGCTCTTTTTGCAAAGAGAGTGATCATTCTATATGAATGGCCTGCAAGCCTTAGTTTTTCACGATAAAAGAGCCAAAGTCCGGAATATCAACTGTATCATCAGCGAACAGTTTTTTCCCCCGGCGGTTTTCAGGCTCTCCATTTACAAAAATCGCATATTCCTGCAAAAACCATTTAGCCATGCCGCCTGTTTGAATAACTTCAGCAAGCTTCAGGAACTGTCCAAGCGTAATGTATTCTGTCTCAATTTTCACTGCCTTTATTGACACTGCAGATCGCCTTCTTTCTTTAAGTCTCCAACAGTTAATTTTACTAAACTTATCCATACTTTCACAACACCTATTTAACCCTTTAATCTCTTCCAGTCCGCTTCGTTCGTTATCAAGAATGAGTGTGTCCATCTCACATGAACACCAGGTAGGTATAAGGTCCTGCGGAAGGAAAAGAAAAGCTGCCAGCTTGTGCCAGCAGCTTGTTTAAGAGATTAGAAAGTATAAAATTTTGCGTTTCGATGGCGAGCGGAATCGCTCAGACTCCTTGGCCAGAACGGGCGCTTGCGCTTTTCTTAATTAATACGTTCTAACAGGAAGAATTAATTGGAGAATGGAATCGTCTTCCGGAGTGCGGATTAAAAACGGTCTCATTGCACCCGTAAAGCTGATTTTAATTTCCGTTCCTTCAAGTGCTTTTAATGCATCCATCATATATTTTGCACTGAATGAGATTTTTAATTCTTCTCCTGTAATCTCCTGAGTCTGAACTTCCTCAATGACTTTTCCGATCTCCGGAGTGTTTGAAGAAACTTCTACAATACCTTCTTCAAGGGTTGAAAACTTAACTACGTTATTTCTTCCTTCTTTTGCAAGAAGAGATGCCCGGTCGATTGCCTGAAGAAATTCTTTTGTATTCAGGACCATATCTGTTTTGCTCTCAGCAGGAATAAGTCTTGTAGTATCAGGGTAGTTTCCGTCCAATAATCTTGAGAAGAAAAGTAAATTTTCCGCTTTAAAAAGGACTTGGCTTTCTGTAATCACTATTTCAATTTCATCACTTGTGTCTGCAAGAATCTTGCTTAATTCATTTAAGCTTTTTCCCGGAATAACGACATTATAAGAGCTGTCTGTATCTGTTTCGATTTTTGCTTTGCGGAGCGCCAATCGGTGACTGTCTGTTGCAATACAGATTAACTCTCTATTTTCAAGCTTCCAGTTGACCCCTGTCAAAATAGGACGCGTTTCTGAAGTTGAGACCGAGAATACCGTTTGACGGATCATTGTTTTTAAAAGATCTGTCGGCACTCTAAAACTATTATGTTCTTCTACTTGCGGCAGATGAGGATACTCTTCTGCATCAAGCCCGTTAAGGTTAAATTCTGCTTTGCCTGAGCGGATGACGGTCATATGGTGGCCAAGAACTTCAATTTCTACCGATTCCTTCGGAAGTTTTTTAACGATTTCACTAAAAAAGCGGGCCTGGAGTACAATGCTTCCAGTTTGTTTGATTTCAACGATTTCTTTGCCGTTTTCTTCAGTTGGGATAAACGATTCAATAGAGATGTCAGAATCACTTCCTGTAAGTGTGACACCTTCTTCTGTTGCAACAATTTTAATTCCTGTCAAAATCGGGATTGTTGTTCTTGAAGATACGGCTTTCATAACGTCTTGGACACTTTGAACTAACCGATCTTTTTGGATGACAAATTTCATTTAGGGAAATCCTCCTTTTTTTCGTATGGGAGCATATTTCTTTGAGCCACTTAATATATATATTATTTAAAGAAAAAATAGTAGAAGTACTAGTAGGGCCTGTGGAAATGTGTATAACTCTGTTGACGAAAGGAAACACAGCCTATCCACCTGTGGACAGACTGTGTATGAATCGTGCTTGGTTATTCACATTATCCATATTAATTTTTATAAGTGCAAGCTTTTTTAAGAGCCTTTCAGCATGCTTTCGATCTCTTTTAGCTGTTTAACAAGCTGATCATCAGCCTGAAGCAGCTTAGAAATTTTTTCATGGGCATGAATAACTGTTGTATGGTCACGGCCTCCGAATTCTTCGCCAATTTTAGGCAAAGAGGAATCCGTTAATTCTCTTGAAAGATACATGGCAATTTGCCTTGGGAACGCGACTGATTTCGTGCGTTTCTTTGCTTTAAAGTCTTCTAGCTTTACACTGAAATGCTGACCGACCATGCGCTGGATGTCTGCAATCGTGATCATTCTCGGCTTAGAGCTTGGAATAATATCCTTCAGTGCTTCTGCTGCGAGATCGGCATTTATATCCTTATTGATTAAAGATGAATAAGCTACAACTCGAATGAGTGCCCCTTCAAGCTCACGGATATTGGAATCGATTTGATTGGCGATGTAGAGCATAACCTCATTCGGAATATCAAGACCTTCAGCCTTTGCTTTCTTTCTGAGGATGGCAATTCTTGTTTCAAGATCAGGCGGTGTAATGTCTGTTATTAAACCCCATTCAAACCTGGAACGAAGACGGTCTTCCAGGGTTGGAATTTCTTTTGGAGGACGGTCGCTTGAGATCACAATTTGCTTGCTTTCTTCATGGAGCGTATTAAACGTATGGAAAAACTCCTCTTGAGTTTGTTCTTTACCTGCAAGAAATTGAATATCATCTATAAGCAGCACGTCGACACTTCGGTATTTATTGCGGAAGTCTTTCGCTTTGTTGTCACGAATACTATTGATAAATTCGTTTGTAAACTTTTCTGATGATAAATAAACAACTTTCGCGTTAGGCTTGTGATCAATCACATAATGGCCAATGGCGTGCATTAAATGCGTTTTTCCAAGTCCGACTCCCCCGTAAATGAATAGCGGATTATACGCCTTCGCGGGTGCTTCGGCTACAGCCAGAGAAGCTGCGTGGGCAAAACGGTTCCCTGAACCGATTACGAATGTATCAAATGTATACTTCGGATTCAGCATGTTTTGCGGAAGCTCAATCTGTTCTTCCTCTTTAGTCATCGGCTTTATAGGTGATTTCGGCATAAAATCAGCTTCATTCTGATTTTGGGGAATGATAAATTTTATCAGCAATTCCTCGCCTGTAAGCTCATATATGGTATTGGCAATCAAATGCAGATACCTGGATTCAAGCCAGTCACGCGCAAATTCATTGGGTGCAGTGATTGTTAATGTATCTCCCTTAAGAGCATGAGCTTTAGTGGATTTAAGCCATGTTTCAAAACTGGGCTTGCTCAGCTTTTTTTCAATTTCTGATAAAGCCTTGCTCCATAATTCATCAATATTCTCCATATGAGGCATCTCCCTCCTTTTTCTATAAAATGAACGTGTACATGTTTTGTACAACGGCTGGATGTCCGTGAATAAAAATGCAAAACGAACAAAATGTGCATAAACATATAATATAGTAGAAAAACGTCTTTTCGACATAAACCGTTAAATGTGGACAAGTTTTTTAACAGGGTGTTTATAATCTTTCCACATGTTATCCACAGTGTGTGGATAAACCGGATATTGACGTTCCAATATTCAGAGTGAAAACACAAATATAATATCAAATTAAACGAAGCGGCGCAATGGTTTTAAAAAACTTATCCACATATCCGTCTCTATGTTGAGAATAATTGTCCACATATGTTTGTTCTGTGTGAAACCTGTCGATAACAGGTGTGGATAAAAAATATGTCGAAAAAACTATGCACAGTCTATGATGTTTGACAGATTTGTACATCAAAAAATGGTTCTGGTTTTTCTCTTAAAATTTATTCTTGGATTTTTTAATAGTGATAAGATCCATATAAATGTGAAAAGTTTTTATTTGAGAAAAGCTCTTTTTGTAAAGTTTGATGCTTTGGAAAGAAGTTTAAAGCGGAAAGCAAGTGAATGCAGCGGAGATCCACGGATGAATGTATAAAAAACTCACTCGATTCCAAAAGATCCTAAGGAAAAGAGCACGACCGGGACCTGCGTAGAATGAATATACGCAAAGCAAAAAATTAGTGAGGACACAGCCATGAGAAACAATAAATAATGGAGAAACCATGTTTCCTCATAAGATCTTTTTGACATGTGGTTGACAATTCACTAGGTCACTCTCTATAATTAGTAAGACTGTCTTTAACAGCAATTCCTCAGGGAGGTGTCTATAATGAAAAGAACTTATCAACCAAATAAACGTAAACATAGTAAAGTTCACGGTTTCCGCGCTCGCATGAGCACTAAAAACGGACGTAAAGTGCTAGCTGCACGTCGTCTTAAAGGAAGAAAAGTATTATCAGCATAGGCCACTGAAAAATATCAGTGGTCTTTTTTACATGGCCCAATCCGCTTATGGTTGGGCCATGTTTTTCAAAACAGCTGTTTAAATAGATATTGTTAAAGAAATAATGATGGAAAAGCTCTCAGAAGGCTGAAGAATTCAGGCAAGGATCCGGAGTGAGGATATGAAAAAGAAAAACCGCATCAAAAAAAACGAAGACTTCCAAAAAGTATTCAAGCATGGAAAGTCGATGGCAAATAGACAATTTGTGATCTACATGCTGAATCAGCCTGAAGAAAAAGAATTCCGTTTAGGTTTATCAGTCAGTAAAAAGATAGGAAATGCCGTGACAAGAAACAGAATTAAGCGTCTCGTCCGCCAAGTTTTTCTTGAAGAAAAGGACAGCTTAAAAACAGGCATTGATTATATAGTAATTGCCAGAAAGCCGGCATCCGAAATGGACTATCATGAAGTGAAAAGCAGTCTACTGCACCTTTTCAGAAAAACAAAAGTCCACAGAGCAAGACCGCAGCGTGAAAACTCCATAAAAAATACATAGAAAATGAAAAATGAAAGACGTTTTCGTTTTTGAAAGATGTTAAAATAAATGTTGAATAAAGTCGGCAGAACTTGCAGGTTTAGATATTTTGTTAGGAGGAATACCGGTTGAAAAGGAGAATATTGTTAGTGCTTGGCTTAGTGAGCATCATGATGCTTCTTACGGGATGTACAGAAGTGAACCAGCCAATCACAGAGGAAAGTCAGGGGTTCTGGAATCACTACATTGTGTATCCGTTGTCATGGCTGATCATCTATTTTGCAGAATTAATGGGTAATAGCTACGGACTGTCAATCGTTATTGTAACGCTGATCATTCGTTTTGCGATCTTGCCTTTAATGATTAAACAGATTAAAAACTCAAAAGCGATGCAGGAATTGCAGCCAGAAATGCAAAAGCTTCGTGAAAAATACAGTTCTAAAGATCAAAAAACACAGCAAAAACTCCAGCAGGAAACAATGGCTTTATTCCAGAAGAATAAAGTAAATCCTCTTGCAGGGTGTTTTCCATTATTAGTTCAAATGCCAATCCTGATCGGTTTTTATCATGCCATCATGAGAACAGAAGCAATCGCAGATCACAACTTCCTGTGGTTTGACCTTGGATCACGTGATCCATTATTCCTTCTGCCGATCATCGCTGGTATTACAACATTCATTCAACAAAAATTGACAATGGCAGGAACAGCAAATCAAAATCCGCAAATGGCTATGCTTTTATATATCATGCCAATTATGATCGTCGTCTTTGCTGTCAGCTTCCCAGCTGCACTATCCTTATATTGGGTAGTCGGAAATCTTTTCATGATCGTGCAGACAATGATCATCTACGGACCTGATATTAGAGCGAAAGCACTATTAAAATCGGGAGGAACGAAAAAGTGAGAGAAATAACTGCTACCGGACTTAGCGTCGAAGAAGCAGTACAATCCGCTTTAACACAACTGAATGCAAGTGATAAAGAAGTTGAAATTACCGTTCTTGATGAAGGGAAAAAGGGATTTTTAGGACTTTTCGGCGCAAAGCCTGCAATGGTAAAAGCCGTAAAACGCCCGAATCCTGCTGAAGAAGCACATCGTTTTCTGACAGAAGTGATCAAAAATATGAATGTCGATGCAAGAGTTGAAATGATTCAAGAAGGCAAAAATGTGACGTTTCAAATTGAAGGAGAAAAGGTAGCGCTCTTAATTGGAAAGCGCGGACAAACACTTAATTCCATGCAATATTTGACACAGCTCGCGGCAAATCGTCATTCTAATCACTACCTGCATATTACAGTTGATGCTGAAAACTACAGAACCCGCCGCAAAGAAACGCTGGTTCAGCTTGCTCAGAAGCTTGCACACCAGGCTGTTCGTACAAAACGAGAGGTTCCTTTAGAACCGATGCCTTCATATGAACGTAAGATTATCCATGCTGCGCTGGTTAACCAGCAGCATAAGATTAAAACATACTCGGTCGGAGAAGAGCCTAATCGTCATTTGGTGATTGCTCCGAAATAGTAACACGAACCCCGCTGATCTTTGATCAGCGGGATTTTTTTGTGCATTCTTTCGTGCTTAAGGGCTTAGAAACCTTCCAGTTGGAAATATTGTTATTAACATGTGGATAAGTTAAAATGATAATAAGAGAATTGTGCGGAATTTCAGTCTGTGGATAATTCGATATTTTTTTCTTTCCATTAAGAAATAACTATGATATCTTATAAATTTGACTGCGTAAATAATGGGAAATTTCTATATAGATTTATTTTGAAAGAAGCGGGGTGAAACGCATGGAATTCGATACAATTGCAGCAATATCCACACCGATGGGAGAAGGAGCCATTGCCATCGTAAGATTGAGCGGGGACGATGCAATCGGCATTGCGGACAGGCTGTATTCAGGTCCTTCAGGAAAGAAATTGACAGAGGTCAAAACGCACACGATTCATTACGGGCATATTGCAGATCCTGATACGGGCCAAATCGTAGAGGAAGTCATGGTGTCTGTTTTGAAAGGTCCTAAGACATTTACGAGAGAAGATATAGTAGAAATAAACTGCCACGGCGGGATTGTAACGGTAAACCGTGTCCTGCAGCTTGCATTAAACCATGGTGCCCGGCTTGCAGAGCCTGGAGAATTTACAAAGAGAGCGTTTTTAAATGGCCGGATTGATTTGTCTCAAGCTGAAGCTGTGATGGATTTAATACGGGCAAAAACAGATCGTGCAATGAATGTTGCTCTTGGACAGATGGAAGGCAGACTATCAAAGCTGATTCAGCGTCTGCGCCAGGAAATTCTTGAGACACTTGCCCATGTGGAAGTAAACATAGATTATCCTGAGTATGATGATGTAGAAGAAATGACGCACAGCATGCTGATTGAAAAAGCAACGCTCGTCAAAAATGAGATTGAAAAGCTGCTTCAAACCTCTCAGCAGGGCAAGATTTTAAGAGAGGGTCTTTCAACGGTTATCGTAGGCAGACCTAATGTTGGAAAATCTTCGCTGCTGAATAGTCTGATTCATGAAAATAAAGCGATTGTAACAGATATACCGGGAACGACAAGGGATGTTATTGAGGAATATGTAAACGTCCGAGGCGTGCCTCTTCGTCTGGTTGATACAGCCGGCATCAGGGAGACAGAGGACATTGTTGAGCGGATCGGTGTTGAGAAATCAAGACAGGTACTGAAAAAGGCCGACCTTATCCTGCTCGTTTTAAACTACAGTGAGGCTCTTTCAAAAGAGGATGAGCAGCTGTTTGAAGCTATCAGCGGCATGGACGTCATTGTGATCGTAAATAAAACAGACCTTCCTGGAAAAATAGATTTGGAACAGGTGAGAGAGCTTGCAAAAGGTTCACCTGTCGTTACGACTTCTCTCCTTGAAGAACAGGGAATTGACCAGCTTGAAGAATCCATCAGCTCGCTGTTTTTCGAAGGCAGCGTTGGCTCTTCGGATTTAACATATGTTTCAAACACAAGGCATATTGCTTTGCTTTCACAGGCAAAACGAACGATTGAAGATGCACTTGACGCGATTGATGCGGGAGTGCCGATTGATCTTGTACAAATCGATCTTACACGTACGTGGGAGCTGCTTGGCGAAATTATCGGAGATGCTGTCCATGAAAGCTTGATTGATCAGCTGTTTGCACAGTTCTGTTTGGGAAAATAGCTTAAAATATAAAGGAGGTTCATACCATGGGATATCATGCAGGTGATTATGATGTAGTTGTTGTCGGTACAGGCCATGCAGGGGTTGAGGCCGCCCTCGCTTCTGCGAGAATGGGCGCTAAAACACTTGCCTTGACAATAAATCTTGATATGGTTGCTTTTATGCCTTGTAATCCATCAGTAGGCGGACCGGCAAAAGGAATCGTTGTGCGTGAAATCGATGCTTTAGGCGGAGAAATGGCCAAAAATATCGATAAAACACATATTCAAATGAGAATGCTGAATACAGGCAAAGGACCGGCTGTACGTGCGCTGCGTGCTCAGGCGGATAAATTTACGTATCAGCATGAAATGAAAAAAACGATGGAAAATGAACGGAATCTTACAATGCTTCAGGGCATGGTCGACCGTCTTATCATTGAAGACGGAGAATGCCGAGGCGTTATTACTCAAACGGGTGCGGAATATCGTGCGAAAACAGTTGTTCTGACTACTGGAACATTTTTAAGAGGGAAAATTATTTTAGGTGAACTTCAATATTCAAGCGGACCTAATAATCAGCAGCCTTCTATTAAATTATCAGAGCATCTGCAGGAAATTGGCCTTGATATGGTCCGTTTTAAAACAGGAACACCGCCGCGTGTAAACAGTCATTCAATTGATTACAGCAAAACAGAGATTCAGCCAGGTGACGACGTTCCCCGCGCTTTTTCCTATGAAACGACAAAATATATTACCGATCAGCTTCCATGCTGGCTGACTTATACAAGTGAAGAAACGCATAAAATCATCGACGATAATCTTCATCGTTCGCCAATGTATTCAGGTATGATTAAAGGAACGGGACCGCGCTACTGTCCTTCAATTGAAGATAAGGTCGTCCGTTTTAATGATAAGCCCCGTCATCAGATTTTCCTTGAGCCAGAAGGCAGAAATACACAGGAAGTATATGTTCAGGGATTATCAACAAGTCTTCCGGAAGATGTACAGCGAAGAATTCTTGCATCCATACCCGGCCTTGAAAAAGTGGAAATGATGCGTGCAGGCTATGCGATTGAATATGATGCAATCGTACCTACTCAGCTATGGCCAACCCTCGAAACTAAAAAGGTTCCAGGTCTCTTTACTGCGGGACAAATCAATGGCACGTCGGGCTATGAAGAAGCAGCAGGACAAGGTTTAATGGCTGGAATTAATGCAGCGAGTAAAGCTCTTGGCAAAGAAGAAGTCATCTTGAGCCGCTCGGATGCTTATATCGGAGTATTAATAGACGATCTTGTCACAAAAGGCACAAATGAGCCGTATCGTTTATTAACGTCCAGAGCGGAATATCGCCTGCTTCTTCGTCATGACAATGCCGACTTGCGTTTAACGGATATTGGACGTAAGATTGGACTTATCAAAGAAGAACGCTACAGCGCATTTTTGCTTAAAAAAGAAGCAATTGAAGCAGAGAAAAAACGTCTGAACTCTGTCATCATCAAACCAAATGAGCAGACACAGGAATTAATCCGAAGTGCAGGCGGCAGTGAACTGAAAGACGGAATCCGTGCATCAGATCTTATTAAACGCCCTGAAATGAATTATGAGCATATTCATGCTCTAGCACCTGCTGATGAAAATATTTCCGGAGAAATAGCCGAACAGGTTGAAATTCAAATTAAATATGAAGGCTATATTGAAAAGTCCCTTCAGCAGGTTGAAAAGCTGAAGAAAATGGAAAATAAAAAAATCCCGGAAAATATTGATTACGATGCGATTTCAGGCATCGCTTCTGAAGCACGCCAGAAACTTAAGGAAGTCAGACCGCTTTCAATGGCGCAGGCATCCCGCATTTCAGGAGTAAATCCAGCAGATATATCCATCCTTCTCGTGTATATGGAGCAAGGAAGAATTGCTCGAGTTTCTAACGAATAAAGCAGATCAGAAAGGTTATGAGTATGGACATTTCTTTATTTAAATCCAGTCTTGAGGAAAAGGGAATCTCGCTTTCCGCTGAGCAGCTGAAGCAATTTGAGACTTACTACGAATTGCTTGTAGAGTGGAATGAGAAAATGAATTTAACTTCGATTACAGAGAAAAAAGAAGTTTATCTGAAACATTTTTATGATTCTATTTCTGCTGCTTTCTATTTTGATTTTACAAAACCGCTCTCCATTTGCGATGTAGGGGCAGGCGCAGGGTTTCCCAGCCTGCCGATTAAAATCTGCTTTCCGCATCTGAAAATTGCGATAGTGGATTCTCTTCAAAAGAGAATTACATTTTTAGATCATCTGACGAAATCACTGAACCTTTCCGACGTATCTCTTTACCATGACAGAGCAGAAACATTTGGGAAAAACAAAGCATTCAGAGAAACATATGACGTTGTAACGGCACGGGCTGTAGCGCGTTTATCTGTTTTGAGCGAGCTTTGCCTCCCGCTTGCTAAAACAGGTGGTCACTTCGTTGCAATGAAAGCTGCATCAGCTGAGGAAGAGATGATGAAAGCTGAAAAAGCAATCAGCACGCTTGGAGGAAAAGTGAAGGAAAAGTATGCCTTTGAGCTGCCTCTTGAGGAAAGTGAGCGCTCAATCATTATTATTCATAAACAAAAATCAACACCTGCAAAATATCCGCGTAAACCGGGTACGCCTAATAAACTTCCATTAGAATAGAAAAACATTAAGTGGAAAGTTCGTTTTGCATGCAGGAATATAGAGACTTGAAAGAGAATTAATATGATGGCAGTTTCTAAAGGTGGTGTAGGCTCATGAAGCATCCATTCTCTCGTTTTTTCGGTTTGGGAGAAAAAGAAGATACAGCAGAAAAAACAGCAGTAATCGAAACAGAAGAAATTGATGATTCAGTATTTGATGAGGTTAAAAAGATTTCCGTGGAGGAAATCGTGCCTAATCGCTTTCAGCCGCGTACAGTTTTTGCGGATGAAAAAATAGAAGAGTTATCGCTTACGATACGTACGCACGGGATTATTCAGCCGATTGTTGTACGTCAGGTTGATGGAAGATATGAAATTATTGCCGGGGAAAGACGGTTTAGAGCTGTCCAAAAACTCGGATGGGAAAAAATTCCAGCTATTGTGAAGGATTTCAATGACACAGAAACAGCTTCTGTAGCTTTAATTGAGAACCTTCAGCGAGAGGAGCTTTCAGCGATTGAAGAAGCTGTTGCCTACGCAAAGCTGCTGGAACTTCACGACTTGACTCAAGAGGCCCTTGCCCAGCGTCTGGGAAAAGGACAGTCCACCATTGCCAATAAACTCAGGCTGTTAAAGCTTCCTCAGGAAGTTCAGGATGCCTTGCTCCAAAAGAAAATTACAGAGAGACATGCAAGAGCACTTATTCCTTTGAAGAAACCAGATCCGCAAATTACACTGCTCTCTGAAATCATTGAAAAGCAGTTAAACGTCAAGCAAACAGAAGACCGCGTGGTCAAAATGCTTGAGAAAACAAGCCCAAAAGCTAAACCAAAACGCAAAGCATTCAGCCGGGATACCCGTATTGCGATGAATACCATCCGTCAATCTTTGACAATGGTTCAGGATACTGGCGTAAAAATAAATGCTGAAGAAGAAGAATTTGAAGAATACATTCAATTCACTATAAAAATACCAAAGTAGCTCTCTACCATTCCAGTAGAGAGTTTTTTCTTTGTCAACGAAATGATAAAAATCTGTCTGCCTGCGCTAACCAGGCGATTCCGCTTTTCTAACATGTAAGCGCATTTTTATAAATTGCAAAAAAGTTCAAACCATTGGCAAAGTTTCATGATAAAATAGAGAGCATGATAGAGTTCATGTTTAGTGAAAGCAGGTGACATTGTGGGGAAAATTATTGCCATTGCGAACCAGAAAGGCGGAGTCGGAAAAACGACAACTTCCGTTAATCTTGGTGCGTGCTTAGCATATATAGGAAAACGAGTTCTTCTCGTCGATGTTGACCCACAAGGAAATGCGACAAGCGGTATAGGAATTGAAAAAGCCGATGTAGAACATTGTGTTTATGATATTTTAGTTGATGATGTCGATGTAACAGAAGTCATTATGCCAACTGCTGTCGAAAATTTGGATGCAATTCCGGCTACCATCCAGCTTGCGGGTGCCGAAATTGAACTTGTGCCAACCATTTCTAGAGAAGTCCGTCTGAAACGTGCGCTTGAAAAAGTAAAACATAATTATGATTATATGATTATTGACTGTCCTCCGTCTTTAGGATTGCTGACAATCAATGCCTTAACAGCCTCAGATGCTGTGCTGATTCCTGTTCAATGCGAATATTATGCACTTGAAGGATTGAGTCAGCTGCTGAATACTGTGAGGTTGGTTCAAAAACATTTAAATACCGATTTAATGATAGAAGGCGTTCTTTTAACAATGCTTGATGCACGTACCAATTTAGGAATTCAGGTTATTGAAGAAGTCAAAAAATATTTTCGCGATAAAGTATACAAAACAATTATTCCCCGAAACGTCCGTTTAAGCGAAGCACCAAGTCATGGACAGCCGATTATTATTTATGACCCGCGCTCAAGGGGCGCTGACGTATACTTAGAATTGGCAAAGGAAGTGGTTGTTAATGGCTAAAGGGTTAGGTAAAGGAATCAATGCTTTGTTTACGAATATGGAAGTAAGCAAAGACGAAACGCTGCAGGAAATTAAAATCAAAGATCTGCGTCCAAATCCTTATCAGCCCCGCAAAACATTTTTGCCAGGAGCGATTGAAGAACTGAAAGAATCCATCCTTCAGCACGGGATTCTTCAGCCGATTATTGTCCGTAAAAGTATTAAAGGCTATGAGATTGTCGTTGGCGAGCGCCGTTTTCGCGCAGCAAAGGCAGCGGGCCTCCAGGTAGTGCCGGCCGTCATAAGAGAGCTCTCAGAGCAGCAGATGATGGAGCTTGCCCTTCTTGAAAATCTTCAGCGTGAAGATTTATCTCCAATCGAAGAAGCAGCAGCCTACCAGTCCCTGCTGGATCATTTGCATATTACGCAAGAAGAGCTTGCGAGGCGTCTGGGCAAAAGCAGACCGCATATTGCCAATCATCTAAGATTACTGTCCCTTCCTGAAGACATTCAAACACTTATTTCTGAAGGCAAGATCTCAATGGGCCATGGCAGAACATTGCTCGGATTGAAGAAAAAAGACAAGCTGAAGCCTTTAGCTGAAAAAATTATGAAAGAGCAGCTTAATGTCCGTCAAGTTGAGCTCCTCGTGCAGCAGTTAAATGAAAATGTTTCACGTGAAACGAAAAAGAAAGCTGGCAGTCAGGACATTTTCATTAGAGAAAGAGAATCTTACCTGCGTGAATATTTCGGGACTTCTGTTACGATTAAGCAGCAGAAGAAAAAAGGGAAAATCGAAATTGAATTTTTCTCAAAAGAGGATTTGGAAAGAATTTTAGAGTTGCTTGAAGCTGAGCAATCATCTTAAGCGGCCATCTGACAGCATAGATGGCTTCTTTTTATGTTTTAAAAAACGATAAAAATGTCCAGCTTCAGCATAGGCCCTACCTGCCGTCACAGGAGCGGCCTGCTGGAGCTGAATGCTAGCGCTTTTAAGTGGAAAGAGGGATTTAAGTGGTGTTATTAGGCAGTTTAGTAAATGCAGCTGGGATTATCATAGGCTCTCTTTTAGGTTTATTGCTTCGCAGAATACCGGAATCTATGAAACAAACAGTCATGACAGGCATAGGTCTTTTTGTGATGGTATTAGGCCTTGATATGGCACTGGAAAGTGAACAGCTGTTTATTGTGATTATCAGTCTCGTTTTTGGAGCTGTCATTGGAGAAGCGATTGATATTGAGAAGAAACTGCATCAAGTGGGTTATTGGCTTGAGAAAAAACTGAGCAAAAATCAGACCGGGGATTTTGCACAAGGCTTTGTGTCAGCTACCCTTATTTTTGTCATTGGAGCCATGGCAATTGTAGGTTCTCTCGATAGCGGGTTGAGACAGGATCATGATATTTTGTACACAAAGTCCATGATTGATGGCTTTACGAGCATGGTTCTTTCAAGCACGCTTGGCATCGGCGTTCTTCTTTCAGCGGTTCCTGTTTTTATTTATGAAGGCGCCATCGCATTGTTTGCGAATGTGATTCATCAGTATGTACCGGATTCTTTGCTTAAAGATCTCATTTCTGAGATTACGGCTGTTGGCGGGATCCTGATCTTTGCTATTGGAATCAATATGCTTGCCATAAAAGCAATCCGTGTAGCGAATCTGCTGCCGAGCCTGGCAGTTGTGACAGTCATTATTGTTTTCATGAATATTGTTTAGTTGATGTTCACATCCTTGGCATGTTTAAGCCAGGAGCTCTTCGTCTTTGTAGAGATTTTTTTAAGTTCGATCTGCTGATCAGCTAGAATAATGCTTTTTGCAATAATAGAAGCCATTGTCATAACAAGATGCAGTCTTGTATTCTGCAGAACAAAGAATTCCATAAACCCGCTGACGTTGACGATTCCATTAATATGAATGTCTCCCACTTCGGGAAGCACTTTGTTTACACCTGCGCCAGGCTTGATCGGACCCGCTCCAACCTGAAAACTCCCTACACTTTTTAGTCTTCCAAGGCATGCATCAATTGCCAGGATGAACGGGTTATCGAACGTTTGTTCTATTTTTTGGATGGTTTCTTCAAGGTTAACAGCATGCACAGGATGCTCGAGCGTTCCGTAAACATGAAAATGCTTAAGACCGGCATCAATAAGCTTAGTGCCTACTAATGGACCTAAACAATCACCGGTTGAGCGGTCTGTGCCAATACACAGGACTACGATTGGTTTCCGTACAGAAAGAAGGAGTTTCATTTCTGATGATAAATGTTCAGCCGCATGCTCATCTTCATAATAAATTCGGTCACGCTGCGGTTTTAAAAAGCCGGATTTAAAATTCATCATTTCACTCCTTCAATATAGTAGTAACAGTATACGGAAGAATATAGAAATCTATACATATTTAAGAGATAATAAGAGTTTTTGCTAAGCACTGTAAATTGCTTTGAAAAGTTGTTAAAATAAAACCTATCTTTATGATTGCAACGTGTATTTCTTTCTAAAAGAAAGGTTGATCTGATGTGGATTTTATAAATAAGCTTATCGATAAAATGGGTGCCTCTCTTCTTAACGAAGATTTATGGCTGGATTTCGGTCTAGGTCTGCTGAAGATTATTGGCATTATGATTCTTGCAACAATCCTGATTCGCGTTGGTAATGTCGTCATCGGGAAGATTTTCATGCTGAGAACAAAGTCGCCGCTCCGCATTTCAGAGCGCCGGGAAAATACCCTGGTCAAGCTGCTTGATAATGTACTGACATACCTCGTTTATTTTGTCGCCCTGCTGATGATTCTTGAGACGCTGAGTTTTGATGTGAAGGCTCTGCTCGCGGGAGCGGGAATTGTCGGGCTTGCTGTCGGATTCGGTGCACAAAATTTAGTCAGGGACATCATTACCGGATTCTTCATTATTTTTGAAGATCAGTTTTCAGTAGGCGACATGATCCGTGTCGGCCAATTTGAAGGAACGGTAGAAGAAATTGGACTTCGTACGACAAAAATCAAGAGCTGGACAGGGGAAATCAATATCCTTCCGAATGGAAATATTACGGAAGTGACGAATTTCTCGGTCAATAACAGCGTCGCTTTTGTAGATGTCAGTATCGCGTATGAGGGAGATATTCCGAAAGCGGAAAGAGTCATTGAAGATCTCTTGCTTGAGCTGCCGGATAAATATGAAGAAATGGTTGCACCGCCTGAATTGCTTGGCGTCCAAAACCTAGGTCCGTCTGAAGTTGTCTTGCGGGTAGTCAGTGAAGTCCTTCCTATGAAGCATTTTCATATATCCCGTGTGCTGAGAAAAGAAATTAAGATGAGGCTTGATGAGCATGGCATTGAAATTCCATTCCCTCGCATGGTTATGTACACAAGGCAGGATGAGGGTGCTAAACAAAAGGAAAGGATGAGTGAATAGTGGACAAGGAATTTGGCATAAATGACGTTGTCGAAATGAAAAAACCTCATCCATGCGGTGCGAATCGCTGGAAAATCATCAGAATGGGCATGGATATCCGCATAAAATGCGAAGGCTGCGCTCACAGCGTGATGATTCCGAGACGGGATTTCGCCCGGAAAATGAAAAAAAGATTGGTCAAGCATGAAGAATAAATGTTTTATGGATTAAAATTGGTTTATTTAGGGAGGAAACCTTGTTTTTCGGTTGGTTTCCCCCTTTTTTTAGTGGGTTAAAACAGATTTTAACCATTCACGACCTCCCCTCTTAAGCTTGTCATTTCATGCGTTACTATCTATAATTGTTGAAGATTGGTTAGAATTCGGATTAATCGATTATATATTGTTCATATAGAGGAGTGGAAATAACCATGGCTTTAACCGCTGGTATTGTTGGACTTCCGAACGTAGGAAAGTCAACCCTTTTTAACGCCATTACACAGGCTGGTGCAGAATCTGCCAACTACCCGTTCTGTACAATAGATCCTAACGTAGGGATTGTAGAAGTGCCGGATGAGCGTCTTCAAAAGCTTACAGATCTTGTGAAACCAAAGAAAACAGTTCCTACTGCATTCGAATTTACGGATATTGCAGGGATTGTTAAGGGTGCAAGTAAAGGAGAAGGACTTGGAAACAAGTTTCTTTCACATATTCGTCAAGTAGATGCGATTTGTCACGTTGTACGCTGTTTCGCAGATGACAACATTACTCACGTTTCAGGAAAAGTAGATCCGATTGATGACGTTGAGACGATCAATCTTGAGTTGATTTTAGCGGATTTGGAGTCTGTAGACAAGCGTATTGAGCGTGTGGGCAAGCTTGCTAAGCAAAAAGACAAAGAGGCTGTTTATGAGCACGAGGTTCTGTTAATGCTGAAAGATGCATTTGAAAACGACAAACCTGCCCGTTCAGTGGAATTCACGGATGAACAGATGAAAATTGTCAAGCACCTTCATTTGCTTACAAGCAAACCTGTTTTGTATGTAGCTAATGTATCTGAAGATGAAGTGGCTGATGCTTCTAATAATGAATATGTAAAAGCAGTTCGCGAATTTGCTGCAAATGAAAAAGCAGAAGTGATTGTTGTATGTGCGAAGATAGAGTCTGAAATTGCTGAACTTGACGGAGAGGAAAAAGAAATGTTCCTTGAAGAGCTTGGCATTGAAGAATCAGGTCTTGATCAGCTTATTAAAGCTTCATACAATCTTCTTGGTCTTGCGACATATTTCACAGCGGGTGTACAGGAAGTCCGCGCGTGGACATTTAAAAAAGGAATGAAGGCTCCGCAATGTGCCGGCGTTATTCACTCTGACTTCGAACGCGGCTTTATCCGCGCGGAAACAGTTTCCTATGAAGATCTGCTGAATGCAGGAACGATGGGAGCTGCACGAGAAGCAGGAAAAGTGCGATTAGAAGGAAAAGAGTACATTGTAAAAGATGGCGACGTCATTCATTTCCGTTTTAATGTTTAATTCGGTTGCTTAAAGTCGTTTTGTTTGCTATAATTTAAACTTGTGAGTAATTGAATTGTTTAATTGCTCCTTGCCCGTTTAGGGCCGTTTAGACCAAAAGGAGGTGTAAGAGATGAATAAATACGAAATCATGTATATCATCCGTCCAAACATTGAAGATGAGGCTAAAAAAGCTCTTGTTGAGCGTTTCAACACGATCTTAGCTGACAATGGTGCGGAAGTTGAAGAAACAAAAGAGTGGGGCAAACGTCGCCTTGCTTATGAAATCAACGATTTGCGTGACGGTTACTACATGCTTCTTCAAGTAGCATCAAAGCCGGAAGCTGTTCAAGAATTTGACCGCTTAGCGAAAATCAGCGAAGACATCATGCGTCACATGGTAACTAGAAAAGAAGTGTAATTCATATAGATTAGATATCTTTAAAAAAGGATGATTCTGATGATGAATCGGGTTGTTTTAGTCGGCAGACTAACAAAAGATCCAGAACTGCGCTACACACCAGCTGGAGCAGCAGTTGCTACTTTTACATTAGCTGTAAACCGCGCCTTCACAAACCAGCAGGGTGAAAGAGAAGCGGACTTCATTAACTGCGTCGTATGGCGCCGTCCGGCTGAAAATGTTGCAAATTTCCTTAAAAAAGGAAGTTTGGCAGGAGTAGATGGACGTCTTCAATCGCGCAGCTATGAAGACCAGACTGGCAAACGTGTTTATGTAACCGAAGTGGTTGCAGAAAGCGTACAGTTTCTTGAACCTAAAAGCGGCAGTGGAAACAGCGGCGGCGGTGGCGGAAACAACAATTATTATGGCGGCGGCCAGGGTGGACAAGGCGGCCAAGGCGGTCAGCAAAATCCATTCAGTCAAAACCAAAATCAAAATCAGAATCAGCGTAATCAAGGCCGTTCGAACTTTGATGACGATCCATTCGCTAATGATGGAAAGCCGATTGATATCTCTGATGATGACTTACCGTTTTAAAACATATAGTACGAGCATCTCATAATGGAAGGAGGAAATAACTATGGCAGGCGGACGCAAAGGTGGACGTGCAAAACGTCGTAAAGTGTGCTACTTCACTGCACACGGAATCACTCACATCGATTACAAAGATGTAGATTTGCTTAAAAAATTCGTTTCTGAGCGTGGTAAAATCTTACCTCGTCGTGTAACAGGAACAAGCGCTAAATACCAACGTAAATTAACGATTGCTATTAAACGCTCTCGTCAAATGGCTTTACTTCCATACGTATCTGGCGAATAATAAGATGAAAAAGGCAGTGAGGATTCCTTGCTGCTTTTTTATTATTTTGAGATCTATTTGCGGATTAAAGGATAAGTGTTCTGATCCATTTGATTTGTCACACACGGTTCATTTAAAATAAGCTTGGAAGTATAAAAGAGGTGAAACTGTGAAAAGGGTTAACGTACTGACAGAAGGTGCGATATTACTTGCGCTCTTTACTGTATTAACATTGATGACACTTTATCTGCCGCTGTTCGGGGCATTTTTAATGGTCTTTTTGCCATTGCCGTTTATCCTTTATACGGTGAGACATGGGATCAAAGCTGCTTTGACTTTAATGGCCGCTTCGATCTTTATTACGTTGATAGTTGGTTCTTTGTTTGCTTTGCCATTAACTTTAACATATGCCCTGAGCGGAATCGTAATGGGTTACTTTTATCAGAAAAGGCAAACAGCCGGCGCTTTGATCGGGGGCACAATTGCATTTCTTATCAGCTTTGTCGTCATGTATGCAGCCTCTGCGGCATTTTTTCAAATCGATCCAATTGAAGAAGCAACAGGCGGCATGAATGAAACGATTGAAATGGCAAAATCAATGATGGCTGCAATTGGTCAAGAAGCAAATGAAGCAGCGATTAATCAATTAGAAGAGCAAATGAAGTACATAGGCTACTTAATTCCAAGTTTGCTTGTAAGTGTTTCCTTTATCTTTGCTTTACTTTCTCATGCTGTGACGGTTCCCGTCCTAAAAAGACTGAAAATCCAGCTGATGCCGCTGAAGCCATTCCGAGAGTGGAAACTGCCTTCAAGCATTGTCTGGTATTACTTGATTGTCAGTTTCTTATTATTTTTAAATCTGGATACAGGAAGCTTTCTTTATATTGCTGCTGTAAACTTGCTGTTTGTTCTGCAGGTGCTGTTGGTTGTACAGGGCTTCTCTTTTATTTTCTTTTACAGTCATGTGAAAAAATATTCGAAAGCTATACCAGTTACAGCGGTCATTCTTTCTTTGATTCTGCCGATCCTGATGTATCTTGTGCGAATCTTAGGTATAATTGATTTAGCTTTTAATTTAAGGGGTCGCGTGAAGAAATAGCACAATTGCGCATAAACTAGATTCATACAGTGCGCAGCAGGAGTAAGCCGTAATCTTTCGTATGTTTCACTGTTGTTTGAGGAGCTGAAACAAAAATGCCCAGTTTTTATGAAAAACCGTTTATCAGGTATCCCCTATTTGCCTTAATCGGACTGACCGCGATTGCCATCATCATTGTCTTTTATTATCAATGGATGCTCGGCGTTGCCGGCGTCTTTCTATTAGGCGGGATCTTATTTCTTTTGAAAATTGCCGATAAAAAGCTTAAGAGCGCGATGGAAACCTACATTTCTACTCTCTCTTACCGTTTAAAACGGGTTGGAGAAGAAGCTTTAATGGAAATGCCAATCGGAATTATGCTATTTAACGAACATTACCATATTGAATGGACAAATCCGTTTCTGACTTCCTGCTTTCATGAAGACACATTGGTCGGCAGGTCGATGTATGATGTAGCCGAGTCACTGGTACCCCTTGTGAAGCAGGAGGTTGATACGGAAACCATTACTCTCCACGAACGGAAGTTTAAAGTCATCATCAAGCGCGAGGAAAGACTGCTGTATTTCTTTGATGTAACCGAGCAGACAGAAATTGAAAAGCAGTATGAGGATGAGCGCACAGTGCTTGCCCTTATTTTTCTGGATAATTATGATGAAGTCACTCAAGGCCTGGATGATCAGACTAAAAGCACCATTAACAGTCAAGTAACCTCATTGCTGAATAAATGGGCAACAGACAATGGCATCTTCCTGAAAAGAACGTCATCAGAGCGGTTCATGGCCATTCTTAATGAAAATATTTTAATAAAGCTTGAAAAAGGAAAGTTTTCGATTCTTGACGAAGTAAGAGAACAGACGACAGTTCAAAATATATCCCTCACATTGAGCATCGGTATAGGCTCCGGTGTGCCGTCTCTTACTGAGCTTGGGGATTTGGCTCAATCAAGTCTTGATCTCGCACTGGGACGCGGCGGAGATCAGGTTGCCATTAAGCAGACGAACGGAAAAGTGAAGTTCTATGGCGGCAAGACGAATCCGATGGAAAAAAGAACGAGAGTGCGTGCAAGGGTTATCTCGCATGCGCTGACTGAAATCATTTCAGAAAGCGACAAAGTCATCATTATGGGACATAAATACCCTGATATGGATTCAATAGGCTCAGCCATCGGCATCCTGAAAGTAGCTCAGGTCAATGAAAAAGAAGGTTTTATTGTTCTTGATCAAAATGAGATTGATACAGGCGTGCAGCGGCTGATTCAGGAAGTAAGGCAGCATTCAGATTTGTGGTCCCGTTTTATTACAAGAGAGGAAGCTCTGGAAATCTCAACAGATGACACCGTTCTGATTGTTGTGGACACCCATAAACCTTCGCTTGTCATCGATGAAAAGCTGCTGAATAAAGTCGACAATGTTGTTGTGATTGATCATCACCGCCGGGGTGAGGAGTTCATAAAGGATCCTTTGCTCGTTTATATGGAGCCTTATGCCTCTTCAACAGCAGAGCTTGTGACAGAACTCCTGGAATATCAGACAAAACGTTTGAAAATGAACATGATTGAAGCGACATCCTTGCTCGCGGGGATTATAGTGGATACAAAAAGCTTTACTCTCAGAACGGGTTCCCGTACATTTGATGCAGCCTCTTATTTAAGATCTAAAGGCGCTGACACGATTCTCGTGCAAAAATTCATGAGAGAAGATATTGATCACTATGTAAAGCGGTCAAAGATCATTCAAAATACCAATATGCTTAAAGATGGCATCGCCATTGCAAAATCAGATGCTGATTCAGAGGACTATTTTGATCAGGTCATCATTGCTCAAACAGCAGATACGCTCTTGGCAATGAGCGGTGTGGTGGCGTCATTCGTTCTTGCAAGAAGAAATGAGCACACAATCGGCATTAGTGCCCGTTCCCTTGGGGATATCAATGTGCAGCTGATCATGGAAGCCTTAGACGGCGGAGGTCACCTCACAAATGCCGCTACACAGCTTGAGCATATATCGCTGCTTGAAGCGGAAGATAGATTAAAACATGCGATTGAAGAGTATTTAGAAGGAGGAACTAAGTCGTGAAAGTTATTTTCTTAAAAGATGTAAAAGGTAAAGGAAAAAAAGGGGAAGTCAAAAATGTAGCTGACGGCTACGCACATAACTTTTTAATTAAGCAAGGACTTGCGATTGAGGCCAATCAGGCAGAAATCAGCAAGCTTCAAGGCCAAAAGAATAAAGAAGAAAAAGAAGCTGCAGCAGAGCTTGCAAAATCTGTGGAGCTAAAAGAAACGCTAGAAAGCTTAACGGTTGAGCTTAAGGCGAAATCAGGCGAGGGCGGCCGCTTATTCGGATCCATTACAAGCAAGCAAATTGCTGATGAGCTCCTGAAATCCCATGGCCATAAAGTGGATAAACGTAAAATTGACCTTCCAGATGCGATCCGTGCTCTAGGTTATACAAATGTGCCGGTAAAACTGCATCCGGAAGTAACAGCCACTGTTAAGGTGCATGTAACAGAACAAAAATAATCATATGTAAAATGTGATGTGTGAATGGATGCTGCTTCTTTTCGCAGCATCACATTTTTTCTTATCCAGCAAAAGCGCCTGACTTCTCGGTCAGAACGGCTCCGCAAAAAAGTCCAATCCAGACTTTCTGTCGGATCCTTATCTGCCATGCCTGCGCTGACCAAGGCGCTTACACTTTTTTAATTAAACTAAAAGGACGGTGATCATCATGAATGAAATGTTTGATGATCGGATTCCCCCGCAAAATATTGAGGCGGAGCAAGCTGTACTCGGAGCGATTTTTCTAGAACCCGCATCTTTAATCACCGCTTCTGAAATTCTGATTCCAGAAGATTTTTACAGAGCATCTCATCAGAAGATTTACAATGTGATGCTGAAGCTTGCGGATAAAGGGGAGCCTGTTGACTTAGTAACAGTAACCTCCGAGCTTGCGGATGCCAATTTATTAGAGGAAATCGGCGGAGTATCTTATTTAAGTGATTTGGCAAATGCGGTACCGACTGCTGCCAATATCGAATATTACGGAAGAATCGTAGAAGAGAAGTCGATTTTGCGGAGATTGATCCGAACAGCTACAACGATTGCTCAAGACGGTTATTCCCGTGAAGATGAAGTGGATGTTTTATTAAATGAAGCAGAAAAAAACATCATGGAGGTCTCACAGCGGAAAAACGCAGGAGCTTTCCAGAATATTAAAGATGTTCTTGTTCAAACGTACGATAACATTGAATTGCTCCACACAAGAAAAGGCGACATTACCGGAATAGCCACGGGCTTTACAGAGCTCGACAGAATGACAGCGGGATTTCAGCGAAATGATCTGATTATCGTAGCTGCCCGTCCGTCAGTTGGTAAGACCGCTTTTGCCTTGAATATCGCGCAAAACGTGGCCACGAAAACAGATGAAAACGTCGCGATCTTCAGTCTTGAGATGGGGGCAGATCAGCTTGTCATGAGGATGCTTTGTGCAGAAGGCAATATTAATGCACAGAATTTGCGTACTGGTAACTTAACTCCGGAAGACTGGGGCAAGCTCACCATGGCGATGGGAAGCTTGTCGGATTCAGGGATATTTATTGATGATACACCAGGTATCCGGGTAAGCGAAATCCGTGCAAAATGCCGGCGCCTTAAACAGGAAAGCGGCCTTGGCATGATTCTGATTGACTATCTGCAGCTGATTCAGGGAAGCGGACGAAATAAAGATAACCGTCAGCAGGAAGTATCTGAAATTTCCAGGACACTTAAGTCGCTCGCAAGGGAATTAAAAGTGCCTGTTATCGCCTTATCCCAGCTATCACGCGGAGTTGAGCAGCGTCAGGACAAGCGTCCTATGATGTCAGATATCCGTGAATCAGGAAGTATCGAGCAGGATGCGGATATTGTTGCTTTCTTATATCGTGATGATTACTACGACAAGGAATCCGAAAATAAAAATATTATCGAAATTATCATTGCAAAACAGCGTAACGGTCCAGTCGGAACGGTCAGTCTTGCTTTCGTAAAAGAATACAATAAATTCGTTAACCTGGAACGGCGATTCGATGATGCCGGCGTTCCGCCAGGTGCTTAGAGCTGTCGCTGCAGACAGCTTTTTTTTGTGGAGATAGATGATGATAAGCGATGATAGGGGATTTATTTAGGTGATAGTGCAGTGAATTGAGTTGTGGAGCACTTTTCTCGGTGTTGCGCCCTGATAATGTGCTGCAAACTGGGTAATGAAGCACTAAACTGTTGTTGTAGCTTACATTAAGTGCTGTAAATTCGGTAATGAAGCACTAAACTGTTGTTGTAGCTTACATTAAGTGCTGCAAACTGGGTTATGAGGCACTTCCCACGTGTTGTAACCTACATAAAGTGTAGCAAACTCAGTTATGAAACACTTCCCACGTGTTGTAACATACATAAAGTGTAGCAAACTCAGTTATGAAACACTTCCCACGTGTTGTAACCCACATTAAGTGTCTCAAACTCGGTTATGAAGCACTTCCCCACATGCTGTAACCCACATTAAGTGCTGCAAATGCGATCATGGAGCACTTATCTTATGCAGGCGCCATGATAATGTGCTGTAAACTTGGTTATGACCCACTTATATAAGAACAGATCTCCACTTATTATTACAACTACAATTGTCAAACGCTCTCCAAACTACGGCACACATCCTTCCCTCTGGAATGAAAGCCTAAAACGAGGGGAATCTATGTAAAGATGAACAAAATCAATCACAATCACGATTTATTACGAACGAAATTAAAATGTAATCTTATTAATGTTCGTCTTTTCGTTGACTTTCGATTCGTTTGCTGGTAAAATTAGCTTGTTTGATCGTGCGAAAAGAGAAAGAGTTGCAAAAAACCGGAGGTGCACATTAATGTCTTCAGTAGTAGTAGTTGGAACACAATGGGGAGATGAAGGTAAAGGAAAGATTACCGACTTCCTTTCAGAAAATGCAGAGGTTATCGCTCGTTATCAAGGCGGGAATAACGCTGGACATACGATAAAATTTAACGGTGAAACATATAAGCTCCACTTAATTCCATCAGGTATCTTTTACAGTGAAAAGACCTGTGTAATCGGCAATGGAATGGTAGTAGACCCGAAAGCTCTTATTACGGAGCTTGCTTATCTTCATGAGCGCGGAGTAAGCACAGACAATCTTCGCATCAGCAATCGTGCGCATGTTATTCTTCCTTACCATTTAAAACTTGATGAAGTAGAAGAAGAACGCAAAGGCGCCAACAAGATCGGTACGACTAAAAAAGGAATCGGCCCTGCATACATGGACAAGGCAGCACGCGTAGGAATCCGCATCGCTGACTTATTGGACCGTGAGGCTTTCGAAGAAAAATTAACTAGAAACCTTGAAGAAAAGAACCGCATGCTTGAAAAGTACTACGAAACAGAAGGATTTACGATTGAAGAAATCCTTGATGAGTACTATGAGTATGGTCAGCAGTTCAAGAAGTACGTTTGCGACACAGCTGTTGTTTTGAATGATGCTCTTGACGGAGGCAGACGCGTATTATTTGAAGGTGCTCAGGGCGTTATGCTTGATATCGATCAAGGTACGTATCCATTTGTTACTTCTTCAAACCCGGTAGCGGGAGGAGTAACAATCGGTTCTGGTGTAGGACCAACGAAAATCAACCATGTTGTCGGTGTTTCTAAAGCATACACAACACGTGTTGGAGACGGCCCGTTTCCTACTGAACTCGATAACGAAATCGGACATCATATCCGCGAAGTCGGCCGTGAATACGGTACAACTACAGGCCGCGCACGCCGCGTAGGCTGGTTTGACAGCGTTGTTGTCCGTCATGCACGCCGTGTCAGCGGAATTACCGATTTATCATTAAACTCCATTGATGTTTTAACTGGCATCGAAACATTGAAGATTTGTACAGCATACAAATACAAAGGCGAAATCATGGAATCTTTCCCTGCAAGCCTTAAAGTACTTGCTGAGTGTGAGCCTGTCTATGAAGAGCTTCCAGGCTGGACAGAAGACATCACAGGCGTCCGTGACCTTGGCGAGCTTCCACAAAACGCACGTAACTACATCGAGCGTGTATCACAGCTTACAGGCATCCCTCTTTCAGTATTCTCAGTGGGACCTGACAGAACACAAACAAACGTTGTAAGAAGCGTATATAGCTAAGCAAAAAACGAAAGGGGCTTGTCTCCTTTCGTTTTTTTTAGATTGCAGTACTGCCGAAGATACTCAAGTACATCATCTATGATCATTGTAAAGTTCTATAAGTGAAAAACAGTTTCTATCAGTTTAAATAGTGATTCTATCAGTATCTCCTGCATTACCCTTTAACGAGTTTCTTTATATTAAATAATTTCCTTGTATTTCCGCGAATCATGAATTATAATAATAAAGGTCCGGTGTTAAACAACGTTTTACATAACATTGTGAAAAGATTACATAAACATGGCTCGGTAGCTCAGTCGGTAGAGCAAAGGACTGAAAATCCTTGTGTCGGCGGTTCGATTCCGTCCCGAGCCACTCAAAAAAGACATGATCCTTTTAGGATGCATGTCTTTTTATTTTGTTACCTTTGCAGTATGAGAAATCCTGCTTGTATGGGCATATATTTACAGGAAACAGTAAATTATGTCACCAATAATACAGAAATGTTACATTTTGCAAAATGACTAGGTAATTTTCTGATAATATGCTAATTTAATATAGTGGTAAAAAAATAGAATTTTGTCGAAATAGAACTATTTGCTTATAAAATGATAGATAAAGTACTTAGCAGTGGTTAATTGGGAGGAAATTAAATCGTGTTTAAGCGCATAAATGGATTCGTTGGAAACAACGTTCAGTATACAAAAAACAGCATAATGAAGAAGGCTTTTTTTAGTTTGGGAATTGCCGGAGCACTGTCATTTGGCATTGGATCTGCATCTGCGGAAGAAAAGCTTGAAACGGTATATCATGTTTATTTAGATGGAGAAAGAATTGGTACAGTCGACAGTCAGCAGTTAATTGATGACCTTTCAAAGCAGAAAGTTGAAGAGGCCAAAAAGAACTATAAAGATTATCAATTAACGGTTGAAGAAATTGAAATGATCCCTGAGCAAATGTTTCGTCCTGTTTCAAACAACGAAGAAACAGTAAATAAGCTCAATGCAGAAATGGATGTTGTAGCAGAAGCTGCAGCCATTAAAGTAGACGATCAAAACGTTGCTTACTTCAAAAATAAAGAAGAAGCCGAAAGTGTATTGAATAAATTTAAAGGCAAATATGTTTCCGAGGACGTTTTAAAGCAGCTTGATACGATGAAAGATTCCACCGTGCCTCTGCAGCCTATTAAAGAAAATCAATCTCGTATATTAGACGTTTCCTTTTCTGATAAAGTTTCAGTTTCAGAAGAAAAAGTTTCTCCCGATAAGCTGATTACGGCCGAGGAAGGCTTAAAGCTATTAGAAAAAGGAACACTTGAAGAGAAAAAACACAAAGTCGGTGGTGCCGATGTACTCAGTACAGTAGCTTCTGAATATAAACTTACTGTAGAAGAACTTCTTGCACTCAATCCAAGTTTAGAAGATGAAGATGTCATTAAACCTGGTGACGAACTGAATGTAAAAGAGTATAAACCATTTACAAATGTTCTTGTAAAAGAAGAAGTATCTAAGAAAGAAGCAATTGCCTATGAAACAGAAGTGATCGAAGATTCTTCTATGTTCAAAGGCGACAAGAAAACGAAACAAGAAGGCAAAGACGGTCAAAAGCTCTTAAATTATATTGTTTATAAAGAAAACGGCAATGAAGTGAAACGTGATACAACAAAGGATGAAACACTGACTGAGCCGGTAAAAGAAATTATCGTTAAAGGCACGAAAGTCGTTCCTTCACGCGGCAACGGATCTTTAGCATGGCCTGCTGTCGGCGGAACTGTAACAAGCAAGCTTGGAACCCGCTGGGGCAAAATGCATAAAGGAATAGATATCGCAGGTGTAAGTGATCGTAAGATTAAAGCTGCCGATAATGGGAAAATTGTTTATGCAGCAAATTCAGGCGCATATGGAAACAAAGTCGAGATTGACCACGGCAATGGCATGAAAACAGTTTACGCACATCTAAACTCTATTTCTGTCTCTGTAGGTCAAACTGTATCCCAAGGCCAAAAAATTGGTGTAATGGGATCTACTGGACGTTCAACAGGCGTTCATTTGCATTTCGAAGTTTACCAAAATGGAAGCTTGAAAAATCCGCTTAATTACTTGAAAAAATAACCTCTAGCTTTGCTAGAGGTTTTCCTTATTTCAGCTCGGCAAAATGCCGGGTTTTTGTCTTTACTGCATGAAATAATTTTTAGCAGTAAGTTTTCAATAGTTCATGATGAACCTCTTTTCACGCTGCAGCTGTTTTACCGCAGCACATTTAGGAAATAGCTAAAAAGAAATACGCCTTGAAAAGGTGAATCTGTTTAGTAGAAGTGGTAAATTAAGAATAAGGAAAGAAACACCTAATGTAAAAGGGGCGATTGGCCATGGAAAAGAAGATCTTAGTTGTTGATGATGAAAAGCCGATTGCAGACATTCTGCAATTTAACTTAAAAAAAGAAGGCTATGAAGTATTTTGTGCCTACGATGGAAATGAAGCAGTTGAAATGGTAGAAGAAATTCAGCCTGATCTCATCCTTTTAGATATTATGCTCCCGAATAAGGACGGAATGGAAGTATGCCGTGAAGTCCGAAAAAAATATGAAATCCCCATTATCATGCTCACAGCGAAAGACTCTGAAATCGATAAAGTGCTTGGACTTGAACTGGGGGCAGATGACTATGTTACTAAACCTTTCAGCACGAGAGAGCTTTTAGCGCGTGTAAAAGCGAATTTAAGAAGGTTGCAGGCTCTTCCTCCAGAACAGCAATCAGATAAAAATGAAATTGAAATCGGCTCATTGACGATTCATCCGGATGCCTATGTCGTCTCTAAACGCGGTGAAACGATTGAACTGACTCATCGTGAGTTTGAGCTGCTTCATTATTTAGCTAAACATATTGGACAAGTTATGACGCGTGAACACCTCCTTCAAACCGTTTGGGGCTATGATTATTTTGGTGACGTCCGCACTGTAGATGTGACCGTGCGCAGACTAAGGGAGAAAATCGAAGATAACCCGAGTCATCCGACTTGGATTGTGACACGAAGAGGTGTCGGGTATTACTTGCGAAACCCTGAACAGGAGTAGGTTTCATGAATAAAGTAGGTTTTTTTAGATCGATCCATTTCAAATTTGTAATGGTTTATGTGCTCCTGATTATGATTGCTATGCAGATCATCGGAGTTTATTTTGTGCAGCAGCTAGAAAGATCTTTAACAGAGAACTTCAATACCTCCATTACGCAAAGAATCAATTTTATTAATTACAGCATTGAACAGGAAATGACGAAAGAGCGGACAGAAGATCCATCAGGCACCCTTCCTACACTTGAGGAAGACATCACTGCGATATTAAAGGACTTTGCAAAGGATGAAATCCAGGAAATCAGAGTCATTGATAAAAATAGCCGTGTGATTGCTACGTCTGATCCTAATAATAGCGATATTATTGGAAAACGGACGACAGAAGTTCTTGTAAAACGGACGCTTGTATTCGAAAAACCGGATGAAAAAGTCTATATAGAACGTGACACAAGCAGGCGTGTATGGGTTTCCTCAACTCCTATTAAAAATATTGACCAAGAAACCATCGGAGCACTGTATCTTGTAGCTTCGATGGAAGAAGTATTTTCCCAGATGAGGGTTATCAATGGAATCTTAGCCACAGGAACCGGTATTTCCTTGGCAATCACCGCAGCATTAGGTGTTTTTCTTGCGCGTACGATTACCAGGCCAATGTCTGATATGAGAAAGCAGGCAATTGAGTTATCCAAGGGTAATTTTTCAAGGAAAGTCAGAGTTTACGGCGAGGATGAAATTGGCCAGCTTGCAGTTACGTTTAATAATCTGACAGATAAACTTGAAGAAGCTCAGGCCTCTACTGAAGGAGAACGTAAAAAGCTAGCATCTGTTATTGCGCATATGACGGATGGCGTCATCGCAACGAACCGGACCGGGGAAGTCATTTTGGTCAACAATCCGGCCTTGGAAATGCTTAACGTTTCACGTGAAACCGTTTATGAGGTGCCGATTACGAAAATACTCGGAATTGAAGACGAGTATACGTTTGATAGTTTAATTGAGCAGCAGGACTCCCTTATTTTAGATGCAAGCACTGAGGATAAGCCATACATCCTGAGAGTAAACTTCTCTGTTATTCAAAAAGAGCAGAAACGAAATAATGGTCTGATTGCTGTCATTTATGATATTACGGAACAGGAAAAAATTGATGAGGAAAGACGCGAATTTGTAGCTAACGTATCTCATGAACTAAGAACGCCGCTTACGACGATGCGCAGCTACCTGGAAGCACTTGCCGATGGAGCCTGGGAAGATAAAGAAATTGCTCCTCAGTTTTTAAACGTCACTCAAAATGAGACAGAACGGATGATTCGTCTTGTAAATGATTTGCTGCAGCTTTCAAAACTGGACAGCAAAGATTACCGCATCAATAAAGAATGGATTAACTTTACTAATTTCTTTAATCAAATTATTGACCGGTTTGAGATGACAAAGGAACAGCACGTGACCTTCTTGCGCAAGCTCCCTGACGAAAAACTGTATGTGGACATTGATCCGGATAAGATTACACAAGTGCTGGATAATATTATTTCAAATGCCCTCAAATATTCGCCAGAGGGCGGTCTGATTACGTTTAAGGTTGAAGTGCAAGAGGATAAGCTTCAAATCAGCGTAACAGACCAGGGAATGGGAATTCCAAAAGGAACCGAGAACAAAATATTTGAGCGGTTTTACCGTGTGGACAAAGCGCGGACAAGAAAGCTCGGGGGAACAGGTCTCGGCCTTGCTATAGCAAAAGAGATGATTGGCGCGCATGATGGGGAAATATGGGCAAAAAGTGTGGAAGGCAAAGGAACAACGATCTTGTTTACTCTTCCATTTACCCGGGATCAAGAGGATGATTGGGATGAAACGTGAACAAGCAAAAACAGTCATATTAGTGCTGCTTGTCTGCTGCAGTGTGTTTTTTACTTATAACCTGTGGACCTTTAAGCCTAACTATGACTTCATACAAAATAGCCAGTATCTAGAAAATGCACCTATCAGTCAAGTGAAAAATGAGCCGGCTAACGTGATCCGCCCTTATCAGATGTTCGTCCATCAAAACGCCGAACATTACGGAACGTTTAAAGCTGAAAATATTGATTTCCTGTGGAATCAGCTGCGTAACTGGAATATCAGCGAAGTGAAAAATGTTTCAAGCAGATACACGTCTGATCAGCTTGATGAGTGGCTGAATGGGAAAAGCGAATCGAAAAAAATAGAATTTGTTTTCAGTGACAAAATTCCGTTTGAAATCTTTCAATCTATCTTTCAATATAAATCGCAGAAAACCATCTACTCTTCTTTTGACCGGATTGTCCTGCCTCAGGCAAAAGCCAATCAGCCGCAAAAAATCATTTTTGTTTCTGTCGAACAAAGACTCGTATATGAGGCATCTATCAGCAATGAAAATGCAAGAACCATCATTGCTTCCATCATTGAAAAAAAGGAAAACTTGGATCCATACATTTCAATCGATTTTTCAGAAGATAAGAACTTGCTTTTGCCAGAGGGCAAGATTGAATTGAACCAGATGAAGTATATTATTAATTCGATCAGCGGTGAGGATTTTAAACAGGCGCTCTTTACAAATCCAAGCTATGTAAGAAGAGAAATGAAACCTACCCAAAACGTCTATACAGATGGAACAAGCCTGCTGACCGTTTATCCAAGCCAGGAGAGATTAAGATTTGTTAATCCGACCATTGATCCGAGCATGTTTATTGAACGGGGAAAAGCTATGAAACAAAGCATAGAGTTCTTAAATAATCATGGCGGCTGGACAGATGATTATCAGTTTTTCAACATGGATTCCGACAGCCAGCTCGTCTCATTCCGTCTGATGGTTGACTCTGTTCCCGTGTTTGAAAATAACACTAACACGTTTGGACCTACTGAGATTTCGATGCGATGGGGAAACAATGAAATTGCGACCTATTTGCGCCCTCTATATGATTTGGATGCAGAATTTGTTCCAAATGCAGTGAAAATGCCAAATGGCAAAGAAGTCATCAATCTGCTTGAGCAGAGAAAGACAATTGAAAAAGAAAATGTGAAGCGGGTATTTCCTGCTTATGAAATGTCTGCAACAGCAGAGCCGAGAATTGTTGCCGTTAAGCCGTACTGGTACGTAGAAACCGAAAGCGGCCAATTTGTTAAGCTGCAGGCAGGAAATGATACGCTTGGAGGTAACAGCGATGGATTGGAGTAAGACGAAATCCATTTTTATACTGGCATTTCTCGTTCTGAATACGTTTTTAGCGATTCAATATTTTAATATTATCATTACAAACAGCAGGTATGATGTGATTCAAAAAGCAACAGTTGAAGAACAGCTTGCAGCCGAAGGAATTACTTATGTAGAGCTTCCTAAAGGAAATGAAAAAGGTGCTTACATTTCAGCTGAAAGCAAGGTTTTCTCTGAAGAAGAACTGAAGTCTTTATCCAATCAGGAGATTCTTAATGTTGAAAATAACCTCACCGGATTAAAAGCTGAATTTGAAAAGCCGATTGGACTGCCTGAGACCAATACCCAGAGTAAATTGAATCAGATTGTCCGCGAGAACATCCTTTACGGAGATCAATATGCGCTATGGAAGACGGATAAGGTAAAAAATACAATCGTCTACATTCAAACATATAATGATAGAATGGTCTTTCAGGATCTTTCTACCGATCAGAACATCGGAATGCTGACCCTTTATCTAAATGATAAGAATCAGATTGTCAGCTATGAGCAGACCATGCTTGAAAATATTGAGGATCTGGAAGAAAGACAGGACACCCTCCCTGCCCTTAAGGCACTGGAGGCTCTCTACAATAAAAATGATTTAAAGCCAAACAGCAAAGTAACAGATGTGCAATTTGGCTACTATACACCTTTTCCCTTATCAGGAGAACAGATATTGGCACCGACATGGCATATCGTTGTGAATGAAAAAGAGGATTATTACGTAAATGCATTAGAAGGACAAGTGATCCGTTCTAATGAAAAATTGGAGTGAGAAACGATGAGCTTGCAATTCAGTGTTCTCGCAAGCGGAAGCACGGGCAATGCCACTTATATAGAAACAGATCAGCATTCATTGCTCGTTGATGCGGGATTCAGCGGTAAACAAATGGAAGTGCTGTTTCAGCTGATTGGAAAAAAGATCAATCAGTTATCCGGTATTCTTGTTACCCACGAGCACAGCGATCATATTAAAGGTTTAGGGATTCTTGCAAGAAAGTACAAGCTGCCGATTTATGCAAATGAGAAAACGTGGCATGCAATGGAAGGATTGATCGGAGCCATTCATCCCGATCAGAAGTTTATTTTCCCGACGGGCACCGTTCAATCATTTGGAGGACTCGATGTAGAATCGTTTGGCGTGTCACACGATGCTGCTGAGCCGATGTTTTATGCTTTTCATCATGAAGACAAGAAGCTGGCATTAATTACGGATACAGGATACGTCAGTGACAGAATGAAGGGGATCATTGATAACGCGGATGCCTTTGTTTTTGAAAGCAACCATGATGTGGACATGCTCAGAATGGGTCACTATCCGTGGAGTGTAAAACGCCGGATTCTGAGTGATGTCGGCCATGTATCAAATGAAGATGCTGCCCTTGCAATGACTGATGTGATCGGAGACAAAACAAAAAGAATTTACCTGGCACATTTAAGTAAAGACAACAATATGAAAGAGCTAGCCAAAATGTCTGTACAGCAGACGCTTGCAAGCAAAGGGTTCATGTCCGGCGAACAGTTTGAACTGTACGATACAGATCCTAAAAACCCAACACCCCTCGTGACTGTCTGATATAAAAATAGATTTTTTTGGATATCCTTGAGTATAATATTGCTAAGATATACACACTATTCATACAGGGTTTGTTTGTGTGAAAGGATGGGTGAAAAAGCGATGGGGTATTACGATCAGGACTATGAACAGAATAGTCGAAAACAAAAAGGAAACCGGGGCGGAAAGTTCCTGCCAGGCCTCCTTGGCGCTATTTTAGGAGGGCTTCTCGTCATTTTCTCCATTCCGGTGCTTGCGAATATGGACATCCTTCCATATGACCTGGCTTTAGGAGATGACGACGAGGAAACTGGCGAGGACCAGACTCCGAACGAAACCGAACCTTCCAAAAACATTTCAGTCGATGTAAGCACAGCTGTTACGCAGGCTGTCGACAAAGTCTCAAAAGCAGTTGTTGGCGTGGTGAATATACAGGAAGCCGGCTTCTGGAATGAAAAAGGCGAAGCGGGAACAGGATCAGGTGTCATTTACAAAAAAGAAGGCGGCAATGCTTTCGTAGTCACCAACTATCATGTCATCGCCGGAGCCACTCAGATTGAACTTAGCTTAAGTGATGGAACCCGTGTACCTGCTGAAGTCCTTGGAAGCGATGAGCTGATGGATCTGGCTGTTCTCAGAACAGAAAGCAAACCTGTGGAGCAGGTTGCGGAATTTGCAAATTCAGACAATGTGAAGCCTGGAGAACCCGTCATTGCCATCGGTAATCCTTTAGGCCTTCAATTTTCAGGATCTGTCACACAGGGCATCATTTCCGGTACAGAAAGAGCGATTCCCGTTGATTCCAATAATGACGGCGAGGTTGACTGGAACGCAGAAGTTCTTCAGACAGATGCAGCCATCAACCCTGGAAACAGCGGCGGAGCGCTCGTGAATATTGACGGAAAATTAATCGGCATCAACTCAATGAAAATTGCTCAATCAGCCGTAGAAGGCATCGGGCTTGCGATTCCAATTAATCTTGCTGCTCCAATCATTGATGACTTAGAAAAGTATGGTGAAGTAAGACGCCCATTCCTTGGCATCGGCATGCGATCATTGAATGAAGTATCAAGCTACCATTGGGAGCAAACGCTGAAGCTTCCGGAAAAAGTAAAGTCAGGTGTAGTGGTCATGAGTGTGAATCCAGTATCACCGGCAGGCCAGGCTGGACTGAAAGAGATGGATGTCATAACGGAATTTGACGGTAAAGAATTAAAAGATATCATCGACCTTCGAAAACAGTTATATAAGAAAGCTGTTGGAGAAAGTGTAGAACTTGTTTTTTACCGCGAAGGGAAAAAACAATCAGTGAAGCTGAAGCTTGGAGAAGAACAGGAGGGGTAAGTTTCTCCTGTTTTTTCTTTGTACGAATAAATCCACATTGTGGATAAACGGAGGAATACTATGAAATGCTGTGAAGAACACATCGAATTAGCGATAGATATGTATGTAGACGAGCATGAAATTGCGCCAGAAATCGAAAAAATCAGAGAAATCAACAAGTTATCCACAACCTGTGAATTGTGCACAAACCCTGCTGTATATATAGTGGGGAACTAATATTCGCACACTAAATGTGGATAAGTTGTGCACAAATGTGGATAAAATCTGTTGGTAATCTGTTCTTAAGTGGGGATAGCCTGTGAATATAACAATTTGTACAATCGGAAAGTTAAAAGAGAAATATCTAAAACAAGGAATCGACGAATTTTTAAAGCGTTTAACACCATACGCAAAAGTAGATATCATCGAACTCCCGGACGAAAAAGCACCTGAAAACCTCAGCGAATCCGAAATGGAAATGGTGAAGCAAAAAGAAGGCGAGCGCATCCTTTCGAAGATTTCGGATGACACTCATGTCATTGCGCTGGCGATAGAAGGGAAAATGAAATCGTCTGAGCAGCTTGCTGCTGATTTAGATCGTTTAGCTACATATGGTAAGAGTAAAGTGGCGTTTGTGATTGGTGGATCGCTGGGGTTGAGTAATGAGGTTATGAAGAGAGCGAATGATACGCTGTCTTTTTCGAAGATGACGTTTCCGCATCAATTAATGAGACTTATCTTAGTGGAGCAAGTTTATAGGGCTTTTCGGATTAATCGGGGTGAACCGTATCATAAGTGAATGAGGTTCTTAAATAATTTCATTCTAGCGTTAATAAAACCAGCATTTTTAATAATGGGAAGTTGAAATCCACAGCATCCATCACGATAGAAAAATTTATCAAGAACCAGGCACTACAAAAAAATTTCATCATATATAGTTGATATCCGTTCGGATTTGATGAGGAGGATATCATGCAACCTATGTTACCTATGGAAAAATATTTTGGGCAGTTTGAACTGGTGCATGCTTTTTATGGGGCTATGCCTACAGGTGTCAGCGTTTCCGAAACCGGTCGTATTTTTGTTTGCTTTCCGAAATGGGGAGACGACGTTCAATTTACTGTGACGGAAATTGTTGAGGGTGAATTGCAGCCTTATCCCAGTTTAGAAACAAATTTGGTTAACACTGGAAATATTACGATGTCTTTCGTCAGTGTCCAAAGTATCGTTGCTGATGGAAGAGGAACACTTTGGGTACTAGATACAGGGGCACCAAATTTTTCTGAACCTATTCAAGGGGGAGCAAAATTAGTTGCTGTTGATTTAAGCACGAATACAATAAGGAGAGTATATACCTTTACAGAAGATGTTGTCTTGCCAACAACTTATCTGAATGATGTCCGTTTGGATTTTCGGGTTGGAAGAGCAGGCTATGCATATATAACGGATTCTTCTTCCAGAGGGCCAGGGGCTATTATCGTCGTAGATTTAGAAAATGGGGACGCGTTTAGACGGTTAAATGGGGCAATATCAACTTCACCTGATCCCTATTTTTTACCGAAAGTAGAAGGTGAAATTTTGATGAATCGAAACCCGGACGGCTCGACTTTCCCATTTAGATTGGCTTCCGATAGTTTAGCGATTTCTCCTGATGGAAAGGTTTTATTTTATGCTCCGCTAACCAGCCGTCAACTGTTCTCAATTTCAACAGAAGCCCTAAGAGACAGTAGGATACAGGACATGAATTTATCCCAATATGTGCAGTATTGGGGGGAAAAAGGTGCGTCTGATGGAATGATCACCGGCGCAAAAGGAACCGTTTATGCGGGAGACTATGAAAACAACAGTATCCGGAAGATATTGCCGAATGGCGCAATGGAAACCATCGCACATGACCCGAGAATTTTATGGCCGGATACTTTTTCGATTGGCCCCGATCAATACTTATATGTCATTGTGAATCAATTACACCGGCAGGCGAGATTTCATTATGGAAGAGACCTGCGGGAAAAACCATATAGTTTACTTCGTATGAGAATTGATGAATTCCCTGCTCCTACCTTTTCATAATAATCTTAAACGTGATAGTGAGGGCCTGACCCTCACCACGTTAACGTATTAGTGCGCTGAGGGTCAGGTGCAAATATAATCAGCCTCATTTGAGTGATAATATCTAGTTAAAAAACGATATTTGTTACTGGACTAGTGGTTAGGTTTTATGACCAGTTCACTTAAAACCAAATATTGAAGGACGGGAAAATGTGAAATTTCAATAAATCTGGTTTCCGAATTCCAATTAAACCTTTTTGCTAATAATATTCTTCTCTACGGACACGATAAGACAAACGAAACTTTATAGATTGGTGGCCGGGAGAATGAAGGTATTATCTATGATTCAGCCTTGGGCAAGTCTTTTTGTGCTTCGAGAGAATGAATTTGAAACAAGGTCATGGAAAACAAATTATCGCGGGCCGCTGGCCATTCATACAAGTAAAAAAATAGATAAGGCTGCCTGCAGGCATGTGGCCATCCGTTCGCTGCTCGGTAAGCATGGATATACAGAAGAAACCCTTCCGACCGGAATGATCATTGCTGTAGGCCGGCTTGAAAATTGTCTGAAGATAACTGAAAATAATCAGACATCAGCAGTCCTGGAAAATGGACAAATCGTATCAGGAAATGATTATTTTTTGGGAGACTTTAATGTGGGAGGATATGCTTGGGAGGTTCAAGACATGAAGATCTTGAATGAACGTATCCCAGCAAAAGGCCGGCTTGGGTTATGGGAAACTGATTTATTATGAAAGGCGATGGAGGTAAGCCGTAGTTCACTTGTACATAGGAATAACATACGGCTAAATTGTATTTTTCTTAAAATTTATTAATCCAGAAATATCTAGAGAAAAAATAGAAATGATACTCTTGGTAATAGAATATACCTTAGCGGGTTTGTCTTGAACCTTCT
Source organism: Peribacillus frigoritolerans (assembly GCF_004358755.1). Lineage (GTDB taxonomy): Bacteria > Bacillota > Bacilli > Bacillales > Bacillaceae > Bacillus_P. Next base: position 826,896 of record NZ_SMZY01000003.1, on the reverse strand, counting down.
TAATCATCAAGTTTTCAATATTTGCTTATTCCCCTGTTTAATAATAAAGCCTTCAACTCTTACACTTTTAAGTTTTTTTCTAAATCATTTAAAGTTATTCCACTCAAACTCCTATATCCTCCAAAAAAATCATTATAAACTTATTCGCTATAGACAATTAATTGGCTTTAGTAGAAAAACTCATTTATGTGGCTCACGAAAAACCATGTTGTAAATAGGAGAAGCAGATAGTGAGGAAATTTATGTAAGAATAGTGATGATAAAAGAAGGACCAAAGAACACTCCAACGTTCTTAGTTCTTCTTTTTCACATAATAAACCAACCCTTCGGCAACCATAAAAAGGTAAATCTGTATAACCTGGAGATGCCTATGCAAAGTTTAACGAAAATCCTTATACCGAGACAGCTGTTTACGCTCCTGATATTATCCACTGGCCTTCTTAATCATGTGATTCTCATCCCAAATCTGCTGACCGCTTCAGGAAGGGACAGCTGGTTGAGTGTCCTTTTGTGCTGTCCGGTGGCCTTATTCTTTTTATGGCTTGTTTCCTACATTGTGAAAAATTGTCCGGATGAAGGTTTTTTCAGTATGGTCAGGAATCGATTTGGCAAGGTATTCTCCGCCATTTTATCGCTTCCGGTCGTTCTTTTTTTGTTTTGCAGTTCGTATTTGACCTTTAAGGATCTTGTCATTTGGCTGAACGCTTATTTTCTCGCGGATGCCTCTTTATTGATGATTAATATCATGCTTATTATTGTCTGCTGTGCCGTTACTTGGGCCGGAATAAAAACGATGGCGATATCCAGCGGCTTTCTTCTGCCGCTGGTCATTCTTTTTGGCATTTTCATAGCCATTACAAACACCAGTGTGAAGGACCCGCAGCTTCTGTTTCCTTTGCTTGCAGATGGTTATGAGCCTGTTATAAAAGGGACAATCTACACGCTGTCAGGTTTGCTTGAAATCTACCTGGTCATCCTCCTGCAGCCCTTTTCCCAAGCACGGATCAAGTTCTATCAGCTGCTTGTGCTTCTGATCATCCTGATCGGGTTGATTCTCGGTCCTCTTACCGCTGCCATTATGGAATTCGGGCCAACGGAAGCAGTCACCTTCCGCTATCCAGCCTATGAACAGTGGCGTATCCTGAAAATTGGGGACTACATCTCCCATCTTGATTTTTTTGCTTTGTATCAGTGGCTGAGCGGAGCTGTCATCCGTATAGGCTTGTTCATGTATTTGCTTGGAGTTTTTTTAACAAAGAAAAAACAGCATTACCGCCTGAATGCCAAGCTAGTCATCATCATGTATCTGATCTTATTTGCAGCGATTATGATCGATGTGGACACTTATTCGTTTACTCAAGTCATTTATCACTACTTTTTACCGGCATGCATGGCATTCTTTTTAATCCAGATACTACTATCAGCGCTACTCATATTCGTAATCAAAAAAAGGGATGAAAAGCATGGCAATGACACAAGGATCGACTCCTCAGGGTGAGGAGAGCATAGCAGAGAAAGCAGCGGGACTGAAGGAGAAATTCTCGAAAAGTCAGGATCTGGTTTGGAAGCAGCACGAAACGGTTATCGGCAGCTTTGAACTCATTTATCTGGATACCTTAATTGACAGCAATTTTATGAACCAATCGATCTTGCCGAAACTTGGAGAAGCCCATGAAGGAACCGTAGTGCAGACGATCAAGGCACGATTTCAGGCAGAGGATGTTACTTGTCAGGCGGAAGACGACCTGTCTCAGCTGCTTTTTGAAGGCAAAGTGCTGTTCCTTATCGAAGATAGGATTTTAAGTATTCAAGCAGGCGATTTCCCGAAGCGCCAGCCGGAGGAATCGTCGCTGGAAACGTCCATCAGAGGACCAAAGGATGGGTTTGTAGAAGATATCCGAACGAATATCTCCCTAATCAGAAGAAGGCTCAATACAACTTCGCTTTGCCTTGAGAAGTTTACAATCGGAAAAAGAAGCAATACAAAAGTGGCCCTTATGTACTTGGATGATGTCATTGATCCAAACGTACTCGATGAAGTTCGTAAAAGATTGAATCAGGTAGAGTTAGATCTTTTGACAAGTATTCATGAACTGGAATCCACCGTCCGGGACACGCCATATTCTGTTTTTCCAACGATGGATTTTACTGGAAGACCAGATTTTGTGGTACAGGTATTAAACCAGGGCAGATTTGCCCTACTGGTCGATGGCAATCCCACTGTCTCGTATGCGCCAATCAATTTGCTGCTGCAGACCAAATCTCCTGAAGACTCGTATATCAACTACGCTTATGTGTCGTTGGAGCGAATCATCAGAGTCATAGGAATCACCGTATCCGGCTTTTTGCCGAGCATCTGGATTGCGTTCTCCGCCTTTAACATTGAGCAGATTCCTTATCTTCTTGTGGCAACCATCTCTGTCTCAAGGTTCGGACTGCCATTATCAGCACCCATTGAAATGTTTGTCATTCTCTTTCTTTTTGAACTGTTTAACGAAGCGGGAGTGCGTCTGCCGCGCGCAATTGGGCAGACAGTCGCCGTTCTGGGAGGCTTGATTGTGGGGGATGCTGCCATCAGGGCTGGTTTGACTTCGCCGACAATGCTGGTCGTTGCGGCCATTACCTATATTTCCTCCTTCACCCTGGTAAATCAATCGCTTAGCTCTGCCATTACCATCGTAAGATTCGGCGCAATCATCCTTAGTACCTTCCTGGGATTGTTTGGCGTAGTGTTAGGGTTTATTTTAATCGTATTTTATTTTTCAACCCTGACGTCCTTTGGCGCACCATACTTTGGTTCATTGGCTCCTATTAGCTTGAAGGAGGGCATTAAATCATTCCTTAAGGCACCCATCCAGTTTTATAAAGCCCGAACGACCTCCACCAGTCCGAACGATCCCACAAGGGGGGACCAGTCATAATGGCCAAGGTGAAAGCAGTCATTCTCAGCTGTGTACTATTTCTTACAGGATGTACAGGGGTGAAAAATATCCAAGATCTTACCTACATTGTGGCAATTGGCATGGATTTTGATGAGGCAGAGAACGAATATGTGGTATACCTACAAGGGCTGAATTTTGCCAATGTCGCAAAGCAGGAGGGTGCAAAGTCGGTGGATCCAGTTCCTATTTTTATCGCCACGGCAAGAGGAGAAACCATGAATCTGGCCGTTAGCAAGCTCTACGGGAAATCCGAACCGCCCCTTTACTTCGGCCATGTCAATACCCTGTTGTTAACAAACCGCCTCATTCAGAGCAAGTCAGCCGAAATACTGGAGGAAGTCGGAAGAAACCGTTCCCTGCGGCCGACCATGAAGGTACTTACAACGGAAGAGAAAATTGAGGAAGTCTTAAATATACCGGCTCTTTTCAATTACCCTGCCATTTACACCGTTCTTTTTAAGGAGAAACTCAGTCAAATGGCAGAGAATGAATTAAAAGCGATTACGATGATGGATTTTCTGCGGGACTATTATGAACCGATGGGGACGGCAAAAATTCCATCTGTAAAAATTGATGAAAGCAGCTGGAAAGCCGATAAGGACTATCCGGTCTTGTATCTCAATGGATTTTCCGCCTTTCAGCACCAGGAATATAAAAAAGACATTCCTTTAGAGCATGCAGTCATCATTAATTGGCTGACGGAGAAGGGAATCTCTATTGATCAAAGGGTGGAAAAGGATGGGAAGCTTCTAGCTGCCGTCAAGCTAGGGGAGCCGAAGATGAAAATCAAGTACGATGAAACGGCAGAAATGCCAAAGTTCTCTATAGAAGTTTCCGTCAGTGCGGATCTCCTGGAAAAAATACAGCAGGACCTGACATTGAAATCTCTGAAAAAGCAGATAGAAGAAGCTGTAAAAGCAAAAGTCGAAGCCGTCTACTATGAAGGGTTGGACAACAAACTGGATATCCTGAATGCAGGAGAGAAATGGTACAGAAAGCACCCGAAGCAGTTTCAAAAATTAAAGGAGAACCCCGCCTTTTACCTTGATCGGGAATCTCTTACAGAGGTAAAAGTCAGCGCACAAATCCTGCATTTCAACAGCTATAAATTCAAACCGAGTGTAGAGGGGGAATTATAAGGATCACAGTGATTGGTGCGCCGTGTGTTTTAAAAAGAAAAATCAGTTTCAGAATTGAGACAGATCCGTAAAGGCGGCTTACCTTGTTCCAAATCCAAGGTCACATTGGGATAAATACATAAAGGATAGATTAAAACAGTTATCACGCTCCTGTTCATCTATCCTTTTTATTTTATATGAATAAATATTTTATGGATTCGTCGACCATAATCCAGCTGTTTTTACGAATACTCTGCGGTTTAGTTTTAATCCGGAAACAATGAGTTCAGCGAGGTCCTCTGGATGCATAACCCTTTCCGGATCTCCATTGATAAGGTTAGTATCATAGGCTAAATCAGTGGCTACTGTGCTCGGAGTAAGGGCAGTAACACGGATATTGTGTTTGTGTACTTCTAGCATTAATGATTCAGTCAAACCTAATACTGCAAATTTTGAAGCGCTGTAGGCGCTGGTGACAGGTGCTCCTTTTTGTCCGGCTGAGGATGAGATATTCACAATATCCCCTGTTTTTCTTTCAGTCATTTCAGGGAGAACAGCACGTGTGACATTGTAAACGCCCATTACATTCCCACTTATTATTTTTTCCGATTCTTCGGGTGATAGTTCAAGAAAACCGCCGAAAAAAATACTGAACATCTACTAGGTCATTACTGATAAAATGAATAAAAAACGAGAAAGGAGAAAAGTACTTGCTGGAAAAAATTGAAGATAAGAGTTTGTTTATGATATGCAAAGAGGTCCGCCGAGAGGCTTTTTCAGATATACCTGCTGATTATACTTTGCGATGCTGCAGGCCGGAGGAATTAGCGATTTGGAAAAGGATGCAGTTTGATTCTGCAGAAGATGCTGCAAGCTATGACGGATTTATGAATCAATTTTTTCAACAAGTTTATGGAGGAAAGGAAGAGCAATTTTTTAAACGATGCCTCTTCATTTGTGACAAGGAGAATCGTCCGGTCGGAACTTGTTTCATCTGGAAAGCTTACGGAAAAATTTCCACTATCCATTGGTTTAAAATAGTGAAAGAACAGGAAGGGAAAGGTCTTGGAAGAGCATTGTTGACGGCTGTGATGAAACAACAAGCAGGAAAAGAAGACTATCCTGTTTTTCTTCATACACACCCCGGTAGCCTGCGGGCCATCAAGCTGTACAGTGATATTGGTTTTTCCTTGCTTACAGACCCGGTTATTGGACATCGGATAAACGATTTGGATGCCTGTTTGCCAATTATGAAGGATTACTTGTCTTCAGATGCTTGGAACGGATTAACGTTTGCATCTGCTCCCGCTTCCTTCCTGAAGATTGTAAAGGAAGCGGAATCAGAAGAGTTTTAAGCAGTCCCTGTCACCCAAAATGCTTTATCTGGAGTTTGAAAGGTGATTTTTGTTATGTTATTCTCAATCTGCTCCTGAATACCAAAATAGCCTTAATACAAAAAATACAAAAAAAGAAGTACCAAAAACTCCCCACCGTTCTTGGTACTTCTTTTTACTTTGTATTACACCTAACCCCTTCTCTTAACTAACTCGCAGCTTTTCCCCGCCAACTAAAGAAGACCGGTATCCCTTCTATTCTTGTGACACATGACGTCGCCGATGCAAAAGCCATTGCCGACCGCATCTTTTACATGAACGAGGGCATACTTGCAGATCATGCCCGCGAACTGGCGGGAGTTAATGGATAATAAAGCGGGAGATACCTTGAACCACTCAATAAATCCAAAAATAGACATCTATTTTTGGATTTTTGTTATTCTATCACACAGCCGTCCCAGCTTCAGACAATACTCTCTTTCCCCCGGCAAGCTCAGGATGCACCTTCCTTACCACACTCGGCCTTGCCAGGGTGACAACCACACCGATCAGAATTGCTGCAGAGGCAATCAGGATGTACTGCCCCGGTACGGCGTCGTACAGGAATCCGAATAGGATCATTCCGAGCGGCATGAGGGCCATGGCCATCGTTTCGATAAGGGAGAAGACGCGGCCTTTGTAGTCGTCTTCGATCATTTTTTGAATCATGACCTGAATCGGAGTGTTGATGATCATAATCATGGCGCCGAAGCTGAACATGAGAATCATGTAAAAGGTGAAGATGGCCCAGTAGGACAGATCAATCATCAATGGCAGCGCAGTGGCTCCGAGGATGATGCCGATGGCGAGTATGCCGCGTTTTGAGACGAGAAACGGGTACTTAACTTCTTTTCGGACTGAGAAGTAGATAGATAGGACGAGCATGCCGGCGGCGAAGGCTCCCTGGGTAAATCCAAAATGCCGGGACGCAAGGTTCAACTTTTCAATCAGGACGTAGGAGTAGCCTACCTCAAAGGCACCGAACAGGAAATTGACGATTAGGCAGAGCCAGATCAGGGTCATCAGCACCTGCTTCGTTTTCAAATAGCTTACGCCCGCTTTCATGCTCTGCCACATGGATTCTTTGGCCTTTCCTTCTGTTTTTCGCTTTGCATAAAGGGTGAAATTCATGGTGGATTCAAGAAGTACGGCTACGATGGAAGCGGCGATGTAAATGATCAGAAAGGTCTCCATTGAGACGGCTCCATACAACAATCCTCCGGCTGCAGGACTTCCAATGGAGGCGAAGGACATGGCCATCTGGTTCAGTGACATTGCCCGCTGGATGCGTGCTTCGTCGACTAAGCCGGTGATGGAGGACGAGAATGTGACGGAAGAAAAAGTGGATGCGATGGCAAGGATGCTGGTTGTGATGTAGATGGCGGTCAGTGAGAGCCCGTGTATCAGGCTTACGTAAAGAAGTCCGCTGATGGCAAGGGTAGTCGAGATCTGTGCGAGGATGACGATTTTTTTCCGTGAGTATTTGTCTGCGACATAGCCTGCAATGGGTGAAATCAGCGTCCGCGGCAGAATGTTGCAGAGCAGGTTTGCGGCAAAGCTTGTGGCCGATCCTGTGATCTGCAGAATGTGGAAGCTGATGGCAAAGGCATATACCTGTGCGCCGAACGTTGAGATGAGCTTGCTGATGGTGAAGGTGAACAAATGGTAGGTCGCCATTTTCAATTTTCTTATTTCATCCATTAAAAACCCTCCAAAAATAAAAAAAGTTTAATTTAATTAAACAAATTATACCGCACTCTGCTCTTCCATTTCAAGCAAAAGTTTAATAAAATTAAACTAATTAGAAAAATTGGGGTGTTAACCATGATTGGGGAACGAATACGAAAGCTGCGGAAGCAGAAAAAGCTGACACTTGCAGAGCTTGCGGGATCCGAACTTACGAAAGGGATGCTCAGCCTGATTGAGAACAATAAAGCGAATCCGTCCATGGAAAGCCTGGCCTATATCGCGAAGCGCCTTGAGGTGGATGTGTCTCAGCTTGTGAATGAGGTGAATGTGGTTGAGCTGAGAGAAGTGCTGAATGAGGCAGAGAAAGGATACAGCATGAACATGGAAGATCCAGCCGATAAGTATGAAAAACTCATTCAGCTTATTGAGCCTCATATCCATAAACTCAATCAGGGATATGAAGCGGCAAGGCTGCTTGACCTTTACGGGCGCAGTTTGTACCGTGAGAAGAAAGACTGGAAGAATTCAATTGATAAAGCGGCGGCCCTGTATGAGCAGATGAACCTTACTCAAAAGCGGGCAAGCATCGGGCTGTTCCGGAGTATTGTTCATTTTATCCGTCACCATTATGAAAAAGCGCTGGAGGTTCTGCTTCTGGAGCGGAAAATGATCGAAGGAAGGTTTGCCTATATCGACCCGATTACGCGGCTTGATCTCGATTATCATGAAGCGGTTTTTTACTTTGCAGTCGGCAGCACAGAGTCTGCAAAGCGCGTGATGAATGATGCGATCGCCTTTTCAAAAGAGAATAAAACGTATTACCTGATCGATGATCTGTACCGGCTGGCGGCTGCTTCCGCCCAAATGTCTGAGGACGCAGAGCTGTATAACTACTACATCCTGAAATTGAAGCAGTATGCTGAATTCTCAGAGGATGAAGGCTCCTGGCTGAGCTATCACATTTTTACCATCGAATCCCTCATTTCGGTCAAGCGCGATTACCATTCCGCCCTGGAGATCATCGATTCGTACTTGGCGGATGCTGAGTCCACCCTGAAGTTCAAGGAATGGTTCTATCTTGAAAAAGGGAAAGCTCTGCACGGACTTGGGGAATATGAAGAAGCGATCCGCTATTTGGATCAGGCGGGAGTTCCGCCTTACCATCACCACCCGTTTGATTTGTCCCAGTTTTATTTGAGCAATACGTACAAAGCTCTTTGCTATGAAAAGCTTGGGGATTCAGAAAAAGCTTTGGCGGCAGCGGGGACAGCGGTGAAACAGTTTAAGGCGATGCCGGATTCGCCTTATAAGGAATTTAGTAAGAAGACGTATGATGAGCTGGGCGGAATGGGTGGGTAAACCTGCTAATAGGAAGATAACCTATATTCATTGACAAACCCACCCCCACCCCCTACAATTAATCATTATTCAGAAATACTCAAATTTAATATAAAGCAAGCTATGATGGCTGTGGATCACACTACAGCCGGAGCAGCTTCTGGAGAGACCGCCGCGGCGGCGCCGAAGGGTTCACAATCTCAGGCAAAAGGACAGAAGAGTATGGAATTGGGGTTTGGGGTACTCGTTTTTACGGGGCGGCAAATGCTATTTTGGTATTCTTCAAAAAGAGATTGGGATTCTTCCAGTCTCTTTTTTTATTGGATTTTTTACATCTTAGAAGGAGGAGTTCAGAATGGCACAGCAGGAATTAAAGAGGGATTTGGCGAACCGCCATGTGCAGCTGATTGCGATTGGCGGTACGATTGGGACGGGGTTATTTTTGGGTTCGGGCAAGGCGATTCAGCTTGCGGGACCGTCGATTATCTTCGCTTATTTGATTGTCGGGGTTGCATTGTTTTTTATGATGAGGGCGCTTGGGGAGCTGCTGCTGTCAAAGGCGGGCTATGAGTCGTTTACGGATATTGCGGAAGATTATCTTGGGCCGTGGGCGGCGTTTGTGACAGGCTGGACGTATTGGTTCTGCTGGATCATGACGGCGATGGCCGATGTGATTGCGGTTGGTGTATACGTGCAGTATTGGTATAACATTCCGCAGTGGGTTCCGGCGCTTGTGTGCCTGCTTCTTTTGCTCGGGCTCAATCTGCTGACGGTGAAGCTCTTTGGGGAATTGGAGTTCTGGTTTGCGCTGATTAAAGTGGTGACGATTCTCGCGCTGATTGTGGCCGGGATAATTTTGCTTGTGATGGGATTCCAGACAGAGGCAGGAACCGTTAAGGTTAGCAATTTGTGGGAGCACGGCGGCCTGCTTCCAAACGGAATGAGCGGATTTTTGCTTTCGTTCCAGATGGTTGTGTTTGCGTTTGTCGGGGTGGAACTGGTCGGTGTGTCGGCGGCGGAAACGTCCAATCCGAGAAAGAACATTCCGTCTGCCATCAACAAAATTCCGCTCCGGATCTTGTTTTTCTACGTCGGCGCTCTGATTGTCCTGCTCAGCATCAATCCGTGGACCGAATTGAATGCTTCAGAGAGTCCTTTCGTGAAAACGTTCAGCCTGATCGGCATTCCGCTTGCGGCGGGAATCATTAATTTTGTTGTTTTGACGTCTGCCGCGTCTGCGTGCAACAGCGGGCTGTTTTCGACAAGCCGGATTCTGTTTACGCTAAGCAAACGTGACCAGGCGCCGTCCTCCTTCAGGAAGCTGACGAAGCAGCATGTGCCCGGCAATGCGCTGTGGCTGTCAGCTGCAGTCGTATCAGCGGGTGCACTTCTCAGCAAGCTGATTCCCGAGCAGGCCTTCGGCATCGTGACAACAATCAGTGCCATCTGCTTTATCTGGGTATGGAGCGTGATTTTGATCTGCCATATTAAATACCGGAAAACACGTGAGGACCTGCATGCCACATCAGCATTCAAAGCTCCGTTTGCACCGTTCATCAACTACGCGGTGCTGGCGCTGTTCGGGCTGATTCTGATCGTGATGCTCGTTGCGGATGCTACCCGTCCGGCGATGATGCTGACACCTGTATGGTTTATTTTGCTGTATGTTTTGTTTCAATTTAAAAGAAAATCCATTAATAGAGCATAACGAAAGGGGCGCAAGTGCTAATTTGAATTTAAGCGCACTTTCTAGGATGTAGAAGGAATGTGTAGTGTTCTAATCGGAGTTTAATCGCACATCCCGGCTGCAGCAGGAGAATATAAGTGTTCTAATCCGCGTTTAATCGCACATCCTGACTGGAGCGGGAGACCGGAAGTGATCTAATCCGTGAACTGAGGCTCAGACTCCAATGTAAATTCTTCCTTTATTAAAAGGCAATTAGAATGAATCAAAAAAGAAGCACCAAAGAACATCTCACCGTTCTTGGTACTTCTTTTTTTGATTTTATTTAGACAAATCTATCAAGACGTCCGCAGCTTCTGTCTACTGGTGGTGTCTTTTTGTTTTTGGTCTAAGCGATGGCTTAGGAAAGTCAGGAGACTTGCGGAGATGGCAACCAGTCCGCCGACCCATGTCACATTCATCAAATCCCCTTGATGATAAACGATTCCGCCTAATGCGGAGCCAAAAGCGATACCGACATTGCTTGCGACTGGCATCAATGAAGCGGCGAGTCCTGTTGCTTTTGGCTGATAAATACCGGCAAGGTCTATCAAATAAAGCTGGGTGGATGTTGTTAAAAGAATGGCCATTAATGACATCAGGCCAATGTTAACCAATCCGAAAATCAAATTGTTTGTTGTCCAATATAAACTGATCAAGACAATGGCTTGCACGATAAAAACAAACCTGAGTCGTCCGATTGCATTGTGGCTGGCAATTTTACCGGCAAGTATGTTGCTGAAAATCGAAATAAATCCGTAGCCGAACAAGATCAGACTGATTGAACCGCTTGGCGCTTCCATCTGTTTCAGGATTGGAACGAGATAGGTAAAAACGGCATACGTTGCTCCAAATCCAAGAGACGGGATGAAAAAAGCCATTAAGATTCGCGGGTGTGTCAACAGAGAGAATTGATCGCGCATCGAACTTCGGGCTTGCCTTTGCAAATCAGGCAAGACGAAGAAAGATGCTGAAAATGCAACTACCCCAAGAAGAGTGGTTAACAAAAAGGTTGCATTCCAGTCGTACCAATCAGCGATGACAGTGCCTATTGGAACTCCGACCACGTTTGCTAGAGTAAAACCGCCAAAAACAAATGAGATGGCAAGGCCGCGTTTTGCGATCGGCATGGTTTCACTGGCAACAATCATGGCAAGTGAGATTAAAACCCCTGTTACAATCGCAGTCATCATTCGAAGTCCAAGGAGCAGGATATAGCTTGAGGATATGACGCACAAAGCATTCAGAATGATGAAGGCTCCTATCAAAAACAACATCCATTTGCGCTTTGGAAAATGGCTTGTTGCTGACATGACGAGTGGTGTGGCAACGGCAAACGTAATCGCAAATGCAGAAACAAGTGTGCCTGCTTTTGAATTTGTTATATGAAGACTCGAGGAAATATCGGTCAAGATTCCGACGATAACAAATTCGCTTGTCCCGAGTACAAATGTTAATAAAGCAAGTGTTAATATGAGCAGCCAATGCCGCTTAGTCAATTCTATGGTGTCCATAATTACCTCTTTTCTTAGATGTACATAAATGTGTTGCATGGCAAATAAACAATTTAACTATCATACCATAATTCATTTTTACGCTTAATAAGGTAAGTGCCATTTATTATTTCCATCTATGGAAAATAGTAATTAGAGCATTCTTAAACGCTCGTTTAAATAAGAAGTAACAAGACTAACAAATCGAATGCAAAAAATTAGAGGATGAGCAGGGCTTTTAATAAGCTTCAGCTCATCCTCTGTTTTTACCATTCTTTTGGCTCGTAGTTTAATTCACTGAATAGTTGAGTGCGTTCTTTTTTCGATAGATCTCTCCACTGGCCGGGCGGAAGGTTTCCTAAATGGATATTCATGATTCTGACTCTCTGCAGTCTTAAAACCTGGTATCCGAGTTCTTCGCACATACGGCGGATTTGGCGGTTCAGTCCTTGTTTTAGGATGATCTTAAAGTCATATTTGGAAAGCTGTTCTACTTCACAAGGAAGTGTTTTAGTCCCTAAGATTTTCACGCCGCTTGCCATTTTCTCCAGAAATTCAGGAGTGATCGGCTTGTCTACCGAAACGTTGTATTCTTTTTCATGTGCATTTTCGACACGCAGAATTTCGTTTACAATATCTCCGTCGTTTGTGAGGAGGATTAACCCATCTGAGTCTTTATCGAGACGTCCAATATTGTAAATTCGCAAGGGGTGATTAACCAAATCAATAATATTTCCCTTTACGTTTTTTTCTGTTGTGCTGGTAATGCCTACAGGTTTATTGAGCGCGATGTAAACATTATTTCTAGACACTTGGATAGCGCTCCCGCTCACCCGGACATCGTCCCCTGGCTCAACCCGGTCTCCTATTTTCGCTTTTCTTCCATTGATCGTGACTCTTCCTTCTTCAATTAATTTATCGGCGCCTCGTCTGGACGCTTTTCCGGATTCACTAATAAATTTATTAATACGCATACTAATCACAGCCTTAAGTGAGAATTGTATAGTTAAGAATACCTCAACTATCACCATGTTCTCAAGTACCGACTTGAATAACTGCAAATGCTGTTCTTTGATATTGTTTGTTTTCAATTAATGACTTATGATTGTGTTCAGATTCACTAATAATGAAATTTTCCTATAAGGCAGCTCTATATAAATCAGAATATTTCTGAAAGAACTGTATGTAAGAATGGATTTTGAGAAAAAATAAGGCTCCTTTCGTATAAATTGTTGCTGTAAGACTAAATGTTAAAAACTTATGTGGATTGCAGCGGAAGGAACTTGACTCCTGCGGGAAATAGAGCAAATTGGGAGACCCCACAGGCAAAAAGCCGAGGAGGCTCCCATGCTCCCCGCAGAAAGTAAGTTCCTGCAGCGGAAAGGAACGGACAACATTCAAAATCGAAAACAACCATCTATGCGAATACAGCCTGAAATAAAAAGGAGTGAATAGTGTATGAAATATTTCAAATCACAGATGAAACAGCTGATTAAAGAAAACCCGGAATTGCAAGACAAGCTGAATGGACTGATGAAAGACCTCAGCCTTGAGAAAAACTTTGCACTCAAAGCTCTTTACCATGCAGAGGTTGCAGAAGGCGGAAAATATCAGCTTGATTATCAGGCGCTGGACTTGCCTAAAAGGTAAGTCTTTTTTGTACAGAGATGATAGTCTAGTTAGTATTTTACATAAATCGGTTCACTGATAACCGCAAAACAAGGCCTTAACCCATGCTAGAAGCGGAGTTGCGGCCTTGTTTTTTTGCAGCTGGGACCTATTCGAGGAACTTCTTCCTTTTTTAAAAGCATAAAATAGTTTATAATTATCAGATAATAGTAAAATTTAATCTATAATTAATAGACTATGATATGGTTATAAGTGAAGGTATGTTCTAAGGTGGTGCCTGGCTTTTTGTGATGCGTACGCAGGCGCCTGCTCGTTTTTTGCAAATACAGGGGATAAGGATGGGTATTATGAGCAGCATACAAAACAAAACAGATGTGATCTTGATTGGTGCCGGAGTCATGAGTGCGACTTTGGGATCGTTACTGAAAGAGCTGGCACCGGAATGGGATATCAAGGTGTTTGAGAAGCTCGCAAGCGCAGGGGAAGAAAGCTCTAATGAATGGAATAATGCGGGTACGGGCCATGCTGCACTGTGTGAGCTTAACTATACTTCTGAGAAATCAGACGGATCGGTAGATATTAGCAAAGCTGTAAAGGTGAATGAACAGTTTCAGCTTTCAAGACAGTTTTGGTCGTATCTTGTCAGCAGAAATCTGATACGCAATCCGCAGGACTTTATCATGCCAATTCCTCATATGAGTTTTGTCGAAGGGGAAAAAAATGTAGCGTTCTTGAAAAAGAGATTGGAAGCGTTGTCAGGAAATCCTCTGTTTCAAGGAATGGAATTTTCCGATGACCCTAAAAAACTGAAGGAATGGATTCCGCTTATGATGGGTGGCCGTCCATCTGAAGAGCCGATAGCGGCAACAAAAATCGACTCTGGAACGGATGTTAACTTTGGTGCTCTAACTCGCATGATGTTTGATCACTTAAAGAGAAAAAATGTTAAAATGCACTACAACCATAGTGTTGAGGATATGAAACGGACCAGTGACGGTTCGTGGGAATTGAAAGTGCGGAATATCGACAGCGGGACCGTCGAGCATCACACTGCCAAATTCGTCTTTATCGGCGGCGGGGGCGGAAGTCTGCCACTGCTGCAAAAAACCGGTATTCCTGAGTCAAAACATATTGGAGGATTCCCGGTAAGCGGACTATTTTTAGTATGCAAAAATCCGGAGGTAGTCGCGCAGCATCATGCAAAAGTATACGGGAAAGCGAAGGTTGGGGCTCCTCCAATGTCTGTTCCGCATCTTGATACACGGTATATCGACAACAAAAAATCCTTGCTGTTTGGACCGTTCGCCGGCTTCTCGCCGAAGTTTTTAAAAACAGGTTCAAATTTAGATTTGATTGGTTCTGTAAAACCGAATAATGTCGTCACGATGCTTGCGGCAGGCGTAAAAGAGATGGCGTTGACCAAATACCTGATCCAGCAGGTGATGTTATCGAATGAAAAGCGCATGGATGAACTGCGGGAGTTTATTCCTACTGCCAAAAGCGAGGACTGGGATATCGTGGTAGCGGGTCAGCGTGTACAGGTAATCAAAGATACTGAGGCCGGTAAAGGAACGCTGCAATTCGGCACGGAAGTTGTCAGTGCCGCTGATGGCTCAGTCGCTGCCTTGCTCGGCGCTTCTCCTGGTGCTTCTACTGCCGTTCACGTGATGCTTGAGGTATTTGCAAAATGCTTCCCTCAGCATATGACAGCGTGGGAACCGAAAATTAAAGAAATGATTCCTTCTTACGGCGTGTCACTAGTGGACAACCCGGCGCTTTTTGAAGAAATTCATACTTCAACAGCTCAGACGCTTGGTCTAAGTCAAAAAGAACTGGTTTATAGTTAAGGAAATACAAGTGACACCTTTTCACATAAAGCTGCTGAGATCTCTCAGCAGCTTTTTAACATTGTTTTTGTAATATACTTATTCGGCCAATCATTCAGGAGTCCACAGATATCCGCTTCATGGAAGCCGCTGCGCTGGATCTTGTTTGTGGCTGCTCCTTTCAGGATTTGCACGAGCAGATGAAGAGGCATGTTTTCTTCCTGGCCAATCGGAAGAGAAGGATATGAATATGATATCCAATTTGCTGAAGCTGCATGAGTGAACACCTCATCTATTGAATAGGTTTAATAGAAATTGGTTTACAGGGGACTCCAATTTGGATGTTCATTATATAATAAGATAAAAAGGAGGGAGCCAAAGTGGAGAGCAGCCGTCAGGTCATTTGCGAAAAAAGAACCTATTCCAGAGAATTTCACTCGCATCAGCACGATTTTGGGCAGTTTCTCTTCCCATTGCAGGGCTCATTGGAGATTCATACAGACCTGCAGAAGCTCAACCTTAGTGAAGATACATTCTTTTACATACCGCCAGACTTCACTCATCTCTATCGTTCCACGGACAGGAATGAATTTCTGATCTTGGACATTCCAACTCATTATTTGCAAGGCAAAACGGAGAGTATGTACCTAAAGCTTGATCAGCAATGGTCCTCCATCCGGTTTTTGCTGCTGGAAGAGGCCGGCAGCCATCAGGGAGGATTGAACGAACTCACAAGATATGTAGCTCAAAAACTGCAGAAGTCCCTTTCTCCTTCCATTACGTATCTTCATCAGCATTATAAGCGTCCGATCAAAAAGGAAACTCTGGCGGAGATCGAACATTATCATCCTGTCTATTATTCAGCCTGGTTTAAAGAGAAAACTGGAAAAAGTCCAAAGGCTTATATCTCTGAGCTGCGGATGAATGAAGCAAAGCGGCTGTTAATAGGGACTTCCTGGTCAATATCAAGCATCAGCGAAGAGGTAGGGTTCGAGAATGTTTCTTCCTTTACGAGATGGTTCACAAGCAGCGAGGGCATTTCTCCTAAAGCCTACAGAAAAATGAATATCGGATAAAAAGAACCTTAAACATGGTAAAGAAAAACGGTCTGTTCTTCTTTATGATGATGATATAGGTTCTTTTTTATTGGGGTGAAAACGATGAAGGAAAAAATGGCTCCGCTGTTGGTCCTGCTCGCAGGCGTATTATGGGGAACGACCGGTACGGCACAGACTTATGCTCCAGAAGCTGCCCATCCAATTGCTGTCGGGGCGGCGCGTCTTGCGGTCGGAGGTATCTCCTTATTGATTATTGTTCTAATGTTCGGTCAGTTAAATCTGCGTAATTGGCCAATCAAAGTGACATTCGCGGCAGCTTTATGTATGGCTGCCTATCAGCCGTTATTTTTCACAGCGGTTCAACTGACCGGAGTGGCAGTCGGTACTGTTATCGCTATTGGAAGCGCGCCACTTTTGTCAGGTGCCCTGGAGTGGCTGGTGCTGAAGAAAAATCCATCAAGAGGCTGGTGGTACTCAACCTTTCTATCAATCTTTGGATGTATCTTGCTCTTTACGAATAGTGACTCAATGAGTGCTGCCCCATCCGGGATTGTCATGGCTCTCGGGGCCGGTTTATCCTTTGCTGTTTATACGCTGGTCAGCAGGCGGCTTGTGCAGAATTATCCTTCTTTATCGGTTGTAGCGGTTGTTTTTACTCTCAGTGCGGTCTTTTTATCTCCGTTTCTCTTTCTATATGACATGAGTTGGATTGCGGAGCCTGAGGGGCTGGCGGTAAGTCTCCATTTGGGCATTATGGCGACGGGCATTGCCTACCTTCTTTTTGCTAAAGCCCTTTACTGCGTTCCGTCCTCAACAGCGGTCACGCTCGCATTGGCAGAACCTTTAACCGCTGCTTTGCTGGGTGTGCTGCTTGTTGGGGAGCAGCTTGATTTTGTTTCTTGGGCGGGCGTTTCTTGTTTATTGGCGGGAATTGGGTTTTTGGTGTTTTTAAGAGCTAAGGAATAAGAGAAAGTATCTGTCAGTTGATGATTGACCACCTCAAAACGAATAAGAGAACCTCCAGCCAATCAGCTGGAGGTTCTCTTATAATGCCTCTTTAATCACTTTTTTAGAATACAGCACAGACAGCACTCCAAAGATCGAGTAAAGCACCGTATATAAAACCATAACAATAATCATCGGAGTCCAAACTTCAGCTCCAAATAAAAACCATCCAGACTGCACGGCGAAATAACTGTGCAGCAATCCAATTACTAGCGGAATTCCAAAGTTGAAGAGCTGTTTGGCCTGTATGCCTTTCAGCAAGTCTCCCTGTGTAAAGCCGAGTTTTCGCAAGATGGTGTAATTCGGTTTTTCTTCTTCACTCTCGCCCATTTGTTTAAAGTATAGGATGCATCCTGATGTGACAAGGAAGGACAGCCCAAGGAAGCCGACGATGAACATGGCCATTCCCATGTTGCGCTTCTGGCTGTTCAGCACTTCAAGCTGGGAATCGTTTGGGGCGTTTTCACCAAGTTTTAAAGAGGTGAAAATGGTGTTGGCTTCTTTTACTTCTTCCTGGTCCGATATTTCAACAGCAGTATAAGTAGACGCCGGCAGCTGAACATTAGGATTCATATCCTTCTTCAGCTGCTTAAAGACCGAATCATCGACAATGGCTGTCGGCATTCCCCCGGATGTGAAATACCAGGACACTGGAGAATCTTTTTCCATACCCAAGTAAGTTTGCGGGATTGTTGTTGTTTTTCCAAGAAGAGTAACGGTTCCGCGATCATCAAGCGGCATGAATTTTTGCAGCAGGTCGCTGTACCCTGTGAAAATCGTTTCATCCTTAGAAAGTTCTTTTCCTGCCGCTTTTTCACTGATGACAGGGAGTGTCATCTTGCTCGGATCATAATTCAGTCCTTCAAGTTTGGCGCTGAAAATGTCGCTGATATCCACTTCTGCCATTACGATATCAATAGATTCCGCCTCGTATGCTATCTGAGCAGAATCCAAAGCTTTTTTAAACTGTGCAGCATCTTTGCTTTCAGTAAAGGAAAAGTCAGCAGGCACTTGATTCTGAGCGGTTTTTTCAGCTGAGTAATAAGAGATGTAGCTCAACGACAGCAATCCGATCGCGAGTGCTGAGACCGTCGTAATGATTGTCAGCAGCAGGGCATTTGATTTCATCCGGAACATGATGGATGAAAGAGACAAAACCTCGCCAACTTTCAAATAGCCGTCTTTTTTCTTTCTGATGAGATGGAAAATAAAGCTCACGGACCCTTTGTAAAAAAGATAGGTTCCAAGGATAACAGAACCAAGAATAAATAGCATGGCGCCATATAGGGCCATCATGGATTTAAAGTCTCCGCCAAAAAGTTTAGAGGAAACATAGTACCCGGCCGCAATCATAATGATGCCCAGGATGCCAATGGCCATTTCGAAAAAGGACATCTTTTTGACTTTCTCTTCTGCTGATGAGAGCACTCTGAACAGCGAGAGGATGCTCTGTCTTTTAATAAACAGATAGTTCATCAGCATGATGAGGAGGTATATGACGATGAAGACAATCAGTGTCTGCATGAAGGCCTGGGCGGAAAAGTGGAGTTTAGCTACGTCATCCACGCCAGTAATTTTGAATAAGATCATCATCACTAATTTTGATGCCGCAAAACCTGCGAAAATACCAAGTACAAGAGATCCAAAGTACAGCAGGAAGTTTTCTGCCGTTAAAAGGCGGAAAATCTTATTCTTTGTCATGCCGATCAGCTGAAACAGTCCAATCTCTTTGCTGCGGCGTTTAATGAAAATGTTATTGGCGTAGAGCAAAAAAATTGTGACAATGGCAATCAGCAGGACAGATGCAGCCCGGATGGCCGCCCCTCCTTTGATGGAACCTTTTACCGCGTCCATAGAAGGGTCATACTGCAGCGTGACAAAAGCAAAATAAAGCGCCACGCTGAAAATGAGAGCGAAGATATAGAGATAGTAGTTCTTAATATTCTTTTTCAGATTTTTGATAATCAGCTGATTAACGTTCATCCTGAACACCGCCCAGAACGCCTTGCGTTTTCATGATGTCTTTGAAGAATGCCTGCCTTGTTTGGCCGCCTTTATTTAACTGAGTATAGATCTGTCCGTCTTTTATAAAGATGACTCTGCTGCAGTAGCTTGCAGCAGCAGGGTCATGCGTGACCATGACAATGGTTGCTTTTCGTTTTTCATTAAGCTCGGTCAATTTATTCAGCAGGTCAGCAGCGGATTTAGAGTCGAGTGCGCCTGTTGGTTCATCGGCAAAAATAATGCTGGGTTCATGTATAAAGGCCCGTGCTGCAGAAGTACGCTGTTTTTGGCCGCCGGAAATTTCGTTCGGATACTTGTCTTTCAGCTCGCAGATGCCGAGTTCATTTGCCAATGCCTGAAATTTTCGGTCCGCTTCTTTCTTGGGAACCTTAGAAATGGAAAGCGGCAGCAGAATATTTTCCTTCACTGTCAGTGTGTCCAGAAGGTTATAATCCTGAAAAATAAATCCGAGATGATGCTTTCTGAATTCAGCGAGCTCCTTTTCCTTCATGCCCGTCATTTCTTTCTTTTCAATTTGAATGCTCCCGCCGCTTACTTTATCAATCGAAGACAGGACGTTCAGCAGTGTTGTTTTGCCTGAGCCGGAAGCACCCATGATGCTTACAAATTCGCCTTCTTGTATCGAAAGGTCAATCCCTTTAAGGACTTCCTGTTTATTAAACTTATTTCCGTAGCTTTTATGGAGCTTTGATGCTTCTAATATCGCCATACTTGCTTCCTCCTCTTCATTCATTACCTTTATTATAAAAAGGAGAAAGGTCCTTTTCCTTTTATTGTGCGAACAAAATAGAAAAGCATGTGACATTCTTGTCACACGCTAATGATGGCCGCAAAGTCATTCCTTTTTGGAAAAGTTAACGCAAATGCTGTTTCTGCATTGACGATTGACTGTGCGTGAATATCGATCAGAAGGGGAGTGGCTGCTTTTTTAGCGAGATACAGCCCCATACCTGTAGCGGCGTGATCTTGATGGTTGACGGTCGATGTGAAGCCTTTATCGAATATGCGCGGCAGGTCCTTTTGATCAATGCCCCGGCCGAAGTCTTTCACCTCAAGCCATGTGTGATCGTCCTGCCTCCAGCTTTTTATGGAAATGTCAGAGGCCTCGCTGTATTTCACTGCATTCGTTAAGAGCTGTCTAATAATAAATGCCAGCCATTTCGCATCACTAAGGACTTCCTTTTGATCAAGCTGAATGTCAAAACCAATCCCTTTTTGAATACACCATGACTGCAGCGTCTTAATCTCATTAAAAACCACCGTTTCCAAGTCGACTGTTTCAATATACAAATCGTTTTCTATAAACGGAATCCGTTTTTGATGCAGCTGCTGATCAAGCAGAAGGTGAATCCGCAGCCATTCATACGTCAATTGCGTTTTCATTGCATCGTCTTCCATGCGCTCAATCATTAAATGCATGGCAGTTAGCGGGGTTTTCACTTCATGAATCCACGATAACAGTTCATCTTTTTCCTGTTCAAGTGAAATTCTGCTGTGCAGCGCATCTTTTTTCAGCATCTCTGCCTGTTCGATGAGCGTTTTTTCAACTAACTGTTCAAATGGACTTTCCGGAGCTGGAATGCTTGATAAATCAAGGTTATTTTCCCGATCCTCCAGACTTTTATAAAAAGCGGTTTCTTTATTGTACCGAACCGTTAAGAAAACAAAGAATGAGATCATGGAAAGGAAGACAATATACAAAACAGGCTCAAATGGAATGGCTGAGTCGATGAAAGAGACAAAGAGAATCAGGACATGAATAAAAATGAAAAAGAAAATCCAGCTGCGGCGCTCTTTTAAGAAACAGCCGGTCATAGCGTTTCCTCTTCTGCCGCAAGATAGCCCTGTCCTACTTTAGTCTCGATAAAACGGCCAAGGTCAATCTCCTCGAGCCGCTTTCGCAGGCGGTTGACATTCACTGTTAACGTATTATCGCTTATAAAGCGTTTATCGTCCCACAGGCTGTTCATGAGTTTGTCTCTGCTGACTATTTTGTTTTTTTGTTCAATTAAAAGTTTGAGAATGAACATTTCATTCTTTGTCAGTTCAACGGAGCCTGCTTCATTTGTAACCGTATTTCGTTCATAATCAACAGCAGCATTGCACCATGTTTTCAGACTTACTTGTTCAGTATTGTAGTTATAAACACGGCGGAGAATGGCCTGAATTTTCGCGATCAGCACATCAAAGTGGAAAGGCTTTTGGACAAAATCATCGGCCCCAAGCTGCATGGACATGACCATATCTGTCGGGTGATCCCGCGAGGACAGAAAGATGATCGGCACATTTGAATGGGATCGGATCATTCGGCACCAATGAAAGCCGTCAAACTTGGGCAGCTGAATATCAATGATCACCAAATCAGGTTTAACTGCTGAAAATTCCTGCATCACTTTATTAAAATCATTGATTCCATAAACATCATATGACCATTGATTTAATCTTTCTTTCATTTCATTAAACAAGGTTAAATCATCTTCAATTAAAAGGAGTTTGAACAAAAATTTCACCACTCTATAAGGTTTCTTTTACAATTATTGTATAGGAAAACAGATTTGTGTGCTATAGATGGCCTTGTACGGAATATTCATACTAATCTTGACATTGTTTCGATAGATTGCTATTGTAATAAAAAAATAATTTCTTATCCAGAGAGGTGGAGGGACTGGCCCTTTGAAACCTCAGCAGCAGGTCTAAGAAGACACTGTGCTAATTCCAGCGGGTGAATGAACCTGATAGATAAGCATACCTTTATTTGTCAGCAGCGCACTCTTTTTAAAGAGTGCGCTTTTCATTTTTTTGGATTTGAAAAAAGGGGAGTAGAAATGGAAGGTCAGCAGCAATTTCAGAGGAAAATGCAATCTCGTCATTTAGTCATGCTATCGCTTGGAGGTGTCATTGGAACAGGTTTATTTTTAAGTACAGGTTATACGATTCAGCAGGCTGGACCGTTTGGCACGATCCTGTCGTATCTAGTTGGGGCGCTGGTCGTTTATCTCGTTATGCTTTGTTTAGGGGAATTATCAGTACATATGCCGGAGACGGGTGCATTTCACAGCTATGCCGCTAAATATATTGGTCCGGGAACAGGGTACACAGTAGCCTGGCTGTATTGGCTTACTTGGACGGTTGCGTTAGGTTCAGAATTCACGGCAGCAGGGCTGCTGATGCAAAGGTGGTTTCCATCCATTAATGTTTGGATTTGGAGCGCGGTATTTGCCTTGATGATCTTTTTATTAAATGCTGTGACGGTTAAGTTTTTTGCGGAGTCTGAGTTTTGGTTTGCATCGATTAAAGTCGTTGCCATAGTAATTTTTATTCTTTTAGGAGGAGCCGCAATTGTTGGCTTTATTCCGCTGACGGACTCTAGTTTTGCTCCATTCTTTACGAATCTTACAAGTGAAGGGTTATTTCCGAATGGTGCATTTGCCGTGATCATGACGATGCTTGCTGTGAACTTTGCCTATTCGGGAACAGAATTAATAGGGGTCGCAGCCGGAGAAACGGAAGAGCCTGAAAAAACAATACCCATCGCGATTCGAACAACATTATGGAGATTGATCCTTTTTTTTGTAGGAACGATTGTTGTTTTGTCGGCGCTGCTGCCTGCATCGGATTCAGGGGTTTTAAAGAGTCCCTTTGTTGCTGTTCTTGAACGAATTGGTCTTCCGTTTGCAGCAGATATCATGAATTTCGTTATCTTAACGGCTATTTTATCAGCAGCAAACTCAGGTTTATATGCTGCTTCCAGAATGCTCTGGTCTCTTTCAAATAAGAAAACCATATCACCCGTTTTTGCAAGAGTGACAAAACAAGGTGTACCTATATATGCTGTGATATTCAGCATGCTGGGCGGTACTTTGGCTTTATTCTCAAGTATCATTGCACCAGATACAGTGTATATCGTCCTTGTCTCCATTTCTGGTTTAGCTGTGGTGGTCGTCTGGATGAGTATTAGTGCGTCACAGTTTTTCTTTCGCAGACAATATATCAAAGAAGGTCATTCAGTAAAGGATCTGGTTTACCGGACGCCTTTCTATCCCCTGGTGCCGATCGCATCTTTTGTGCTGTGTCTCGCATCATTAGTTGGAATCGCATTTGACCCTGCACAGCGAATTGCACTCTATTGCGGCATTCCATTTATTTTGATTTGTTATGGAAGCTACTATTTAACTCAGTATGTAAAGGAAAGAGGAGAAGGATATGCAGCAGAAAATCAATCCAATTGACGCTATTTTACATGACCATTCCATTATGATTCTTGATGGAGCACTTGCTACAGAGCTTGAGCAGCATGGCTGTGATTTGGAGGATCCCCTTTGGTCAGCCCGAATCTTGCTTGAAAACCCGGAATTGATTTATCAGGTTCATTCAGATTATTTCCGTGCGGGAGCGGACTGTGCAATAACGGCAAGCTACCAGGCAACAATTGATGGGTTCTTGAAGCGGGGAATCGAAGAAATAGAAGCCTTGCAATTAATGAAGAAAACGGTGCTGCTTGCCAAAAAAGCAAGAGATGATTTTTGGAAGGAAGAAATGGGAGCTGTTAGACCAAAACCATTGGTTGCGGCATCAATTGGTCCTTATGGCGCCTATCTTGCAGATGGTTCGGAGTATACAGGCAACTATGGTGTAACGGATGAAACATTAGAAGAATTTCATCGTCCAAGAATATCAGCTTTGATTGAAGCAGGTGCTGATTTACTGGCATTTGAAACAATTCCTTCCCTTCAGGAAGCAAACGTATTAAGTTCTTTATTGAAGGAATTTCCCAATACATATGCATGGCTGTCCTTTTCCTTGAAAAATGAGAAAGCGATTAGTGATGGCACCCTCCTCGAGGTGTGTGCCAATACCTTCGGGTACAACGGGCAAATTGCTGCAATTGGCATCAACTGTGCACCACTGGAATTGGTGAATGAAGCCATAAAAGTAATCAGCAGCCAGACAAAAAAACCGGTTATCGTTTACCCGAATTCTGGTGAAGCCTATCATCCAGAGACTAAAACGTGGCATGGGCAGAAATCTTGCCTTGAACTGGATCAACAGTCGGAAGAATGGTACAAATCAGGGGCTCGCTTAATAGGGGGATGCTGCCGGACGGCACCTCGCCATATTGAGAAGATTTCAAAAAAATGGCGGACTGGTGAAAAGGTCAATTCTGATGTTTAATAAATAGAACAGAGAAGGACATCCTCATTCGGGATGTCCTTTTTCTCACTGCTCTCATGCTGATGCAGAAGCATGAACTTTTGCCCACGCAGTCCTTTCACTCTTCCCGTGCAGGAAGTAATAAAGAAGAGAACTGGCTAGAACTACAAAGCCCAAAATCACATACAGCGTGCTGTAGCCTGTCACCGGAATGACAAAACCAAGCAGATATGGTCCAAATCCTAAACCAGCGTCAAGAAAGATAAAGAATGTCGAAGTGGCGAGCCCCATGCGGTGAGGCGGTGTTAATTTTACGGCGATCGCCTGTGTCGTTGATTGCATGTTTCCAAATCCAAGGCCGATCAGAACGCCTGAAAGCAAGAAAATGAAGCTGGTGCCAGCTGTGCTCAAAAGGAACATACCTGCTCCAAATAAGAGGAAAGCAGGATACATAATGAAGTTTGCCCCTTTTTTGTCCATTAAACGGCCGGTGAAGGGGCGTGATACCAAAACAGCTGCCGCATAGACGATGAAAAAGAAACTTGCTGTGCTGACAAGGTTAATGTCCATTGCGTAGAAATTAATAAAGGATAGGACACTTGAATAACAAAACGCCACCGCAAGGGTGATAAATGCAATCGGCAAAGCTCTTGGCTCTACAAAATTTGAAAGTTTGAATCCTCGTACTTCTGCCTTTTTTGCTGAACCATCAAGCGGGGGCACATACAGGAAAAAGGCAATGATTAAATTGCTGGCGCCTAATGCCACGCAGAAAGTAAAGATCGTATGAAAGCTTTCGTGCTGGCTTAAGTACAGTCCGATGAATGGCCCGATGGCTGTTGCAAGAGTTGCACTCATGCTGTAGTACCCGATGCCTTCCCCTTTTCGCGAAGCGGGAATAATCTGTGCTACGATGGTGCCTGTTGCTGTACTGGCCATACCCAGTGTAATTCCATGAACTAGACGGTTTATAAGAAGGAAGCCAAGGCCTAATTCAAAGAAATAAAAAGCTGTTGTCAGAGTAAACAGGATAAGCCCGGTATACAGGATTTTTTTCCGGCTGAACGTTACGATAAGCCTTCCAATGAAAAGCCGGCCAATCAGTGCGCCTATAATGAATATCCCGGTTACAAGTCCCGCCTCGCTTGTAGAGGCACTGTATTCATCTACTGCAAACACCGCAATAGTCACCATTAATAAGTAAAAGATTAACGTTAAGAAAAAGTTAATGGACGACACGACAATAAAGTCTTTCGTCCATAGTTTGGATGCTGTCTGATTCACGTTTGTATCACCTTACTCTCTAATATTGTTCCGGATATCTCCCATAATCCGGATGACTTCAAGCTGTTCTTCTTCTGAAATTCCTTTTAAAATCTCCTGCTCATATTCATCGATTGTTACGCGGACATCGCCGTAAACCTTTCTCCCAGTGTCTGTAAGCTGCATTCTCTTTTCACGCTTATCCTTGCCGGGAACATGCTCTACATAGCCCAGTTCCTCCAGACGGCTGATCGTTCTTGTCACGGTAGGCTTTTCAACACTTTGATAATCAGCAAGCTCAACAAGCGTAGCTGTCCCGTAATTGGATAAGTAATGCAAAACGGACCACTGTGCTCTGTATAAATCGTGCTTGGCAAGCTCGATATTCAGTCTGTTTTCAAAAGGACGGTATAACAGCAGAAGCTGCTGAAAAAACTTTTGGTATGTTTTTATAGGAAACACCTCATCAAATAAATAGTTACCCTAGATAATGGTTACTCTAGGTAACTAATATAACAAAATCAGTCAGTGTTTGTCTACCTGATGAATTCCTGAAGATGGTTATTGACACAAAACGGGAATATATGTTATTTAATTAGTGGTTAGCACTCTCATAAAAAGAGTGCTAAATAGAAGTCTGAAAGGAGAATGACAATGGAAAAAATGCAGTTCAAAGCAGAATCTAAAAGACTATTGGAAATGATGATCAATTCAATTTACTCTCAAAAAGAAATCTTTTTAAGAGAGCTGATTTCAAATGCGAGTGATGCGATTGATAAAATTTATTACAAAGCTTTAACAGACGACAGCCTATCATTTGACCAAAATCATTACTACATAAAAGTAAGTGCAGACAAAGAAAATAGAACATTAACAATCTCAGATACAGGGATTGGGATGACAAAGGAAGAGCTTGAAAACAATCTCGGGATTATTGCGAAAAGCGGCTCATTGGCTTTTAAAAGCGAAAATGAACTGAAGGATGGCCATGACATTATCGGTCAGTTTGGGGTAGGTTTCTACTCAGCCTTTATGGTAGCTGATGCCATCACGGTCACAACGAAGACAATCGGCAGTGAAGAAGCTTACAGATGGCTTTCTGGTGGAGCAGAAGGCTATACGATCGAACTTTGTGAGAAGGAAGAGGTTGGAACAGAGATTATTCTAAGCATCAAAGAAAACACAGAAGACGATTCGTTTGATGAATATTTAGAAGAATACCGCTTAAAAGCCATCATTAAAAAATACTCTGATTTCATCCGCTATCCAATTAAAATGGATGTAACGGAGCGAAAACGCAAAGAAGACAGCGAAACAGAATTCGAAGAAATTCACGAAGAACAAACAATCAACAGCATGGTTCCGATCTGGAGAAAGAATAAACAGGAGCTCACTTCGGAAGATTACGAGAATTTCTATGCAGAAAAGCATTACGGGTTTGATAAGCCGTTAAAACATATCCATATCAGTGTGGACGGTGCCGTCAGATACAATGCGATTCTCTACATCCCTGAGCAGATTCCGTATGATTACTACTCTAAAGAGTTTGAAAAAGGACTTGAGCTGTATTCAAATGGCGTACTGATCATGGAAAAATGCTCAGACCTGCTTCCTGACTATTTCAGTTTTGTAAAAGGAATGGCAGATTCTGAGGACTTGTCCCTTAACATTTCAAGAGAAATCCTGCAGCATGACCGCCAGCTGAAGCTGATTGCGAAGAACATCAAAAACAAAATTAAGAGCCAGCTGCAAAGCTTATTAAAAGATGAAAGAGAAAAGTATGAAACATTCTATCACTCTTTCGGAAGACAGCTTAAATATGGCGTTTACAGTGATTTTGGAGCAAATAAAGAAGATCTTCAGAACCTGCTTATGTTCTACTCATCAAAAGAGAAGAAGCTGATCACACTTGATGAATATGTTTCAGGCATGCCTGAAGATCAGAAGTACATTTACTATGCTGCAGGAGAAAGCTATGAACGAATTGAAAAGCTTCCGCAGACAGAGGTTGTGGCTGATAAAGGCTATGACATCTTATATTTCACGGATGAAGTGGATGAATTTGCGATCAGAATGCTGATGAACTATCAGGAAAAAGAATTCAAATCGATTTCAAGCGGTGATTTAGGCATAGAAGCAGGCGAGAATGAAAAGGTTGCAGAATCAGAAGAGAAAGATAACAAAGAACTCTTTGAAGAAATGAAGACGATTCTTGCAGGCAAAGTGAAGGATGTAAGAATCTCAAAGCGCCTCAAGTCTCATCCAGTCTGCATCGCAACTGAAGGCGAAGTAACGACGGAAATGGAAAAAATCCTGAAAGCCATGCCTAACAGCCAGAACATTGAGGCGGAGAAAATCCTTGAGATCAACAGCAGCCACGATGTCTTTGCTTCCCTAAAAGATGCATTGGCAAACGACAAGGAAAAACTTGCGCTGTACACGAACCTCCTATTTAACCAGGCTCTTCTAATTGAAGGACTGACAATCGAGGATCCGGTTGAGTTTACGAATGATATTTGCAAGATTATGGTGTGAAGAAAAGCGGAAAGGGAGTCCTGATCATCAGGACTCCCTTTCTCTTATTTAGGATGCATCTTAAATTTCAAAAACAGCTCATTATAGTAAGCCAAATTCTTTTTGCCGAGGTTCTCGTACACTTCCAGTTTTTCCGTCAGTTCAGGCGGCGGATAGAAGCGCTCATCGTTTACCATCTCTTCAGGCATGTACTTTAAGGCTTCTTTGTTCGGTGTTGAGTAGCTGACATATTCGGTGTTTTCTGCGGCCACCTCAGCATCCAGCATGAAGTTGATGAACTGATGGGCAGCTTCCGTATTTTTGGCTGTTTTCGGGATCACCATGTTATCGAACCATAAATTTGAGCCTTCCACTGGAACGACATACTCGAGATCTTCGTTTTCATACATGATCTCTGATGCAACCCCGGACCATACAAGACCGATTGATGCTTCCTGATTTTCAAGCAGCATCCTGCTTTCGTCTCCAACCACCGCTTTGACGTTTGGAGTGAGAGAATCAAGCTTTCGTTTTGCTTCCTCTAAATGATCCTTATTTGTATCGTTAAGAGAATAGCCGAGGCTGTTGAGCCCCATTCCCATCACTTCTCTTGCGCCGTCAATCAGCAGGATCTCATTTCGCAGATCGGGATCCCAAAGGTCATTCCAGCTCGTGATTTTTTTTCCATCTATCATCGAAGGGTTATAGACGATGCCGACCGTACCCCAAAAGTAAGGAATGGAATATTTATTTTCAGGGTCAAAAGGCAAATCCATAAACCGGTCATCAATATTTTTCAAGTTCGGAAGTTTTGAATGATCTAAAGGGATCAGTAAATCTTCCTGTCTCATTTTATCAATCATATATTCAGAAGGAACGGCAATATCATAAGTCGTTCCGCCTTGATCAATCTTTGTCATCATCGCTTCATTGGAATCAAAGGTCTCATAGATGACCTTAATGCCTGTTTCTTTCTCAAAGCGGTCAACCAGATCGGAATTGATGTAATCTCCCCAGTTAAAAATTGTAAGCGTATTTCCGCTTGAGTAGCCCTGTGAAGAATTTAGTTCGGATACTGCATACAAAAGGATGCCTGACACGAGAATAATCGCGAAGAAAACGCGGACCAGCTTCTTCATTTTCTTACCCCCAATCCGCTTTGCTTATTTCTCTGCGTAATGAAGTAATATACGACGACAAGCAGAACTGTGAATAGGAAAAGCAGGGTAGATAGAGCATTGATATTCAATGAAATTCCCCGTCGCGCAAGTGAATAAATTTCAACTGACAGCGTGGTGAATCCATTGCCGGTTACGAAAAAGGTAACAGCAAAATCATCAAGAGAGAATGTAAGCGCCATAAAGAATCCTGCAAAAATACCCGGTGTAATAAAGGGCAAGGTCACTTTAGTCAGGACATTCCAGCTGCTTGCGCCTAAGTCTCTTGCTGCATCAAGTAAAGTAGGGCTCATCTCCATCAGTTTCGGCAGCACCATCAAGACAACAATCGGAACGCTGAATGCAATGTGAGATAAGAGAACCGAATAAAATCCAAGCTTGATTCCCGCCATCGTAAACAGGATTAAAAACGAAGCGCCAATAATAACGTCAGGGCTGACAATCAGTACATTATTCAGCGACAATAGTGTGTTTTTGGTTTGTCTGCTTTTAAACGAGTGAATGGCAAGAGCTCCAAGGACCCCGATGATAGTTGAAATAAGAGCAGACAATAAGGCGATCACCAGGGTGTTAAGCACAATAATCAACAGCCTTGTATCTGTAAACAGTTCTTTATACCAGTCCAGCGTAAATCCTTCAAAGTTGTACATCGTACCGCCGCTGTTGAATGAATAAAACACAAGGAAAAAAATCGGCGTATAAAGGATGAGAAAGATCAAAATTAAAAAGATCCTGGATAGAGGGGATATTTTTTTATCCAACTTTCATACCCCGCTTTCGATTTCCGGTAAGGAAGATAATCAGAAACATAAAAATAATCAAGAAGACAGCAATTGTAGAGCCCATACCCCAGTCCTGCGTCACAAGGAAATGCTGTTCTATCGCAGTGCCGAGTGTGATGACTCTGTTTCCTGCAATCAATCTTGTCAGCATGAACAGAGAAAGAGCAGGAATAAAGACGAGCTGGCAGCCAGCCTTAACGCCATCAATCGTCAGCGGAAAAATGACTCTGCAAAAAGCAGTCCAGCTTGATGCCCCCAAATCACGCGCTGCATCTAAAAGGGTTGGATTTAATTCATTCAGTGAATTGAAAATAGGCAAAATCATAAACGGAATAAAGATATAAACCGATACAAAAATGAAACTGAAATCGGTGAACAATAACTGCTGAGAACCAATGCCGATTGCTTCTAAAAAGCTGTTCGCAACACCGTACGTGCCGAAAATCCCCAGAAAAGCATAGGCTTTTAACAATAGATTAATCCAGGAAGGAACGATAATCAGCAGCAGCCAAAGATGCTTATGCTTTGTATAAGTCAGCAAATAAGCAGTCGGATAGGAAATCAGCAGGGAAAGGGCTGTAATCAAAAAGGCATACCAAAATGAACTCAAGGTCATTTTCATGTAGACCGGTGTAAAGAAGTTCTGGTAATTAGCAAGCGATAAATTTCCTTCAATATCAATAAACGAATAATAAAGAACAAGAACAATCGGTGCAATTACAAAGAGAGCAATCCAAAGAGCGTAAGGAATCATATACAAATTTCGGGTCAGCTTAGTTTCCATGTTCTTCTCCATCTGCATAAGCTTCTAAGCGTCGGTCAAATTCCTCTTCGGTCTCCCCGAATCTCATAACGTGTATCGCTTCAGGGTCAAAATAAAGACCAATTTCATCTCCTACAGTGGCTTTCTTTGTAGAATGAACGAGCCATTCATTTCCATCCTTGTCATAGCTGCTGATTTCATAATGAACACCTCTGAACAATTGGGAATCAACGCGTACCTGGAGTTTTCCCCGTTCCAGTGAAGTGATTTCCAAATCCTCAGGGCGAATGACGATCTCAATTGGTTCATTTGGGTTCAGACCCTGATCGACACATTCAAATTGTCTGCCTGTGAACTCCACAAGGTAATCCTCAAGCATCGTCCCTTTTACAATATTGGATTCACCAATGAAATCCGCAACAAACCGGTTGATCGGCTCATCATAGATATCGGTTGGTGTCCCGCTTTGCTGTATTTTCCCTTTGTCCAGAACAAAGATTTCATCTGACATCGCGAGTGCTTCTTCCTGGTCATGGGTGACAAAGATAAAAGTGATGCCAAGACGCTGCTGAAGCTCGCGCAGCTCATACTGCATTTCAGTCCGAAGCTTTAAGTCCAGGGCGGAAAGAGGTTCATCAAGAAGAATAACTTCAGGCTCATTGACAATCGCACGTGCAATCGCAACCCGCTGGCGCTGGCCTCCAGACATTTCCCTGATTTCCCGTTTTTCATAACCGTCAAGATTTACAAAGCTTAAGGCTTCTTTTACTTTTGATTCAATATCCCGATTGTTCATCTTTTTAATGCGCAGTCCGAATGCAACATTTTCAAAAACGTTCAAATGAGGAAACAGCGCATAATCCTGAAAAACCGTATTAACTTGGCGTTTGTTAGCAGGCACATCGTTTATTTTTTTTCCATTAAAAAGAATTTCCCCTTCAGACGCTTCGGTAAATCCGGCAATTAATCGCAGGATCGTTGTCTTGCCGCAGCCTGAAGGACCAAGAAGTGTATAAAATTTGCCGCGCTCGATTTCAAAACTGACATGATTGAGGACGGCAGGGTCATTGTCGTATTGTTTCGTAACCTGCTTAAATTGAATAATTGTGTTTGTCATATCATTCTCCCTCTTAGTTTGTTCGGATTTGAACAAAGAAATATTTATAGATAAGCGGTCTATTTTGCCTTATTTAACATGAATAATTATACATGAAAGAGTGCCGGAATACGAAATGAATTATGAAGGCTGTTTCAGTCATTATGAATGCAGAAGGTGAAAAAGGTAAACGCTTTGGACTCTCCAAAGCGTTTACCTTTTTCAGCATGTTATTCAGCTGCGTTCTCTTCAAATAATCTAGCAATTTCTACAATTACCTGTGTTGCTTTCAGCATATTATCAACTGAAATATATTCAAACTTGCCATGGAAGTTTTCTCCGCCGGTAAAGATATTCGGTGTAGGAAGGCCCATGTAGGAGAGCTGAGATCCATCCGTGCCGCCGCGGATCGGTTCAACGATTGGCTGAATGTCCAGGTTTTCCATCGCTTTGTAGGCAATGTCGACGATCTGTTTAACAGGCTCAATTTTTTCACGCATATTGTAATATTGATCGTTCATCTCAAGGATGATGCGTTCGCTTCCATATTTCTCTTTCAATTCATCAACAACAGCGGCTATCGTATGTTTTTTCTGCTGGAACGCTTCCTTATCAAAATCTCTGATAATGTAGCTTAGCTTCGTTTGTTCAACATCTCCGCTGAAAGAGAGAAGATGGAAGAACCCTTCATAACCTTCTGTTAATTCGGGAGCTTGTTCAGCAGGCAGCTTGCTTTGGAGTTCCATTGCAATTTTAATAGAATTCACCATTTTCCCTTTAGCTGTTCCAGGATGGATGTTGGTTCCGTTAATGGTAATAGAGGCTCCGGCTGCACTGAAGCTTTCGTACTGCAGCTCGCCTAGAGGACCGCCGTCCACTGTGTAGGCGTATGTCGCATCAAATGCAGCAACATCAAATTTATGCGGTCCGCGGCCGATTTCCTCATCAGGAGTGAAAGCTGCTCGGATTTTGCCATGTTTGATTTCAGGGTGCTTGATCAAATAATCCATCGCTGTCATGATTTCAGCAATGCCCGCTTTATTATCGGCTCCTAAAAGAGTGGTTCCGTCCGTTGTTATCAATGTATGGCCTTTATAGTTCAAAAGGTTAGGAAAGTCCTTTGGAGACAGGGTTACTTGAACGGTTTCGTTCAGGAGGATGTCCTGCCCGTCATAGTTTTCATGTATCTGCGGATTCACATTTTTCCCGGTAAAATCGGTTGCTGTATCAATGTGTGCCAGAAAGCCGATCGTTGGAACCTGTTTATCTGTGTTAGATGGGAGAGTCGCCATTACATAACCAAACTCATCCATGCTTACATCCTCTAAACCAATTGCTTTAAGTTCTTCTACAAGATTACGTGCAAGTGTCAGCTGCCCTTCAGTAGATGGACACGTTTCGCTGCTGTCATTTGATTGTGTATCGATTTTTACGTAGGAAACAAATCGTTCAATGATTTCATTTTTCATTGTTATCAACCCTTCTTACCCTCTTAATTTTTCCAAAACATCCTGTGCCTGATAGCCTGCCTCAAAGTCAATAATCTCAGCTTCTTCGCCTTTCAGTGCTTTTACAAGCTCATCCATTAAAGAATCGGCAAGTGAGCTGTCTGCATCAATTCTTTGAATAGGCTCTCCATACTTGCCTCCTTCAAGTGCTGACCAGTTCAGCAAGGCTAGAGTTCCTTCTGTCCCGTAAGCAATAAATCTGATCTCTTCTGTTCCTGCAATCTGACTCATGCCATCGATAAAAATCGGCGTACCGTCTTGAAGCTCCATTTGAGCCAGAATGCCAATTTCAGAAGCAGCCGGATCTTCGGGATACTGAATGGATTTATTCAGAACACGAACAGGTCCAAAGATTTTTTGAATTTGCTGAATGTAGTGTACGCCGACTTCAAGCACAAATCCGCCTTGTTCACGGCTTGCCACCCAGTCATTTTGCTGCCATGGCCGCGGCCATTCCGGAAAATGCATCTTTAACTCAATCCGTCTAAGCTTTCCAACATAACCCTCTTTTATGAGGGAAGCAAAGGTTTTGCTTCCGGCACTATAATTCAAAGGGAAATTCATTGCATGGATAATTCCTGTTTCTTTTGCCTGTATGTAAAGACTTTCTGCTTCTGCCAACGAGTTTGCCAAAGGTTTTTCACATAAAACATGCTTGCCCTTTGCAATCACATCCGTCACAATCTGATGATGAAATTTAGGCGGAACTGCTGCATACACAAGATCGATATCTGCTTCTTCCAGCATTTTTTTATGATCAGTAAATGAAGACACATTTCCAAGTCTTTCAGATGTTTCACGTGTAACTTCAGCATTCCGGTCACATATAGCTGAAATCATGATATCCGGATGGTCTGTAAAATTCGTTATTAATCGCTGTCCGATTGCACCTAATCCGATAACGGCTGCCCTGATCATTTGATGTCCGCCTTTCTGAAAATAAAACTGATAATTAATTATATTAAGAAATCTAGTATATTCATAGTACTCGTTTAAAAAAGAGAAAGACTGAGAACACACATAATCTGGTATCCTGAATAATAGACAACTAAAAAGAACAGTATTGGAGTTTAAGAGCATGACTGTATTTGACCGCGAGCAGCGCACCCATATTTCAAGAGTTCAAAATTATATCGAAGAAAATTTGTATTTGAAGTTATCATTGGCTCATTTAGCGAAAGTCTCCACCTATTCTCCCTATCATTTTCATCGTCTTTTCTCGGAATTTACAGGAGAAACACCTGCAGATTATGTAAAGAGGCACAGACTTGAAAAGGCTGCGCATACGTTAATCTATGAGCCGGAAAAGCCGGTGACCGAAATTGCGATCGAATGCGGTTTTTCATCCCTGTCTTATTTTACATACACATTTCATGAAACGTTTCATCACAGCCCAAAAGCCTGGCGTGAGGGTGCATACTTAGAGAAATTTCCAAGAGTCTATCTGGACAGCAAGAAATCTAAACAAGATAGCAGTAAAAGAAAAGAAGAAAAACAAAAAAGAGAGTACACTGAATTTCAGTGGGTCGACCTGTCAAAAGTAAAAACAGTGGTATTTCCGGAACGTGCCATTGTATTGAAACATCGTCTTGGGGAATATTCAAAAGAGATTGAACAGACGTGGGAGAGCATCTACCGGTTTTGCCATGCACGAGATCTGCTGCATGAGAAAACCATGATGATTGGTGTTCCAAGGAACAACCCCTACATCACTCCTGCTGAAAAATGCCGCTATGACTGCTGTATTTCAATTGATGATTTTGGAAGTATAGGAGATGGGGCAGAGAAGTCAGCCTTTCATGGCGGGAAATATGCGGTTTATGAGTTTGATGAACCGGTGGATTACAAGAATCGGAAGCTGCTGATTGAATGTTATTCAGAACTGTACAGCTTCTGGCTGCCAAAAAGCGGCTACCGTTATTTGGGCAATCCCATCGAGATTGTTCAGATCGTGCCACGGGCAGGAACGTTTGAACTGGACTGTAAAATTACAGCCATTGCACTTGAAATTGAACCTAAATAAAGAAATGCGAGAGTGAAGTCTTATTGTGATCATACATTTTATGGATTTGAACTTTTTAGCTGTCATTGCAGGAGGATTGCTGTATATGGCATTTGGAGCTTTATACTATTCTCCATTTTTATTCGGAAAGACCTGGACGCGAATGAATCCAAGTGAAGTGAAAGATTCTGCAAAGTATGCGGGATCTGCTGCCGTTGCATTTCTAAGCTCATTTTTAATCGCAATCATCATTCATTCAATTGGAGCGGACGATGTGATTTCAGGGCTGATGACAGGATTAATCATCGGCATTTTGCTTGCGCTTGCCTATTTGAAAAATGCGCTCTTTGGATTAACAGGTTTAATGGTTTATGGAATAGCGGTGCTGGATCATGTCATTGCGTTTTCGTTACTGGGAATTCTGCACGCTATTTGGGGTTGAAAAGGGAGGCGGCTGCCTCCTTTTTGCGTTGAATAGTTAGCTTGATAGTCCTCAATTTGATATGATTTAAAGACAAATCTTTAAAGAGGTGGACAACATGAGGCATCAGCCTATTCATTCGTCCTTTTTTAATAAGCCTACACTGGAATTAGCTCAGGCGCTTCTAGGTAAAATACTGGTAAAAGAAACAGCCGAGGGTATTGCTTCAGGAATCATTGTTGAAACAGAAGCCTATATAGGACCGGGCGATCATGCTGCTCACAGCTTCAACAACCGTCGGACTGCAAGAACCGAAGTTATGTTTGGGCCAGCCGGCTATACGTATACTTATGTCATGCATACCCATTGTCTTGTAAATGTTGTTAGCGGAGCGGCTGATTCTCCTGAAGCAATATTAATAAGAGGGGTAGAGCCGGTTGAAGGGCTGGAATTGATGTATCAAAGACGCGGTCCGGTGAAAAGAGAGCAGGACCTGACAAATGGTCCCGGGAAACTGACGAAAGCATTGGGTATTGTAAAAGAAGATTATGGACGTCCTTTATGGGAGGCGCCCCTGTATATAGCAGAAGGCAATGAGCCTGAACTTACAGCTGCAGGGCCGCGAATTGGAATAGACAACAGCGGTGAAGCAAGAGAATATCCCTGGAGATTCTGGGTGAGCGGGAACCGGTTTGTATCGGGTACGAAGAAGAACAACATAATAAAATAATCTTTTCATAACGCCCTTTAAAAAAAGGGCTATTTTTTATGAAAAGAATAGAAATTGTCACATCTAAGCTGAACAGCCGTTTCCGCTTTTCTTTTAAAAATTAAGAAATTCTTAAACATTACACAGACAAGGAGTTAAGAATTTCCTATTAGACTATAGATATCAGCCCGAGTTAGATATACTTTTGAAAGGAGCGTGAGAAAATGACGAATTATAACGTTTTAGTAGTGGATGATGATAAAGATATCCGCGATGCGATTGAAATCTATTTAAAGAATGAAAACATAACTGTCATAAAAGCGAAAGACGGCATAGAAGCTCTTGAAAAACTGAATGAGCACGCTGTTCATTTAATTCTGCTGGATATCATGATGCCCCGTCTTGACGGCATCTCAACCACTTTTAAAATCCGTGAAAAAAAGAACATTCCGATTATAATCCTGAGTGCAAAGAGCGAAGATACAGACAAGATCCTCGGCCTGCAGGTAGGGGCAGATGACTATGTAACTAAGCCGTTCAATCCGATGGAGCTGATTGCCAGAGTGAAATCTCAGCTTAGGCGATATGTGACGCTTGGTACATACGAAGGTGTGAAAAAGACCGTAGATCTGAATGGTCTTACCCTTGATCAAACAGCCAAAGAAGTGACGGTGCATGGCGAAAACGTAAAGCTTACACGCATTGAATACAGCATCGTAGAGCTGCTGATGCTGAACGCAGGACGCGTGTTTTCAATCAACGAAATCTATGAGCGGGTTTGGAATGAGCCCGGCTACAACGCCGAAAAAACCGTTGCCGTCCATATCCGCAAAATCAGAGAAAAAATTGAGATTGATCCTAAAAATCCGAGATATTTAAAGGTGGTATGGGGAATTGGGTACAAAATGGAAAAGTAGTCTAACGTTCTTTCTCATCATGATGCTGCTGACATACGGAATCAGCGGTCTCTTTTCAGGTGCTGCAAACGGAGACAGGTACTTATTTAAAAACTATTTTCAGTCTAACGAATTTCAAGAACGGCTAAACTACTTTACAAATCTTTTAAGCTTATATGAATTGAACGGGACGACCAAAGAAGAAGCTAAGGAAAACATAACCGTATCAGCAGAGGAAATTGAAGAACACCGATATAGATACGGAAGTTTATCCGACCAGATCATGAACATAGAAAGTCAGTATGAAGAAGAAATTTTCGCTGCTAAGGAAAATGGAAACAGCGAAGTTGAAAAAGTGCTGACGGAAGAAAAAAATAAAAAAATTGCTGACATCACGATGAATTTTAAAGATGATGAGCATGTCCGAAAAAAGCTTATCGCAGAAAAAGAAAGGAATATCGATCAATTCTTTGAAGAAATCTATATGTATCCTAAGTCTGAATATGAAGCAAATAAAAATCAGTTTGTTTATTACTTGAAAAGCACCGGTTCTGAAGAAGTTCACACCAACTTGCAATTGTCTGAGAAAGATGATCCCAAGGAGTTTATCAATCAAAAAGACATGTACTATATTGAAAATTATTCGGGATCAAGAGGCTATATCAATTCAACAGATGGATTTCATTATTTTGGAAGCAGTGATATTACGGAAGATCTAATCAGAGGGGACGAAACAAGATTCACCGGACAAATCGCCTTGTCAAAAAATGCACCCGCAGACAGCGAAACCATGATTGAATTCCGGGATTTTCAGAAATCACAGGCTCTCTATTACGGACATTCACTCAGCGGCCTTGCAGCTCTTTTCATCAGTGTTTTTCTTCTGAGAAGACGTCCGCTGTTTGAACCCATTCTGAAAAGCAAGTGGGCGCAAATGTACCTCCGCCTGCCTCTGGATGTGAGAATTCTCTTCACCGGCATTGCGTTTGTCGGAAGCATTATATGCATGTTCGGAGTGATCGACTATTATCCGTTCCGGTATGGATACGAATGGCTCTATGCTTTTATCTTTTTGGTTATTGGAACGCTGTTTATCGCAGCACTCATCGTTCAGGCAGTCCTTCTTATTCACCTATTTAAAACAGAAGGCCATTTCAAGGCAGAATGGAAAACTACGATACTTTACAGGATTGCTAAGGCTGTGGCAGACGCTTTTCTGATTCAGAAGGTAGGCATTCAGCTTTTGATATTGCTTGGCATTGTTTTCTGCTTTGGGGTTGGAGCGGCAGTAGTGATCGTTCAACCTGCGTTCCTGCTCATCTACTTTCCTGCTTTTTTGCTCATTGGCCTTCCGGTTGTGCTGTTTATGTTCAAACGAATTGGCTATTTTAATAAAATAGTGGAGAATTCAAATGATATTATGCTCGGCAATCTAGAAACAGACCTGCCGGTTAATGGGAAAACGGCCCTTGCGACACTTGCTTCGAATATGAATGCTCTGAAGCATGGGGTAAAAACCTCACAGCAAAAGCAGGTCAAAAGCGAACGCCTGAAAACGGAGCTGATCACAAATGTCAGCCACGATCTGCGGACACCGCTTACTTCCATTATCAGCTACACAGAACTACTGAAAAATCCGAATCTCTCAGAAGAGGAAAGAGCTTCCTACGTAGAAATTGTCGACCGCAAATCACAGCGCCTGAAAATCCTGATTGATGATCTGTTTGAGGCGTCAAAAATGGCGAGCGGCAATATTGATCTAGTGAAACAAAACGCAGATATTGCACAGCTCCTGCAGCAGGCGCTTGCTGAATACAATGAAGCCATCAGCCAGTCTTCCCTGCAGTTCAGGGTGACTTACTTGGATGAACCTGTTTATGCAGTTGTAGACGGACAAAAGATGTGGAGAGTGTTTGAGAATTTGATTGGCAATATTCTTAAGTATTCTTTAGAGAATACCAGAGTGTACCTTTCCGTTAAAAAAATCGGGGAGCATGTCATCATCTCTTTTAAAAATGTCACCAAGTATGAGCTCAGCGAAAACACAGATGAATTATTTGAACGGTTTAAACGCGGAGACTCCTCTCGCCATACAGAAGGTTCCGGTCTTGGCCTTACTATTGCCAAATCGATTGTTGAGCTTCACGGAGGGCAATTGGAGATTGATGTAGACGGAGATTTATTTAAAGTAACCATAATCTTGGAAGCTAAATAAAAAACAGCAGGTTCCCGTATTCAAGGAACCTGCTGTTTTCATTTACTTATTCAACATCTTCATCCGGACGGGCCCAGACAGAAACACTTTGGCCGTTTACAGGGAACGTTGCAAAGCCATCATCTTCAATTGTAATATGCTCTTCGCGGGTGCCGGTTAAGTCCACCCATACTTCACCTGCATGGTGTTCGCCGACACACATCCGTTTTTCTCCTTCGTCGCCATTTGAAATGACAACTGCACAGCCGGAACGCTCAAACTCATCCACGCCGCGTCTGACCCAGCCGATTGTATTCGGATGGTCAAAGTATTCTTCCTGCTCACCATAGGCTCTTGTCTGTCTGGCATAAAGAAGGGGGTCAATTGCTTCTCTTTTGCCATCGATTGGATTGTCTCCATCAATTCCGTAGTAATCGCCGTAAAATACACAAGGATAACCCTGCTTTCTCAGAAGAATCAGAGCATAGGCACTTTGCTTAAAGCAGTCTTCAACCCATGATTCGAGGGCTTCATCAGGCTGGGAGTCATGATTATCAACAAATGTGACAGCATGCTCGGGATGGGAGCCGACAAGGGTATCCTCAAAAATCGTGGAGAGATCAAAATCACTTCCTGCCATGGATGCTTCATGAAGCTTGTAGTGAAGGGACACATCAAATAAACTCATTTTGTAGTCAATTTTATCAAGGAAATTCTGACATTCTTTTAAATCGGATTTCCAGAACTCTCCAACAAAAAAGAAATCATCCCCGCGGTCTTCATAAAGCTCTTCTGCAAACCTCTGAACAAACTCATGATTGATATGTTTAATGGCATCAAGGCGGTATCCATCACACTGCAGCGTATCTGCGAGCCACTTGCCCCATGAAATCATTTCATCCTGAACTTCTTCATTATCATAGTCAATGTTCGCGAACATTAAGTAATCATAATTTCCGAATTCCTCGTCAACATTCTCATTCCAGTCTTTATTGTCACCGACAATTTTAAAGACGCCGATTTTATCGTTTTTCGCATCGTAATCTGTTCCGTTGAAATGCTCAAAATTCCATTCAAAGGAAGAATACTTTCCTTTTCGGCCCGGGAAGTTGAATTTTGTCCAGCCTTCAATATTAATCGGCTCGGATAATTCTTCCGTTCGGTCCTCGCGGTCTACTTCAATCACTTTAAATAATTCCGTCTCATCGGCTCCTGCTTTATGATTCATAACCAAATCCACATAAACGGCAATGCCGTTATCGTGACAAGCTTTAATAGCAGCAAGTAATTCCTTCTTCAAACCATATTTAGTACGGACAGAACCCTTTTGATTGAACTCTCCAAGATCATATAAGTCATACACGCCATATCCGACATCATCTCCAGACTGGCCTTTTGTCACGGGAGGAATCCAAACCGAATCAATGCCTCTTTCCTTAAGCTCCGGCGCTAACTCTTTCAGCCTGTTCCAGTGTGTTCCAGTTGGTCTTACATGCCATTCAAAAAACTGCATCATTGTGTGATTCTGTTCCATCCCGAATTCCCCTTTTCATTGTGTTCTTTCTGTTATCCTACTTTCTACCCTTAATAACAGAAAACGAAGCAGAATTTTTAAAAATATTACACTTTCTTTCTCCGTACACAATTAAGCGCTTTTAAAAAATCATTTTCAACAATTGGGGAGGTGATTTTTTGAAAAGATAATGTTCAGATTTAATAGAAAAATGGTCATATTATTGCCTGTGATTAAGGGGTCACCTGGAATTTAATAAGGAATCTCTCACATGTACTAAGAAGTGATTTTTTCATTATTCGGGTTCCATATTGAACATTCGTGGGAAATTGTGGTAGTAATAAGGGAGTACATACGAGATATCCGAAAGGAGCCAATCCATTGAAAAAAATAATACAGCTTGGTTTATTTTTTATGCTGATCTTTACAGGGGGTTGCGGAATGAGCAAAGAAAAAGAAAATGGTAAAACAGATGCTTCAACTCTGCCGGAAACAGAAGCCTTTAAAGATGAATTCACACGGGAATTTATCGCTTCAGGCGAAGAGGTTGAAGAAGGGTATTATCCATTCCAATCAAAGACAAAGGGATATACGATGCTGTTTCCTGTGAGTGCAACTATATCATCCACGTCCTATGACTCTCAAGAAGAATTTTTTGAAACATATAACTTTGGGGAAGGCGTAAAGGAAAGCAACCTATCAAGATATGTAACTATTACCTACGAAGACAAACCTACGACTAAAAATATTGAATTTAACTTAGATATGTTATCAGAGCATGCAGGATATGAAACATCTTTTGAAAAGATTAAACACAAAAGAATGAAAAAGGAATTCAATTTTTTTATGAGGTTACTTGTATGGACGCAGATCAATCTTGTGAAATTGATGTAAAGAGTGAAGAGGAAAATGCATTGATGATCATGAAGTCAATTGATTTTACAAAGTAGGTTTTAGAGGTGAAACCAATGCAAAACGAAGAAGTTCTGAATAGTGACATTCTGCGGGTCAGGCTGACTGAGCTTGAATACGGCGGTAAAAAAAAGTTCACTGTAGAAGAAGTTAGAAAAATCATTATAGAAGAAACGGGTGAAAGTCCTCCTAGTAACATTGAAATCTTCAGTACAGATTCTCTTAAAGAATTTAAGGAATTAAAGAATGAAGGCAAAGATTCTGGTTTTGATGGTACAGCTATTCATTTTTATGATGCTGAAAAAGGAATTAATCAGACATACGTTATTACTAGAGGAAGTGAGAATGAAGAAAGTTTAGATGATAATGAAGAAAAGGCGGTCCCTTAGACTGGGTTTACAATTCGTTAGGTATTTATGCGGGTAAAGAGAGTAATCAATACAGGGATGCGAAATTATTTGATTCATTAGTAAGTAAAGAAGTGGAAAAAAATATTAAATTAAATCATATAGAAATTGAAAATAAAAAATATGGACTTGGTCACTCGTTAGGTGGAAATTTAATTCAGATGATTTCTATAATGAATAGATCATTTGAAAAAGTATATGCTTTTAACGATGCACACCAAGTGCCTATCAACTAGCTTTTATTGATATTAACTTTAGAAGAAAACTATTTTTAAGATTTGATATGGAATCTAACCCGCAGTCTTATCGGAAGCTGCTTTCTATAGGAAGCGATTATGAAGTGAAAAGCATTCATGTTCATGAACAAGTTCCAGCGCTGCCTGCAGCTTTCTCAGACCGTTTAGATGAAACGGTCCATCATTTCCAGGATCAGTTCGATAAGGGAAGAAAACTCATTTCTTCTATACGGACATCGGTTGAAAAGATGTTTCAAGAAGAAAAGGACATTGCCTCTATTTTTGATCTCAGATAAGGAGGAATGAGTGTGAACCAGCTTTATAAGGAGCACGTTTTTGATTCTGCTAAGGATTTAAGATACAAAGCGGATCATCTCAATTTCCAGCTTGAATCGCTTGGTTCAGCAAGTGTTGAGCTTTCTAATATGATTAGAATGGAGCTTGCGGGCAGTACGGCAGAGTTCATTGATCAAATATCCACCCAACTGACCAAGCTTCAGTCTGAAAATGAAGCAGTCATCAGCCAGCAGGCTTACAGCAATCATATGCTTGCGAATCAGTATTCCAATTTTGTAAATGACATGAATGCTCAATATTTGACGATTCGATAGGAGAAGAAGGAATCGGTCGGATAAAGGCAAATAAATTCACGGAGCCAATCACTTATCTACAAAAATCACCATTTTTCTTCATATATATAATATGAGAATATATCCTCCAAAGTTCATCAGACTGGACCATCACAAATAACCCGGGAATCAGAAATGGGACTATCCCCTTAACGTATGGGAAAATTTATTAATTTTTTCCTTATTATAGGTTTTAAGGGTAAATTGACTGGGTAATTAATAACAGAATTGAGGAATACAGTCATATTCTTCCTTCATTACATATTAATAGATAGAATGTACCATTTTACTAGTATTCTAGAAGTAACAATTGACCTTCATGGTCTTTGTTTATACAATTAATGTAAATTCGTGTAAAAGGAGAGATGAAAATGTCAGGAATTATTCGCGTTACCCCTGCTGAACTTGTCGATATGTCAAAACGTTATAACAATGAGGGTGGAGAGCTTGGCCTTATGATCGGCCGCCTTGACAGCATGATCGGCCAATTACAGGCTATGTGGGAAGGGGAAGCAAGCAACGCTTTCAGAGATCAATACGAACAGCTTAAGCCTTCTTTCGTTGACATGCAGCATTTAGTAGAAGATATTTCAAGACAATTAGAGAAGACAGCACACGCTCTTCAAGAGGCTGATGCAAACATTGCAGGCCAAATCCGCGGTTAATAGGATCTGACAATCTAATGAAGTGCAGAAAGGAGCGCCCATTCTAAATCAGATGACGGCGCTTCTTCATTTTTGAGGTGAAAAGGCATGTATATTGAAGTGACAATCGATTTGAAGCATTACACAGGAGAAAC
Organism: Peribacillus frigoritolerans; assembly: GCF_004358755.1. Classification (GTDB taxonomy): domain Bacteria; phylum Bacillota; class Bacilli; order Bacillales; family Bacillaceae; genus Bacillus_P. Next base: position 782,704 of record NZ_SMZY01000003.1, on the reverse strand, counting down.
ATTTGATCTGCGTCTATCAAATTATCACTCTGTCAAAAAAGTAGTAGATATCGTATGGCAGGCAAGATGCATTTCTGACCCACCTCGAGAAGGGTATTGGGTGCGCGTTCCCAATAAGCAGATTGTCCTATCAGGCAACCATAAGCTTGTAGAATGCGGAATTACAACAGGAGATCGTTTTGAAATCCTATGAAGGAGTCATTCTCAATGTCAGAAAAAAAACAGACCTATTTAGAGCAGCAGCTTGAGGCTGTCATAACGAAGGAAGAGGGCTATACCTTCATCTTCCAAACAGAAAAAGTGAAACTCGATCAAGCAGCAGAAATCGAAATGCTGAAAGAAAAGGATCCATCCATTAAGCGGGAAATTACTCTGACTGAAGATGAATTAAGGGTTCATGTTCAGCCGCCTGAGACTTATTTGGGTTTTTCCAGTTTAAATAAAAAAGAAGAGCGAAGCAAGTGGAATTTTTCCTATCAGCTGGTAAAAAAGGTAAAAAATCACTCGTTGACGCGGCTTCATTTGATTGTGTGTCCTGAAAACATTTCATTTGATCAAAGCTTTACGCCTTATTTTCTTCATTACGGTGTAATGGAAAGCATTCCTCCTTATGAACAGGACAGTGACAGGCTGTGGCAGGAACTGAAAGCCTGTGTTGCAGCTGCTGTCGATTCCACCTATTCATTTGAACAGTATTTGAAATTCAACGAAACTTTAGATATTTCTCAAGTATCCCGGGAATTGCTTTCAGCGGCAACTTATTCTGAATTGTTAACCCTGATTGAAACGAACATGTGGGAAGTCGATCACAAGAATGCAGCCCTAGTATCCATTCCGGAAAAGAAATGGAAGCTTACACGGTACATAGCTCTCGGATTTCTTGTTTTGCTTGTTCCCGCACTTGTTTATTCAGCATATTCCCTTTTTTCCCTTCACCCTAAACAAGAAGCGTTTGTAGAGACCAATGAATACTACCTGGAAAATGATTACAGTGAAGTGGTCAGCACCCTTTCAAACTACAGGATTGAAGAAATGCCAAACGTTGTGAAATATCAATTAGCATCGTCTTACATAGTGAATGAATCTTTGACTGAAGACCAAAAGGAAAGCGTGCAAAACACGCTGACCCTCCAGTCTGATCCTCAGTACCTTGAGTATTGGATTCATATTGGAAGAGGCGAGGCCAAAGAAGCACTCGATCTTGCAAGAAATCTTGAAGACCGGGATCTGATCGTTTTTGGGCTTATTAAATACCAGGATCAAATAAAAGCGGATACCGAAATGAACAGTGAAGAAAAGCAGCAGGAACTTCAAAAAATAGATGCAGAAATAAAACAGTTTAAAGAAGAACAAGAAGCCCAGAAGAAAGAAGAAGAACAGAAGTTAGAGGAAGAACAGAAAGCGAAAGAGCAAGTGGAAGAACAGCAGAAAGCAGAAGAAGAGGCTAATGATGCAGCTGAGCAGGCGAAAGCTGCAGAGAAAAAGCCAGCCGCTCCTGCAAAATCGGGTTCTGACTGACGCATTATAGGCAACAGGAGGTGATATCATGAGTATTTTATGGGTTTTTCACGGTGAATCCTATCAGCAATATCAGGCGGACGGAGAGGCGTTCCGCCCGATTTCTATCGGTTCTGAGATTCAGCACACGCTGACGATCAGGAATTTCCCTTTTTCTGAAGGAGCGCTTACCGTTGCAAAAGCAGAGGAAACGGATGAGTTTGTCATTCTGCAGAATGACAAACCCATTGGAAAGGCAGAAGAAAAAGTGCCTTTTCGTCTTTTGGATCATTCAGAACAGCTGACGATTTATGTAACACCAGCGCCTAAAAAAGCTGAGACCTGCTATATTGGCTTTCAAAAAGAAATTTCTTTTTCAGCGGCCAGTAAAGAGGCACATATTTATAAAGATAAGAGTGCCCTCCCGGTTCTTGGAAAGGGAACTGTCAGCCTGCTGAAAACAGGCACTCACTGGATGGTTTCGCCTGAGGGTGAAACGGTCTACGTGAATGGAAGGAAGGCAGACGGTCTCACGGAATTGCAGATTGGAGACATTCTCTTCTGGCCGTTTATGACCGTCCGTCTTATTGAAGAAGATTTGCTGCAGGTTATGAGTATAGAGGAGTTTCATTCAAATCTGCCGCATTCGGAAAAACCAAGATCGGAAATGAGCAAAAAATATCCAATCTACCGCCGCACGCCGCGGATGATTTATGAGCTGCCGAAAGATAAAATTTCTCTCACTTTCCCCGCGCAGGAAGGGGACGATCAATCACGGAGCCTGTGGCTGATTATTCTGCCGCCGCTAGTCATGATGATTGCGATGGGAATTGTCGCTCTTATTGCTCCCCGGGGCATTTTTATCATCGTCTCAATGGTTATGTTTGTAATGACGCTGATTACGTCAACCGCACAATATTTCAGAGAAAAAGGCAATTACAAGAAGCGGAAAGAACGAAGACTCAGAGTTTATACCCAATACCTTGAAAACAAGCGCCATGAACTTCAGGAAGTGGCTGAAAAACAGCGCCAGGTTCTGTCTTACCATTTTCCTTCCTTTGAACAAATGAAGTATATGACGAGGGAAATCTCCGACCGGATTTGGGAAAGAACGCCTGAAAGCAATGACTTTCTTGAGCTTCGAATCGGAACAGGCACTGTTAAATCGAGCTATGAAATTTCACTAAGCTCAAACGATATGGCGAACAGAGAAGTGGACGATCTCTTAGAACAGTCACAGCAAATGGAAAAGGTCTACCGGGAAATCGAATCTGTTCCAATCAGTGTTAACCTTTCACAAGGCGCAATGGGACTGATCGGGAAAGAAGCGATCATGAAAAATGAACTTCATCAATTAATCGGTCAGCTTGCTTTTTCCCACAGCTATCATGATGTCCGCTTTGTGTTTATCTTTAATGAAAAAGAATATAAGAGCTGGGAATGGCTTAAATGGCTTCCGCACTTTCAGCTTCCGCATGCCTTTGCAAAAGGCATGATTTATAACGAGCAGACGAGAGACCAGCTGCTTACGTCCATTTATGAAATGCTGCGTGAGCGTGATCTTGAGGAAAAGAAGGAAAATACAAGGTTTGCGCCGCACATTATTTTTGTGATTACCAATCAGCAGCTTATTTCCGATCATGTTATTTTAGAATATTTAGAAGGCGAGTTTTCACATTTAGGCATATCCGTTATTTTTGCCGCAGAAGCGAAGGAAAGCCTGTCTGATAACGTCCATACGCTTGTGAGATATGTAAATGATCAAGAAGGGGACATTCTCATTCAAGAGAAAAAAGCTGTTTCTGTTCCTTTTAAGCTTGATATACATAAGCATGAGGGAAATGAATCGTTCGCCCGGATGCTGCGCACGCTTGATCACCAAGTGGGGATGACAAATTCGATTCCAAAAAGTGTTTCTTTCTTAGAGATGGTGAATGTAAAAGAAGTGGATGATCTGCCGATTGAGCAAAACTGGCTTACGCGGGAATCGGCAAAGTCTCTTGCAGTTCCAGTAGGACTAAAAGGCAAAGAAGATGTAGTGGAGTTGAATCTTCATGAAAAAGCTCATGGGCCTCACGGTTTATTAGCGGGTACAACCGGTTCAGGTAAAAGTGAATTTCTTCAAACGTATATTCTGTCACTTGCCGTTCACTTCCATCCTCATGAGGTAGCTTTCCTTCTCATTGATTATAAGGGCGGAGGAATGGCGCAGCCGTTTAAAAATATGCCGCATCTGCTTGGCACCATTACAAACATTGAAGGCAGCAAAAACTTCAGTGCCCGTGCCCTTGCATCAATCAAAAGCGAATTAAAGCGGCGCCAGCGTCTGTTCGATCAGTATCAGGTCAATCACATAAATGATTACACAACTCTTTATAAACGCAATCAGGCGGAAGAACCGCTTCCTCACTTATTTTTAATTTCCGATGAATTTGCGGAATTGAAAAGTGAAGAGCCTGATTTTATCCGGGAGCTTGTCAGTGCTGCGCGCATAGGGCGAAGCTTAGGCGTGCATCTCATCCTGGCAACACAAAAGCCCGGCGGAGTCATCGATGACCAAATCTGGAGCAATGCGAGATTCAGAGTGGCCCTTAAGGTTCAGGATGCAAGCGACAGTAAAGAGATTTTGAAAAATGCAGATGCGGCCTCTATTACCATTACAGGACGGGGTTATCTGCAGGTAGGCAATAATGAGGTGTACGAGCTTTTCCAATCAGCCTGGAGCGGAGCGCCTTATTTAGAAGAAACATCAGAGTCTGAGGATGAGATCGCAATCGTGACAGACCTTGGTCTGCAGCCGTTATCTAATGTGGCGTCTTCTAAACAGCATAAAAAAGATACGGAATCAGAGATTGAAGTGATTGTCGATAAAATTGAGGAACTGCAGGCGTCCTTGGGCATCCGCAGGCTGAACAGCCCATGGCTGCCGCCGCTTGCAAACAGAATTTCACGCCATCAATATGCTTCCGGGCAGCCTGAGGAAATCTATCTTGGCCTAATTGATGAGCCTGAAAAACAAAGCCAGACCCCATACTCGTATCAGCTGATGGATGACGGAAACATTGCCATCTTCGGTTCGTCCGGCTACGGAAAATCACATACTGTGATGCTCCTGCTTTTAAGCATCGCTTCCAGACTCAGCCCTGAAGAAGCACACTACTACGTAATCGATTACGGAAATGGCACACTGCTGCCGCTCAGACAGCTGCCGCATACAGCGGATTATTTCCAGCTCGATCAAGAGCTGAAAATCGATAAATTTATGAGAATCGTAAAAGATGAGATTTCACGAAGAAAGCAACTGTTCCAGCAGCAAGAGGTCAGCAGCATCAAAATGTACAATTCACTTAGCAAAAACAAGCTGCCTCTAATGTATATAACCATTGATAATTTTGATCTCGTGAAAGAAGAAATGCAGGAGCTTGAAACGCAGCTGATTCAATTCGCGCGTGATGGCCAGTCTCTAGGCATCTATATGATTTTTACCGCGACAAGAGTACAGTCTGTCCGTCAATCATTGATGAACAGCATGAAAACGAAAATCCTTCATTACCTTATGGATACGACTGAAACATATATGGCTGTCGGCAAGGTTCCGTTTGCCCCTGAACCTATTCCGGGACGCGCCATCATTAAAAAGGATCAGGCCTATTTCTCTCAAGTTTTCCTCCCTGCTGACGGCGGGGATGATTACGAGCTGCTAGATTCCATCAAAGATGATATTGGAATGCTGAAGGAGAAGTATAAAGGTGCCAAGCTTCCCCGTCCGGTCCCAATGCTTCCTGCTGAACTAACCATGATCAACTTTACACACTTCACAGATGATGCCCAGAAAACAGGGGTTATCCCAATCGGACTTGATGAAGAGCTTGTACAGCCTGTCAGTGTAAATCTGGCCAAAACGAAGCACTGCCTCGTACTCGGCCAGACTCAAAAAGGAAAGACAAATGTGCTTAAAGTCATCCTGAACACAGCCCTGCTTCAGCCGGCCGAATCAATCGGCGTATTCGATTCAATTGACCGCGGTCTCTCAACCTATGCTTCTGAAGAAAAGGTTGCCTATCTAGATACGAAAGACCAAATATCGTCGTGGCTGGATACAACTGAAGAACTTCTTAAAGACAGAGAACAAACCTATCTTACAGCTATCCAGCAAGGTGTTGTAAATAATCTGGCTTTCTCGCCGGTCATGCTTGTCGTTGACGGTTATTCAAGGTTCCAGCAATCTATTGACAGTATGCTGCAGGAGAGATTGACACGATTCATGAAAAATTACAGCCACCTCGGCTTTAACGTGATTGTTTCAGGAAATAACAATGAGCTGACAAAAGGATTTGATGCATTCACAAGTGAAATCAAGCAAATCCGCCAGGCGCTCATCTTAATGAAAAAATCAGAGCAAACCCTATACACCTTGCCTTACAGCCGAAAAGAAAGCGATATACACCCAGGCTTTGGATATTATGTGGAAAATGGCAAAGAAACAAAAATACAAATTCCTCTTTGTGCCATTGAAAGGAAGATCTACACATGACAGATCAAAGAAAGCATATGATTAAAATGATAGCTGCGGTGCTGCTTATCTTAGCAGTGCCTGCCCTATTCTTTCAATTCATCGGGGACAACCCGCTTGAAATAAAAGAGAAGGCTACGAGAAACATTGCTGTCGTTAATGAAGACATCGGAACGGAAAAGGCTGAAGGGGAAAATAAGGAAAGTGAACCTGTTCAATTCGGCAAGGAAGTTGCAGCGATTCTTGATAAGGATTCCCAGTACGACTGGACAATCTTAAGCAGAAGTGCAGCAGTTAACGGGCTTAAAAACGGGCAGTACGACGCTGTCATTTATATTCCTTCCAATTTTTCTGCCAACATTTTAACGTATGATGAACAGCAGCCTTCAAAAGCAGAATTTGAATATGTGGTCCAAAATCAGCTGAATGCTGAAAACAGACAAAGAGTGCTCAGGGCACTTGAAGACGCTACAGGCCGCGTAAATAAGCAAATGTCTTCGCTTTACTGGAGCTATGTCTCGCAGGACATGGAGAATGTAAGAGAAGAGTTTGACCGCATTCTTGAAAAGGAAATTGCGTTTCAAAATGCCATGCTGAATTTCTATAAACCAAGCTCTAAAGATTTGGCTGGGGAATTAGATCAGCAAAAACAAATGCTTGAGCAGCTTCAAACGACAATGAAACAGGCTGAAGAAGAATCGCCGGAACGAAAAAACTCCGTTGAGCAATTCGAGAAAAGTCTAGCCTCATTTGTCAAGTATGTTGAAGAATATCAGGCCTATCAGGAAGATCAGCAGCAGCTTCTGACGCTTGCCCAGCAGGAAAGCTTAACGGCTATTCAGGGCGGCACCATGGAAGTAGATCAAGTACAAAATGAAACGCAGCAATCCTTTAACGAACGAGGAAGCATGCTTGCATCAAGAATGACGGACATTCAGCAGCAGCTCGATCAGAATCAGGAAACAGCAGAAAACCTTGGCAGTGTAAGGCTCAGCCAGACAGAACGCCAGGCAAGAGAGCTTGAGACTGTTCATCGCAATTATGTAGATATGTATATTATGAAGGATAATCAGGATACACTGAACCGTCTTGAAGGGGAACTTATCCCTCTTAGGGAGAGCCTTAAGCAGGAGGATCAGGTTGAGGAACCAGGCAGCGGAGAGGAAGTGCCGCCTGAAGATGACGGAGAGGTCACTGAACCGGAAGCTCCCGGTGAAAATGAAAGTCCTGCTAACATGGAAGAGGAGCGGGCAAACATACTTGCTGTTTCAGAACAGCTGAAGAATCTCAAGGCCATTCTAGAAACGATTCCGGATCCTAAACCAGAGCAAGTAACACAAGCTATAACTGAATTAGAAAACATGTCAGCACAGCTTGTCGCAATTGAAGAATCAATCAAGTCAAAAGAAAATCAGAACTCATGGAAAGGCGAGTATGATAAACTGCTTGCTCTTTATGAAAAGCTGACAGAAGAAAATGCAAAACTATTAGAAGAAAATCAGCTTCTAAAAGATGAAAACAGCAAACTGGCAGAAAAGATAAACAAGCTGACAGATAATATGAACTCAGGTTCAGCTGCCATCATTGAACAAGAACAAACCATACTGAACTCGCTCAGCCCTGAAAGAAAGCAAAGACTTGAGAGTGTGTTCAGCGGGCCAATCGGAAATGCATCAATGAACGATGTGCTGAAATACCATACGATTTTATCTCAGTACGAGGCAGCCGCCGAGCGTATGAATACCTCTTCAGATTCAGCCAAAGATGCTGTCCTTGAAGATGAAATGCAAAAAACAAAAGTAGAATCGATTCTTTCAATCAATGAAGAAGAACAAGGCGCATGGGACAAGCTGAATCAGGAGCTGCCGGCAACTGAAGAAGAAATGAAAGAAGTCCAGGCTTCCGCTCTTGCGTTCATGGATGAATACAGGAAGGAGCTGGGTGCTCAGCAGGAAGCTATATTAGAGGATCTTGCTTCTATGGAAGAGAGCGCAAACAGCGTACTGAGCCAAGTTCAGAAATCAGAAAATACTGCTTCCAGAATGCCGCTTGAAAACTCGGACGGTACTGTCCTTGTTGTCAATCAGCAAAATATCGGCCAGGAATTAGTCATGATTACAGACTTGATGAATTCGCTTGGAGAAAGACAGGAGACGGTTGTAAGCAGTACAGATGTCCTCCAGCAAAAAGTGAATGAAGTTCAATCTGAAGCAGACGTTTTAAATGATAAATGGGCAACAAATGTAGCTTCAACACAGCTTGTCAGAGATGACGTCTTCAGTATACTCGGCAATACGTTTGTAGACGGACAGAACAACGGGTATGTTTATGAACATCTTGCCAATCCGCTGCAAATTAGCGGAGAAGCACCGGCTGCTCAGGCTAAAGCGGTTCCGCCGGTCGTGATTCTTGTCATCATCCTGATCAGCAGCTTGCTGATCGGATTCTTCAGTCATTATTTCAAAGCAGCACCATTATTAGTAAGAGGCTCTATGTTTGGTCTATTAAACTTAATTGTGGGGCTCATCATCAGCGTGTTCGGGTTAAATATTTACACACTCACAGATGAACGCGCGATTCAATGGTCAATCTTTACGGTGCTTCTGTTATTTGCAGCATCAACGATCGTAAGAGTTTCGTTTTTGCTCGGCAATTTTGCAGGCTGGCTTGCAAGTGTAGGTCTTGTTGCCTTCTTTGTCAGTCCGCTGCTTGCTTTAGCCGCGCCAAACTTCACATACGAAGATCCGATGTCCAAGGTGTACATCTCGATTCAGTATGATGCAAATAACGTATTTACTCAGGGAGTGATTGTGCTGATTGGCATTATCCTTGTTCTTACCATCCTGCCGTTTGTTGTGAATGCTCTTAAAAACTCAAACGAAAAGGCCAATCAGGAACATGTCCATGAAGTGTAAAACAGTCATATGGTTCTCGTTTTTCCTGCTCATCTTTGTTTTTACAAGCGGGATAAAGGGACATGCAGAGACAGAGACAAACCTTGAGGAACTGGATCCTAATGTCTATGAGGAAAAAGAGCTTAAGGAAAACACGGAATATCTGCACGAGGAATCACTGTATGAAAAAAGAACTACCATACCGGAGGAGCAAAAAGATCTGACCTTTGAAAAGCCGTCCAGGGACGAAAAGGACGATCTGCAGGAACAGCTCTTTACTAATTATACGAAAGAGAAAAACACGATTAAATCCAAAGCTGAACAACTGGATTTATTCTCAGGCAGTGCAGAACCATCATTGAGTATGACAGAAACGGTAAATTCTGATACAACCCAAAACTCAGGCTTAATGATGACGTATATTCTCCTGATTGCCATTGGCGTCATCCTGATGATCGGACTTTTAATTCCAAAGATGACACAAAGTAAAAAAACAGACTAAGAGATTGAGGCAGCTTTTTATAAGCTGTCTTTTTTTTCGCTATGTATAGGCACGCGCTGGGCGATTATTGCAAAAAGACCCTTTCACTGCTAACTTCTTACTTATTTTGGCTGTAGAGCAAAAAACATCCTTTGTGCTATGATGATGGGAATCTTTGAATATGAAAGTGAAACGATCCTATGAGAATAAATAAATATATAAGTGAAACAGGCTATTGCTCAAGACGTGAAACCGACCGTCTTATTGCTGAATGCCGAATTACCATTAATGGAGTCGCCTGTGAGGCCGGCGACACGGTTACTGAAGGAGATATCGTTTTAATTGACGGGAGTCCTATCCCGTCTAAAGCCATGCCCGTTTATCTGGTTTTAAATAAACCAGTGGGTATTACATGTACAGCAGCAAAGAATGTAAAGGGAAATATCATCGATTTTGTGGCTTTCCCGGAACGGATCTTTCCTGTCGGCCGGCTGGATAAAGCGTCAGAAGGGTTAATTTTGCTAACAAATGATGGAACGATCGTCAATAAGATCATGAGGTCTGAATATGGCCATGAAAAAGAATATCTCGTCAAAGTAGATAAGCCATTCGAACATGACTTTATTCTTGGAATGTCAGAGGGAGTAGAAATACTCGGAGTGACAACTAAACCGTGTACAGTTGAGAAGATCAGTGATTCTGAATTCCGCATCATTCTTAAACAGGGACTTAATCGTCAGATCCGCAGAATGTGCAAGGTGTTCGGCTATAGGGTGGAGAGGCTTGAAAGAAAGCGGATCATGAATCTGTCTGCAGAAGGTTTAAGCAGCGGAGAGTGGCGCGAGTTAACACCGGGTGAGATCGAAGAACTGATGAGCAGACTTGTTTAAAGAAAGAACCGCGGGACACAACACATGTGCACCGCGGTTCTTTTTATCGTTTAGGAAATTATAAAAGGAAATAGGTTGTGGATAATGAAATTAAGGTATCTCTGTCCAGCTCCGGCGCCTAGATCCTCGGTCAGAACGAATCCGCCAAAAAAGTCGGGACCCGGACTTTTCTGTCGGATTCTTATCTGCCTGTCGGATCTGACCAAGGCGCTGCGCTTTTGTTCTTAAGCTTTGAAGCCTTCTTCATGCAAGTAATTTGCAGCTTCCTTATAAGTGGTAAATGTGCCATCAAGGTTTAACCCGGCATACACATTCCACATATCATCTTCTTGGATCAAAATAAGAGTCTGTCCATCCTCATTTGTCCATTTTTCTTCTTCAAATTCTTCTGCTTGTTCGTCTTCTTGCACAGAAAGCGAATGAATGGATTTTTTGATGATGCTGCGCAATTCTTCTTCCGTGAAATCACGAATGTTAACCATGCCTTTATCATTCGCGGCATATCCTTTTACATGTTCAGCATATACGAATCCATTTCCGTTTGGATGAAGATGGTAGACCACATTTTTCTTATCGTAAATGCTATCCTCAAACTGAAAGTTGATTCTTCCAAGGGAAACGTTCTTTCTTTGCAATTCGTTAAATGTTTCAATAACAGCAAGCTTTTGTTCAAAAGTAAGCATATCTTTCCTCCGATAATCGATTCAATTTGCTTATTATATCACAAGGAGACCAAAACCATTTATTTGACTGTAAATTGAGAAGAAGATACTATATGTTCTAAAGATTAAACATAAGAACTTATGTGAGGGAAAAAGATTGAAGGCTATGGCTATAAAAAAATACGGAAAAAATCAAAAATTGATGATAACAGAAGCGCAAATGCCGGCAATAGGAGAAAAGGATGTTCTAGTCGAGATATATGCTTCGAGTATTAACCCCATTGATTTTAAAATAAGAGACGGCAAGGTAAGAACTTTACTCACCTATAAAATGCCGCTTGTGCTGGGAAATGATTTTTCAGGAAAAGTCATAAAAACAGGAGAGAAGGTTACAGCTTTTAAAACAGGGGACAGTGTATACGGACGCCCGCGAAAAACAAGAATCGGCACGTTTGCAGAATATATTTCTACACATGAAGAGGATCTTTCGCTTATGCCGGAGAACCTCTCGTTCACCGAAGCCGCCTCCCTGCCTCTGGTTGGGCTGACAGCCTGGCAGGCGTTTCATGACATCTTAAAGCTGAAAAATGGGCAAAAGATCTTAATTCATGCAGGAGCTGGAGGACTGGGCACATTTGCGATTCAACTTGCGAAGCAGATGGGCGCTTATGTTGCGGTAACCGCCAGTGAAAAAGGGCATCATCTTGCCGAGTCATTGGGTGCAGATCTAATCGTCAATTATAAAAAAGAAAAATTTAATGAAGTGCTGAATGACTATGATGCTGTTTTTGATACACTTGGAGGGGAAGCTCTTCAGAAATCATTCGAAGTTCTAAAGCCTGGAGGAAAAATTGTTTCCGTTTCAGGGGTTCCAGACGCTTCTTATGCGAAGGATCATCAAATGGGAATCGTAAAATCAGTTCTTTTTTGGGCTGTCAGCAGAAAGCTGATTTCCCTGGCAAAAAAACATGATGCTGCGTATCAATTCTTATTTATGAAGCCAAGCGGGGATCAGCTGAGATTGATTAAGGAATTGGTTGAAACCGGAAAAATCAGGCCTGTGATCGATCGTACTTATTCTTTTCAAGACACACAGGCAGCACTTGATTATGTTGAAACGGGCCGTGCCAAAGGAAAAGTAATCGTGGAAGTAAAACAATAGCAGGCGGCCTTTTCTGATAAACTAAATGCATAAAACAGCAGAGAGGGATGTTCAAATGAGAGCACTTGTATTCAATCAATTCGGCGGACCAGAAGTATTGACTTCGGCAGAGCTTGAAAAGCCTGTTCCGGGACCGGACGAAGTTTTAATCAGCATGAAAGCAGCAGGACTGAATTTTGCGGATGTCTACCGCAGAAAAGGAAACTACCACTTAGAGGGAGAGCCTCCGTACATACTTGGATATGAGGGAGCAGGAATTGTTGAAGAAATCGGCAGTGAAGTACGCGGCATTAAACGGGGTGACCGGGTTGGGTTTGCAGATGTTCCTCATTCAAATGCAGAGTTTGCTGCAGCGCCCTCCCAGAAGGTGATTCCGCTCCCGGATGAGATTTCATTTGAAACAGCAGCTTCAGTGCTTCTGCAGGGGCTGACAGCTCACTATCTGACATCTGACAGCTACAAGATTAAAGCGGGTGATACGGCTATTGTTCACGCTGCAGCAGGCGGTGTAGGCCAGTTGCTCGTTCAGATCATTCGCCTTTTGGGCGGCAGAGTCATCGCCCTTGTCTCTACTCATGAAAAAGCAAACATTGCTAAAGCAGCAGGTGCAGAAGAAGCATTTGTTTATACAGAAGACTGGAAGCAGAAGGTCCTTGAACTGACTTCAGGAAAAGGAGCAGATGTCGTTTTTGAATCCGTTGGTTCAACGCTAATGGACAGCTTTGATGCAACCCGCATTGGCGGAACTGTCGTATTCTACGGTATGGCAGGAGGAGACCCTGTACATATTGACCCGAGAATGCTGATGGATACTTCAAAAACGCTGACTGGCGGTGATCTTTGGAATGTACTTACGTCCAGAGAAGAGCGCATCTCAAGATCGAATAAGCTATTCGGGTGGATTGAAGAAGGCTCACTGCGGATCGCTGAACCTTCCCGCTTTGCTTTAGAAGATGGAGCAAAAGCGCACCGTTATCTTGAGAGCAGAAAAAGCACGGGAAAAATTGTGCTGATTCCATAAGGTGGAGGCTGCTTTTTTCAGCAGCCTTTTTTTAAAAGATATAAAAAAGGATAAAATTTGGCGCTTCGATGTCCAGCTCCACCTCCTAGCCCCTCGGTCAGAACAAATTCACCAAAAAAGGCGGAAACCGAACTTTTCAAGTGAATTCTTATCGGTCTGCCCGAGTCTAAACAGTAGGCTCCGCTTTTCTATATTCCCGCCTCTTTATCGCTCCATTCCCAAAACTTAGCGGCAAGATCCATATCTCTGGCGCGCTCAGCCGGAAGCTCTATTTTTCTTTTATAAAAATAGTGTCCGGTTACATGTTCCACTTCAGGACTTTCTGCTAAGTATATAGCTGTTTGTGCACCTTGTTCAGGCGTCAGAAAGAAGGGTTTTAAAAGAGCATAAACACCTTTTCCGAATCCAGTCTGGCGATTAACACCCAAACTTGTTGCTACTGCCCCGGGGTGAAGTGCGTTAACCGTTACTCCTGTTCCCTGCAGTTTCTTTGCAAGTTCCGCGGTAAATAAAAGATTGGCAAGCTTTGATTGAGAGTAGCCCTTCCAAACTGTGAAACCTTTAGTTAAATAAGGGTCATCAAAATGAATGTTTCCGATTTTATGGGCACCGGATGAGACATTTATAATCCGGCCCTGCGGTGATTGTTTTAAAGCAGGGAGCAACAGCCTGGTCAAAAGAAAATGACCAAGATGGTTCACGCCCATCATGCTTTCAAATCCATCTTCGGTTAGCTCCCGTTTTATCGTCACAACACCGGCATTATTGATTAATACGTCCAAAGAATGGTATTTATCATTATACTTCTTTGCAAATTCCCTTATGCTTAAAAGAGATCCAAGATCACACCTCATAAGCTCAACCGCATTCGATTTGCTTTCCCTTTTCGCCTGCTCAAGTGTTGCCTGTCCTCGTTCTAAACTCCTGCAGGCCATGATGACATGAGCGCCCTTCTTAGCCATCTCAATTGCAGCAGCAAGCCCCATACCTGAATTTGCACCTGTAATGATCACCTTTTTATCTTTCAAACTGTCCTCTCCTTACTATTTTCCTCAGATGCTGTTAATTTACGCTCAGATGCCTCTGTAAGCTTTCATTTCGTATAGGCTATAGGGAAACCTGATTATCCATAAATCGGCGCATTTAGCCCTGTTTCTGAAACATTCTGGTGAAAAGCCGTATTTATGATTCGAATAAGTGAAATTTAAGGCCGAACGGATCCATCACCATGACGCTTTTTTCACTTATTTCCTCAGTTACTGTACAGCCTGCTTGCAGCAAAGAAGCTTTAGCTTCTGAAAAAGAATTAACGGCAAATTCAAAAGAGACACCATCAGGCTTTTTGTTTTCGATATAAAAAAAGTTTCCATTCATGCTGAATTTTGTTTCTGATTCATTTGAGAACTGGGCGGTCATGCCGATTACTGTTTCATAAAACGCAATGGCTTTTTCGTAATTTCCCGCAGCAAAAGCAATATTGCCGGTCAATTGAAACGGGGTATGTTCATTAATTTTTTTAGATGGACGGTAGGTATCCGATCCTGATGGGAGAAGGTCAAATAGGTGCCACACAGAACAAAAATCATCGCCCGGTCCAAAAGGAGCCTGTGAAACATGATATATGGACCCATCCGCCTCTTTTTTGAAGGCTGAGACACCCGGATAATAAAGTCCGTCTTTTTCAAAACCGAAATCTTGTTTAAAAGCAGTGCCAGAAGTGGAGACGATAGGAAACTGCCATCTTCTTTCAGCGGCGAATGCATCTTGGATATGGGGATCATCAGGTGTGGAAAGAACAAAAGCCGCTTTTTTGGCGATATGGTGATAGACGCCATTAAACCCGTCTGCCCACATCGTACAGTAAGAACAGTTTTTCCCCATGTTGTGAACTACGATAAGCTCATCTTTCTCTTTAAAAAGCTCACTTAATGTGACAGAATGTCCATTAGATGACGTAAACACATAATTTTCCGCCTTTTTCGCCGGCTCTTTTTTCCTGAGTGCTGCGAGCCGCTGTTTTTTTTCAAGCAGCTCCTTTTCTAGAGAAGAAATCTCTTCTTCCAACGTATTTTGATTCATTTCCATACCTCCTTTGCTATCTAAGTAGATACTTCGGGCGGAATGGGTCTTTATCCTTTAAATTATTGCTTTTTTAGAATGGAGTGTGCGTTTAATGACCGTTAAAGGAGTGGCGCTTGATGCAAATACAAGATGCCGTCACTATGGAACTGACAAAGATATTATTGCAATCAAATTTAAGTGCTGTGAGGCATTTTATGCCTGCTATGAATGCCATGAGCAGCTTGCGGATCACATTCCGGAAGTATGGGATAAATCAGAGCGGGATATACCAGCCGTGCTTTGCGGTTCTTGCCGCCATGTACTGACGATTCAAGAATATATGGACAGCGGCAGCTCCTGTCCGAAGTGCGATTCTGCCTTCAATCCGGGCTGTAAAACACATTACCACCTGTACTTCGGTTCTTAAGGCGTTTAGTCTTCTTTCTTTTTGGGAAAATAAAAAGAAAGAAAAGAGGAGGAGTTTACATTGAAGAAACTGATTCGAAAAGCGATAAAATACGCTCCAATCGTCTATCCTATTGTAAAGAAAATGCTTAATAAGCGAAAAAGCGGCGGACGCACAACATAACATATTAATAAAACTTAGATCGCAGCTTAAAAGGCTGCGGTTTTTTTGTGCTGTTTTTTTCACAAAATAAAACACCTGCTGACAATCAGCAGGTGTTCCGTTCTATTGATTAAGTTCTTTTGCGCATAGTACGCAATACGAGGCTTAATAAGAAAACAAAGATGATAGCTCCAAGCAATGCAGGGATAATGGCGATGCCTGCTAAAGTTGGTCCGAATGAGCCAAGAAGCTCTCCGCCGATCCAAGCTCCAATAATACCTGCAATGATGTTTCCTATGATGCCTCCAGGTACGTTTTTACCTAAAATAACTCCTGCTAACCAGCCGATTAAACCGCCGACGATAAGATATAAAATAAAGCCCATTTTAAATTCCGCCTTTCTTAAGATAGTGTTTGGTTTTTGTTTCTATCGTTGTTATTCCCCCGCCTTTTAGAAAAGAAACATTTTGCTGTGATTTTTTTTTATCTCTTTAAAATAGCTCTTCAGATCTGTATGAATTCGTTCTTGAATAAGGACTTTTCTAGAATCTGCAAGTTGTTTCATGTAGTATGGGTAAAATAAGATAACGAAAATTTTTAAAAGATGGGACGGAACTATGAAAACTGAGACAACGCTCACGATAAAACCTAAATACGTAAAGGATATGAAAAACGGCAGCCCGCTGATTCAAAAGGATTCGGTCGTTAATCTTTCTAACTTAAAGCATGAAGGCGAGCTCATCAGACTGGTTGATGAACAGCAGCGGTTTATTGGAAGGGGATATTACGGGAAGCAGAATAAAGGCATTGGCTGGATCCTTACTTCAAGTGAAAGAGAAGAAATGAATCAATCCTTCTTTGATCAGAAAATTCAAGCTGCCATCCAGTTCCGCAAGAACCTTTTCCAAAGCGAAGCTACGACTGCCTTCCGGGTTTTCAACGGTGAAGGGGACGGCATCGGCGGATTAACAATCGATTATTTTGACGGTTACTATCTGGTGACATGGTACAGTAAAGGAATTTACCAATTTAATCCCTTCATTCTTGAAGCCTTAAAGAATAATGTCGAAATACGGGGAATTTATCAGAAAAAACGATTCGATTCACAAGGGAAGTTTGTTGAGGAGGACGGATTTGTAGAAGGACATAGACCGGAATTTCCATTAATCGTAAAGGAAAATGGCGTGAATTTTGCGGTTTATTTAAACGACGGCGCCATGGTGGGTGTTTTTCTTGATCAAAGGGATGTAAGAAAGACCATTAAAGACCGTTATGCAAAAGGAAAAACCGTATTGAATCTGTTTTCTTATACAGGTGCCTTTTCTGTGTTTGCTGCTCTTGGCGGGGCTGTAAAAACAACGAGTGTTGATCTGGCGAACCGGAGTCTGAGCAAAACGATCGAACAATTCAGCATTAATGAGGTTGATTATGAATCGCAGGATATTATTGTTGAAGACGTTTTTCATTACTTCAAATATGCTTTGAAAAAAAATCTCAAATTTGATCTTGTCATCCTGGATCCGCCAAGCTTTGCGAGATCTAAAAAATATACGTTCAGCGCTGCAAAGGACTACAAGGATCTGCTGAAGGAAACCATTGCTCTAACGGAAGATAATGGCGTAATAGTTGCATCCACAAACTGCAGTACGTTTTCAATGAAAAAGTTTAAAGGGTTTATCGACACAGCCTTTAAAGAAACAGGAGAAAAGTACAAAATAAAAGAAGAATTTTCCCTGCCGGATGATTTTAAAACGAAAAAGGAATTCCAAGAGGGGAATTATTTAAAAGTCGTGTTTATAGAAAAGCTGAATCCAGTCAGATAATGACTGGATTTTCTTTTGGTACAGCACTAGACAGAATAATAATTGTTTTAAAAGAAACCCTATATTGTTGTTTGAAAGCGGCTGGCTTGAAAGACCTCCTCAGCCTGAAATGAAGCCAATATAAAAAAGCAGCAATTATCTGCAGCTGCTTTTTATCCATTCTTCTTTGAGGAGAGAATGCATGATTACATCACATGGAATATTGTCTTGAATGATATAATTTCTAAGCCTTCCTTCTTCTTTAAAGCCTAAACGTAAAAGAACGCTCCTGGAAGGGGAATTCGCAAGCATCACCACCGCCCCAATGCGTATCATCTCCATCTCCTCAAACCCAAAATCAAGTATTGCCTCGATTGCCTCTGATGCATAGCCTTTCTGCCAGTGCAGATGGGAGATTTCATAGCCCACTTCAGCTCGTTTGTACTTCTTTGAGAGCGCGTGAAATCCGCATGTGCCAATTAGTTCATTGGTTTCTTTGAGTTCAATCCCCCATCGGATGAGCTTATTCGATTGATAGCCAATCTGAAACGAATGAATCAAAGTCTCTGCTTCCTCTAATGTTTTAAAAGAATCCATTCCATAATACTCTGTTACCTCTCTTTTAGAGAAATAATCAAACAATTTTACAGCATCCGATCTTTCAATACTTCTTAACCTTAAACGGTCTGTTTCTAATTGCGGAAATGATGTCATTTTCGTTCTCCTTTGTTTATCTCCTTTAAAATGTCTCAGTTCGACATGTATTGATGGATTCCCTGTTTCTCTTCTTCTGATTTTTGTGATCAACAAAAGGATTTTGGTGTTGGATAAAAGCCGATATTAACTTATTAAATGAGATGTTTACAAGTATACCGATTTTGTATACTTGTAAACAAAATGTAATGTGATGTATGCGATATTTGTTTACATGTATACAAATGTGTACGCATCCCGTTATATAAGGATGTATACGAATTGTTTATGTTGTATACAAATTTGTTTTCAATGTAAACGAATTTGTATACATGTATACAGAAATGTAATCATCTTGGTTCTATTGACGAAACTATCAATCTCTAATACTCTTTAATAGAATGGATTTTTATACTAATTCATGAAGTGAAAGGAATGGTGTTCATGAGTAATTCTAGAATCGCAGCAATCGATGTAGGAAACGATGCAGTAAAAGCAATTTTCGGAAAATATGACTCTCAACTATACATACCGAATGTCATTGCAAGAGACATTGAAGATCGTCCGGTCATTGGAATTGAGGAATTAGACAGCAAAGATCCTCTCGATGGCATCCATATTAAAGTTCACTCCCCTGCTTTAAAAGAAAACAATGCCATTTACCGTGTTGGATCACTGGCAACAAAAAGCGACAATGCTTCTGAACTTGATCCTGGCAGCAGCAAATCTGAAGAAGATCAAACGCTGATTATGCTGTTTGCTTCAATTGCCCTTGACGCAGTAAAACCTGAAAATGAAAAAGTGTTCCGCAGAAATAATAAAGTCATTGATGCAACATATACACTTGGCACTGGACTTCCATTAAGAGAAGCAAAAGAAGGCAAAGATGTCGGTTACCGTTCTAAGCTATTGGGAAATGTTCATCAGGTAGAATTTTTAATTACTCCTAAATATCAAGGTTTAAAAGTAAATATTAAATTTGATGAAGTGAAAGTGTATCCAGAAGGATTTGCAGCTTATATCAACTTAGTGATGGACAAGGATTTAAACATCATCAACAAAGATTTGATTGATAAGCGAATCATCATCCAGGATATCGGAGGCCTTTCTACTGATATCGCAGTCATTAAAAACCGCAACGTAGACGACGATAAAGCACAGGGCTTTAACCTTGGCGTAGTTGAATCACTAGAAGCAATCCGCGAAGAGATCCGTTCTAAGCACGGTGTTGAGCTTGACAGCCGCCGTGATGTAGTAGAAATCATCACTAAAAAAACAGACCGCAATCACATCTATGTAAGAGGAAGCCGCACAAGCGTTCATGATATTACGGACCGCATTCTTTTAGACCTTGCGAAAAAACAATATCGTCATCTGCGCAATGTTTGGCAAAAAAATTCACAAACTGAGATCTGCTATTTTGTCGGCGGAGGAGCAGTTGTGCTGAAAGATTACCTTAAAACGCTTAATAATAATCTTGACGGCTACAACATTGACTTCTTTGAAGATGAGAATGAAAGCATCTGGATGATGGCAAATGCTTATTATAAGCTTGTTTTTGACTTTTACCGCAAAACAAACAAAGATAAAAGCAACGAAGATAAAAAAGCAGCTACTACCAAATAATAGGGTGGTTTTATGAACAAAGGCGCTTCATCAGGCATTCAGAGGGGGCAGGCGATCACGTTTCGCATCCCCTCCGATACTCCTGAGCACATAATAAAACAGCTGCAAAAGCTGAAAGAAACGGAAAAAAGGAACTTCTCAAGCAAAATTGCTGAATTTGTCTCACAAGGTGTCAGTGATTCTTTTGTTAAAGAGAAGGAAAGCATCACAATTCCGCTTCCGCAAAAACTAAGTAAAGCTCAAAGAGACTGGCTAAAACATGAGCACTCTGAAGCGCTGCTTGGAAGCATCGTGCATCAGATTCTTGCTGATCCAATAAGGGCAGCTTCCCTTCTTGCCTCATTTAACAGCAGGTCACTTGATATTGACGAGGCCCTTTATTTGCAGGAAACTCCCTTTCCGTCTAATCGCCGTACGGCAGTGGAGGAACCTGAACCTGAAGAAGATTTTGATGAAAATGCAGGGCTGGATGATTTTGATTGGGAAAAAGCTTTGCAGGAGTCAGCTTCATCAGCAGAAGAAGAAAAAGAAGAAACAGCAGATGATTTGATCGGCGGATTTCTTTCTAAGATGAATAAGTGAGCCGAAGCGCCCGCTTAGCGCAGGCAGTGGAGTTGGGCGTGAAGCAACACATCAGCGCACATTATTTGATCCTTTCCAAAATCTATTGAAAAAGCTAACGGCCGACGTTAGCTTTTTTGCTATGTTTAAAGATAAGGGTGATATCTAAAACGGCGTATTTCTGCATACCATGGAAAAAGGAGGGATCGCCCATGTACGAAGCGTTAACAAGACTTCAAAAAAAGCACCGCCAGAAGGCATCAAGCATGCTTGCAGACTCTTTCTTTGATAATCCCCTATTTCTTTACCTTTTCCCTGATGAGAGAAAACGCCGGAGAATTTTGCAGAACGTATACCGGGGAACGGTTGAAATTGTGGATGCAATCAGTGAGGTATATGTGACTTCAGATCGGGTAGAAGGAATCTTTGCTGTAAGGAGAACAGGAAGTCAGGCCTTTACGCCAGCTCTTTACAAGGCCATTTTTAAGACGATGTTCAGAAGCTTGCTGTTAATAAAAGACGTGCCGCTGGTATCTTTTTTTAAAAAAGCGAGAAAGCTGTCCATTATTTCAAAGAGAATGGCTTTTTATGAATCACAAAAACCACATCTAGTACTAGACATGGTCGCAGTTGATAAGAAATATAGAGGCCGGCAGTTTATGAGTCAAATGATTAGAGCGGCGCTGAAAGAGGCTGATATCAGGAGGACATTCTGCGTTTTGGAGACGGAAACAATCGAAAATGTCCGGATTTACGAACACTTCGGCTTCCAGCTATCACAGAGCATTGAGGTGATAAAAGGGCAGCTGACCGTTTATATCCTCGTATATGATCCTTATCAGCAAATCACGTATGCTGAAAAACCTTAAGGTGAATCAATTGATTTTACTCGGCCGACTTGTCCATCCTGAAGTCGCACTTTTATTCCGTGAGGGTGAAAAGCTGATTTTGTCAGGATGTCTTTTACTACACCGCCTGTAAGCTTTCCAGAGCGCTGATCTTGCTTCAGAACAATATGAACAGGTGTACCAGGCTTAATGTTTTCGCGGTTTTGACCATTCATTTAAACACCCATTCTTCTGCGCTGATTATTTGTTTTCTTGGAAACCTGGCTCTTCATGTTTTTCGTCTGATTGGAACCTTTCAAACTGCCATTGCCGTTCGCTTGTGCCTGCTTTTTGCTGGCAAGCTTTTGTTTAATCGCCTCTTCAAGTGTCATTTTCTTTTCTGACATAGGACAAACCTCCTTTAAAAATAAGATGTACAGTCATTATACTATCATTCATTAAATAAAAATAGAACTCTCTCTTTTGGCATGTTTGAAACTGCTTAATCAGGCGGAGGTGCTGTATAATAGTGGTAACTAATCTGATAGAGGAGCATGGATATGACTGTATCTTTAGGCGGAAGCCAGCTGAGCAATTATTTAGCTTTTCGAAAAGACCCTCTCCGATTTCTTTTAAATACTCATACACTTGGTGACATTGTTGCCATAAATCCTCATTCCAGGAACACATCCTACATTATTCATTCCAGAGAAGCTGTTAAGCAGATTTTGACTATAAAAGATGAGTATTTTGAAAAAGGTTCTTCCGCACGGACGCTTGGGAAAACACTTGGAAACGGAGTTTTAACAAGCGATGGAGAGGAGCACAGGCAGCAGAGGAAAATGATGCAGCCAGCCTTTCACAAGCGAAAAATCGCTGGATATGCAGAAATTGTCAATTCAATGACAGAAGACATGATTGGTTCATGGAAAAACGGTGAAACGAGGCCAATTCATGAAGATATGATGAATTTGACGCTTCGGATTATTGTCAAAACCATGTTTGGAGTTGAACTTTCCCAATATACGGGTCATATTACGAAAGCAGTTAACGATATCATTGAAAAAACAGCAAGCTCCCTGCTGACACCCTTTCCTCCGCCAGATTTTCTACCTACTTCCCAGAACAGAAAATATAAAAGGGGTGTTCAAACACTGGATGAACTGGCTGATTATCTAATGGAAGAAGCCCCGGTCCATTCTTCAGAGGATCATCTGCTGTCTTTGCTTCTCGAAACAAAATACGAGAACGGCCAGGGATTATCAAAGAAAGAAATAAGGGATCAAATCGTCACAATGTTAATAGCAGGACACGAAACGACCGCAAATTTATTAACGTGGGTCTTTGCTCTTCTTGCCAGGCATCCAGATATTGAGGAAACAATGCTGAGAGAGCTTGCCCTGTTTGAAAATGGCTTAAAATTCGAGGATTTAAAAAATCTCCCTTTTTCCAATCAGGTGATACAGGAAACACTCAGATTGTATCCTTCCGCATGGATTATGCTCAGGGAAGCAAAGGCAGATGCTGAAATCTTAAATGAGCCTTTTAAGAAAGGTTCGATTTTTCTGATCAGTCCTTATGTTATGCACCGAAATCCAGCTTATTTTGCAGATGCGGAAGAATTTAACCCTGACCGATTTTCAATTGAAAAGAAAGATGAAATCCCCATGTACGGTTATTTTCCGTTCGGAGGAGGTTCGCGCGGATGTATAGGAAGCCAATTTGCCATGATGGAAGCTGTAATGATCTCTGCTGCAGTCCTTAAGCATTATCGATTGGAGCTTGCAGGTGAAAAACACGATCTTAAGCCCGAACCGCTTGTCTCTCTGCGAATTAAAAATGGGCTGTCTATGACTGTATTAAAGAGATAAACTTATTTTCTGGGAAATAGAGGTTTACTTGTCCGGGTTTTTTCATGAAATACAGTGTACAATAAGAATCTAAGCAATGACGGATAATAGAGAGGATACATGAAACGAATGACTTTTTCAGCATTAGGAATTTCCGATAGATTAACTAAAGCCCTTAAACACCAGGGTATTTCAAGCCCTACTCAAATTCAGGAGAAAGCGATCCCTGCTGTACTTGAAGGTGCCGATATCATTGCAAAGGCCCAGACAGGAACAGGAAAGACGCTTGCATTTGTTTTGCCGATCCTTGAAAAGCTCGACACGGAGCAAAAAGCTGTTCAGGCACTGATTGTCACTCCGACGAGGGAGCTGGCCATTCAAATCACAGCTGAAATAAAAAAGATTACAGACAGGCTGAATGAAACAGGAGTTCTCGCCATTTACGGCGGGCAGGATGTAGAGCGCCAGATAAAAAAACTTGGTCGCGGCATTCACATTGCGGTTGGGACACCTGGACGAATTCTGGATCACATACGCAGGGAGACGATCAATCTCTCAGAAGTATCCACGCTTGTGCTTGATGAAGCAGATCAAATGCTGCAGGCAGGCTTCCAGAAGGATATTGAAGAAATCATTGCCCAAACCTTCGATTCCCGGCAGACACTGCTGTTTTCTGCAACCATTACGAATAAAGTAAGAGACTTGTCCAAGCAATATATGACAAATCCTAAAGATATTACAGTGCAGGAAAAGCAGATTACCGTCGAAAAAATAACACAGCTCGTCGTTGAAACAAACGACAGGGCAAAGCAGGCAGCTCTATTCCGCTTTTTGGACGAACAGCGTCCTTTCCTTGCTATTATTTTCTGCCGCACGAAAATAAGAGCAGGCAGACTGTTTGATGCGATGAAGGCGCGGAAGTATGAAGCTGAAGAGCTCCACGGTGATCTTTCACAGGCAAAAAGAGAAAAGGTGATGAAGCTCTTCCGTGAAGCCAAAATTCAATATTTGATTGCAACTGATGTTGCGGCACGGGGGCTTGATGTAGAAGGAGTAACCCATGTCTATAACTATGATATGCCTCTCGATGCTGAAACGTATATCCACCGGATTGGAAGAACGGGACGAGCAGGTGATGAAGGAGTGGCTGTGACATTTGCTGCGCCAAAGGATATGGACGACCTCCATACAATTGAAAAGGGAATTGCGTTAAAGCTTCCGAGACAAAAAATCGACATTCCCTCTTCCGAATACACATCTCAGCCTAAAAACAAAGATCAGGTTTACCGCCCTGAAAAAGCAAAAAGAGGACAATCCAATCGCGGAAACGCAAGCAGAAGGCCAAGGTAAATGCTGTGGGAAATCCTTGGTCTCCGGAAATAACGGTAACAGAGTCCCTGGCTGAACAGCTGATCACAAACGATTTTCCAAAGCTTCACCCTGTTCGTGCCAAGCTTCTAGGAACAGGGTTTGACAATACGGTATTTGAAGTGAATGGGCTTTTTGTATTCAGATTTCCGAGAAGGCAGATTGCGGTGGATTTACTGCAAACAGAAGAGCGTTTGCTGCCGATACTGCCTGACATGGGAATAGCGATACCGGTGCCTATTTTCAGCGGTTCCCCTGGATTAGACTATCAATGGCCGTACCTTGGCTATTCTTATCTTCAGGGGCAAACACCTGCTCATCTGACAGAGAAGCAGCGCACTGACATGGCCGTTCCATTAGCGAGGTTTTTAAGAACTCTTCATGCATTTCCTGTCGATCAAGCGCTCTTGGCAGGAGTCAAAAATGATACCCTCGGAAGGCTGGATATGAACAAACGAATTCCGATTCTTCGCGAAACAGCAGAGAAGCTTTGCAGGCTTCGTCCGGAAAGCCTCCATGTAATACAGCTGCAAAGCTATGCAAATCAGCTCGAACCTGTCGATTGGGCATCTGCAAAATGCCTCGTTCATGGAGACTTGCACATTCGGAATATCCTGGTAACTGAAAACGGATCTCTGTCAGGGGTTATTGACTGGGGAGACACTCATATTGGGGATCCTGCAGTCGATTTGTCAGCTGTTTACAGCCTTCTTCCACCCGAAGCAAGACTGCTTTTTTTTGAAGAATATGGACGAATAAATGAAACAACAGCAGCATTAGCAAGGTTTAAAGCTGTTTATACCCTTGCCATTCTCCTTATCTACGGAATCGATCAAAAGGATGAAGTTTTAGTGAAGAGCGCGGAGGAAGCATTAGAGCTTGCGCTGATTTGATGACTGAGCACCTTTAAATGGGCTCGGTCTTTTTTGTCATTGGAAAAAATTCCAACTTGATTATTTACAATAAAACAATGTTATGTTACATTTAATTTATAACGTAACAATGTTTTGTTCTTTTGGAAGGAGGGTTTAAGTGGAACAAGAGGTTATTTCTAAAAAAGAACTGCTGGATGCAACAGGAATATCATACGGGCAGCTTTACAGGTGGAAACGGAAAAACATCATTCCGGAGGAGTGGTTTATTAAAAAATCAAGCTTTACCGGACAGGAAACCTTTTTCCCAAAAGAGAAAATCTTAGAGCGTATTGAAGCGATCAAAGGGATGAAGGATGCATACTCCCTTGATGATCTATCTGCCTTTTTTTCCCCGCGGCCTGCAGATGTTGCCTTATCGGGAGCAGTGCTTGCAGCCCGTTCAATCCTGACGCTTGAAACGTTGAAAGCATATGGGAACAGCTCTTCAGATGAGCACTATGATTTTCATTCCATCCTTTTTTTGTCGCTCGCTGAGGAGCTTAAAGGGAAGATCGATGATGAGAGCTGCTGCGAAATGATTGATTTCATGAAGAAAAGCTATAAGGCAAAAGAGCATCAAATAAGCGAGCTGCTGGCGTTTCAAAAACAGAATGTGGTTATTTGGGCAATCATTAGCCCGCCTGCGCATGTATATTCAAGCTCCGAAATACTTGTAAGAGTAAACCTTGAAGACAAAGTAAACCAATTAAAGCATCGGCTATCGGCAGTTCATTAATAGGGGGATGAGAGGATGGAACAGATGACAAAGCTGCATGATTTGAAAATAAATGGATCGGGATCTGCAGGGGGAGGGCATTTCAAGACAGTCTCTATTAGCGGAAGCGGTAAAATTGCGGGGGACATTGAATGCGAGAGCATGAAAATTGGCGGATCTGGCAAAGTAGAAGGCGCGGTTTTTGCAGAGACAATCAAAATTTCCGGTTCTTCCACATTAAAGGGGAAAATAGAGACAAAACTGCTCAATATCAATGGCAGTATAAAGCTTGAGGATGAGGTTTCGGCAGATGAACTTACTGTAAATGGGTCCGCCAAAATGCTGAAAGACGTAAAAGCAGGAGAATTAAAGGTGAACGGTTCTGCCAAGATATCCGGGAATCTTCACGCTGAGCGGATCGACGTAAGCGGAATGTTGACAGCAGCTCGTGATTGCGGGGCTGAGACGTTTCGTTCAAGCGGAGTCATTCACGTAGGCGGTCTGCTTAGTGCCGATAATATTGAGATTTGCTTGGATCATTACTCAAAAGTGAAAGAAATCGGCGGCGAAACGATCACCGTGAGTATCGAGAAGTCGTTTCACCTCTTCCGGCGCCTGTTCAGGTTTTTGAATTCTGATCCGTATCTTCATACTGAAGTGATTGAGGGCGATACGATTCGTCTTCAGCACACGAAGGCGAAATTAGTAAGAGGGACCGACATTTACATTGGGGAAAACTGTGAAATTGGAACAGTTGAATATACTGGAAGTCTTGACGTTCATCCGAAAGCTTCCGTGCATGAGTCCGTAAAGGTGTAGCTTATCAGAGTTTGTCCGGTAAAACGTCACTAAGAAAGGCTATTTTCGTAAATATTGTTGCTATTAAACTAAATGTTAAAAACCCTTAGTGGATGGCAGGGGATAAACTTGACTCCTGCGGGAAATAGAGCAAATTGGGAGATTCCACAGGCAGGCGCCGAGGAAGCTCCCATGCTCCCCGCGGAAAGCAAGTTCCTGGAACGGAAAGAAACGGACAACATTTAGCATGAAAAACAACAATATATGCGAAAACAGACTTAAGAAATGATCAAAGCTAGTAATGATTCCACAATTTCAGGAAAGCGTTTGGAAAGTGGAAACAAAGCTAGTGAATGATTCCACAATTACAGGAAAGCGCTTGGAAAGTGGAAACAAAGCTAGTGAATGATTCCACAATTTCAGGAAAGCGCTTGGAAAGTGGAAACAAAGCTAATGGATGATTCCACGATTTCAGGAAAGCGCTTGGAAAGTGGAAACAAAGCTGTTGAATGATTCCGCAATTTCAGGAGAGAGCGTGAGAAGTAGTGCGAAATCCCTGCTTAAACAAACCAGCAGCAAAAAAATAAAAAGCATCCGGTAAAGTACATACCGGATGCTTTTTATAAACCTTTTATACTTGTTCTGCCCATTCCTCTACGTTCCAGACCTTTGTAATCCAGTCCTCATAGAAGTCAGGTTCATGGCATACGAGAATGACTGTGCCTTTATATGCCTTCAATGCACGTTTTAATTCTTCTTTCGCTGTTACGTCCAAGTGATTGGTCGGCTCATCGAAAAGGAGCCAGTTGCTTTCATACTGAAGCAATTTGCATAAGCGGACTTTTGCTTGCTCTCCGCCGCTCAGCTGATTTAATGGGCGGGATATATGTTCATTTTTCAGGCCAACTCGCGCTAGCATCGCACGGACCTGATGCTGATCAAGACCGGGGAATGCATTCCAGACGTCATCGATCGGCGTGATGTTTTCCGCTTTTACTTCCTGTTCGAAGTATGAAGGGAAAAGGAAATCGCCAAGCTGAATCGTGCCGCCGAGTGGCTTAATTTTCCCTAAGATTGTTTTGAGAAGGGTGGATTTCCCTACTCCGTTGCAGCCGACAATCGCAATTTTCTCTCCGCGCTCAATCGTCATGGTGAGCTTTGGAAGAAGGGGGTGCGTGTACCCGATTTCAACATCTTTTCCTTCAAACACAAATCGGCTGCTGCCGCGTGATTCTTTAAATTCAAACGTCGGCTTCATCGCCGTTTCAGGCCGGTCAATCCGGTCCATGCGGTCAAGCTGTTTTTGACGGCTTTTCGCGCGTCCGGTAGTCGAATAGCGCGCTTTGTTTTTTGCGATGAAATCTTCTTGCTTTTTAATGAAATCCTTTTGCTTTTCATAAGCATGAAGGTGCTGGTTTTTATTGATCTCCGCAAGCTCAAGGAATTTTTCGTAAGTAGCTGTATAGCGAGTCAGCTTAGAGAATTCCAAATGGAAAATAACATCAACGACGCCATTCATAAATTCAGTGTCATGGGAAATCAGCAAAAATGCGTTCGAATATTCTTTTAAATAATGGCTCAGCCACTGAATATGCTCAACATCTAAATAGTTGGTAGGCTCATCTAGAAGAAGAACTTCAGGCTGTTCAAGCAGAAGCTTTGCTAAAAGAACTTTAGTACGCTGTCCTCCGCTCAGTGCAGAAACGTCACGGTCGAGTCCGATTGCATCAAGGCCAAGGCCGCGTGCTGCTTCCTCTACCTTAATATCAAGGGAATAGAATCCGCCGGCATCAAGGTGGTCCTGAATTTCGCCCATTTTCTCTAGCAGCTCTTCCAGTTCTTCCGGACTTGCACTGCCCATCAGTCCAATGACTTCGTTCAGTTCTTCCTCTTTTTTATATAGTGGCAAGAACGCGTCTCTTAACACGTCTCTAATGGTTTTTCCTTTTGATAACACGGTATGCTGGTCCAGGTATCCATAATGAACGCCTGGCGTCCATTCCACTTTGCCTGAATCATGAATCAGCTCTTTCGTCATAATGTTCATCATCGTCGATTTTCCGACACCGTTTGCGCCGACAAGACCGACATGCTCTCCAGGCAAAAGTCTGAAGGAGACGTCTTTAAATAAGGTGCGGTCTCCAAAACTGTGACTTAACTTTTCAATTGTAAGTAAACTCATATTCTTCTTAACCCTCCGCTGCATACTAAAATATTCATTCTTCCATCATACTAAAACCTTTTGCTTTAAGCTATACCGGAAACCCGGAACATTATGGCACAGGCCTTTTCTGCATCATGCTCGCTGACCAACAAAAAAAGCAGCGGTTCCGCTGCTACAAGACATGCTTTTTCATTAAATCTACAAGCATATGATCGATGCATCTTAAAATGGTTTGCTTTGAGGTTTGCGAAGTTTCTTTTATAATAATACAGGTTTTCCCTGTAATTCGGGTTGCCAGGTCTTCATGGTAGGCTGCTACAATATTCGGGTCCATTACATAAAACATGAGCCCTTTTTGTCTGCCGGCATAGCCGACCTGCAGCTCACCGTCCAGGTAATAAACGGGAAAACCATGTTCAAATCCTTCTTTTGCACCTGGAAGGGCCGAGAGAATCTTTGTCCGGAGCATGTGCATATCCTCCAGATGTTCTTCTTTTGCTTTGCGGAAATAAAGCTGTACTTCGGAATGCATCAAGGTACCTCACTTTCTGCTTGTCAAAATCACGAATCACCACTAATTATGGTAACATAAAAGGGAAAACTTGGTTTAAGGCGGAGGGGCAAAGATTATGAGAGATACAGATTTAATCAAGTATTTTGACAGATTTACTCATATAGAAATAATAGATAAAGGTTTCTCAAGCGACTTAAAGTTCTTAGCTGTCTGTAAAAGCGGAAAAAAATATGTCCTCCGTACGGCTGAACTGGAAAAGTACGAAGCGAAATTAAAAGAATTTGGGATTTTAAAAGAGATTGAGAAGCGAAAAATCAAATCCTCCATACCCGTTGAATTCGGGAAAATAGAGCCCTTAAATAGCTGCTACATGCTTGTTGAATACATTGATGGAGAAGAAGCTTTAGAGGAGCTTCCCAAGCTTTCCATACAAAAACAATATCAAATTGGCTATGAGGCCGGCCTCGACCTCTCAAAACTGCATACAATTAAAGCGCCATCATCGCCTATTTCCTGGTATGACGCGGCCTCTGCAAAGCATGAACGCTATTTGAAAGCATACAGAGAAAGCGGAATTCATTTAGAATATGGCAGGAAAACAAGCAGGTTCATCCATCAAAACCTAGTCTTCATGAAGGATCGGCCCCGGGTTCTTCAGCATGATGATTTCCATCCAGCCAATCTCATCGTCCGAAATGGGGAGTACGCAGGCTGCATCGATTTTAATCGCTATGACTATGGGGATCCTTATCATGATTTCTATAAAGTAGCTCTTTTCAGCAGAGAAGTGAGCATTCCCTTTTCAGTTGGCCAGATAAACGGCTATTTTAAAGATGAAGTTCCGGCTGAATTCTGGAGGCTTTATGCTCTATATGCAGCCATGAGCATTTTCTCGGCAGTCGTCTGGACGCACAGAGAGACTCCGCATTTAATGAAAAGCATGCTGAAGCGTCTGAGCTTGATTGCTGAAGATCACTCTGAGTTTGACCAGATTTAACCGAAGTGGTTCAACTCTTTTGGCAGCATTTTGTGATACCATATAATATCGAATGAAAGTGAGGAATGTGACTATGGGAAAAATTGTCGTTCTTGCAGAAAAACCCTCTGTGGGGAGGGATCTCGCAAGAGTTTTACAATGCGGAAAAAAAGGCAATGGATATTTTGAAGGCAGTACGCACATTGTTACCTGGGCGCTTGGGCATCTTGTGACACATGCAGATCCTGAGGCTTACAGTGATTCTTATAAAACTTGGAAAATGGAAGACCTGCCGATGCTTCCGCAGGAACTGAAACTTGTCGTGATTAAAAAAACAAGCAAACAATTTCAGGCAGTAAAAGCTTTATTAAACCGGAAAGATGTGACGGAAATCGTCATTGCTACAGACGCAGGACGGGAAGGCGAGCTTGTTGCAAGGTGGATTATTGAAAAGGCTCATGTCCATAAACCGATCAAACGTCTTTGGATTTCATCCGTTACGGATAAAGCTATTAAAGATGGATTCAAAAAACTGAAAAACGGCCGGGAATATGAACATTTATTTCATTCTGCAGCAGCTAGGGCAGAGGCTGACTGGATTGTCGGCATGAATGCCACCCGGGCTTTAACGACGAAACACAATGCGCAGCTCTCATCAGGGAGGGTTCAAACACCTACGCTTGCCATCATTGCCGAGCGTGAAAATGAAATTAAGGCATTTCAGCCGAAGGCGTATTACGGATTAAAAGCAAATACAAGCGCAGGCCTGCATTTAGTTTGGCAGGATGCAAAAACGAAGGATATCAAGACATTTGATAAAGAAAAAATTGACTCATTGGCTATAGGACTTGCTGATAAGGATGCAGTCATTGTTTCTGCAGACAAAGCATACAAAAAGACATTTTCACCAGGTCTATACGATTTAACAGAGCTTCAGCGCGATGCCAATAAACGATTTGGCTATTCCGCAAAAGAGACCCTTTCTATTATGCAAAAGCTGTATGAACAGCATAAAGTTCTGACATATCCTAGAACAGACTCTCGTTACCTCAGCTCAGACATTGTGGAAACGCTCAGTGAGAGAGTAAAAGCCTGCGGTGTAAAGCCATATGCAAAAGCAGCGATGAAAATTCTTCAAAAGCCGATCAAGGGGAATCCGTCTTTTGTAGATGACAGCAAAGTATCTGATCATCATGCAATCATCCCGACTGAGGAAACAGTGATTGCGTCTGCCTTCAGTGATAAGGAAAGAAAAATATATGATCTGGTTGTGAAACGCTTCCTGGCTGTTTTATCTCCTCCTTTCGAGTATGAACAAACGACTCTTACATGCAAAATTGGACAGGAAACGTTCCTTGCTAAAGGAAAAGTGGTTCTTTCCCAAGGCTTTAAGGAAGTTTACGAGTTTGAGGCGGATGAAGAAAAGGAAGGCCTCGCTGAGCAAAAGCTGCCTGCGCTGAATAAAGGAGACGTTCTGAAAGTTCAGACCCTTGTCCAGACAAAAGGAGAAACAAAACCGCCTGCCCGCTTTAACGAAGCAACTCTTCTGTCAGCTATGGAAAATCCGGCTAAATATATGTCCGGAAATGCTGATTTAAAGAAGGTCATTGGTGAAACGGGCGGGCTTGGAACTGTAGCAACCCGTGCGGATATTATCGAGAAATTATTTAACAGCTTCCTAGTTGAAAAGAAAGGCAAAGAGCTGTTCGTTACATCAAAAGGAAAGCAGCTGCTGGATCTTGTACCGCAGGATTTAAAATCACCTGCACTTACAGCGGAATGGGAGCAGAAACTGACGCTGATTGCAAAAGGAAAGCTTTCAAAGCAGGCTTTCATTCAGGAGATGAAAGGCTATGCGAAGGCTGTCGTCCAAGAAGTAAAAAACAGTGATAAAAAATTCAAACATGATAACATCACAGGACGTAAATGCCCGGAGTGCGGAAAACTTCTGCTTGAAGTAAACGGCAAAAAAGGCAAGATGTTTGTATGCCAGGACAGAGAATGCGGGTATCGCAAAGGAGTGTCCAGGGCAACAAATGCAAGATGTCCCGTCTGTCATAAAAAGCTTGAACTCAGAGGCGAGGGCGATGGGCAGATCTTTGTCTGCGGATGCGGTCACAGGGAAAAGCTTTCTGCGTTTACAGAAAGAAAGAAAAAATCTCAAAACAGCAAAGTATCCAAAAAAGAAGTGGCAAATTATATGAAAAAGCAAAATGATGAGCTCTCTAATCCGGCTTTAGCGGATGCTTTGTCTAAATTGAAATTTGACTAAAAAAAGGTTCCCTGGTTTAAAACCTGGGAACCTTTTTTACATTCACAGAAATTTACATCGGCAGACATCTACAATGACAGTTTGGAAGACTCATGTTCGTTTTATTACTGGGAATACAGGGTAAAGAAAGGTTTGACAAACCATTGTATAACTTATCCTTAAAAAGAAAAATTTGCATAAAAGCACTTTCAATTCCAATAAAAGAAAGGAATGACATAAATATGACTAAAGTATGATAAAAATGTGACATTTGTTTGAACGACTGATGAAATTCTCGTGACATTTCAGAAATGGCATCACATCAGGAAGCTAGCTCTGCTAGCATATAGAGGAAAAGAAAACGAAAACATCGTTTTTTTGAAATAATTTAAAGGTATGCTTTTTTGGCATCCAGATTATAGTGAATCAGTTATTAATTAGGAAGGAAGGTGAACCTGGTGTTCAAGCTGTTTAAACCATTTTTAGCGTTAGGTCTATTACTCTCTGTTTTTTTACTCGGCGGATGCAGTGAACTCGTCATCCTAGATCCGAAAGGCCCAGTTGCAGCTGCACAAAGTGACCTTATTCTCTTGTCGATAGGTTTTATGCTATTCATTCTTGCTGTTGTTTTTGTACTCTTTACTCTCATTGTTGTGAAGTATCGCGAACGCAAAGACAATATGGAATATGAGCCGCCTGAAATGGAAGGAAGCAAATTCCTTGAAATCGTATGGACGGTTATTCCAATCCTTATCGTTATTGCACTTTCCATTCCTACAGTGCAAACAATCTATGCACTGGAAGAACCGCCTGAGTCATCAAAAGACAAGGCACCTTTAGTCATACATGCAACATCTGTTGACTGGAAATGGATTTTCTCTTATGAAGAAGAGGGGATTGAAACAGTTAACTACTTAAACATACCTGAAGATCGTGCAGTTGAATTTAAACTATCATCAGCTGATACGATGACAGCATTTTGGATCCCTCAATTAGGCGGACAGAAATATGCGATGTCAGGAATGCAGACTAAGCTATACCTGCAGGCAGATGAGCCTGGAACATATGCGGGACGCAATGCAAACTTTACAGGTAAAGGCTTTGAAAGACATACATTCAATGTTGAAGCTATGCCTGAAGATAAGTTCGAAGACTGGATAGAGGAAACGAAAGACTCTGCTCCTGAATTAACACAGGATCAGTATGATCAATTAATGCTTCCTGGTACAACTGGGAAAATGACTTTCTCTAACACTCATCTTGGCTGGGTCGACCACTCAAAAGATTCAGAATATGCAGTTAGAGTCCGCGAGCAATCCGGCTATGAATTGCACAAGCATGATGAAGTAGATCATTTAGAGAAATTAGATCCGAATCAAGAAATGAACATCGATCATTCTAAAAAATCAGAAGGTCATTCAGAACATGGAGAAGACCACTCCGAACATGAAACAGATCATTCAGAAGACGAATCAGAAGAACAGACTGAAGATCATTCAGCACACGATTCTCACTGAGAAGGGAGGAAACACCAACTATGAAATGGGATGAATTTATTGTAACCGGCGACCCGTTGATTCTAGGAGCGCAAATCTCTATTTTATTAACGTCGATTGCCGTTGTTTTTGTACTCACTTATTTTAAAAAGTGGAAATGGCTCTGGACAGAATGGATCACAACTGTCGACCATAAGAAGCTTGGAATCATGTACATCATTGCTGCCATTCTGATGCTGTTCCGCGGAGGGGTAGACGCGCTGCTTATGCGTGTTCAGCTAACACTGCCGGATTCAGAGTTTCTAAACTCACAGCATTATAATGAAATCTTTACGACACACGGAACAATCATGATTATCTTTATGGCGATGCCGTTCCTTATCGGATTAATGAACGTTGTTGTTCCTCTCCAAATTGGAGCACGCGACGTGGCATACCCATATCTGAACTCACTAAGTTTCTGGACATTCTTTGTTGGTGCGATGCTGTTTAACATTTCTTTCGTTATCGGCGGATCACCTGATGCTGGCTGGACGAGCTACACGCCTCTCGCAGGTAATGAGGCAAGTCCTGGACCTGGACAGAACTACTACCTTCTCGGCCTTCAGGTTGCCGGAATTGGTACGCTGTTAACAGGTATTAACTTCATGGTCACGATCTTAAAGATGCGTGCACCGGGTATGACGCTTATGCGCATGCCGATGTTTACTTGGACATCTTTAATCACTTGTTTGATTATCGTGTTCGCTTTCCCTGTATTAACGGTTGCTCTTGCGCTGATGTCCTTTGACCGGTTGTTTGGCACAGCCTTTTTCACTCTTGAAAATGGCGGTATGCCAATGCTGTGGGCAAACTTGTTCTGGATTTGGGGACATCCTGAGGTTTACATTGTAATCTTGCCGGCATTCGGTATTTTCTCAGAAATTATTTCAACGTTTGCAAGAAAAACCTTGTTTGGCTATAAAGCGATGGTTATTTCTATCGTAGCTATCTCTGGCTTGAGCTTTGTCGTTTGGGTCCATCACTTCTTTACAATGGGTTCAGGAGCGCTTGTTAACTCCTTCTTCTCGATTACGACAATGGCGATTGCCATACCGACAGGTGTTAAAATATTTAACTGGCTCTTTACGCTTTATAAAGGAAGAATCAGATTTACTGTACCGATGCTTTGGTCACTTGCGTTTATTCCAAACTTCGTTATCGGCGGGGTAACAGGAGTTATGCTTGCGATGGCTGCAGCAGATTATCAGTATCATAATACGTACTTCCTGATCGCTCATTTCCACTACGTATTGATTGCAGGAACCGTGTTTGCTTGTTTCGCAGGTCTGATTTTCTGGTATCCGAAAATGTTCGGCCACAAATTAAACGAAAAAATTGGGAAAGTCAGTTTCTGGCTGTTCACAATTGGTTTCAATATCTGTTTCTTCCCAATGTACTTCCTGGGCTTAGCGGGTATGCCTCGCCGTATTTCAACATACGGTGCAGCAGACGGCTGGACTGGACTGAATGTTGTTGCATCTATAGGTGCAGCTGGAATGGCTTTAGGATTCGTTGTTCTTGTTTATAACATCTACTACAGCTTCCGTTACTCACCACGTGAGCAAACAGGAGATGCGTGGGATGGACGTACGCTTGAATGGGCTACAACAACTATGATTCCGCCTCACTATAACTTTGCGGTTACACCTGAGGTTAAGGGTCTTGATGCATTCTGGCAAATGAAAATGGAAGAAAAAGAAACGGGCAAGAAAAAAGAAGTGGTATACAAACCGATTCACATGCCTAACTATTCAGGCAGACCATTTATCATGTCTGTATTCTTCGGCATCAGCGGTTTCGCTCTTGTTTTCCACTGGTGGATTCCGGCTATTGTCGGCTTAATTGGAATTTTTGCCTGCATGATCCTTCGTTCGTTTGAAGAAGATCATGGTTACTATGTAAGTGTTGACGAAATAAAAGAAACAGAACAAAAAATATCTGTGTAAAGGAGGCGTGAATAATGGAACATGCACATCATCATGAAGAACATGATCCAAATGTGCCTCTTGAATATCAATCGGAAATTGGCCGCTTGAATATTCTTGGCTTCTGGATCTTCTTAGGTGCTGAAATTGCGCTGTTTGCAACGCTCTTTGCCACCTACTTTGTATTAGCACCGATGACAGCAGACGGACCGCTGCCAACTGATCTTTTCAAGATCGAAGGCGTACTGATTATGACGTTCCTGCTGTTAACAAGCAGTTTCACATGTGGTCTTGCTATTCACGAATTGCGCCGCCATAATCAAAAAGGCGTTATGTTGTGGACCATCATCACATTGGCATTAGGTTTAGGGTTTGTTGGCTATGAAGTCTATGAGTTTGTAGAATATGTTCACCATGGTGCTACATTGCAGTCTAGTGCAATGTGGTCTGGATTCTTCGTTTTGGCGGGAACCCATGGACTTCACGTCAGCATCGGGATATTCTGGATTAGCTTTATCTTAATGCAAGTAAAGAAACGCGGTTTAACACCGCAGACATCTGCGAAGCTGTTTATCTCTAGTCTTTACTGGCATTTCCTAGACGTTGTCTGGATCTTCATCTTTACAGGAGTGTACTTGCTTCTTATGATGGGAGGATTAAGTCCGCATGGCCACTAATCAGCAAAAAACAGCAGAGAGTCACAATCATTTTCCCTGGAGTCACGTAATTGGCTTCATCTCATCGATTGTCCTGACACTAGTAGCTTTATGGCTTGGATTATATACTGATTTTGCATTATCTGTAAAAATCGCTGTTGTTTTCACTCTTGCATTCCTTCAGGCTGGCATTCAGCTATTCATGTTCATGCATATGACGGAATCAGAGAGCGGAAACGTTCAAGTAGTCAATACAGCATTCGCGATCTTTGTTGCGGTTGTAACAGTTCTTGGCTCTGTATGGGTTATGAATGACCATTAGAATCCAATAAAAAACGCCCTGGCCTTTTCCGGCCAAGGGCGTTTTTTTGCTTATTTAATAATATCAAGGTTGCTTTTAGGTTCAGCTTTACGCTTTAATATCGGCTTTGCATAAATCAGGTAGGCTGCAACGTGTGCAAATATTAGATTAATGAAGAAGAGAGATCCTCCAAGCACATGCATGGCCATACTCAGATCCATTGTTGCATACATGCCGAAGTAGACCCACAGCAATAAGATAAACGGTATGTGAAGGAGTGCCAGATTCTTGCGCTGATCCCACAAGAACAGAGGCGTGGCACTTACAATAAGTAAATATACGAAAAATACATCCATTTTTAACAACTCCCTTTTATATACTTCGTGTCAACGCTTACATTATTTTAATTGTGACAAACTCAGAAACACTTTGTGAACGTTTTGTTACAATTAGTATATCATATCAGGTTTAAAATTCCAGTACTTCTAACTATTTCTTCTAAATAAATTTTGAAAATACAGAAAACTACAGCGGCTTTTTCCGCAATACCATATTCTATGCTTGTTCATCCGTGATTTATGTTCGTATCGGGATTTGAAATTTAGACTTTTTTCTTAAATATTGTTGCTTTTACACTAAATATAAAACGTTAAGTGGAGCGGAAAGGTACGGACACATTTATAATAGAAAACAACAATCTATGGAAAACAGCCATCACTTATTATTGATGGCAATTTGGTAAATATAATTAACAGTAATCCTTATGTGGAGGCAGCAGCTAATTGAATACGAACTAAAATGATGATGCAGATTTAGATGGAGGTAAATACGGGTTGGAACTGAAAAACGCATGAACCTTTTTCGGTTCATGCGTTTTTTTGACAATGTTAAAACAGCAAGTGTGCAATCCCAACAATAACAGGAAGCGTAATGATTGTACGAAGAAGGAAAATGATCACTAAATCCTTGAATGAAACCGGGATTTTTGAACCGAGCAGCAGCCCTCCGACTTCAGACATATAAATAAGCTGGGTAACAGAGACACAAGCGATTATAAATCTGGTCATTTCACTCGTGATTTCACTTGCTAATACTGTAGGAAGGAACATATCAGCAAAACCAACAACAAGTGTTTTGGATGCTTCTTTTGCTTCTGGTATTTGCATCAGTTCAAGAAGGGGAATGAACGGCATTCCAAGCCAATCAAATACCGGAGTGAACTCTGCTACCATTAAAGCAAGTGTTCCAAGTGCCATGACAATAGGGGCAACCCCCATCCACATATCAAGCACATTTTTTGTTCCGTCTTGAAAGAAAGAAATAACACTCTTATTTTTATCTGCCTGAATAAGTGCCTGCTTATATCCCCAGCTAAATGGAGTATATCCTTCAGGAACAGCTTCAGTAATCTTTTCATCCTGACCGTGATAGTAAGTATCAGGTTTAGTGGAAAGTGGAGGAATTCTGGGCAGCACTAAAGCTGCAATAATTCCTGCAAACGTAACAGTTAAATAGAATGGGACAAACATATGTCCAAGCTCTACTTGAGAAATGACCACTAAACTGAAGGTAATCGATACGACAGAGAAACTTGTACCAATAATGGCAGCTTCACGTTTTGTATAGAAGCCTTCTTCATACTGTTTACTTGTAAGCAATACGCCAATCGTGCCGTCACCAAGCCATGATGCGACGCAATCAACAGAAGATCTGCCAGGCAATTTAAATACTGGTCTCATAAACTTGGCAAGCAGCGATCCAAAAAGCTCAAGCAAACCAAAGTTCAGTAAAAGAGGCAAGAGTAATCCTGCAAAAAAGAAGACTGAAAATAAAATCGGAAGCAAATCATTTAGAAGAAGTCCGCCGGTATTTTCAGACCAGATCCATTCGGGTCCAATTTTAAATAATGTCAGAACTGCAAATACAGCTCCGATCAATCGGGCGATAACCCAGATGACCGGGACATCCAATAAAGCTGTAAAGAAAGGGCTTCTCCTTACAAAATCTGGTTTTGCTGCTTTCGCAAGAAAGGTGCCAATTAAAGTTAGGATAATAATCGCTGTCATGATGCCGGGCAAATAGGTCCCAAGTGCATCCTGAAGGATTCCTGAGAAAATCGCAATCGGAATCGTGACATCTCCATGGTATTTAATTGGAACCATAAATAATAGAATCCCAAGCATGGAAGGGATGATGAATTTCATTGTGTTTTTAGTCTGTGAAGTCAATGTGTGTGCTCCTTACATCTAGTACATATTTATGTAACGTGTGTTATTTTAATGCAATTTGACGAAAATGCCAATGCTTTTATGCAAATTTCCTGTATTTTCTCGTATACAATACCCGGCACAAAAGTTCCTTAATCTTATTATCTGCAAAATGATCAAATCTTAGGTAAGATAGGTAAAACATATAAAAAAGGAGACCTAAATTATGAACAATGTCATTGACACGATCTTATCTCACCGCTCGATTCGGAAGTTTGAAGAAGTACCGCTGAGTGATGAACAAATCAAAACCATTGTTGAGTGCGCACAGGCGGCTTCCACTTCAAGTTTCATTCAGGCGTATTCCATCATTGGTGTGAAAAATCCTGCAACTAAACAGAGATTGGCGGAGCTTGCAGGCAATCAGTCATATGTCGCTAAGAACGGACATTTCTTTGTATTTTGCGCGGATTTGCATCGCCACGAAGTATTGGCAGAGATGGAAGGCGTAAATTTAGATGATACGCTTGAGAGCACAGAGAAATTCATGGTAGCGGCAATAGATGCTTCGCTTGCAGCACAAAATGCGGTCATTGCGGCTGAATCGATGGGACTTGGAGCGGTTTATATCGGCGGACTGAGAAACAGCTTAAACGACGTCTCTGAACTGCTTAAAACACCAGACAGAGTTGTGCCTCTATTTGGACTTGCTGTAGGCTATCCTGCTCAAAATCCCGATAAAAAGCCAAGAATTCAGCCTGAACATATTTATCATGAAGAAGCTTATGAAACAGACAGCGAAACATATATCCGGCAAATAGAAGACTATAATCGTGTTATCTCTGCTTACTACCGTGAAAGGACTGAAGGAAAGAGAACGGATACTTGGACAAGTCAGATGGCTGCCATGCTTTCTAAGCCGACGAGAATGTATATGAAAGAGTTTGTTGAATCGAAAGGGTTTAATAAAAGATAAGCCGGGAAAACTTACTCCGTGTGAATAAATTTGATTTTACTCATGAAGGAGCGGTAAAAATGGCAGAAAAAATATTAGTCGTCGTGACAACTGCAGACAAAATTACAGAAGAATATAAAACTGGCCTTTGGCTGTCAGAATTTGCTGAACCGTATGCGGAATTTACAGCCAATGGGTATGAAGTAACCGTTGCAAGTCCTAAAGGCGGAGACGTTCCTCTTGATCCCAGCAGCTTAGAGGGAGGAGAACAGGATAAATGGCCTGAGGCCATCAGCAGGCTGAAAGATACTGAAGTACTGGATGACATTCAAGGAGATGAGTATGCAGGAATCTTCCTTCCTGGCGGTCATGGAACCATGTTTGATTTCCCGTCTAATAATAAATTGCAGGAGCTGCTCGTGCATTTCGCAGAATCTGATAAAGTAATTGGTGCTGTCTGCCATGGTCCTGCTGGCTTTGTTGGTCCTGTCCTTTCTAATGGAAAACCGTTAGTTGAAGGCAGACGATTAACAGGATTTACGAATGAAGAAGAAGTGGACACTAAGCTTGCTCAATATATGCCATTTCTTTTAGAAACAGAGCTTACAGAGCTTGGTGCAGAATTTGTGACAACTCCAAAATTTACTGAGCATGTTGAAGTCGATGGAAAGCTGGTTACTGGACAAAATCCGCAATCGAGTGAAAATGCGGCAAAAGAATTTGTCAAAGTTTTATCAAAATAAACTGCTGAAAAAGACCTTAAATGGTCTTTTTTTGTTGGTTTTTGTTTCACGTGGAACGTTGTACTTGAGAAACGATTACATTTGAAACACTTTTCTTCACTAGTTGCTAAGATTATAATGAAACTATTATTTGGAGGGTGTATATTGCTTCTGAAGAAAGTGGTGGGGAAATTGAAAATAGATGAGATTGACAGGAAAATCATTAAATTGCTGACGGAAAATGGCCGCATGTCGTATGTGGATATTGGAAAAGAACTAGAGCTTTCCCGAGTGTCAGTTAGGGAAAGAGTCAATCAATTAATAAGTGAGGGTGTCATTGAAAGGTTTACTGTTGTCGTAAATTCAGAGAAGGTTGGCAGAGCTGTATCTGCATTTTTTGAAGTGGATTGTGAGCCTGCCTTTTTAGTAGAGGTTGCAGAAACGCTCGCAGACAATCCTAAGGTGGCCAGCTGCTATCAAATGACAGGGCCGAGCACTCTTCATATGCACGTGCTTGTTGAAGACTTTACAGCTCTTGAAAAATTCATCAACCACGAGCTTTATGCCCTGGAAGGAATCACTAGAGTTGAGAGCCACATCCTGCTCAGAAGATTTAAGAGCAGAAATGGACTGAAATTATAAAATAGGCAGCTTTCAGCACTTTAAATAGATTGAATATTTGACGTATTCAGATATAATCTGAAATAGAGAATAATTTTTACAAAAGGTAACCTCATAAAGTCAGATGCTTAACAAATGTTTGATTCTTAATTAATTTTTAAACAATATGATTATAAGGAGATCCGAAATATGAACTTCGATTATTTAAATCATCCATACCCATCAGAACGGCAAACTGTATTTGCGAAAAATGGAATGGTCGCCACTTCTCAGCCTCTTGCTGCCCAGGCTGGTTTGGATATTCTGAAAAAAGGCGGAAATGCAATCGATGCGGCGATAGCAGCAGCTGCCGCCTTAACGGTTCTTGAACCAACCTCTAATGGCATTGGTGGTGACGCATTTGCACTGGTTTGGACAAACGGAAATCTGTATGGCCTAAATGCAAGCGGTCCTGCTCCATCGGGGCTCTCCATTGAAGCTGTTAAGGCAAAAGGATACACAAAAATGCCTGTACATGGAGTAACTCCTATAACGGTACCAGGTGCTCCAGCTGCATGGGTACAGCTATCAAAGCGCTTTGGTCGTCTGCCTTTTCAAGATGTGCTAGCTCCTGCAATCGCATATGCTGAAGAAGGATATCCTTTAACTCCAATTCTGGGGAAATATTGGGCTCTGGCTTATGAAAAATTCAAAACGGCTCTAACAGGTCCTGAGTTCGAAGCTTGGTTTGCTGCTTTTGCACCAAACAAGCGGGCCCCTGAAATCGGTGAAATCTGGCGTTCAGCAGATCATGCAGCTACATTAAGAGAGATAGCTGAAACGAATGGAGAAAGCTTCTACCGCGGACGATTAGCAGAGAAAATCAGTTCCTTTGTTGAAAATCACGGAGGTTTTCTATCAAAAGAAGACCTTGCTTCCTATGAAGCAGAATGGGTTGATCCAATTTCGGTGCATTACAAAGGGTATGATGTATGGGAGATCCCGCCTAATGGCCAGGGGATTGTCGCTTTGCTGGGGCTCAATATAGTAAAGGGCTATACAATGACCGCAAAGGACAGTACAGATACATACCATAAGCAAATTGAAGCGATGAAGCTTGCTTTTACAGACGGGAAAGCATATGTAACAGATCCAAAAGAGATGAAGATTACTGCGGAAGAGCTTTTGTCAGAACAATATGGAGAATTGAGAAGAGCTGAAATAACGGATGAGGCGATTTTACCTGAAGCCTATGAGCCTGCAAAAGGCGGTACTGTGTATTTGGCCGCTGCAGACGGGGAAGGCAATATGGTTTCGTTCATCCAGAGCAATTACATGGGATTTGGTTCGGGTGTTGTTATTCCTGGAACGGGAATCTCCATGCAAAACCGTGGACACGATTTTTCTCTCGA
Organism: Peribacillus frigoritolerans; assembly: GCF_004358755.1. Taxonomy (GTDB): domain Bacteria; phylum Bacillota; class Bacilli; order Bacillales; family Bacillaceae; genus Bacillus_P. Next base: position 739,580 of record NZ_SMZY01000003.1, on the reverse strand, counting down.
TGAAGCACATCCGAATGCATTAAAGCCGGGAAAGAAAACCTACCATACTATTATTCCAGGTTTTTTGACAAAGGATAATCAAGCAGTTGGCCCCTTTGGAGTGATGGGCGGATATATGCAGCCCCAGGGACATCTTCAGGTAGTCATGAACACGATTGATTTTCACCTGCATCCGCAGGCAGCTCTTGATGCACCGCGCTGGCAATGGATAGAGGGAAAAAAGGTGCTTGTTGAGCCTCATTTTCCTTCGCATCTTGCACAAGCTTTAGTCCGGAAAGGGCATGAAATCCAAAAGACAGTGGATACAGGACAATTTGGACGCGGACAGATTATATGGAGGAATCCTGACACAGGTGTGCTTACTGGAGGTACAGAGCCAAGAGCAGATGGATCGATTGCGTCGTGGTAAGGGAAGAAATCGAGGTGACTTTTTTGTGAAACAGTGGACTATTTTCATCGCATTTTTCAGATCGGGCATGCTTGGATTTGGAGGTGGCCCTTCGACGATTCCGCTTGTGCATAGAGAAGTAGTTGAGAGATTTAAATGGATGAATGATGATGAATTTTCAGATGTACTGGCGCTTGGGAATACACTTCCGGGGCCAATTGCAACGAAAATGGCCGGGTACATCGGATATAGGATCGGCGGCTATGCAGGCATGCTGAATGCTGTCATTGCAACGGCACTTCCAACGGTAATCTTGATGATTTTGCTGCTGACAACCTTAAATGCTTATAAAGGTGAAGCATGGGTCAGAGGAATGTCTCAAGCAGTTCTGCCCGTCGTGGCTGTCATGCTGCTTACTCTTACATGGGATTTTGCGAAGAAATCATCGCAGTCCTTTGGCTTGCTTAAAACGGTTCTCCTTATGGGAGCATCCCTTTTCTTGATGGAGGCTCTCCACGTTCATCCGGGAATTTTAATTGGTGTTCTGCTGCTTTGGGCTATTTTTTATAAAGGGAAAAGCGGCGGGAAGAAAGAGAAGGGGATGGATTCATGATTTACTGGCACATTTTTTTGGCCTTCTTCGTGCCTGGCATCCTCGGGTATGGGGGAGGTCCAGCTTCCATTCCTCTTATTGAAAAAGAAGTAGTCGACCGTTATGAATGGCAGACCGTCAGTGAATTCAGTGAAACACTGGCACTTGGAAACGCACTCCCTGGCCCGATTGCAACAAAAATGGCTGGCTTTATCGGCTATCAGGAGGGCGGCTTGCTTGGGGCAGCGGTTGGGCTGTTTGCCACTATTGCTCCCTCACTGATTTTAATGCTGATTCTTTTAAAGGTTCTAATGAAGTATAAGGAATCGCCTCAGGTAAAAAGGCTATCCACAGTGGTAAGGCCTGTCATCGCGGTTATGCTTGGAGTAATGACCTATCAATTCCTGGATAATGCCGTTCTTGGTTTTGGAATATGGCATACGCTGCTGCTGTTTATCCTTAGTTTCGTCCTGCTTGAAAAAATGAACGTTCATCCTGCCTTTGTCATAGCAGGAGCGCTTGTTTATGGAGGAGCTTTCCTTTCATAGCCTGGTTCAATCCCTCTTCAAAAAAGAAAGAGGGATTTTTAATGAGAAGGATAAAATTTAAGATAATCACAATAGTTTAAGACTTATCAACAGGCCTGTGAATAATTGTATTTCCTCTGTATATATAGTGGCGAACAATTGTACCCACACAAAATGTGGATAGAAATTGTGGATATGTTGATAACTTCTGTTGATAACTGTTGTCGAATGGTGGAATAACATGTGAATATCTAATAATTTTACAAAAAATTTAAAAACGTTTACATAGATTTACAAAATACACAGGTATTTGAGCTTTTTCGACATTTTTGGCATGATGGTGTTACAATCATGCACACAGGAAGGAATGGACCTTTGAGAATTTATAAAATCTTAAACAATAATGCTGCAGTCGTTCTTGATGATCACCAGGAGAAAATTGTAATGGGTCCGGGAATTGCTTTTCAAAAAAGCAAAAATGATATTATACCGGCCGGTAAAATTGAAAAAATATTTGTGATGAGAGAAGAAAGCGAAAAATTTCAGCAGTTGCTGCAAATGGTCCCCGAAGATCACGTCGAACTTGCCGAAGAAATCATCAGCTATGCGGAAGGCTGTTTGATGTCACCGCTCAGCGATCACATTCACATAGCTCTGACAGATCATCTGTCGTTTGCTATAGAAAGAATTCAGCAAGGCTATCAGATTCAAAATAAATTGCTGAACGAAATTAAAGTGCTCTACAAAAAAGAATTTGAGATTGGACAATGGGCAATCCGAAAAGTGCAGGAAAAGCTTTGCATAACTCTTCCGGAAGATGAAGCGGGACACATTGCCCTCCATATCCATACTGCGAAATTAGATTCTGCTGATATGACGGTTACCTTAAAGCATACGGCCATTATTCAAGAATCAATCAGCATAATAGAAAAACATTTCGGACTGAAGCTCAGTGAAAATTCCATTTCCTATCAGCGTCTGCTGACTCACCTTAGATTCGCCTTAAATCGGCTGGAGCAGGACGAGGAATTTCATGTCATGGATACAGACATGCTGAGCCTGATTCAGGAAAAATACAGTTTTTCCTATCAATGTTCATTAAAGATTGCCGATTATTTAAGCGAGGAATACAATCTGCATTTTCCAGAATCAGAGATTGGCTACATTACTCTTCATATTCAGAGATTAAGCGATTAAAAAAATCTTGACGCACACGCTTTCATCTCATACAATGAAAGCGGATTAAAAAACTTGATATCCGGGATTGTGACTGGTTATGCAGGCAAGACCTAAAATTTGTAAAGAGATCAATGGAGAAACTCTGTCTATGATACCTTTATAAGTTTTAGGTCTTTTTTCTATCTAAAGGAGGATTAACAATGAATTATAAAGACGCTGCAGAAAAAATTGTTCCGCTGCTCGGCGGAAAAGAAAATATCATCAGTGCCACCCACTGTGCTACAAGGCTCCGATTGGTTTTGCAGGATGAAAGCAAAGCCGATAAAGCGGAAATAGAAGAGGTTGAAGGAGTTAAAGGCGCATTCGCAAGTTCTGGGCAATTTCAAATTATTTTTGGTACAGGGAATGTGAATAAAGTCTATGAACAGCTGCAGCCAATGCTCGGAAGGATGGATACAGATCATGTATCGCATGCTGAAGCTGTGAAGCAAAAAATGAATCCATTTGCCCGATTTGCAAAAACACTGTCGAATATTTTCGTTCCGATCATTCCGGCAATCGTAGCAAGCGGTTTATTAATGGGTCTGCTTGGAATGATGAAAGCATTTGAGTGGGTCAGTACAGACAGTCCATTCATTGTTTTGCTTGATATGTTCTCAAGCGCAGCATTTATCATTCTGCCGATTCTAATTGGTGTCAGCGCATCCCGCGAGTTTGGAGCAAACCCCTATTTAGGGGCTGTTATCGGGGGGATTCTTACACACCCTGCCCTTCTGAATCCGTGGGGACTGGCTGAAGCGAAACCAGAGTATTTGAACTTTGCGGGAATGGATATCGCGATGCTTGGCTATCAGGGAACCGTTATTCCAATTCTTCTTGCTGTATATGTGATGAGCAAAATTGAGAAAGGGCTTCGCAAGATTGTACCTAACTCGATTGACTTGCTTGTCACACCATTTTTGACAATTATCTCAACAGGTTTTATCGCTTTAATTGCTATTGGCCCTATTGGCCGCGGATTAGGAACTCTGATTACAACTACGTTAACTTACGTATATGATACAGCTGGTTTTATGGCGGGGCTTATCTTTGGAGGAACCTATTCTTTAATCGTACTGACAGGTGTTCATCACAGCTTTCATGCCATTGAAGCAGGCCTTCTTGCCGATCTTGGGAAGAACTATCTCCTTCCGATCTGGTCAATGGCAAACGTTGCTCAGGGCGGAGCGGGACTCGCCGTTTTCTTCATGACAAAGCGAGCGAAAACAAAAGAAATTGCATTGCCTGGAGCATTCTCGGCATTCTTGGGAATTACCGAGCCGGTTATTTTCGGAGTCAACTTACGCTACAGAAATCCATTTATTGGAGGTATGATTGGCGGAGCACTTGGCGGCGCATATGTTGTCTTCACGAATGTTGCCGCAAATGCGTATGGATTAACGGGCATTCCGATGATTGCCATTGTTGCTCCATTCGGAACATCGGCGATCATTAATTATCTGATCGGATTCGTCATTGCTGTAGCGGGTGCCTTCATTGCAACACTGCTTCTTGGATTAAAAGAAGAAGAGACTAAGTAGGACTTGCTATTTAAAAGAAGAATTAAGTAAGCTATAACTAAAAATCAGGCAGTTTGATGTCTGATTTTTCTTTCACTCGAGAGGAGAGCTGCATCCATGAAAAAAGGGATTATCAGTTTGGGAGAAGCATTAATCGATTTTATACCAGTAGATTCGGATCAGTTAATCTATCAAAAAAGTCCGGGAGGCGCGCCAGCAAATGTTGCAGTTGGTTTAGCGAGACTTGGAGCTGATTCAGCTTTTCTTGGAAAAGTGGGAAATGACGTGCTCGGGACTTTTTTAAAAGATACTTTAGCTTCTTACGGGGTTCATACAGATCATATGCTGCTGTCAGATGAAGCGAAAACAGGTGCTGTATTTGTTACATTGGCTGAAAATGGAGAGCGTTCGTTTGATTTTTATATCAATCCAAGTGCAGACCGGTTTTTGAAAAGGGAAGAACTGAACGAATCGCTGTTTGAAGACAGTAAAATCCTTCACTACGGTTCGATTTCTATGATCAGCGAGCCTTCTAGAAGTGCGACGATCAGAGCTGTTGAGCTTGCCAGAAAGAACAGAATGCTTGTTTCATATGATCCCAATTTAAGATTGAGCTTATGGGAAAACGAAGAAGCTGCACGTGAAACCATCCTTTCTATGTTTGAATCGGCCGATTTAATCAAGATTTCAGAAGAGGAACTTGAATTTTTGACGGGAGAAGCAACGATTGAAAAAGGGGTAGAAAAGCTCTCCGCTTATAACATTCCATTGTTGCTTGTCACACTCGGGAGCGAAGGAAGCTATGCATTTACACAGAATGTGACTGCAAGAATTCATGCAATGCAGGTAAATGCAGTTGACACAACCGGTGCTGGAGATGCTTTCGTATCAGGTGTTTTATATAAATTAAATGAGTATGAGGGAAATCTAGCCTCTTTAACGGAGAAGGAATTACAGGACATTGGCCGGTTTGCAAGTGTTTCAGGCGGACTTGCTGCATCGGTTAAAGGAGCCATGACAGCATTGCCTACACTGAAAGAGGTTCAAGGCATTCTGCAAAATTCGTAAAGGAGAGTTGGACGTGATAAACCGTGATTCAGAGTTAAAAGAAGCTGCTTATCAAGAGGCTGAGGCAAGCCGGGAAACGGTTGAGAGTGACCCGTATCGGCTGAAGCATCATATTATGCCTCCTGTCGGACTTCTTAACGATCCGAACGGCTTTATTCAGTGGAAGGGGATTTACCATCTCTTCTATCAATGGATGCCGTTTAAAACAGGACATGGAGCAAAGTTCTGGGGGCATTATAGTTCAAGAGACCTCGTGAATTGGAAACATGAACCGATTGCTCTTGCTCCAAGCGAGTGGTATGAAAAGGATGGCTGCTACTCAGGCAGTGCCATTGAAGCTTTTGATAAACTTCACCTGTTCTACACTGGAAATGTGAAAGATGAAAATGGTGAAAGGGAAACCTATCAATGCCTTGCCGTCTCAGAAGACGGAATCCACTTTGACAAAAAAGGCGTTGTAGTTGAACTTCCGGACGGCTATACGGCACATTTTCGCGATCCAAAGGTGTGGGAGCATGAAGGCAAATGGTATATGGTTGTTGGAGCTCAAACAAAAGAGCTGGTCGGCCGTGCAGCGCTGTTCTCCTCTGTGGATCTCTATAATTGGGAGTACCTAGGCGATGCTGCCGGTTCTAAAACCGGTATGCTGGATGAGTTCGGCTATATGTGGGAATGTCCTGACTTGTTTCATCTTAACGGGAAAGATGTACTGATTGTTTCTCCTCAAGGTTTGGAGCCGAAAGGAATTCTTTATCAGAACGTTTATCAATCAGGCTACTTTGTTGGGGAGCTTGATTACAAGACGGCAAAATTAAATCATGGTGAGTTCACTGAGCTTGACAGAGGCTTTGATTTTTATGCTCCGCAAACGACTGTTGATGAAAAGGGCAGACGCTTATTAATTGCTTGGATGAGTGTGCCAGATCAAGATGAGGACAAGCATCCGACCATAGCAAACAAGTGGATTCACACTATGACATTTCCGAGGGAATTGTCGATAAAAGGTGAAAAATTGGTGCAGGAGCCTGTCGAAGAATTAAAAGCTCTTCGAAAAAATGAACAGATTCTTGAAAATGTAAAGGCAGTAAATGAAGAAGTTCATATACATGAAGCAGAGGGTGCTGTTTATGAACTGATCATGGATCGTATAAAAGTAGAAGACTCTTTTAAAATCTCTATTAAAAAGAATGCTGAATTGCATTATTCACGCAGAGACAGGCTGTTTACATTAACTAGAATCAGTTATGCTGACGGGATGCCTGAATCAAGAAAATGCCGATTGGCAGAGCTGACCAAGCTTCAAGTATTTGTAGATGCATCATCGATTGAAATTTTTATAAATAATGGTGAAGAAGTGTTTACGGCGAGGGTCTTCCCAGATGCTGAAGACCGCAGCATTGTTTTTTCTTCCAAGGGAGAAACAGTATTTGATTTGAAGAAATGGGATATGTAATAGAATGGATGGCTGCCTATTTATTGGCGGCTTTTTTTATTTAGGAATAAAGAAAATAGTCGATTTGAGGATAATTGCTTAACAATAATAGCATTGTATGAGCTGGAAAAGTGCATCATCTAGGAAGGTTTGAAGTCAGTTCCAACAGGCAGATCCAGAAAAAATGAAAAAGCCGGTCATCAAGGACCGGCTCAATTTAAGAGAGAAGAAGGATAAAATTCAGCGCTTCGATGGCGAGCGGAATCGCCAATAAAAGCAAAAAAAGCCTATATTGTCGGATCTTTATCTGTCATGTCTGCGCTAAACGGGCGCTTCCGCTTTTCTTATTCGCTTTCGTATAAACGCAATGCAGCATGGTTTGTCGGCCCAACGTACTCGTTAAGAGGGAAGGAATGACGAATCGCTGCTGTAATAAATTGTTTAGCTGTATAAATGGCTTCTTTAACTGAGGCACCTTTTGCAAGTTCCGCCGTAATCGCAGCTGAATATGTGCAGCCTGCACCGTGTGTATAAGAAGTATCGATGCGCTCGCCTTCAAGAATCTGAAATTCTGTTCCATCATAAAGAACGTCTACTGCTTTTTCATGCTGAAGCTTTCCGCCGCCTTTTACAAGCACGAATTTAGCGCCCAGATCATAAATTTTGACTGCCGCTTCCTTCATTTGATCAACAGTTGTAATGGTTCCGATGCCGCTTAATTGGCCAGCTTCAAATAAGTTTGGAGTAACAACAGTGGCAAGCGGTGTAAGGATTTCGCGCAAGGCATCCGCAAGGTCGGGATACAGTACTTCGTCGGCACCTTTACATACCATTACAGGATCCACTACTACGTTTTGAAGGTTATTCTTTTTTATCGTTTCTGCAGCAAGTTTAATGATATCTACAGTTGGAAGCATACCTGTTTTCATGGCATCCACACCGATTCCTTCTACGATGGTTGCTGCCTGAGCTTTAATGGTATCTAATTCCACGGGAAATACTTGATGATGCCATTCATTAGCCGGGTCCATCGCTACAATGACTGTTAAAGCAGTCATTCCATATACTCCGCGCTCTTGAAATGTTTTTAAATCTGCCTGAATACCAGCACCGCCGCTGCTATCTGATCCAGCAAATGTTAAGGCTTTTTTCATTGTCATAAGTATGTGTACCTCCATCCAGGTGATTGAAAACGAATCTTACAAAGCTATTATAACAATTTAGAAAAAGGTTAGCCATTGATGCGAAATAGGTTGTAAAATGGATAAGATACCCATATACTGTTATTGAACAGTGGTTAAATAAAGGGCGGTGATACATATGGCAGCAAGAAGAGCAGTCGATCAAGAACTTACGCGGGAATCCATCATGCATGCTGCGCACCAATTATTTACTGAAAAAGGCTATCAGAACGTTTCCATGAGACAAATCGCCAAAGAGCTGAATTACAGTCACGGAGCCATCTACTATCATTTTAAAAACAAAGCTGAGCTTTTTTACGCGCTGGTTAAAGCAGATTTTACCCTCCTGGATGAACAATTGATGAATGTTTTGGACCAAGATGAACTGAGCAATAAAGAAAAAACACAAAAAATACTAGAGAGCTACATTGAATTTGGCTTGAGAAATCAAAGCCAATATGAACTCATGTTTTTAACTAAAGATGAAGAGGTTATCAGCTATATGATTCATGAGCCTAATGCGAGCTACGATAAATTTGCTCAAGCCATTTACGCGCTATCGGATCAGCAGCTTTCAGCAACTGTCATTTGGTCTGTCTTTTTGTCCCTTCATGGATTTGTCACGCATTATTGCAAGACAGGGATGACATTTGAAGAGGTGGAGCCTCTGGTGAAGGCACATGTTCTTTTTCTAATGAAGGGGTTATCTTAATTTTTTGTCTTTAATTGAACGGTGGTTAATAAAGGGGAGGAGAATGAAAATGAATGCAATTGTTTTTGGGGCATCAGGCGGAATGGGTTATGCACTTGTAATGGAACTTGTCAGCAGAGGATTTGAGGTTACAGCTTTTGCGAGAAATGAACAAAAGTTAAAAAAACTTTTTGGCCATATAAAAGAAGTGAGGATTCATCCAGGTGATGCAATGAACCCTGATGAAGCAGCAGAGGCATGCAGGAAAAAAGAATTCATTTTTCACAGCATTAATATTCCTTATCCTGAATGGGCGGATGGACACCCGCGTATTATGCAAAACTTGCTGCAGGCTGTAAAACAGGAGAATTCACGCTTCATACTTGCAGATAACATATACGCCTATGGAAGACAATCGGAGGCTGTCACTGAAGCTGCCTCCAAGGACCCGCATACAAAAAAGGGGAAAATAAGACTTCAGCTTGAACAGATGGTGAAGTCAGCAGGAATTCCTTATCTCATTCTTCATTTTCCGGATTATTATGGTCCAAAAGCTGAAAATACCTATATCCATTATACGCTTAATCAGATGCTGCAAAATCGCTCCTCTCAATTTGTCGGTTGTTTAGACCTTGAGAGAGAATATATTTATACTCCTGACGGTGCGAAAGCTGCGGTTGAACTCGCCCTCACTCCACATGCTTATCAGCAAAATTGGAACATTCCTGGAGCGGGGACAATGACTGGAAAAGAGTTCGTTGAAATGGTGCGCGGCGCAACTGGCTACAGCAAAAAAGTGATATCGGTTAAAAAAGGCATGATTTCTTTCATCGGTCTTTTCGACAAAATGATGAGGGAATCGGTTGAAATGATGTATTTAACAGAAAAACCGGTTCATTTATCTGGATCCAAATATGAAAAAGAAATTGGTCCGCTTCCAAGAACGCCATATGACGAGGGGATAAGAGCAGTCATTTCCTCCATGCAAAAAACCAGCTAGTCAGCTGGTTTTTGGGGGACACGAAACATCTATTTTATGTTAATATATGGAAAATAGATACGGCCTTGTATTTTCCTTTTTATACAGGATAAAGAATCTTCTTCTTCAGGTTCCTGTGCTGCTGGTTTTGGATTTTCAACAGGTTCGGGAGCAGGTTCTTCTTCAGCAGGAGGACCGGTTTCTTGTCTTCTTCAACTGGTGCTGAATCTGCGGGCACAGTATTTGGATAGTTGTTTGCGGCAGCTATTGCTTCAAATGATTGGTTTGAGTGAAGAATGATAACAGAGGTTCCTGTGTGTACTAGGTCGAATAAGTAGCGGAATTCTTCATTATGCATACGAATGCAGCCTGCACTGGCATACGTTCCGATAGAATTTGGATTGCTGTTGCCATGGATGGCATAGGTCGTTCCATTGGTGCCCAGAGCATGAAGACAGAGCCATCTGTCTCCAAGTGGATTTCTGCTGTCGCCCCCTGGAATCTTGTCTTTGTAATAAGGACGATTTTTAATCTTGTTTACAATCGGAAATGTTCCTTCCGGGGTAAACGAATTATCTCTCCCTAGTCCCCTTTTATTTAGCACCAGAAAAGTCAAACCCGGACGTTCTGCCGGATTCTTATCTGTCATGCCTGAGCTGAACAGGCAACTCCGCTTTTCTGATTTCAAGAAAAGAGTAACAGACAAAGACTGAGGAACATGTAGAATCTTCTTGTCGAAAGCTGACAATGAAAGGAACTTCATTTTTAACTCTTTTCACAGCATAAGACGGGATGAAATATTAAATAATTCCACAATTCCCATCAAGAAATATAAAAAAGGCGGGTCTCATTAGACATGAGACCCGCCTATACATCTATATTAGTAGGGGGAAATATAGATTGTATGAATTATTGGTGTGCTACGATAACTACTTTGCCTTTATCAAGCTCTTCTTCCATATGAGCTGCTTCATTCTCTGTTAAACCCAGAGATACCATTTTTGAGCGAAGCTCATCTCCGCGTGAACGGAATACGTTTTTCATTGATGAAAAGATGCCTTGCTCTGATACGCCGACACTTTCAGTATTTGTACCGGAAGTGAGATGCTTTGAGCGGTTCGGGTCATGTGCGAATAAATAAATATCGTCTTTCACAAACCCTTCAACTTCAAGGTGATTGATTTTTTCTGTTGCTTGAATACCATTTTCAACTACAAATGTTTTCATTTTAATCTCTCTCCTTATATGTGCTGATAGTTAATAAATACCCAATGTACAAAATTAAAAACAAAGAATGTCATAAATGGGTCTAAAGGTTCAGCCTAGAGAAATTCTTTCCTTTTTATGTTTTAATGAGCAGTAGAAATAAACGAAGAAATGAGGAGATCTCTATTGCGTGTTTCAGTCGTTATTGTAACGTATAACCGTCTATACCCTCTTGCTGAGCTTTTGGAATCAATTGCCCGTCAAACATACCGCCCGCATGAAATTATTATTGTGAACGACGGAGGAGAACCGGCAGACTCTTTAACAGCTGCTTATGATGATCTGCCGATTCGGATGATTAATCTAGAAGAAAATACAGGACATGTTCATGCACGGAATACCGGAGTATTTCAGGCAGAGGGCGATGCTATTATGCTATGTGACGATGATGATTATTTCGCCCCGGAGCATATTGAAAGAATGGTGCATGAACTGACAGATGCACATCTTGTTTATTCAGATGTTGAGATTGTCGAGTTTGAAGTTCAAAATAACGTTCGTGTGCCCGTAAGCCGCAGATTATTCGCCTATACATATGATGCAAAGGAGATGAGGCGCTTCTCAACATTTGTGCCATCAGGAAGTTTGTACCTAAAAGAGGTGCATCAGTCGATTGGATATTATGATCCTGAGGTTCATAATTATTGGGACTGGGATTTCTTTTTAAGGGTTTCAGAAAAATTTCAAGTAAAGCGGGTTCCTGTGGCAAGCGTTATTTATGCTTTTTCTGATACAGGTAATCATCAATCCGCAGCTCTTAATGAAAGAAGACAATCTTACCTCGAAAAGCTAAGTGAGAAGCATCAATTGGGAAAGCTTCCCCAAAAAAACTTCTTCGTTTTATTAGAAGAACCCGAGTTAAAGGCAAGAGAAGCGCTGAGCTTGCTTGTCTGGGACGGAAAGCCGATGATACCCAGAATCACCTGACTCCTGCTGCAGCGGGAGTTTTTTTATATTTGCAAAGAAGCAGCCTCTATGATACTATATGTTTAAACATTTAAACAAATAAACATAAGGGAGTTTTTATAGATGAAAACCGTGTTAATTACAGGAGCATCAGATGGGATTGGAAGAGAACTTGCTTATAAGTATGCTCAGGATGGATACCGTCTAATCTTGACGGCAAGAAACGAAATGAAACTGATGAAACTTGCAGGCGAACTGAAAAATACGACAGCAATCGTCAAAGCCAAGGACTTAAGTGATATGAAGCAAATTCATGAGTTATTTCAGGAATTGCAGGAGGAGAGAATTCATGTTGACGTTTTAGTGAACAATGCCGGCTTTGGTCTGTATGGTGATTTTAAAAACACTTCCGCAATAGATGAGCTGAACATGATTGATTTGAACGTTAAATCCATTACACTGCTAACCAAACTATTTTTGCCTGATATGATTTCAAAAAAATCCGGTCAGGTTTTAAATGTTGCCTCCTCTGCCGCTTTTCAGCCAGGACCATTAATGGCTGTGTATTACGCGACAAAAGCTTATGTGTTATCATTTAGTGAAGCAATTGAAAATGAACTGAAAGGCACTGGTGTATCAGTCTCAGTTTTATGTCCAGGCCCTACTAAAACCGGCTTCAGTGAACGTGCCTCCCTTGAACAATCCAAGCTCTTTAAAAGCGGAGTAATGGATGTGAAAACTGTTGCTGATGCGGCATATGAAGGGATGAAAAAAGGACAGACGCTGATTATTCCAGGCTTTAAAAATAAGATTCTTGCAGCAGCTGTACGATTCATGCCGCGAAAAACAGTAACAGGCATTGTGCGGAAGACGCAAGAGCGCGCGTAAGAAAGGTGTGAAGCTAAATGGGAGACCAAGCCATTGATACATTTCGTTCATGCATCCCATTATTCCATGCTCTCGGGGATCCAGCGAGACAGGATATTATTCTTTTATTAGCAGAAACAGAACGTCTGACTGTGAATGAAATTGCCGATCAGTCCAGGCTTTCAAGACCAGCCATTTCCCACCATCTTAAAATTTTGAAGGATCAGGGATTGGTAAGCATTGAACAGCAGGGGACGAAGAGGTTTTATTCATTAGCGCTTGAAGATTCCGTTACCCTGCTGAAAGAATTAATTACATTAGTAGAAGAAACCTGTATTTGACTAGACCTCGGAAAGGGTGGAAACAGATGAAACAGCTGCTTCATGACGGCTGGTGGACATGGCTCAAGCCGGAATTTGATAAACCCTACTATCAGAGGCTGAGAGAATTCCTGAAGACAGAATATGAAACAGAGACTATCTATCCAGATATGGAAAATCTGTTTAATGCACTGCAATTCACTTCCTATGAAGATGTAAAAGTCGTGATCCTTGGACAGGATCCATATCATGGACCAAATCAGGCTCACGGACTCAGCTTCTCTGTTCAGGAAGGAGTCAAACTCCCGCCATCGCTCCGCAATATTTTTCTTGAATTGAAGGACGACCTTGGATACGATCCTCCAAATCATGGATCACTTGAAAAGTGGGCCAAGCAGGGTGTGCTGCTATTGAATACGGTTTTGACGGTGAGAAAAGGCCAGGCCGCCTCACATAAAGGGCAAGGCTGGGAGACGTTCACAAATCGCATTATTGAACTTCTGAATGAGCGTGAACTCCCAGTTGTGTTTATATTATGGGGAAAGCATGCAGCAGAAAAGAAACCACTGATTGATACAGACAAGCATATTGTGATTCAATCGCCGCATCCAAGTCCTTTTTCCGCCAGAAAAGGGTTCTTTGGGAGCAAGCCGTTTTCAAGAGCGAACGAAGCACTAAAGGAAATGGGCCGGAAGGATATTGACTGGGAAATAAAATAAAAAAGAGGAGGTGCGGACTGCACCTCCTCTTTTTGCGCATCGATGGCGAGCGGAATCGCTCAGGCTCCTCGGCCAGAACGGATCCGAAAGTATTGGCAAAAAGCGCCTTCACTGGCTGATCCTTATCTGTCTGTCGGAGCTAACCGGGCGCTTCCGCTTTTCTAATTAAACCCAGCCCGTTACACGCTCATGATCTGTTACAAGCAACAAGATTTTTCCTTCATCAAGCTTTTCTTCGTAGCGTTCTGCTTCTGCAGAGCTGAATCCGACTTCCTCTAATTTCGTGCGAAGCTCATCGCCCTTTTTGCTGAAAATGTTGCCGACCGCACTTCCAAGACCTAATTCAGAGATGCCGATCGTATTTGCTTCAGCGTTGTTTGCTACACGGTTTGTGCGCTCATCATCATGTGAGAGAATATAAATGTCATGCTTGTCGACACCTTTACTTTTCAGTACCATTACGTCATTTTTCAATGATTCGTCATTTGTATATTCTTTTACAGCTGGTTTCATTTTCATCCACTCTCCTTTTAGGTTTCCTAGTCATTAAATAGCACGAATCGTACCTGGTTAAACCTCTTTTTTTACAGGCGATGTTCTGTAACTTTGATATAATAGGCTTTAAAGACGATAATAAAGGCAGGATATTAAATGAAGAATCAGCCGATTAACTGTATAAAATGCACGTATTATTATGTCACGTGGGACAGGGCTTTTCCAAACGGCTGCAAGGCTTACGGGTTTAAATCTGCTGCAAGACCTTCCGTAACCGTGCTAAAATCATCAGGTGAATCCTGTTTGAAATACACACCGAAAAGATAATGTGCGATGCGATACAGAAAGTAATGGAGGAACGATAAGGATGGATATACATATTTCAAAGCTCCTTGCGAAAATGGAAAAAGAAATTCACCGTGCGATGCACGGATCAAGTGATTCAGAAGTAAGAGAGAGACTGCTTGCTGTGAAAACACTTTGTGATCTGGTGCTGGAAGAGCAGGCGGAAGAACGCTATGAACAAAAGCAGCAGCCTTCTCATCATCAAGTGGATGCTCTTCAGCTGCAAAAAATGATGGGGACATCCAATTTGGGCAAGAAAAAAGAAGAGGACGGCGTGAACGGCGATTCTATTTTTGATTTTTAAATCCTTCAAAAATTTTGAACATCTGTTGACGAATCCGCTGGCTGTCTTGAATTAAGTAAATGATAGGGTAAGATGAAAACTAGAGGCTGATTTTAAAATCGAGGAGAAGATAATCGTGAAACTATTTTTAATACTAGCTGCAGCAAACGCTTTTCTGGCCGTTGGATTAGGTGCATTCGGAGCTCACGGGCTTGAAGGGAAAGTACCTGAAAAATACTTGAAAATTTGGCAGACGGGCGTCACCTATCAAATGTTTCATGCGGGCGGCTTATTCGTAATCGCCTTTTTAATCGACAAACTTCCGCAGGCAGGCATGCTGACTTGGGCCGGCTGGCTCATGTTTATCGGCATTCTCTTATTTTCTGGAAGCCTGTACGTTTTAACCGTTACGCAAATCAGTGTGCTCGGTGCGATCACACCGCTCGGCGGCCTGTCCTTTTTAATTGCCTGGGTCATGATGATCATCGCGGTTGTGAAGTTTTTATAATTTGGGTAAAGAGAGTCCTATGCGGGGCTCTTTTTTGATTGAACGAATTAAACGACAAGTTTCGCAGAAAAAACATAAAGAGTTTCCGGTGCAAATCTAGTAATCTCATCACACAATACATGGTAAAATAGGGAAAAAGAAGGGCGGGATGTAATGTGAAGAAGGTACTTTTGATTTTAGGAAGTTTAATGATTTTATCTGGTGTACTGGGTGCACTAAATCATCTATCACTTATTTTTAAATCGCTTAAAGAAGAACTTGGTGAATACGGGAGTCCATCTTCTATAATGATCTGGCAATATATTCCCTCCTTTACGATCTACGTCACATTACTTGCAGCCGGCAGCCTTTTGCTCGGTCTCGCAGCTTTATTGAAACAGCAAGAGAAGCGCAATGTTCTGATGGAACACCTAATAGATGCTGTGAAAGCAAATGAGGTTCAGACAGCACAGCCAGCAGCTGAACCCGATTCTGATATTGAAAAGCAAACACTTGCCCTGTTTCAAAGCAGAAATGAGCGTGAGGTTGACGAATCTCATCAGGATCCCGGTGAAGATGAACGCTACTACTGGAAGGGATGAGACATCCATAAAAAAGAGCATACATTAAATGTATGCCCGGTGCCGCGTTATCTAGGAGGAGAAGAAGCCATATCATAAGGATAATAATAGGCAATTTCCTCATCAAATGTAATATAGTCTAAATATACCATTAACAGAAGGTATCTTTTCGATGTTTTTTGATCGCTTAAAATAATATGATCTCGCCCTGCGGCTTCGATGACGCCTTTAAAGATCTTAGAGTTCCACTCTTTGCTGGCTTCAAATGTCATATAGATGGTTGCTACTTTCCCTCGATTTAAACGCAGTATATTTTCAATGTACGATTCCTCTAACGGGAGCATGCCGCCCTGTGCCTGAGTGGGAGTCTGCTGCATGCCGCCGCCCTGCATCCCTTGCATTCCCTGCATCCCCTGGCCGCCGCCCTGTTGGGGATATCCAAATTGCGGCTGCTGCTGACGGTAATCGTACCCGGCTCCATAAGGATTGAAGCCTGCTCCAAACTGATTGAACGATGAATTCATGTTGTACCTCCTTAAGTAGAAAAAATTTAATAAACGTCAGGACAATTTGATCGAGTCGGCAGAAAGAAACAGTGTGCTTTGAACCTTCCCGGATTCGGCTGGTTATACGAGGTGTCCGGACATTCTCCGGAAGGTCTGAAAAACCAAAGGTTCTGCACGGACGAGCCGTGCAAGCAGCTCCACTTCCTTTGATGTATAGGGAATCACTCCCATGTCATCACCTGCCTTATGAAAAAAAACATCTGGTTGTATAAGGTGACTAGATGTAGAAAATTCAATCTCACTCATTTATAGGTATGTATGGAAAGGCTGTGTTATGCCATAAAAAAAGCCCTTGCCGACTTTGGCAAGAGCTTCAATAATCTTTTATTAAATATGAAAATATCCGTACAATTTATCAGCAGGAAGAATATTTCCTACAAAGAATGTGCCAAACTCGCCGTAGCGTGCGCTGACTTCGTCAAAGCGCATTTCATAAACAAGTTTTTTGAACTGTAGCACGTCATCTGAGAATAGCGTAACTCCCCATTCAAAATCATCAAAACCGACAGAGCCTGTAATGATCTGCTTTACTTTTCCTGCGTATTGGCGGCCAATCATGCCGTGGCTGCGCATCAGGCTTTTGCGTTCATCCATTGGAAGCATATACCAGTTATCTTCGCCATTGCGGCGTTTATCCATCGGATAGAAGCAAACATGCTTTGCTTCCGGAAGAGATGGATAAAGACGGGCAAGCACTTGAGGATTTTGGTATGGGTCTTCACCAGAAGGCAAGTAGTTGCTGAGCTCTACAACAGATACATAGGAATATGTAGGAAGAGTATAATCAGCAAGCTTCGATTTATTAAACTCTGTTTCAATAACATTTAACTCTTCCATAGTAGGGCGCAGAATCATCAGCATAAAGTCAGCTTTTTGTCCGACAATCGAATATAGTGCCTGACTGCCTTGCTTTTGATCTTCAGCAATGCCCCATTTTTCAAGCAAACCCTGAAACTCATAAATTGCTGCTTGACGCTCGTCACTGCTTACCGTTTTCCAAAGCGCCCAGTTCATTGCGCGGAAGTCATGTAAACAATACCAGCCATCTAACGTTTGTGCAGCTTCACTCATATAAGTTCACTCCGTTTCATCATACTTAAATACCTTTTAACTATACCATAGTTTGTCCATTCCATAATGGAAACAGCCTTCATTGTCCATATTAAAAAGATAGTACATGTGTTTAGATGTTAGTCAATTTAGAAAATAAAGAATTTAAGGTGTAAGCGCTCTATCAGTCCGCGGCTGTTTGAATTTGCTTGTAAGTGGAGTATCCTTAAACATAGAGCAATGGTTTTTAACTAATTAGGAGGTTTTTTAATGTCTGATTTATTTACTCTTTTAAAAGAAAAAGTAACTGGAAAAGAGCTGAAAATCGTTTTTCCTGAAGGAACGGATGAACGCATTCTGACTGCAGCAAACCGCTTGGCAGGAGAAGGAATCCTTAAGCCTATTCTTGTCGGCAGCAAGGACGATATTACGAAAAAAGCAAATGAACTGAACCTTACATTAGATGGCGTCGATATTTATGATCCAAAAACATTTGAAGGCATGAAAGAGCTTGTTCAATCTTTCGTAGAACGACGAAAAGGCAAAGCGACAGAAGAACAGGCACAAAAAATTCTGCTTGATGAAAACTACTTCGGAACGATGCTTGTATACACAGGACAAGCTCACGGCTTAGTAAGCGGTGCAGCTCATTCAACAGCAGACACCGTGCGCCCGGCGCTTCAAATCATCAAAACAAAAGAAGGCATCAAGAAAACATCCGGCGTCTTCATCATGGTTCGCGGCGATGAGAAATATGTTTTTGCAGACTGTGCAATCAATATTTCACCAGACAGCCAGGATCTTGCTGAAATTGCCATCGAAAGTGCAAAAACAGCTGATATGTTTGATATCGAACCAAGAGTGGCTATGCTTAGCTTTTCAACCAAAGGCTCTGCAAAATCACCTGAAACAGAGCGCGTAGCTGAAGCGGTAAAAATCGCAAAAGAAATGGAGCCTAACCTTGTTTTAGATGGTGAGTTCCAATTTGACGCTGCATTTGTACCGTCTGTTGCAAAATCAAAAGCACCGGATTCAGTCATCAAAGGCGATGCAAACGTATTTGTTTTCCCAAGTCTTGAAGCAGGAAACATCGGATACAAAATTGCACAGCGCTTAGGCAACTTTGAAGCAGTCGGACCAATTCTTCAAGGATTGAATGCACCTGTGAACGATCTTTCACGCGGATGTAATGCTGAAGATGTTTATAAGTTAGCATTGATTACTGCCGGGCAAGCGGTTTAATAGTAAGAATGGAGAGACAGCCGGGTTTTGGCTGTCTCTTTTTCTGCCTCTTTATTCTATTCGTTCATGCTATAATAAACATGCTTATTAACTCGAGGGAGTCCATGAACATGTCATTTGAAACCTTATTAAAACAAGATGAATGGAAGATTGTCGATCAGTCCAGCCTCGGACCTCATTTCGATGCGAGACAGTCCTTTGCGATGGATGATACGTTATGTGCTGCGGTCGGGAACGGCACTTCTCCTGCAACGGCCAGGACATGGGTTCATCACAAAACGATTGTGCTTGGCATTCAAGATACGAAGCTTCCATATTTACAGGACGGAATCTCTTATTTAAAAGAAAAGGGGTACCGCGTAATCGTCCGTAATTCAGGCGGCCTCGCTGTTGTTTTAGATGAAGGGGTTCTTAATATATCACTGATTTTTCCTGAAACAGAGAAAGGAATCGATATCAATCGCGGCTATGATACGATGTGGGATTTAATTAAGCGGATGCTTGCGGGCTATGGTGCTGAGATAGAAGCACGAGAAATTACAGGATCTTATTGCCCCGGCAGCTATGACTTAAGCATAGGCGGAAAAAAATTCGCCGGAATTTCACAGCGGAGACTGCGCGGCGGTATCGCTGTTCAAATTTATCTCTGTGCTGACGGCAGCGGGGCTGAGAGGGCGGAGCTTATACGCAGATTTTATGAGCTTGCGAAAAAAGAGGAGCCGACGAAGCTCGTTTATCCTGAAATCGTTCCAAAAACAATGGCATCTTTGAGCGAGCTGCTTGATGACGAAATCAACGTCCAAACGCTCATGCTTTCATTTTTGCAGACCTTGAAGGAGCTGAGCGGCAGAATGTACGCTGCTTCGCTGTCTGTCGATGAGCAGGTGCTGTTTGAGAAAAATCTGCTTCGCATGTACGACCGTAATGAGAAAGTGTTTGGGACATTTCAATAAGCGGGGGATATCTCCCAAAAGCAGGCAGGAGGATTCTCCTTGCCTGCTTTTTATGTTATTGGAAGTTGGTGTCTCTAGACGAGCGCAATGAGATTATCAAATATGAAAAATCTTACCTTAGTTCGTGATCTTTTTAGAGCACTAATCGTTCCTCACCATCTGTTGTTTGTGCTGTAAGCGAGCTTTTTGAGCACTTACGTTTTCACGGCATTTAGAGTATGTGCTGTAAAGCCCTTATAAGAGCACTTGCGACTCCTCACCGTTCGGAGCTTGTGCTGTAAACATCGTATAAGAGCACTTATGCTCCTTGACTACCCATAGTTAGTGCTCCAATAACGTCTTTGAAGCACTTTCTGCTCAATAAACAAGTTTTTAATACATGATGTCCCCAAGAAGTGTACTCAGCTAAAATAGATGCCTGTGTGGATATCCAACTATTTCTGCGCATCGGTGTCCAGCTCCAGCGCTCAGGCTCCTCTTCCAAGAACAAAATTGCCCGAAAAGTCTTATTTATCGGGACTTTTCGGGCAATTTCTTATCTGTCATGCCTGCGCTAAACGGGCGCTTCCGCTTTTCTCATTCAGCCAACTTTTCCAAATTCCCATTCCGGTCCATTTTAAACTTCGTAGCCGGACGCTCTTCTTCTTCAAATAAAACTAGTTTTCTTGCACGGTTCATAATCTTCATTAATGTTTCATAATCTTCTTGAACCATAACAGTATCCTGTTCAAGCTGAGAAACTTTTACGGCCAGATCCTGATTGCGTCTTGAAAGCTCATAGTTTTCGCGTTTCAATCTCTCATTCTCAAGTTTTAAGGCATTGACATGTTCATTGTTCGAAGAATAAGATTCTAAAAATGCGATAACCTGGTTCATTGTGAGATCAGCAGATGCGGCAGGTGTTCTGCGCGCAGTATATGGGATTTCATAGGTCTCTTCTTGATAGACTTCTTCTTTGTAGACAGGGTGAGTGACTGCAGGCAATTCTTCGTTATTCGTCTCATAAGCTTCAACTTCAGTCATTACCGGTGCTGCTTCTGATTCCGGCGGAGAATACAGCAATTGCTTTTTGGCGGGCTGTCCCTTGCCGGTTGCTCTCATTTTTTGCTTGCGCTGTTTTTTTGCCAGCTGAAGCGCTTTTTCATAGTTATGTCTGACAACTGCGTTCCAGCGGAAACCGCAGGCTGCTGATGTACGATTGAGTTTGTCTCCAACTTCTTCAAATGCGTTTAGCTGTGTGCTTCCTTCTCGAACGTGGCGGAGCACGGTTTCAGCTAATAATAAATCATCTTCTTCTGACCAGGCATCTTGTCTTTGCTTCATGGTCTCAACTCCCTTTTAAGTTATAAAGTTCCTGAGCTTGGATGGCAAGTGGAATTGCCGGCTCCTCCGAGTAGAATCAGGATGAGCAAGGCGATCCGCTTTTCTTAGATAGATAGTTGTGTATTTTCCTGTTATCATTTTGACCAGAAACACTGGGCTTTATACAAAAATATTAGAAGGATACTAGATTTTCCTTCCATTTTTCCCGTTTGGCTATAATAGAAGTTATTTCCCCCGGCTTGCAATGAAGATCGATTAACGGTAAAATACCAAATAGTGTTTGAACGTGATTTAACAGAAGGAAAGGGTTGTAAATAAGGTGGCAAATGAATTCAGAATATG
Source organism: Peribacillus frigoritolerans (assembly GCF_004358755.1). Classification (GTDB taxonomy): domain Bacteria; phylum Bacillota; class Bacilli; order Bacillales; family Bacillaceae; genus Bacillus_P. The sequence continues at coordinate 718,239 of NZ_SMZY01000003.1, read as the reverse complement.
CGACGATTGCCAGGCAACCAACATTAAGACGTTGCTCCCCCGCCTGAAAAAAGTTGATCCCGAAGCGAAAATTGATATCGGGTGTCAATCATACTGCGGTCCGGGAAGAAAAAAATCGTTTGCATTTGTAAATAATCGTCCGCTCTCAGCACCAAATGAGGACGAATTGATTGTGAAGATTGAAACAAAAATCAGTAAATAATATCACCATTGGCACATTTATGCAGTGGTGATTTTTTTATCCAGCTAACTTCAGAAAAAGTGGTTGTTTGCGTCGAATTAGAATCGATATAATGGAAACAAGTCAAGATGGAAGAGGGAAAGCGATGGCCTATCGGAGCGGGAAGTTATCTGAGGAAAAAGTGTTTAAAGATCCTGTTCACAGATACATTCATGTACGGGACAAGCTGATCTGGGATTTAATCGGAACGAAGGAATTTCAAAGGCTCCGCAGAATCCGTCAGCTGGGGACGACCTATTTAGTTTTCCACGGAGCAGAGCACAGCCGGTTTAATCATTCTTTAGGAGTCTATGAAATTGTACGGAGAATTGTAGATGATGTGTTTAAAGGGCGTCCTGAATGGAATGAGGATGACCGTCTGCTTTCGCTTTGTGCGGCACTTCTGCATGATTTGGGACACGGTCCGTTCTCGCATTCTTTTGAAAAAGTGTTTCATTTGGATCATGAAAAGTTCACGCGTGACATTCTTGTGGGAGACACCGAAGTAAACGAAGTGCTCCGCCGGATGGGCGATGATTTTCCGAAGAAGGTATCGGAGGTCATTGAGAAAACATATGAAAATAAACAAGTTGTAAGTCTTATTTCAAGCCAGATTGATGCCGACCGCATGGACTACCTGCAGCGGGATGCCTATTTTACAGGTGTCAGTTATGGCCATTTTGATATGGAGCGGATTCTGAGGGTGATGAGGCCCCGCGAGGATCAGGTCGTGATTAAGCAAAGCGGCATGCATGCCGTCGAGGATTACATAATGAGCCGCTACCAGATGTATTGGCAGGTGTATTTCCACCCGGTGACCCGCAGTGCAGAGGTTATTTTGACGAAAATCCTTCATCGCGCAAAACAGCTGCATAAAGACTACTACACATTTAAACAGGATCCCATTCACTTTTACTCCATTTTTGAAGATGAAGTGACAACTCATGATTATCTGAAATTGGATGAGTCCGTTGTTCTGTACTATTTTCAGCAGTGGCAGGAAGAGGCAGATCCTATATTGAGAGATCTTTGTTCAAGATTCATGAACCGGAATCTGTTTCAATATGCCGAGTTTAATCCGGCAGCCACGATGGAAATGAAAAAGCTGATGGAGCTTACGGCCCTCTTTAAAAAAGCAGGCATTGATCCTGACTATTACTTAGTTGTTGATTCATCTTCAGACCTTCCTTATGACTTCTATCGTCCGGGAGAGGAAGAGGAGCGGCTGCCTATTCACCTGCAGCTGCCGAATGGAGACCTGCGCGAGCTTTCCCGCCAGTCTGAAATAGTAGACGCGATTTCCGGAAAACGCAGAACAGACCATAAGCTGTATTTTCCATTAGATCTCATTCAAGATATGTCAGCAAAACGAACGGCCAAGAAACAGATTTTGGAATTGTTAAACTTATAAAAAGAGAGAGATAGTGTGAAAATACAAGGTTAGGAGTGAAGGGGTTTGCTTAACGAACACGCAAAGCTGATGAAGGTATTTTCTTCATCAGGAGAAATTACCGGACGGAAAAAGCTGCAGAAGATGATCTACATCGCCAAAAAGATCAATCTTCCTTTTTATGAAAAGTACGACTTTCACTTTTATGGCCCATATTCGGAGGAGCTTACTCTCAGAATTGAAGAGCTCTGCAACTTAGGCTTTTTAAACGAAATGCATGAGAAAAAGGGCGGCTACTTTCAATACCGCTACTCCCTGACAGAAACGGGCGAGGAATTTTTAACTCATTACGATCTCGAGATGCCTCCGCTTAAAGAGTGCATGGAAGATTTGAACAGTCAATCAGCAAGATTCCTTGAACTGGTATCTACGGTTCTATTCTTCGACACTCTTGAAAAAGAAGAAGTGATGGAGAAGGTATTTACCCTGAAGAGCAAGCAGAAGTACACAGAAGAAGAAATTGAACAGGCTTATGCGTACATAGAGTCAATTCGTACGAAGGTTGTTCAATAAGAAAGTCCCGCGGTCTATATTGGCTGGGGGATTTTTTTATTGCGGGCATTCTGAAGCGGGGCGCATTGAATGTCAATGGTCAAACCTGACTTATTGCAGAGATAGCTAGAAAAGCAGGGATTTCTAAATAACATGACGTTCCCATGGGAAAATTCAGATGGATAACCTATGATTCCTCGCATTTGGTTTTGGCGGAGAAAAATGGAATCAAACGTATGCTATGATTCCGCTATTTTCGTTTCTGCCCAGTATAGTGGAAACAAAAGTATGTAATGATTCCACCATTATGGTTTTTGCGGAGAAAAGTGGAATCAAAAGTATACAATGATCCCTCCAACCCAAAGCGATGAAATGCAATCGTTTGCGCTTTCAAAATATTTCAAATTTTTTATTTTCCCTATTGTAATCGTTTTCAAACCGGAATATAATAAATCCATTGAAACGTTTCAATTGAGTGTTTCGAATTTTTTTAAAATTCAAATTGAAACGTTTCAATATTCTTTTAACTGCCGTTGAAACGTTTCAATACATACTTCAATAGAGTGGTTAATTTCCTAAGGGGGGGAGCTCTTGGTAACTCTAAAAGATGTCGCAAAGCGGGCAAATGTGAGTTTGTCTACTGCCTCTTATTCAATGAATGGCAGTCCGCTGATCACGAATGAAACTAGACAAAAAGTTCTGACTGCAGCAGAAGAGATTGGCTATCGTCCGAATGGAATGGCGAAAAATCTCAAGACGAAGAAAACAAACATCATCGGTTTATTCTTAAGCGGCTTCACGGGACCATTTTTTAATGACATGGTTGAAGGAATTCAGGATGTTGTGATGGAGAATGGCTACGAACTGGTTGTATGTGCATCAGTTGAAACACATCGTTTGCTTGTAGAGCGCTATGTGGATGGAGCTATTATCTTAAACTATCATATGGAAGATCAGCTGCTGCAAACCTTGGCAAACGAAAAAATGCCGTTTGTGGTGATGGATCGTGAAATTCAAAATCCCTATATAAAGAACATTGTGCTTCCTAACCATGAAGGAGCAAAAATGATTGTCGACTACTTGGTTCAAAAGGGACATGCCCGAATAGGCTTTGTAGGCGGTTCAGAGGAATCTTATGACGGGGAAACACGTTTAACGGGATTTGTGAAAGCGCTGAGCAAGCATGGCATGATGCTTGAGGAGTCAGATTTAATCAGGGCAGATTTCACGGAAGAGAGCGGATATACAGAAATGAAAGCTTTTATGGAGATGAAATCTTCCATTCCATCTGCATTTGTCTGTGCCAATGATGAAATGGCGATGGGTGCGATCCGGGCAGCAAGAGAAAATGGGATAAAGGTTCCTGAAGAGCTTGCAATAACAGGATTCGATGATATTTTTGTTTCGCGCCATTTCACCCCGTCTCTTACAACTGTAAAAGTACCGAGAAAAGAATGGGGAACCATCGCTGCTCAGACATTATTTAAAATGCTGAATAAAGATTTTGACTATACCCCTGAAGGATTGAAAGTTGAATTGATGACAAGAAATTCAGGATAAGAAGCGGCCGCCGCTAATTGTCCAAAAACATGATTATAAAAATGAAAAGGGAGTGAAGTTTCACATGAAAAAGCTTGTTTCCTTATTAGCCATTATGACCTTAGTGTTCACGCTTGCCGCATGTAATTCAGACAAAGCCTCAACAGATAAAAAGGAATCAGATAAAGAGCAAATCACGTTATCTTACGCGAACTGGACACTTGGGACTGAAGAAGAGCAAAACTTAGAAAGAGTCATGATTAAAGAGTTTGAAAAGAAAAACCCGAATATCAAAATTAAAATAGACGAGTCGATCGCTGCAACGGACTGGAACGGTACATTATCAGCAGCAGCAAGCGGAGGGAAAATGCCGGATGTTTTCATGCTTGCACAAATCCCGCTTCCTTTATCAAACGACTGGTTAATGGACCTAACAGAAATGACTTCAAAGGATGAGGATTTCAAAAAGATTCCGGAAGTGATTAAGCAGTCTGCTACTTACAGTGACAAGGTATATGCGCTTCCATATGCACAGCATTTTCTTGGATATTTAGTCAATAAAGATCTGTTCAATGAAGCAAATCTCGATTACCCGGAATACGGAGCTTCATTTGACGAATTTATGAGTGCAATTAAAGATGTTACAAACATCAATAATGGCGTTGCCGGCATTAACCACCCATTCTCTATTCCAGATTGGTATCCATCAGCTGTAAACGAGGATCTTGGCTGGTACACATATAAAGATGGCGAATATCAGCTTGACAGCAAAGAGTTTATTAACGGTGTGAATATCGCAAAAGAGATGAATGCAAACGGCTATGCTTATGAAACATTGACGGATGACCAAAAAGCGAAATTCAAAGGCGAAAATCCGGAAGAGGTCTGGATGCAAGGGCAGGTTGCAGTTAAGTGGGATGGAACATGGGGAACTGGAAACTTAACTCAAAACGCAAGCTTTGAATGGGATTTCATCGGTATTCCAGGAGGAAGAACGATTGTAACAAATGACTTCCTTGGAATCTCCAAATCAACGAAGCATGCTAAAGAGGCGTACGAATTTTCAAAATGGATGTCTTTTGGCAAAGAGGGCTTTATGAAACGTCTTGAGCTGGTTGAAAAAGAAGACAAAGCACTGAATACATTGCCTGTAACAAGTGATGAAGAAGTATTAGAAGCTTACTTTGAGCTGAGCGAAGTTCCAGGTATCCGTACAGCTTATGAAAACCTTGATAACGCCATCATTGAACCGGTTAAAACGGTCCCTGGATTTGTTGAATCAAGATGGGAAGCACCAACTGGCATTAAAGCAGGAGAAAATGCAAATGCAACAATCGGACAGATGATTGAGAGCTTCTGGAAGGGCGAGCTGAAAGTAGAAGATTATGCAAAACAGCTTGATGAACTTGCAGATCAAAAGAGCAAAGAAGCAATAGATGCACTAAATAAATAATTTCCATTTCGCATTTAGGAGGATGATTGGCATGAAATCTAAGATACTCGTTTGGTCGGTCCTACTGCTGTTCGTACTGTTCCAACACCAACACATTTTTGCTGAAGAAAAGAAGAGCACTGGCCAAGTCGTAGAAGAAAGATATCATTCCATCCTCTCCGAATGGGAAGAGAAGGGAATCACAGCCGCCTCAGAAAATGAGATGGCTGTGCTGCCCTCTGACTTTACTGAAGCAGATCCAAAAAATCTTTTGCCTGCAGTAAAAAGCAAAGATTATGGCGATCGTGTCTTCTATTGGCATAATCAGCAATCCTTTTCTTTTGAGATTGATATAAAAGAAGAAGGTTTATATGAGCTTGGATTTGACTACTATCCGCTCGGCAAAGAGGTTGTCCCAATAGAGGGCGCAATACAAGTGAACGGCAGCTTTCCTTACTATGAAAGCAGGAGAATTGTGTTTCCTGCAGATTGGAAAAATGAGAAAAACACGTTTGACTCAGACCGATTCGGCAATGACATGCTTCCTAAGCAAGTGGCAAGTCCTGCATGGAAAAAAACGAAATCTGAGGATGCAAGCGGGCTGCAGCCGGAAGCGCTGAAGTATCATTTGAAAAAAGGAAAAAACAAAATTACCGTAACAAATTTAAGAGGCGAAATGCTTGTCGGAAAGATTTACGTTTCTGCGCCTGTTCCGCTTAAGACATATAAAGAATATGGAGCGGAAGCAGAAAAAGCCATTTCATCGCTTAAAGCGTATGAAGCTGAAAAAATCTTCAAAAAGAACAGTTCCTACATACGTCCCGAAGCGAAACAGGATTCATCGGCTGTACCAAACGATCCGAAGCATCTGCTTTTAAATACGCTTGGAGGAGAGTCATGGAGTACAAGCGGCCAAAGTGTCTCCTGGAAGGTGAATGTCGAAGATGACGGCTATTATCATTTAACCTTTAAAGTTCTGCAAAACAAAGAAACGGGCGGAACGGTTTTTCGAAAAGTGAAAATTGACGGCGGCATTCCTTTTGCAGAAGTTGCTCATTATCCTTTTCCATTCAGCAAAAAATGGGCCAATGAAACTCTGGGCAGCAAAGAAGGAGAGCCATATCTGTTTTATCTGAAGAAGGGAAGCCATGAAATTGAGTTAGTGGCGGATGCTTCGCCGGCAGAGAGAGTCATTGCCAAGACCAATGAAGTGATGAAAGAAATTGAGGAGCTTTCCTTATCGATCCGGAAGCTGACAGGAAATCAAACCGACCGCTCCCGCAACTGGAAGATAAGCGAGTTTATTCCTGATATCGATAAACAGGTGCTGACATGGGCAGACGAGCTTGAAAGAGAAAGCGTTTACCTAGAGGGGCTGAGTGATTCAGAGGAAGAATCAAAAGAGGTTGTGTCTATTAAACTTGCAGCTAAAAAGCTTAGAACGCTTGGAGGCGAACCTGACAAAATTCCGAACCGTATGACGGAGTTATCAGAAGGCTCAGCGTCTGTTGCCCAGCTGCTTGGAAATTTCTTGCTTGATATTCAAAAACAGCCGCTGACCATTGACCGTTTTTATGTGCATGGCGGCAAGGATGTTCCTCCGGCAGAAGCAGGGTTCCTTACACAAGCTGCAGACGGAGTGAAGCGATTTTTCCTCTCCTTCTCAAAGGGCAATTATTCTGCTTCTGAAGCAGATGAAAAAACAATTGAAGTTTGGGTAAACCGTCCAAGACAATATGTGGAGCTGATTCAGAACACGGCTGACCGCACGTTTACGCCGGAAACGGGCATCAGGGTGAAATTCTCGATTATGCCTGATGAACAAAAGCTGATTTTAGCAAGCGCAGCTGACAAGCAGCCGGATGTGGCGTTTGGGATAAGCAACTGGCTGCCATATGAATTATCCATGCGTGATGCAGCAGTCGATTTGCGGCAATTTGACGATTTTGATTCATTCAGCAAACAGTTTTCGCCGGGGGCGTTTCTGCCGTTAATGATTGATGATTCCGTCTATGCCCTGCCTGAGACACAGGATTTCTTTGTGCAGTTTTACCGCAAGGACATCCTCGAAGCTTTAAATCTCCCTGTACCTGACACATGGGATGATGTCGTAAGCATCCTGCCGGAATTGCAGCGGTACGGCATGAACTATTATACGCCGATTTCAGGATCGGGCGGGTTCAAGGCTTTTCAGACGACAGCACCATACATCTATCAATTTCAGGGAGATCTGTATGGAAAAGACGGGATGACGACAGCGATAAACAGCGAGGAATCGTTAAAGGGCATTCAGTTTATGACGGATTTAAATACGATTTACAGTATGCCGCTTCAAGTTCCGAATTTTTATAACCATTTCCGTTATTCAACCCTGCCGATTGGGATTTCCACGTTTACAACATATATCCAATTAACAGCTGCTGCGCCTGAAATCGCAGGATGGTGGGACATTGCACCGCATCCGGGCGTTAAGCAAAAGGATGGAACAGTTGAACGCTGGGCCACTGGTTCAGGCCAATCCGCGATGATATTTGAAGGTTCAAAAGATAAAGAGGCATCTTGGGAGCTTTTGAAGTGGTGGATGAAGGAAGAAACGCAAACAGAATTCGCGACAAGCCTTCAAACCCTATACGGACCTGAGTATATGTGGAATACAGCTAATTTGGAAGCTTTTAAAAAGCTTCCTTGGCCAGAAGAGCATAAAGCAACCATTTTGAAACAATGGGAATATTTAATGGAGGTTCCAAAGACTCCGGGTGCTTATATGGTTGAGCGTGAGCTGAGCAATATCTGGAACCGCATCGTCTTTGACGGAGAAAATACAAGATCGGCAGTTGATGATTCTGTTATTGCCATCGACAGAGAGATCAGCCGCAAGATGGAAGAGTTCGGATATATGAAAGATGGCAAGATGGTCAAGCCATATCGGGTTCCTTCAATAGAAACTGTAGAAAGTTGGGCGGTCGATGAAAATGAAGAGTAAACAGCGGGACAGAAGCCAGTGGGTTTTCCTGGCACCTTATTTGATCTTTTTCTCTGTTTTCATCATCATTCCTGTAGCTGCTGCAATAGTATTATCCTTCACTTATTTTAATGCGATTGAAGCACCATCCTTTATTGGATTAAGCAACTATGTGGCTTTGATGACACAAGATGAGGTTTTTATGCAGAAGGTCCTCCCGAATACATTGACCTTTGCATTGATTGTCGGGCCGGGAGGATACATTCTTTCCTTTATCCTGGCATGGGCGCTTGCTCAAATTCCTAAAAAACCGAGAACTGTCCTCGCACTGATTATTTACTCGCCGTCCATGACGGCGGGAATCGCGATGTCAGTAGTATGGACAATAATCTTCAGCGGAGATGAGACAGGGTATTTGAACAGTCTGCTGATTACAATGGGCGTGCTTTTAGAGCCGATTCAGTGGCTGCAGTCACCGGAATATTTAATGAAAATCATGATTTTTGTCACACTATGGGGCAGCATGGGGGTCGGATTCCTCGCGATGCTGTCTGGTGTGCTGAATATCAACAGCGAGATTTATGAAGCGGGATACATCGACGGCATTAAAAATCGATTCCAGGAAATTATTTATATCACGATTCCTTCAATGAGACCTCAAATGCTTTTCGGAGCAGTCATGGCGGTTGTCGGAACCTTTCAGGCAGGAGCGATCGGAGTAGCGTTATCAGGTGCAAATCCGACGCCGCAATATGCCGGACAGCTCATGGTCAACCATTTGGAGGATTACGGGTTTATCCGCTATGAAATGGGCTACGCAGCTGCTGTTTCTGTCGTTTTGCTCCTTGTCGTCTATGCATTTTCTAAAGTGGCCTGGAGATTATTCGGAGAGAAGGATTAAACGAAAGGGAGTGGAACCGTATGTCAGCTTTTCAGGGAACTAAAATCAATCCGTCGAAATTTCATATCAGCCAGTGGAAGTTTTTCCTCTTTCTGATTCCGCTTGCGGCGTTCATGGCACTGCCTATCGTTTATATCTTTTTTCACGCGTTCAAACCGATAGACGAGCTGTTTGCTTATCCGCCGCGGTTCTTCGTGCAAAAACCGACGCTTCAGAACTTCGCGGATCTTTTTGCTCAATCCACAGCGAGCGGGGTTCCGATGTCGCGCTATTTATTTAATAGTATTGTCATTACGATTATCGTTGTTTTTTTAACCGTCGTCATCAGTACAATGGCCGGCTATGCTCTCTCAAAAAAAGAATTCAGGCTGAAGAAAACCATTTTTGAAATCAATACAGTCGCTTTAATGTTCGTTCCGGCTGCTGTCGCCATTCCAAGGTATCTTCTGATTGAGGAGCTTGGCTTGATCAATGTCTTTGTCGTACATATCTTTCCGCTGCTTGCCATGCCGATCGGTCTGTTTTTGGTGAAGCAGTTTATTGATCAAATTCCAAATGAGCTGATAGAAGCGGCAAAGCTTGACGGAGCAACGGATGCCCAGATCTTTTTAAGGATCATCATTCCATTAGTGAAGCCTGCGATTGCCACCATTGCGATTCTGTCGTTTCAGCTTGTTTGGAACAATATTGAGACATCCACACTCTATGTGAATGACGAAGGATTGAAGACATTCTCTTTCTTTATGTCAACGCTCGCTTCACAGGTGACAGGAAATACAGTAGCAGGGCAAGGGCTTGCAGCTGCGGCATCTTTAATTATGTTTGTACCGAATTTAATCATCTTTATCATCCTTCAAAGCCAGGTTATGAACACGATGGCTCATTCAGGAATCAAGTAACAGATAGGGGGGAGGGAAATGAAGCAGTTTACGAAAGGAATCATCTGCGCTCTGCTTGTCTGTCTGCTGCCTTGGCAGACAGAGGCGGAGGCTTCTGTCCCTTATAAGACAGAGACATTATCAGCAAATGGAGATCTTACCAAAACACAGACAGCCTATAAGCCTCTTGGACAGTTAACGCTCGGCAATCAGGAGATGACACCGGAAGATCTTTTCATTGATAAAAAGGATCAAATCTACCTCGCAGATTCAAAGACTCAGAAAATCATTGTGTCGAATCTGAATGGCGAGATTGTCAAAGAGATTGGCGAGGGGATTTTGAAAAATCCTACTGGTGTGTTTGTGGATGAAAACGGAGAAGTTTACGCTGCAGACTATGAACAAGAGAAAGTGTTCAGGTTTTCAAGCGAAGGAAAGCTTTTAAAAGAGTACGAGAAGCCTGATTCACCGCTATTTGGAAGCAAGTCTCCTTTTAAACCGCAGAAAATAGGCGTTGATAAGCGCGGAAACCTATACATCATCGGCGAGGGCTCAACAAACGGGATCATCCAGCTCAGCCGGGAAGGGAATTTTCTTGGGTATTACGGAGTAAACAGCACGCGGTCTTCGATCAAGTCATTCCTGCAAAATGCGCTGAATGCAAGCGGGAAAATGAAGCTGTTTATGAAAACTCCTCCGGCTCCGGACAATATAGCCATTGACGAACAAGGCCTTATCTATTCCATAACAGAGGGAACGAAGGAAGAAGTCATCAAAAAACTGAATGTGGCAGGGAATAACATGCTTGCACCGGATATTTCAGAGGTGGCTTCCCTTCAGGACATTGCAGTCGATCCGCTTGGAAACATATTTGTTTCAAGTGCAAACGGAAAGATTTATGAATACGACAGCTTTGGCAATCTCTTATTCATCTTTGGCGGAAAAGACGATGGGACGAACCGCATCGGGCTTCTCAAACAGCCATCAGGGATTGCCGTTGACCGGAATGGGCGGCTGTATGTGGCGGATAAAGAAAGAGGCATGGTTCAGACTTATGATACGACATCCTTTTCTGTCAGCGTTCATGAAGGAATTGCCCTCTTTAAAGAGGGGCTGTATGTGGAAAGTCAGCAATACTTTGAATCCGTCTTAAGACAAAATTCTTCCTTCGGGCTTGCAAGGACAGCAATGGGAAGGGCGTACTACAAACAGCAGGACTATGAGGCTGCTTTGGAAGAATTCAAATTTGCAGAAGATGTCGGCGGATACTCCAATTCCTTCTGGGAAATACGGCATGAATGGATGCAGAAGCATCTCGGAACGGTTTTATTTTTTATCATCTTAGCAGCAATCTTTTATTCTGTTTTTAAACATTTCGATAAAAAAAGAAATCTGTTAAAGGGTCCCAAAGAACGGATGGGACGATTGAAAAAGAGGAAACGGATAGCGGAGCTTTTCTTTCTTTTTAAATTTTTCCGTCATCCGATTGACAGCTTTTATTATTTAAAACGGAAAAATCATGCATCTGTCTTATCGGCGACGATTCTCTACGTTCTATTATTTATCGAATACTTATTTGCTACTTATCAAACGGGATTTATCTTTTCCGCACATGGCGGGGAAGAGGCTAATCTGTCAATGGAACTGCTGAAGGTGTTTGTTCCGCTTGCCCTGTTCATCATCATTAACTATCTCGTCAGCACAATCAATGACGGGGAAGGGCGCTTTGTTGATATTTACAGAGGAACGATCTATTCACTTGCACCGTATCTTGTGTTCAGCATTCCTATTACATTGATTACGAATATCCTGACGCTGAATGAATCATTTTTTTATGAGTTTTCCATTCAAATTGTCTACGCTTGGTGCGTCATCATTCTGTTCATCATGATAAAGGAAATTCACAATTATACGTTCAGCGAAACAATCCGCAACATTTTTATGACGCTGTTTGGAATGGTCATCATGCTGCTGGTCATTTTCATCATGTTTGTACTGTTCGATCAAGTTTACGATTTCGTCTATTCTATCATTCAGGAGGTCATCTTACGTGTATAAGAAATTAATAGCTGGATTACTGGTTCTGATGATGCCGCTGCAGGCCTATGCTGCTCCTGATGAGAAGAAAGAAGATCTATTAAAATACAGCGCAAGCGGGTTCACCCAGCCTGAGAAGCAAGTGAAAGAGCAGGCACAGGCAGGCACGGTTGAAGGGTTTGAGAAGGCTGCTGAAAATGAATATCTCATTTTATATGTAAATGAAGATTCTCTTGCTCTTAAAATACTGGATAAGAAAACAAATTATATTTGGAATTCAGGCATCGATCAGGTTGAGGGTGTCCGCCTCAATAAAACGTGGGAACAAATGGCACAGTCGGCGGTCACAATTGAGTACAGCGACCGCCGCGGAAAGATCAAGTCAGAGAGCATTCAGACAAATGATTCACGGCCGAATGTGAAAATCACAGATAACGGCTTTAGTGCCAAGGTTTATATGAATGGATCAAAAATCAGCCTTGAGCTGAGTGTCACGCTTGAAAAAGACAATATTGCCGTCAGTATTCCTGATAAGGAGTTAAAAGAAGGGAAACGGAACAAGCTGATTTCGATGAAAGTATACCCTTTCCTTGGAGCGGTAAATGGTGACGAACGGAATGGCTATATGTTTATCCCGGACGGAAGCGGGGCTCTCATCCGCTATGAAAAAGGCAGTAAAGCAGATGCTCCATTTAAAGGCGCTATATACGGCGCAGATGCGGGTTTTCAAAAGTCATCCGATAAAACGGAAGAAAAAACAGTTCCTGCTAAACAAATAAGCATGCCGGTGTTTGGAGCGGTGCACGGCATCAAGAAAAACGGGTTCGCTGCAATAGTGGAAAAAGGCGCAGAGTACGGGGACATCCTTGCCTATCCGTCCGGCGTATCCACCGATTTCAACTGGACGACTGCTCAATTCAACTACCGCTATGAATATTATCAGCCGACAAGCAAAAGCATGAGCGGCACAAACGTTTACCAAAAAAAGAAGAATGCATTTGATATCTCTTTAAGATATTACTTTCTGTCCAATGAACAGGCAGATTATGTCGGCATGGCCAAGCGCTATCAGGAGTATCTCATAGAAACGAAGCAGCTTGCAAAAAAAGAAGATCGGGCAGAAGTACGTCTGGAATTCTTGGGCAGCGAAACCAAAAAAGGACTGTTCTGGGATTCGGTCATACCGATGACACCTGTAGAAAAGCTTCCTGATTTTGCAAAAGAATTGAAAAAAGAAAAGGTTGAAGACATGTTCATGATTTACAAGGGCTGGTCAAAGGGTGGTTTGACAGGCACACTGCCTTCGAAGTTTCCGGTGGAGAAAAAGCTCGGGAGCAAAGGGGACGTGAAGGATGCCACTGAAGCACTTGAAAATGAAAATGTCCCGCTTTTCTTCCAGACAGATTACACAAAGGCTTATGAAAATGCAGGAGGCTTTTCCGGCAGTAAAGATGTGAGCAAAAAAGTCAGCTCTGAAACCATCTCTTACAAAAAGGATGATAAAACGTACTATTATTTATCACCGGACAAGTCTCTGAAAATAGCAAAAGAGGATCTCAAGCAATACAGCGAGTACGGCATGAAAAATGCAGCTGTGGATGGAAGCTCAACGATCCTTTTCTCTGATTACACAAAAGGGAACAGGTCCTCGAGAATTCAAACAGCAGAAACGTATAACAAGTTATTTTCACAGCTTCATAAAGCGGGAGAGGTGGCTCTCTATAACCCGAACGCCTATGCATGGGGACAAACAGACCGCTTTCTCGATGCTCCGATGACATCGTCAAATTATATCTTTGAAAGTGACACCGTGCCTTTTCTGCAAATTGTACTGAAGGGCTATATTCCGTACTATGCAGAATTCTCAAATTTCCACTCGGATTCTAAGGATGATGTGCTGAGAATGATTGAATACGGAGCCTATCCATCTTTTTACTTGACGGATGAGCCGTCCCATTTACTGATGAAAACACCCTCTAAAGATCTTTATACATCGGAGTTTGACAGCTGGAAGGATGAAATCGTGAATCAGTATAAAATGATGCAGGAAAGCCTTGGCGCAGTTGAAGGTGAGACCATCGAAAGCCGTACTGTTCCTGCAGTTGGGATTGTAGAGGTCTCTTACTCAAACGGCAAGACCATCATCGTTAATTATACGAACACGTCATACCGTGCAGGCGTCCATGAAATTCCTGCAAAAGGGTTTATTGTAACCGATGGGGGGGATAAGCAGTGAAGCCGTTACTGAAGTCAAAAAACAGCATGATCGGTTATCTCTTTATTTCTCCTTGGATTATCGGCTTTTTGGTTTTTACCGCGATTCCCATTTTTTATTCTTTGTTCTTGAGCTTTCAGGAAGTCAAGATTACAACCGGGGGAATTGAAACGGAGTTCGTGAAATTTGAAAACTTCAAGTATGCTTTCGGAGTAGATGCCCTATTTTTAGAGTACATGGGAACGTATTTGAAGGAAATCATCATTTCCGTGCCGATCATCATTGTATTCTCTTTAATCATCGCGCTCTTGCTTAATCAAAAAATCAAATTCCGCGGACTGTTCCGGACGATCTTTTTCCTGCCTGTCATCATCGCGAGCGGTCCGGTAATCAAAGAACTGATCGACCAGGGTGTCACAACGATTCCTTCCATCGAGCAGTATGCAATCTATGAAGCTCTGAATGCAAATCCGGATGTGTTTATCAACGGCATTCTGCTCTACCTAATAAAAAATCTGATTATGATTCTTTGGTTCTCAGGCGTGCAAATCTTAATTTTCCTTGCAGCCCTTCAAAAGATCGATAAACAGGTGTATGAAGCAGCCAAAATCGATGGCGCTTCAAACTGGGAGTCATTTTGGAAGGTAACGCTTCCGAGTCTTGCACCTATGATTGTTGTGAATACGATTTATACGATCGTAACGTATTCCGTATTTTCATTGAATCCGATCATCGCCCATATTCAAAAAAATATGTTCAAAGTCGATACAGGTTTTGGATATGCTTCAGCGCTGTCATGGATCTACTTCCTGACAATCGCAGTCATTCTTGCGGCAGCTGTTGGCGCCATGATGTTAAAAGGAAAGAAAAGCTATACATAAGGAGGAGCCGGCATGAAACGTGAAAAGCTTGAGAATAGTCTAGTGAAAATAAAACGCATTTTCATGGGGATGCAGGGAACAGATGGCCTGCTCTTTAAACTCCTCACGTATGGCTTATTGATTGGAATTGGATTTGTCTATCTATATCCGCTTTTATACATGGGATCGTTCAGCTTCAAAAGCCTGGATGATCTGCTGAATCCATTGGTGAACTGGATTCCGACTGAATTCTATCTTGGAAACTACGAAAAAGCGAATGAAGTGCTGAATTTCTTTTCAACACTGCTTGAAACATTATATGTAACGGTTTTGCCTGCTTTGGCGCAAACGGCCGTTGCAGCTGTAATTGGATACGGATTTGCGAGATTTGAGTTTAAAGGGAAAAAGGTGTTTTTCGTGCTTGTGCTTGCAACCTTTATCATTCCTCCTCAGGTTACGCTGATTCCGAGATACATCTTTTTCAATGAGCTGAATATTCTTGGCAGTCTGCAGGCCTTTCTTTTGCCTGCAGCCTTCGGACAAGGGTTAAACAGTGCGATTTTCATTTTAATTTTTTTCCAGTTTTTCAGAATGGTGCCAAAAGCGCTTGAAGAGGCTGCGCAAATCGACGGAGCGGGGCACCTGCGGATTTTCTTGACGATTGCCTTGCCAATGGCTGTACCGGCCGTCATCATTTCCTTTCTCTTCTCGTTCGTATGGTATTGGAATGAAACCTATTTGGCGGCAATCTACTTTGGAGATCAGCTCACAACCCTTCCGCTGCAGCTGCAGAAGTTTGTGGCAACGTTCCAGAAGATGTTCCCGGCAGAAATGGGACTCTCAGGAAATCAATTAAATGAAGGAATCAAAATGGCCGGCACCGTGCTGTCTATTTTGCCGCTGTTAATTGTTTACTTTATTACACAGCGCTGGTTTGTCGAGGGCGTCGACCGCTCAGGTATTACAGGAGAATAACAAGGGGGAACTTTAATTATGAACAAGTATGAAATCGTTGCGAAAGAAGCAAAAGGATGCTTTGATTTTTTCTGGAAGGAAGCGAACACGGATCCTGAAAGCCCTGGATATGGCCTGATTCTCGATCAATCAGCGAACAAAAAAGTGGCGAGTATTGCTTCTGTCGGTTTCGGATTATCAGCGATCATTATCGGCATTGAAAAAGGCTGGATCACGTACGAACAGGGATATGAGAGAACGAGAGGCACGCTTCACACATTTTTGCACAATGTGGAACACGAAGGCGGATTTTTTTATCACTTTCTGAATATGGAAACAGCCAAAAAGAATGAAGAATTTTATGACTGTGCATCCATTATTGATACATCGCTCTTTTTGAACGGGGCCATTACTTCTGCTGAGTATTTCGGCGGAGAGATTAAAGAGCTGTTTGAGCAAATCTATCAGCGCGTCGACTGGAATATGTATTATGACAAAGAAAAGAATCAGTTTTACATGGGCTACAGACCGGAAACAGGCGGCTTCGGCCACTGGGATATGTATGCAGAGCAAATGATGCAGTATATTCTTGGCGTTGCCTCTCCGACTCACGCCGTCCCGGTTGAAATCTATCAGGGCTTTGAACGCAGGCTTGGCAAATACGGGGAGTACGAATTCTATAATTGCCCCGGCGGAAGTCTCTTTACCCATCAATATTCCCACGCATGGTTTTCGTTTGAAGGATATGTGGATGGGGATGGAATCGACTGGTTCGAAAATTCCGTTAAAGCGAGCCTTGCAAACCGAAAGTACTGCATCGATAACCCGGATGGCCTGAAAACGTTCCATAAGGATTCATGGGGGCTGACGGCTTGTGCGACGCCTAAAGGATACGGCACTCCGGGCACACCGCCATATCACCCTAATGTTCAAAAAGAGAATGATGGAACAGTCGCTCCGGCTGGTGCTGCTGGATCCATTGTCTTTACAAAAGAAGAATCGATTGATGCCATGAATTATTTCTACAATCACCATCCAAAGCTTTGGGGTGAATACGGCTTCCAGGATGCTTATAACCTCGATGTAAGTCCTGAATGGTACGCAGACCATGTCATCGGCATCGATAAGGGAATTACGCTCTTGATGATTGAAAACGAACAAACCGGATTAATCTGGGATTTATATATGAAAAATGAGCATGTGAAGCGCGGAGTTTCCATGCTTAACTGGAAAAAGAAAAACTAGTTTAAAAGGGGATGGCGGAATGATTGAAATCAAGAATAAGCAAATTATGATTGATGGCAAGCCTGAGCTGCTGATGTGCGGGGAAATTCATTACTACAGGCTCGACCGCGGTGACTGGCAGGACCGCATCGATAAGCTGAAGCGATCAGGATGCAATGCGGTCGCTACTTATGTTCCCTGGCTTTGCCACGAACCATCAGAAGGGGAATTCGATTTAACGGGAAAAACAAGGCCGGAGCTTGATCTTGCAGCCTACATTGATCTCTGCAAAGAAAATGGCCTTTATTTCTTCGTGCGTCCGGGTCCATTCATTATGGCTGAAATGAAAAATGAAGGCCTTCCATATTGGGTTTATGAAAAGCATCCTGAAATCATCCCTTCCGGCTGGGACGGAAATCCTGCAACAACAAAGACAGTCGACTATCTTGCACCCGGCTTTTTAAAAGATGTCCGCAATTGGTATAAAGCGGTCATGGAAATCGTCACTCCGCGCCTTCATACAAACGGCGGCAATATTATTGCGTTTCAGCTTGATAATGAAGTTGGAATGCTTTCATGGGTCAGCAACTGTCCTGATTTAACAGATCATCTTCTTCAGGATTTTAGAGGATGGCTGAAAAATCACTATGAAAGCAGCACGCTTTTAGCCAGATATCCTTTTGATTTAAATGATCAGGAGACTGCGAATAGCCGGTTCCGTTCTCCTCAGGAAGAGTTCGCCGGGGAACTGCTTCATGATATAGGCTATTACATGAGAAACCGCTTTGCCCGTTATATCGCTGTTTTGCGTGAATACGCGGAAGAGTTCGGCGTCAGAGATATCCCATTTGTCGTAAATATTCACGGAACAGGCGGAGGACGAGGCTTTACTTATCCAATCGGGATCAGCCAGCTCTATGAATCTTATACTCAAGCGCCGGGATACATCTCGGGATCAGATATTTACTTCGGAGACTTGGACATGAATACATTTCAGGATCTCTATTTAATAAATGGTTTTATGGACAGTGTTCATCTCGAAGATCAGCCGCTGACATCTGTTGAGTTCAACTGCGGGGACGGAAACTTCGGAAATACCTATGGCGGCCGCTACGATCCGTCTGCGGTCGATTTTAAAACGAGAATGTGTGTAGCACAGGGCAATCGTCTGATTAACTATTATTTATTTGCCGGCGGGAAAAACTACCGCTTGGATACAGAGCTAAAGGACGGGAATGACCGCGTTGCTTTTACAGGCGAGCATCATGGTTTTGCTGCGCCGGTAGGACCAGAAGGGAAGCTTAACTACACTTATCCGAAAATGGCAAGTGTGATCCAGACAATGATGGCCGTATCAGATAAAATTGCGGCTATGAACGAGGAGCATGATGAGGTTTCTTTTGCCTTTATCCCGGACTACTATATGACAGAATACCGCTATCCAGCCAGCAAACTCATGGAGGACATCGTTCGCAACCTTGAAGCAAACCGTGCCTCAGGCTCTTGGGAAATCATGGCCCGCTCGATGCTTCTGCTTGGATACCGCTTTACATCGGTCGACATTCAGAATAGAGAATTGACACCAGTAAAAACAAAGGTGCTTACTCTTCCTTCAGCAAGATATATGTCAGCTGGTATCCAGAAAAAGCTCGTCACATACCTGAATGAAGGAGGACGCATTCTTCTTTACGGGGAGGTGCCTATGTTTGATATGGATGGCAAGCCCTGCACGATCCTTGCTGATGCATTAGGGGTAAAAGAAAAAGGAATTCACCGCGATTCGGGAAGCTATTTCCTTTCTCTCCAGGCAGAAAATTGGGCAGCAGGCCGGCCGGAGGTTCGCTCCCATTTCGCACAAGTATTCGACGCGGGGGAGACCACTCCAATCTTGAAAGTGTACGGGACAGATGAAGTCTGCGGATTTGAAGCGCGCGTTGGAGACGGGACAGCTGTCGTTCTCAGCACAGCCTATCCTTGTGACCTCACATTCTTTAAAACCATTTTTGAACAATTAGGAGTCACTCCAAAGCTTGTTCATGATTGCGAAGAGCATGGCATCTTCATGACATCGACAGCAAATGAAGAGGGAGAACGGTTTATTCACCTTCTAAATCTTGATGGATTTGATAAGACCGTGCACATCTATGATCAAGGCGAAGTCATGTTTGGAGGAAAAGAAATCGTGCTAGGACGAAAAGAAGGGCTGATGCTGCCTGTTCAGCTTGAGGCTGAGGCGGGGAAAATTGTATTCTCAACTGCTGAAATCATTGGCCGTTCAGAGAAAGTGATCGAGTTCAGGCTGACTCAGCCGGAGGACATCATCGTTTTTGAAACAGAACGTGAAATCCTGTCCAGTGACGAGTATGAGGTTACATCAATCGGAAATCAGAAGACTGTGATATCTAGGAAACACAGCAGAGTGGACGATCAATTAAGAGTTCTGTTTGCTTGAAAGAAGCCCGCATAGCGCGGGCTTTTATTTATATCAAGTTGTACTTTCGCGCTGCAGGCACCCGCATTCTGCTGAGAGGGACAGGAGCCTCTTTTAAAGACAAAGACCGGCCCGCAATCGGCCGGTCTTCCCCATATGCACTCAGTCCTCGTCGCTCAAACGCTTGCCGTTCACCGCATAATGATTCTTGCTCATTTCCTCAATGAAAATCGCAATCTTTTCTGCAGGAGCACCTGTTGTTTCAGATACAGCAGCCGTTACTTTTTCAACTAAAGCTTTTTTTTGTTCTTCTGTGCGGCCTTCGAGCATTTTTACTGTTACGTATGGCATGTTGATCTCTCCTTTTTCTATCGTAGATGGATTCTTCTATAGTATACTTGATGGAGAATAGAATGTTTAGCGAACCCGCTTATAAAGGAGAATGATTGGTGGAGTTTTTGGCGTTTGAATTAGAGCTTATTCCGTATGTGGTGATTGTTTTGGCGATTGCGTTTACGGTTCATGAATTTGCACATGCATATGTAGCATATAAATTTGGAGATCCGACGGCGAAGAATCAGGGAAGACTGACGCTGTCGCCGCTCGCCCATCTTGATCCGATCGGAACACTGCTGATCTTCATTGCCGGTTTTGGCTGGGCGAAGCCGGTGCCTGTGAACAGGTTTTATTTTAAAAATCCGCGCCTCGCAGGTGTTCTCGTTTCAGTTGCGGGACCGCTCAGCAATTTGGTCATCGCTTTTATCGGGCTTGCTGTTTGGTATATACTTTTAAGTGCGGGTGCGTTATCTTCTTTATCTCCCGGGACTGCGGAGAGTCTGGAGCAGTTCTTCAACATTTTAGTTTTGCTGAATATTACGCTGTTCATTTTTAATCTTTTTCCGTTTCCGCCGCTGGATGGATACCGGATTATTGAAGACCTGGCACCGGCTGGAGTCAGGGCAAAAATGACGCAGTTTGAAAGCTACGGAATCGTTGTTTTTTTAATTCTAGTACTGACACCTTTGGATAAATACACGATACAGCCTGCTTTCTCATATGGGACTGATATTGTGCTGACAGTTTTTAAATCAATACTTAACCCGTTTTTCTAGGAGGTCATTTCTTTGGAACAAGATAAAAAGAAAAAAAAGATTGGTTTTAACATTATAAAAAGTGATCCGACAGACGGTCACGGCGGCTATGGAGTCGGCGCACTCAGCCTTGATAACATTTCACCGGTTTTCGTAGATGTAACCGAAGGAGAAGCATTTGTGGACATCGGGGCAATGCATGCAAGAAGTGTGGTTGAAAAAGGCATCAAGTTTCTGCCGAACAAAGAAGATGTGCCTGACGGAAAGCCGTTCTGGCTCGTATGGGTGACTGTCGACCGCAAGCCCGAGGGGCCATATTATGCTGGGGTTACTGCCTGTGAAATGACAGTCGACCGTTCCATCAGAAGAGGCTACAAATCTCTTCCTGAGCATGTGAACAAAATGGATAAATCTTTAAAGCGCCACATTATGGTTGATCATATGGATGATGCTTCAAAAGGCATCTTAATGGACTTCCTGAAAAACCATAATGCGGATATGTGGAAAAATTCCAATCAGGAACTAAAAGCAGGGCTCGGCGAAGCGTGACAATTCTGTGACGTTTATGTGAACAAATTGTCAAAATCTTGAGCTTTAAATCGCTTATTAGTAAACTGAACATAGCTTATAAAGCTAGGACACGAAAAACCCCGGACCGTATGAGGTCCGGGGTTTTTCATATGGTTTGCTGTTTGCTGCTGAATAATCGTTCGCTAATACATGATGCCTTTTCGCATACAAAGGCTAATCCCACCATCTCCATACCTTCTTATACCAAGTCTCATCCTGATTTTCAGTCTCTTTTGCAGGCTTGGTCTTTTTCCCTGACTCCAAATGTTCAGTACAGTACTCTGTCGGCTCAGTTCCCCTTACAAAATAAGCAAAGCGCTTAACCGGGCAATCGTCTGAGGCTAGCTTGCCTGATTTAGGATTGATATAGACACCTATAACGCCTTTAGGAGGATTAAATGCTTTAACGGATTGATCTTCTAAGGCTTCTTCCATAAATTCGGCCCAAATTTGTTTGGCGTAGCCTCTTTCTGCAACAAGGTCAATCGTTTTGTCTTTATCATAGCCAGTCCAGATGCCTGCCACCAGCTGCGGTGCAAAGCCGATCATCCAGCTGTCCGCTTTAGTCGTTCCCGATTTCCCTGCATACTCGCGCGACAGTTTAGGGATAATGGTGTGGCCAGTTACGGACGTATAATCATTCAGCTTTTCATCAAACATGCCGGTCATCAAATGCGAGGTAACGAACGCTGCCTCTTTGTTTAAGAGCTGCTCAGGCTCATTTTCCTTTTGATAAATCACGTTTCCCTCAGCATCTTCAACTTTTTTTATAAACGAAGGTTCAATCTTCTTGCCTCCATTTGCAAGCATCCCATAGCCGTTCACCATTTCAGTCAATCGGACAGGTGAAGTTCCAAGAGCAAGTGATGGCACATGTGATAATTTGCTTGTTACTCCAAAGCTTTTTGATGCCTGAATCAGTTCATCCATACCAAGAAAAAGATGAGTCTTAACGGCGTAAATATTATCCGAGAGCGCGATCGCCTGAGCTAAGGTTATATCGCCGTTTGCATAATACCCATTGTAATTGCTTGGTTTATAGCTTGATTTGCCATCCTCAAATGTAAAACTGTAAGGTTCGCTCCTTAATAGGGTAGAAGGGGTGAAGCCTTTATTTACGGCGGCATAATACAGAAACGGTTTCATCGTTGAACCAGGCTGCCTTTTAGCCTGTGTTGCCCGATTAAACGTGCTTTCTGCATAATCACGGCCTCCTACAAGAGCCTTTACACTTCCTGTTTTAGGGTCCATTGCCATGAATCCGACCTGGATGTCAGATGCTTCATCAATGACATCTGCAATCTTTTTTTCAGCTATTTTCTGCATATCGGGATCTAAAGTAGTGAAAATTCTTAATCCCCGTGTTTCGATCGTTGTCTGATCAAGATTCAGTTTTTTGGATAGCTCATTCATAACCGCATCCTGAAAATAAGGAGCAATATCTTCTGTTTTCACATTTTTCATAGAACGATAGCTGAGAGTTTCAGCGTATGCCTGATCAGCTTCTGCCTGGCTGATGATTTCTTGGTTGACCATCGTTTTTAAGATAAGTTCTTGCCTGCTTTTTGCACGCACTTCATTTTCAAGCGGCGAATAAAGGCTTGGCGCTTTTGGAATACCTGCAAGCATGGCGGCTTCGCCCATGGATAATTCACTGGCGGATTTGTCAAAATAATAATTGGCGGCAGCCTCAACGCCATAAGCGCCATGACCGTAATAAATCGTATTTAAATAGCCTTCCAGAATTTCTTCCTTA
This sequence comes from Peribacillus frigoritolerans, assembly GCF_004358755.1. Lineage (GTDB taxonomy): Bacteria > Bacillota > Bacilli > Bacillales > Bacillaceae > Bacillus_P. The sequence continues at coordinate 695,227 of NZ_SMZY01000003.1, read as the reverse complement.
CTGTAGTTCAGCTCAAGCCGAATGGTGTAGAAAGCTTCTGTCAGCTTGCGTTTCCATGTTTTATCGTGGCCCAAAAACAGGTTTCTGGCATATTGCTGGCTGATTGTGCTCGCTCCCTGAACCTTGGCCATTGCTTTTAAATCAGCAAGAGCAGCTCCTGCGATCCGTTTATAGTCAAAGCCGTTATGATGATAAAAATGACGGTCTTCTATCGCAACAGCGGCCTGGGTTAAGGAAGGAGAAATTTCATCTAAATCAACCCAATACCTTTTTCCGCCGTGATGGGTCTTGCCCATCTCAGATCCATCATTTGCATACATAATAGAAGATTGCTGAACGGTCAGGGAAGGAGCTCCCTGCCATTTCGCCGTGAGCAAAATTGATGCAAGGACGATTGATCCTAAGAATAATAAAATAAGTCCAATAAAAATAGCGGCCCGAACAGCTTTTATTGTGATTTTCAGCCTTCTGGGTGTGATGATTTCCAATTTCTCCACCTCGCTTCCTCATCTGTTCTATTTCTTTTTAATCATTATGAGAATATTTAAGGGTTTTTAAACCTTTTCTATTAAAATTCTTCTTGCAATTTTGCTAGATTCATCTATACTTTTTCCTGAGGTTTTGAACTCGAATTTTGGCGAATTGTATTTATTGATTAGGGTATAATCGTAACTAGGGCTTTAAGAAAAATTGATATAGAAAGGAAGTTTTAAAATGGGAGGACATTGGTTTACAGAAAAACAAACCGAGAATTTCGGCATCACGATCAAAATTAACCGCACTTTACATACAGAGCAAACAGAATTTCAAAAATTAGATATGGTAGAAACAGAGGAGTTCGGCAACATGCTTCTTTTAGACGGCATGGTCATGACTTCACAAAGAGACGAATTTGTTTACCATGAAATGGTTGCTCACGTTCCTTTGTTTACACATCCAAACCCTGAAAACGTATTGGTAGTCGGAGGCGGAGACGGCGGCGTAATCCGTGAGATCATGAAGCATCCAGGCGTTAAAAAAGCAACGCTTGTTGATATTGACGGCAAAGTCATTGAATACTCTAAAAAGTACTTGCCTGAAATTGCAGGAGAGCTTGAAAACGAGCGCGTAGAGGTAAAAGTCGGCGACGGATTTATGCACATCGCAGAGAGCAACAATGAATATGACGTAATCATGGTTGATTCAACAGAGCCTGTGGGCCCAGCTGTGAACCTTTTCTCTAAAGGCTTCTACGCAGGTATCTCAAAAGCGCTTAAAGAAGACGGCATCTTTGTTGCACAGTCGGACAACCCTTGGTTTACACCTGACCTTATCCGCAACGTACAGCGCGATGTAAGAGAAATTTTCCCGATTACGCGTCTATACATTGCAAACATCCCAACATATCCAAGTGGTCTGTGGACATTTACAATCGGATCGAAAAAGTATGATCCACTAGAAGTTAGCGAAGAGCGTTTCCATGAAATTGAAACAAAATACTATACAAAAGAGCTTCATAAAGCAGCGTTTGCCCTGCCTAAATTTGTAGCAGACTTAATTAAATAATTAGGAGGGAATACAAATGCGATTTGATGAAGCCTATTCAGGCAATGTCTTTATTAAAAGCCATCCAACATTTGAAGACAGCGAAGCCGTTCTATACGGCATGCCAATGGACTGGACAGTCAGCTACCGTCCGGGTTCAAGATTTGGTCCAACACGCATCCGCGAGGTATCAATCGGCCTTGAGGAATACAGCGCGTATTTAGACCGCGAGCTTGAAGAAGTGAAGTATTATGATGCAGGAGATATTCCGCTTCCGTTCGGAAATCCGCAGCGAAGCCTTGATATGATCGAAGATTTCATTGATAAGCTTTTGGCTGAGGACAAGTTCCCGCTCGGTATGGGAGGGGAGCACCTTGTATCATGGCCTGTCATCAAAGCGATGTACAAAAAATATCCGGATCTAGCGATTATCCATATGGACGCACATACTGATTTGCGCGAAGAGTATGAGGGAGAGCCTCTTTCTCACTCAACACCAATCCGCAAGGCAGCTAATCTGATCGGACCATCAAATGTTTACTCATTCGGTATTCGTTCAGGTATGAAAGAAGAATTCCAGTGGGCGAAGGAAGTCGGCATGCACATTTCTAAATTTGAAGTGCTTGAGCCTTTAAAAGAGGTGCTTCCGAAACTTGCAGGACGTCCTGTCTATGTAACCATTGATATTGATGTCCTCGATCCGGCACACGCACCTGGCACAGGTACAGTGGATGCAGGCGGTATTACATCAAGAGAATTGCTTGCATCAATCCATGCGATTGCAAACTCGGATATCAGCGTAGTAGGCGCTGACCTTGTAGAAGTAGCTCCAATCTATGATAACTCTGAGCAGACAGCTAACACGGCAAGCAAATTAATTCGTGAAATGATTTTAGGATGGGTGCAAAAGCGTCCTTAATTTGAGGAGAAGCTCCAGATATGACTGGGGCTTTTTTCTTATTCTGGAATATTTGCTGAAAAGCGTATAAATAATGCCAGAACGTCAACCATGAATACGACCCACCGTCCTATTGAACTTTTTTCATGAAATCTTTATACTAGATAAGTTAATAGCGGATACTTTAAAAGGATGTGTCAAAATGACGGCAAGTAAAGCAGTTCAAATTATCGTAAAAACCGAAATCAGCCAGGGGGATGATTCAGAGAACCTGGAGCTTTTTACGAGCGGTGAACACTATGTTAAAAATAACGCCTCCTATTTAAGCTATCACGAGGAACATGAGTACGGAAAAGTAAAAACGGTCGTGAAGTTCAGAGACGACGAGGTTTTCATTATGAGGTCCGGATCTATTTCAATGAAGCAGCGCTTTATTGAGGGAACGGAAACAATCACGAATTATCAGACACAATTCGGACAGCTTCAGCTTGAAACAAACACTACAGCGATTTCCGTCCGTACGATGGAAGGGAAATCAAACGGCATCATCAAAGTTGATTATGAATTGCAGATTGGCGAAGAAGATTCGCATTTACATACTTTACATATCATGTTTAGGGAGGAAAAAGGATGAACATCGTTGAGCAAGTAAAAGAACGGTTAAAAAGTGAAATTAAAGCGTCAGTGCTTAAGGCAGGCCTGGCAGAAGAAAGTCAAATTCCAGACGCTATTCTTGAACTGCCTAAAGATAAAGCTCACGGAGACTATTCTACAAATATGGCGATGCAGCTTGCACGCGTTGCTAAGAAAGCACCCCGCGCCATCGCAGAAGACATTGTTGCTTCTTTTGATAAAGGCAAAGCATCGATTGAAAAAATTGAGATCGCAGGACCAGGATTCATTAATTTTTATATGAACAACTCTTATTTAACAGATCTTATTCCATCTATTCTTAAAGCTTCCGACTCTTATGGCGAGGTCAATATCGGCAACAAAGAAAAACTGCAGGTTGAATTCGTATCGGCTAATCCGACAGGAACGCTTCATTTAGGACACGCGCGCGGCGCAGCAGTCGGCGATTCACTTTGCAACATTCTTGCAAAAGCGGGCTATGATGTTTCACGTGAATACTACATCAATGATGCAGGAAACCAGATTAATAACCTTGCTCTTTCGGTTGAAGCACGCTATCTGCAGGCGCTTGGACAAGATGCAGCCATGCCTGAGGACGGCTACCACGGCCAGGATATCATTGAAATCGGCAAAAAGCTTGCGGATGAATTCGGCGATCGTTTTGCAAATGAAAGCAAAGAAGAGCGTCTTGGATTTTTCCGTGAATACGGCCTGAAATTTGAGATGGATAAATTGAAAAAAGACCTGGAAGCATTCCGTGTGCCATTTGATGTGTGGTATTCAGAAACGTCCCTTTACCATAACGGCAAAATCGATCAGGCTCTTGAGGTTCTTCGTGAAAAAGGACACATTTTCGAAGAAGACGGCGCTACATGGTTCCGTTCAACTGTGTTCGGAGATGACAAAGACCGTGTATTAATTAAGAATGACGGTTCTTACACGTATTTAACGCCTGATATCGCGTACCACAAAGACAAGCTTGACCGCGGATTTACAAAGCTGATCAACATTTGGGGCGCAGATCATCACGGGTATATCCCGCGCATGAAGGCGGCAATTGAAGCGCTCGGCTATGAAAAGAACACACTTGAAGTTGAAATTATTCAGCTTGTTCACCTATACAAAAACGGCGAGAAAATGAAAATGAGCAAACGTACAGGCAAAGCTGTAACAATGCGTGATCTAATGGAAGAAGTGGGTCTTGACGCTGTTCGTTATTTCTTCGCAATGAGAAGTGCGGACACTCACATGGACTTTGACATGGACCTTGCCGCATCACAATCCAATGAAAATCCTGTTTTCTATGCACAATATGCACATGCGAGGATTGAAAGTATGCTGCGTCAAGGAGCAGAGCAAGGATTATCATATGACGCTGTTCAGAATTTCACAGACATCTCATCTGAAAAAGAAATTGAACTCCTGAAAATACTGGGTGAATTCCCGCAGGCAGTAGCAGAAGCAGCAACAAAACGCATTCCGCACCGCATCACAAATTACGTGAATGATGTCGCATCTGCTCTGCACAGCTTCTATAACGCAGAAAAAGTACTTGATCCTGAAAACGAAGAGAAAAGTAAGGCGCGCCTCGCTCTAATGAGAGCAACGCAAATTACGCTGAAAAATTCATTGTCACTGATCGGTGTTTCTGCACCTGAAAAAATGTAAGGATGAGGAACGGCTAATGGCCGTTCTTTTTTTGTCTTGCAGTACGGGGGCAGACGAGTTGAAAGGCAGTTCCCGTGAGCAGACAAATCTGGTCCAAATAAGATCGCAAACTAAAATCCTTTGAACCTGCAAAAACGGGTTTAAAAACACAATAAATTGTGGAAAAAAATTACAAGGTCATAAGAGGGGAGCAATACATAATGGGCTGTTTGACTGCACTGATAAAAATTCCGATTACTATTGTAATAGTGGCAATCGGCTGGATGACGATTTCAGGTTTCTTTCTGTTTATGCTATTTTCTGCAATCCTGATGGCTATCGGTGCATATAACAGTTTTGCTGAGGGAGAATGGCTGCTGGCTTCGGTTGCCGCACTTTTCTGCCTGGTAGCTGCAGCACTTTGTATTGGCTCATTTTTCAGCATATTTGAAAAGAAAAAAGAAAATCACGGGGCATCAACCCCGTGATCCTATCTACCAGTTAATCGAACCGCCGCTCAGCCTTTTGACACCGCGAAGAGCTGAAATTTCCTCAACCAGCCTTAAAGCAGCCCGGTCCTTTTGCTTCGCCTCAATCATAAAATCGCAATCCATTTCCATTGCCTTCAGTTTTTTCAGCAAAGGCATAATAAAATTCAGGTCTACATAATCAGCGTGGCTTCTAAATTCTTTTTCAGATTTAGGAGAGGAAATATGGATTTTAGGCTTAGCCCCTTTTCCTTCCCACGTTTTTGCAAAACGCACAAGCAGTTCCTCCAAATCATCTTCATCCGATTTGTTTGCACAGTAGTGATGATAGTCAAACATAAGCGGAATGCCTTCATTTTCACAGATGGCAAGCGTTTCAGAAGTTGTGTATGTTTTGTCATCATTTTCAAGTGTCATTCGCTGCTTGATGCCCTCAGGAAGTGCTTTTATATTGCTGTAAAAACGCTCTGTCGCTGTTTCTTTATTTCCATAAGCTCCGCCGACGTGAATGTTGATGAACCCTTCTTTTTCAAGTCCCATCCCTTTTAGCAGGTCATAATGGTACTGCATATCGATCACTGCGTTTTCCGTAATATGCGGCTTATCGCTTGTAAACAATGTGAATTGATTCGGATGGAAGCTCGTTCTCAAACCGTTTTTCCGGACCAAATCTCCGATTTCTTTTAAAAGATCGCAAAAAGGAGTGATAAAATCCCATTTCACATCTGGATGAGTGGCAAGCGGCACAAGGGATGATGAAAACCGGTAGAGCTCAATTTGATGTGCAATATTGTAATGAATCATCCGCAGAGTATGCTCTAAATTCTGTTCTGTAACTGACATGAGCGCTTCAGATCGAGCCTCTCCATCAAGCTTTGAATAACGGGCATACGTCAATGTTTTTGCAGGTGAGCAGTCCCACAGGTTTAATGCATTTGAAACGTAGCCAAAACGAATAAACATATGACGCTCCTTTTCCTTATGAAATTTTTACAAAAAATGAGAAACTAGTGTGGCGACTGCTTCTAATCCTCTTTGTTTGATTGATCTTTCAGTGTATTTTTCATAGGTCAGCTTCACGGACCCTCTTATGTCTTCATTAACGGTAGTCTTCACGTACTTAATAAAATCCTTATCATAAATAAGACAATTCATTTCATCGTTTAAGTAAAGGCTGCGCTTGTCAAAATTAGCGGTTCCAATGTCGCAGAGCGTATCATCGACTACAATGACTTTTGCATGATAAAAACCATAATAATATTGATAGATTTCACAGCCCGAAAGAATCAGGGGGCCGAAGTATGGAAAAGAGGCTTCCTTGACTAAAGGATGGTCTGCTCTCATTGGGACGAGAACTTTAATATCTACACCGCGCCTGCGAGCTTTTATAAGCTCGTCCTGTATTTGTTTGCCTGGTATAAAATAAGGCGAGCAAATCATCAGCTCTTTTTTTGCCTGCTTGATGAAGGATAAAAAATGTCCTTCTAAGCTTTGCCCGTAGGTAGAAAGGAATTGATGTTCAATCGTCCCTTGCGAGAGGGGTGGGAAGTAAGCTTGAACAGTTTTAAGGTCTTCATTTGCCGCTTCATGCCAATCACGTAAAAATTGTGTTTGGAGATCCTGCACACCTTCACTTGTTACGCGCAGATGATAATCCCGCCAGAAGCCAAGCTTCGGATCCTTCCCTAAATATTCTTTTCCAATATTGAATCCTCCAGAATAACCGATCTTCCCGTCAATCACCGTAATCTTTCGGTGATTGCGTGCCTGAAGAGTGTAAAAAAAGTAAGGCGGTGAAGGATTATGTGTATACGAAAAAGAAACTCCGCTCTTTTTTAACTCTGCTATTTTCGCTTTTTTAAGTGATTTGCTTCCGACGTAATCCAGAAGAAGCCGGACTTCAATGCCCTGTTCTGCTTTTTTCATGAGAAGGGCAAGAAATTCATCGCTGTCAGGATCATTTTTTACTATATAAAATAACACATGGATCGAGTGTGTGCTATTTTCAATGTCCTCAAACAACCTTTCATAAAAGCGTTCACCCACAATATATAGTTCAAAATTACTTTTTCTCAGAGGGTACTTCAGTTCATTTAATTTGCTGAGGTGTTTTTTCCTGCCAAAAGAATAGTCGAGCCGCAGCCAAACAACAAATATCAGTGCAATTGCTCCTATTAGTAACATGCTGTTCAACGTAAGCCCTCCTTATTGCTCCAATCATCTAACTATTATGTTTTACGTCAGGATGAAAAATTATCAGCATAAAATCATTGACTGAATGCTCATTCATTATTATCATGTAAATATAGGGCAAGATTCAGAAAATTATATGGATTTTAAGTTTTTTGAATGATGGGGCAATGGGAGAATTCATCACAGAAACGGGGGAGACAAAATGGAAGCACTGTTATGGATCAATTTTGCTGCATTTATCCTTGTAACCGCTTACGGTGCAAGTTTGTTTATTTACTTGATCCGTTCAAGAATGGCATACATCAAGCTCGGGAAGAAAACAGAGTTTGATCAGCAATTAAATGAAAGACTGAAGAACATTATGGTCAATGTTTTCGGTCAAAAGAAGCTCCTAAAGGATAAAAAGAGCGGCATCATGCATGTGATGTTCTTTTACGGGTTTATCCTGGTGCAGTTTGGAGCACTTGATTTTATTATTAAAGGTTTATTGCCAGACAAGCATCTTCCGCTTGGACCGCTTTATCCGGGCTTCACTTTCTTTCAGGAAATCGTCACTTTGATGATCCTGGTTGCGGTTGTATGGGCTTTTTACCGCAGGTACATTGAGAAGCTTGTGCGGTTAAAGAAAAACTTTAAAGCCGGGCTTGTGTTAATCTTTATCGGCGGCCTGATGCTGTCCGTTCTGCTTGGCAACGGAATGAACTTAATCTGGCACAATCATGAACTGACTTGGACAGAACCGATTGCCTCAAGCTTTGCCTATCTGCTGAGCTTTGTCGGCGAAACTGGTGCGGCCGTTATCTTCTACGTTTCATGGTGGGTGCATTTGCTTATTCTTTTAACGTTCTTGGTTTATGTGCCTCAATCAAAGCATGCTCACTTGCTTGCAGGTCCGGCGAATGTTTACTTCGGCCGTCTTTCAAACCCTGGAAAACTTGAGAAGATTGATTTTGAGGACGAATCACAGGAAACATTCGGTGTTGGAAAAATTGAAGATTTCAAACAAACACAGCTGATTGATTTATATGCATGTGTCGAATGCGGACGCTGTACGAATATGTGTCCTGCAACCGGAACAGGCAAAATGCTTTCTCCAATGGATTTAATTTTAAGACTTCGCGATCATTTAACGGAAAAAGGGGCAGCTGTAACGTCCATGTCTCCATGGGTGCCGACGTACGCTTTTGCCGGCACTAAGGGCAATCAGCTTGCAGCCATGGCATCAGGTCAGGGTTCCAGGGAAGCAGCTGCCGCGCTTGAATATAATCCAAGCCTGATCGGCGAAATCATCACAGAAGAAGAAATTTGGGCGTGTACGACATGCCGCAACTGTGAAGACCAGTGTCCGGTTATGAACGAGCACGTAGACAAAATCATTGATATGCGGCGTTATCTTGTTTTGACAGAAGGTAAGATGGATCCGGATGCACAGCGTGCGATGACAAACATTGAGCGCCAGGGAAATCCATGGGGCCTTAACAGAAAAGAGCGTGAAGACTGGCGCGAGGCGCGCGACGACGTTCATGTTCCAACTGTAAAAGAAATGAGTAAAGCAGGCGAAGAGTTTGAGTACCTGTTCTGGGTAGGCTCAATGGGATCGTACGATAACCGCAGCCAAAAAATCGCGTTGTCTTTTGCGAAGCTTTTAAACGAAGCCGGAGTGAAATTCGCAATCCTTGGAAACAAGGAAAAGAACTCGGGAGACACGCCTCGCCGCCTTGGAAATGAATTTTTATTCCAGGAGCTTGCAACGAAAAATATTGATGAATTCCAGAAAAATGAGATTAAGAAAATCGTCACGATTGATCCTCATGCGTACAACATTTTCAAAAATGAGTATCCTGATTTTGGACTCGAGGCAGAAGTGTACCATCATACAGAACTGCTCGCCAAGCTTGTAGAAGAGGGAAGACTTATTCCTAAATTTGAAGTGAACGAGACCATTACCTTCCATGACTCCTGCTACTTGGGACGCTACAACGAAGTATATGAGCCGCCGCGCGAAATTCTGAAGGCCATTCCTGGAGTTAAGCTTGTAGAAATGAACCGCAACCGTGAGACGGGAATGTGCTGCGGAGCAGGCGGAGGACTCATGTGGATGGAAGAAGATGCCGGTTCACGGGTAAACGTGGCAAGAACAAACCAGGCGCTTGAAGTGAACCCGACAGTCATCAGTTCAGGCTGTCCGTACTGCTTAACGATGCTGAGTGACGGAACGAAAGCAAAAGAGGTTGAAGAAACCGTCAGCACGTATGACGTAGCAGAGCTGCTTGAAAAAGCGGTGCTGGGGGATAAAAAAGAGAGCGTTGCTTAAAAGGAATTTCAGCATAAATGAAGAATGAAAGAGATAGACATATAGGAGGGTGAAGCGGATTTCGTTTCACCTTCTTCCCTGGAAGCAACCTGAGCGAGCGTTCAATCGGAATTTTGTAACCGTTTTCTTATAAATGATTTGAGGGGATGACGAATGATGAATCGAACTGTAATCGTAAGCGGTGTTAGAACACCATTTGGAAAATTCGGGGGCGGACTCAGCTCTCTAACAGCGTCAGAGCTCGGAGGAATCGCTATCAAAGAAGCCTTAAAGCGTGCAAATGTAAACGCAGAAGAGGTGGATGAAGTGATTATGGGTTCTGTTCTGCAAGGCGGTCAGGGGCAAATTCCTTCCCGTCAGGCTGCAAGACATGCTGACATTCCCTGGAGCGTAAAAACAGAAACGATTAACAAAGTATGTGCATCAGGAATGAGAAGCGTCACACTTGCTGATCAAATCATCCGTGCAGGTGACGAAGAGGTCATAGTAGCAGGCGGAATGGAATCAATGAGCAATGCACCGTACATCATGCCTAAAGCAAGATGGGGACTTCGCATGGGGGATGCCAAGGTTCAGGATTTAATGGTTCATGATGGGCTTACATGCAGCTTTACAGGGGTTCACATGGGCACGTACGGGAATGAAACAGCATCAGATTTAGACATTTCAAGAGAAGCACAAGACGCGTGGGCGCTAAGAAGTCACAAGCGTACAGTTGAAGCGATCGAATCAGGGAAATTAGGCGAAGAAATCGTCAGTGTGGAGATTCCGCAGCGTAAAGGCGATCCGCTTAAAATAGAGCAAGATGAAGCACCTAGAAAAGACACATCGATTGAAAGACTGTCTAAATTAAAACCTGTTTTTAATCAAGCAGGCACTATTACGGCAGGAAATGCACCAGGTGTCAATGACGGTGCAGGAGCTCTTGTTCTGATGAGCGAAGAGCGTGCTAAACAAGAAGGAAAGCAGCCGATTGCGGCGATCATCGGCCATACATCCATTGCGCTTGAGGCAAAGGACTTTCCGAAAACACCGGGACTTGTCATTCTTGAGCTTCTGAAAAAAACGGGTAAGAAGCTTGAAGAAATCGATCTGTTTGAAATTAATGAGGCATTTTCAGCGGTCGCTTTAGCAAGCAATCAGCTGGCAGGACTCCATCCTGAAAAAGTAAATGTAAACGGCGGAGCCGTTGCACTCGGACATCCGATTGGAGCAAGCGGGGCAAGAATCATTATTACACTGATTCATGAGCTGAAAAGACGCGGGGGCGGAATCGGCATTGCGGCTATCTGCAGCGGCGGAGGCCAGGGCGACGCCATCATGGTTGAAGTATAAGCTTTCAAACGATCAAGGGGGATGGACATGAGTATTCAAAACGTAATGGTTATCGGGGCAGGTCAAATGGGATCAGGCATTGCGCAGGTTTGTGCAATGGCAGGCTACAAGGTTTACTTGAATGATTTAAAAGAAGAATTCGTTCAAAAGGGATTCGCTTCGATTAATAAAAACCTTCAAAGACAAGTAGAGAAAGAAAAAATGACAGCTGAACAAAAGCAGGAAATCTTAAGCAGACTGACTGCTTCAACAGATCTTCAAGATGCAGCACAAACGGATTTGGTTATTGAGGCAGCTGTTGAAAATATGAAAATTAAATCAGACATTTTTGCGAAGCTTGATGAGATTACACCAGAGCAAACCATTCTTGCGACAAATACTTCTTCTTTGCCAATTACAGAAATCGCAGCAGCAACAAAGCGTCCTGAAAAGGTAATCGGCATGCACTTTATGAACCCGGTGCCTGTGATGAAGCTGGTTGAAATTATCCGCGGTCTTGCAACAAGCGATGAAGTGTATCAGGCGATTGAAGATATGACGAAAACATTGAAGAAGGTTCCGGTTGAAGTCAATGATTTTCCTGGTTTTGTTTCAAATCGTATCCTCATGCCGATGATCAATGAAGCCATCTACACTCTGTACGAAGGGGTTGCAGAGAAAGAAGCGATTGATGAAGTGATGAAGCTCGGGATGAATCATCCGATGGGACCGCTCACGCTTGCAGACTTTATCGGTCTTGATACGTGCCTCTATATTATGGAAACGCTGCACGAAGGCTTTGGCGATGATAAATACCGCCCATGCCCGCTTCTCAGAAAATATGTGAAAGCAGGATGGCTTGGCCGTAAAACAGGCAGAGGTTTTTATTCATACGAGGGATAATCAGACATCACAGGGGGACAGAACATGAATATTCGCTTCACAGAAGAGCAGGAAATGATGAGGAAGATGGTTCGGGATTTTGCTCAAACAGAAATTGAGCCGTATGTTGCAAAAATGGAGAAGGGGGAATTTCCAAGAGAGATTCTCCGTAAAATGGGCTCACTTGGTTTAATGGGGATTCCAATTCCTGAGCAATACGGGGGAGCAGGTATGGATTTTACCTCATACATCATCGCCATCCATGAGCTTTCAAAAGTAAGCGCGACAGTAGGGGTAATATTAAGCGTTCATACTTCAGTCGGCACAAATCCGATTCTTTATTTTGGAACAGAAGAGCAGAAAAAGAAGTATATTCCAAAGCTTGCAAGCGGCGAATACTTAGGGGCCTTCTGCTTAACAGAGCCGGGATCAGGGTCTGATGCAGGCAGCTTAAAAACAAAAGCTGTAAAAAAAGACGGCAAATACATTTTGAATGGATCAAAGGTTTTTATCACAAATGGCGGAGAGGCAGACACATATATTGTGTTTACGTCAACAAATCCAGGCGCAGGCATAAGGGGGATTTCAGCATTTGTGGTTGAAAAGAATACGAATGGTCTTGTGGTGGGGAAAGATGAGCACAAAATGGGGCTTTATGGGTCACGGACTGTCCAGCTTTCCTTTGAAGATGCAGAAGTTCCATGTGAAAACCTTCTTGGGGAAGAAGGAGACGGGTTTAAAATTGCCATGGCTAATCTGGATGTGGGGAGAATCGGCATTGCGGCACAGTCACTAGGCATTGCGCAGGCGGCACTTGAGAATTCCATCAACTATGCAAAAGACCGTGTTCAATTCGGCAAGCCAATCTCTGCTCAGCAGGGCATCGGCTTTAAACTCGCAGACATGGCAACAAGTGTTGAATCCTCTGAACTCCTGACATACAGAGCCGCTTTCTTGAGGCAGAATGGACTTCCTTGCGGAAAAGAAGCATCCATGGCTAAGCTGTTTGCTTCAAAAACAGCCATGGAGGTTGCTACAGAAGCGATTCAAGTATATGGCGGCTATGGATATACAAAAGATTATCCGGTTGAACGCTACTTCAGGGATGCAAAAGTATGCGAGATTTACGAAGGAACAAGCGAAATTCAAAGAATCGTTATTAGTAAACACGTCTTAAATTAAGGCTCTTTTCCTAAATATTGTTGCCTTTTGGATTAAATGTTAAAAACCTTAAGTTCCTGGAGCGGAAAGGAACGGACAACATTTATCATGGAAAACAACAATTTATGCGAAAACAGCCAAAAATAAAACAACGGGGGATGAAATAAATGTTTTTTAAACTATCAGATGAGCATGAAATGATCCGGAAAATGGTAAGAGACTTCGCTAAAAATGAAGTAGAGCCGACAGCTGCAGAACGCGATGAAGAAGAACGTTTTGACCGCGAACTTTTCGACAAAATGGCGGAACTCGGCTTAACAGGCATTCCATGGCCAGAAGAATACGGCGGCATCGGCAGCGACTACCTGGCGTATGTCATTGCGGTTGAAGAGCTTTCAAGAGTGTGTGCATCAATCGGGGTTACCTTATCAGCCCATACATCACTTGCAGGCTGGCCTGTCTACAAATTCGGGACAGAAGAGCAAAAGCAGAAGTATTTGAAGCCAATGGCACAGGGTGAAAAAATTGGCGCTTACGGATTAACTGAGCCAGGATCAGGGTCTGACGCAGGCGGCATGAGAACAACTGCTAAATTAGACGGCGACCATTACATTCTTAATGGTTCTAAAATTTTTATTACAAACGGCGGAATTGCCGATACGTATATTGTTTTTGCGGTGACAGACCCTGAGAGCAAACATAAGGGCACTAGCGCATTTATCGTTGAAAAAGACTTCAAGGGCTTCTCTGTTGGCAAAAAAGAAAGCAAGCTCGGCATTCGTTCCTCGCCGACAACAGAAATCATCTTTGAAGATTGCATCGTGCCAAAAGAAAACCTTCTTGGCCAAGAAGGAGAAGGCTTTAAAATTGCCATGATGACCCTTGATGGCGGCCGTAACGGGATTGCCGCACAAGCAGTCGGAATCGCCCAAGGTGCTCTTGACGCTTCTGTTGCTTATGCGAAAGAACGCCAGCAGTTCGGAAAACCGATTGCAATGCAGCAGGGTATCGGCTTCAAATTAGCTGATATGGCTACAACGGTTGAAGCATCCCGTCTCTTAACCTATCAGGCTGCATGGCTTGAATCAGAAGGACTTCCTTATGGAAAAGAATCAGCCATGTCCAAGCTTTTTGCGGGAGATACGGCAATGAAGGTGACAACAGAAGCTGTACAGGTCTTCGGCGGCTACGGCTACACGAAAGATTACCCTGTAGAACGGTATATGAGAGATGCAAAAATCACTCAAATCTATGAGGGCACACAGGAGATTCAAAGACTGGTTATCTCAAGAATGATTACAAAATAAGAGAGAAAAAACAGGGAGGCGGTGGAAAATGACGAAACGTGAAGTGCATGCTTCTGTCAAAGACGAGCGGCTTGTTCAAAAACGGCGTGACCAAATGATTAAAGGTGCGGTAAATCTCTTTAAGCAAAAAGGATTCCACCGCACCACCACCAGGGAAATTGCCAAGGCGGCCGGCTTCAGCATCGGCACGCTGTATGAATACATCAGACAAAAAGAAGATGTGCTGTATCTTGTCTGTGACACGATCTATGACCAGGTTCGCGACAGGCTGGAGAAAGACATTGATATTAAGCAGGGAACGATTGAAAGCTTAAAGGTCGCCATTGCCAACTATTTCAAAGTGGTCGATGAAATGCAGGATGAGGTGCTTGTCATGTACCAGGAGGCAAAGTCATTGTCGCGTGACGCTCTCCCGTACGTCCTGCAAAAAGAAATCGAAATGGTCGGGATGTTTGAAAAAGTGATTGCAGGCTGCGTGGATAAAGGGGAAATCTCGCTTACTTCCAGGGAGCGGGAATTATTGGCGCACAATATATTCGTTCAGGGGCAAATGTGGGGCTTTAGAAGATGGGCTCTGCAAAGAAACTACACGTTAGAGGAGTATATAGAAGTTCAGACGAAGCTGATTCTTCAAGGGGTAGAAAAAAACGGGAATCTAACGAAATAACGAGAGCAAAGGGGATGCGGGACGTATGCATACACAGGAGACCTATAAACCGAAACATGCCGTTCGTTTTGTAACGGCTTCAAGTTTGTTTGACGGACACGATGCTTCGATTAACATTATGCGGAGAATTCTGCAGGCGAGCGGAGCAGAGGTTATCCACCTCGGACACAATCGTTCGGTTGAAGAAATCGTAAATGCAGCCATTCAGGAGGATGCACAGGGAATTGCCATCTCTTCTTATCAAGGCGGACATGTTGAATTCTTCAAATACATGTACGACCTTTTAAAAGAAAGAGGAGCCTCGCATATTCGTCTGTACGGCGGAGGCGGCGGTGTCATCATTCCGCGTGAAATAAAAGAACTGCATGAATACGGGATCGCGCGGATTTTTTCTCCTGAAGACGGCAGAGAGCTCGGACTTCAGGGAATGATTGAGCTCATGATGAAAGAGTGCGATTTTCAAACCGTTGCGAAAATTGAGGACGAAATCGAAAAGCTGAAAACGGGTGATGTTGGGGCGATCGCAAAACTGATTACGGTTGCAGAATCGCAGCTAAGCAGCAAAAACGAAGCAGCGGCAACAGCTGAAAAGGTGATTTCAGAAGTGAAGCAATTGTCTTCAGACGCTCCTGTGATCGGGATAACAGGTACTGGCGGAGCTGGAAAAAGTTCGCTTACAGATGAACTGATCCGCAGATTTCTAAATGAAGTTCCTGAAATCAAAATTGCGGTTATCTCCATTGACCCGACAAAACAAAAAACTGGCGGAGCCCTGCTCGGTGACCGCATCCGCATGAATGCCATCTTTTCGCCAAGGGTATATATGAGAAGTCTTGCGACAAGACAATCAAGATCAGAATTGTCTCTTGCGGTCAATGATGCGATTGCTGTTGTCAAAGGTGCAGGATATGACCTGATCATTGTTGAAACAAGCGGAATCGGCCAGGGTGATGCAGCAATTACAGAAATTTGTGATCTCTCTTTATATGTTATGACAAGCGAGTTTGGCGCCCCGTCCCAGCTTGAAAAAATAGATATGATCGATTACGCAGATCTGATTGTAATCAACAAGTTTGAGAGAAAAGGATCGCAGGATGCAAAGCGCCAGGTGCAAAAGCAATATCAGCGCAGCCACATGCTGTTTGAAAGTCCATTTGAAGACTTGCCGGTGTATGGAACAATTGCTAGCCAGTTCAACGATCCGGGCACAAACACATTGTTTGTAGCGCTTTTAGATCTGATCAATGAAAAGGCTGGGAAAAGCTGGTCCTCAACCCTTCCAGTCGTGAAGGATGTAGAAAAGCAAAACGTCATTATCCCGACAGACCGCCGCTACTATTTAAGGGAAATCAGCGAATCTGTCCGCAGCTACCATCAAAAAGCTGAATACCAGGCTGACGTTGCGAGAAGATTATTTCAGCTTCAGGGCGCAATTGAAAGTGTAAAAGAGAGAGGCGCTGCACCGGAAGTGCTGGAATCATTGGAAGCTATTAAAAAGAGTGTTGAAGAAGAGCTGTCGCAAGAATCAAAACGGATATTAGATTCATGGGCTGATTTGAGAGAGAAATATGAAGCCGATCAATTTGTGACCAAAATCCGCGATAAAGAAATCGCAACAAAATTAAAAACCGTTTCTCTTTCAGGATTATCCATTCCTAAAGTATCTTTGCCGAAATACAAAGATTACGGTGAAATTTTAAAATGGGTATACAAAGAAAATGTTCCGGGATCATTTCCGTATACGGCAGGCGTTTTTCCATTCAAACGCGCAGAAGAAGATCCGAAGCGCCAGTTCGCAGGAGAAGGAACACCTGAACGGACAAATCGCCGTTTTCACTATTTGTCAAAGGATGATCCGGCTAAGCGGCTGAGCACAGCATTTGACTCTGTTACGCTTTACGGGGAAGACCCTGCTTACCGTCCTGATATTTACGGAAAGATCGGCGAAAGCGGTGTGAGCATCTGTACATTAGATGATATGAAAAAGCTGTATGCCGGATTTGATCTGTGCGCACCGGCAACTTCCGTTTCAATGACTATTAACGGCCCTGCACCTATTATTCTTGCAATGTTCATGAATACGGCGATTGAACAGCAGATTCAAAAACAGGAAATGGAGCTTGGCCGAGAGCTCACTGCAGATGAGCTGAAAGCAGTGAAGGAAAAAACCCTGCAAACCGTCCGCGGTACGGTACAGGCAGATATCTTAAAAGAAGATCAAGGTCAAAACACATGCATCTTCTCTACGGAATTCGCTCTGAAAATGATGGGTGACATTCAAGAATACTTTATCAATGAAAAAGTAAGAAACTACTATTCTGTTTCGATTTCGGGCTATCATATCGCAGAAGCCGGGGCTAACCCGATTTCCCAGCTGGCCTTTACGCTTGCGAACGGATTCACTTACGTTGAATATTATTTAAGCCGCGGCATGAAAATAGATGATTTCGCACCAAATCTCTCTTTCTTCTTCAGCAATGGATTAGATCCGGAGTATACGGTGATCGGACGCGTCGCACGCCGCATCTGGTCAACCGTGATGAGAGAAAAATACGGCGCAAACGACCGCAGCCAAAAGCTGAAATATCATGTCCAGACATCAGGCCGCTCCCTGCATGCACAGGAAATCGACTTCAACGATATCCGCACGACACTGCAGGCATTAATGGCTCTGCAGGATAACTGCAACTCGCTTCATACGAACGCTTACGATGAAGCAATCACAACACCGACAGAAGAATCCGTGCGCAGAGCGATGGCGATTCAGCTGATTATTACAAAAGAGCATGGTTTAACCAAGAATGAAAATCCTCTGCAGGGCTCCTTTATTATTGAAGAGTTAACAGATTTAGTAGAGGAAGCTGTTCTGAAGGAGTTCGATTCCATCAATGAGCGCGGCGGTGTTTTAGGCGCTATGGAAACACAGTATCAGCGCGGAAAAATCCAGGATGAGTCCATGCATTATGAAATGCAAAAACATTCAGGACAGCTGCCGATCATTGGTGTAAATACGTACATCAATCCAAACAAGCCGTCCGAGGAATCAGTCGATAACATGGAAATCGCACGCGCATCCAAAGAAGAAAAAGAAACTCAGATTCAAAACTTAAGAGCGTTTCAGGAACGCAACGAAGCATACGCAGCCGAAGCAATCGACCGCTTAAAGCAGGAAGCCATCCACAATCAGAATATTTTCGCTGAATTGATGGAGACGGTAAAATATGCAAGCTTAGGTCAAATCACTCAGGCTTTATATGAAGTCGGCGGGCAGTATCGCCGGAATATGTAAGTGAAAGAGCCTCTCCGGATATCCGGGGAGGATTTTTTTATGTAGAACAAGGGCTTGCGAGTTGAACTTGGCAGACACTTTTTGCGAGTGGCATGCTTCGAATAACACAAATCCGAATCTCTTTAGGACAGCACAAATCTACTTCCTGAATTTTTCATTTAGTTCATGCCAAATTTAGTATAAAATGAAAGAACATAGAAAACTTCGGCACACGCTGAAGAGAGGGGTTTTCATAAAAATGAGTACATATAAAATCTGGTTTAACCGCTGGTTCTCAGTTGCCTATCATTACATCGACATGATCCGGGCCAATGAAGACGGCATAAAGTTCGAAGTGTACGGAACGCACCCTGACCCTGACCACGTGATGCTTGCCAACTGCGATTATTCTGAAGTTGAGCCAAAGCTTGAAACGGACGATGAGTATGTTCTTTATTGTCTGAATTTTTGTAAAAAACATGGAATTCAGCTGTTTGTTCCAAGATATAAAATGCTTCCGATCGCCAAAGCCATAAATGAGTTTGAAGCAATCGGCACAAAGGTATTAGTAAATAGAGATGCCAATCTATTAGAAACAATCGAAAACAAAGATGAATTTTATGATAGATGCAAAGAAAAAGGCATCTTTGAGATTCCCTCTTTTTATACGGCAAGCACAGCTGATGAATTTAAAGAAACCTATGAAAAACTGAAAAATGAAGGTCTTGGCGTTTGCTATAAGCCGGTAGTAGGAGAAGGCGGCTACGGTTTCCGGATTATCGATGATGAGCTCGATCCTCTGAAAGAAGTGATGGCGCCGAGCTACCGGATTCCATTTCAGAGAGCATATGATGGCCTGAGTGCCGTCCCGGAATTTCCTGAGCTTATGGTGATGGAGTTTTTGGAAGGGGAAGAATACAGCATTGACTGCCTCGCTTTTGATGGGGAATTGCTGGCTGCGGTTCCGCGGAAAAAAGGCGGGGGCAGAATCCGGATCCTTGAGAATAACAAAGAGCTTATCCGTCTTGCCGAGGAGTTCACTAAGGAATTTAAATTGGACTATATCTTTAACATTCAAGTGAAATTTGGTCAAGGCCTGCCTAAATTGCTGGAGATCAACCCGAGAATGTCAGGCGGACTCTATTTCAGCTGTTTATCAGGGGTGAATTTCCCATATCTTGCTGTCAAATTGCTTCTCGGCGAAAAAGTGGAAAAGCAGGAAGTGACACTTGATATTAAAGCGACTTTCCTCGAAAAAGAAATCATTTTGTAAGCATTTAACTGAAACTTTTTTTCTTGTGAATCGTATGAAAGATTAACACCTTTTAATAAGGTTTTTAGTTTGAATTTTGTTGAAATATTGGTAGTATTAAACTTGTGGTCACGTTATCGTGATGTCAGGCCAAACGATCTATTTTTAAATAAAATGACGTTGGCCGCGGTTTCAGACTTGCAAGTTTCCACATTACCCAAGAGGGAGAGTGAAGAAATGGCAATTACATTACAAAAGGGTCAGAAGATTGATTTGACTAAAGGCAATGCAGGCCTGAAGAATTTAATGGTCGGCCTTGGCTGGGACCCTGTACAGCAAAAAAGCGGCGGGCTGCTTGGCAGTTTATTCGGCGGCGGAGGCGGAAGCAATGTAGATTGTGACGCATCTGTCATGATGCTTGATGAAAACGGCCGTCTGCTTGATAAGAAAAGTGTGATTTATTTCGGCAACCTTACAAGCAAATGCGGTTCTGTCAAACATACAGGCGACAATTTAACAGGTGAGGGCGATGGAGATGATGAGCAGGTTTTAATCGACTTGAGCAAAGTGCCGGCAAACGTCCATAAGCTTGTGTTCGTTGTAAACATCTATCAAGCAGTTCAAAGAAAACAGCATTTCGGCATGATTCAGAATGCATTTATCCGTGTAGTAGATTCAGCAAGCAGAACAGAGCTTGTTCATTACAACCTGTCTGAAGACTATTCCGGCTTAACTTCTCTTATTCCGGGAGAAATTTACCGTCACGGCAGCGAGTGGAAATTCGCAGCAGTCGGATCAGGCACAACAGATGCATCAATTACTGAAATAGCAAATCGTCACGCGTAAATTTTAAAAATAAAACTTATACATAAAAGGAGTCGAATCGAAATGGCAATCAGTTTATCTAAAGGTCAAAAAATCGATTTAACAAAATCAAATCCTGGTTTATCTAAAGTATTAGTAGGTCTTGGCTGGGACACAAACAAATATGACGGCGGAAATGACTTTGATTTAGACACGTCTGTTTTCTTATTAGACGCTAATGGAAAAGCTTCAAGTGAAGCAGATTTCATTTTCTACAACAATCTTGTAGGCGGCAACGGTTCTGTTGAGCACACTGGCGACAACCGTACAGGCGAAGGCTCAGGCGATGATGAAGTCATCAAAGTAAACCTTTCTCAAGTTCCATCAACAATCGATAAAATTGCGTTCACAATCACAATTCATGATGCTGAATCACGCAGCCAAAACTTCGGACAAGTTTCAAATGCATATGTACGCATTTTAAACGAAGAGAGCAATCAGGAATTAATCCGCTACGACTTAGGAGAAGATTTCTCTATTGAAACAGCGGTTGTAGTTGGCGAATTATACCGTCACGGCGCTGAATGGAAATTTAATGCAATCGGAAGCGGCTACCAAGGCGGCTTAACTTCACTAGTAAAAGACTACGGTTTAGACGTTTAAGAACCGGACTGAAAAATGATGAGAGGTGCGTTGTTTTCATAAACAACGCGCCTTTTTAAAAAATGAAAAGGTTGAAGGGACTGCCTGGGTTTCCCCGGGCGGTTCTGCTTTTTTATTGTCTAGCTGCACCGCCCAGCCCCTCGGTCAGAACGGCTCCGAAAGTATTGGCAAAAAGCGCCTTTTCTGCCGGATCCTTATCTGTCTGCCCGAGTCTAACTGGGGCGGTTCCGCTTTTCAAATTGTCTAGCTGCGGCGCCTAACTCCTCGGCCAGAACGGCTCCGAAAGTATTGGCAAAAAGCGCCTTTTCTGCCGGATCCTTATCTGTCTGTCGGAGCTGACCAAGGCGCCTCCGCTTTTCTTGTAAGAAATTTACCATCTAGTACATCACGCAGAGGGTCTGAATGGAGGAACAAGCTTGAAGCATTTTCAATATTTATCTAAGGAAAAAAGAAATGAAATCTTTTTATACGAACCAATCCATTTTTCTAAAGAAACAGAACGGGAAACCCTGGCCTATACGTTAGGCGCGACTCTCTACATGCCTGGTAATCGGACAGTTATTTCAAACGATGTACTATCTGGTAAATTTCTTAATGGAAAACACGAAGGATTAACTTCAATGGTGATTTGTCTTGAGGATTCAATCGGTGATACAGAAGTAGAATCAGCAGAAGAGAATACAGTCAGACAAATCGAAGCCATCTCAAACAGCATCTTAAAAGGCAAGTTTGATCAAAGAAATCTGCCGCTTATTTTTGTGCGGATCCGAAATGAAGATCAAATGAAACGCCTTGCTTCAAAGCTCAAGCATCATATCCAGCTGTTAAGCGGGTTTGTCTTCCCTAAATTCACATCTGAAAATGGAAGAGGCTTTTATGCAGCCCTGCAGGAAATCGCCGTTCTTTATTCTGTCACGCTGTATGGGATGCCTATTTTAGAGACGAAAGAAATTATTTACAAAGAATCCAGGATGGCTGAATTACTTGGCATTAAAGAGATTCTTGATGATTACTATGAACTCGTCCTCAATGTCCGCCTTGGAGGAACCGATTTATCAGGGCTGTTCGGAATCAGAAGAAGCCGGGATACAACGATTTATGATATTTCCGTTATTCGCGACTGCATTACAGATATCATTAATGTGTTCGGCAGATGTGAAAAAGAATATGTCATTTCAGGTCCCGTTTGGGAGTATTTTGGCGGCGGACAGCGGATCTTAAAGCCTCAAATCAGACAAACGCCTTTTCAGCAGGCATATGGCACCGAAGGTCTTGAATTCAGAGCGAACCTGATCGACCGTTATGACGACGGATTGATCCATGAAATCGTCCTTGATAATACGAATGGCCTTGTAGGCAAGACCATCATACATCCGCTGCATATTAAAATCGTCAATGCACTGAATGCGGTGACAAAAGAAGAATACCTGGATGCGTCGGCCATTCTTGATCAGGCGCAATCTTACAATGGTGTCATCCGAAGTGAGTTTTCAAATAAAATGAACGAAATCAAACCCCATTACAATTGGGCGCGGAAAATCATCTTGAAATCAAAAATATACGGGGTGTTCCATGAGCAGCAATCATTTATTGACCTTATCAGCGAAACAACAAACGAGCAATTATACATTTGATTTATTAGGGAAGCTTTCTGTAGAAATTGAACTGACAAGCAATCCGTATCTTCTTCCTTTGGAAAACCTGTTTTCTATGGCAGCACGGATTAATAAAAAACGCGGCTTCTTATTTGTGAGCAAAGTCCTCGGCAAACATATTCCTGTAAATCCAACGCTTGCTCTTCTTACTGGACAAGCTCTTGCAGCAAGATATATGGAAGTTGTGCATGGTGAAACACATCCTGAAAGAGATCAGATTCTCGCAGGCTTAAACGGGGAAGCGATTCAAAAGAGCGAGTACCGCCATGCTTTGTGTGAACCGGCTCTTTTCATAGGGTTTGCTGAAACGGCAACTGCCCTTGGACATGCAGTCTTTGAAAACTTTGAACATGCCTCTTTTTTTCATACAACAAGGGAAATGGTATCTGGAATGGATTCCATCATCAATTTTGAAGAAGAGCACTCTCATGCGACCTCTCACCGCTGTTATGTGGACGAGAGTCTATTTGAAAATGCAAGCCCCATTGTTTTAGTTGATGATGAAGTAACTACAGGAAAAACAGCGCTGAATATCATAGAATCGATCCAGGCGAAATATCCGCGCCGCGAATATACAGTCGTGTCGATTCTGGACTGGCGCTCAGAAGAAGACCAGCAGAGATTCAGAGAAACAGAAGAAAGACTTGGGGTTAAAATCCATACAGTTTCTTTAATAACAGGCCTTATTACAACAACAGGGAACCCGGTAGCAGAGAATCAGGGTGAAAAAGAAGAATCATCCTTGTCAGAAACAGAGATTAACGAAATCTATTTATCTAGTGAAGATGGCGTAACTCCTTATTCTTCCGAACTTCTATCTGCGCCTTATTTATTACACACTGGCAGATTCGGCCTTTCAGATCAGGAACAGCTTAGTGTGGATGAGTATTGTAAACAAGCAGCGGCTAAGCTGCTTGAGTTCCGTAAGGGAAAGAAGACTTTATGCCTTGGCACTGGGGAATTTATGTATGTGCCGATGAAAACAGCATCCTTTATGGGTGATGGGATCTTCTATCAATCTACTACCAGAAGTCCGATTCATCCGGTTAACCGGGAAGATTACGCGGTGAAAAGCGCTTATCCCTATACAAACCCGGAAGACGGAGAGACGGCTAATTACTTTTATAATGCAGAGCAGGATCAATACGACGAAGTTTTCGTCTTTTTTGAACGGACTGTTTTAGGTGACCACATGCAATCTATGATGAAACAGCTGAAAAGCGTTTTTCCGATTATCAATCTCGTTTTTTTCAGTACAAACAAAAAAGGAAGTGCAGCAGATGAATAAGGTGGAGCAGCAATTGCCAAAGCCACAAGCAATGGGAAGCTATTCGAAGCAGGACGTTATTTTCTTATTAAAGGACCTGAGTGACGTTACCCTTGAAAAATCAACATTAGAAAGAGAGCAGGCTGTACAAAGCGGAACTCATTATTCAGAAATGCTTCCGATTGAATATAAGCCGACAGACGAATATTTACAGCTTTTTCATCATTCTTTAGATATGTACAAACGAAAATTGGCGATTGCAGTAGGAACAGTGGCTGAGCGCATCCTGCAAGTGAAAGGACGCAGCATCGTTCTTGTATCCCTTGCAAGAGCAGGTACGCCAATCGGCATTTTAATGAAAAGATACTTTATGCAAACTTATCAACTCGATGTTCCGCATTACAGTGTTTCCATCGTAAGAGGACGCGGCATCGATGAAAATGCAATGAGGTATATTGCTCAAAATCATCCAAATGACCATGTTCAATTTGTGGACGGGTGGACTGGAAAAGGGGCTATTACAAGAGAATTGACAGAGGCGATGGCCGACTTCAACAGCAAATACGACATGCACATCGATGATTCGCTTGCTGTCTTGGCGGATCCTGGCTATTGCACGGAGATTTACGGAACTCGTGAAGACTTCTTAATTCCAAGTGCCTGCCTGAATTCTACCGTTTCAGGATTGGTAAGCAGAACCGTATTAAATGACCAGTTCATTGGGCCTGATGATTTTCACGGAGCGAAATATTATTCGGAACTGATTCCTGAAGATGTGTCGAACCATTTTATTGATGTGGTCGTCTCAGAATTTGCACATGTTGCTGAAGAAATCAGCGAACAGCTGGTAAAACTTGAGGCTGAAGACAAAGAGCCGACTTGGAAAGGCATCCAGGATATTAAACAAATTCAGGATGATTTCAGCATAGAAAACATTCATCATGTAAAACCGGGAGTAGGCGAAACAACGCGCGTTCTTTTACGCAGAATCCCTTGGAAAATTCTTGTTAAGGATTTGAACAATAAGGATCTCGAACACATTTTCATGCTGGCAAAAGAACGAAATGTACCCGTGATTGAATACAAGAACATGTCATATTCATGCTGCGGCATAATAAAGCCCCTAAACTAGGAGGAACAATCTGTGATTTTTGCAAGTGATCTGGATCAAACACTCATTTATTCAAGAAGGTCCTTCCGTGAGCCGGTGAGCGATTCTGATATTCGCCTGATCGAAATGCTGGATGGTCAGGAAATCTCATTTATGACGAAAAAAGCGATTTCCATGCTTAAGGAAATTTCAGAGCAAATGACCTTTGTTCCCGTTACGACAAGAACACCCTCACAATACGAGCGCATCACTGTTTTCCAGGAGGAAATTATCCCGGGATACGCGGTCACGAGCAATGGAGGACATGTGTTCAAGAACGGAAAGCTGGACGAGGAATGGAAACAGCATTTAGAAAACTTGATGAAAACTGAGTGCACAAGTTTAGAAGAGGTTTCCCGCAAGTTTCAGGAGATTGCAGCAGACGATTGGGTGTTAAAACAAAAAAATGCTGAAAATCTTTTTCTATATAATATTATCGACCGCGCTCTCATTCCTGAGGTGCGTCTGCAGGAATTTATCCTCTGGCTCGACCGCCACGGCTGGAAGCACTCTCTGCAGGGAAGAAAGCTCTACTTTGTACCGAAGCCGATCAACAAATGGGACGCCGTTGCTTATGTCAAAGAAGCGATTGGCGCAAAAACCGTGATTACTGCAGGAGATTCATTACTTGACCTATGCATGCTTGAAGGGGCAGATCATGCTTTTTCACCGCTGCACGGAGAATTGGGCGAATCAAATACACGACTAGTAGAAACGATTAAAAGAACGAACAAAAACGGGATTTTTGCATCCGAAGAAATTTTGGAGAACGTATTGGCAAAAGTAAGCCCGGCACCAGCTGAGTTATAAAATAGAAATATTTACCTTGTGCTGGTACAATATTAATAAGGTGTTTCCGTTGTCAAATGGCTGAACGATTTGATTTTCTTTAGATATTATTGGAGTGAACGTATTGGTTACATTAGAAAAGAACCATACAAATTTATGTGATAAAAATATTATGAGTTCTTCACAGGCCTGCCGGGTATGGGGAATTGACGATTCAACCCTGCGGAAACGAATCAATCAGTTCCCAAGAGGCACCATTCGGAAATTTGGTAAAACTTGGGTTGTAACAAGTGAAGGAATGCAGCACGTATTTGGCGAAAAGAGAACAGGCAGATAGCTCTTTTTGGGAACTTATTTTCATTTCTGCTCAAACGAATCTTTAAACATGGCTCTTTTTTCGTAAATATTGTTGTTGTCAGACTAAATGTTAAGTGGAGCGAAAAGGAACGGACAACATTTATCATGTAAAACAACAATCAATGAGAAAACAGCCTTAAACATAGACTGCTGAAGTGACTTTTTGGGGGAGGGAAGAGAGATGATTCGAACATATCAGCCAGTAGCAGCGGCTAATCTTGAAACAGATTGGCAAGTGCTTCTTTTTCAGCCGTTATCTGAGCGCTCGGGATTTGTGAATACTCCCTCTGAAATGAAAATCCCTCAAATAGCCATTCGCATGCTCGGAACACCTTTAGTGGAAGATGAGTATTTTCAAACGCTTTACGATCTCGTTCACAATGACGAGCTTGAGATTCACTTTATCAGTGAAAATCTCGATAAAACCATTCCTCAAGAGAAATTCCAGGCGATTCAGAACTTATTGATTCTGCATGGAAAAGAAAAGCTATCAGTGAACCGGTTTGTTGCTTTTATGGACCGTGATCAGCTGCTTCCAATGCTTGAAAATCCTGAATTGAACCGCCATTTGAGAGCTTGTGTCATCAAGGTGCTGACTCCCTTTTTCGAAAATCGCAAGGATGAAACAGGGGATTTCAGAAGAGTCATTGTGGATCTTGTCAAATGGACATGGAATCACTTATATAAAGAGCTTGAAAAAACAGCCAATCAAGAAGATAGAATACCGGCGTTTTTCTGGTATGGAAATGCGACGCCAAGCGAGCAGCACTTCCTTAAGTTCCTCATTCTTTTCGGCTGCGATGTCATCGTTGCGCATCCTGAAGGGACGGATATACTGGCGGATGCAGATCCGTTTGAAGCGATCAGTAAGATCATTCGCTATCCGGGGACTCATCAACTGACAGCGTTTCCAAAAACAAGGCCGGAGCGGACTTCTACCATTGCCTATAAAGCATCGAAAGAAATCGACCAGGTTCTTCATTCCGATGATTCCATGCTTTATAAGCCGTGGCAATTCAGAAATTATTCTCCGAATGCCATTACGCTGAAAACAACCTATGATGAACTTTTTATTCTTATAAAAGAAAGGGCCTTTTTAAGGCCGAATTTTGAAGTCCGAAACAATACAGTAAATATCCCGGCCATCTTTTCAAAAATTTTCGGCATGACCAAAAACCGCCGGGCTTACTGGAGCAAAATTCAGGACTTGACCGATTATGAATATTCAGAGGTTATTAAGCAGTTTCCTTTTACTTGGGAAGCGAAAGGAAACCCTCACTTTCATTATCAAAATGCACTAGGGGAAAACCAGGAGCTGCAGGCTGAAAAAATGATGAACAGCCATTGGTGGAGATACAGCAATCTTCCGACTGGCCTGCAAAAGGGAATCGCAGAAGCGATCTCGAGATATTGTGCGCACCCTAAATTAAAAAAACTAGATCAGGAAAGTTTATATGATCTGCAGCTGTATTTGTTTAATCAGGCTATGAATATTCCAAACAGCATGATCAAGCTGATGCAGAATTTCGATTACTCTCAATATGTGCCGCGGATTGTGCTTTACAATAATGAGAATAACGGATTCATGACCCGTGCTGATGCAGCTGTACTGCTGTTAATGAATGAATTCGGACTGGATATCGTCCTATACAATCCACCGGGCCATAACGACATTGAAAACTTTGTTGATGAACGATATTTTGACAGTCATTGGCTGGATGAGATGAGCTTTGGAGAAGAATTCCAAGAGCCTTCGCGCCTGAAAAAATTCATCCGGAAAATGTTCTGATTTTATGAACAAGGGAGGAGACCAATATGTCTCAAGTACCAGGACTCAGTAAAGTGGATCAAATGGAAGAGGTTCTGCAGGAAGGACCTAACAGTATGAAGGTGCAGCTGCAAAAAGAACCTGAAGTTCAAAAGCTTGCGCAAATGATCGACCACCGAAATCAAGTCGGCATGCTTGAATATGGAAAAGCGCCGGCAGATGAAATTTCCGCTTTTTCAGGGAAAATATTAAATACAATGCAGTCAAGCAGCATGGAAGAGTCGAGCGCTCTGCTTAAACACCTCGGCAAGATCATGGACCGCTTTGATCCAAAGGATTTTGCGGAGCAAAAAGGGTTTATGAAAAAAATCTTTAACCGCGGCCAGAAGATGGTAGAGAAAATCATGTCCAAGTACCAGACAATGGGCGGGGAAATTGATAAAGTGTACATGGAAATCGTTAAATATGAAGATGAAATGAAACGTTCAACGAATACACTTGAACAGCTGTATGAACAAAATTTCCAATATTACATGGAGCTTGAAAAATATATCGTGGCCGGAGATATGAAAGCAGCTGAGCTGAAGCAGCAGCTTCCTGCTTTAGAAACAAAAGCGGCATCAGGAGATCAGCTTGCACAAATGGAGCTTGATACGATGCGTAATGCGGTAGAAGTACTTGAACAAAGAGTGTATGACCTGGAGCTTGCTAAACAAGTGGCTTATCAGTCAGCGCCGCAAATTCGTCTCCTGCAGAGAGGAAATACAAAGCTGATTGGAAAAATCAACTCAGCTTTCGTCACAACTATTCCGATCTTTAAAACAGGTCTGATCAACGCCATCGCTGCAAAAAGACAAAAGCTTGTGGCTGATTCAATGAACGAGCTTGAAAAACGCACAAATGAGATGCTTGTCCGCAACGCTCAAAATATATCAAAGCAAAGTGTTGATATTGCGAGACTCTCAGGAAGTCCCAGCATAAAAATGGAAACAATCGAAGAAACCTGGAGCATTATCCTGAAAGGGATGCAGGAAACAAAAGCCATTGAAGATGAGAACAAACAGCTTCGCGAACAAGGCCGTGTCCGGCTCCAGGAGCTTCAGAATAATTTTAAACAAATCAAAAACAGCCGCTGAAACTCGGAAATTCTTCCGGGTTTTTCTATGAAGTTCTAAATTTTAATAGAAATGATAAAAATTATTCTGATTTATTACAAGGAAGAAGATTAAGGTAGCATAAAGTGTTAGAATTTGTTTATAATGAATGGTATGACTTGAATACATAGGATTCGGACGGTGCTATCAATCTCACTTCCGAATTTCTTATAGGGTGAAAAAATCACCTTCAATAGATGAACGACAAGAAAGGGAGTGCCTCACTTTGAGTATTTCACAATATTCCAAGGACCAGCTTAAAGAATTATCAATGGTTGAAGTTGCATACGACCTGATGACAGACAAGAAACAGCCATATCTTTTCAAAGATTTAGTAAAAGAGATCAGCCAAATTATCGGCCTGACACAAAGCCAGGTTGAAGATAAAATTTCTCAATTCTACACAGATTTGAATATCGACGGACGTTATATTTGTGTTGGGGAAAATACTTGGGGACTCCGCAGCTGGTACCCATACGAGCAAATCGAAGAAGAGGTCGTGCCGGTCGCTAAGCCTAAGAAGAAAAAAGCGAAAAAAGCGGTTGTTGAAGAGCTTGAGCTTGAAGATTTCGATGAGGTTGATGAAGAAGAATTAGAATATGATGACATTGAAGAGTACGAAGACGATACAGACGATGATCTTGATGATGATGACGACGATCTGGATGACGATGCAGAGGAAATCGATGAAGTCATTGAAGAAGAAGACTTCGTTCTCGAAGAAGAAGAGTTAGATGAAGACCTGGATGAGGACCTTGAAGAAGACGAGGAAGAAGATTTATAATCATCTTGACTTTCAGGTATCAACTAGGTAGAATCTTATTTGGGCTCTTTAAAAGCAATACCTATGGATTCTATATACCATGCTCCCTTTCGTAAGGCGGAAAGGGAGCTTTCTTATTTTTACGAAGCGCGGATGATTTAAGGCTTCATATATAAGCATCCGGAAGTTCGCACATGTCCTGCTGGGCAAGGCGATTTCACTATATTTATATCCCCCCGGACAAATCTTATAAAGTAAAACCGTTCCCATTGATTGGGAATGTTTTCTTTTGTGCACATTAATCTTATACATCACTTGAAGGGAGAAGAACACATGACAAAGTATATTTTTGTTACAGGAGGAGTTGTATCCTCATTAGGAAAAGGGATTACAGCTGCATCTCTTGGACGTTTGCTAAAAAACCGCGGATTAAAGGTGACAATCCAAAAGTTTGATCCATACATCAACGTGGACCCGGGAACGATGAGTCCTTATCAGCATGGAGAGGTCTTCGTAACGGACGATGGTGCTGAAACAGACTTGGACTTAGGACACTATGAGCGTTTCATTGATATAAATTTAAATAAATACAGCAACGTAACAACTGGTAAAATTTACTCGTCTGTATTAAAGAAAGAACGCCGCGGCGATTACCTGGGCGGAACAGTGCAGGTTATTCCTCATATTACAAATGAGATCAAAGACCGTGTATTCCGTGCAGGAAAAGAAACAAATGCGGATGTTGTTATTACTGAAATCGGGGGAACTGTAGGGGATATCGAGTCACTTCCATTCCTTGAAGCTATCCGTCAAATGAAGAGCGACATTGGCCGTGACAATGTTATGTACATCCACTGTACACTTGTTCCTTACATCAAAGCTGCTGGCGAAATGAAAACAAAGCCGACACAGCACAGTGTAAAAGAACTAAGAAGCTTGGGTATTCAGCCAAACGTAATCGTTCTTCGTACAGAAATGCCAATTTCACAGGACATGAAGGACAAAATTGCCTTATTCTGTGATATTGATACAAACGCAGTTATTGAATGCCGTGATGCAGATACTCTTTACTCCATCCCATTGGCGCTTCAAGAACAGCATCTTGATCAAATCACTTGCGATCACTTAAAACTTGATTCACGCGAACCTGAAATGTCTGAGTGGATTGAGCTTGTTCAAAAAGTAACGAACCTTTCTAAATCTGTCCGCATCGGAATCGTCGGTAAATACGTAGAGCTTCAGGATGCTTATATCTCTGTTGTTGAAGCATTGCGTCATGCAGGCTATGCATTTGATGCAGACATCAGCATCAAATGGATCAATGCTGAAGAAGTAACAGCATTAAACACGAATGAACTGCTTTCAGACGTGGACGGAATCCTCGTTCCAGGCGGATTCGGAGATCGCGGCGTAGAAGGCAAAATTCTTGCAACTCAATATGCGCGTGAAAACAAAGTTCCATTCTTCGGAATCTGTCTTGGCATGCAAGTAGCTTCAATTGAATATGCACGCAATGTGGTTGGACTGCAGGGTGCACATTCATCTGAGCTTGATTTTGCAACACCATACCCGGTTATCGACTTGCTTCCTGAGCAAAAAGATATCGAAGACCTTGGCGGCACACTTCGTCTTGGCCTTTACCCGGCTAAGCTTGATCCTTCGTCTCGTGCATTCGAGGCATATCAGGATGAAGTAATCTATGAGCGTCACCGTCACCGCTATGAGTTCAACAATGAATACCGTCAAGCAATGGAAGACGCAGGATTCATCTTCTCAGGGACAAGCCCTGACGGCAGACTTGTTGAAATCATTGAACTTAAAGATCATCCTTGGTTTGTGGCTTCCCAGTTCCACCCGGAATTCACATCAAGACCAACAAGACCGCAGCCATTATTCCGCGAATTCGTGAATGCATCATTGATGGCTTCTAAAAAATAATATGAAAAAACCTGACAGCTTGCTGTCAGGTTTTTTATTTGAGCAAATAGTGGAATCGGCTTTTCTTTGTCTGCCGAAGCTAAATAGTCGGCTCCGCTTTTCTATTGTCTGGCTGCGGCGCCAAACTCCTCGGCCAGAACGGCCCCGTCAGTAAAGGCAAAAGCGCCTTATCTGTCTGTCGGAGCTTAACATTCGGCTCCGCTTTTCTATTCATACTCACTAATTATCTCTTTCAATGTAAAACTCAGGGCATAATAAGCAAACAGGGAAGTCATTAAAGCAGGATAGCCGTAGCGGCTGCCGTCCTCATCCGGTATCAGGCCCTTTTTAAGCTTTGAATCAATATGAACGTCAACAATTTCATCAAGTCCAGCTTCTTCATCCTTTATAAAGCATGATACGCCAACTGTTCCGGCACCGATTTCACGCAGCATCTCAGCAAGCTCGATCGCCTTCGGATCATTCGACCGATGGGTAAAGAGCAGCACACGGTCTGCATCTGTCAGTTTGTTCATTGTGCCGTCAGCCTGAAACAAAGGTTTTGCACTTGGAAGAGGCTCAGAACTTAAGACGGCTTCTCCAATAATGCCGCTAAGCTCATCAAACCCATGTATATAAATGGTGCCGCTTCCGACTGCAGCTTGAGCGAGCAGTCTTGCGCCGTCTTCAATTGCAGGCTCTTCCTGCTCGTGAATCCGGTTGAAGTGGCCATTCAATTGTGTCATGAAAATTTTCATCATAGTAAAAATACACTCCTTTACAATCATCATTATAACGAATAATAAGGAGATCTCCTAACAGCACCGTTCAGAATTTGTCGATAAAGTTCTTCTGATTCAGGCAGGAATAAGAATGCGCAGAACCGAATAAATATCGTATGTTTGAGCGGACTGCCTTATACTAGAAGGAAAGCTTTCCGCAGCTTTCAGTAAACATAGCTATTTTCGCACCGGTTGTTGTTTCGCAGTAAGATTGCCTTCCGTATATAATGAGTTTTCGTGTTCTAAAGCTATAGACCGGGGCACCTTATCTGTCATTTAAGCAGCATCGTTCCAGAAAAGAGCTTCAATAAAAATGATCGGCAGTTTTTGCTATATAATCCTAATATGAAGAGGTGCAGGCACATGAATGAAAAAATATTAATCGTGGACGATCAGTACGGAATCCGAATTTTGCTGAATGAGGTTTTTCAAAAAGCGGGATATCAGACTTTCCAGGCGGCAAATGGTTTTCAGGCGCTGGAGATTGTAGACAAGCATAAACCGGATTTAGTGCTTTTAGATATGAAAATTCCTGGAATGGATGGAATTGAAATCCTAAAACGCATGAGAGTCGTTGAGCCTGACATTCGCGTTATTATTATGACTGCATATGGTGAGCTGGATATGATTCAGGAAGCGAAAGACCTTGGCGCGCTTACGCATTTCGCAAAACCGTTTGATATAGATGAGATTCGCGACGCTGTAAGAAAGTATCTTCCAATCCGATCAAATTAAATAATGACAGAAAATTCAGATTTATGTCGAAAAGTTGCCGTTTTTCTCATAAGTTGGTATGCTAGTGAATGAGAAAAGCCCGTATATCATTTCATCAGATTACATACATTGCAATCGTTCTGGTCATGCTAAATGTTACGTAAGCTTTTCGGTTTAGCAAATTAGCTGCATAGGGAGGATATTTCGACATGCCTTTAGTATCAATGACAGAAATGTTGAATAAAGCAAAAAGCGAAGGTTACGCTGTAGGTCAATTTAACCTGAACAACCTTGAGTTCACTCAAGCAATTCTTCAAGCTGCTGAAGAAGAAAAATCACCAGTAATCCTTGGTGTATCTGAGGGCGCTGCACGTTACATGAGCGGCTTCAAAACTGTTGTTAAAATGGTAGAAGGACTTATGGAAGACTTGAAAGTAACTGTTCCAGTTGCGATTCACCTTGACCATGGTTCAAGCTTTGAAAAATGTAAAGAAGCAATCGACGCTGGATTCACTTCAGTTATGATTGACGCTTCTCACCACCCGTTTGAAGAGAACATCGAAACAACTGCTAAAGTTGTGGACTATGCTCATTCAAAAGGCGTTTCTGTTGAAGCTGAGCTTGGAACAGTTGGCGGACAAGAAGACGACATCATTGCTGAAGGCGTTATTTACGCTGATCCTAAAGAGTGCGAAGAAATGGTAAAACGCACAGGTATTGACTGCATAGCACCTGCATTAGGTTCTGTACATGGTCCTTACAAAGGCGAGCCAAACTTAGGATTCAAAGAGATGGAAGAAATCGGGAATGCTACTGGCATGCCTTTAGTTCTTCACGGCGGAACTGGTATCCCAACTCACGATATCAAAAAAGCGATCTCTTTCGGTACAGCTAAAATCAACGTTAACACTGAAAACCAAATCGCTTCTGCTAAAGCAGTGCGCGAAACATTGGCAGCTAAGCCTAACGAATACGATCCACGTAAATACTTAGGACCAGCTCGCGATGCAATTAAAGCTACAGTTGCAGGCAAAATGAAAGAATTCGGTTCTGCAGGCAGAGCATAATTTTTCAAAGATCAAACCGCCTTTGATACGGATCAGAAACGACAAGGCGGTTTCTCTTTCAATTAGAAGTAAGCGTAAACAAGTTCTATTTTTCTGATATCTTAGGAGGATGGCAGAATGTTATTTTTCATTGATACGGCAAATGTCGAAGAAATAAAAGAAGCACAGTCTCTCGGGATTTTATCAGGTGTTACAACCAATCCGAGTTTAGTAGCAAAAGAAAATGTATCCTTTCATGATCGCCTGAGAGAGATTACAGCTATCGTCCCAGGTTCTTCAGTCAGTGCGGAAGTGATTTCCTTGAAGGCAGAGGAAATGATTGAAGAGGGCAAGGAGCTTGCTGAGATCGCACCGAATATCACAGTAAAAGTTCCAATGACGCCAGACGGCTTAAAGGCTGTGAAAGCATTAACAGATCTTGGCATTAAAACAAATGTTACGCTCATTTTTAATGCAAATCAGGCATTGCTTGCTGCAAGAGCAGGTGCTACATATGTATCACCATTTGTAGGACGTTTAGATGACATCGGACAAAATGGCATGGAGCTGATTTCTACAATTGCGCAAATGTTTGATATTCATGGAATTGAATCTCAAATCATTGCAGCATCCATCAGACATCCAATGCACGTGACAGAAGCAGCTCTGCGCGGTGCACATATTGCCACGATTCCATTCAATGTCATTAATCAGCTTTGCAAGCATCCTTTAACAGACCAAGGCATCGAAAAGTTTTTAGCAGACTGGAATAATCGGAAACAATAAGATTGCAATGACTATAGATTAAATGAATGGCAAGCATAGCGCTTGCCATTTGTCTCTTAAATTATGAACCTTCCATTCGCTTATGATCTGCCCCTGTCAAATGACCTCTTCATCAAATTAATGGGTATCTAAAAAAATTTCATATGTCATAATAAATAAAAGAAAAAAAACTTGAACTTGTATTCTTTGCCGCATTAATGGAAAATATTTGTTGAAAAGAGATCTTTTCCTGTTTCTCATTCATTTTCTGGTCGTGCAGGCTAGTTCTTTTTAAAGTTTTTTAGAAAATATAAGTTTTAGCTTCGTTGTCTAGCTCCATCGCTCAGGCGCCTCGGCCAGAACGGCTCCGCAAGCATTGGCAAAAAGCGCCTTTTCTGTCGGATCCTTATCTGTCATGCCTAAGCTAAATGGGCGCTTGCGCTTCTCGCAAAGAACCACCATTTTATTCTCATAACACGATGGCTTTTAGCACAATCCAAAAGTCAACTTCTCTGAGAAAGGAGACTATCATGGAAAAGTTAAAAATAGCAGGCGGATATCCCTTAAAAGGAACGGTTAATATTAGCGGTGCCAAAAACAGCGCGGTTGCGTTAATACCCGCAACAATCCTCGCTCAATCACCCGTGACGATTGAAGGTTTACCCGATATTTCAGATGTACATATCTTGAAAGGGCTTCTTGAAGAAATTGGAGGGACCGCTGAGTTTAAAAATAATGAAATGTATGTAAATCCGGCAGAGATGATCTCCATGCCTCTTCCGAGCGGCAAAGTCAAAAAGCTGCGCGCTTCCTATTATCTGATGGGTGCCATGCTTGGACGTTTTAAAAAGGCGGTAATAGGCTTGCCTGGAGGATGCCATCTGGGTCCGCGTCCGATCGATCAGCATATTAAAGGATTCGAAGCATTAGGAGCACAAGTAACAAATGAACAGGGTGCCATCTATTTGCGTGCTGAGGAATTAAGGGGTGCGCGAATCTACCTGGACGTTGTAAGTGTAGGGGCAACCATTAATATTATGCTTGCTGCCGTGCTCGCTAAAGGACAGACGATTATTGAGAATGCGGCGAAAGAGCCGGAGATTATTGATGTTGCTACCCTTTTATCGAGCATGGGTGCAAGAATTAAAGGTGCCGGTACAGATGTCATCCGTATTGATGGTGTTGAAAGTCTTCATGGCTGCAGACACTCAATTATTCCGGACAGAATTGAAGCAGGAACGTATATGATTATCGGGGCAGCAATGGGTCAGGAAGTGCTGATCGATAATGTGATTCCGCTTCATCTTGAATCTCTCATTGCAAAATTCAGAGAAATGGGCATCCATGTTGAAACAAATAATGATCAAATCTGGATTGTCGGCGGTCAGAAGGAACTAAAAGCAGTAGATATCAAAACGCTTGTTTATCCAGGTTTTCCGACAGATCTGCAGCAGCCGTTCACGTCCTTGCTGACGAAGTCCACAGGAACGAGCGTTGTGACAGATACCATCTATTCAGCGCGCTTTAAGCATATTGATGAATTGCGCCGCATGGGTGCAAAGATTAAGGTGGAAGGCAGATCAGCGATTGTGTCAGGACCTACAAAGCTCCAGGGCGCCAAAGTAAAGGCGAGCGATCTTCGTGCAGGAGCCGCATTGGTGGCAGCCGGTTTGATTGCAGAAGGAGTAACAGAGGTTACAGGACTTGAGCACATTGACCGCGGCTACAGCCAGCTTGAAGAAAAGCTGACAAGCCTCGGAGCAACAATCTGGCGTGAAAAGCTGACAGAGCAGGAAATTGAACAGCTTCAAAGTTCATAATATATAAATAAAAATCACAACAGGGGATACATGGGGAGGAACGAACAATGGAAAGAAGTTTATCGATGGAATTAGTTCGCGTAACGGAGGCAGCAGCACTTGCTTCTGCACGCTGGATGGGAAGAGGCAAAAAAGATGAAGCGGATGA
This sequence comes from Peribacillus frigoritolerans, assembly GCF_004358755.1. GTDB lineage: Bacteria > Bacillota > Bacilli > Bacillales > Bacillaceae > Bacillus_P. The sequence goes on along the minus strand of NZ_SMZY01000003.1, from coordinate 658,117 downwards.
TGCAGCAACATCGGCAATGAGAGACGTGTTTGATACGATTCCGATGAAAGGCACAGTCGTAATCGGAGAAGGCGAGATGGACGAAGCGCCAATGCTCTACATCGGCGAAAAGCTTGGGACAGGCTATGGCCAGCGTGTAGACGTTGCTGTTGATCCGCTAGAAGGCACAAACATCGTTGCATCAGGAGGATGGAATGCACTTGCTGTCATTGCCATTGCAGATCACGGCAATCTTCTGAATGCACCGGATATGTATATGGATAAAATTGCGGTTGGTCCAGAAGCAGTTGGCTGCATTGATATTAACGCGCCTATCATCGATAACTTAAAGGCGGTAGCAAAAGCCAAGAACAAGAACATTGAAGATGTCGTGGCGACAATCCTAAATCGCGAAAGACACGAGCATATTATTAAAGAGCTGCGCGAGGCGGGCGCCCGCATTAAGCTGATCAATGATGGTGATGTTGCTGGTGCGATCAATACAGCATTTGACCATACAGGTGTCGATATCCTTTTTGGATCAGGCGGTGCACCTGAGGGCGTTCTGGCTGCAGTAGCGCTAAAATGCCTTGGAGGAGAGATTCAGGGCAAACTCCTTCCTCAAAATGATGAAGAACGTGAAAGATGTGAGAAGATGGGCCTCGACGTCAACAAGGTACTCCGCATGGAAGACTTAGTGAAAGGCGAAGACGCCATCTTCGCAGCAACAGGTGTAACAGACGGGGAACTCCTTAAAGGCGTCCAGTTCAAAGCCTCAATCGGTACAACTCAATCACTTGTTATGCGTGCCAAATCAGGAACTGTCCGTTTCATCGACGGCACACACAGCTTAAGCAAAAAACCAAATCTAGTTATGAAATAAAAAACAATAAAGGATAAAGCAGAGCGGCTCCGGCTGCTCGCTTCTTTTTTGTAGAAACATTAAGCTGTTTGCGCTTTTTCATCTTTATTTCAATCTCATTTCAATATGTGAAATATATTGATTAAATTCATCAAATAAGGTAAAACTAAAGAGTGCTGCGTAAATGAAAGATTATCTTTCACACTGCTTTTCCTACTTCAAGCCTATCTTCTATTTCTTCTCTATATCTGATCCATTTTCTAGTTTTTTCACGAATATAGATGGAAGAACAACGTTTTTTATAATTTATAAAGTGTGGTGTTGACATGAGCGAGGTTTCAATTTCCAATCTCGAACATATGAAATTAAAAGAGTTATATGAACTTGCGCGTCATTATAAAATTTCATATTACAGTAAACTGACAAAAAAAGAATTGATCTTTGCCATTTTAAAAGCAAACGCTGAACAAGAGGACTTATTGTTCATGGAAGGCGTTCTTGAAATTATCCAATCTGAGGGATTTGGGTTCCTAAGACCTATCAACTACTCACCAAGTTCTGAAGATATTTATATTTCAGCTTCGCAAATCCGCCGTTTTGATTTAAGAAATGGGGACAAGGTTTCCGGTAAAGTACGTCCGCCAAAAGAAAACGAACGCTATTACGGATTGCTGCACGTTGAGGCAGTCAATGGGGATGACCCTGAATCCGCAAAAGAGCGTGTTCATTTCCCTGCATTGACACCACTTTATCCGAATCGACAAATTATCCTTGAAACAAAACCAAACGATCTTTCCACTCGCATCATGGATGTGATTGCTCCTGTTGGATTCGGTCAGCGCGGACTTATCGTGGCACCGCCTAAAGCGGGTAAAACGATGCTCTTGAAAGAAATCGCCAACAGTGTGACAACGAACCATCCTGAAGCGGAACTGATTGTTCTTCTGATTGATGAGCGTCCTGAGGAAGTAACGGATATCGAGCGTTCTGTAGCAGGCGATGTCGTGAGTTCAACATTTGATGAAGTTCCAGAGAACCATATCAAAGTTGCAGAGCTTGTGCTTGAGCGTGCGATGCGGCTTGTTGAGCATAAGAAAGACGTGATCATCCTCATGGACAGCATTACGCGTCTAGCGCGTGCTTATAACCTTGTGATTCCGCCAAGCGGACGTACACTGTCCGGCGGTATTGATCCTGCAGCGTTTCATCGTCCGAAGCGATTTTTCGGTGCGGCAAGAAACATTGAAGAAGGCGGCAGCTTGACCATTCTTGCAACTGCTTTGGTAGATACAGGTTCACGCATGGATGATGTCATCTATGAGGAGTTCAAAGGAACGGGCAACATGGAGCTTCATCTTGACCGTTCACTTGCTGAAAAACGCATCTTCCCGGCAATCGATATCCGCCGTTCTGGAACGCGTAAAGAAGAACTGCTTATCCCTAGAGATCACCTTGAAAAGCTTTGGGCGATCAGGAAATCAATGTCAGATTCACCTGATTTTGCTGAAAAATTCCTTAAAAAGCTGCGTAATTCAAAGTCAAATGAAGAATTCTTCAGCATTTTAGATGTTGAATGGAAAGCGGCAGGCGTTTCGGGAAAACGATTGTAAATTTTATTCCGAACTAGTTGCAAATAAATTGGAAGCTTGTTATAATTTTTTTATGTGCTTTTCCGGAAGACAATCTTCTGGAATTGATAACTCTGTTTCGACAAACGATTCAGGGCGGAAGGAGATGAAACGGAATGAAAGCAGCTATACATCCTAACTACAAAAAAGTTATGGTTAAATGTGCTTGTGGAAATGAATTTGAAACTGGTTCTGTAAAAGACGAGGTGCGCATCGAGGTTTGTTCTGAGTGCCATCCATTCTACACAGGACGTCAAAAATTCGCTTCTGCTGACGGTCGTGTTGATCGCTTCAACAAAAAATACGGTCTTAAATAATCATAGATTGAAGGAAACAGGCAAGATTTCTGTCTTGCCTGTTTTTTTACGCCATTTCCCGCGAATTCTTGGGAAAAACAGCCATAATAAGAGTGGAATCAGCGCTTTTACATATGGGTTACTTGAATCCTGATAAACCGATAGTGTTTATTTTATAATAGAAATCTGACGTCATAAAGGGCGCTCAACCATAGAAACAAGGGTTAATTAAGAAGGGAGAGGCCGTTTTCATGTATGTTATGAAACAAAGCGGATGGCTTGAGGTCATCTGCGGAAGCATGTTCTCGGGGAAATCTGAAGAGCTGATCAGAAGAGTCCGCCGGGCGCAATTTGCCAAACAGCAAGTTAAGGTGTTTAAGCCTGCCATTGACAATCGCTATAGTGATGAAGAGGTTGTTTCACATAATGGGACTGCGATGATCAGTCATGCCGTTGCCTCTTCAAGTGACCTATTTAAATATATTTCACCTGAAACAGACGTCATCGCTGTTGATGAAGTTCAGTTTTTTGATGAAGATATCGTGGATGCAGTCACAACGCTTGCGAATCAAGGATACCGTGTCATTGTTGCGGGCCTTGATCAGGACTTCAGAGGAGAGCCATTCAGCACGGTTCCTGCATTGATGGCTGTCGCTGAGCTCGTGACAAAGCTTCAGGCTGTCTGCTCTGTCTGCGGTTCTCCTGCAAGCCGGACACAAAGACTGATTAATGGCAGTCCGGCATCATACAATGATCCAATTATCCTGGTCGGTGCATCTGAATCATACGAGCCAAGATGCCGCCACCATCATGAAGTGCCTGAAAAGCCTGCTAAAACACTTCAAAGTGAGCAGGAAACTCAGAACTTATAATTCAAGAAAAGCGGAATCGCCCGTTCAGCCCAGGCATGACAGATAAGGATCCGCCAGTAAAGGCGCTTTTTGCCAATACTTTCGGATCCGTTCTGGCCGAGGAGTTGGGCGATTCCGCTCGCCATCAAAGCGTAAAACATATAAATTTTGATACAATAACAAAGCTGCCGATAATTTTTATCAGGCAGCTTTTTTTATGGAGAATTTGGGCACCTTAAAAAATGGAGGTGTTCATAATGAGAGTTTTATGGATGTTAATTTTACTGCTATTCCTGGGAGCGTGTGCAAATCCAAGCAAGCAATCTGAAATTCAGCCTGAGTCGCATAAGGGCAGTGAGCTGAAACAAACAGGTGAAGGTGTATCAAACGAACGCGGTACGACTGAACAGAACCCCAACTTTTTAAATCTGTCAAAAAACCGTGAGCAAAATGAAGATGAAATGGATAAGCTTCACGAAGCAGTCCGGAATGACAAGACTCTTAAAATCGACAATGTCACGATGAATGGAAACACAATCTGGGTTGATGTCAACTCTGATCAAGAGCTCACAGACGATGAAAAACAAAAGAAGCAGGCAGAGCTTCAGTCAAAAATGCAGAATATCATTCCGCGGTATGACATTAAAGTAAATCTAGACACAAAATAAAAAACTCGTTTCTGAATAAACGAGTTTTTTTATGCTAGAAACTGAAGATAGAGCTGATCAGCTTTCTGCGCTTTTGCTTTTTGGGTGATTGAATATGGTCAAAAACAAGTGAATGCGGGGTAGGATGCTTGTCTTTTTGCTTTTCCAGACTTTCAATCTTAGCTTCCAGGTCAGCGATGCGGCCGTTTAATTCCTCAATCTCCCTGCGATGCTGGAGAAGCTGATAAGACACCACGCTGTCTGCTTTGCTGTTTACTTTTTGATCAAGCGCTGCAATCTTCTGTAATATCTCATCGAAATCGGGGTTAGCTTCAGCTGCTTCTGTTTTCACAATCCCTTTTCTTGGAGGTTTCTTTTCCGTAACTCTTACTTCATGAAAAAGGATTCCCTGATTTAATTGATCTTTAATATCTCTTAAGGTATTAATATCTTCATCTGTAAACAAATAATGCCCGAGCTCATTCCGTTCCATCTTCAAATTCAGCTGCTTTACCCAGCGCTGAACGGTTTTCGGCGACACACCCAGAAGCTTCGCGACCTGGCTTGTATTCATTTGTTTTCCCCCTATCTTAATCGATCCAAAACACGATAATCAACAAGTTCGATAAGATGGAGGATCATCCCTTCTATACAGACAAAAGAAGAATGGATTCGTCAAAGAAAGTGCTGATTTTACGAATTGTGACTTTCTGATTCGACGGGATCCTCATACAATTCCAGAGGCAGACCATCTGGATCTTTGAAAAAAGTGAAGAGTCTATTTGTAAAAGGATCGACCCGGATCGGCTCCGTTTCAATTCCCATTTCATTTAAATGATGCACTGCCGCGTGGATATTTTCAATGGAAAAAGCCAGATGTCTAAGGCCTGCTGCTTCTGGATTTGAGGGGCGGTCAGGGGGAGACGGGAAAGAAAACAGCTCAATTTGAGTGTGATTTCCTACAGCTAAATCCAGCTTATAAGAATCCCTTTCTGCACGGTAAAACTCATGGATTACTTCAAACCCGAGCTTATTGACATAAAAGTCCTTCGACACGTCATAATCGGTACAAATAACGGCAACATGATGCACTTTTCTTATTTTCATTTTTCTTCCCTTTCTTTCTGGTCGATTTCTTTTCTGTCTATCGGAGCTGACCGAGGCGATTCCGCTTTTCTTGGTGTCCAGCTCCATCGTCCAACTCCTCGGCCAGAACTAAATCGCCCAAAAAGGCAAACCCGGCCTTTCCGGTCGATTTCTTTTCTGTCTTTCGGAGCTAAACGGCTGATTCCGCTTTTAGAGGCCAATTTGCTTTTGACGCTTTGATTAACCTATACTATAATTATAACGTTATGGACGAAAATTGAGGTGAATAACGTGTTAGATCGCTTACAATCAGTAGAAGACCGCTATGAAAAATTAAATGGGCTGCTGATGGATCCTGATATTATCAACGATTCTAAGAAGCTTCGTGAATATTCAAAAGAACAATCTGACTTGCAGGAAACTGTTGAAGTATACCGTGAATATAAATCTGTGAAAGAGCAGATCGATGACGCAAAAATGATGCTTGACGACAAGCTTGACTCAGAAATGCGCGATATGGTAAAAGAAGAGCTTTCTGAGCTTCTTTCTCAGGAAAAAGGGCTCTCTGAACGTTTGAAAATCCTTCTTGTTCCAAAAGACCCGAACGATGACAAAAACGTAATCATGGAGATCCGCGGTGCAGCAGGCGGAGACGAGGCTGCCTTATTTGCAGGCGATCTTTACCGCATGTACAGCCGTTTTGCTGAAGCGCAAGGCTGGAAGACAGAAGTAATGGAAGCAAACACAACAGGAGTCGGCGGCTACAAAGAGATCATTTTCATGATCAACGGACGCGGCGCATTCTCAAAGCTGAAATATGAAAACGGTGCACACCGAGTGCAGCGTGTACCTGAAACCGAATCAGGCGGAAGGATTCATACATCTACAGCGACTGTTGTCTGCTTGCCTGAAACAGAAGAAGTAGAAGTTGAGATTCATGACAAGGATATCCGCGTCGACACATTTGCTTCAAGCGGACCAGGCGGACAGAGTGTTAACACGACGATGTCAGCCGTACGTTTAACGCATTTGCCGACAGGAACCGTCGTATCCTGCCAGGATGAAAAATCCCAGATCAAAAACAAAGAAAAAGCCATGAAAGTACTCCGCGCGCGTGTATATGACAAATTCCAGCGCGAAGCACAGGCTGAATACGATCAAAACCGAAAGCTTGCTGTCGGTACAGGTGACCGATCAGAGCGGATCCGCACGTACAACTTCCCGCAAAACCGTGTAACAGACCACCGCATTGGCCTGACGATCCAAAAGCTTGACCAGATTCTGCAAGGAAAACTTGATGAGTTTGTGAATGCTCTTATCGTTGAAGATCAATCGAGCAGACTCGATCAGGCAGACCAGTAAGCATGATTAAGGTATACGAAGCCCTGAAGTGGGCTTCTTCTTTTTTGGCAGAAGCAGAACGGGATCACAATGCGGGAGAACTCCTATTGCGCCACCACTTAAACATGAGCCGTGCAGAAATGCTGGCTAACTTTAGAACCGATCTTCCTGAGGGAATTTGGGAAAGGTTTAAAACAGATGTAAACCATCATGCTGAAGGAATACCGGTTCAGCACATGATCGGATCAGAAGAATTTTACGGCCGATCGTTTATCGTCAACAAAGAAGTTCTCATACCGCGCCCGGAAACCGAGGAGCTGGTTGAAGGAATCTTGCTGAAAGCAAAATCCTTATTTAATGGTTACTCTTTAGTGGAAGCAGCGGATATCGGGACAGGCAGCGGTGCCATCGCCATTTCCCTTGCTTTGGAAAATCCGCTCTTCAAGATGAGTGCGGTCGATATTGCCCAAGAATCACTTGAAGTCGCGCAGCTGAATGCAAAAACGCTGGGAGCAGAAGTCCAGTTTTTACATGGAGACTTGTTATCCCCGATTTTAAATAGCGGCAAGAAGCTTGATGTGGTCGTATCGAACCCCCCGTATATCCCGGATGCAGACATTCTGGAGCTGTCTCCAGTTGTGAAGGACCATGAACCTATCCGCGCACTTGCAGGCGGTGCAGACGGACTCGATTTCTACCGCAGACTCGCAGCAGAAATTCCGCTTGTCATAAGCGAACGCGCCCTGATTGCATTCGAAGTTGGGGCCGGACAAGGCGAAGATGTAAAAGCGCTGCTGCTGGACAAACTGCCTCATGCAGAAGCAGAAGTAAAATACGACATAAACGGCAAAGATCGCATGGTATTTGCTGTAGTGAATGGAACGTCTCAGTGATGAGGCGTTTTTGTTTTGTGAGGGAGATGGGGAAAACCTTAACGATCGCGGATTATGTTCCCACAAAACACAAAAAAATAGATTCCTAGATTCAATAAAACTAGTTTAAGAATCTAAAACCCTGTCCATACTGTTTCCTAGAAGGGGATGGTGATGGAAATGAGAAAGCAGCATATCGCATTTATCTATATTTTATTATTATTACTTGGTGCAATCATGAACGTATATAAAGAACCGCTTTCGGCCGGAGCACAGCAGCAGGGGTCAGAACCGGTCGTGATTCCGGAAGAGGCAATTCGTCTCCGTATTTTGGCCAACAGCGATTCTGATGAGGATCAAGCCTTGAAACGCAAGATTCGCGACGAAGTGAACAAAGAGATTACGGTGTGGGTGGAAAAGCTCACTTCTATAGAGGCAGCACGGGAATTGATTCAATCAAGACTTCCTGAGATTGAGAACATTGTACAGTCCGTTTTAGTGAAAGAGAACAAGGAACAGGAATTCAGCGTTGATTTTGATAATGTCAGCTTTCCGACAAAGATGTACGGCAGCTACATTTACCCTGCAGGTGATTATGAGGCAATCTTGATTACGCTTGGAGAAGGAAATGGCGCCAACTGGTGGTGTGTACTGTTCCCGCCGCTTTGCTTCCTTGATTTTTCTAACGGACAGGCAGTGCAGGCAGCGGAGTTAGAAGAAGAGGACAAAAGTTCAGAAGCTCAAAAAACATCTGACGAGCTTAGTGCTCTAATTGTAGATGAAGAGGAAGAAAAGGAAGAAGCAGAGGTCAAATTCTTCCTGGTTGACTGGTTTTCGAGCTTGTTTTCATGATGGCTTATGGAGAGATCCGAGAGTCTTTCTTTTTTTCTACTAAACCGTGCATAAAAGCTATCCCCCGTCATAGATTTGAAGTAGAAAAGAAAAACGGGGTGATGGAATGTACTATCAATTGCGGATTGCGGAGAAAAAAGATGTACAAGCTATAAAATCGTTTATTGAAAAAGCGGGATTGAGCTCTGAAGGAATAGAGGAGATCGCCGACTACTTTGTCATAATGGAAAGTGATGAAAATACGATCGTTGCAAGCCTTGGAATCGAGCCGGTAAATGGAGACGGTTTACTTCGCTCCCTTGTTGTTTCAGAAGCGATCAATCAGGCTCATCTCCTATCTTTGTTTGAAAGCATCCATGCATTAGGGAGAGAAAAGGGGCTTCTCGGGAGCTATCTCGTCACCAACAAGAAAAATTCAATTGAATTTCTTAAGCTAATAGGTTTTCAATCAGTTGAACAGAACGAGATTCCTGAGCATTTAGTACATTCGGCGCATTTTAAAGAATCATTGGAAAAGGAACATGCAGTTGTAATGGTAAAAACCTCCTGATGTGGATATATCCACATAGTTATCCACTGATTCGCAAGCTTTATCCACATTTTGTGGATAAAGCTTGTTTTATTTGGGGTCATCTTTTATACTTTCATGAGGAATGGAAGAAAAGGTCGGGAAATACAAAGTTATTCACATGTTAGACAGGAGAGTTATAAGAATGGATACAAAAGTTTGGATTGTGGATAATTTGAAGGATTTATCCTTAAGTTATCCACAAATTGCACAGGCAGCAGCCAAATTAAGAGAGAATGAGGTTGTTGCGTTCCCAACAGAGACTGTATATGGCCTTGGCGCCAACGCCAGATCGGATCTTGCTGTGGGTAAGATTTATGAAGCGAAGGGCAGACCGAGCGATAATCCACTGATTGTCCACATAGCGACAAAAGAACAGCTGCATGAAATTGCAGCAGACGTACCTGATTATGTGGAAAAGTTAATCGATGTATTGTGGCCTGGTCCGATTACATTTGTCTTGCCGAAGAAACCAGGCCTCTCTGATCGTGTAACAGCAGGTCTTGATACGGTAGCTGTAAGGATGCCTGATCATCCGCTTGCACTTGCACTAATAGAAGAAGCAAACTTGCCGATTGCTGCACCTAGTGCGAATCTTTCCGGAAAGCCAAGCCCTACACGCGCTGCACATGTATTTGATGATTTAAATGGCAGAATCTCAGGCATTATGGACGGAGGCGCAACGGGTGTTGGTGTGGAATCAACTGTCCTGGATTGCACACAGCGGATTCCGGTTATTTTAAGACCGGGCGGAGTAACGCAGGAACAGCTGGAAAGTCTGATTGGAAAAGTGGAGATGGATCAGGCTTTAATAGAAGAAGGGCATACTCCAAAGTCGCCTGGAATGAAATATACTCACTATGCGCCTATTGCACCCTTGACCATTGTTGAAGGCTCTTTGTCTTTTTTTCAAAAAACAATTGATGCCGCAAGACGTGAGGGGAAAAAAGTAGGTGTGCTTGCAGCAAAAGAAAACGCAGACAGCTATCATGCCGATGCTGTTTTAGTGTGCGGAAGCAGAGAGAATATGCAGACAGTTGCGGCCGGACTCTACGGCGTGCTTCGTGAATTTGACGCGGCGGGAGTTGACTGCATTTACAGCGAAAGCTTTTCAAATGAAGGTGTCGGTCAAGCGGTGATGAACCGTCTGCTGAAGGCTGCAGGACACCGGATTGTGAAGGAATAAGATCGCATTAGAAGATGTTCTAAGCAAACTCGGACGTGCATAAATTTGAATGAGGCGTGTCCGAGGAGGCTTTAGAATGAATGTAGAGGCATTAATTGGGGAACTCATAACCTTATTTATGATGGCATTTGCACTTGGAATGGATGCTTTTTCAGTCGGACTTGGGATGGGGCTGATCAAACTCCGGTTAAGGCAGATTTTTTATATTGGCCTGACAATTGGACTGTTTCATATATGGATGCCGCTTGCAGGAATGTGGATCGGAAAAGTGCTCTCCAGTACGTTTGGGAATATCGCTTCAATTGCTGGCGGCGCCCTGCTGATCATTCTTGGAGTGCAGATGATTTTCGCTTCCTTTAAAAAAGATAATGAACCAATGATTACACCAGTTGGCTTTGGGCTCCTTTTTTTTGCTCTCAGCGTAAGCCTGGACAGCTTTTCAGTCGGTTTGAGTCTTGGCATTTATGGTGCAAGAACGTTCCTGACGATCGCGATGTTCGGCTTAGTCAGCATGGTCCTGACATGGATTGGTCTTCTAATTGGCAGAAGAGTTCAGAACTGGCTCGGTACATACGGTGAAGCTCTTGGAGGAAGCATTCTTTTAGGATTTGGCCTGAAGCTGATTTTCCCTATATAAAAAGAGGATAACAGGTCCGATTAAGGCCTGTTTTTTGTTTGGTTTTAAAAAGTATTTTGAGCTTCAATGGCTGGCAAATCGCTCAGGCCCCTCGGCCGGAATGGATCCGCAAGTATTGGCGAAAAGCGAGCTTGCGCTTTTCTCATTCCCAAAAAGCGCAATGACTACTTTCAGGACTCCATTTGGATTATAATAAAACAAAGGAGGTAGATGAATGATTAATGTCCTTTTTGTTTGTACCGGAAATACATGCAGAAGCCCCATGGCTGAAGCGTTATTGAATCATATGAAAGAAAATGATCTCCTGTCGGTCAAATCTGCAGGTGTGTATGCAAGCGACGGCGGCGATGCTTCTCTTCATGCAAAGCAGGCGCTTGATGAGAAAGGGATCATATGCAATCACCAGTCGGCTCAATTGAATGAAGAGCACATCCGCTGGGCAACTTACATTTTAACAATGACTGAAAGCCATAAAGAACTGATTTTTGAACGATATCCGCAGGCGATAGAAAAAACCTTTACTCTTTCTGAATTTGTGGTGGAGGATGGGCAGGATCGGCGCGATGTCATAGATCCGTTCGGCGGTTCACTTGAGATATACAGAATGACCCGTGAAGATTTGGAAAAGATGATAAAGCTCTTAGTTAAAAAGTTAGAAAATTAAGCGTTTGGAGGGTTCAAAATGAAGATTGCGATTGCTTCTGACCATGGCGGGCTGAATCTCCGCGAGGAAATCAAGCAGCTGATGGATGAAATGAACATACAGTATGAAGATTTTGGCTGCGAGTGCGAAACATCGGTCGATTATCCTGATTATGCATTGCCGGTAGCAGAAAAAGTGGCAAGCGGAGAATTTGACCGCGGCATTCTGATTTGCGGCACGGGAATCGGCATGAGCATTTCTGCCAATAAAGTAAAAGGGATTCGCTGCGCGCTTGTACATGATACATTCAGTGCAAAAGCAACAAGAGAGCACAATAACAGCAATATGCTTGCAATGGGCGAGCGTGTGATCGGACCTGGTCTGGCCCGTGAAATCGCAAGAATCTGGCTCACAACAGAATTTGAAGGCGGCAGACATGAAAACCGCGTCAGTAAAATCACTGCTTTTGAAAATAAAATCCAAGGGTGAACGAAATGACATTGATTGGAGAGTGGAAGAGTCAGCTTCGCACTATGCTTGCTGATTTAGAAGAGCAATCTTCTTTTCGCGCGGGGAACATCTTTGTGGTTGGCTGCAGCACGAGTGAAGTGATTGGAGAAAAAATAGGGACGGCCGGTACGAGTGAAGCGGCCGAAATGATTTTTGAGGAATTAAAAGCATATCAAGAAAGAACCGGCATGCATCTCGCTTTCCAATGCTGCGAGCATTTGAACAGAGCCCTTGTGGTCGAGAGTGATACAGCTGCTTCTTATAATCTTGAAGCAGTTACGGTGACTCCGGTCCGTACGGCTGGAGGAGCGATGGCTGCATATGCTTACTCAGCTTTCAAAAAGCCTGTTGTGGTTGAATTCATCAAAGCTGACGGCGGCATTGATATCGGCGATACCTTTATTGGCATGCACCTTAAGCATGTAGCAGTTCCGGTCAGAAGCTCTGTGAAGCAGCTTGGACATGCCCGGGTTACAATGGCAAAGACGCGTCCGAAACTGATCGGCGGCGAAAGAGCTGTGTATGCAGCCAAAGAAGAAAACAAAAAGTGCACGTGATAAATACGAACGATATAAAATAGAGATTGATTATCATTCGTGATTTTGGGCGTTTTTTTCAAAAATCACTGTTCTTGATAAAAAATACACAGAAATCTATTACAATCTTGAACATGAACGTGTACAATGAAATTGAATTGAATGTGAAAATTGTCTGCAAAATCAAGTGAATTTGGATAGGGGGATTTTAAAGCATGAAACATCTAAGTAAGCAGGATACTGGCGTATTTGAAGCAATTCAGGACGAATTACAGCGTCAGCGCACGAAAATCGAATTGATTGCTTCCGAAAACTTTGTAACAGAAGCCGTTATGGAAGCGCAAGGCTCAGTCCTTACGAACAAATATGCAGAAGGCTACCCTGGCCGCCGTTATTACGGAGGCTGTGAGCACGTGGATGTTGTGGAAAATATCGCAAGAGACCGTGCAAAAGAAATTTTTGGTGCAGAGCATGTTAACGTGCAGCCTCACTCAGGTGCACAGGCGAACATGGCTGTTTACTTCACAATCCTTGAACATGGCGATACAGTACTTGGCATGAACTTATCTCATGGCGGTCACTTAACACACGGAAGCCCTGTTAACTTCAGCGGCGTGCAGTACAATTTCGTTGAATATGGCGTGGATAAAGATACACACCGCATCAATTATGAAGATGTATTAGAGAAAGCCCGTTTACATAAGCCAAAGCTGATTGTTGCAGGCGCAAGTGCATATCCTCGTGCAATTGATTTCAAGAAATTCCGTGAAATCGCGGATGAAGTCGGAGCATATTTCATGGTAGACATGGCTCATATCGCTGGACTTGTAGCGGCAGGCCTTCATGAAAACCCTGTTCCTTATGCTGATTTTGTTACAACAACAACACATAAAACATTGCGCGGACCTCGCGGTGGAATGATTCTCTGCAAAGAAGAATTTGCGAAAAAGATTGATAAGTCTATTTTCCCTGGAATCCAAGGCGGACCGCTTATGCACGTAATCGCTGCAAAAGCTGTTTCATTTGGAGAAGTTCTTCAAGACGACTTCAAGACATATGCATCTAACATCATTGCGAATGCAAACCGTCTTGCTGAAGGCTTGAAGAAACAAGGATTAACACTTGTATCAGACGGAACAGACAATCACTTGATTTTAATTGATGTGCGTTCTCTTAACCTGACTGGTAAAGTGGCAGAAAAAGTATTGGATGATATCGGAATTACAGCGAACAAAAACACGATCCCATTTGATCCTGAAAGTCCATTCGTAACAAGCGGTATCCGCATCGGTACAGCTGCTGTAACAAGCAGAGGCTTCGGTCTTGAAGATATGGATGAAATTGCTGCAATCATGGGTCTTGCACTCAGCAACCCTGAAGATGAAGCAAAATTACAAGAAGCAGAGAAAAGAGTAGAAGCATTAACTTCTAAATTTTCTATGTATGAGCAACTATAAATAAGATTGGGCTGACTTGTTCAGCCTTTTTTTGATCAAAAAAAGAGCAAATCCAGCTGAATCGGATTTGCTCTTTTCTCTTATAGAAAAACAAAATAAATCACTGCAGCTAAAATAATGCGATAAATGGCAAATGGCACAAGTTTAATTTTGTTAATTAGGGCCAGGAAGAAGCGAATTGAAATTAAAGCAACAACGAATGCGCTGATAAATCCTGCAATAAAGAATGGCAGTGCGTCCATCGTGAAGTACTCCCAATTTTTAAGAAGAGAAAGTCCGCTTGCCCCGGCCATAATCGGAACAGCCATAATGAAGGTAAAATCAGATGCAGTTCTATGATTCATGCCAAGAATAACGCCTCCGGAAATCGTCGATCCAGAACGCGAAAATCCGGGCCATAACGCTAAACATTGAATCAGTCCTATAAGCAAAGCCTGTTTATACGTGATTTTATCCACAGTTTCTGTTGTAATGGTTCTTTTGCGCTGGATGAAATCAGCAGCTAACATTAAGAAAGCTCCAATTACCAAGCCGATTAAAACCGTATGAATAGAAAACAAGTGTTCATCGATGTAATCTTCAAATAAAAGTCCAAGTACAGCAGCAGGCAGCAAGCCTACGATGACTTGTGTTAATTTTAACTTCGTCCGTTTTTCCTCAGCTGTTTCTTTTTTCAGACCGAGCAAGCTGATAAAACGCTCTCTGAAAATAATGACGACCGCAAGAATCGATCCAAGCTGAATCACGATCTTAAACGTATTTGCAACAGGTGCCCCAAAAAGCTCTTTAGACTGAAACAGCAAATCATCAAAAATAATCATATGTCCAGTAGAGGACACTGGAGCAAATTCGGTTAATCCTTCCACAATTCCTAATACAACAGCAACAAAAATCTCCCATAAATTCAAGTTTATATCCACCTCTTTAACTAGTTCATTTAAAAAACGCTCTTTGATGATTTTAAACGTTTCATAGATAGAAGTCTATGAATTTCATGGAATTGGTAATCTGTGTAAAGTGGGTTTGGAGGGTAATAGGTCAAAATACTTAATGTTAGAAAGTGGAAAATGAGCATTTTGAATATTGTGTTAAATGTTAAATCTATTTATTATCATTCTTAGATAACTACAACCCGTACTAGCAACTTAACCTGAGGGCTATGCATTGTCCAAATATGGACAACAACCCCGTTATTCTTTATGAATAACGGGGTTTTATTATGGAAAGGAGGAAGCGGTTAAAGGAAGCGGCAGAAAAACATGATCAAGGGAGAGATGGCTGGATGTTAAAAAAAGCAATGAGTTTAACAGTTGCCTTTGTTCTTATTTTTAGTTTGTATGGACCGTTTGCAGATAATTATGCAAACGCTTCCACTGATAATAAAGTAAATTATTCGAACGATGTTATCTATCAAATTATGACGGATCGGTTTAGTGATGGGAACACTAATAACAATCCGACAGGCAGCTTGTTCAGCGCTGACTGCTCGAATTTAAGAAAGTACTGCGGCGGTGACTGGCAGGGGATTATTAATAAATTGAATGACGGATATTTCACGGATATGGGGATTACGGCCTTATGGATTTCCCAGCCTGTTGAAAATGTCTTCTCTGTGTTAAATGATGCGGCAGGCACGACATCTTATCACGGATATTGGGCAAGGGATTTTAAAAAGACAAACCGCTTTTACGGCACGGTGCAAGAGTTTCAGACCCTTATCAATACAGCACATCAGAAGGGGATAAAGGTCATTATCGATTTTGCGCCAAATCACACTTCTCCGGCATCTGAAGATACTCCGTCTTATATGGAAAACGGAAAGCTGTATGATAACGGAACCCTTGTGGGCGGTTATACAAACGATACGAAAGGTTTATTCCATCATAATGGGGGAACGAATTTTTCTTCTATTGAAGATGGGATTTACAGAAACCTTTATGATCTGGCAGATTTCAATCATCAGAACCCGGCAGTAGACAAATACTTAAAAGATTCTGTGAAGCTCTGGCTCGATATGGGAATTGACGGAATCAGGGTAGATGCAGTGAAGCATATGCCTTTCGGCTGGCAAAAGACGTTCATGGAATCGATCTACAGCTATAAGCCGGTGTTTACGTTCGGAGAATGGTTCCTTGGGGAAAATGAAGTGGACCAAAACTATTATAACTTCGCCAATTCCACAGGAATGTCCTTGCTTGACTTCCGGTTTGGCCAAAAACTGAGGCAGGTATTAAGAAGCGGTTCTGATAACTGGTATGGCTTCAACTCGATGATTGCTGAGTCGGAAGCGAAATACGAACAGGCTGCCGATCAGGTCACCTTCCTCGATAATCACGATATGGACCGCTTTCACTTTGACGGGGCGGATGTAAAAAATACGGATCTTGCTTTAGCAGTCATGCTCACTTCAAGAGGGGTTCCGAACGTTTATTATGGAACAGAGCAATATATGACAGGCAATGGAGACCCGAACAACCGGAAAAAGCAAACTTCTTTCAATAAAACAACGAAGGCTTATCAGATCATCAGCAAGCTTGCAGGTCTGCGCAAATCGAACCGGGCTTTAGGCTACGGTAAAACAAAAGAGAGATGGATCAATAATGATGTCTATATCTATGAAAGAACATTTGGCAAAGATACAGTGTTGGTAGCAGTAAATAAAAGCAAAACAGCAGCTTACAACATATCAAATCTCTCAACGGCTCTTCCTGCAGGGAATTATTCGGATCAGCTGACTTCCCTTCTGAATGGAAACAGCTTATCAGTTAGAAGCGGCGGTGCTGTCACTGCTTTTGACCTTTCACCGGGTGAAGCAGGTGTCTATTCCTCCAATGGGACCTCAGCAGCGCCTGCAATTGGACAAATCGGGCCGGTTATGGCAGTGCCGGGAAGCACGATTACAATCAGCGGAGAATCCTTTGGCGGTTCTGCTGGTACAGTTAAGTTCGGAACAGTAAATGCCTCCGTATTATCATGGTCGAATACAGAAATTAAAGCACAGGTTCCTGTTTTAAAAGGAGGAGATTATCAAGTGTCTGTCGCATCATCAGGCGGGACTGCCAGCAATACGTACGGTCCTGTTGAGGTTTTATCCGGAAAACAGTCATCTGTCCGGTTTATTGCGAACAACGCATCAACAAGTCCTGGCCAGTCCATTTATATAGTAGGAAATGTAAGTGAGCTTGGAAACTGGGATGCATCGAAGGCAGCGGGACCGATGTATAATCAGGTGATCACAAAGTATCCGGCCTGGTATTATGACGTCAGTGTACCGGCAGGACGCAATATTGAATTTAAGTTTATTAAAAAGGATGCAAGCGGAAATGTTGTTTGGGAAAGCGGAGCGAACCATGTTTACACGACTCCATCGAGCGGTCCTGGAACCTCTATTTCAATCTTCCAGAACTAAAAAAATCAGCTCACCTGTTGGATGGGTGAGCTGTTTTCTCGTTAAACGGATCAATTCATGATTTAGACTGATACAACTCTAAATCACACTGATAGATGGCTGGAAAGATGCTCATCATTTTTAAAATCCGGTCAAAAACTGCTGTCCATCCGGCCTTGAGTAAAAATCCTGCAAATAAATCTCCCATCCTTCTTGAAACGGCTCTGCTTTTTCTGTAAAATCTATTGAAGTGTCATAGAAAAGGAGATGAGCCGATGGGCAAAGTATACGTTTTTGATCATCCACTTATTCAGCATAAGCTAACATATATCCGTGATGTAAAGACAGGTACGAAAGAGTTTCGTGAGCTTGTTGATGAAGTTGCGAGCTTGATGATGTTTGAAATTACAAGAGACATGCCGCTTGAAGAAGTGGAAGTTGAAACACCGGTGCAAGTAGCAAAATCAAAGGTTTTGGCTGGCAAAAAGCTTGCGATTGTCCCTATTCTCCGAGCTGGTCTTGGAATGGTAGACGGTATCATTAAACTGATTCCGGCTGCAAAAGTCGGACATGTTGGTTTATACCGCGATCCAGAGACGTTAAAGCCGATCGAGTATTATGTGAAACTCCCTTCTGACGTGGAAGAGCGCGAATTTATCGTTGTTGATCCAATGCTTGCAACAGGCGGATCTGCTGTTGAAGCAATCAACAGTGTGAAAAAACGCGGCGCTAAAAATATCAAATTCATGTGTTTAATCGCAGCTCCAGAAGGTGTGGAGATTGTGAAGGAAGCACATCCTGATGTTGATATTTACATTGCAGCACTTGATGAAAAATTAAATGATCATGGATATATTGTCCCTGGCCTAGGTGATGCCGGAGACCGCATGTTCGGAACGAAATAAATTGAAATGAAATCCTCCTTTATGAAAAGGGGGATTTTTTTCATGAAAAAACCTCCCTTAGAAAAGAATAAGAGAGAGGTGACAAAAAATGGTCCGAACATGCACACTTTCTTTCTTATTTTTCACACTGATTTCTTTTTCAGCTCAGGCAGAAACGTTTCCGGCGATCCCTCCTATTCCTGAAGAATCACCAGATAAGGCAGAAACAATCATGATTGTTGTTGAAAAAGAACATGCAGCTGCGTTCTCGCAAAAAATAAAGCGAACGTATCCAAACGTTCGCATTCGCCGCACATTTAAAAAGGTATTCAGCGGCTTCACACTGGCTGGGAAGCATAAAGATCTTGAAGCTATCCAAAAAGAACCTCATGTTGTGCACGCGAGCCCGGTTACAGCCTATCATGTGGATCTTGAAGAGAGTGTCCCGTTTATCGGCGGGGATGAAGTACGCGGAAAATTCGATGCTGAACATCAAAGGCTGACAGGCAAGGGGGTAAAGGTGGGCATTATTGATACCGGCATTGATTATACGCATCCTGATTTGTCCAGAAGCTATCACGGGGGAGCCGATCTCATAGACGGAGACAGCGATCCGATGGAAACAAAAGCGACAGATGGAACGGAAACACTGCACGGGACACATGTGGCCGGAATCATTGCAGCGAATGGAAAACTTCAGGGCGTAGCACCGGAAGCGGAAATCATTGCTTACCGGGCGCTTGGTCCTGGAGGATACGGAACAAGCGAACAAGTGATAGCGGCTATCGAAAGAGCGATTGAAGACAAAGTGGATGTGTTGAATTTGTCGCTCGGGAATACAGTTAATGGACCTGACTGGCCTACAAGTCTCGCTCTGGATCGTGCGGTTGAGCATGGAATCGTGGCAGTGACATCAAGCGGAAATTCAGGTCCCGGAGTATGGACAATCGGCTCACCGGGCACATCAAGCAAATCCATCTCTGTCGGGGCATCCACGCCTCCGCAGAAAATACCATATTTAAAGCTGAGCGGAGCGGGGAAAATGGTTCCGATTACAGCCCTTGCCGGGTCAAAAGAATGGAAGCTGAGTCAAGGGGAAGAAATCGTGTTTGCGGGGATTGGTGAAGAGCACCAATTTAAAGCAGATATGAAAGGGAAGGTTGTACTTGTAGAGAGAGGCAAAATCACTTTTACTGAAAAAGCGCTGTATGCTGAAAAAGTCGGAGCTAAGGCAATTATTATCTACAACAACATGAAAGGCAATTTCGCAGGTAACCTTGAATTAGAAGTAGGCATCCCTGTGGTTTCCATTTCAAAAGAGGATGGATTATGGCTTAAAAAGCAATTGAACAACAGCGCGCTCGTCCGAACAGTCTATCAGCATGAATCCGATCAGCTGGCAGATTTCAGTTCAAGAGGTCCTGTCACCTATTCGTGGGAAATCAAACCGGATGTGGTAGCACCGGGTGTAGCAATCGACAGCACCGTTCCTGAGGGGTATTTAAGCCTGCAGGGAACAAGCATGTCGGCGCCGCATGTAGCTGGAGCAAGCGCTCTTTTAAAACAGGCGCATCCTGATTGGAACCCGGAGCAAATCAAAGCGGCCTTAATGAATTCTGCAGAGCCTCTGAAAAACAAAAACGGAACCTACTATGAACCCATCGAGCAGGGAGCAGGAAGAATCGATTTGACCCGTGCGCTGGAAACGGACTTTCTCCTGTATCCCGGTTCATTGTCATTCGGACAAGTTCCTCTGCACGGAGACCGGATCCAGAAAAAAGTGAAGCTGACTCTTGATAACCAGTCGGATGCAAAAAAGACATACACTTTCAATTATCCTTCCTACACAAAAGGTCTTCAATGGAAGATTCCGCAAAAAGCGGAGGTGGAACCAAAACAGCAAAAGGATGTATTCATTACTTTGGATATTTATTCAAACGGGATGGAAGCCGGGCTGCATCATGGCTGGATTGAGGTGGAAGCGGGCGGGAGACTTGAAATGCTTCCTTATCTATATGTAGTGGATGAACCGGATTATCCTCGTGTAATGGGATTTGAATTTGGATTCGGTGATACAGCAGGGACGTATAAATACGAGTTTTATCTGCCGGGCGGTGCAGATGAAATGGGAATTGCCCTTTATGACCCGGATACACTCAGATTTGAGGGGTTTCTTGACTGGGGCAGGAATCTCGAAAGAGGGGTTGTCAGGAAAACATTCAAAAAGGATGATCTAAAGCTGAAAGACGGTCTCTATAAAGCGGTCATCTTTGCGAAAAAAGGCAGCAGGGAGGATACGATTGAAACAGATCTTATCCTTGAAAATCCTGGGGAGAAAAGGCACTAAAGTTCAATTGTGAACTTTTTGTGATAGGCTTTTGTGATTGCCAAGTTTTTGGTTTTAAAGCAATTGACATTGACTAGTGCCTATTGTATGCTAGACGAGGGTAAATGATAAGGTTTTCATAAGCCTTTCATTTCCAGTTTTTATCCCCAGAAAAACCCTTTATTAATCTATTAGCGAGGACTTGTGAATGCGCAAAAAAGAGCGTCATCCAATGCAGGCCATGGCACTAATGACAGGCATTCTGTCTCAGCTAGTCGGTTCAACACTAATTGGCATCTTTTCAGGAAGATGGCTCGACCGATATTTCCAGACTGAACCGCTTTTTATGATCATAGGACTGTTCATTGGGCTCGGAATCGGTATTTCCGCGATGATCAAGCTAGTCCACCACTTTTTTTCAGGAGACTGAACCATTCATGTTTGATTTGCACCAGATGTACCACAGATATCGCAAGTATATGTTCTACCTATTGTCCTTTTATGCCATAGGCTGGGGATTTACCGGGTATCAGTCTGTCTTTTTGGGACTGGCGCTTGGAACAGCTCTCAGTTTGTTCAACTTATGGTCAATGGTGCGCAAGCAAGTTCAGTTCGGTGAAGCGATTCAGCAGAACAGGAAGGTCAGGTCACTCGGCACTGCATCACGATTGGCGTCAGCTGGTTTAGCTGCCCTGCTCGCGATCAAGTTTCCCGAATATCTGAATATGGTTAGTGTCATTATTGGATTAATGACAGTTTACATTGTCATTATGATAGATTATGTTTTTCAACACTCACGCGCTTAGCCGGAAGAGAGGTGAATCTATTGCATCACGGAGCTCCTATAGTAGAGTTTTTAGGCCTTACTTTTAACTTATCCAACGTTTTAATGATCACTGTTGCAAGTGTTATCGTTTTCTTAATAGCGGTACTGGCCACTCGCAAATTGGCAATGAAGCCGACAGGGATGCAGAATTTCTTTGAATGGATCATGGATTTCGTCAAAGGAATCATCAACAGCTCCATGGACTGGCATACAGGCGGGAAATTCCTTACGCTTGGCGTTACGCTCCTAATGTACATATTTGTTTCAAATATGCTCGGGCTGCCGTTTTCAATTGCTGTAAACCATGAACTATGGTGGAAATCACCGACAGCAGATCCAACGATTACTTTGACTCTTGCTGTTATGATCGTGGCATTGACACACTACTATGGTGTGAAAATGAAAGGCACAGCTGAGTATGGGAAGGATTTCTTCCGACCTATGGCGTTCCTTTTCCCGATTAAGATCATAGAAGAGTTTGCTAACACATTGACTCTTGGCTTGCGTCTTTACGGTAACATCTATGCTGGTGAAATCCTTTTGGGACTTCTCGCAGGACTTGCAGTAACTGGTCCAATCGGCGCTTTATCTGCCGCAGTGCCAATGATGTTATGGCAGGCATTCAGTATTTTTGTAGGTTCCATCCAAGCATTTATCTTTGTAATGTTAACAATGGTTTATATGTCTCACAAAGTGAGCAGCGACCATTAATTAATATGTTTCAACCGTTTCATCAGAATCAAAAAACTTTTTAATATTTTGAGAGGGGATTTATATAATGAATTTAATCGCAGCTGCAATTGCAATCGGCTTAGCGGCACTTGGTGCCGGTATTGGTAATGGTCTTATCGTTTCACGTACAGTAGAAGGTGTTGCTCGTCAGCCTGAACTGCAAGGTAAGCTTCAAACAATCATGTTCATCGGTATCGCGTTAGTTGAGGCACTTCCGATCATCGGCGTAGTTATCGCGTTTATCGTATTAGGAAGTTAATAAAGAGACAGGTTCTCTACATAAATGGCGAAGATCGTTTTTTACCCTTCTTCGCCATTGCTTTATGTTTCTATTTAAAATATGCGGCCGAGAATCAAACAGAACAATCTCGTGCTTTTTTTGATAGTAACCCATCATGGAACTCTTGAAGGGAGTGAAACCGGGCAATGTTAACGTCAAATCTAGTAGTTGGTGCAGGTTTATCTTTAAATACTGGAGACATTGTATTCCAGCTGGTTATTTTCTTAATCCTACTTGCATTGCTGAGAAAATATGCTCTTGGACCTGTAATGGGCATCATGAAACAGCGTGAAGAGTACATTGCATCTGAAATTGGCGCGTCTGAAGCGAAGCACGAAGAAGCTAAGAAGCTTGCTGAAGAACAGCGTGAACTATTAAAGCAGGCCAGACTTGAAGCGCAAGGTTTAGTGGAAAGTGCGAAGAAGCTTGGTGAAAAGCAAAAGGAAGAAATCGTCCTTGTAGCTCGTTCAGAAGCAGATCGCCTGAAGCAGTCTGCACTTAAAGAAATTGCTCAGGAAAAAGAGCAAGCTGTTGCCGCTCTTCGTGAGCAAGTAGCTTCATTATCAATTTTAATTGCTACAAAGGTTATTGAAAAAGAATTAAACGAAAAAGAACAAGAAAAGCTTATCCAAGATTATATTAAAGAGGTAGGCGAAGGCCGATGAGTAAAGAAATAGTTGCAGCTCGCTATGCATTGGCTCTTTTTCAAATCGCCAAGGAAAACCGCACGATTGACAAGTTCGAAGAGGAATTGCTTGTGATCGAAAAGGTCACAAAAGATAATCCTGAATTATTAAACGTGCTTACACATCCAAAAGTGCTTCTAGAAAAGAAAAAATCCATGATGAGTGAAGCGTTTGCTTCTTTATCTCAACCTGTTTTAAGTACAATTCTCCTCTTGATTGAACGTCAGCGAATCAGTGTGATTCCTGAGCTTGCTGAGCATTTTGTGAAGCTTGCAAATGATGAGCGCGGCACAGAAGACGCGATTGTCTACTCTGTCAGATTATTAGATCAAGATGAATTAACAGCGCTGTCTGATACGTTTGCCAAAAAAATCGGCAAAAAATCTCTTCGTTTAAGAAATGTTATCGATCAAAACCTGATCGGCGGAGTGAAGCTTCGTATCGGCAATCGCATTTATGATGGAAGTATAAGCGGAAAGCTTGAACGTATAGAGCGACAACTTGTTGCAAAAAGATCGTAGATAGGGGTGAAACTCATGAGCATCAAAGCAGAAGAAATTAGTGCACTGATTAAAAAGCAAATTGAAAGCTATCAGTCTGATATCAAAGTTAGTGATGTAGGTACAGTTATCCAGATTGGTGACGGTATCGCCCGTGCTCATGGCCTCGACAATGTCATGGCTGGAGAGCTTGTTGAATTTTCAAACGGCGTAATGGGTATGGCTCAAAACCTTGAGTCAAACAACGTAGGTATCATTATCCTTGGACCTTACTCTGATATCCGTGAAGGTGACGAAGTTCGCCGTACTGGACGCATCATGGAGGTACCGGTTGGTGAAGCATTAATCGGACGCGTCGTAAACTCTCTAGGACAGCCTGTTGATGGCCTTGGTCCAATCGAAACAACACATACACGCCCAATTGAGAGCCCGGCTCCAGGCGTTATGGATCGTAAATCTGTTCATGAACCGCTGCAAACAGGAATCAAAGCGATTGACTCTCTGATTCCAATTGGACGCGGACAGCGTGAGTTAATCATCGGTGACCGTCAAACAGGTAAAACATCTGTTGCCATCGATACAATCCTAAACCAAAAGAACGAAGATATGATCTGTATCTACGTTGCAATCGGACAAAAAGAATCAACTGTCCGCGGCGTAGTTGAAACACTGCGCAAAAATGGCGCGTTAGAGTACACAATCGTTGTTACTGCATCTGCTTCACAGCCTGCACCGCTATTATTCTTAGCTCCTTATGCTGGTGTAACAATGGGTGAGCATTTCATGTACAACGGCAAGCACGTATTGGTTGTTTATGATGATTTAACAAAACAAGCATCTGCTTACCGTGAACTTTCATTATTATTACGCCGTCCTCCAGGCCGTGAGGCATATCCTGGTGACGTATTCTACTTGCATTCACGCCTTCTTGAGCGTGCTGCAAAACTTAGTGATGCAAAAGGCGCTGGTTCATTAACAGCTCTTCCATTCATTGAGACGCAAGCTGGCGATGTATCAGCATACATTCCAACAAACGTAATTTCCATCACTGATGGACAAATCTTCTTGCAGTCTGACTTATTCTTCTCAGGTGTACGTCCAGCGGTTAACGCCGGTCTATCTGTATCACGTGTTGGAGGATCTGCACAGATCAAAGCAATGAAAAAAGTATCAGGTACACTGCGTCTTGACCTTGCTTCTTACCGTGAGCTAGAAGCATTCGCCCAGTTCGGATCTGACCTTGATAAAGCAACTCAAGCGAAATTAAACCGCGGAGCGCGTACAGTTGAAGTCTTGAAGCAAGGCTTGAACAAACCTCTTGGCGTTGAAAAGCAAGTTGCGATTCTTTACGCTTTAACTAAAGGATTCTTAGATGATATCCCGGTTGAAGATATTAAACGCTTTGAAGAAGAGTACTATGTATTCTTGGAGCAAAACCATAAAGCATTGCTTGATCATATCCGCACAACTGGCGGACTTCCGGAAGACAACGACTTCCAGGCTGCTATTGCTGCATTCAAAAAAACATTCGCGATTACTGAATAATGAGGTGAAGTATGAAGGCCGGCCTTCATACTTTATCTTAAGATAATGAATCAGGTTGATTTTTATAAAAAGGTGGTGAGAACCTTTGGCATCATTACGCGACATTAAATCAAGAATCACCTCAACGAAGAAAACAAGCCAGATTACTAAGGCAATGGAGATGGTTTCAGCCGCAAAGCTGAACCGCGCCGAAAACAACGCAAAAGCGTTTGTGCCTTATATGGATAAGATACAAGAGGTGGTTGCAAACATAGCTTTAGGAAGCACGGGTGCGTCCCATCCAATGCTTGTCAGCCGTCCCGTTAAGAAAACAGCCTATCTTGTGATCACATCTGACCGCGGATTAGCTGGTGCCCTTAACAGTAACGTTTTGCGTGCCGTACACCAGGCAATCCAAAAGCGCCACACGTCGAAAGATGAGTACGCTGTAATTGCAATCGGTAAAATCGGACGTGAATTCTTTAAGAAACGCGGTGTTCAAATCGCTCTTGAAGTGACAGGTATTGCAGATGACACATCATTTGCTGAGATTAAAGATATTGCAACAAACACAGTCAATATGTTCAATGATGGAATGTTTGACGAAATCTATGTGTATTACAACCATTTCGTAAGTGTGATTCAGCAGGACGTGACAGAAACGAAGCTTCTTCCTCTTTCTGATCTAGCCGTCTCTTCAAAGAAAACATCTTACGAATTTGAACCTTCTGAGGAAGAGATTTTAGAAGTGTTATTACCACAATATGCTGAAAGTCTCATCTACGGAGCACTTTTAGACAGTAAAGCTTCTGAGCATGCTGCGCGTATGTCAGCGATGAAAAATGCGACAGATAATGCGAAAGAACTTATTAACAGTCTTACACTTTCTTATAACCGTGCACGTCAGGCTGCGATTACACAGGAAATCACTGAAATCGTCGGCGGAGCTGCGGCACTCGAATAGACATACTTGCCCAATAGATGGGTTTCATAGACAGAAATGTTCTGCACTAGCAAGTTAGGAGGGAAAACGATGAATAAAGGACGCGTTACTCAAGTTATGGGTCCGGTTGTTGACGTAAAGTTCCAAAGCGGTCAGCTTCCTGAAATCTATAACGCCCTTAAAGTTACATTCAAAGGACGCAGCGAAAACGAAGCAGCGTCAGAATTAACATTGGAAGTTGCCCTTCACCTAGGTGACGACACAGTTCGTACCGTTGCGATGGCATCTACAGATGGCCTTGTTCGCGGAAGTGAAGTATTAGATACAGGTGCACCAATCTCTGTACCAGTTGGTGATGTTACACTTGGACGTGTATTTAACGTATTAGGTGATAATATCGATTTGGATGCGGCAATTCCTGCTGAATCCCGTCGTGACCCAATCCACAGATTAGCACCTAAATTCGATCAGCTTTCTACTGAGGTAGAAATTCTTGAAACTGGAATTAAAGTAGTAGACCTTCTTGCACCATACATCAAAGGCGGAAAAATCGGTCTTTTCGGTGGTGCTGGAGTAGGTAAAACTGTACTTATCCAGGAGCTTATCAACAACATCGCTCAAGAGCATGGCGGTATCTCTGTATTCGCCGGTGTTGGAGAGCGTACTCGTGAAGGAAATGACCTTTACCATGAGATGACTGATTCTGGCGTTATCAAGAAAACAGCGATGGTATTCGGACAAATGAATGAGCCGCCTGGCGCACGTATGCGTGTTGCACTTACAGGTCTTACAATGGCTGAATACTTCCGTGATGACCAAGGACAGGACGTTCTTTTCTTCATGGATAACATCTTCCGTTTCACTCAAGCAGGTTCAGAGGTATCAGCCCTTCTTGGCCGTATGCCATCTGCCGTTGGTTACCAGCCGACACTTGCTACTGAAATGGGTCAGCTGCAAGAGCGCATCACGTCTACAAACGTTGGTTCTGTTACATCGATCCAAGCGATCTATGTACCTGCCGATGACTATACGGATCCGGCTCCTGCAACAACTTTCGCTCACTTAGATGCAACAACTAACCTTGAGCGTAAGCTTTCTGAGATGGGTATTTACCCGGCTGTGGATCCGCTTGCTTCTACATCTCGTGCATTATCTCCTGAAATTGTTGGAGAAGAGCATTACAATATTGCACGTCAAGTACAGCAAACACTTCAGCGCTACAAAGAATTACAAGATATCATTGCGATCCTTGGTATGGATGAGCTTAATGACGAAGATAAATTAGTCGTGCACCGTGCACGTCGTATTCAATTCTTCTTATCCCAAAACTTCCACGTAGCTGAGCAGTTTACTGGTCAAGCAGGTTCTTACGTTCCTGTTAAAGAAACAGTTCGCGGCTTCAAGGAAATCCTTGAAGGCAAATACGATCATCTTCCAGAAGATGCTTTCCGTCTGGTTGGACGCATTGAAGATGTTATCGCAAGTGCGAAGAACATGGGTGTAGAAGTATAATTTTGGGACGCAGGAGGGTATAGAGTATGAAGACAGTACAAGTCAATGTCGTTACTCCCGATGGCCCAGTTTACGATGCAGACGTCGAAATGGTAAGCGTAAAGGCTCAAAGCGGTGAGCTCGGAATCTTACCAGGTCATATTCCGTTGGTGGCTCCTCTTCAAATCGGAGCAGTTCGGTTAAAAACAGGAAAATCCACGGAACTCGTGGCTGTTAGCGGCGGCTTTTTAGAAGTACGGCCTGACAAAGTCACAATCTTGGCACAAGCTGCTGAGACTGTAGAAGATATTGATTTAACTCGTGCACAATCTGCGAAAGAACGCGCTGAACAGCGTCTGAACAAAAGTACAGACGATATCGATTTCAAGCGTGCTGAACTTGCCTTGCGCCGAGCAATGAATCGAATTAACGTATCACAGAATAAAATCTAAACTATGAAACCCCCGGGATATTGGATCCTGGGGGTTTTTTGCTTTTGAATCGGATTGAGGGAGCAACAAAAAGCGCCGGACACTCAAAAATGCACCAACCCAATCATATTAAAACCATAATTCCTCTTTTTCTAGTAAAGTCCTCCTCTCCATCAAAATGAACCGCAAGAAGATACCTTCGATACAAACCACACAAAATATAAGCGTTTACAAACCTCCGCAAACCCTTATAATTAATTAAAAAGTCCTATGAAATGGTGATTCTATGAAGCAGCGACTAAAGCTGGCTCTGTTTGTTTTTTTGCTGATCTCTATTTTTCCTCTCTATCAGCTTTTTCAGATCTATCAATCCAGTCAATCCTTTTCAGCTCAGGCAGATGCAGAGGAGTACCGGTACCGGCTTGTCTTAATTTCTCCCTATCTTGGTGATGCGTATTGGAATCAGGTGATTTATGGGGTGGAGGAAGCGGCTCGGAAACTCCAAGTAAGCCTTGATATTAAAGGGACCAATCTTCCTGATAATGAAGAGCTGCAAAAAGCAGTGAATATGGCGATTTCCTCACAAGTGGATGGAATCATGCTCCTTGGCATTGACGATCCTTCGTTTTCTGAAATGATTCAGAAGTCAACGATGAAGGGAATTCCAGTTGTTACGATTATGGCGGATCTGCCAGGAAGTCTCCGGAAATCTTTTATCGGCTCCAATCATTATGAAACAGGTCTAGAACTCGGGAACTATCTAAAAAAGACAGTAAAAAACAATGAAACCATTGGAATTATCAAGGGGAACCATGTCACTTCAATTGAAACACAGAGAATAAAAGGGTTAAAGGACAGTTTGAAGGCATCCTCTATTAAACTCGTTGAAACAGACAGACAGCATGCAGAGGAACAGACAAATGACCTTCTAAATCAGTATCCATCAATGAAGATGCTGATTGGAACGGGTATAGATGATGGCGATTTAATTGTAAGAACGATTGAATCAAGATCGGCTCTGTCGGGATTTGAAATTTATACGTTTGATGATACCCAGGAAACGATGAATCTTTTAAGAAGCGGCAAGATTGCCGGGACGATCCATCACAGTCATTCTTTAATGGGAGTGAAAAGCGTTGAAACGATTGTGAAATGGCTTGAAAAGGAAGATTTGCCGCTGCCTGTCTCCGCTTATACGGAAACAAACGTGATAACGGAGGGGAGCAGGCCGTGACACGGATTCAGAGAAAAATCCTGACCATGTCGCTCATGATCATTCTGATTATGGGGGCATTTTGGACAGCGATCAGCTATATCAACCAAAAATCTATTTATGAGTATAACAATATCCTTGAGCGCTACTTGCTTTTAAATCATGTTTCTACAACAAGCGGGACAGCCCTGGCAAAGCTAAGCGCGTATATCAGCACGCCGTCTCCTGAAAATCAGACGAGCTATGAAACCTACAGGGATCAGCTGAACGCTTCAAAGAAGAAACTAGATCAGCTGAAAAATCAGGCCAATGCCATTGCGTTAACCGACTATATTTATATGCTGGACAGCCAGGTTGAAGCGATGGATTTAACCGTCATGATGCACAAGCTGGACAAGCGTCAAAATTCGTCAGATGCCTATGATGAAGCCCTTCAGATATCAAAATTCATCGATGAAACCACGCTCCTGCTCTTTAAAAAAGAGCTGACCAATCAAAAGCAGTTTTATGAATCAATGATTGAAGTAACGAACCATCTTCGCTCCCTCGGTCTATGGATACTCGGCATTGTCCTGATCATATCGATTGCCTTTTCCTATTGGTTTTCAAAAGGAATTACCCGTTCTATCTACCTCCTTACTCAAGGAGCGAAAGAGGTGGCAGCCGGTAATTTTGACCATCCGATCAAGGTCAGCAGCAATGATGAAATCTCGTTTCTTGCCAAAACCTTCGACCGGATGAGGGAAAATATTAAAGAGCTTGTTGCAGAAATAAAGGAGAAAGCGAAGCTCGAAAAAGAGATTAAAGAATATCAGCTGCTTTTAAAAGAGAGTGAACTAAAGAGGCTTCATAATCAAATCAATCCGCATTTTCTCTTTAACACCTTAAATACCCTCTCAAAAAAAGCTTATTTAGAGGATGCATTTGAGACGAGCGATCTGATATCGACCGTTGCCAATCTTCTAAGATACAATCTCAGAAGTGTGGATGAGAACGTGACGATCCGTGACGAACTTGATTTAGTGAAGGAATACCTGACGATTTTAAAAGCGAGGTTTTCATCTCGCATTTCTTATCGTTTTGAAATTGAGGAAGCTTGTCTGGAGACTCAGGTTCCTGCATTTTTTCTTCAGCCGATTGTGGAAAATGCGTTTAAATATGGTGTCGAGCCATTTGAAGAGGGCGGGTCCATCGTGGTTCGTGTATTCAGTCAGGATAATGAAATACATGTCAGTGTGCAGGATGAAGGCTGCGGGATGGCTGATGAGGTAAAAGAGCAAGTTCTCTCAGATTTAAAAGCGGATTCGATCAAAAGCAAGTCGACAGGCATTGGCCTGCGAAATGTTGTTCAGCGCTTGCGTTTATTTACTAATAAGCATGATGTGATGGAAATTCGTGCGGCAGGAAACAAAGGGACAGTTGTTTCAATAAAATTTCCTGCAATAGAAAGGAGCGAAGATCATGAAGCTGCTCATTACAGAAGATGAAGAAATTGAAAGACTGGCGCTTAAAAAAATGATTGAAACCGATTTTAAAAATATTTCAATTGCAGGCCTGGCTGAGAACGGGAGAATGGCGATTGAGCTGGCCTCAGAGCATAAGCCGGATATTATTTTGATGGATATCAAGATGCCCGGAATTAACGGGCTTGAAGCCATTAAAGAAATTCAGAAAATCGTCCCGAATGCAAAAATTTTAATTGTCTCCTCTTATGATACTTTCGATTATGCCCAGCAGGCACTAAGGCTGGGTGTGAAGGATTATTTATTAAAGCCGAGCAAGCGGGAAGTCATTCTATCAACCATTCAAAAGGTGATCAATGATATCGAGCTTGATTTATTGGAATCAGAAAAAAAGCAAAAAACAGAGGAACGCATTCAAAAAATGATTCCGATTGTGGAAGCTGATCTTGTCACACAGCTTCTTTTTGATCACGTTCATGATGTTCATCTTCATGAATGCATGAATCTGCTCGACGTCGACCAAACGCAGCCATCCTTTGTCCTCTTGGTTCACTTTTCCCAGGATTCACTGACAGGTCCAATTGAGCAAATGTACGGAGAGCTTAAAAAAACCATTCAGCTTCAATCAAAAGGGTGGGTCGGACCGATGTCAGGACTGCAGGTTCCGATTATTGTTTTCTCAGAAGGAGAGCTGCACCATTACCGCAGAAACGCCATAGTCCTCGTTCAAAAAATCTTAAATAATCTCAAATGCTTATTCTCAGCATCTGCAGCGATCGGAATCGGCAAGGCATACCCGGCGCTCGAGCAAATCAGACAATCCTATTACGAAGCGCTCCGTGCCTCTATAACAGCAGGTTCTGGAGCAAGGTACAGCTTTTACAGCGATATGATTTCAAACGAAGAAATGAAAGACAGAGAAATGCATCACATTGAAGAGCTCATCCTGGAAGAATTGCGGATCGGCAAGTGGGAAGGAGTCCGCAGTCATTTTCAGACGATGACGGGGTACTTTGAGAAATTTCAGCACCCGCTTGCTGAAGCAGAGCAAAAAGTCTATGACACAATGACATTAATGATCCGCTACTTGGATGAAATGGGCTTTGTGATCAGAAAACCAGTCTTTTCTTTCAGTGCAAAATCATATTTGCAAATGAAAACAGAAGTGAATTTTATTCTGGAAGATGTGATCAGCCAATACAAACAGGCGACTGAAAACCTTCAGGACGATATCCCGAATAGGATGAAGCAGCACATCAAGAAAAACTGCCATACCGATCTGTCGCTTGAGGCAATGGCAAAGGAGTTCAACCTCTCCCCGCAGTATGTCAGCAAAATTTTCAAAGAAGAGCTCGGCATCAGCTACATCGATTATTTAACAAAATGCCGAATCGAAAAAGCCAAAAAGATGATGGAAAAAGGCTCCCACAGCTTAAAAGAAATTGCCTTTGAAGTCGGCTATAACGATCCGAACTACTTCAGCCGTGTGTTTAAAAAAGTGTGCAAGAAGTCTCCTAGTCAGTATAAGGATTCACTAGTAAACATTGTTCAAAAAAATAAGTAATTTAGAGAATGGAAGTTTCTTCTTACCGAAACTTCCTTCTTTTTTGTTAAAATGAGAGAGGGCAGTTCCCAGAAATCAAGTAGGAGTTAACAAAGATGAAAAATTTTTTAACGGCCGCTTTAGGTCTTTTGATTATAGGAAGTATTGTATTTGTTTTTGTCATGAGTATGCAGCCGGAAAAAGTTGAGAGAGAGCCGGAAAAACAAGAAGATTCTCAGAAAAAAGAAGAACCGTTGGCAAATGCTAAAGAGTATTTAGAAGATCCTGACGGCTATATGGAAAAGCTGGATGAAAAATATAAACCTGAGCTAGAAGATGATCATCATGAGGAAGATAAGCCTGATGCATATTATGAAGATCAAAAGAATGATTTATTGCAGATGGATACAATCATTCTTTCAAATGAAAATTACATCTCCATTTTGGATGTTCTAGACCGTTTTCCAAAGGAGTTCGCGGGAAAACAGGTTGAACTGACTGGGATTGTCCACCGCGAAAAAGATTTTACGGATACGCAATTTGTGGTTGCAAGAAGCGGTGATCCGTGCTGTGTGGATGAGCATGACGGGTTATATGGTCTTCTTTCCGCGATGGAAAAGGCACAAGATTTTCAAGATAATCAGTGGGTGAGCGTCTCAGGGGAGTTAAGTACAACTGCGTATTCATCCACTGAGGTACCTTATCTGCAAATTAAGAAAATCTCAAAAATAAAACCTCCTGCACAGCCCTATGTCCACGAGGAAAAAGAAGAAGGTGCTCATTCTCATTGACATGCGGCATAAAAAGGCTGTATCGCTGATAAACAGTTAGCGGTACAGTCTTTTTTTAGAAGAATGAAAGCGGTTGCTATTATTCTGAAAATAATGCTATATATCTTAAAAAAGTACAGGAATCACTTTAAATAAAACGCTTACATAGATGATAAAGTTAGTCTTGTAAGATGGAATGTCCAAAGGGGGATGGGAAAATGAAAAAGTTTTTTATGCTGTTTATGCTGATGGTTTTTGTGTTTGGTCTAGCTGCATGCAATAACTCAGGATCTGAGCCGACTAAAGGGGACGGCGGCGGTTCTAAAGATGATGATGAATTAGTGATTGGGTTCTCGATGGATACTCTTGAGGAAGAACGCTGGCAGCGCGACCGTGATTTGTTCGTAGAAAAAGCGGAATCACATGGCGCGAAGGTAAATGTACAGGCAGCAAATGGCGACGATGCAAAGCAAATTGCACAGGCTGAAAACTTAATCAGCCAGGGCGTTGATATTTTAGTAGTAGTTCCTCATAACGCAGAGGTAGCGGCTTCGATTGTAGAAATGGCTCATCAAGAGGATGTAAAGGTGATTTCATACGACCGCTTAATCAAAAATTCAGATGTGGATTTATACGTTTCTTTCGATAATGAGCGCGTCGGGGAAATGCAGGCAACAGCTATCACAGAGCTTGTTCCTAAAGGAAACTATGTCTTAATTGAAGGGGCAGACACAGATAACAATGCCCATCTTTTCAAAAAAGGCCAAATGAACGTGCTTCAGCCGTTAATTGACAGCGGCGATATCAAAGTCGTTTACGATCAGTGGACAGAAGAATGGGATCCTGCGAACGCACTTGCGAATATGGAAAATGCTTTAACTGCAAACAACAATAAAGTCGATGCTGTAGTGGCAGCGAACGATGGTACGGCTGGCGGTGTTATTCAGGCGCTTGCTGCACAAGGATTGGACGGGAAGGTACCGGTATCAGGCCAGGATGCAGAGCTTGCAGCAGCACAGCGTATCGTAGAAGGCACACAGACAATGACGGTTTACAAACCAATCACATTGATTGCTGAAACGGTAGCTGACTTAGCTGTGAAAATGGCGAACGGCGAAAAAGTGGAAACGAACGGTAAAGTGAACAACGGAAAAATTGACGTGCCATCTTTATTGCTCGATCCGGTTGCGGTCAACAAAGATAACATCGATGCCACCATCATTAAAGACGGCTTCCATAAAAAAGAGGACGTTTATAAATAAAAGGGAATGAAAATGCGGAATGCACAGTATTCCGCATTTTTTTCTAGAAAGAACCCGAAAAAATGGAATTTGCTAAAGGAGGACCTGCGGTGTCATCAGTATTAGAAATGAACGGAATTACAAAAGAATTTCCCGGCGTCAAAGCTCTCGATAACGTAACTTTTACCGTGAAAAAAGGCGAAATCCATGCACTCTGCGGTGAAAATGGTGCAGGCAAATCGACTTTAATGAAGGTGCTGAGCGGTCTTTACCCAGCCGGAACATATACAGGTTCGATCTCTGTTGAAGGAGTGGAGCAGTCCTTTAAAACGATCAAGGATGCAGAAAAAGCCGGCATCTCAATTATTTATCAGGAGCTTGCTCTGGTCAGACAAATGACGGTAGCTGAAAACTTAATTCTCGGGAATGAACCTGCAACGTTCGGCATCATTGATCAGAATAAGATGATCCAGGTGTGTGAAAAATGGCTGGCGGAGGTTGGCTTAAAGGGTGTCAGCCCAGATACGATTACCGGAACCCTCGGCATAGGCCAGCAGCAGCTGGTCGAAATCGCCAAAGCTCTCTCCAAAAATGCAAAAATACTCATTCTGGATGAACCGACTGCCGCTCTTACGGAGCAGGAGGTTAAGATCCTGCTCGCTATTTTGAAAGAATTTAAAGAGCGCGGAGTCACGTGCATCTATATTTCTCACAAACTGGGAGAGGTGTTTGAAATCGCAGATACCATCACGGTTTTGCGGGACGGAAAAACCGTAACTTCTCAAAGAGCGGAAAACATGACTGAGGATAAAGTGATTGCGTACATGGTTGGACGTGAGATTAAAGACCGGTATCCCCGCATGATCGCGAATCCTAAAGAAACGATGCTGAAGGTGGATGATTACAGTGTCTATCATCCGGAATTGCCAGGCAAAAAAGTGATCGATTCTGTTTCCTTCCAAGTCAGAAAAGGAGAAATCCTCGGCATTGCCGGTTTGATGGGATCGGGCAGAACAGAGCTTGTCATGAGTTTATTCGGGGCATATGCAGGCTTATCTCAAGGGACGATTGAGATAGACGGCAAAGCTGCAAAAAATAAATCAGTCAAGCATGCAATCGAAAACGGCCTGGCACTCGTCTCGGAGGACCGCAAGAAATTCGGCCTCGTTTTAAACATGGATATTCAAAATAACGTGACTCTGCCAAGCCTGAGGCGCATCTCATCGTACGGCATGATCAATCAGAATGAAGAGATTCACAGCGGAAATCAGTATCTGAAGCAGCTAAGGATAAAAGCTCCTTCGGTTGAAACGGTTGTCGGCACACTGAGCGGAGGAAATCAGCAAAAGGTGGTTATCGGAAAGTGGCTGATGACAAAGCCGAAGGTGCTGATACTGGATGAACCGACAAGGGGAATTGATGTAGGAGCAAAGCTTGAAATCTACAACATTATGAACGAGCTTGTGAAAGAGGGCGTGGCCATCATTATGATTTCGTCCGAACTGCCTGAGGTGCTGGGTATGAGTCACCGGATTTTGGTTATGTCTGAAG
The DNA here is from genome assembly GCF_004358755.1 of Peribacillus frigoritolerans. Lineage (GTDB taxonomy): Bacteria > Bacillota > Bacilli > Bacillales > Bacillaceae > Bacillus_P. Next base: position 622,374 of record NZ_SMZY01000003.1, on the reverse strand, counting down.
GAAGGTTCACAGGGGAATTTCAGGCGGAAGAGGCGACACAGGAAAAGATCATGAGAGCAGCGACAGGAGGACTTGCAGGATGAATACGAACCTGAATATCAATAAACAGCAAACACCGATTAAAGAAAAAAAGATCAGTCTTTTTACCATTGATATCCGCGCATATTCCATGATTGGGGCATTAATCGTTATCTGGATCTTATTTTCTGTATTAAACGATACCTTTTTAACACCAAGGAACTTATCCAATCTCTTTTTGCAAATGTCTGTTACCTCCATTTTAGCAATCGGCATGGTCCTGATCATCGTATCGGGTCAAATTGACCTCTCTGTAGGCTCGCTTGTCGGATTGACAGGGGGAGTTGCTGCGATCCTGAATGTGTGGCTTGGCTGGGATACGGTGCCGGTCATCATCGCAACGGTTTTATTAGGAGCACTGATCGGCTTATGGCAGGGCTGGTGGATTGCCTACAGGGCGGTGCCTGCTTTTATCGTCACTCTTGGAGGCATGCTGATCTTCCGCGGAATTTTAACGGGGATTACCGGCAGTATGACAGTCGCCCCGCTTTCTCCTGAGCTGAAATTTATCGGTCAGGGGTATGTGCCTCCTGCAGTTGGGCTTGTGATTGGCGCCATCGCCTTTATTCTTGCCGTCTTCTTTTTAATCAGACAGCGCAATGCGAGAATTAAGTACGGATTTGAAGTTCTCTCCATGAATTGGACACTTATTACATCTGTTGGGTTTGGATTGCTGATCTTTACGTTCGTTTACTTGATGAACCAATATCAGGGCATTCCCATTCCATTTATCACCGTGATTTTGCTGGCAGTCGTGTTTCACTTTATTGCAAAAAAGACCGTGTTTGGCAGACAGGTCTATGCGATTGGGGGCAATCCGGAGGCAGCAGTTCTGTCCGGCATTAACATGAAAAGGAGAATTCTGCTTGTCTTCGTTCTCGGGAATACACTTGCCGCCATTGCAGGTCTTATTCTTACAGCTCGCGTAAATGCGGCAACAGTTGGGGCGGGGAACATGTATGAGCTAGATGCGATTGCAGCCTGTGTCATCGGCGGAACGAGTCTAATGGGCGGAATCGGCACCATTCCAGGCGCAATCATCGGAGCTCTGGTAATGGCAAGTCTGGATAACGGCATGAGCATCATGAACATCGATGCGTACTGGCAGCTAATTGTAAAAGGAAGCATCCTGGTCCTTGCCGTATGGTTTGATATTTACAGCCGCAATAAGAAGAAAAGGTAACATCTGAACGCTTGCATCTTTGGTGCAGCGTTTATTTTTTTGGAGATATAAATAAAGTGAAAGCGCTGTCGATATAAAAAATAAAAGATCTTGATTATAGGGGAGAAATTATGACAGCTTTAGAAAAAGTGAAATATGAAGATTTGAAGAGCAAGAACAAGCTGATGCTTTTTACATTTGGAACATCCGCTCTTCTGGCTTTTATTTATGTCCTTATGACAAAACAATACGAACAAAGTCCTGTCTATTTAACTGAACTTATTTTACTCCTTTTGTTTTATGTGCTTTTCCACTTCATTCTAAAGAAAGAATTCTTATTTCCGTATTTCAGCGTTGTTATGATCTATAGTGCTACTACAGTGTCGATCTTTATAACAGGGGCAAATCTTTCATTGGTTGCCATTATGCTGTTTTTGGCCATCTTTTCAGCGGTTCAATACCATCCGTTTGTGTTTGCCATCGGTTATATAGCTGGATTTATCGGACTAATAGTGAATGCACTTGTCCCCTCTAAGGAACAAGCAATTATTATGGACAGCATTGGGGCGATCATGATCACATATGTCTTGGCCGGCGTGCTTCTTGGTGTTTTAATCCGCTTAAACAATAAGCAATTTAAACAGCTTCAGGACTTCATTGCAGGTGCAGAGGCCGATGCGAAAATGAAAGAAGAGCAAAAACAAAACCTTGAAAGGGAAGTAGGCAGCATAGCGGATCACATTTCAAAAGTGAATGACCGTGTGCAGCAAAATGCAAGAGCGCAAGCAGAAATGACGATTGCCATAAATGAGGTATCAGCCGGAAGCCAGATTCAAAGCGAACAAATCAGCGAGATTGCCGAAAACGCACATAATAATATGCTTTCTATAAAAGAACTGAGTGAACTATCATCACGATTGAATCAAGATTCCAAGCAGGCAAGCGACATAGCTGACAAAAGCGGAGACAAGGCCGGTCAGCTTTCGGACCAAATGGATCACTTGCAAGAGGTGGTAGTCGCATTAAATGAGACCTTCAAGCTTCTTAATTTAAAAATAGAAGAAACCAATCAATTCACAAATAACATCAGGCAAATCACGGAGCAAACAAACTTGCTTGCCTTAAACGCATCGATTGAAGCTGCAAGAGCGGGAGAAGCCGGAAAAGGATTTTCTGTTGTCGCTCAGGAAATCCGCAAGCTTGCCGAACTGACGAATGACACAACGAAGAAAATCACTGAGAATCTAAAGCAAGTCAATCAAACAAGTGCAGAGGCCGAAGAGAAAATGACCGTAAGCAGCACGAACTTATCTAACAGCGTTCAGTTTACAAAAGAGGTAAGTGCAAGCTTCAATCAATTGAAGGAGAAATTGAAGAATATCACCCAGAGCTTTAGCGGGTTTGAAGCTATTGCACAAGATGTTGAAGCTAATACAATCAGTGTCGAAAAATCTACAAACGAACTTGCCGCCATCATCGAAGAAGCATCAGCAAGCATGGAAGAGATGAGTGCCACAATTGAAACACTTAACGATGACAATAAGAAAATCGCAAGCTTTATGAATGAAACAGCTCAAAGTGCGGATAAAATTCAACAAAGCACGAAGCAATAAAATTTTATGTTTTGTGTATGATGAGAGCGGGTAATTAAAAGTAAGCAACAAATTGCCAGACGAAAGGAGCAACTTGTATGAGACAGAAAACATTAATTTCAGGTATTGCCTTATCAACAGTCGGAGTCGGAGTGACATCCTATCTATTAAAGGATAAGTCTAACCGTCAAAAGGTAACAGGATTCGTGAATAGCGCCAAGAACAAGATTCCATATTTTGCGCGCAAAAACATTGATTCATTCCCGGTTGACAAAGCGGGTCATCCAGATCCTCAAGATATTGATGATAATAACATGGTCTCAGAAGGCTCCATGTATCCCGTTCAATACTATGATGAAAAGAAGAAATAAATAGAACAGCATTGCCTGATGGCGGTGCTGTTTTTTTTGCATGAAAAAAGGAGCTGTTAATAAATTTAACAGCTCTTTTTTGGCGACCTTGCTCCGCCAAAAGTGGCAGCACTAAGGCAAGTGACGCCACTTTTTATGAGTTGAACCGTTAAAAATGGCAGCACTAATGCGAGTGCTCCCATTATCTGTCCAACTTAACAATCTCCGCATCAGGGTGAGAGTCATAAAGAATCAGATCCTTCAAGATTTCAGCGCCAAGCATGGAATAGACGGTTCCATTTCCGCCAAAGCCAAGACAGTAATAGACGTTGTCTTTCTTTGGATGCTTTCCGATGAAAGGCAGTCCGTCGTCTGATTCGCCAAAGCTTGCGCCCCATACGGAATCCACTTCCATTTCATAGCTCGGATAATGCTCTTTGATTTTATCCAAGAGCCGCTGACCGCATTCGCGGATGATATCCTCGCTGCTTGGAGCTTCCATTTTTTCTTCATCCAGGCCTCCGGCTACAATTCTGCCGTCAACCGTTGTTCTCATATAGAAATAGGGACGTTTCGTTTCCCAAATCAGGCTCCGGTCTTCCCAATGATCAAGAAACTTCACTGGCGTTGTCACAATCGCATATGTTCGGTTCACTTCTGCACCCAGTTTTTTCGCAAAAGGAATGGTCTCATAGCCGGTCGAATAAATGACTTTCTTAGCGGCAATTCTCCCATGCGGGGATTGAAAATAGACGTATTCATCATCTCTGTCCGTCTCTTCAATTTCGGTGTTCTCAAAAATACGCACACCCTTGTGATGAGCGTCTTCCATTAAAGCTTGAATGAATTTATATGGATTTACTTCAGCATCGCCATCTGTCAAAAGAGCAGCCGGCTTTTCAAATCCGAATCGCTCTTTGATTTCATCTTTTTTCAAAAACTCTGCAGGAAAACCGTGCTTAGATAGAGCTTTAAACTCTTTTTTCAGTTTTGATTTGTCGCCGGAGGTGCTTGCATAGTACAAGCTTTTTCTTCTGATGAAATCGACTTCCTTGGGCAGGCTTTTAGCTGCAAGTTCGAGCTCATCTACCGCTTTTAAGCACATTTTATAAAAACGGACCGCTTGCTCTTCGCCCATTCTTTTGATGAATTCATGCAGCATCATGTCATTTGAAAACTGCAGCAACCCCGTATTGGCACTTGAACTGCCGCTGCCGACGGTCCTTTTTTCGACTACTATTGTATTTAAATCATATTTTGAAAGGGTATGGGCGCACAAAGCACCTGACATGCCGCCTCCAACGATGAGGACATCGCATGTGATTGTATCATGAAGTTCAGGGTATGCCTGAATGTCATTAACCGTTTTAGGCCAGTATAGAGAACCGTTATGCAGCTTCATTCTTTTTCCTCCTTAGGATGATAACAAGCATATTCCCTCTTTTATCCAAAGAAAAAACCTCTCTAATTAAAATTTTCTCCAAAAATAGAAAAGGAAATCAGGTGTTCGAAAAGGAAATTACTATATGTGTGAAAAACTTCCGGGAGGGAACAAAATGATTTCAGTTGCAATGTTAAGCAAATGGCACGTTCATGCCGTTGATTATGAAAGAGATATACATAACAGTTCTAAGTTGAACATTACGCAAGTATGGGATGAAGACAAAGAAAGAGGGCAGCAATGGGCCAATGAACTGAATGTTCCATTTGAGCCTGAGCTTGAGAAAGTTCTGAGCAATCCTGCCATTGAAGGGGTGGTAGTGGATACACCGACTAACATGCACAAGGATGTCATCATAAAAGCAGCACAGCATGGAAAACACGTTTTCACAGAAAAAGTACTGGCATTAACAGCAGCGGATTGCAAAGAGATCTTTGAAGCTGTCCAGAAAGCGGGAGTGACCCTTGTCGTCTCGATGCCAAGACTGAGCACGGATTATTACCTTTATGCTGAACAAGCACTGAAAGAGGGGAAAATCGGAGAACTCAAAATGGCAAGATGCCGTGTTGCTCATAACGGTTCAGTCCCTTCTGCGGAAAACCCTGAAGGATGGCTGCCGGCGCACTTTTACAATGCCGAACAATGCGGCGGAGGCGCTCTTATCGATTTAGGCGCACATCCGATTTACTTGCTTAACCGTCTTGCAGGAAAACCTAAAGAAGTATCCGCTCATTTTGATTACGTTTATTCAAAGGAAGTCGAAGATCAGGCTTCTGTCCTCGTTTCTTATGAGAACGGCGTAACTGGAGTGCTCGAAACCTCATTCGTTTCACATGGAAGTCCGTTTTATCTTGAATTGTACGGAACCGAAGGCTGTCTGCTGATTCAGGATGGAAAAGTGGAACTCAGAAATGGCGAAGGCACACATGTGATCGAGCAGCTTCCAGAAGAGCTGCCAATTCCAATGGAGCAATGGGCAGACGCCATCCAGTCTGGCAAAACACCATATATTTCGAATGAAGATGCTTTGCTGCTGACGGCAGTGAATGAAGCGGCGATTCAGTCGAATGTGGAAAAGCGGAGAGTTACAATTCAATTATAAAAAGAAAACAGCTGGAGAACTCTCCAGCTGCTTTTCCATCATTTTTTACTTTTTTTCTCATAACGCTTATACAAATTGTAAATCTTCTGTTCAGATGCATCCTTCGCAGTCATGTAATGATCTTCAAACAGGTTCGAAAAATAAGTCGTTGAACGTCCGCACTGCAGTCCCATCACGTAGGCGCCTTCAGTAAACGAATACTCTTTGACCATCCAGGAAGCCCCATCTAAGTGAATCGTGACGACTTCACCAAAATAAATGCTCATGCATTCTTCCAAGTCCGCAATGGACAGCTGAAAGTCACGGAACTTATTTTCCTGAAAAAATGAAAAGTACACTTCTTCCAGCTGGATTAAACTTTTTAAAGAATAGTTTAATGTTAAGCCGAGTTCTGCATATATATCTTCTAAAAGAGACAAGTTCTCTTTCCGTTGTTCATAGTAATACACTTTGGCCAATTCTTCATTTTCAAAGACAGGCAAATTCCTGCCATAATCTGTTTCAATTTGATGATTATAAGATTCTAGCATTCTGTCACCTCTCGTCGTTTGTTCATTAGCAAGTATATCATCCTGAAGACTTTAATAGAGCAGCTTACATTAAAGCTACAAGGGAGGTGGAATTTGGAAAAAGTACTGGTGTTCAATTCTGGTGCAGAAAGAGCGGTCCTGCATTTTCGTGGTGTCCAGCTTCACCTCCTAGCCCCTCGGTCAGAACAAATTCCCCGAAAAAGTCAAAACCGGACTTTTCCGGTGAATTCTTATCTGCCTGTCGGGGCTAACCAGTCGGTTCAGCATTTCGTTATCTATACACAAATTGGATAATGATGTTATAATGTTAGCGGTTACATTTATAATATTTTGAAAGTTCTACTATTTTTAACATAACGGGGGAAATGGATGGAATCACTAAACGTATATTTGAATAATTACTTAATCGTTGTTGTTTTCCTGCTCCTTGGCATTTTGCTTCCTGTTGTTGCGCTTGGAATCGGCCGGATTTTGAGGCCCAGTGCACCAAGCGAAGCTAAAGCAACCACATACGAAAGCGGAATTGATCCATACCATGATTCACGCGTGCAGTTTAATGTCCGCTATTATATGTTTGGCCTCATGTTTGTTATTTTTGACGTAGAAACGGTGTTTTTATATCCATGGGCAGTCGCATATGAGAAGTTAGGCGTGTTTGCCCTCATTGAGATGCTCATTTTTGTCATCATGCTCGTGATCGGGCTAGTCTACGCATGGAAGAAGAAGGTGCTGAAATGGACTTAAATGTAACGAATATTCCACATGATGAAATGGAAGAACTGAAGCGCAGCGTCTTTTTAACAACGCTTGAAGAGCTGAAGGGATGGGCGAGAAGCAATTCCCTCTGGCCGCTCACGTTCGGACTTGCCTGCTGTGCAATCGAAATGATGGGTGTCGGCTCGTCCCACTATGACCTGGACCGATTCGGATCTTTTTTCCGGACATCACCGCGCCAGTCCGATGTCATGATCGTTTCGGGGACTGTGACGAAAAAAATGGCTCCGGTCCTAAAGCGTCTCTATGATCAAATGCCTGAACCTAAATGGGTGATTGCCATGGGCTCTTGCGCAACAGCTGGCGGTCCCTATATTAAATCATACGCCGTTGTAAAAGGAGTCGACCAGATCGTGCCGGTTGATGTGTACATCCCGGGCTGTCCTCCTAATCCTGCTGCCCTCATCTACGGAATTAACAAGCTGAAAGAAAAAATCCGTTATGAGGCGAAAACAGGGAGTGAAATAATCCATGAGCGATGAGAAAGACCTCCAGCAGCTGAAGCGGGAAGCCGCTCAAAAAGCGAAGGAAGCAGCTCTGAAAAAGCTCGCTGAAAAGCAGGCTAAGCAAGAAAACCTGCCTTCAGACAGCGGCGATCTTGCAAAACAAAAGGCGGCAGCTGCTGCAAAGGCAAAGGCAGCGGCATTAGCGAAACAAAAAGCACAGGAAGCGAAAGCGAATGAAACAATCGATGACGCAAGCCTTGCGAAGCAAAAAGCGGCAGCTGCAGCAAAAGCGAAAGCCGCTGCACTGGCAAAGCAAAAGGCCAAGGAAACAGCGGAACCGGCTGATGAGGCAGCTCTCGCGAAACAGAAAGCGGCAGCCGCCGCAAAAGCAAAAGCCGCAGCCCTCGCAAAACAGAAAGCCAAGCAAGCAGAGGGGGCCGGAAACGAATCAGCAGACGATCTCGCCCTTGCGAAACAAAAAGCAGTGGCAGCAGCAAAAGCGAAAGCAGCAGCCCTCGCAAAACAGAAAGCTAAACAAGCAGAAGGGGCCGAAAACGAATCTACAGATGACCTCGCCCTTGCGAAACAAAAAGCAGTGGCAGCAGCAAAAGCAAAGGCCGCAGCTCTCGCAAAGCAAAAAGCAAAAACAGAAGGTGCACCTGCAGATGATTTAGCCAAGCAAAAAGCAGACGCTGTTGCCAAAGCAAAAGCGGCAGCCGCCGCAAAAGCAAAAGCTTCCCGTGAAAATCTTTCCGATGATGAATTGGCTAAAGAGAAGGCAAAGGCCATCGCAGCTGCAAAAGCAAAAGCCGCTGCCGCAGCTAAAGCAAAAAAACTTACTCCAGATGAGCAGCCTCAACAAGAAGAACCTTCACCTAATGAGCCCATTTTAAATAAGTATGTAAAAGTGATCGGGGAGCAGCTCGGTAAAGACGTTTTGGAAGAATACTATATTAATAGGCTGTCCAAAGATGTCCCGACACTTGTTGCAAAAAGAGAATCCTATCTTGCCATTGCCAAGCTTCTGAAAGAACATGAAGAATTGGCATTTGATTACGTTTCTGAACTTCATGGCACCGATTTTCAAACGCATATGGAAATGTACGTTTATCTTTTTTCCTATGTCCACCGCCATACAGTTGTCCTGAAAGTAAAGCTTGACCGCGACAAGCCTGAAATTGATTCCCTTGAGCCGCTTTGGAAAGGCGCGGACTGGCCTGAGCGCGAAGCATTTGATTTGCTTGGCATTCACTTTTCCGGCCACCCGAATTTAACGAGAATTATGATGCCGGATGACTGGGTCGGCCATCCTCTTCGCAAAGATTATGAACCCTATGATGTGGAGGTGTAGCTTTTGATACGGACAGAAGAAATGCTCCTGAATGTCGGACCGCAGCACCCGAGTACACATGGCGTGTTCCGGCTTGTGATCAAGATTGACGGAGAAATCATTAAAGAAGCTACACCGGTTATCGGCTATTTACATAGAGGCACCGAAAAGCTTGCGGAAAACCTGCAATACACACAAATCATTCCTTATACAGACCGCATGGATTATCTGTCTGCGATGACGAACAATTATGTCATCTGTCATGCAGTGGAAACGATGACAGGCATTCAGGTGCCGGAGCGGGGAGAGTATTTAAGGGTGATTGCGATGGAGCTTGGACGAGTCGCAAGCCACCTTGTCTGGTGGGGCACCTATTTGCTTGATATTGGGGCAGTCAGTCCATTTTTATATGCTTTCCGCGAGCGGGAAATGATTATCAATTTGCTGACGGAGCTTTCGGGCGCGAGGCTGACTTTCAATTATATGAGGGTCGGCGGCGTGAAATGGGATGCGCCGGAGGGCTGGACCCAAAAGGTAGCCGAATTCATCCCTTATATGAGAGAACAGCTGAAAGGCTATCATGATCTCGTGTCCGGAAATGAAATCTTTTTAAACCGTGTAAAAGGAGTAGGCATCTACACGAAAGAAGAGGCGCTTGCTTACTCCTTAAGCGGGGCAAATCTGCGCTGCACAGGCGTGAAATGGGATCTTCGAAAGGATGAACCCTACTCGATTTACGACCGGTTTGATTTTGACGTGCCTGTCCGGACAAAGGGGGATGCCTTTGCCCGCTACGAATGCCGAATGGAAGAAATCGAGGAATCCTTGAAAATCTTAGAGCAGGCAGTAGAACAATTCCCGGCTGATGGACCGATCATCGCAAAAGTGCCGAAAATCATTAAAGCACCTAAAGGAGAGGCGTATGTTCGGATTGAATCTCCGCGCGGTGAAATCGGCTGCTATATTGCAAGTGAAGGAAAAAAAGAGCCGTACCGTCTGAAATTCAGGCGTCCGTCCTTTTACAATCTGCAGATCCTGCCAAAGCTTTTGGAAGGAGAAAACATGTCAAATCTCATTACCATTCTCGGTGCCATTGACATCGTACTTGGGGAGGTGGACGGCTAATGGTGGAGGGCCTGCTTCAATCATCGCCGGGCATAGGCAACTTTGCGATCTTCTTTGGGCTTGCAACAGCATTCCTGTTCGTCGTCCTCGGCTTCGTCACATATGGCATCCTGGCAGAGCGCAAGGTCATGGGTTTCATGCAGGGGCGCATCGGCCCCAACCAGGTTGGGGGCAGATGGGGGCTGCTGCAGACGGTGGCAGACGTTTTAAAGCTTCTGATAAAAGAAGACACGATTCCGAAGCTTGCTGACAGGCCGCTGTTTATTCTCGCTCCTGTCATCGCCTTTGCTCCGGCATTCATCGTACTATCAACGATTCCGTTTACTGATGCCTTTCAGTTTGCTGATCTTGGAGTCGGTCTGCTGTTCTACATTGCCATATCAGGCTTAACAACGATAGGCATTGTAACAGGAGGCTGGGCTTCAAATAACAAATACTCGCTGCTTGGCGGTATGCGTGCTGCAGCTCAAATGATTTCCTATGAGATTCCGCTTGTTATGTCGGTGATCGGGGTTGTCCTGTTATCAGGAAGCCTGAATTTAAATACGATAGTAGATGCTCAAGAGGACGTCTGGTTTATCTTTCTTCAACCGATTGGATTTCTCATTTTCCTCATTGCCTCGGTGGCAGAGCTGAACAGAACACCGTTTGACTTGCCTGAAGCAGAGTCAGAGCTCGTTGCCGGTTATCATGTCGAGTACTCCGGCTTCCGCTGGGCATTCTTCATGCTTTCGGAATATGTGTACTTCTTCGCGATGGCATCCTTAACAACCGTTCTCTTTTTAGGCGGATGGCATCCGGTTGCGTTTCTTGACTTTATCCCAGGCGCAATCTGGTTCGGTCTCAAATTCAGTGTAGTGATCTTCATCCTCATCTGGTTCCGCGTCACATTCCCGCGGATCCGCGCCGATCAGCTGATGGAATTCGGATGGAAAGTGCTGCTTCCGGTCGCACTCGCGAACATTTTTATCACGGCGATTGTGAAGGAGATTTTCTTTAAATAGGAGACAGCTGGAAAAAAGAAAGTAAATCCGGAATACCCGCAAGTAAGAAAGGCATTCCGGAAAGTATTTAACCAGTATCGGCAAGTAAAAGCGGAAAATACCCGCCGCAGCCCGGCCAAAACCCGGCACAGCGGCCCAGTCTTCACAAATTAAAGGGGTGAGAGCATGCGAGGCTTGGCAAAAGGTTTAACGTATACCCTGAACAACTTGACGAAGAAAAAAGTGACGTATGATTATCCGAACGATGCCCTGGCGCTGCCTGACAGGTTCCGCGGCATTCAGAAGTTTTATCCGGAAAAGTGCATTGTCTGCAATCAATGTGCGAATATCTGCCCGACAGATTGCATTGAGCTGACAGGGAAGAAGCATCCTGATCCGGCGAAAAAAGGGAAAATCATTGATACGTATGATATTAACTTTGAAATTTGCATCTTATGCGATCTTTGCACGGAAGTTTGCCCGACAGAAGCCATCGTGATGACGAATAACTTTGAGCTTGCGGAGTACAGCCGCGATCAGCTTTTTAAAAATCTCGAATGGCTGGATGAAAATGATGAGAACATCAGGGAGGAGAATAAGGTGTGAGTATAACCGGAGAGTATGTAGCCTTTATCGGACTCGCCATGGTGGCAATCGGGGGCGGCATTCTCATGCTGAATGTGGCAAAAGTGGTTCATATGGTCGTATCGCTGGTGTTTACTTTCGTGAGTATTGCCGGATTATATGTTCTTCTCTCCGCCGAATTTGTCGCAGCTGTCCAAATCTTAATCTACTCGGGTGCGATCACGATCATCATGCTGTTTGGGATTATGCTCACGCGTCATGAGGACGAGGAGCAGTCCGCAGCGGGCACAGGAAGAAAGCTCATCACGTTTATTGGAATCGCTGCGTTTGCGCTCGTTATGTATCTTGGAATCTATGATCTCAAGCTCGGTGAGCCGACTGCCAATCTGCATGTAAAAAATACAGAGCAAATCGGAATTTCCCTTTATTCGCATTTCGTCATTCCGTTTGAGCTCACATCGGTTCTTTTGCTTGTTGCCCTCGTTGGAGCGATCATTCTGGCGAAAAAAGATGAGAATGAGGAGGACAAAAAATGAGCTCGATTCCATTATCCGCCTTTCTTGTTCTCGCACTGATCCTTTTTTGCATCGGCTTATACGGAGCTTTGACGAAACGAAATACGGTCATCGTGCTTATTTCAATCGAGCTGATGCTGAATGCTGCCAACATAAATTTGGTTGCCTTCAGCAAATACGGCGTCGTTCCTGATATAACCGGACAGGTTTTTTCACTCTTTACGATCACGATCGCAGCAGCAGAAGCAGCCGTTGGACTTGCCATCCTGTTTGCCCTGTACCGCAACCGGAGATCCGTCAATATTGATGACTATAATACTATGAAGCACTAAAACCTCTAAACAAGAAGGGGATTGAATACAATGATGCCATATGCCTGGACGATCCCGCTGTTCCCGCTTGTCTCATTCCTCGTGCTGCTTCTGTTCGGCAAACGCCTGAGGGAGGGCAGTGCCTTTGTCGGAAGCGCTCTTATGCTTTTTGCATTTGCGGGCTCGCTCGCTGTATTGTTCGAACGGTTTACACAGCCAACCTATAAAGCGGAAACCGTGTGGCTCACAATTGGCGATTTTGACCTGACAGCGGGTTTTGAAATCAATCAATTAAATGCCTTGATGCTGGTGATCGTTTCGCTTGTAAGCTTAGCTGTACATATTTATTCAAAAGGATATATGCATGGAGACCGGCGCTTTCCTGTTTTTTATGCGTATCTAGGTTTATTCACCTTCAGCATGCTCGGGCTTGTCATGACGACAAACCTGCTTCAGCTCTATATCTTCTGGGAACTCGTCGGAGTCGGATCCTTCTTATTGATTGGTTTCTATTTTTATAAAGAAGAAGCGAAGGCAGCTGCAAAAAAAGCCTTTATCATGACACGGATCGGGGATGTCGGTCTGTTCATCGGGATGCTCCTCCTCTTTTGGCAGGTAGGAAGCTTTGAATATGATCAGATTTTTGCGAGTGTGGCAGATGGCAAAGTCCCGCTTGATATGATTACCCTGATCAGCCTCTTGATTTTCATCGGGGCAATTGGAAAATCAGGTCAATTTCCGCTTCATTCCTGGCTGCCGGATGCGATGGAAGGTCCGACGCCCGTCTCCGCCCTCATCCATGCGGCAACAATGGTTGCGGCCGGTGTTTATTTAGTTGCTCTCATGTATCCGCTATTTGCCGCCAGTGAAACGGCCCTCCTTGTAGTAGCTACTATTGGAGCCTTCACGGCTATTTTCGCTGCAAGCATCGGCCTTGTGCAAAAAGACATCAAACGAGTGCTTGCTTATTCGACTGTCAGTCAGCTTGGCTACATGATGCTGGCACTTGGTTCCGCAGGCTATGTCGCGGGTGTTTTTCATTTAATGACACACGCCTTTTTTAAAGCCCTGCTGTTTCTAGCGGCGGGCAGTGTGATTCACGCTGTTCATACACAAAACATCGATCAGATGGGCGGCTTGTGGAAAAAACTGAAGTTCACGGGTCCGCTGTTTCTGATCGGCACGCTGGCCATAAGCGGAGTCCCGCTCTTCTCAGGATTTTTCAGTAAAGATGAAATTCTGATAGCAGCATGGACACATGGAAATCCTGCCCTTTTCTGGCTGGCACTCATCGCCGCCTTTTTCACTGCTTTTTATATGTTCAGGCTCTTCTTCCTTATATTCACGGGGAGGCCGAAAACAGAGCTTTCAAGTGTAAAAGAATCACCGTCCAATATGCTGATTCCAATGAGCATCCTTGCCGTTCTCGCCATTTTCTCAGGCTACAGCAACACTCCTTGGTTCGGTACGTTTCTTGGTGATTGGCTGACGGAAGGATCGCCGCAGCTTGGCCACGGCCATATTGAAGGGCCGCTATGGATTATGGTCGCAGCAACCGCCGTCTCTTTGCTTGGCATCTTGCTTGCTTACATGATGTACAGCAAACAATCGATCTCAGCTGAGAAAATAAGGTCGCGGGTGCCAATGCTTCATTCGGTGCTTAAGAATAAATATTTCATTGATGAGTTATATGGAATGACAGTGATCTGGCTTACGAATACAATCAGCGTTTTTTGCAAGTATCTCGAAAAATTCCTGGTTGAGGGTGCTGTAAAAGGTGCAGCGGGTATTGTCCGCTCAGCCGGCGCCTTCGGTTCGAAAATGCAGAACGGCCAAGTGCAGATGTATGGAACCGTGGCCTTTGTCGGACTCGCTATCTTACTCGTTCTATATGCAGTGACAGGGGGGAACTTTTTATGACATCTATTTTGCTTACGGCCCTGGTTTTCTCACCTGTTCTTGGCATCATCGTTCTTGCTTTTATGAATAAAGATCAGGAAACCCCGCTAAAACTGGTCGGATTCCTGGCGACTCTGCCTGCCGTCCTTTTATCAGGCATTGTGTTTGCGCAATATCAGCTCGGCAGCGACCTTGCGCGATTTACCGAAAAACAAAAATGGATTGCGTTTGGCCAATACAGCGACATGCAGCCAGGCGTGTTTACGGTAGATTATGAGCTTGCACTTGATGGATTTTCGCTGATTATGGTGCTGCTCACATCGATTCTCGCGGCTTTAGCTGCAGCGGCCTCTGTTTCCATTAAAAAGAACTGGAAAAGCTATTTTATACTGCTGCTCCTTCTAGAAGTCGGCATGCTCGGCGTCTTCATGGCCCAGAATCTCATTCTTTTCTTCATCTTCTTTGAAATCACGCTGATTCCGATGTTCTTTCTCATCGGAAAATGGGGATTCATGGCCCGCGAAAAAGCAGCGTATCAATTTTTGCTGTATAACGGATTTGGGTCAGCGATCCTGCTGATTGTAATCATTCTGCTCTTTTCAAAAACAGGGACAACAAATATCGATTTGCTTGGCCAATTGCTGAATACTCCGGACGTTCAGCTGATCGGGCCAATCTCAGACGATTTTAAGCTTGGATTGCTGATTGCCCTCATCGCGGCATTTGGAGTGAAGCTTCCGATTTTCCCGCTGCATACGTGGATGCTGAGGGTGCATGTTCAGGCGCCGCCGCCAATTGTGATGCTGCATTCTGGCATTCTTTTGAAAATTGGAGCATTCGGTTTAATAAAATTTGGACTTGGCTTATTCCCGAACGAGTTTTCAAAGCTAAGTACGATCTTAATCGTGCTTGGGCTTGTAAATCTTCTGTACGGAGCGTTTCTGGCGCTCATCCAGAATGAGTTGAGAATGGTGCTTGCTTACTCAAGTATTTCGCATATGGGGATTGTGCTCATCGGACTTGGCGCTTTAAACGAAGCGGGTATACAGGGGGCGATTTTCCAGGTTGTTTCACACGGACTGATCTCTGCTCTGTTGTTTTTCTTAGTGGGAGTGCTGCTGGAACGAACGCAAACAACACAGCTGGATCAGCTTTCAGGCTTAGCGAAAGCCATGCCGCTCGCTGCGGGATTTTTGCTGGCAGGGGCAATGGCATCGCTTGGTTTGCCCGGCATGTCCGGTTTCATCAGTGAATTGACGGCGTTCATGGGGGTTTTCGATCAGCATCCGGAGCTTGGGGCAATCGGAACAATCGGCATCATTTTGACCGCCGCTTATCTATTGAGAGCTGTCCTATCGATTACCTTTGGAGCCGAAAAAAAATCAGAGCATACGCACTTTGATATGAAGTGGTACGAGATTATTCCGGTAACCGTATTGCTGTTCTTCATTATTTTGATTGGCGTCTATCCGAATGGACTTTCCGTTCCGCTGCAGCTGACAATCGAAACCATCATGAAAGGGATAGGGGGGTGATGAACAATGGATATGGAAACCTTGCTCAGCTATAAATGGAGTGTCATGACACCGGAGTTCATCATCCTCGGGACGGCGCTGCTGCTGTCGATTATGGATCTTTTCATGAAAGAAGGAAACAGTCGAAAATGGCTCGGATGGATTGGCTTTGCCGGCATTGCCGGCGCCATAGTAAGTCTTGCTTTCATGATTGGCGCAAAAGATACAGTGATACTTTATGATACTTTTGTCCTGGATTCCTTTGCAAAAGCGTTCAAATTCATTTTACTGCTTGGAGCAGCGCTTATTTTCTTGCTGTCCATAGACTATGAACCGCGCGAAGGATTAAAGGAGCGGGGAGAATTTTATTACTTGCTGCTCGCTGCGCTTCTTGGAGCGATGATGATGGCATCAAGCCGGGATTTAATTACTTTATTTGTCGGCCTTGAGCTGCTGTCCATTTCTTCCTATATACTGGCGGGCTTGCGCAAAAAAAATCTAAAATCAAACGAATCAGCTTTAAAATATGTGATTAATGGCGGGATCTCAACGGCCATTACGCTATTCGGGATGAGCTATATTTACGGTCTGACGGGTACGACAAGCCTGACAGAAATGATACCGCAGCTGAACGCCTTAACAGAGTCAGGCTATCTCTACATGGCAGGAATTTCGTTTCTGCTTGTTTTTGTCGGATTATCGTTTAAAATCGCAACGGTCCCTTTTCACATGTGGGCACCGGATGTGTACGAGGGAGCGCCGACACCTGTCACAGCTTTTCTGAGCGCTGTTTCTAAAACAGCCGGGTTTATTATCATCCTAAGGTTGTGCTTGTCTGTCTTCGGCAACATTCCAGATGAAGATGGCATGCAGTCGATACTGGTTGTCTATCAAGGCTTTATTGCCATTTTAGCTGCGATCACGATGATTGTAGGGAATACGGTCGCCTTAAGGCAGAAGAACATCAAACGTCTGCTTGCCTATTCATCCATTGCACATGCCGGCTATGTGCTTGTCGGGTTCGTGTCATTCGGCGGCTACTTTTACTTTGACGCCATCTGGTTCTACTTATTATCATACGTCATCATGAATCTTGGCGCTTTTGCGATTGTGCAGGCAGTAGGAAGAAAAACAGGTACAGAAGATGTTACAGCCTTTGCGGGCTTGTATCACCGTTCTCCGCTTGCGGCAATCGCCGTCTCTATCTTCATCTTATCGCTTGCCGGACTTCCAGGAACGGCAGGCTTTATCGGGAAAATCACGATTTTCATGAATGCATTCACAAACAGCACGCCGCACATCGTTCTTGCTTCAATTATGATTGCGACAACTGTTGTCTCGTACTTTTATTACTTCGGCATCCTCACCCAGGTCTTTTTCAGGAAAAAAGAAACCGAGGAGCCGTTTAAATGGAGTGCACCGCTTTTAATCGTGACGGTCATCTGCATGATTGCAACCGTTCTGCTTGGAATTTTCCCTGGAGCGGCATTTGATTTTCTGAATTTGAATATTTCATAAATTTGCCACTAATCTTTACAAAAAATCCATCAATGTGAGTGCAAAATTTTATATAATAGAAGAGGTGTAAAAGCCTCTTCTTTTTTTGTTTGTCGTAAAAAGTGCTATGCTTGCTCTAAGAATAGCTGCATATAGGAGTTGTTAAACCTATGCTTGATTTTAATCAGCAAGCATTGCTTGGCCTTTTGTCACATCTTGTATTCATTCCGGTTACTTGGTGGGCACTGCAGGCGCTGCATATTGAAAAAGCCATGAAAAAAGGAAAAGTCATGCAAGCGCGTGCGCTGCTGATCCTGCTGACGATCGCCATCTCAGGCGCTGTAAGCAACTTTTTTCTTGATTATTTAATATGGTCCCGCCAGCTGCCTTTTTTATTTTAACGAACTTTTCAGTCAGCAAAAGGCATCTGCTTTTTTAAAGGAATAATAAATTGTTTTGCGCATCTGTGTCCAGCTACAGCGCCTAGCTCCTCGGCCAGAACGGCTCCGCCAGTAAAGGCAAAAAGCACCTTTTCTGTCGGACCCTTATCTGTTTGTCGGATCTGACCAAGGCGCTTCCGCTTTTCTTATTTGTACGTTTAACTAATAAAGAACAGGGGAATATGACCTACAGATTACCACAGGACAGCATGAGCTTGTCTAACAATGACGACTTTTTCCACGTATACGCCCTTCTCAAACGGTAACAATGTTACTAAGGAGAGGACGTGGGTTACGATGAAGAAAGTCAGTCTGGCAATTATTATCTTTTTATTATTTCTTACAGGTACGGTTGTTGCCCAAGCTATTGGGTCGGACAAGAAAGAAGCTGAAATTGGAACGATTGTAGAAGGCATGGAAGCACAGGGGATTGATGTAAAAAAGTGGTCGATGTATTCCAAAAAA
Source organism: Peribacillus frigoritolerans (assembly GCF_004358755.1). Classification (GTDB taxonomy): domain Bacteria; phylum Bacillota; class Bacilli; order Bacillales; family Bacillaceae; genus Bacillus_P. The sequence continues at coordinate 604,235 of NZ_SMZY01000003.1, read as the reverse complement.
ATGATTTCCGCTGAGGAACAATCTTTTGAAGAATTAACGAAACTTTTACAAACTCAATTTCGTCATTATAAGTGGTCGAATGAACGTGCGGATGGCAAGCTACATAAAGCATCGGGAATCTTTTTTAACGAAAAGACGGGATTTACAGAAAAGCTTCAAATTCAGTCAACCGACACAAACGGCCAAAAACAATCGTATATCTTGTATGAGCTCAGCGGGGAAGGTTCAGGGAAAAATTGGACGCAGCTATATGAGTATGCGCAAGCTCATAGTTTCGACATTTTTCATGAAAATCCTACAATTTTCACTTGTGTAAATGGACAGCTTGATGATAAGATGAGTAGTGTTTTGCAATTGGAAGTCAATGGTTTGCTTAAACAATTTAACGCGGTGCCAGTTGAACAGCTTAAAGAAGAATCGTTCATCTCAGTATCCGCACGTACGTCAGATTGGGATCAGCTGATTCCAACAGATGAAGGCAGCATGAATATTCAAATTGCGCTCAGAGGCGCAGGATTGGGCGGTAATACTAGCGTTACAGTAGGAACACCAATCATAACGTCTGAATATTAATATATAGAAATTGGGACGCGGAGGGGAAGACCTTGGAAAAAATCATCGTCCGCGGCGGTCGTAAGTTAAACGGTACTGTTAAAGTAGAAGGTGCTAAAAATGCCGTTTTACCAGTAATCGCTGCATCTTTATTAGCCAGTGAACAAAAAAGCATAATTTGTGATGTGCCTACGCTCTCCGATGTGTATACAATCAATGAAGTGCTGCGCCATTTAGGTGCAGAAGTACACTTTGAAAATAACCAAGTGTTTGTAGATGCATCTAAAGAGCTAAATATGGAAGCTCCTTTCGAATATGTACGCAAAATGCGTGCTTCTGTTTTAGTTATGGGTCCATTACTTGCCAGAAATGGCCGTGCACGAGTGGCATTGCCAGGCGGCTGTGCGATTGGATCACGTCCAATTGATCAACATTTAAAAGGCTTCGAAGCAATGGGAGCTACTATCAAAGTTGGGAACGGATTTATCGACGCTGAAGTCTCTGGAAGACTGCGCGGGGCAAAAATCTATTTAGATTTCCCAAGCGTTGGAGCAACTGAAAATATTATCATGGCTGCAGCTCTTGCAGAAGGCACGACTATCTTAGAGAACGTAGCAAAAGAACCGGAAATCGTTGACCTTGCCAATTACATTAATGCAATGGGCGGCAAAGTACGCGGAGCCGGAACAGGCACAATTCGCATTGAAGGTGTAGAAACACTTAAAGGCGTTAAGCATCATATCATTCCTGACCGCATTGAAGCTGGAACTTTTATGGTTGCAGCAGCTATTACAGGCGGAAATGTATTGGTTCGCGGTGCTGTACCGGAACACTTGACTTCTTTGATCGCAAAAATGGAAGAAATGGGCGTTCAAATTTCTGAAGAAGAAGACGGACTTCGTGTCATCGGACCAGAAAAACTGAAATCCATCGACATCAAAACAATGCCACATCCTGGCTTCCCGACAGACATGCAATCTCAAATGATGGCATTGCTGCTGAGAGCTGAAGGCACTTCCATGATCACGGAAACTGTTTTCGAAAACCGCTTCATGCACGTGGAAGAATTCCGCCGCATGAATGGGGATATTAAAATTGAGGGCCGTTCAGTTATCATCAATGGTCCAGTTAATATGCAAGGTGCAGAAGTGGCAGCAACAGACTTGCGCGCTGGAGCAGCACTTGTTCTTGCAGGTTTAGTTGCAGACGGCTACACTCGTGTAACAGAGCTTAAGCACGTTGACCGCGGATACGTTGACTTCCACGGCAAACTTGCTGGAATCGGTGCTGATATCGAACGCATCACTGAAGAGAGCACTGTTAAATCCGAGCAGGCTGTAAGCGACATGAACGCATAAAATACGTACATCTAAAGAAGTTGGAGTCCTCGGATTCCAGCTTCTTTTTTTGTTTTTTGAAAAGAAAAATACTTTATTAGTGTTGCTATTTCTGCGATGATTTATACACCAATAACCATATTTTTTGCATAAACTAAACAGGGAATGACAACGATGAATGCAAAGGAGGATTTTATGAAATTCATCACAGCCTCGTTGTTCATCGTCTTGTTTTCATTGTTTTCGTTTACGGATAACTTGCCTGCTCTGCTGGCAGGAAACGATGTTGGCTTGAGCATACAGAAAAAGCCCGATTTTTCCGACTTGCTCATCTATCACGATATAGCTATATATAGTAAGTTTTATCTCTTAGTGAAATTTGGGCACGCCCTTTTCTTTTTTATTTTTACGATCGTCATGACGTTCATGTACAGAATGCGTACAGCGATTGTTTGCTCCTTGATCCTCGCTGCATCATCAGAGTTCCTCCAGCTGTATACAATGCGAAGCGGCAGGATTGTTGATATGATTTATGACCTGACAGGAGCATTAGCAGGAATTATTCTGGTTAAACTCCTTTCAGCTTATTCAAAACACGTGCAAATTGTCGAAGGAAATCGGCAGAAAATGTAGAAATAGACAGTGGAAGCAAAAGGGAATTCTTCAGATTAAAGAGTTTTTCAGTCATAAATGGTTGTCCACCTCCATAGTATTGAGTAGAGACGGTAAACGACATATCGGATATGGAGGCTCTTAGATGAAATCTTTGAAACCAATACTTTTAGTTCTTGCCGGATTATTTCTCATCATATTAATGATCCCAACCCTGTTAGTCGCCCCTTTTATGAATCAGACCAAGGGTGAGCTATCAGAAGACCTTCAAGCCAAAAAGGATGAACAAGTCATGCTGGCCAAATCAATCATTGATGTACCCGTGTACCGCAGCGGTTCAGAAAAAATCGAAAACATTCCATTAGAAGAATACGTCATCGGTGTTGTTGCCTCAGAGATGCCTGCAGATTTTGAAGACGAAGCGCTGAAAGCCCAGGCACTGGCAGCCCGGACTTATATCGTAAAACAATTAATGAGTGAACAAACGATAAGTGTCCCAAATGGTGCAGTCGTCAGTGACACAACGGCTCATCAGGTGTTTAAAAGTGATGCCGAACTGAAAAAGCAGTGGGGCAAGGACTATGATTGGAAAATCAAAAAGGTGTACAATGCAGTCGCCACTACACAAGGTCAAATCTTAACATATGAAAACAAACCAATTGAAGCCTCCTTTTTCTCCACCAGCAACGGCTACACCGAAAACTCAGAGGAATATTGGGCAGCATCCCTGCCTTATTTAAAGAGCGTTGAAAGTCCATGGGACGAAAAATCACCAAAATACTATGACCGAATCGCCATAAAAGTGAGCGATTTCGAGAAAAAACTTGGAGTAACACTCGATTCAGACGGTGAAGTAGGCAAAGTCATTGAACGAACCTCAGGCAAACGAGTAGCCCAAGTTGACATCAACGGCAAAAAACTGAACGGCCGAGAAATCCGTGAAAAGCTGGGCCTTCGCTCAAGCGATTTCACCTGGCAGCTTAAAGGCGATCAAGTTCTCATCACCACAAAAGGCTTTGGCCACGGCGTCGGCATGAGCCAATACGGAGCCAACTTCATGGCCCAGGACGGAAAAAAATACAAAGACATCGTCAGCTACTATTACCAGGGAGCACAAGTGGCGAATGTCGAACCGTTTGTTACGCAGTTTACGGCACGGAATTAAAAGGGGAGCGCAGGGGATTTTTGCCTGCGCTTTTTTTTGTCCTTTTTTTTGTCCTTTTTTAGGAGGTACTTGGAAAAAGTGAAGTATTTCTTTCAAATTGGAAAGTATTTTCCTGATTTTCGACAGTAAGAATGACGTTTTGGAAAGTATTGCTTGCTGGTTTGGAAACAATACTTTCTTTTTTTCTGATACCACCTATATTGTATTGAGAGACCTGACTCAAACTTTTTTCCGGCTCGTAACCTTTATTTCTGCACTGAATAAAGGCTTTTTCTACTTGCACTTGGCTAATTAGGTTTTATCTTATAATCATGATGGCATCTGACTTTAATTTGGACCTTGAGATTCCAGGTCATTTGTTCTTACTTTCATAAACGGGACTTTTACTTGCCGGAATGCCTTTTTTACTAGCGAGAATCGGGGAAATACTTGCCGGTTTGGAGACAATACTTTCTTTTTTCTAGATACCTCCTAAATTGTATCGGCAGACCTGACTCAAACTTCTTTCCGAATCGTAACCTTTATTTCTGAGCTAAATAAAGGCTCTTTCTACTTGCACTTGGCTAATTAGGTTTTATCTTTTGATCATGATGGTATCTGACTTTAATTTGAACCTTGAGATTCCGGGTCACTCGTTCTTACTTTCTAAAAGGGGACTTTTATTTGTCGGAATGCCTTTTTTACTAGCGAGAATCGGGTGACGTACTAAAATGTAATTCAACACAAAAACGAGCTTGAAGTCGCCCAAGCTCGTTATTTCTTTATTCTACTACTCTCTTCCCCACAATCACCAAATCACGTTCAATCCCGTCAAGTTCAGCAACACGGGGCATGTTAGCCCACTGCTCAAAGCCGAAGCGTTTGAAGAGGCGCAGGCTGGCTTCATTATGGCCGAAAACAAAGCCGAGAAGCGTTTTAATCCTAAGCTGCGGGCAAGCATCAATCGCCGACTGCATGAACGTGGTGCCGATTCCTTTGCCGCGTACGTTTTGATCAATGTAAATGCTGACCTCTGCTGTATATTGATAGGCAGCTCTGCCGTAGAAGGATTCAAAGCTCAGCCAGGCGACAATCTGATCGCCGTCCTCCATGACCCAAAGCGGACGCTGATCTGTGTGCTGATGAAACCATCCTTCACGTTCTGCAACGGTAACAGGAGTTAAGTCTGCAGTTACGGCTCTGCTTTCAATTGTTGAGTTGTAAATCTCTACGATGGCAGGTAGGTCGCCGATCACGGCTTTTCGAATAGGTAAACTCATAGCTGATCACTCCGCATCATTTAACTTTTGAAAAATAGACGTAATAAACGAAGGACGCTTTTTGAAATACGTAACCTTCATCATATAGAAAGACACAAGTACACCAATCGTATCCTTCACTAAATCAATCACTGTAGCAGAACGGTACGGAACAAAGTATTGATGAATTTCATCTGTTGCCCCATATAAAATAGATACCCCGGCTGCAAGAATACTTGCTTTCACGGTCCAGCTTTGATGAGCAGCAAACGCCAGGGCAATCAGCCAATAGAGAATGCCGAATTCAATCAAGTGAAGCGATTCCTTCATTAAGCGGTCAAATGAAAAAGGGGTATTGATAATCGCATCTGCCGGCATGCTTGATAGAATCCAGATGAGAATCATATAAAGAATGGGTGCCAGAGTCAGCATCCATTTAGAGAAAGATTTCTTCATGATCGTACTCCTTCAGGTTGCTGATGGAACATAGTATACCATGACTGAAATGAATTTTTTAGAATCCATACATAATTTTATAAAGGGAAGCAGAAAATAAGTTTTTAACTTTTTTTGATAGAGGTGTATATATTTTCAGAATTTTGTTCAGAATGATTGCTGAGGTGATGATAGAATGAGAGAGGAAGAAACTAAACGTACTTCTCAAAACTCGAAAATGCAACAATTCTTCAGAAAGCGTTGGGTATTCCCAGCAATCTACTTAGTAAGTGCAGCATTGATTTTGACAGCCGTGTTATGGTATCAGGGTTTAGGCAATGGAGATTCAGCAAATGATCCGATTGACCAAGGAACATCTTATCAAGATGAGCCAACGCAAGAAGTGAACTCAGCTGTAGAAAACTTCGCAATGCCTGCAGCTGATTCAGACGCAGTATCTGTTATCCGCAAGTTCTATGAAAAAGATGCATCAGCAGCAGAGCAAGAAGCAGCACTCGTTTCCTATAATAATACGTACGAGCCTAGCAAAGGAATTGACTTGGCAAGAGAAGATGGTCAGGAATTCGAAGTTGCAGCTTCACTAAGCGGAACTGTTACGAAAGCTGAAAAAGATCCATTACTTGGAAATGTCATTGAAATCGAGCACGCAGATGGTGTAACAACTGTTTACCAATCTCTAGCAACTATGTTAGTTGCAGCTGGTGACGAAGTTGAGCAAAACGAAATCATCGGACAAGCTGGACAAAGCCTGATCCAAGAAGAAGATGGCGTACATGTTCACTTTGAAATCCGCAAAGACGGCACGGCAGTGAATCCATTAGACTTCATGGACAAACCTCTTACTTCATTAAACGACGTGAATGTTGAAAAAGAAGCGCCTGTTAAAGAAGAAGAGCCGGCTAAAGAAGAAGAGCCAGCTAAAGAAGATGAAAAAGGTGCTGAAGAAGAAAAGGGCACTGCAGAAGAAAAAGAAGACGCTGAAAAAGGCACTGAAGACGAAAAAGGTGCTGAAGAAGACAAAGAAAAAGAAGATGCTGGTAAAGAAGGCAAAGAGAAAGGCAATTCTGAAGAAAACCAATCTCAAGCTGCAGACAGCACAAAAAGCGCTTAATAAGCATCACAATATAGATTGTCTATCCAATAGGGATAGACTATTTTTTTTGAGAGATAAGAAAGTATAAAATTTTGTGCTTCGATGTCTAGCTCCATCGCCCAACTCCTCGGCCAGAACGAATCCGCCAGTAAAGGCAAAAAGCGCCTTTTCTGTCGGATGCTTATCTGTCTGTCGGAGCTAAACGGGCGATTCCGCTTTTCTTACCGAATATCGACAAATTTCTTGGGAAATATCTGAGGGAGTAAAAATCAAGCGGCATATATTCTAGTGGGAATGTTTAACTGATGCGCTTTTGAACAAGTTCAAGAACATCTCTATTTTCGGCAGTAACTTTGGAAAGCTGCTTAAATCCGCTTCTAAGCTCGATCGTGACATTTCCGATGCTGCCTTGCAGCATTTCGTACTGATAAGCCGTTTCTCCCCGGTGTTGCTTCTGCCCGCTTTCAAGACTCTCAGTTCTTGTTTCCATGCGATCCATTCTTGTTTCAAGCTTGTCCATACGGTTTTCGAGTTTATCCATGCTGAGTTCGAGGGTATCCATGCGATTTTCGAGCTTATCCATGCGATTTTCCAGCTTATCCATCTTTTCGTCAAGCCGATCTAATCTGTGATGAACCTTATCAAACTGGGTGTTCATTTGATCCATGAATTTTAATAAAAGTTGTTCCATATTTGATTCACCTCCTAAAATTTAGTTTACCACAGCATGTCTTTTAAGTGTGATTCCGCCATTTTATAAAAAAATTCGCACAAATCCCTTGTCCCTCTTGACTTTTTAGCATATATCTTCACCCAAGCTAATAAAATGTTACAAACCTAACAAAGAGAGTGTATGAGGTGAGGGATCGTGAATATTTTTCGTAAACGCAGCAATGGTGCTATTATACATTCAGCTAAGCGGAAAATGGCTGCTGTAACTAAGTATGCGAGTCTCATTTCACACTTCTCACATCCATTTTAGGGAGGTCGAGTGGTGTGCACGATTACATCAAAGAACGTACTATCAAGATTGGAAAGTATATCGTGGAGACGAGGAAAACTGTTCGCGTGATTGCGAAGGAATTTGGCGTTTCTAAAAGTACTGTCCATAAAGATTTGACTGAAAGACTGCCTGAAATCAATCCAGAGCTTGCGAATGAAGTGAAAGAAATCCTTGATTATCATAAATCGATACGCCATTTAAGAGGCGGGGAAGCGACGAAGCTTAAGTATCGGAAGGAGGATATCCTTCAAGAAGAACCAGTAAAATAAAGAAGGTAAATGTCTTTTTTGAGAGATAAGAAAGAATTAAATGTTCTGTCTAGCACCAACGCTCAGGCAGAGCGGCCAGATAAGGATCCGCAAGTATGGGCAAAACGCGCCTTTACTGGCGGATCCTTATCTGTTGTGCCTGGGCTGAACTGTCCAGCTCCGCCTCCTGCCCCCTCGGCCATAACGAAATCCTCCAATTAATTTGGAAACCCCATGAATTAATTCAGAAACCCTATGAATTAACTCCAAAACCCCTCCAATTAAATTGAAAACCCCATCAATTCGGGATTGACTCCTCGATCTGACCGATCGGTTCCGCATATCTTGGTGTCTAGCTCCTCCTCCTAGCCCCTCGGCCAGAACAAATCCGTCAGCAAAGGCAAAAAGCGCCTTCACTGGCTGATCCTTATCTGTCTGTCGGAGGTAAACGGGCGATTCCGCTTTTCTATTGTCCAGCTCCGCCTCCTAGCCCCTCGGCCAGAACAAATCCGTCAGCAAAGGCAAAAATCGCCTTCACTGCCGGATTCTTATCTGTCTGTCGGGGCTGAACAGTCGGCTCCGCTTTTCTATGATTCGACAAATCCCAACATGAAATTTTACAATTTCATACTTTTTTTAGTAATTTATGATACAATATGAAATTAGGGCACAAAGTAGGAATTGCTGGGATCAGATTGCAAGGAGGATATGGAAAGAATGTTTGCAAGGGATATAGGAATTGACCTTGGTACTGCAAATGTACTAATTCACGTAAAAGGTAAAGGCATCGTTTTAAACGAGCCATCTGTAGTTGCACTTAATAAGAACACGGGCAAGGTTCTTGCTGTTGGAGAAGAAGCAAGAAGAATGGTAGGACGTACTCCTGGGAATATTGTTGCGATTCGTCCTTTAAAAGACGGAGTCATCGCTGATTTTGAAGTAACAGAAGCAATGCTCAAGCATTTCATCAACAAACTGAATGTAAAGGGATTATTGACGAAACCGCGGATGCTCATCTGCTGTCCGACGAATATCACCTCTGTTGAGCAAAAAGCTATTAGAGAAGCTGCTGAAAAAAGCGGCGGAAAACACGTTTATCTTGAAGAAGAACCAAAGGTCGCTGCAATTGGCGCCGGCATGGACATTTTTCAGCCAAGCGGAAATATGGTAGTAGATATTGGCGGTGGAACGACAGATGTTGCAGTCCTTTCAATGGGTGATATTGTCACTGCCTCTTCTATTAAGATGGCTGGGGACAAGTTCGATATGGAGATCCTGAATTACATCAAAAAAGAGTACAAGCTCTTAATTGGTGAACGTACGGCTGAGGATATTAAAGTGCAAGTAGCGACAGTGTTCCCAGGCGCACGCAACGAAGAAATCGCCATTCGCGGCAGAGACATGGTATCAGGCCTGCCTCGTACCATTACCGTTAATTCTGAAGAAGTAGAAGGCGCACTGCGTGAATCAGTAGCCCTCATCGTTCAAACTGCAAAAAGCGTACTCGAGCGCACTCCACCTGAACTTTCTGCGGACATCATTGACCGCGGCATTATCTTAACAGGCGGCGGAGCCCTCCTGAACGGCCTTGATCAGTTAATGGCAGAAGAATTAAAGGTTCCTGTCTTAATCGCAGAAAACCCAATGGACTGTGTAGCAATCGGCACAGGCATCATGCTTGATAACGTCGATCGCCTTAATAGACGCAAGTTTGGATAATAATATGGAAAAAACATCAGTTTTGGACTGGTGTTTTTTTCTTTCTATAAACCTTTCGAGAATCCAGCCGATTTTAAGAGTGTACCTTCGATTTTTTAATAAAATTTACAAAATTAAACTGTGCTGTTCCCAATAGTCAGATATAATGAAAATAGAAAATATTGTCGAAAAAAGAGAGAGTGCTCTCTTATGAGGTGAAAGAATGCTACGAGGTTTTTATACAGCGACTGCAGGGATGCTTGCCCAGCAGCGAAGAACAGAAATGCTGTCAAATAACATAGCCAATGCGAATACACCGGGATATAAATCGGATCAGGCCTCACTTAAGGCGTTTCCGGAGATGCTGCTGCAAAGAGTTGAAAGCAGTAAGGTTCCAGCTCCTGCTTCCCCGACTGTCGGCACTCTTAATACCGGCGTGTACCTTCAGGAAATGATTCCTCAATTTACTCAAGGTGACCTCCGTGAAACAGGTCTCTCAAGCGATGTTGCCCTAGTAGAAGAGCTGGTTCCATACAACGCAGAGACGAATGCGAAAGGGGCTTTGCTCTTTGCTGTGCAGACTCAAGCGAATGAAGTGCGCTACACACGTAATGGGCAGTTTACAAGAAATGAAAACGGTGAGCTCACCCTTGCAGGGAATCCTGTCCTTGGAACGAATGGCCAGCCGATTTCACTTGCTTCTGATCAATTTGAAATCACACCTGACGGAACGGTTAGAGTGGACGGAGCTGTACAGGCTCAAATTGAAATTGTCTTTGCAGGTGATACAAGAACGCTGATCAAAGAAGGAAATGGCCTTTTCCGTTCGGATGAAGAATTGCAGACTGCCGTAGGCAATCCTGATATTTCGTACCAGTTGAAACAGGGCTACGTGGAAGGTTCAAATGTGGACGTTTCAAAAAGCTATACAGAAATGATGACAGCCTACCGCGCTTTTGAAGCAAACCAGAAAGTGCTGCAGGCTTACGATAGAAGTATGGACAAAGCCGTGAATGAAATCGGCAGAGTAAGATAAGAGGAGGAAGAGCATGCTTCGTTCAATGATCACGGCTACTAATACCTTAGGTCAGCTGCAAAAACAGCTGGATATGATCGGAAATAACATGGCAAATATTGATACACAAGGCTACAAACGTACTCAAACAGGATTCTCGGAGCTCCTTAATCAGCAAGTCAATAATGCAGGACTGAATGATGATCCTGCAGGACGATCCACGGCTCTTGGCGTTCGGCCTGGAGTTGGAGCGATGCTTACAGGACAAACTGTCTATACCCAAGGCAGCATCAAGGTAACGGATCGGGAGCTGGACATTGCCCTGACAAAGCCTGGCCAATTTCTTCAAGTAGAAGCAGGCGGTGATGTGCAGTATACACGTGATGGCGCTCTTTACTTGAACCCTGCCGAAAATGGGCAGCTGCAGCTTGTCACGGCTGAAGGCCATTCTGTTCTTGATGAAAATCAAAACCCGATTTTCTTTGATGATACGTTTGAAAATATGAAGGTAACCGCAGACGGCAGATTAACCGCAGTTCCGGGCAATCAGTCTGTCCAATTAGGAATTGTTGGAGTAAATCAGCAATCTATGCTTGAAAAACAGGGCGGAAATCGGTACGCTTTAAGTGAGAACGCACCAAACGGAACCATCGCATTTTTAAATCGCGATCAAATTAGCGTTCAGCCAGGTGCACTTGAAATGTCAAACGTGGATCTTTCAAAAGAAATGACCGAGCTGATGGTAGCTCAGCGGTCTTATCAACTAAACTCAAAATCAATCACCATGGGCGATCAAATGCTCGGGCTAATCAATAGTGTGAGATAAACGAAGGGGTTTTTACAGTGAGTACAAACGAACAGTCTCGTGAAGAAGTGGAAAAAACAGAAAAAACAAATGAAACCAGCAGGCAAAAAATTAGAATCAGGCTTATTCCAATTTGGCTGCGTATTGTTTTATTGCTTTTTTTCATGGCCATTGCGGCAATCTGCGGTGCGATGATTGGCTACGGTGTACTCGGTGATGGAAAGCCGGCAGATGTCTTCGATAAACAAACATGGCAGCACGTCTTTGACCTGGTGGAAAAAGAATCCGAAAAATAAGGAGGGCTAAGCCCTCCTTTTTGTGTATAATAGAACTAATAGGTTGTACTAGGAGGAGGTACTAAAATGTTAGACATCAATCAAATCAAAGAAATCATCCCGCACCGCTATCCGTTCCTGCTCATCGATAAAATCCTTGAAGTAGACGAAGGCAAGCGTGCAATCGGACTAAAAAACGTAACGGCAAACGAAGAATTCTTCAACGGCCATTTCCCGGAATACCCAGTCATGCCTGGCGTCCTAATCGTTGAAGCCCTCGCTCAAGTAGGCGCTGTTGCCATGCTGATCAAAGAAGAAAACCGCGGCCGCCTGGCCTTCTTCGCAGGCATCGACAACTGCCGCTTCAAAAAGCAAGTAACACCAGGCGACCAGCTCCGCCTAGAAGTTGAAATCATCCGTCTGCGCGGCTCACTTGGCAAGGGCAAAGGCGTTGCTACAGTAAATGGTGAAGTTGTGTGTGAAACAGAATTGATGTTTGCTTTGGGTGAGAAGAAAGAATAGGTTTTGGAGGCGATCCTTTTTGGGGTCGTTTTTTTGTTGCTGGTTTCTAAGAGGTATATTGTAAAAAGTAAGTATTGCGGCTAGCCGGAAAGTATTTATCGGTTCTCGCTAGAAATAGAGGTATTCTGACAAGTAATCCCGGGAAAAAGAAAAGACTAAATAGCCAAGTGCAATTAGAAAAAGCCACTATTTCGCACTGACAATGAAATGAGCAGATACCTTTTTTGTACTATAAAATATAACTTTTCCTCCAAAAAACTTTACTAAGTATAAACCCACAATTTCTGGACACCCTAACCACGACCAAACAGATCCAAGGTCCAATCCAGAAAGGGGCAAAATCATGAACACGAAATGGTTACTTAAAATTTCAGGTACATTACTGGCAGCTATGCTGATTGCGGGCTGTGCGGATGATCAGGATCCTGCACCGCCGGAAGATAACAATATGGAAGAAGAAGTGCCGAACGATGAGACACCTCCTGCAGAGGACGAAACCGAAAAGGATATGGAGCAGGATATGGAAGAAGACATGCAGGATGATGAGAACAACATGGAAGATGAGAACGAAATGGAACATGACATGGAAAAAGAAATGGAAGACGAAAACAAGTAAAGAAAAAAGTCCGCTCACGTTTGAGCGGACTTTTTCACGTTTAATTCTCTTTGTTCATTTAGTTTTTGTGTGAAGGCCTGCTTTAAGTCATCACCCTCCAGACCTTTTGTCAGCAGGTCCTCAAGCAATTTTTCAGGCTCGTGCTTTGCTTTTCGCGCAAGCATGCGTCCTTCAAATAAGACAGATATATGTTCTTCCAGGACCATGATGGATTTAATCTTCGCCTTGATCTCGGCGGGTTTGTTGGTTTTCTTGGAAATCGTCACATAAAGAGGCAGTTCTTGTTTCTGCTGAGAGAGCGATTCAAAGTATGAGCGGTGCTCCTCTGTTAAAAGAGCCTCAATCATCCAGTGATTTTCCCCGTCTTCTTTGTTGATGATCAGTCCGCCCGATAAGGGGATTTCTTCTAAACGAGCACCATTTTCACCCTGCACTTCAATAGTCAGCCCTACGAGTCTAAACGTTTTCATAAATACCCTCCTTGGTCCAGTTTATCGTTCCTGTGTAGTTATTGTTACATTATACCATACAGGAAGAGCGGGGGACCAAATCGAGGGATGAGCAGAAGGAATCAATTAAATCATTGAAAATAAGAGGGAAAAAGAGGAAAGAGAAGGATTAATACAAAATATGACAAAAAATAAGTAAAGATGCCTATATATGCTGTTTTTCACAAAGTCGTAAATTTGCTATGGTAAAATAGCAAACTTTAAGAAATGAGGCTGATCAATGGAGACGATTAAGTTAAAAACAATTTCGGTTAAAGATCTGCAGACAACAGGCGATATGGTAAGAGAAAGTTTAGAAGACAAGCCATTATTATTAAAAGTAGGGGAGATTGTTGCGGGCAAAACGAAGTATTACCACTTCCACGTGCACAGGGAAGCATCAGTAGAAATATTATATGAAACAAAAGACAAGCTGCAAATCGTACGAATTCTTTTTGATTTACAGAAAAATGAAATGTCCATTCAATCATTCCTATGGACGGACGAAACCAAGCGGTATGAAGAAGCACCCATTCAAAATGAACTCATCGCATCACAAGCATTTCAAGCTATTCTCCAAAGCATCACTTTTTCTGGCCATGAACAGCAATCCTATTTATTTCACCTACATAGAAAATAGCAGCATACAGAGTGAATCCTGCTAAATTCTCTTAGAAAAAACAAAAATCCTGTTGGGAAAATCACTTTTTACAGCATGAAAATCCCATTTTCAAGATTTTCCCTAATTCCAAATACCCGCTACAATAGCCTTGTAAGCTAAAGAGAGGAGGAATTAGGTGATAAATTCGGTTACGCTGGTCGGACGGTTAACAAAGGATCCTGAAATGCGCTATACAGCTGAAGGAGCGCCTGTCGCCAACATCACACTGGCAGTGAGCCGCTCTTTTAAAAACGCAGCGGGTGATATGGACACAGACTTCGTCAACTGCACCTTGTGGAGAAAAACGGCAGAAAACACAGCCAACTATTGCCGCAAAGGTTCAATCGTAGGCGTATCCGGCCGCATCCAGACCCGCAACTACGAAAACTCAGAAGGCAGACGCGTCTACGTCACAGAAGTCGTCGCAGACTCCGTTCGCTTCATGGGCGGAAAAACCCGTGAACTCGCAGTAACGGAAAAATAACAAAATCCTCAGAAACCCCTCACAGAAAAAGAATCAAGGAACTCCCCACTTCCTCACTTAACTGGCCGGAATTCTCCGGCTGGTTTTTTCTTGAGATTGTATAAGTAAAAAGTGAGAGCAGAGATAACACGCTCCTTAAAGAACTGGCCATATTAGAAGGCAAGGTCGATGATAACGAAGCAAAAAGCGAGACTAGAGATGTGGCGCTTCTCAAGAAATGTCATACCAGCGCATGGAACTCAAATTCTTGAAGCAAAAATCAGCTGAGCACGAAATCAAGATTTTCAAATTACATGAGAGGAATCAGCCTTAAATATGGTTGATTTTTTTGTGTCCAATTAGGAGGTTCATGGAAAAAAGAAAGTATTTCCTCCAAACAGGCAAGTATTTGTCCGGTTTTCGCTAGTAAAAGAGCCATTCCGGAAAGTAAAACCCCCATTTTGGCAAGTAAACCAACTTCCGGACAGAATCTCCATACCAACAGCAATACCCAACCGCCTAAATACCCAACTGCACATAAAAAAACCAGCCCAACCCTGGACTGGCCCCATCAAAAAAACCTATTTCCCAACCTTCTTGCCAATCAACTCATACAGCTTCTTCCACTCTGCACTCATTGTTTCTTTCTTCACGTTTTCTTTTTTCTTGCTCATGTCGCGCGCCTCCTAGCTCATGGAGAGGGTGAAGAGCTCTTCCAGTTCGTCTGTGGACAGCTCTGTGATCCAGCTCTCGCTTTGGATGATTTCATCGTTCAGGGATTGCTTTTTATCCAGCATGCCATCGATTTTTTCTTCGATTGTACCGGTCGTAATCAGCTTATGAACATGGACAAATCGGTTTTGACCGATGCGATATGCGCGATCTGTTGCCTGGTTCTCAACAGCTGGGTTCCACCAGCGGTCATAGTGAACGACGTGGTTCGCAGCGGTTAAGTTTAATCCGGTTCCACCAGCCTTCAGTGACAAGATCAAAATCGAATACTCTTTATTCTGGAACTGCTCCACCATCTTGTCACGCGCCGCTTTTGCCACACTGCCGTTTAAGAACAAGACTTTCTCACCGAACTCACGCTCGAGCAGGGATTGAATCATCTCACCCATGCCGATATACTGCGTGAAAATCAGACAGCTTTCATCCTGTTCGCGTATCGCCGTTACAAGCTCAAGCAGCTTCTCAATTTTATGAGAGCGCGTCGTCACAGACGCCGCACGTTCCTCTTTCAAATATAGCGCAGGGTGATTACAGATCTGCTTCAGCTTCCCTAGCATCTTCAGAATCAGGGCCTTCCGCTGCATACCCGCAAGCTGTGAAACCTGATCAAAGGTATCCTTAACCAACTGTTCGTAAAGTGAAGCCTGCTCAACAGTAAGCGGGATATACTCTTTCTGCTCCTGCTTCTCAGGCAGATTCAGCGCAACCTGTTCATCTCGCTTCGTCCGGCGCAGCAGGAACGGCTTAATCAGCTGCTGCAGGTTTCCGATAATGGCGGGATCCCGATCCTTCTCAATCGGAAGCACAAATCGCTTATGGAAACTATGCAGACTGCCAAGAAATCCAGTATTGATAAAATCAAAAATTGACCATAATTCCGTTAATCGATTCTCCATCGGCGTTCCAGTCAGGGCGATATGATGCTGTCCCTTCAACTTCCGTATCGCCCTGGACTGCTTCGTGTGCGCATTTTTAATGTTCTGAGCTTCATCCAAACAAATCGCGCTCCACGTAACGGAAGCAATCTCTTCATGATCCGCGTGAGATAGGCCGTATGACGTCAAAACAATATCCGTATCGGCCAGCGATACATGAAAATCTTCCCCTTTAGCCCGATTTGGACCGTAATGAAGATGAACCTTCAAACCAGGAGCAAACTTCTCAATTTCCTTCTGCCAGTTACCTAGAACCGAAGTTGGCGCAATAATTAGGAACGGCGTCTCACGCTTTTCGTGCGCTATTACATAGGTGAAATAAGCAATCATCTGTATCGTTTTGCCGAGCCCCATATCGTCCGCTAAACAAGCGCCAAAATGGAACTTCCGCAGAAACAGCAGCCAGTCAACCCCTTGCTGCTGATAAGGACGCAAATCGCCGTGAAACGTCGAAGGAACATCGTACTTAGGAATATCCGTGATCTCCGTCAGCTGACGGAGCATCGACTTCATCTGACGGCTAAGCTCAATATGAATATTCGCAAACGTACGCGAATCAAGCACCTCATCATCACTATCACGTGCATCAGCCAGCTCCTGTTGCAAAATATCAGAAAAGTGCAGGCCTTCTTTTTCGGCTTTTTTCAAAATCGACTGCACATGCTTAATAAAAGCTGGATCTAACTTAATCCATTGACCTTTAAAATTCACAAGACGGCGGTTATCATTGACCATGCCCATGAACTCTTCCTCACTCATCTCCACGCCATTCGTCGCAAAACGCCAGTTGAAATCAATCAGCGAATTCATGCCGACAAAGGATTGTCCGCGCGGGGCCGAGGACATCTTCGCCTTCAGCATCACTTTGGAATCACGGACTACCTGCCACCATGAAGGCAGGAGAATCTCAACACCGGTGTTGACGAACGTTTCACTCGCACTTGTTAAAAAGAGCCACGCCTCATCTTCGGTAATATGCGTGTTGCCATTTTGAAAAGACAGCCACGGCACGATTTCCTCAAAGCGCTGCTGCTCGCGTTCAATCCGGTCCATATAACCGCGCCATGGAGTCGGCAAATCCTTCAGTCCCTGAAAAAGGTGAAACGAATCCGGATTTTTGCGGTCCCGCAAAAACAGCTCAAGCTTCCAATCGTCGCCATCATAGTCAGGCTCATTTAACCGCAGCCCAATCGTAAACGGAGCATCATCAATTAAGAAGCCGATCTTCTCCAGCCAGTCACGCTCATCCAAGAAATGACCTTCAAACTTCTCAGTAGCGGCATATGCTTCCACAATGTCACTCCAAGCAAGCTTCAAATCCGAATTCCTCTCAATCAAATCGCCCACAGCTGCAGACAGCCAATCCGCCGTAAACCCTTCAAGCTCACCGGCAGTATCACGCCATCCAAAGGAACCACTTTTCCACCGCTCAAAATCAGGCATAAACTCGCCGTTCACGATACAGTCATATATCGCCTCAGCTGCATCAATCAGCGGGACAGCATCGCCGCTGTACTCAATATCAGCCAGCGAATTCGTCGTATCTTTTCCGATCAGCTCAACCATCATCCACGGAGACAGAAGAACAGATGGAACTCCAATGTAGCTCACATCTTCAAGCAGCGATCCAAAGAAAGAGGATTCATGCCATGTGAACAAGTAGCGCCGCATATGATTCGTTCCGAGCGTTTTCTCATCCTTCGTCGTGCACCATACGTAAAAGTGAAAATTCTCGATTTGTTCCGTATGGACGGAGATCTTCAAATCATTCAGCATGAATCAACTTTCCTCTCTTCAGCTCCTCTTGAAAAGCACGCAGGCGCCGGTGCTCATGTGAAAGCTTTTCAAGATAGATGTCAAATTGTGTCTCATTCTTTATCTTCTTATATAAAGTGCGGGCCTTCTTCAAATATCGCACGGCAAGCTTATAGTTGCTTCTCGTCCGCAAAGCGATCTCCTGGCGTATCGCATGGTGATAGATCGTCAGCAGCGCCTCAGGACTTTCCTTCTCTATCATCTTTAACAAATCGCGGTCAATCTCATACAATTCAAACCCAAGCAGCAAATGCAGCTCTGCCCACGTTTTGAATTGCTTCTTGTTTACTAGAAAATGATGATACTCCGCATAGCTGAAAGGAAGCAGGTTGCGGCAGGCATTTTCATACAGCCGCTCATCCTTGGTCTGATTAGAATACTCAGAAAGCATATCAAGGAAAAAACGAACCGAACGGCGCTTCTCTTCATATGGAATGTCACTGTTTAAAAAAGCATCCGATTTCACAAGCAGATACGTAAACCACTTCGAAGCCCGCTTCCAATTTTTCCGGGAAACAAGATCGCCGACCCAATCGTACAAAATCGGAAACGCTCCATCATTAAACACTTTCATCTTTTCAAACAATGCATCATCATCACCCTGCAGAAAATCCATATGAATCAAAGCAAGCTGGTATTCAGGAACATCCCGTTCTCTCAATTGCTCATTCAGCCAGTTAACCTCATTCTCGATCCACTTCTTCCGATTGAGCAGACCAATCCATATGGCACGGTAAAGACTGATCCGTTCAAACTGCAAATAACTGCTGACATCAAGCAGCTGATGAAAAACCTCGATGCTCTCCTCAAAAAGAGAATCGAGAGAGAAAGGCAACGCGAACTTCCGCATCTCCCGAAGTTCGTATGTAATCGACTCAATACACTCTTCAAAATAAGAATGATAAACATGGTGTAACAAATGATCATTTGGTTTCGTCTCATTAAGTAGACGAAGCATGTAGAACAATGTCGCCAGGGTTGCATGGATGATATAAAACCGTCTGAGGTCCGCATCTTTGGGAGCCTTCTTCTTCAGCACGGGATAGTAATGGTTGTACAAGCTCTGAATTTGCTGAATGTTGCGCGGCCGATTCTGAGCCCACCGCTTGTATTCAAACTCAAAAAACGACAGCCAGCTTGAAAGCGAATCATCCTTCCAGCTCACAGGCGGGATCATCTGACTGGCAGGCTTCAGCTGGGCAAGAATCGCCTGCTGCGTCTTGGCATTCCAGGCGTCCAAATATGTACCGACTCGTTCGACGCTTGCATATAAATAGAGAAAAGATGCCACTACATGACGGCAGGGAAAAGCTGCAGGACAAGAACATGAGCTCATTGTGAAGAAATCAAGCTCAAGCACAACCCGAATAGGTGTCACATCCTGCACATTGGCACTCACTGTGTGTCCATCTATTTTAATGTTGTACACGCTGCCCTGCCGATACAGCATCAGCCCTTTTTTAACAAGATTGCGATCGTCTTCTAACTCAGGCGAAAGCTGATCCTGCAGCTCTTCACCAGCATGCACAATCAACTCTTTATCCAGTTCATGCTGAAGCATGGCACACCGCTCCTTTATAAAGTGATTAGAAAGTATATATATTGCGCTTCTATGCTCAGCTCCATCGTCCTGAACAAATCTGTGTATCTGAGCTAAACAGGCGCTTGTGCTTTTAGTAGTCAATTCTTTCATTATAACTGATAATGAACACAGGATAAAACGGAAAGGGAAATTTCGTCAGATAGGTTTAGAGTTGTCACAATTCGGGGACATAAAAGAATAATTATATCGAAAGATGTAAATAGTTGTTGAACTTCTGTTAATCTAGCATTATAATATCCTCATAATCGTAATTGTATAAAAATGTAAAATGAAAGGGTAAAAGGTACGATGAAAGAAAATCAAATCAATCATGAAGATTTTTTGAAGCTTTTAGTCAATGCTCAGCAAAAAGGCGAGCAATCATCGACGATTACAACAAAAGAAATGGTGGAGGACCTTATCCTTCAAATGAAAAAATTATATACAGCATAAAATCCGCGCAATTCGCGCGCAAAACCCGCAATTTGTCGAAAATTGCGGGTTTTGTGGTTTATTAGGTATAAAGACCTATTAATTTCATTCTATAAGTGTTCGATAATTTAAGTAACACAACAAGATCATACCACTTACTAAAGCTCGTTTAGAAAAAGGCAAAGCTGCTGAAAGGCATTGACGCAAAACTACAGGGGCTAAGGTACTGGGTACTAAGTCAGCCAGTTACTAAAAAACGAAGGAGTTTTTGAATGAAACGAACATGGTTAACGCCAGAAGAAATAGATGCAAAAAAAGAATGGAACAAAAAAGCATTTTATTTTTCCATTCCGTTTGTAGCTGCTACATTCGGCGCCGGAATCACCATTTTATTGAATATGATGTAAGAAAACCCAGCAATACCGCGAAGAGTGTCGAAATTTGACGCTCTTTTTTTGTGTAAATTTGTTGTAAAAAGCGTGTCTTTTGTCAACTTAGTTTGTATAATAGGAGTTATTGATTTATATAAAAATATAGTTTCATATCTTTTTGATATGTTTCTAAAGAAATTTAACGATATATGTTAGTGAGAAATTCAACCTATGGAGGTCACAATGGAGGAAACCATTAGTCTAAAAGAACTGTTCACCACGCTAAAGAAGCGTCTTGGTCTCATTCTTATCATCACAGCCATCGCAACAATGACGAGCGGAGTTGTCAGTTACTTCTTTATCACACCTATTTACCAAACTTCTACCCAAATCCTAGTCAACCAATCTCAGGCCGATCAGCAGCAATTCAACCCAAACCAAATCCAAACTAACCTGCAATTAATAAATACATACAACGTGATTATTAAAAGCCCAGCTATCTTGGACAAAGTGAAAAGTGAATTGGATCTAAAGGAAAGCACTGGAGCATTAAATGAAAAAATTACAGTAGGCAGCGAAAAAGATTCACAAGTTGTCCTGATTACTGTACAGGATGAAAAAGCTGAAAAAGCGGCACTAATTGCAAACACGGTCGCTGCAACGTTTCAATCAGAAATTAAAAACATCATGAAAGTAGACAATGTCAGCATCCTTTCAAAAGCGGACATCGGAGAGCAGATTTCACCAATCAAACCAAAACCAGTTTTAAACATGGCAATTGCATTTGTTGTCGGCTTAATGTCAGGTGTCGGACTTGCCTTTTTACTGGAATATCTGGATAACACGATTAAAGACGAGCAGGAAATTGAAAAGCTTCTTGAGCTTCCAGTCTTAGGATCTATTGCTTTAATGGACCGTGACGATGAATTAGAAGAAAAACAAGTGAAGCCATCCAAAACCGCTAGAGCAAGAGGTGAAAACTATGGCGCGTAAAGGTAGCAAATTATTTAAAGTGAATAATCGAAGTTTAATTACTGTTAATAAACCAAAATCACCTATATCAGAACAATACCGTACAGTAAGAACCAATATCCAGTTCTCATCGGTTGATCAAGAAGTACGATCATTGTTAGTAACATCAACTGGACCAGGTGAAGGGAAATCAACAACAGCAGCAAATGTTGCGGTTGTATTCGCCCAACAGGGAAAAAAAGTTCTTTTAATAGATGCTGATTTAAGAAAGCCTACAATGCATTATACGTTCAAAACGGAGAATTTCCGAGGGTTAACGAATGTGCTTTTAAGACAGATGTCATTAGAACAGGCTGTTAATCTAACTGAAGTAGAAAACTTGGACTTGCTGTCAAGCGGTCCGATTCCGCCAAATCCTGCGGAGCTATTGTCTTCAAAATCAATGAAGCAGCTGCTAGAAAATGCTTACGGGATTTATGACTTAATCATCTTTGACTCACCACCAGTAATGGCCGTAACAGATGCGCAGATTCTAGCAAATGAAACGGAAGGATCATTACTGGTTGTCTCAAGCGGTAAAACTGAAAGAGAAATGGCGCTGAAAGCAAAAGAAGCACTTGAAGCAGCTAAAAGCAAGTTATTAGGTGTCGTGCTTAACGGAAAGAAAGCTAGCGAGAGTTCATACTACTACTACTACGGCGGGAAATAAGTCTCATGGACAAGGATCCCCCTTTTCTTTGTGCTTTTTCCATGGAAATCAGTAACATTTATTCAAATTCATGACAAAAAATGATTCGAAAGTAACAAAAGAAAGAGTGAGGGAAATTGATTGATATACACTGCCACATACTGCCCGGAGTGGATGATGGAGCAGCCGATTTGAATGAAAGCCTTGAAATGGCCAAAGCAGCATATAACGAGGGAATCAAAAAAATCATAGCAACACCCCATCACCAGAATGGACGCTATGAAAATAACAAGGCTACAGTTACTAAAGGGATCGAAGTGCTAAGAGATGCACTGGATCAAGCAAATATCCCACTAACTATTTTGCCAGGGCAGGAAGTCAGAATGTATGGAGAGATTCTTCAAGATTATGATTCAAATCTCATTCTTCCGCTCAACCAAGCAACCTACATACTAATAGAATTTCCATCCAATCACGTGCCAAGGTATGCAGAACAAATGCTGTTCGACTTACAAATGAAAGGCTTAACGCCAATCATTGCACACCCTGAGAGAAATGCAGAAATCATCGAGCATCCTACTATTCTTTATAACCTAATCAAAAAAGGTGCCTGCTCACAAATTACAGCTGCAAGTTTAACAGGAGAGTTTGGAAAAAAGATCAAAAAGTTCTCGCACCAGCTAATTGAAGCGAATCTCACCCATTTCATCGCTTCTGACGCCCATAACACATCAAATCGAAGTTTTAAGTGGAGTCAAGCCCTGAACGTCTTGAAAAAAGAATACGGGAGAGGAAGCCAATACTACTTCCTTGAAAATGCTGAATCGCTAGTTAAAGGACAATCAATCTACAAAGAAAGTCCAGAACGAATCCAACGAAAAAAGATACTAGGTCTCTTTTAGAAAGGAAGCTATCAAAGTGAAACTGGATGCTTTCCCTAAAAACATCGTGAAAACTGTTCGTTATATCAAACGTCATGCTACGGATAAGCAAATTTTAGAGATTGAAAGACTGTTAAAAGAAACAATCGAAGATCGATTAAAAGAATTACAAAAAGAAGAAAAACAAACGACCGAAAGGAGGAACATGTCATTATGACATACAAAAAAAGAATCGCCATGCTAGTCGGAATCGATTCGTTAATTGTACTAACGGCTATTTATCTAGGGTATTTCATCCTTCATCCATACTTAAGCATCTTCACCATGCCAATCTTGCTCTTCAGTTCAATCACACTATTAATCAGCCATCATATCTTTGCTCATTTCTACCACCTATATAAAAAAGCATGGCAGTATGCAAGTGTTGGTGAGTTAGTTGGAATCGTTAAGGCAGTCACGCTTTCTATTGTTACAGCAGCACTTATTCAATCACTAGTTTATGGACATATCTATGTACGAGTGTATTTCATAACTTGGATGCTGCATGTGCTTTTAATTGGAGGATCACGCTTCTCATGGCGAATGGTCAGACATCGGTTAATTGGAAAGGCATTAAATAAGAAGAGAACACTCATTATTGGAGCGGGTGCAGCTGGAACCATGGTTGCACGCCAGTTATTGAATAACAGTGATAACGACCTGTATCCGGTGGCCTTTGCAGACGATGATCCAAAAAAATTTAACCTTCACATAATGGGTATTCCGGTTGAAGGCAAGACAGAATCTATTAAAACGATTGTAGAGAAATATAAAATCGAGAATATTGTCATTGCAATTCCCTCGCTTAACAAAAAAGATTTAAAAGTTATTTTCGAAGAGTGCAGCAAAACGAATGCTAAAACTCAAATTATCCCTAAAATCGAGGATTTAATGACGGGTAAAGTGTCAGTCAATGAGTTTAGAGATGTAAAAGTTGAGGATCTCCTCGGCCGCGAACCTGTGGAATTAGATATCCAGGCGATTTCGAAGAAAATTACAGGTAATACTGTATTAGTTACAGGAGCTGGAGGATCAATAGGGTCTGAGATTTGCAGACAAGTTAGTAAGTTCAAGCCCAAGAAACTATTGCTTCTGGGTCACGGGGAAAACTCCATTTATTCGATTGATATGGAACTTAAAAACATGTATCAGAATGAGTTTGAAATCGTTCCAATTATTGCTGATGTACAAGACCGTTACAGAATCATTGAAGTAATGGAACAGCATAAACCTGATGTTGTTTATCACGCTGCAGCTCATAAACATGTTCCCTTAATGGAATACAATCCGAGAGAAGCTGTAAAAAACAATGTAATTGGTACTAAGAATGTTGCAGAGGCTTCGGATATGTTTGGAGTAAAGACATTTGTGCTAGTCTCATCTGACAAAGCAGTTAACCCAACAAATGTAATGGGTTCAACAAAGCGCATTGCTGAAATGGTCATCCAGCACCTTGATAAAGAAAGTCAAACAAACTTTGTAGCTGTAAGGTTCGGGAATGTTTTAGGAAGTCGAGGAAGTGTTATTCCATTATTTAAAAAGCAGATACAAGCCGGTGGGCCCGTTACAGTTACTCATCCCGATATGACTCGATATTTTATGACAATCCCTGAAGCTTCAAGATTGGTTATGCAAGCTGGAGCACTAGCACGTGGCGGTGAAATCTTCGTACTTGATATGGGGGAGCCTGTAAAGATTGTTGATTTAGCCAAAAATCTTATTCAGTTGTCAGGATATTCAATAGAAGAAATCGGGTTGAAGTTTTCTGGGATTCGACCTGGGGAGAAAATGTATGAGGAACTTCTTGGGGAGAATGAGGTTCATGGGAAAGCTGTTTTTCCTAAGATTTTTATTGGGAAGTCGGTTGAGGTTGATTATAGCAAGGTTTATAACTTGATTGAGAATTATTTTAGTTTCGATCAGGAGTATCTATGTGGATATGTTTTGGAGTTAGCTAATAAACAAGAAAATCTTTTAATGAAAAATCCTAATTAAGAGGTGGATACTATGCAGAAAGTAAGAAAAGCAATCATTCCAGCAGCTGGGTTAGGAACGAGATTTTTACCAGCTACTAAGGCCCAACCTAAAGAAATGCTGCCGATAGTAGATAAACCTACTATTCAATATATTATCGAAGAAGCAGTAGCTTCAGGAATAGAAGATATTATTATTGTTACAGGCAGAGGTAAAAGAGCAATAGAAGATCATTTTGATAAATCGTATGAATTGGAAGAGACTTTGGCTAAGAAGGGTAAGTTTGATCAACTAGAAGAAGTTCAAGGGATTTCTAAACTGGCAAACATTCATTACATTCGTCAAAAAGAACCTCTTGGATTGGGTCATGCGATTTCGTGTGCGAGCCGGTTTATTGGGGATGAGCCGTTTGCAGTGTTGCTTGGGGATGATATTGTGCATTCTCCTGAAAAGCCTTGTCTTAAGCAACTAATAGATGTTTATGAGAGATACAATTCATCAGTTATTGGAGTTCAACAAGTTCCGGACGAAGAGGTTTCTAAATATGGGGTAATTTCGATTAATAATGGTGAGATAGATCATGGAGTTTTCAGTATTGATGATTTGGTTGAAAAACCTAAGTTAGAAGTGGCACCATCTAATTACGCGATTATGGGGCGTTATATATTAAGACCTGAGATTTTCTCTATATTAGAGAATCTTGCACCTGGTGCAGGTGGGGAAATTCAGTTGACAGATGCGATAAAGAAGTTGAATGAATTGCAAATGGTTGTTGGATGTGAGTTTGATGGAGAACGGTATGATGTTGGGGATAAGTTTGGGTTTATAAAGGCTACGTTGGAGTTTGCGCTTGAGCGAGAGGATTTAAAACCACAGGTGATGGAATATTTGAAGGGTGTGCTTGATGGGGCGAAGGTTGAGAATTAGTAACGGTTCTGAGTTCTAGTTTCTGCTCTTTGCGTGGCAGGGGTTTGAGTGACTTCTTTGTTGGAACAGCATTGGTGAATAGATCAATGTTGGGAGTGAAGAGTAATGAAGAACTTAAGGTTTATTAGAGACCAGAGAGGTTTTACTCTTGTGGAGTTATTAGCTGTGATTGTGATACTGGGGATCGTTTTTTCGATTGCGGTGATTTCTTTAGGTGGTATTAAGGAGAGAACAGAGCCAGATGTTTGTGCTGCTAATCGGGTGGAGTTTGAAAATGGGTATAGGAATCATTTGACTTTGGAAGATGTTGAGCATAGTGAAGTTCTATTTGGTCGGTATTTGACACAGATTGGTTCTGAAGTTTGTCCGGTTGGTGGGGAGATTGCATATAGTGATGGGCATGTTGATTGTAGTGTGCATGGAGAGGAAGTTGAAGAGGAAGAGGGATTGGGGGAGATGATGGTGGGGATCCTTAATTGTAGGAGACCCCTTCTTGTTTTTTAGGATTGAATGGTGAAGGGGAAATGACTATCATAGTTAGATTGAACGCTAGAAACCTTGCGGGATAAGGGGTTGAAACGTTTTAGTGTTAATTATAGATTGATTGAATGGTATATATAATAGTAAGAATCTCGGTTTAGAGTAATTATGGAGTGAATATCTATTTCGTATTTGCTTGGTAGATTGAATAGGTATTACTAGGTGGGTATTAGAAGTAGATTTAAATTTAGTGGGTTAGTAGTTGGTTGGAAAGGTAGATGGTTTCCAATTAAGTCCTAACTTACTAAATAACTTATCAAGGAGTGTATAGAGATATGTATTTGAAGGTAAAGAGATTGATAGATGTCATTCTATCTTTAATTGGACTCATAGTCTTATCACCGATTTTTTTAATTCTAATTATTGCTATTAAGCTTGAATCAAAAGGCCCGGTTCTATTTAAGCAAAAGCGTATTGGTATCAACAAGACACATTTCAATATCTTAAAGTTTCGTACTATGAGAATAGATACGCCTAAGGACACTCCAACTCATTTATTAGAGAATCCAGAACAGTACATTACAAAGGTAGGTAAGTTTCTAAGAAAGACCTCACTTGATGAGTTTCCTCAGATTTGGAACATTTTTATTGGACAGATGAGTATTATAGGGCCTAGACCAGCACTATGGAATCAGTATGATCTGATTGCTGAACGGGATAAGTATGGTGCTAATGATGTACCACCTGGATTAACTGGTTGGGCACAGATTAATGGTAGAGATGAGCTTCCTATTGAAGTGAAAGCGAAGTTGGATGGGGAGTATGTTGAGAAGATTAGTTTTTGGATGGATGTTAAGTGTTTCTTTGGAACGATTGTAAGTGTTGTTAAAAGTGACGGTGTTGTTGAAGGTGGAACTGGAGTTAAGAAGGAAGTTGCAAGGACTAAGGAGAGCGTTTCGAAATGAAAAAAATATTGATAACGGGAAAGAACAGTTATGTTGGGAAAAGTCTTGAGAAATGGCTTAGAAAATATCCTGAACAATATTCTGTAGACTTAATAAGTTTAAGGGATGATTCATGGAAGAAAAAGAACTTTTCGGAGTATGATGTGGTGTTTCATGTTGCGGGGATAGCACATATAAAGGAAACAAAAGAAAATGCTGATATTTATTATAAAGTAAATCGTGATCTGGCATATGAAGTTGCATACAAGGCCAAAGTGGAAGGGGTTAAGCAGTTTATATTCCTTAGTTCCATGAGTGTTTATGGAATTGAAAGTGGTGTAATTGATATAAACTCCTCACTTAAACCTAAAAGTAATTATGGCAAATCTAAACTACAAGCAGAGGAATTAATAAACCCCTTAGGGAGTAATGAATTTAAGACAGCCATTATTCGTCCACCAATGATTTATGGTAAAGGTTGTAAAGGCAACTATGCAAGATTAGGAAATCTCGCCCGAACACTTCCAATATTTCCAAATGTGGAGAATAAGCGTAGTATGATTTACATTGGTAATCTATGTGAATTTTTACGACTAATAATAGACGATTCTAAATCTGGTTTGTTCTTCCCTCAGAATGCTGACTATGTATGTACATCAGAAATGGTCAAAATGATAGCAGAATTACATGGGACCAAAATGAGGATGACTAGACTTTTTAATTTATTCCTAAGACTAATCAGGGTTAACACAGTAAAGAAGGTATTTGGTGACTTGGTATATGACAAGCAAATAGATGAATACAAAAATAGATATACAATTTATGATTTTGAAACATCTATAAGATTAACGGAGAAATGAAAATGGAAAAGAAAAAAGTATTGTTTGTTGCTACTGTTGTAAAAGCTCATATCATGGTATTCCATATTCCTTTTTTAAAATGGTATAAGGAGAATGGGTATGAGACATCTGTTTGTGCACAGAACGATTATGAAAATAAAGCAGACTGTGTCATACCTTATTGCGATAATTATTATGACCTACCTTTTGAGAGGTCTCCAATTAAATTTAATAATTTTAAAACATATAAAAAACTAAAAGATATTATTGACTCTAATGAATTTGATATTATTCATTGTCATACACCTGTTGGTGGAACTTTGACCCGTCTAGCTGCAAAAGATGCTAGGAAAAAAAATACTAATGTTATTTATACAGCACATGGGTTCCATTTTTATAAAGGGGCGCCACTTTTGAATTGGTTGATATATTACCCTGTTGAAAAATGGCTCTCAAGATATACTGATATACTACTTACAATAAATAAAGAGGATTATAAAAGAGCAAAAAAGTTTAAGGCCAATATTATTGAATATATACCAGGTGTTGGTCTAGATAATAAAAGGTTTAATGAAATAAAAGTCGATAAGAACGAAAAGAAAGCTGAAATAGGAGTTGAAGAAGATAGCTATATAATACTCTCCGTCGGTGAGCTAAATAAAAACAAAAATCATGAAGTAATTATTAAAGCAATAGCGAAGATAAAAAATAGCAATATTAAATACTTAATTTGCGGACAAGGGACCTTGGAGAGCCAATTGAAAGAATTGGCCCAAGAATTAGGTATAGAAGAACAATTAATCCTAATGGGTTATCGTAATGATATAGATGAGATTTGTAAGGCTTCTGATTTATTTGCTTTCCCATCTTATAGGGAAGGTCTTTCTTTATCCCTAATGGAGGCTATGGTCACAGGGTTACCTGTAGTGGGTTCCGATATAAGAGGGAATTCAGACCTAATCGACAATGGTAAAGGTGGGTACTTAGTAAGTCCAGAAGATGTAAATGGATATTCAAAAAATATCAGAGCTATAATGAATGATCAGCAATTAAGCGAGAAAATGGCAATGGAAAATAAAAATAGAATAAAAAATTTCTATATTGAAAATGTATTAAAGATATATAGCGGCATCATAACCAAAATTAATAAGGCGGGGTCTAAATAGATGAATAAAATCGTAATTCTTCCAGCAAATAATGACTTGAACCGAGGTGATCAAGCACTTATTTGGCAAACTATAGAAGTAGCTAAGAGGTCCGGGTTAGATGGAGAATTTTATATGTTAGCTGAGAAAGAATCTTTAACTGAACAATCCCAATCAATAGGGATTAAAGTGCTCAACCCAATTTTGAAACATCCTGGTAGAAAATTTAAGACTAATAAAAATAATAATTACAATTTTAACCTACTTTTAAAGTGGGGTTCTGTGGCTCTATTTGATCTGATAAGAAGTCTATTAATATTCCCAAAAATCACAAGAGCTATTTTATACCCATTTTTATCTAAAAAAAGCAAACAGACACTAAATACGATTAAGGAAAGTGAGGCTTGTTTCGTAAAAGGCGGTGGATTTATTCATTCCAGTGGGAAGCTAACTGATTCTTATACTATTTATTATTTACTTTTTCATATCCTACTGGCTCAATCATTCAGAAAACCGATCTACGTGATGCCGAACTCCTTTGGCCCATTTAAGGGGTTTAGAGTAGAATGGTTGGTGCGAAAAGTATTAAATCGTTGCGAATTAGTTACTGTGCGGGAAAGTATATCGCAAGAAATGCTTTCAAACATTGGTGTGGAGTCACAGTTGTACCCAGACCTAGGATTTTCTTTAAATAAAAATGAACGGTCTAATGATGAACTAGTTGAACTACGAAAACTTTATCCAAATAGAGAGTTAGTTGCTATAACAGCTCGACCATATAGATTTCCAGGGAGTAGTGATCCTAAAACAAAATACGAAAACTATATCAATAATATGGTCTTATTCTCAAAATGGCTTTTTGAAAATGATTACCTCCCCGTTTTTATCGATCACACATTGTCTGAGACAACTCACGAAAGTGATAAGAGTTGTATATTAGAGATTACTTCAAAGTTAAAAAACGAAGAGTATTCTTTAATCGAGAACAAAGATTACACTAGCAGGGATCTAAAAGCTATTTATAGTGGATTTAATTATGTAGTAGGAACTAGGTTTCATTCAGTAATATTTGCTTTATCTGAAAGTGTACCTTCAATCGCTATAACTTATGGGGGAAATAAGGGGCAAGGCATTATGAAAGATTTAGGCCTTGCAGATTATGCAATTTCAATGAGTGAGTTCGATGCTGAGAAAGCAATTCAAAGTTTTATTAAATTAAGTAAGAATCAAGAAACTATTCGTCTAAAACTTCAAAATCTAAGACAAATTATTGAGCAAAAACACCATGAGTTATCTGAGAGGTTAAAGGAGAAGCAATTATGATCTTTTTTCATGGCCATAAATTTATAAATAAAAATGGTAAATATTATACAAGTGGTTCATTAAATAATGGGGTGTTTCAAAGATATCTAAATTGGTTTGGTGAAGTAACTGTATTTGCAAATGAACGTTATGCTACGAAAGAACATGCCAAATTAATTAACGATAATAACGAAGTTACTAATGTGAATTTAGATCTGATTAATACAAAAGTTAATCTTCGGAACTTTATAACTGTAATTAGAAAAGTAAAAAAAGCAGTAAATAATCATGATTATATTGTGGTAAGGATGCCAAGTTTTTATGGAATAGTGGCTGTAAGATATGCAAAAAAAATGAATAGAAAATATTTGATTGAAGTAGTTGGGTGCCCTTGGGATGCATTCTGGAATCATAGCTTAAAAGGTAAAATAATTGCTCCATTTATGTGGCTTTTCACAAGAAAAACATTAAAAGATGCCCCATATGCCGTATATGTTACGAATGAGTTTTTACAAAGCAGATATCCAACTAAAGGAAAATCAATTGGTTGCTCAGATGTGGTACTACCTAGACTAGAAAAAGGTACTTTAGAGAAGAGAATCGAAAAAATTAATCTTCTGGAAAAAGGCAAGCCAATTATTATTGGTACAACCGCAGCAGTGAATGTGCGATATAAGGGTCAAGAATATGTAATCAAAGCTGTATCAAAATTAAATAAAGAAGGTCATAATTTTGAATATCACCTCGCTGGAGGTGGTGACAACCAATATTTAAAGTCTGTTGCAAAAGAATATGGTGTAGAAGATAAAGTTGTCTTTTTAGGAGCCTTACCTCATGATAAAGTTTTTGAGTACCTCGATAATATAGATATTTATATTCAGCCAAGTAAGCAAGAAGGATTGCCAAGGGCTTTGGTTGAGGCGATGAGTAGAGGGTGTCCTTCTTTAGGATCAAAAACAGGAGGAATTCCTGAGTTATTAAATAAAGAACTTATATTTAATAATGGTTCAGTCGATGAGATATGTGATTTGCTGGGAAATATGGATAAGAAAATGATCTTAGCAGAGGCTAAGCGTAGTTTCGAAAAAGCAAAAGAATTTGATAGTCAATTGCTAGGTCAAAAAAGAAACCATTTTTATAAAATATTTGCTGAGGGAGCTAGGGTAAGTAATGATTAGAGTTCTACACGTTATTTCATCACTTGGTGGTGGGGGTGTGGAAAGTATGTTATTTAATTACTATTCACATTTAGATAGAAGCGAGGTACAATTCGATTTTATTGTACATGGTGATAATATTGGAATGTTAGAAGAAAAATTTCATTTGTATGATTCAAAAATTTTTCACGTCACACCTAAAAAGGTTTCTCTTTGGAAGAATATACTGGAAATAAACAAAATTATTAAAGAGGGTAAATATGATGTAGTTCATTGCCATCAGAATTTTTCTAATGCTTCCACTTTGGTTCTAGCAAAGATGAATCATGTACCAATACGAATTTCTCATGCACATGGTAGTAAAGAAGTAAACACTATTAAGGAAAAAGTAAAAAATCAAACTCTTCGCTTTATAAATAGTTTTTGTACCAATTACTTTTTTTCCTGTGGGATTAAAGCAGGTAAATGGTTGCATGGGGAAAAATGGTCAATAAGTAAAAAGAATATACTTATGAACAACGCTATCGATGTAGATAAATTTTCATATAATTTTGAGATACGCCAATATTATCGGGAAAAATATAAGTTTGGAGATGAAAAAGTCTTATTACATGTCGGGCGTTTTTCAGATGAAAAAAATCATTTATTTATGATTAATATTATTGAGCAATTATCTAAAAGGAGTGATAATTATATTTTGCTACTTGCAGGTAATGGTCCATTGGAAGGTATTATTAAGAAGTGTGTGAAAGATAAGGGTTTAACTAATAAAGTCATATTCTTAGGAGTAAGAAATGATATTTCTGAGCTTATGAATGCAGCCGATATTTTCTTATTGCCCTCCAAACATGAAGGTTTTCCAGTAACTTTGGTTGAAGCTCAGTCTACTGGGATGATTGTTTTTGCTTCAAATAAAATAACAAAAGAAACTGCAATTACCGATTTAATTAATTACTTACCGATTGAAAAAGAAGATCCTTGGGTAGAGGAAATAGTGAAGAGTAAAATTGAGATGCGTAATTCAAGAAGAACCGACGTAGAAAAAGGAGGATATTCAATAGAAGTTCAGGCACAGCAATATCAAAAATGGCTGGATATATTGTTTCAGGAGTAGAATATGAGACTTTACTTAATTCGAAAATTAAATGATAGTACTATATCTATTGGATACTTTTTTAATATTTAACCTTCCCTTTACTTTACTACTTAACATAGCCCAGTGGGGACAATTAAAGACATATTTAATAACATATTGTTTAGTAAGAAAAGGAGATTATTGTGACAGTTGGACATTCATATTTATTATATTATTTTATAGTAATTTCAACATATATTATTGTAAATATTTCTGCAAGAGTTAGTAGAACTAATTATACAAAGTTGGGTAAAATCATTTTTTATTTAGCAATTTTAATACCTTGGATAATAGCTTCTAATAGATATGGTATAGGTACTGATTATTATAACTATGAAAAAATGTATTATAATATAACTAATTTTGGTAGTATATTGGAATCAATTATTAATAGTAGCTATGAACCAGGGTGGATTATTTTAAATTATGTAGTTAAATATATATTTAATAATGAAGTTAAGTATATATTCGTTATTTCATCTTTATTGATACTATTCTTTAATTTTTCTGCTATTTATACTTATAGGAAAAGAATTAACATGAGTATCGCCATTTTTATATTGATGTGCACTCTGTACAATCCTAGTTTTAATATAATACGGCAATCTTTAGCAATGGCTATATTACTCTTCTCATTAAAATATATTGATGAAAAGAAGGTACTTAAGTTTATATTATTGGTAGTACTTGCTGGAAGCTTTCATTACTCTGCCTTTATTTTCGTACCAGTTTATTGGGTTTTAAATAATAATTATTATAATTTTTGGAGCAAATTTAAAATATTTGTATTTTATTTACTTTTTATTTTAATAGTTGTTCAATTTGAGCCTTTGTTTAATTCGTTAATTAATGTGGGAGTATTCTCTAAATATAATATTTATGAAATAAACAGTAATGGGAGTATTGGTATCGGAAATATTATTGTTAGACTCCCTGTAATACTAATTATTTTATTAAATTTAAAAGAATTACGAAAAAAGGATCCTTTTATGGGTGGGGTAACAGTATTGTATTTTATTTCACTTATACTTTACTTTTTAGGATATAAAGCCGACTACTTAGCAAGAATTGCAGTCACTTTCGAAATGATGCAAATATTTATATTATCATCCATAATCAGAAGTCAAAATGATTTATCTAGAAAATATCTATACTACTTACTCATTATTTTATATTATTTTATCTACTTTACTTATTTTATATTAATGGGGAATTATGGAGAAACAATACCGTATATAACAAAATAATAGAGCAATTACTTTCCACCTTTACCAGACCTATAACAGTATTTTGAAATTTCTATTTTCTGTAAAAGGCGTATTTTAAATTCTATTAGATCTAGGCTTACATGTGTATTGTTATCCATAAATAAGTACAATGAATAAAATTACACTAGAAAGTGCAGGAATAGATAATGAA
Source organism: Peribacillus frigoritolerans (assembly GCF_004358755.1). Classification (GTDB taxonomy): domain Bacteria; phylum Bacillota; class Bacilli; order Bacillales; family Bacillaceae; genus Bacillus_P. Next base: position 570,219 of record NZ_SMZY01000003.1, on the reverse strand, counting down.
TACCACAAGAGTTACAGTGTTAATGCCAGTATATAATGGAGAAAAGCATTTATTTGAAGCCATAGAAAGTATACTAAATCAGACATATAAGGAGTTTGAATTATTAATAATTAACGATGGATCAACTGATAAGAGCGAAGATATCATTAAGAAATTTAAAGATAGTAGAATAAGATACGTAGTTAATGATTATAATATCGGATTAATAAAAACTTTGAATAAAGGACTAGGATTAATTAATAGTGAGTATATTGCTAGAATGGATGCTGATGATATTAGCTTACCGACTAGGTTAGAAAAGCAAATTAAATTCATGGATCAGAATAAAGATATTGCGGTCTCTGGAACGTCAATTTTAGTATTTAATAATAAAGGAAAAGTGCGGAAGGAAATTGTTAGTAAGGAGCCAATAAAAATTAGAACACAGTTACTATTCTATCCTGCATTAATGCATCCCACTGTATTAATTCGAAAAAAGATAATTGAACAGGGAAATTTTGAATACGATGAAGCGCATAAATCTGTAGAAGATTTTGGTTTGTGGCAAAAGATGTCGGTTAACTATAAGTTAAGTAATATTCCAGAGATACTCTTGAAATATAGGATTAATGAATCAGGAATTACACAATTAGCTAAAAAGGATATAGATAAACAAGATTTAATGCATATAGAGGTATATAAACAGACTTTTAATTCGTTAGGAATGAAGTTATCAGAAGATGATTTAATGCAATATCGACTTTTTCTAACGGGAAGAGCATTTGCAGATTCCAATAGTATCCTAGCAATCTCAGGGTTTATTAAGTCATTAAAAAAGTCAATAGAAAATCAGGCTTTTGATTTAGATACATTTAATGCCAATATATGCAGGTTTTATAGACTGAATAGTATAAAAAGAGGGTTAAATTATTCTGAAACAAATGACATTTATAAAGAGTATTTTGAAAGTATATTTAAATTTACACTTAAGGAAAAAATGAAATTTGTTATCAAAAGATACTTTCATTGATTTTGAGTTTTAGAAATCAGAGAATACTTTTTAGGTGATTATCTCATATTAAGGTTTTATTTATCAAAGTGATTTAAAATACGAAATAGAGTAAATACCAATATGGTTAGAAAATCCGTCTTAAGGTGATAATATTTGAGTATAAAAAAAAATTATTTATATAATCTGACTTACCAGGTATTAATAATGATCCTGCCTTTAATAACAGTTCCATATGTTTCCAGGGTACTTAAGCCCGAGGGGGTTGGAACGTTTGCTTATACAAGCTCTATAGTTCAGTATTTTATTATTTTTGGTATGCTAGGAATCGGAACTTATGGTAATAAGATGATAGCAATGACAAGAGATAATAAGGAAGAGATGAGTAAAACCTTTTTTCAAATTTATCTATTGCAATTATTACTTACTATTACCTCTGTAATTGGATATGTTATTTTTATATTATTTATCTTTCATGAATATAAAATAATTGCATTACTACAAGCTGTTGCATTAATTGCTGCTGTAATTGATTGTTCTTGGCTTTTTAATGGATTAGAACAATTTAAAAAAATTGTTACAAGAAACATTGTAGTTAAACTACTAAGCTTGCTTGCTATTTTCATGTTTGTGAAAAGTCAAGAGGATTTAGCGACTTATACAATTATTATGGGCCTATCTAGTTTTTTGGGGCAGTTGATAATGTGGTTATATGTAAGTGAGCATATTAAACGAGTTCCAATAAATGCCAGTTCAGTTTTTAAACATATAAAGCCAACAATTGTATACTTTTTACCCCAAGTTGCAATGCAGATATATTTTGTCTTAAACAAGACTATGCTAGGGATTTTCTCCAGCAATATTGAAGTAGGAATATATGATTACGCTGATAAAATACTCAAAATGGCTTTGGCAGTTGTAACATCATTGGGTATGGTCATGTTACCACGTATGGCAAATACTTTTGTAAAGGGAGATTTGGTAAAAGCAAGGGACTATCTTTCAAAGTCACTAGATTTCTCAACATTAATAGCCATTCCTATTATGTTTGGTTTAGCAGGCATCGCAAAAGAGTTTATTCCTTGGTATATGGGAAAAGAGTTTAGTGGAAGTGCTGTAGTCTTAGAAATTCTTAGTCCCACTATATTCCTGATGGCTTGGAGTGGTGTTTTTGGAACGCAATATCTTGTACCATTAGGAAAAATGCGAGAGTATACTACTTCATTGTATATAGGGGCTATTATAAACTTAATTATAAATTTTATTTTAATAAGAGAATATGGAGCAGTAGGAGCGGCTATAGGGACTCTTTGTGCTGAAATTACTGTTATCGTAGTACAAATTCTTTTTGTGAGAAAGGATATAGACATAAGAAGAGTGACACCAAAGTTAATAATTTACCTTATTTCTGGGGGATTAATGTTTGGTGTAGTAAGATTTATTGGAGGATTACTTGGCTCCACAATTATTACTACCTTTGTGCAAGTATTAGTTGGCATTATTATTTACTTTGGAATTGTAATTTTATTCGAATTATTTTATAAAGATGGATTAATATTAAATGCTTTTAGGAAGATGGGGAAGTAAAACCATTTAAAGAGTGCTAAAACTCAGTAATTCCTTATTTTAATATAAGAAAGTGTTTGAAATAAATTTGAAATACTGTTGTTGAAAATTAGATGATGTAAATCTAGTAGTGACTAGATTTACTAGATTAGTAACAAGCAAAATGGAATGAAACTTTTGGTAATTATATAGATAAATAGTTTTTGAATTAAATTTATATAAAAGGAGGAAAACAGATTATGAACATACTAGTAACTGGTGGTGCCGGATATATAGGTTCACATACTTGCGTTGCATTACTAGAAGCCGGGCATTCTGTCATTATTGCTGATAATCTTTGTAACAGTAAGAGTGAGACTGTAATGAAAATCATGGATATAGTTGATAAAGAAGTTACTTTTTTCGAGATTGATGTAACGGATGCAGAAGCTGTTGATCTTATTTTTAGAAATTACAAGATTGATGGTGTGATTCATTTTGCAGGTCTTAAAGCGGTTGGTGAATCGGTAGAAAAGCCCTCAGAATATTATTATAACAATATTATTAGTACACTTGTCTTGGCAAAAGCTTGTCAGAAATACGGTGTGAATCGGTTTGTATTTAGTTCATCAGCAACCGTGTACGGAGACAATAAAGTGCCATTTGTAGAGACAATGGATCTCCTACCAACCACTAATCCATACGGTGAAACAAAAGCCATGAGTGAGCGAATTTTAATCGATATAGCAAATGCAAATCCAGCTTTTTCGGTATCAATTCTCCGATATTTCAATCCGGTAGGAGCTCACGAGAGTGGATTAATTGGTGAAGCCCCTAATGGAATTCCTAATAATCTAATGCCATATGTCACGCAAGTAGCAAAAGGTAAACTTGAGAAATTACGTGTTTTTGGAAATGACTATCCAACGGTGGATGGCACGGGGGTTCGAGATTATATTCATGTAGTAGATCTTGCTGAGGGCCATGTTGCTGCATTAGAAAACCTAACTGAAGGTGTTTATGCTTATAACTTGGGAACCGGAAAAGGTACTAGTGTACTTGAATTAGTGAAAGCTTTTGAAGAAGCTAATGATATTGAAGTGCCTTATGAAATAGTAGAGCGGAGACCTGGTGATATTGCTTCATGTTATGCTGACGCTTCAAAGGTTAAGAGAGAACTTGGCTGGACAGCTAAACGTGACATTATAGCAATGTGTAGAGATGCCTGGAGATTTGAGGAGAATTATAAAGAATAAGTAGGAAATGTAAACGCGGGTACGTATCTCCCGCTTCTTTTTGCAATAAGTATAGGGGTTTTTAGGATCAGGCCCCCACCCAACTAAAGTGCACAGCGTTAGTGTGTTAAAGGGTTGGGTGTAGGAGGTTTGTTTTTGCAATATGGAGGCTTGACCCCATGCCCATCAAGCTAACACTGATGAGTGGTTAGAGTAGAGCACTTCTACAAGACAATGGTATACGGTATTAAATAACGGCATGACAAATATACCTGTAACAGATCATTTTTTTAACGCTATGCTGCTTTCTTTTGGCACATGTTATACTGATATACAACACCCAATATATCAAAGACCGTTTTCTTCTCATACTGATGAGATTTTCGTCCGTTTTTCTGTAGGAGGTTGAACAGGCTTAAGCAGAATCTTTGATAGCTCTTGGGTGCTGTTTTGTATAGAACTAAATAGAAGAGGAAAGTATTCCTTGATGATATAAATCGCTTTATATGTTTTTTGCAAGCAGAAAATACAGAGAGTTGCAGCGAAATATGCATAGACTTGCAAACTCTCTTTTTAAACTAAGCTTTCATTTTTTAATTATATTCGCCAAACAGCCAAACCACAATGGGGGGCCTGACCCCCAATCGGCTAAGTTTTAATGTGATAAAGAGTGGATTTGGTATAAGATTTTGCTTCTTTTTGAACAATTCAGCAGTGAAGATGTTCGATATACACTTATAAGTTTGGGAGCCAAGCCTTTCGTATCAAATTGGATGCTTAATATGATGTGAGATTTTTCACATCTGAATTATTGGTTAGGATATGCTTTTTGATAAAGTTTTTTTAGTGCTTTTCTGGCTGCCGCCTTTTCGCTTTTATGATCGATTCCTTCTGCCAGATATTCTCTAAAAGGAGGTTTTTCTTGGCAAATGGTAATAATGACATGCCAGTGATTTTTTAGTGAAATTGTTTCTATTTCCATTTCATCGCCATGTTCATTCACTATTTGTAAGACTCTTCTTGAACGGTAGTTTTTGTTCTTGTAATCATCTCTCCAGTTCATCTAATACCCTCCATGTTATTAAAGGGCCTGACTCCCATAGATATAATACTTTATAGTGTGATTAGCGGGTGAACACCATCGCAATAAAGTACTAATTTAGAGGAATTATCGAATGAATTATAATTAGGAGGTGAGATAATTTGATTTTAGTCATCGGCGGAGCCGGTTATATTGGCAGCCATATGGTAAAAGAATTAATTAAATCAAAGGAAGTTGTCATTTTAGATAACCTATCAACTGGTCATCGCTGGGCGATTGATGAAAGAGCCGTTTTTGTTGAAGGGGACTTAGGGAGCCCGGAAGTTTTGAAATCAATTTTCTCGGAGTATTCTATTGATGCAGTAATGCATTTTGCTGCTAGCAGTTTAGTAGGGGAATCCGTAACAAATCCAATGAAGTATTATATGAATAATGTATCTTCAACGCTTACTTTGCTAAATACAATGCTGGCGTTTAACATTAATAAATTCATTTTTTCTTCAACGGCTGCTACATATGGAATTCCGGATGTTGATATCATCACAGAAGAAACTGTGACGAACCCTATTAACCCATATGGCCAGTCTAAACTGATGGTAGAACATATTTTGTCAGACCTGGGGAATGCTACAGACTTAAAATATGTTGTTCTGCGTTACTTTAATGCTGCTGGTGCGATTGAGTCAGGAGAAATTGGTGAGGAGCATGATCCTGAAACACATCTTATCCCGATCATTCTTCAGCACCTTCTAGGTAAGCGGAAGCAGATCTCAATTTTTGGTTCCGATTATGATACAGAAGATGGGACATGCATCAGGGATTACATTCATGTAACAGACCTTGCGAATGCTCATATCCTTGCTTTGGAAGCATTGCTAGCCGGCACAAAAGATACTGCAACTTACAATCTCTGCAATGGCCTTGGTTATTCTGTTAAAGAGGTTGTGGAGATGTGTGAAAAAGTTGCTGGTAAAAAAGCAAATGTCGTGATGAGTGAACGAAGAGCGGGCGATCCTGCAAGGCTGGTTGCATCATCTGATAAAATTCACAGAGAACTGGGCTGGAAAACCGAATATTCTCTTGAGAAGATTATTTCTACAGCTTGGAAATGGCACCAAACTAGATTGAAGATTGAGCAATAAGCCTCAAGGCTGCATCTAACAGATGCGGCCTTGTTTCAGAAGCATCGGGACGGTTCTCGTGCTTCTTTAGCGGCTTGTAACTTCTAGAATATGGGGGCCTGACCCCCAACACGATAAGAACAACCACATACTGACAAACTCTTTTTTCTGTAAACTTTTTTAGCCAATTTGGTCTTTAATTTAACTTTTATCTACATTCCAAAATCTTAAATCGCCGTAACCGTAATCACTTGGGTTTTTAACAAATTTATTTACTTCAAATTTACATATTATACAACCTACGTGACTTTCAACTATTAGAGGTACTGTGATTACTTGGTAGTTTTCACCAATCTCATCTCCAAGTTCTTCAAATGACACATCATAATCATGATAATTAAGTAAAGATAAATTTCCACAAACTGGACATTCTAATACTTCAGATATAAATTTGTTTTCATCCTCCAACTTTTTGTATACTTTAGCCTTTTCTTCATTGCGAAATAGGAAAATAAGTTCTTGGTTATACTCTGTTCTTCCAACTTCTTTTAAAAATGCTATTTTGCTGTGGTCAGGAACTGCTTTCTTGTATTCATTCTTTAGTTCCAAAAGTACATCTATCTTCATAATATTTTTACTTCTTTTAGGAGACCAGTCTGTTTTATAGTGTGTATATTCGTTTAATTCCACAACTTCCAATGCTACAGGTAATACATATTTACAAATAAACTCATCTAGAGCATGATATTTTAGGATAAAGCGACCCCGGTGCCATATTCTATTCCTAAAGTTGTTTAACGTATCCAATACTCCTTTATTGCGGTTGAAAATTTCAAAAGCAGGGTTTGTTATTCGACCTGCCCTTTGTAACTCACATACCGTTTTTAATGCACCACTAAACTCTAAAGAGTTTAAAGAATTGTACTCCTCGTCAGTAATATCTTCTTTTAATAATAAACGATGTAATAATACTGGCTTATCAATCGTCTTAACAGCCAATAATGGATTTTCCTTTTCCAGTAAATCCTTGATAATTAGTTCGAAAAAGTGCTGGAAATGTACTATAGTTTCGATATAAGACTCATAATAAGAATCAGATAAAGATATTTTCTCAACTTTATCAGTGTGAAAATTTAATTTACTTACCATGGTATAATAAGTGCTGAAATATGATTTAAGAGCTATTTTTAGTGAATAAAATGCAGTATTTTTAAACTGGGGTGTCCCACTATTAAGGATCTGAGATTTATCATTACTAGAATAATAATTGATTAAATTCATTGGCTAACCACCTTATCAATTTTATACTGTTTTAAGGATTTGCATTTATAAGCTTTAAAATTTCTTTTTCAAAAAGAGCTACTTTCCCTCTACACAGTCAGTATCTACTGAATACTTATATCTAAATTTTTGCGTTTTTGATATTTTTGATAGTTGGGAGAATGAGAATTAAAGCTATTAAAAACACATCCATTAGAATTGTTCCTCTACTGCTTCTTTATTAAATTCCATCGTATCAATCGATCAGTTGATGAATTAACAGATTATTTACTGTCCGAATCTAAATTTAATAATAAAGTGAGTAGTTTTTGATTCCCTAGATTTCTTTAATGAACATACAAATTTATTTACCGGTGACATTTTACACATCATTGTAAAATGTCACCGGCTTTTTTAGATCAGAGGCCCGGTTTTATCCCAGTCTCTCCTCTTTAATTAGCAATCTCTGCAACTTCTTTTGCTGTATCCAATACTTTTTCATCCCCTAGAAATGTAAAGTACGAGAGATCTTTGTTTTTTATAATTCTTTCTGTTGCACTAGGAATAGTATCTCTTTTTGTAAACAGAATCACACTGTCTCGCTTTCCTGCAAGTGCTGCTCCTGCTAATGCATCAGGGAAGTTTTCTCCTGTCGCGACAAATACGTCGTGATGGCCTAGGTTGAACGTCATAATAAACTGTTCTGCTGTGTGATAACGATCCTTCCCTCCAATACGAATGGTTTTTGTTTTAATGGAGCTCTCAGCTTTTTTAGAAATAACTCCATCACTTCCTAGTATAATGACCTCATCCATTCTATTTAATTCACTTAATGTTGATGCAGGGATTTCTTCGTGTGTTGTAAGATAAATTGGAATTCCTTGCTGAGCTGCATAAGGAGCTGCAGCTAATGCATCAGGGTAGGTCTTCCCTGTTGCAAGAATGGCTTTTTTCTTTTCAGGTGCTAAATGTTTAGCTATGTTTGCTGCTGTTTCGTATCGATTGCTTCCTTCTATTCTTGTTATTTTTAGACCAAGATCTTTCAATTCTTTCTCCGCTTGAGCTGGAACAGCCTTTATACTTCCCAGAATGATTACATTTTTCGCACCTAATCTTTTAATTTCCGCTTTCATATCTGAATTTAGCTCTCCTTTTATAGCATTTGTCAATAAAATGGGAGCATCATACTTCCTGGATAAAGGTGCACCTGCTAAAGCATCTGGAAAATCGTCGCTTCGAGCCAAAATAATTGTGTCCGCACCTTCCCGCCATCCGTCCTTAGAGATGGCAACAGCAGTAGAATAGCGGCTTTTTCCAGCCAGTTTATCCGTAACGGGCTCAAGATAAGGAGAACCGATGTAGCCGACTTTCCCTTTTAACGGACCCTCAAGGACTTCCGCTTTGAAACGTACCCAGTGTCTTGTAGGCTTGAAGTCTTTCCCATCTACGTGATGTGTTCCATCTTCGATATCTACAAGCGTATTAGCCGCAATCCAACTGTACGATCCTCCTGTAGGTCCTGCATAGAATTTTGCTTCTTTTGAAAGAACTGCAAGAGAGTCCTGAGTCATATTTAAGCCGGAATGAGTGAAAGGTTTGCTGTAGTCCGTATATTGAAGCTTCTTAAACTTAATAATTTCATTCGTATGAGTCCCGTAATCAAAGTACTCCGGTTTGAATGAAAGCTGGCTGAGTGATTTTTCGCTGTTGAAACTGTATTTGTTTATGTGATCAAACACTTTATATTGATACGCTTCTTTGTTGATAGCGCCGCTATTCTTATAGACAGGACTATTTTGGGAAACCATTCCGTTGTACGCTAAAATAGCAAAATACCAATTTTCAATAATATCTCTGTCCATCGTGTTAATCTGAGGCAAATTTCTTTGCTTCCATTTGCTCTCCAGAATTTGCAGACCTGCATCGACGTTATAACAAACATTATTTTGAAGAAGATTTCGATCCAGCGTCTTCCCATTTATACTGGTATCAGTTATCTGCATAAGCCCTAAGCCATCTGGCTTTCCGTCCCCGTCATCATCACTGGTTCTCTTCTGATCCCATGTGTCATTCTCCTGTAATACAAGAGCTTTCACAACTTCAGGGGGAATGTGATATTCCTTCGCCTTTTCCGTTAGTAACTCATTTACTTCCAGTTTTTTTGTGTGATCAACAGAACATGCGTAACTGCTTGCAGCTTCCGTTGAGTGGGTGAACATAGACAGTGATAAACCTAAAACAACCGAACAAGATGCAGCTTTTAAAAGATTCATGAATTTCCTCCTAAAATGGAATACCCTACCATTATATCAGAAAGATGGTTGTATTTTACTAGGAAAATAGAATTGCATTAGGGGGAATGATGGGGGTTGTTCTCGTGCTTCCTAGGACGAGGTTGTTTCAGAAAATGTTAACCGTGATAAAACCTGACCGAGTGTAGAGGTCGCTATAACTAGGAGGAGCTCAATGTAAAGCTGACAAGAAAGTTTAATGGGGAAGCAACGTTTGTGGCGGAAGGTAAAGAAGAGGGGAAGGAGCGTGAGAACCGTTGCGCTTCCTTCCAGGTGTTTCAGTCCTGAGACAAAGAAGCACCGGGACGGTTCTCGTGCTTCTTTTTGGAAGAGCGGGGACGGTTCTAGCGCTTCCAAGGAAAAAGAGTTTCATACGAGAACGTAATAAAAGCATCCAGTGCCGGGAAAAACCTGTCCGAACAGACACGCTGCCATAATGAAACAGAGGAATTCCATGTTAGTTGAAAATATTGAAAGGGAAAATATTACTGGTTATGAAAACACCTTAGAATCACCGAAAGTTGGCGATAATGCATGTCCAGTAATTGCGCTTAGGCAGGAAGGATATTGGGGATATCTCATCTGATCTTAAAGGCTTGAGATGGAAGGAAGCATGAGAACCGTCCCGCTGTTTCATTGAGCGATCATCAGCTGCATTTTGCAATTGGAAGACACTTAACACTCAAAAAGGGTCTTGGCAGCTAACCTGGTTATATATTAAACATATAGATATGCAAGAAACTAAGATATTAGATAAAAAGCCAAAGAACACGTTCAGGAAGTGTCCTTTGGCTTTTTGGCGTGCCAGGCATGCACACATTCTATAGAGTTGAAGTCCCGAACCGTGAAGACAGTAGTAGCGATTAGTGAATCGGCTACATTATATAAAATAGTTAGCTACCTGTACGATATTCATAATTTTACCCTTTTCTTTCAACTCTTATCTTAGGACGTCTACAAATATGATCGATCTTAATTAGGTAGTAATTCCAAATAATATTTATCATTTTCTACTATTTTTCTTAAAAATTCTTCAAGAGAAGACGCAATTTGAATATCGTAATAGTAAACTGGACTTCTATTCTTTTTATTTAATTCTATTGACATTAAAGCTGATTCACTGCCTTCAAAAAATATTAATTTATCACTTTCAAATTCTTCATAGATTTCAATGTCGGGATAATACTCAAAATCATTAACTCTTAACCTGAAATCCCTAACTGAAGAAGGATCCATTAGACGATTAATATTAAACTCTGAACCTTTAATAAATCCGTAGCCAACCTTTACGTAGAAATTAATTAACTCCTCAGGAAACTTTAAATTGAGTTCCTTCTCAGCCGCTTCTATTTCGTTTTCAGTTACTGGATAAAAAGTGTTTTCATGATTTGTCTCAATAAATTTATAGTCCATTACTGTTTACCTCCTTTAAAAAGTGTATTTGCTGGTGAACCTGCTCCATGAATACCAGCTTGATGCTCATTTGGAAATTTTGCAGGATGAATATTCCACCAGTCATGTTCTCCTCCAAAAGTATTTTCAATTACATGATGAGCATCATACATATCTCCTTGTTTCCTGATTATTTTACCGGTTTTCTCTGAAATTACATTTTCACTATAAACTGGCCACTTTTGACCTGTATTTTCTTCCCATTCTTTAATTACTTTATTTTTCATTTTATCAAATTTTGCTCGGTGTTTAGCTGTTTCTATAGGTGTCATTTTTTTATAATCTTTATTTCTTAGCGCTTCCTTCAATTTTTCAATCTGATTCTTAGGCAATTCTCTTCCTGTTCTTGATTCAACGTCTCTTATATATTTCTTTATTAAATCAAAATCAATCTTAACATCTTTACCTAAACCCTTAACAGCCAAACTACTCTTCGCCCAAACAACAATCTCACTTAAAGACCTATACTCCAAACCAGGCAGCATATTCATCCCCAAACCTGTTGCCTGTCTTACTGGAACCGGAATTGGAACCGGGACACTCCCAACTTTTTTCCTAATATCTTTCAAAATCGCATGCGCATTCTCAATCTTCTGATTCACATACTGATTGCTGACCGGCAGCATATACCCGTTTTTAGCAGCAAGTTTGTCCCATCCGTAGGCTGCTCCGCCGACTCCGAGAATTCCGAGAGCCTGCATGAGGCTCTGCTGTCTTTGCTGGTCTGTGAGCTGGTTCCCGAACATGTCTTTGCCAAGTACAGCCTCACCTAGTCCATTTGCGGAAACGAGTCCGTATATGCCCATTTCGGTTTTCTGCAGCGTGCTGAAGGATTTGGATGTTTTGTATGCATCAAGGGCATGGTCGGCGGCGTTGTAGGCCTTAACGCTTTTGTAGATGGCGGTGCCGCCTTTGAAAGCTCGACCTGCCCAGCCTACGACGGGGACTAAGCCGGCGGTTGCCATGGCTCCGGCGGTTATGCGCTGAGCTTCTGTGAGTTTTTCACCGGTGACGGGGTCGACGCCTTCTGTGGCACGCTTAAAGTCATAGTAGCCGGATACTTCGCCGGTAAAGGTTTTGGTTGTGTCCCAGGCTTTTTCGTACCATGGGCGGGCTTCGAGGTCCTGGGCGATTTTCATTTGTCTTCGTGCCTCTGCCTGTTCCGCTTTGAAGGCGAGGTATTCTTTGGAGCTGTTTTCGATTTCTGATTTCATCTTATAGATGTCGCTGTTTTTATAGGCATTTGCATCAAAGTGAACCGGTGTGATGCTGCTTCCCTGACGCGAGGATTCGAGCAGCTGGCCGAAAAGGCCGGCGAGATACTGCTGGTCATATTCGGAAATAGCGTACTCTTCAGTAAGAGTCTGATCGAGCTGATTGACGGCGTTAATCGTCTCTGTCCGCTTTTTATCCGCTTTGTCCATATAGTCGTTAAATGTTTCTGTTGAAAAAACAGGCAGGGAGACCAAGTCATCAATGCTGTGCAGGATGGACCCGAGGGAGCTTTGCTGGTCTTCCACCATTTCCCTTGCCCGGTCCTGCTCTCTTGGAATGTTTTCTTCAAGAAAAGGCAGCTGGACGAACGTACTGCCAGTCAGCTTGGCATCTTCCGTGTCGCCCTCAACCCCTTTGAAAAAGGCAATGTTCTTATCAATCAGTCTGATCCATGCTTCTGCAACGTCTGCTTGGGCGGAGTAAAAGCCTTTGATCGCTTCTGCTCCTTTTCCCTGAAATTCATCACCGGAGTTTGCAATGTCTAAAAATTGTTTTTTGAGGTGATTGATTTGTTCTTTCAGATCTTCGTATTGCCTGGCCCGCTTTTCCATTGCAGACACAAGAGTTTTGGCTTCGTAAACCTTAATGACTGCCGCCTCCCTTTTGCGGACAATGGCTTCGTCCGTTTTTATTTCATTCGCATGTACGCGAGTATCTCATATGTTAGGTCTGGGAGTTCTCATTTGATCAAAATCAAAGATTGGTCAAGTGAATAAATTTCCATATTTTATAGTATAAGGCAGATAGTCGGGTGGATGAATAGGACAATCGGCGTTAATTCCCCGTTATCTCTAATTAGACACTCTGCTGAAGGATAATCTGTCAGCATTGTTTTGCACACAGGGTTCCAAGGGTTTTGGCATTTTCAGACTTCAAGTACTTCCGGTTTTCCAGCGAAGAAAGACTAATGAAAAGACAGTGAAGGCGATTAAAGCGACTGTTCGTGAATATGATTGAGGCCCCTTCCTTTGGAGGGGTTTTTTATTTTTTCTCTCCAAATTTCTTATCAATAGTTGGGGAATTTTTCATAAAGTTGTGTAAGAAATACTTTTCTCAATTCCATATGAAATAACTTTATATGGAATTTATTATAAAAATATTCCAATTAACTAATAGTTATATTATACTATGAATAAATAACTATACGTATGTAGTTACATATACTATTAGGGAGAGATCAAATTGAAGAAAAAGAATAGAAAATGGTTGGCAAGTACACTGTCAATCCTAATGCTATCAGGGTTAGCAGCTCCTGCACAAGCAAGTACAAAAGAGATTGAAAACCACAAAAAAATGTCAGAAGAATTCATTGAAGAAAATGGTGAAGTGAGCAGTAAGTCTGGCAAGAAGATTGTTAGAAAGACTGATTTCAAACAAGTAAAAGCCAATCAATCTAAAACAAAAGTAAAATATAAAAAAGATGAAGTAATTGTTAAGTTCAAAAGTAATAAAGTGAACACGATGGAAGTAAAAGTTGCAGGCATGAAATTAAGCAAAAAGGAAAATGTCGGCAAGAAAGGCGCACAACTCTTCAAAATTCCTGCAGGGAAAACGGTAGACCAAGTTATTAAGGAATTAAAGAAATCTTCTGATGTTGCTTATGCAGAGCCTAACTATTTGGTATCTGCAAGTGATGTAGATCCTTATTATGATTATTTATGGGGTATTGAAAATAAAGGACAATACGTTGGTGGTTCATATGGTATTTCTGGTATAGATGTTAATGCTGTACCTGCGTGGACCGTTACAAAAGGAAGCACAAAAGTTGTTGTTGCTGTAATTGATACTGGAATTGATATTACTCATCCGGATTTGAAATCAAGAATATTTGTTAATCCAAATGAAGTGCCTAGAAATGGAATAGACGATGACGGCAATGGATACATAGATGATGTGAATGGCTGGGACTTCTATAACAACGATAATACGGTTTATGACAGTCCAGACGTTGATGACCACGGAACACATGTCGCAGGTACAATCGCTGCTCAAGGTGATAACGGAATTGGGGTAGTGGGTGTAGCACCTTTAGTTAAGATTCTTCCCCTGAAATTTTTAGGGACGCCTGAAGGAAACGGCTCTGTTTCAGATGCTGTGGAAGCCATTTATTATGCTGCTTCTATGGGAGTTAAGATCTCAAATAATTCCTGGGGCGGAGGAAACTACAGTACAGCACTCTATGAAGCTATTAGAGATTCGGGAAGCCTTTTTGTAGCGGCAGCAGGTAATGATGGTCTCAATAATGACTATTATTCACACTATCCGTCCAGTTATGGTTTAGATAATATTTTATCTGTGGCAGCCATTGATAGCTGGGGAAATCGTGCCTATTTTTCTAACTACGGATCCTATTCAGTTGATGTAGCTGCTCCAGGTGAGGATATCTTAAGCACCATCCCAGAAGGAGGTTATGCGTTTTATAATGGTACTTCTATGGCAGCGCCTCATGTAACGGGAACAGCGGCCCTTCTTTACAGTAAAATCAGATCATATACACCCTACGATTTAAAAAATAAAATTATGAATAATACAGAACCTCTTTATTCCCTGCAATCTTTAGTGAGTACAGGCGGTATCGTGGATGCTGGTAAAACTTTAGGTGTTATTCCTGATGATGATCTCCCAGGAGTTCCTTGGGAAGGCTCATCCATTTCTCAATCATTGGATTCAGAAAAAGATTTGAATGATGTTTACAGAATAGACCTGGTAAAAGGTCAAAGAATCACGGCTAAATTGACGGGTGGAACTAATAGAGACTTTGACTTATATTTATTTGATCCAAATACTCAAACTGTAAATACCAGCGAAAACATTGTTGCTTATTCAGAAAAAACCGGCACTACAGTTGATTCATTCTCTTATGTAGTACCATATACAGGCACATACTATGTAAATACTTATGCTTATAAAGGGGCAGGCAGCTATAAGCTTGAAATATCAGCGAGCGGAGCTGCACCAGGTAATTACCAGGATAACAATGCTATGCTGCTTTATGATGGCTCATGGAAGTCCTATAGTTCAAGCTTGGCTTCAGGAACAACTTTTAAATCTGCGAATTCATCCTCTTCAGGAGTTGAATTTAGATTCGAAGGAACTGGTATTGAGTATTATGGAAGAAAAGACAGTTCTCAAGGAATGGCCAAAGTTACTCTAGATGGTGAAGTTTTCTATGTAGATTTATACTCATCTTCTCTAGCTTATAGACAAAAGTTATTTTCTAAAACGGGGTTAACGAACGGTTCCCATCAATTGAGAATTGAATGGACGGGAAAAGCCTCAAAGTCAGCTAAAAAGACGTCAACCAGTATAAACTTAGATTATCTTAAAGTGTTAAATTAATAGGTTTGTAAAATAAAAAGAGATGAAGACAGCAAATTGACTTCATCTCTTTTCTATTTTGCTTCATTAACCTTTTTGTATTATCTTTTATTCCTCCCTCATACACTGTCTTAGACATGCTTAAAAGGGTGATAATCATGCGAAGACGGAAACCTTCCCCTCTTATTCCGATAGCCATGATCGCAGCTGCCATTCTCCTGCTCATCGGACTGTTTCATCTATTCACTCCATCCTCGCCGAAAAAGGCTGTCGAGCTCTTTTATACAGCTGAACAGACTGGAAACTTCGGCGGTGCCTGGGATCTTTTTCACCCATTGATGCAGGACCGTTTTACAAAAAATGCTTATGTGACAGAGCGGTCTCATATCTATATGAGTCATTACGGGGTTACCACGTTTTCTTTTGAAGTTTTAAAGCAGAAGAAGGTTCGAAGGTGGAGGATGGCAAAAGGGGCGCCGGTCTTTAATGAGGCGCGTCTCATCAAGGTAAGACAGACATTTAAAAGCAAGTTCGGGACATTCGATGTGCTGCAGGATGTATATGTTGTAAAAGAAAAGGGAGATTGGAAGATTGTATGGGAATATGAGTGAGGCCTCGAGAGGAGAGGTCTCTTTGTCTATTTTAATTTAGTGTAAATGTAATGTTTATTTATAGTTAATTTTACCCAGTTCTTATTTCCTTTACTGAATTTTTTTGTAAAATAATAATGTGGTAAATTTTTCATAAAAAATACAGAAGATTGAGGTGGAGTGAATGCTGATGAAAGAAAGCTATGCAGTTTGGAGAGAGACGATGGTTGTGAAACCGATGTATACAGAAAATGGAGAGTTGTGGTCTGTTGTTCATGAGCTGTACAAAAAGCTGATTGTGAAAATGTCTCCAAGAGAAATTATGAATCGCAGCTGTATCCATGCCGGAGCATCGTATCAGGGAATGATTGATGCAGCAAAGCTTATTTTGCCGGGTAAAAAGATGCTGCCGGTTTGCTTGTCGCCGGGCTATAGGATCTGTATGGTGCCAACATTATCTCCAGACAGTGAAGAGTGTATGTGGGTCTCCTATCATCATGTGAAGAGAGTTTTTGAGAAAAAAAACAGGACTATTATTGAATGCAGAAACAAAGAGGAGATTGAGATTCAAGGGAGTGTAGAAAGCTTTTTAACCAAAACCGGACATGCCCAGCAGCTCGTTCTGACTTATTTAGACCGTCAAGAGGAGATGTGGGATCTATCTTCTCACGTAGCTGAGTCTTATGAGGGCTATGACGTTTATTGAATAGAACGCAGCCAAGTTCCATTATGGAATTTGGCTGTTTTTAATACTAAATCTCAGGCTTCTTTAGTAAAATGGAACAATAGAAAGAAGGGGTCTGTCATGGTTGAACTAATTATAGTGTTCCTTGGGGCTGGGCTGTTTTATAGTTTCTTTGTGATTCCTACGAAATGGTTAAAAGTAGAGCGGGTTGAAGTTCCGCTTGGCATCAGCAAAAAAATCTTGCAGCTTTCTGATCTTCACGTGGAAAGGAACCGGATTCGGCTGGAGCAGATCAGGGAGCTGCTGGTCCGTGAAAAACCGGATTACATCTTTATTACGGGTGATTTTACAGCTAGAGAGAAGTACATACCTCGAATGAAGCCTTACCTGTCTCTTTTTCAGGAGTATGGCAAGGTTGTTTACGCAGTGTTCGGAAATCATGATTATCGGACGGAAGCATTGCCTCATCAGCTGAGGTCATGGCTTGGTGAGAACGGAGTTAAGGTATTAATCAATGAATCTATCGAGTTTGATGATTTTACTCTTATCGGACTTGATTTCTACAAAGAAGAAGATGGTGATGTTGAAAAAGCATTCAAGGGAGTAAAAAACCAGAAACTCAAAGTGGTTCTCAGCCATGATCCAAATGATTTTCTGAGAGTTGAGAAACCTTTTGATTTGATGCTTTCCGGCCATTTGCACGGCAAACAGTTTAATGTTCCGTTTTTCTTTAAGTTTATTTCAAAAGGAAAGCTGGCTCGGAAAGGGATTTACAAAGGACTTCATCAGATGGATGGGAGCTATTTATACATTTCGAAAGGGATGGGGCAGGCTCATTGGAATCTGCGGTTTGGGGTGAGGAGTGAAGTCACAGTCCTTTCATTGAATGGCGGGGAAAAAGGGAGATGAGGAAGTAAAGACGTGAAGGAATGTGCGTTTTCCATTTACGTCTTTAGATGTTGGATATTTGCTGTTAAAGTGTCTTTCTGATCATATAGATAACAACGAACCAAATCGGAATCGATAGTGCCATTCCCCACAAACAGCCTTTAGCAAATGAATTTTCTCTTTTCATGACACACCTCACGAGATCACTTTATACTCATTGTATCGGATAAATGGACATGCATTAAATGCGACTATTGTCGTATTTTGACGAAATAGCAGGTAGAGGTTAGAAAACCTCTGCTTTTTTGTCTTTTAACCTTAATATAGCCATTCATAGTTTTCGCAATCTTCCGCCGCATTGAAATAGTCGTTCATTCCTGTACAATAGAGAGGATAAAGCAATAAAAGGAGTTTATACATGGATATTGGACGCAACGACCCATGCCACTGCGGCAGCGGGAAAAAATATAAAAAATGCTGTATGAAGAAAGAAACCTCGATTGAAGCGATTCGGCACGAGGAACTAGATAAAATCCAAGGTGAACTGATGGAGTTTGCTTCAGTCCATTTCGGCAGACAAATCGATGTCGTCATAAAAGAAAAAATGGGTAACCTTGACCGCGAAGAGTTTAAAAATGTGTATGGTGCTCTATTAATTTGGGCTGTCTTTTCTGTAACATTTGCAAATGGAAAGATTATTGATGCATTCGTAGAGAAGAAGCGCAGTGAAACGATTCGCCCTTCCACTATATCTCAGCTTGAGAAGTGGAAAGAGACCGTTCCGACGTTTTCTATTATCGAATCCGTCATTAATGATGAATGGATTAACGTAAAGGATATCTTCTCTGAAGATATCAAGAAAGTCAAAGTGGAGGCATTATCATTCGAAGAAGGCGGCATGCTTCTCGGATATCTGCTGCCTTATGGCGATTACTATATGTACTACTTGATGGGGCTTGGTTTTGAAAAGCAAGAAACTGCACAGAATTCAGGACTGACAAAGCAGCTGTTTGAAGAAAGCAAATTTAATCATCCAGAGCAATTTATGATTGATCATTTTCCTGAGATGATTCTTCAGCTTCTTGGCGAATCTGAAGAAGAGGCGCCAAAAGAGGAGTCAAAAGAAGAGACATCGGAAGAGCTGGAATGGGAGGATCTGAATTACCATAATACCGCACTGAAATTAGAAATTAATCTGGTGAAGGCCGAACTAGAGGAGCAAACAAGGGAGCAAAGTATTCTCGTTTTGCATAAGTATCTCCATCGAGTGAAACCTGTTGTGAAAAAACAAGAAATCTTCGCTGCTGCGATGCATTACTTTATTGAAAAACATATGCACAAGCAAGGCTTAACCCAAAAGAAGCTGGCTGAAATGTATGAAGTAAGCGTAAGCTCATTGTCCAAAGCTTACAGAGAAATGAAAGATGGGTTAGAAGCAGATCTGCAAACTGTTTCAGCACCAGTTACACAGAAGTTTTATGCAGAGAGGCCTGCCTCATCAGATAAAGAGTATGCTCAGGAACTTATTTTTAAGGCGATGGAAAGTGCTCCTATAGAAAGAGTAAAGCTTGCTGAGGAAGCGCTGGAAGTATACCCTTACCACCCTGATGCTTACAATATGCTTGGAGAAGCAGAGCGCGATCCGGAAAAGCAGCTTCAATTGTTCAAAAAAGGAATGGAAGTCGGCGAGACGGATCTCGGTGAGACTTATTTCAAAGAAAACAAAGGGAGTTTCTGGGGCCTAAGTGAAACAAGACCTTATATGAGGGCGAAATTTAATTACGCAATGCTTGAAGCTGCGGTGGGAAGCCTGGAAAAGGCGGCTGAACAGTGTGCGGAATTACTTGAGCTGAATCAAAATGATAACCAGGGAGTCCGTTATACCCTTTTCGTCATGTACATGGATTTAGGCAAATACAACGAGGCGAAAAAGCTGCTGGATGAATATGATGAACGTCATTCAGTTGAAGGAGCTTACAATCAAGCATTAATCGAATATGCTTTGAATGGGATGACGGAAACCTTTAAAAAGCTTGTGAAAAACGCAAAAAATATAAATCCATATGTCTTCGATTACCTCACAGGGAAGCAAAAACTGCAGGCTGCAAAATCAATTGACCAGCAGGAAGCTGCTCAGTATGTGCAGGAGCATTATTATGTATGGGCGAAGCATCCAGAGCTGTTTCAATGGGTGATGGAGGCTGGAAAATAAACAGAAAGGCAAAGATCCCAAGATCTTTGCCTTTTGTTTATTTCATTTTCTTCATTGTGACAGTATTTGCAGTTGTATCAAGAACATACTCATAGCTTTCTGTCAGTAATAAATACTGTTGTTTGTTAACAGAAGAAACCTGTGCCTGGCTGATGAATTCTTCAACTTGATCACTTTCAATGTTGCTTATGATGATTTCATCTGCTATTTCTTCCTGATTGAATCTGAAAGCTACGGCATAATTACTTAGGCTGATCATTTTCATACCTTGTTCATCAGCAGATTCTGAATACCCTTTAAGTTTTGTTGATACAGCATCATAATTTGAACCTAATTGAGCTAAAAAGTATTCATAGGAATCAAAAAACGTATTAGGGAACAAGGGGGCGAACTGCTCAATAGAACTGCGGCTCTGTGTAAGTGAGCTTTTCGCAGTGAGTTTTACTTCGTTTTTATCTGCATATAGTGTTTGATCCATGTATGTGATTTTGTACATGTCATTGATTTCTTCCTCAACAAATACTGCTGCTGCAAAAGGAAGGGATAATGATTTTTCTTTATCAGGATCTGTGAAAGCTGCTGTTTTTTCGCCGATAATCATGCCGTCCTGATTGACGCTTGCGGGAATTCCGGTGGGCTCTTCTTCCGCAATCTCATTTGGCAATCCTTGTTTTTCTAAAAAATGGTTGACCGCTGATAAGGGATTGCTTGAAAACATGGCAGCACCGCTCACCAAAAGCACAAATGATAAAAAGAAAATCTGTATTGGCAGTGCAAAATGGCGCTTCTTCTTTGGTTTTACTATACGGCTGGTCCTTGAAATAGGACTAGTTTCCCTTGAAAGCTGATCCGTTTGTTTTTGGAGCATGTCCGCTTTATAATCTTTTTTTTCTGAGTCAGTGAGTGTGTTAAACCATTTAATAAAGGTATTGTAGTTCCGCAAAACGGTTTTAGCTTCGCCGAATTCTTTAATGGTGCCGAAATGAATCCACATTACTCGGTCAGAAATCGTTTTAATTTGGGAAATCGAATGGCTGACAAAGAAAATCGTTTTGCCTTCTTTTTTAAATTCATTGATTTTATCGATGCATTTTTGATAAAACGTCTGATCCCCAACAGATAATGCTTCATCAATAATAAGAAGATCAGGATTTGTGTGTACGGATATGGCAAATCCCAGTCTCGATTTCATCCCGCTTGAGTAGTTTTTTACAGGCTGATAAATGAAGTCGCCAAGGTCTGCAAACTCGATAATCTCATCCTTAAGATCCTTTATTTCTTTCATGGTCAATCCATGCATAAGACATTTTTGCTGAATATTGTCCATTCCAGACAGGTTTTTATCCAAACCGGCAGAAATGGCGATAAGAGATGGCTCTCCGTTAATCTTAATAGATCCTGATGAGTGTGGAACCGATTCCGAAAGCAGATTTGAAAGAGTGGATTTTCCGGATCCGTTTGTTCCGACTACTCCAATTGTTTCTCCTTCGTACACCTCAAACGAAATATCCTGGAGCGCATAGAAGGTTTTCGTTCTTTTTTTAGAGATTGAAAACAGATCCAGCAGCTTATCAGAATTCTTCTTATATAATTTATACGTTTTGGAAACGTCATTAAATTTCACTTTTGGCTTCATTGTATGATGAGCCTCCATTTAGATGTAATCGACGAATCGATTTCTGAGTTTGATATGAACGGTTGCGCCAATGAATAAGATTAGCAGCGTAAGGGACCAGAAGTATAAGGTATACGTAAGATCCTGATAAAACCAGCCGGTGCCTAACAGAGAATCACGAAAACCGTTCACTAAGTAGAAAAATGGATTCAGTCTTAAGATATTTTGAATAAGGGGAGAGAATAGGCTTGGATCCCAAAGAATTGGCGTTAAATAAAAAAGCACTCTCATCCCTTGCTGAAGTAATGATTGGAAATCCCTCACAACGACTGAAATTGTCGAAAATAATAAGGTGATAGCAAATAAAAAAACAAACATGCTAATGAGATAATAAGGAATCTGGATAAGCGTTAAATGTATCCCAATTCCATAGATAGCAAGAATGATAAACAGAATGATCAGCATGATTAGAAAAATAAAACTGCTGCTGATGATGGAAGTCGTAGGGAGGACACTTACAGGGAATTTCATCTTTGATACTAAACTGACTTTGCGAAATACACTGCTTGATCCATGACTGACAGAACGGGATAGAAAAAACCAGGGAATAATTCCAGTAAGAAGCCAGATAAAATAAGGGAAACCGTTGATATCTCCGCCGCCCCTGATTCCTAGTCCAATAACAAACCAGTAAACAAATAATTGAATAGCAGGATTGAGAAACTCCCAAAATACACCGAGATAATGCATGAAATATTTACTTTTCACTTCATATATAGCGAGTCTGAAAATCAAATGTATATTTACAATCTGTTCTTTGATGATTTGCATTGCGAACTTCATTTTCAATTCCTCTTTCAATGCTGTGTAATTTTTTGTGCAAGCTTAAAAAAGTATTATATCCTCTTACGAAATGTCTATCAAACATATTTTTACAGAAGACAATCTGTATTTTAGCATATTCGTTTCATGCATTCATATAAATTTGCGCAACTTTACATGAATGAAAAATAGAAAAATGGCGGAGTTGTTATAAAATCTGACAAAACAAATGAAGTTTCAGACCAATATTGGTAAAGTTTAATCACGCTTAAATTTATTGTAAATTATATATTAATTTTGGCATCTTCTGTAATTCTGTTTACAGATAACCTAATATCAGGTATTATTAACCTTGGATTTTTAAAAGTTACAAATTTCTACAAAAATAATAAGGGTACTTTGTACTAAAGATTCGACAGGCTCTCTATCATCAATGAATGCAGCTTTGTACGTTTCCTGGAGGACGATATGGCAAACTATTTATTCCTAAGGGGTAATAGAAACAAAAAATTTTTTCTGGATGTCGCAAAAGAACTAAGTTTTAAAGGACATAAAAGTTTTCAGCTGAAATTTGAATTAGGCGAGCTTTTATTTAAAAGTCCGATAACCTCCATATTCGCTCCTTCTAAAATTTCTAGTAAAAAATACCCAATCACTGATGAAGAGCTGCGAGAGCTGCCCATATATAATATTACCTATAAACAAAGAATTTTAAAGAAAAAAACGTCAACTAAAGAACTGCAGTTATATAAAAGGTACATGTATTTTATCGATCAATTCATTGCGGATCATCAAATCGATATCATCTGTTTATTTAATGGATATCATTGGATAGACCAAATTACAAAAGTAATAGCCAACAAAAGAGGATTGCGCACGTACTATTTTGAGGATGGCTTATTTAGGCCCTTTACCATTACTTGTGATCCGAATGGAATAAATGCTGATGCATCTGTGCCTAGAGATCCTGACTTTTATGATGGGTTAGAAGTCGATTCCACAAGGCTTCAGCAGTTTTTGCATAAGCCTGAAACTCTGTCGGCACAAGCAAGCGCAAAAGAAAATCTTGTTAAAGTAGCGGCAGTGAAAGCAGTCAGCATGTTTGGAAGTCTTCTGGGGATTCATCCGAAATTTTATGCGCATATAACGTTTTGGCAGGCTGTGAAGTATTTTATTTACAAGAAATACTTTCAATATAAAAAACCGGATCAAACAACACTTCCGGATGAATATATATTTCTCCCATTTCAGGTCTCGCGCGATACACAGATCTTTTATAATTCTCCTAATATCTCAAACATGGAAGAACTATTGGATCATGTATACAAGGCCGTTCGTTCATTCAATCAGAAGAACGGCAGGAATCTGCAAGTCATTGTGAAGGAGCATCCAGAGGATATATCCCGAAACAATTATAAGGACCTGAAGAAGAGGTATCGTGATAAGAAAGAAATCATTTTTGTTAAGAAGTATGACATCAATAAACTGATCACGGACTCTTTGGCGGTAGTTACAATAAATTCTACTGTTGGGATTGAATCAATAGCAAAGCATAAACCGGTTATTACACTGGGAGATGCTTTTTATAATATAGATGGAGTTGTCCATCATTGTGATACGCCGAATCAATTAGATGACTATATTTTGAAGGCGATCAACACAACCTTAAACATTAATAGAATAAATAAATTTATCTATTATATTAGGTTCCACTATCAGCTGGAGGGTTCAATCAACAGAACTGATAAGCAAACCTCAGCTAATGTTGCAGCACGGATTGATTCTACTAGTTTAGTAAAGGAGTTTTAATAGGATGAAAGTGATTGGAGTTATTCCTGCAAGATATGGCTCAACCAGATTTCCTGGTAAACCGTTAGCAAGGATCTTAAACAAACCAATGATTCAGCACGTCTATGAACGAGTCAGTCAAAGTGAAAAGCTCGATGGCGTCATTGTCGCGACTGATCATGAAGAAATTAAGCAAGTAGTCGAAGGCTTCGGCGGACAAGTTGTCATGACACGTAAGGATCATGAAACGGGTTCTGACCGTATTGCTGAAGTTGCATCGAAGGTGGATGGTGATTTTTTCGTTAACATTCAAGGCGATGAGCCATTAATTCACCATGAAATTATTGACGCTCTTATTTCTGAAGCACAAGAAGCGCCAAATGCCGTTGTAACAGCAAAAACAAAGATTCATTCAATGGAAGATGTTGAAAATCCTAATGTCGTTAAAGTGATTACAGATCATTCGAAGAGCGCATTGTACTTTTCACGTTCTCCTATTCCTTATAACAGATCCAATCAGCCTTTTACTTATTACAAGCATCTGGGCATTTACGGATATCCAAAGCAAATTCTAAATGAGTTCGTCAAGCTTCCTCAATCATCACTGGAATCAGCAGAAATGCTTGAGCAGCTTCGTTTATTGGAAAATGGCTACACAGTTAAAGTTGTAGAAACTGCCTATGATGCAGTTGGAGTAGATACTCCTGAAGATATTGAAAAAGTAGAAAACATACTTGGAGGAAACTAACATGACTAACCACGTTCAACTAAACGACATAAAATTTGGCGGCAACAATCCTTTCGTACTAATCGCTGGTCCTTGCATGATCGAAAGCGAAGCACTTGTAATGGAAACGGCTGAAAAAATCAAAGAAATTACAACAAAACTTGATATCCCGTTCGTATTTAAAGCTTCATTTGATAAAGCAAACCGATCTTCTATCTTCTCTGATCGCGGACCTGGCATTGAAAAAGGCCTTGAAATCTTAGCTAAAGTGAAAGAACGCTTTGATGTACCGGTTGTATCAGACATTCATGAAGCTGGCCAAGCAGAAATTGCTGCAGAAGTCCTTGATATCATTCAGATTCCCGCTTTCTTATGCCGTCAAACAGACCTGTTAGTGGCTGCTGGAAACACAGGGAAAATCATCAACGTGAAAAAAGGACAATTCCTTGCTCCTTGGGATATGCAAAACGTCGTAACAAAGCTTCGCGAAACTGGCAATGAAAACATTCTACTAACAGAACGCGGCACAACTTTCGGATATAACAACTTAGTAGTAGATATGCGTTCTTTAATCACAATGCGTGAAATGGGAGTGCCAGTTGTATTTGATGCTACTCACAGTGTTCAAATTCCAGGCGGAAACGGAACAACTACTGGCGGTAAACGCGAATTCGTTCCTTATTTATCAAGAGCCGCTGCTTCAGTCGGCATCGACTCGATCTTCATGGAAGTTCATCCTGATCCTGACAATGCCCTATCAGACGGACCAAACATGGTTAAATTAGAAAACCTTGAAGAAGTACTAAAACCAATCAAAGAAATCGATTCACTCATTAAACAATTATAATTTTGACTTTACAGGAGGATGAAAATGTTAAGTGTAAAAATACCTGCTATCGACTTTATTGCTGATGTTACTGAAGTTTTGGAAAAGGAAGCTAATGCTATATTAGCTTTAAAGGACGAATTGAATGAGTCTATCAATGATGCCCTGAACATGATTCTTGAGTGTAAGGGAAGAGTTGTCATTACTGGAATGGGTAAATCAGGAATCATTGGCCGCAAGATAAATGCGACGATGGCAAGTACGGGTACACCTTCACTTTTCCTCCATCCTTCTGAGGGTCTTCACGGAGATCTTGGAATGGTTACAAAAGATGATATTGTCATTGCGATTTCAAATAGCGGGGAAACAGATGAGGTTTTAAATCTGATTCCTTCTATTAAAAGAATCGGTGCAAAAATGATCGCCATTGTTAAGAATCCTCTCTCAACACTTGGAATGAAATCAGACGTTGTGTTAAGCATTGGCAATGCTCCTGAGGCATGCCCATTGGGCCTGGCGCCTACGACAAGCACTACAGTGACGCTTGCCTTAGGGGACGCATTAGCCATTGCATTATTAAAAGCGAGAAACTTCAAACCTGAAGATTTTGCCTTGTTCCATCCGAGCGGTTCACTTGGAAGAAAGCTGCTATTAACAGTTGAAAATGTTGTTGCTGCTACTCAAAAAAATCCTCTGGCGTACGGAAATACTACTATTAAGGAATCACTGTTTCAAATGACTGCACAAGGCTTGGGTGCGATTAGTGTTGTGGATGAAACAGATCGATTAATTGGTATTCTTACAGATGGTGATATTCGAAGAGCGTTTACTCAAACGAGTGACCTCTTAAATCGTGAAGTCAATGAACTATGCAATACAACACCTGTTACGATTGAATCAGGAGCTTTAGCGGTTCAGGCACTGGAGTTAATGGAAGATTGTAAAATAAATGTTCTTCCGGTTGTAGATCCATATAATCGCCCAATCGGCATGATTCATATTCTGGATTTAATGAACCTTGGGCTTTAAGGCGGAAGTTATGAAGATTAAATTAATTGTTTTAGATGTAGATGGCGTTTTAACAGATGGCAGACTTTTCATTGGTTCTGATGGTGAAGAGTATAAAGCATTCCATACACAGGATGGCATGGGCATCAGCCTTGCCCATTATGCAGGAATTAAAACAGCCATCATTACAGGCAGAAAATCAGAAGCTGTGACAAAGCGCGCGAAAGAACTGAGCATCAGCTATGTTTATCAGGGTATCCACGAAAAAATGGAAGTTCTTGAAGAAATCGTGAAAGAACTTAACATTGACCTTAGCGAAGTGTGTTACGTAGGCGATGATATTAATGATCTTCCTATCCTGCAGAACGTTGGCTTCCCTGCTGCACCAAATAATGCAGTCAAGATAGTCAAAGAAAACGTTCAATATACAGCTAAGTTAAATGGAGGAGAAGGAGCTGTCCGTGAAATTATTGATTCTATCCTTCATGAAACCTA
Source organism: Peribacillus frigoritolerans (assembly GCF_004358755.1). Lineage (GTDB taxonomy): Bacteria > Bacillota > Bacilli > Bacillales > Bacillaceae > Bacillus_P. Next base: position 543,036 of record NZ_SMZY01000003.1, on the reverse strand, counting down.
TGATTATCGTGCTCTTTTAACAGACTATTTAAATGGCAAAGTAAAGGTAACACAGTAAAGGAGAGACTGTCTTGACTTCTTGTCCAATCTGTCAAAAACATCAAGATTTAAATGAATCTATTTATGAAGATCAAGATTGGATTGTTACACACGGTCCAGTTGGATCTCAAGTTTTGGGATACCTGTACATTGAACCGAAGAGGCATGTAGAAAACTGGTCAGAATTTACTGATCAAGAGCTGACTGCTGCAGGTCCATTAATTAAGAAGTTAGAGGCTGCTGTTAAAAAGGAATTACCTGTTGATCGTATGTATGTTGTAACAATCAGTGAAGCTGTGAGACATATTCACTTTCATCTAATTCCAAGGCTTCATGATCAAGAGGAGAAAGGCCTTCCGCTAATTCAGCAGGCAACTCAGCAGAAATCAGATCATGTTTTAATCAGTGAGCAGGAAATGAATCAATTTAAAAACAATCTAAAAAAACACATTTAAATATAAAAAACATAAAACACTAGTAAAGAATAAACATCTGACTAGTGTTTTGATTATTTTGAACCTACTACTTTCAATTAAAAGAGAGGTCTCACATGAAAAAAAAGCTGAAAAAAACAATAAAAAAAGTGTTGAAAAAATTTGGTTATCAAATGCAGCCTGTTGCAAGTAAGAAACAGCCCCCTGCAAGTAAGAAAGAAGAAAAGAAGCTTCCTTATGAAATGGTTGGACAAGCATGGTCTGATTCAACGAAACCACTGGCATTTATGTTCGGATTTAACCCGTGGAAACGTGAGCACACAAGCAAGTTTTTCCATGATTACAGGACCGCATATGTATTTGGAAGTGCGAATCTGGATCGTTTTTCTGAAATTTTTAAGGAAAATAAGGATTTTGTTTTTATCATTTGGGGATTTAAAGAGCCTGTGGAATTTCTGGAATATGCAAAACAAAACAATACAACTGTCTACCGTGTTGAAGACGGCTTTGTAAGATCGGTAGGACTAGGGGCTGCACATACTCACCCGCTTTCAATCATTGCTGATTCAAAAACACTTTATTTTGATTCCAGGGAAGCATCTGACCTGGAAGTAATCTTAGAAACAACAGATTTTTCGAGTAAGAAGGATTTGCTTGAGAAAGCTGAAAAATGCATGAATATGCTAATAAATATGGGTGTAAGTAAGTACAATCACACCGTTCGTACAGATGTAGAAGCGATCTATGGAGTGAAAACAAAAAAGAGAATTCTTGTTATTGGCCAAGTGGAAGATGATGCATCTATTCGTTATGGATGTGCAAGAAAGATGACAAACAATGATTTAGTTAGAGCTGCTGCTGAAGAAAACCCGGATGCTGAAATTATCTATAAACCTCATCCTGATGTATTAGGCGGATTTAGAAAAGCATACTCTAACCCTATGGATGTAGCAGACATTGCAAAGGTTGTTGTTGAACCTTTAAGTCTTGTAGATTCATTCCAGACCATTGACCATGTATACACAATCACTTCACTAGCAGGTTTCGAAGCGTTAATGAGAGGCCTGAAAGTAACTTGTTTCGGCGCACCTTTTTATTCTGGGTGGGGGCTGACGGACGACAGACAGCCTTGCGAAAGAAGAACAAGCAAACGAACTGTTACAGAAGTATTTGCTGCTGCATACTTGATGTATCCAAAATATTTAAATCCGGATACAGACGAATTGATTGATTTAGAAGAAGCAATCCTTATCTTAAAAGAAATGATTGTAAAAAATACGTTTGCGCAGGGTATGGAACAAGCCAATGAGAAACAATTAGATGCTGCTGAATTACTTTTCCGTCAGGCTATTGCCCAAACAAGCAACCCGGATTTAACGTTTAAATGGACGATTGAACTTATAAAAGTACTAAAAGAACAAATGCTGTTTGATGATGCTTTCCTATTAATAAAAGAGCTATTTGATCAAAATGAAGATTCTCAGCAAAAAGCTTTGCTTTATTATCACAGTGCTTCTATTTATAGACTTCTTGGAGATTACAAACATGCATATGAGGATATCCAAAATGCTGTGTCATACAATAAAAATTTAAATATCCTCAACTTATTTATAGAGCTAAAATGGGAGTTAGAAGGGATTTCTTCAGAATTACTTGATTCTGTTAATGAGGCACTCTCTTCTTCAAAGGACATTTCTCAATCCTTTATTAAAAAATATGCTTCTATATACTGCGAGGCTGGTCAGAGAACTGCAGCATATGATTTATTAAAGAAGAATAACATTCCATTTACGGATAGCGCCCTATCTTATTTAGGTCTTTCGGTATTGAATTCTTCAAATTCAACTAACAGTTTATATCTGAATAATCATTCCAGTTATTATCAACAGCTAATATTGAATGAAGGATCTTTTAAAGATCTAGTAAAAAATGAGACGCTGAATATATGCCTTGTGGGCCCGCTTGTTAACGGTCAATATGGCGAGGCGATTGACAAACATGATCTCGTTATCCGTGTGGGTGAATACTCTGCAGATTATCCAAACAATAGAGCGGCAGGATCGAAAACGAATATTTGGTTCAAGGCGAAAAAACAGAATGCTTCACATGATCTTCAAACAAAAACAAATGATCTTGACTTAATTATCATTAATGAAAACAATCCAATATATCGCAAGAAAAATGGTGCTTCTCTTTTCGCGCATTATCTCGAAAGAAATAAACGTGTTGAAGTTTATCCAAGCATCTATTTTAGAGAACTGATCAACTTGCTTGGCCATAACCCAAGTGAGGAAATAATGGCTGTCTATTGGCTGTATAAAATTAAAGGTCCTATTACTAAAGAGTCAGTGATTGGGTTCTCTTTTGAAGAGGCTGAAAAGAATTTATATCAAACTTTATTAACAGATAGCGCTGTTCCTTCAAGAGTTCTTTAGGAACAGGCCAAAGAAAGAGACCATGAAGAAATTAATAAAACATGCCATTAAAAGTGTATTATCTTTTTTGACCATTCTCTGGTGGCTTCCTCAGCCGCTTAAGCAATCAAGTAAACCAGTGGCCTTTGTATTCAAGGTTTCCAAGTGGAAACATCCATACGTCCCGAATTTTTTAGATGAATATGAAGTGCGGTTTGTCCCATACGGTAAAAAGATTAACATCTTAAAATGGGAATTGAATAAGTACAGAGATAAGGTTTTTATTATATGGGGCTATAGTGAGGAAAAAGACATTCTTCTTTATGCAGAGAAGAATCAAATTCCGGTCTATCGCATGGAGGACGGCTTTATTCGTTCGATTGGATTAGGCTCTATGCACACCCCCCCATATTCTCTTTGCATAGATAAAAAAGGGATGTATTTTGATTCTACTGCAGAAAGTGATTTAGAGGACTTATTAAATCATTATGATTTTAGCCAGAATCAAGAATTGCTGAAACAGGCTAAAAAAGGTATTGAAACGGTAAAGAATCTTGGAATTAGTAAATATAATCATGTCGAACATAAAGATGCTGAGTCGATCTATGGCAAAAAAACAAAGCGAAGAGTTTTAGTCATTGGTCAGGTTGAAGATGATGCTTCTATTTTAAAAGGAAGTAATATCAGATGGACAAACAACCAGCTTGTCCATCTTGCTAAAAATGAAAATCCGGATGCTGACATTATCTATAAACCGCATCCGGATGTCCTAACAGGAAGAAGACCCATGCAATCTGATCCTGCAGAAATCAAACATATTGCTAATGTAATTGAACAGCCTCTCAGTCTGATTGATTCCTTTAAAACCATTGACCATGTTTATACCATTACATCTTTGGCCGGATTTGAAGCGCTGCTTCGAGGAATACCTGTTACAACAGCTGGTGCTCCTTTTTACTCGAATTGGGGGCTAACAGATGATCGGCAGAAAGTGCCTCGCAGATTAAGAAAGCTATCGTTAGAAGAGCTTTTTGCAGCGGCGTATATTCTTTATCCGAGATATGCTGACCCTAACACAGGTGAAATATTAACGATGGAAGAGACGTTGGAGCGACTGTTTCAGGATTTGAATAAATAAGGTTAGCAATATAGAAGAAGGACTGCTTAGGTTAAAGCAGCCCTTCTTTTTTTATCCTATTAAATTCGGTCTCTATCCCATGTAACGTTCGATTTCACTACCTTTGCTGGCGCACCTGCAACAGCACAATGAGATTCTGTAACAGACTTAGTGACGACTGATCTAGCCCCAACAATGCAATCATCTGCTATTGTTACTCCTTTAGATATTAAACAGCTAGCTGCAATCCAAACGTGATTACCGATGGAAACATGGTTTGCATGGTTAACTCTTTCCTTTGTCTCTAAATCAATAACGGAATGAGCATCGGTTGTTCGGATGGCAATATCATAAGAAAACATGCAGTCTTCACCGATTGAGATATTTTTACCTTCCTGAGAGAGCAAATAGACATTTTTAAATGTTGTACGATCTCCTATTGATATCTCTTGGTTTTTGCCTTTAAGAAGGATATGGCCAATAATATGGGTTTCTTTACCTATGTAAATCGTATTGTTAGAGCCTCTTATATGAATCAATAAATTTTGAAGGATAGCCCCATCGCCAATAATAATTTTATTATTTGATCCCGTTATTTTTAGTTCAGTATTTCTAAAAGTTGGATTTGATTCATCCAAATCTAAATTGTTGTTTTTACCGTGTATCTTGGTAGTGAGTCCTTTGATTTCCTCTTGAAGTATCATATTATTCCTCGCAGTGTTTTTTCTATAATATAACATACTTTATTGTTATCTAGAGAATGCAATTATATTTAAAGTTGCTTAATGAAAAAACAGCCGATTCCTCTTGGAATCAGCTGTTTTTCAGTTTGAAGCCGTACTAGGCTCAAGCTCCAAATGCTCTTTCAATTGATTGGAAAGGCCCGTTCTTTCTTCTTCAGAGACGATATAGTAGTAGATGCCGCCAATCATATCGCCTTTGCCTTTAACCTGGTATTGCTGCATGGAGTTGCGGGCATCTTTGTAGTTCTCCTGGATGTTCCACATTTCGTCCATGTCCATGTTTGTTTTTACGTTGTTTTCGACCACTTTGAACATTTCGCCGAACTTTGTGATGGATGAGATGTTAGCCCCTTTAGAGATAACGGCTTGGAGGACTTGACGCTGGCGCTCCTGACGTTTGAAGTCGCTGTCCTGTTTTCTCATTCTTGAGTAGGCCAGAGCCTGTTTTCCGTCTAATTGAATGGTGCCTTCGTTAAATGTGTAGCCGCCGTAGCTGAAGGCTTTCGGGTTATTTACCTCGATGCCGCCAACTGCATTGACAACGTCCTGGAAGCTTTCCATGTTCACTTTTACGAAGTAGTCAACCGGCACGTCAAGGAAGTTCTCAACCGTATTGATGGTCATTTCTGTTCCGCCGAATGCATATGCATGGTTAATTTTGTCTTCTTTGCCTTTGCCGACGATTTCGGTTCTTGTGTCACGCGGAATGCTGATCATGTTCGTTGATTTTTTATTAGGGTTGACTGTTAAGAGGATGAGGGAGTCTGAACGGCCGCGGTCTCCTTCTCTTTCATCAACGCCAAGAATTAAAACAGAGATTGGTTCTTTCTCTTTAAAAGCTACAGGCTGAGGACGTTTTTCAGAGTGTTCTCTGCCGATGTTTTCCTGTATATTTGCGACTGTTTTTGTTGCTGTATTATACAAATAAAGAGCATAGCCTCCTGTGCTGAGCACGAGTAATCCGATGATGCTGAGCACGATCCAAAGCCATTTGCGCTTTTTGTGTTTTTTCTCTCTCATATTACCATCCTTTAATAGATTTAATTGCCTATACACATTATATTTTTACAAGAACATCTAAACAATACTTTTTTTGTAAAAATTAGTGATAACAACCTATGAGACGTAGTTCATGAGCAAAAAGTTTCATGAGTTTGTAGAATTTTGTCTATAAATACAAATATACAACCGAATTTTACATAACTATAATAGATTTAGATGTTTATAAGAAACTAGGGGGATTACGAATTTACTATGAAAAGAATGCTGTCGATCTTCATGATTTTCTCTTTGCTTGTTACCATGGCATTGCCTTATACGGCGGCAGCTGAAGCAGGGACGACACTTATTGGGTTTCATTCGTTTAAAAACACAGGGAAAGGGATTCAGTTATTGTGGACAACCACATCGATGTCCGAAGAACCTGAAACATTTGTCCTGAAGAAAAATGAACAGGACCATGCGATTGAAGCCAAACTTGTAGATGAACTTAAAAATAGAGATGGTTCAACTGCGAGAACATACGAATTTATTGATGAAGACGTGAAAGAAAAAGAAACGTATACATATCTTGTAAAGCTTGCGGGGAACGACACCGTTCAGACAGATGCTATTACTGTTGTGTATAAAAAAGGGAACGATGACAGCGGGACTCCTGTTGATCCTGGTGAACCTGTTGTGATTGATGATAAATTCAAATTAAATGCAAGAGTGGAAGGCACATCTATTATTGTGTCCTGGCCAAAATACAATGTCACTGAAGCAGTGGAATATCAGTTGTTTCAGGATGGCAAGTTTGTTCAAAGCTTCAGTGAGGAAGGCGAATACGCCTCTAAGGATTTAACGCCTGGCACAACCTACGCTTTTACCATGAAAGTGATAGCGGGGGACAAGCTGCTTGATACGAAAGAAACAAGCGCTAAAACAGAAGAAGCACAGAAACCAAACTACACGGTGTTCTTTTACCAAGTAAATGATTCATCATTTGAAGCAAGCTGGTTTTTAGATGGCGCTGTTTCTTATGATGTGTACCTCGATGGGAAATTAATGCTGGAGAAAACAGCAGAAACAGAGAATATCTTTACTGATTTGAATCCGGCCACTGAATATGAAGTGAAAGCTGCGGCATTCGATAAAGATGGCAAGATGATCAGCGAAGCAGCCGTTAAAGGAAAAACGAAGGAAGCGGCTAAAGGGAAAACGATAGAGTTTAAAGATAAAAACCTGAAGTTTGCGGTACAGGAGCAGCTTCGTATTCAACGAGATATTACGGAAAGTGACTTAGAGAAACTGACTTATTTAAATGCTTCTGCGTACGTTATTAAGGATTTATCCGGCCTTGAATATGCAGTGAATTTGCAGCATTTGGAACTAGCAGGAAACCGGTTGAAAAATTTAGAGGCGTTAAAAGCATTTGAGAAACTCGAGTACTTAGATTTAACGATGTCTGGTGCAACAGATTTTTCTCCTCTTAATTCGTTAACGAACCTCCACAGTCTGCTGCTTGGAGACACAAGCTTCAAGGATCTTAAGCACATTGGGAACCTTACGGGTTTAAAGCTTTTGGATATAAGCTGGACAAGCGTTAAAGATTTGTCTGTTTTAGCATCCTTTAAACAGCTGGAGGAAATCAACCTTTCTTATACAGAGGTTAAAAGTATTAAAGTACTGGCTGACCTTCCGTCTCTTCAAAAGGTCATTATTTATGGATCTGCCTATATCGATATTCTTGATGAGACCGGCCTCTTTAAAGAATCGGTGGAATTTGTCTATGATGACAGCTTGAATATGTATATGAACCAAGTTAAGCCCGGAGATACAAACGCAGTTCTTGAATGGGATTATGAAGGCGAGGGGCGCCTTGCCTATTATGAAGTGACAATCGGTGGAAAAAAAGAAAAAATAGAAACAAGCAAGAATTCCTTCCGTTATGAAGCATCCGATTTGAAACCGGATACTCAGTATTCTTTTTCCGTGAAGGCTTTCAGTAAGGAAGGGAAACTGCTCGGTTTTACCGACGGCCTGTTCTCTACTTTAAAAACGCCGTCTGGGGAAAAAGTGATTTTTGCGGATGCTAATCTTAAAAAAGCAATGAAAGAATACTTCGGCTTTAAACGGGATATCGTAGAGAGCGATATGGAGCATCTGACAGAGCTTGACCTGACGGGTGCCGGGATTCGGGAATTATCCGGCTTGGAAACAGCCAAGAACCTGAAATTTCTCGGTTTATCCATGAATAATATTAAAGATTTAAAACCGATCGAAAATCTGACTGGCCTAACGGGACTGCTTTTGGACGGAAACCCTCTGCAGGATTTCTCATCCTTAAAAAAATGGCCGAACCTGCAGTATTTGGACCTTTCTGATACAGGCATAAAAGATTTATCTGTTCTTTCTCCTCTGAAAGAGTTAGGTGCACTGGGTCTTGCTTATAATAGTTTAGAAGACCTATCAGGAATGCCTGCGCTTGAGCAATTAGCGTCTCTTTATTTAGGAGGAAATGAACTTTCTTCCCTTAAAGGGATTGAAAGATTAACAGGATTAACAGAACTCAGCGTGAGCGAGAATTTATCACTTAAGGGGATAGAGGAACTTACAGGATTAAAAAACCTGTATTTCCTGGATTTGTCCACGACTTCAATCGAAAGCATAGACCCATTGCTTGCGCTTGATTCTTTGGAATATGTTCTCTTATTTGATATAGACACGCTAGACCTATCTGATGGATCTGCAGCTTTTGATGTCATCACACAGCTTAGAGATAAGGGTGTTTATGTTGAGTACGAATATGGAGACGGGGAAGCCTTTCATGTTTATTCAACAAGAGCAACGGAAGATTCGATTGAAATCTCTTGGGACTACTTTGGTGAAGAAGAGATTGATCATTACAAAGTAGCAGTTGACGGGAAAACGGCCGCAGATAAAATCGATGGCTATGAGTACGGCTACTGGGTCAGAGGTCTTGCGCCTGAAACTTCTTATGACATTGAGGTGCAGGCTTATAATTCAGACGGTGAACTGATTGCAAGCGCCGAAACAACTGAAACAACAGCTGCTGCTCCTACAGGTCCTGTTGTGAAATTCAAAGACAGTACATTAAGAGAGATCATCAAAGAACAGCTTGGACTAAACCGTGATGTCCGCGCGAGCGATATGGAGCGTCTTGAGGATTTATTCCTTGCAGATATGGATATTAAAGATTTGTCAGGCTTGGAATATGCGACAAACTTAATGTATGTATATCTTTTAAACAATGAGTCTGAACTCGATTTGTCTCCGCTCCGCGGGCTGCCAATCTTCGATTTAACAATCGAAAACACGAAGCTGAAAGGCTATGAAAAGATTGCAGAAATGGAAAGCCTTGTTTCCCTTTCGATCAGAAATAATCAGCTCAAAGATATTTCGTTTATAAAGGAAATGGAACAGCTTGATTATCTTGATCTTTCTCAAAATGAGATCCGTGACATTGCCGTGCTTTCTAATCTGGATGAGTTAGAAGTATTAGTATTGTTTGATAATCAGATTGAACATTTAGGAGATGAAGGTTTAGAAGACCTTATGTCCCTTGAGATATCCCGTAATCCGCTGAAAGATTTATCTGGATTAGATCAATTTCATTCATTGGAAGTCCTCACATTGGAAAGAACAGAATTAACAGCCATTGATGAACTGTTGAATCTTGAAGACTTGAGCCTGGTCTCATTGTATGGAATAAGCACACTCGATCTGTCATCCGGTTCAGACGCTGATCTCGTTGTACAGGAGCTGAGAGATAGAGGCGTTACCGTTCAGATCGACATCACGCACTATCCTGAAATCCATATTGAGGATGTGACTCAGCATTCCATTTCATTCTCATGGGATAAAATGTTTGAAGGAACAGAAGGTTCTTATTTTGTCATCGTTGATGGAGAATTTACAGGAGAGGAAGAGCCTCTGCCTGCATCTCAAACATCATACGAGTTAACGGATTTAGAGCCTGATACAACCTATCTCATTGAAGTTTATGGGGAAAGCGATGAGTTTGGAAACGCTGCGTCAATCGAAGTAACCACTTTGCCTGAGGATGAAGAAGGCATGAAGCAGGCTGAGTTTTATTTGATCAATGAGGATGAACAGCCAATCAGTGAAGCGGAGTTTTTGATAGAGGGTCTGGATAAAAACAATGAAGACATCTTATTTGAAGGCTATTCTAATGAACTTGGCCAGCTGATTGATGACCTTCAGGCAGATGAAGGGAAATTCAGCCTGAAAGTCGGTGCCTACAGCCTCTTCGTTTACAATGAAGGCATTGAGTATGAATATGAATTTACAATTGAAGAAGAGCAGGACTATTTGAAAAATCCGCTGGTGTTTGTTTTAGGGTCTGAAAAGCCTGAGACAGGAGAAACACCGGATCCAGGTAAAGAAACTCCGGTTAAAGAAGAGCAGCCGGAAAAAGAAATTACGAATGAGCCAATTCTGCCAGAGAAAGCAAAACCTGCTTCTGGCATTAGAGAGAATGAACTTCCAAAAACAGCAACTGTCATGTATCAGTCCGTCTTTTTTGGAGCTATTCTCATGATGGCGGGTGCTGCTTTATATGCAGCGCGTCGAAAAAAGGCATAAAGCAACAGCAAAAGACAGCGGAAACGCTGTCTTTTTGTTGTCTATCATCGAATGAAGCAGCAATTTGTAACATATTTGTAAACTGTCAGACTATTAAACTGTTATATAATATGAAAGGGTAAAAACATCATAGGAGAATGGTATGAAGCGAATAACTATTACAATGTTGAGCTGTCTCAGTCTTTTGATGATTCTTTTGATCTCCCAGCCTAAAGAGGCAGAAGCAGGGACTACAAGCAGAATCTATGGTCAGGATCGTTATAAAACGTCAGTAGAAGTTTCAAAGAAGACGTTCCCGAATGGAACATCCAATGTTGTCATTGCAGTCGGAAACAACTTCCCTGATGCTTTAGCAGGAGGACCGCTTGCTTACAAGCTGAATGCGCCGATCCTTCTGACGGGAAAAGACGCAATACCTGCAGCAATTACTAGTGAAATTACAAGATTAAATGCTAAAAATGCATACATACTCGGCGGCGAAAGTGCAGTCTCTGCAGCAGTAGCCGGCAAACTGAAAAATATGGGCCTTATTGTAACCCGTATATCAGGCCCCGATCGCTACGAAACATCGGTTGCCATTGCAAAGAAATTAAAATCATTGGGATCTGCATCTACAAAAGCATTTATTACAAACGGCAGCAATTTCCCGGACAGTCTTTCAGCATCTGCGGTTGCTGCGAGGCAGGGCTCACCCATCCTGCTGGTTAAGAAGACAGGCGTTCCAGCGTCAGTGAAAAACTATGTAAACGGTTTTACGAAATCATATGTGATTGGCGGTACAGGTGTTATTTCAAATGAAACAGCGTCACTGCTTCCGTATGCAGAACGAATTGCAGGAGCGAACCGCTATGACACATCAGCAAAGGTAGCTACTAAGTTTGCAAGCTTCTCTGCGTCGCGTGCCTTACTTGTATCTGGTATTACATATGCTGATGCTTTAACTGGATCGATCTATGCAGCAAAACAAAACATCCCGATGCTGCTTACAAATTCATCCACTCTTCCAGCTGAAATTGGAAAATTAATCGATGCGAAAAATGTACAAACCGTCACTTTAATCGGCGGAACAAGTGCAATCAGCAACAGTGTGCTTACCTCGATTTATTTTCCAGTAGACAAGCTTATTGAAACAGCAAAATCCCTGCAAGGCGTGCCTTATCTATACGGCGGCACAACAACATCAGGATTTGACTGCAGCGGATATACGCAATTTGTATTCGACAAGCATGGGGTAGATTTGCCAAGAACAACGGTTGACCAATGGAACGATGCAACAGTTGTGGCCGTTCCGCAAAAGGGAGACCTTGTATTCTTTGAAACATACAAAGCAGGCCCATCTCATGTAGGAATTTTCATCGGCAACAATGAGTTTATCCATGCCAGTTCTTCAAAAGGCGTAACGATTTCCTCAATGGATAACGTATACTTTGAACCTCGTTATCTAGGTGTGAAAAGTTTTATTAACTAAGCGGTGAGAAAGTCTCACTGCTTTTTCTATTAAAAAGGTAAAAATTTGATTATTGCTCAAAAAATTCCTTATCCTTGCTTGCAGGGAGAGTCTATCATCCCTATGATAGAATGTAGAATACTGCAGATGCTGGAGGAAAGTAAAAATGAATAAAATTATTACATTGTGCGTAATCGTTATATGCATTTGCGTGATTGTATTAGGCAATATCCACTGGAAACAGAAAATCAGTTCGGCTCAAGTACAAGCTTTGGAGAAGAAAACGGAAGCACCTGCTGCAGCCAAAGAGGAACCCGAATGGATGGCACAAGCTGCTGCTTTTCCAAAACCAATAATAGAGAAGATGAACCTTTTCAAAGAGACAAAAAAGCCTGTGCAAATTGTCGCTGTCGGATCAGAAAGCACGCCAACTGACCCTGCAGGCTGGCCTCAACTAGTAGAAAATAACTTAAACAAAGCTTACGGACAGGATATGTTTTCCCTGAACGTTTTGTCTTACAGAGAAGGCACTACCATTACATTTATCAGTAAAAATTATGTGGAACAAGTCAGCAAATTTAAGCCGGACATCATCATCTTTGAACCGTTTACCCTAAATGATAATGGAAAAGTTGGATTGCCGAATTCGTTAAAAAACATGAAACAAATTATCGGAAGCTTTAAAAAAGAGAATCCAAGTGCGGTCATCTATCTTCAGCCTCCTCACCCAATCTTCAACGCCACCCATTATCCAAAAGACGTTGAAGCATTAAAAGCTTTTGCGAAAGAAAACAAGCTGACCTATCTCGATCACTGGGCAAACTGGCCTGATCAGAAGGATGAAAAAATCAAAAATCTGCTCACGGAAAATCAAGCAGCCCCGAATGCTGAGGGAAACAAGATCTGGGCAGACTATTTAACAAAATACTTTGTGAAAACCGCGGAATAGATCCTATTAAAAGGGATCTATTTTTTATCTTATTTTGGAAACTCATACAAAACCTGTCTGATTCTGTGTTAAGATTTTACTAGAATCTAAACTTTGGAGGCAAGGTACGTGTATCTAAAAAAAATCACCCTTTTTATGTTTATGTCGTTAGTTTTTGTTTTTGTGGTGCCGGCAGTGTCAGATGCGGCAACTCCGGATTTTAGTAGTGTTGAGAACAAGGCAAGTCAAAAGTGTAAGTATATTCCAAAAGAGCAATATGGTAAAACCATCCCTTATCAGACCGTTAATTGTTTATTAACTAATGTTGCAATTGAGCTTGAGGTGCCAGCTGAAATTGCTAAAGGTGTTGCGACAAAAGAAAGTAATGACTGGCAGCAATTTGAAAATGGAGTGCCTATTATATCTGGTGATGGCGGTATAGGCATCATGCAGATGACGGTATATCCAGCAGCAGATGAAGAAAATTTGAAAAAGAATGCGATTTTTAATATCTACTCAGGGGTTAAGAGATTAAAAGACTACCTGACTGTACCTATAGGGTCAAATAAGCCTGCACCTCTCGTACAAAAAGACGATCCAAGTACATACCTGGAAAGATGGTATTTTTCTGCTTTGCGATACAACGGAATTAAGCCTGAGAACAGCCCCCTTGCAGTATGCGAAGGCGATGGAGAGAGAAATACAGGAGCATATCAAGAAGCGCTATATGAACTCATCAAGATTGGAGTAGGTCGAGGCATTCAGGATATCACTACTCATATATCGCTTATCGATATGAAGCCTGAAGACTTCACATATACTTGTGACTCCAAAGAGAATATTGTTTTCAATAAAACTGATTTCAAACTAAATGCTCCAATGACAGAGACAAAGCATCTTTTCAATAAAAACGATACGTTAATAACGGTTAATGATGATGAAGATACTCCTAGTATTCGAGAAGGTACAAATAAAAAGACTCCATTAGTAAAATCAGGTAAAGGCATAGTTGTAAAGCCTACAGGAGAATTTGCGTATGATAGCGGTTATGATTCTTCTAATCTTTTTGTTTGGTATCCAGTACAGATCAAGGATTCACAAACTAAAGGATATGTGGCATCCAGCTATTTAAAACGGGTGACAACTCGATTATCTGGACCTGACAGGTATGCCACTGCAGCCGAAATCTCAAAAGAAGGCTGGAAGCAGTCTGATACAGTTATAATAGCGACAGGAGAGTCTTTTCCGGATGCATTATCTGGAACTCCCTTGGCTGCGAAACACAATGCACCGCTGCTATTAGTTAACAGCAGTAAAAGTGCAAACTCTGCTGGGAATAATCCTGCAAAGAATGAAATAAAAAGGTTGAAGGCAAAAAAAGCGATTATTCTTGGAGGGAAGAATGCTGTTTCTGAGCAGCTTGAAAAAGAAATTGTAAATTTAGGTTTAGCAGTGACAAGAATTTCAGGCTCAGATCGCTATGAAACTTCAGCAAAAATAGCAGCAAATCTTTCGTCGAACACCGCTATTTTAGCTACTGGGGGAAACTATCCTGATGCACTGTCAGTGGCAGCTTACGCTTCTAAAAAGGGTTACCCGATCTTGCTTACTCAAAAGGATTCTATTCCAGATGTCATTAAAACTTCCTTGGCCAATGTCAGTAAAACATATGTCATTGGCGGAACAGGTGTCATTTCAGATAAAGTATTCAATCAGCTCAAAGATAAGGATGTTAAAAGAATCAGCGGAATCGACCGCTATGAAACAAGCAAAGTCATTGCTGAGCAGCTGAGATTAGGACAAAATGAAATCTATGTTTCTAAAGGATCTAATTTTCCAGATGCTCTCTCAGGAGCCGTTTTGTCGGCGAAGAACAATGCCTCCATTCTTCTTTTGAATAACGAAAATCCAACAAAAAACACTTCATCAATGAAACTGATTGATCAATATCAAGCAGTGACGATTTTAGGTGGGGAAGGTGCAATTCGATCTTCACTCGAAACCAGCATCATCAATCTATTAAAAAACTAAATCTATCCATCAGACTGTCAGATCGAAATCTGACAGTCTTTTTATTTGGCTCTTTTCATAAACTTTGCTGCTATTAAACCAGATATTTTAAACCATTAGTGGATAGCAGCGGATAAACTTGACTCCTGCGGGAAATAGAGCAAATTGGGAGACCCCACAGGCAACGCCGAGGAGGCTCCCAGGCGGACCGCGGAAAGCAAGTTCCTGGAGCGGAAAGGAACGGACAACATATGGAATGTAAAACAAAAATCTATGCGAAAGCAGCCTAATTCTTCTAAGGAATTTCGTCAAACAAAAATAATTCCCCGGGAAAAGTGTTGAAAAATGACTTAGAAAAGTCGAACGGCAGCAGGACTTTTGCCTCTCCACCCAATTTCTATTCCGATATACAAATAAATGGATATTTATAATTTCTGTTTAGATGCATCGTTTCCGGCTTTCAAATCTGTTTTCTGCTTTAAAACATTGATGCATCAATGTGTAACAAGCATCTTAAGGTCCTGGTTTTTGTCGGAATTTGTCTTTAGCATACTAACGAATAAAAGTTTTTATAAATGTTTGACTATTCAATATTTTGCAAATAGAATAAAAGAGTAAATAATCTCTATATATGTTAAAGGAGGGATAAATTAGTATTTTTTAGTGAAAATCACTGCTAAATTACTAGGGGGGTCAAGTAGTTGAAAGTAAAACTGAAAAGATCGTTATTTTTAATGTTCGCTTTCTTGTTAGTTTTCTCTAATGCAGCATTAGCAGCGGTTCCGACACCGCAAAAGGGCAATGCTAATACTGAAGTTAAGAAAAATGCCGGCAAGCAATCTATTAAAAAATCAGACGCTGATAAACAATATAAGAGTACTGACAAAGTTCGTGTAATTGTCGAAGTCGAGGGCGAGCCCGCAATTACATATGCAACAAAGCAAGGAAAGAAATTTGATGCTCTTGCAAAATCAAAGCAGGAAGAGCTGAAAGCGAACGCTTTGAAAGAGCAAAAAGCGGTTAAAAACCAAATCGCTTCAAAGAACCTTGGAATGAAATTCGAGCAGGAGTTTACAACTGTAGTCAACGGCTTCTCTGGAGAAGTTGCATACGGAAAAATCGCTTTGCTTGAAAAATTAACTGGCGTTAATAAAGTAACGATCGCTCATGAATACGAGCGTCCTGCTGCAGAGCCGGAAATGAAATACAGCAAAGACTTGGTAGAAGCACGCGAGTCTTGGGATTTAGGCTATGACGGCGAAGGAATGATTGTTGGTATCATTGATACAGGAATCGATCCAAGTCACAGAGATATGATTTTAAGTGAAGATACAGTGCCTGCTTTAACAGAAGGTTCTGTAGGTGATGCTGTTTCTGACTTTAACCTGCCAGGAAAGTATTACACAGAAAAAGTGCCTTACGGATATAACTATATGGACGAGAATGAAGAAATTCTTGATTTGGGACCGGGCGCATCGATGCACGGAATGCACGTTGGCGGAACAGTTGGTGCAAATGGAGATGAAGACAACGGAGGCTTAAAAGGCGTGGCTCCTGAGACGCAGCTTTTAGCTCTGAAAGTTTTCGGAAATGATCCTGAAATGCCTTCTACATGGAGTGATATCTATGTAAAAGCCATTGATGATTCCATTCAATTAGGTGCTGATGTACTGAATATGAGCTTAGGCTCAACAGCCTCATTCGTGCTGCCGGAAGATCCTGAACAGAAGGCAATCGAAAGAGCAGTGGAAAACGGAGTAGTCATGTCTGTTTCTGCTGGTAACTCAGCTCATTTAGGAAATGGATGGGCAAATCCTTATGCAAGCAATCCTGATGTGGGAGTAGTGGGATCTCCAGGTCTTTCTTATGATTCCCTGCAGGTTGCTTCTCTTGAAAACTCAACAATTGATCTTGACGCGATGCAAGTTCAAGTAGACGGCGCTGATTTTGGGGAAATTGGTTACCAAAAGCAGGACGGACCGAAATTCCTTGATAAGTTTAAAGGTCAAAAGCTTGATATTGTCTATGTCGGAGATGGACAGCCGGCAGGATATGAAGGGAAAGATGTGAAAGGTAAAGTTGTATTTGCCGTTCGTACTGGCGGATACTTCTATGCAAATATCCAAAAAACGGCTGAGGCACAAGGCGCTGCAGGTGTGATCATCCGCGGATTGCCTGCGCATGGCGATTATGTGAGCATGGCGCTTGATAAGCCGCAGATTCCTTTAGTTTCATTAAGCATTGCAGATGGTAATGCTCTTGAAGCACAAGCAAAGGAAGGAAAGAAACTGGATGTAACATTTGGAGATGACAAAGTAGCTGCTCCAAACGCTGAAAGAGGGAAAATGTCTGCCTTTACTTCATGGGGCGTGACACCGAACCTTGATTTCAAACCTGAAATTACAGCTCCAGGCGGAAAAATCTTATCTACATTCAATGATAATCAATACGGAATTATGAGCGGAACTTCAATGGCTGCACCTCACGTAGCCGGCGGATCTGCGATTGTTCTTGAGCGCGTAGACGAGTTGTTCAATTTAGAAGGTGCAGATCGCGTCCTTATGGCGAAAAACATCTTAATGAATACGTCTCAGCCTGTTATTGACAAGGGATTGGTGAATAACGCATTTGGCTGGGAAAACCCTTATTCCCCGCGCCGCCAAGGTGCTGGATTGATGAAGCTGTATTCTGCACTTAATACACCTGCAGTAGTAACTGAATCAAAAACAGGTGAAGGAAAAGTAGCTCTAAAAGAAGTCGGCGATAAAGTGGAGTTTTCACTTGATCTTAAAAACTTCAGCGATAAAGCTGTTTCTTACGATGTAAAAGCAAATGTTCAAACGGATTTCGCTAACGGCGGATCTCTTGGACTTAACTATGATGAGCTTGAAGCACAGCAATTGATGGATGCTGTTCTTAAAGTTGACGGTAAAGACACTGCTAAAGTAGAGGTTGCTGCCGGTGCAACAAAAACAGTTAAGATTACGCTTGATACAACAGATGCAAAAGTTTTAGGCGATGATTTTGAAACTCCTGTACCAGTGAAGGATGTCTTCAAAAACGGATACTTTGTAGAAGGTTTCGTAACATTCTCTGCTGAAGGGTTATCACAGCTTACAGTACCTTATGTAGGTTTCAATGGAGACTGGGGTAAGGCTCCAATTCTTGACGCTATGAACTTCGATTTAGAAAACGAAACATTTTATGGCTATTCTGGAGTAGTTTCTCGCGCCGGTGAAGACTATGACTACCTTGGATCTGATTCATTTAATGAAAAAGTTCCATTCGATGCACGTAAAGTTGCGATTTCACCAAATGGCGATGGCAGCAAAGACCAGTTAATTCCTGTTCTTTCATTCCTGCGCAACGCTAAAGAAGTGAAATACAATGTGCTCGATGAGAACAAAAACCAATTGCGTACCATCCGTTCAGAAGTAGAAGTGCGCAAGCATTACTACGACGGAACATACACGCCTTACACTTTAAATCCTGCAAACCAATGGGATGGAAAAGTGAAAAATGCTCTTGTAAAAGACGGTCAGTATTACTTTGAGATTGCAGCAACGGTAGACTATGCAGGAAAAGCTCCTCAAAAGGTTCACGTTCCTGTTATTGTTGATACTGTTCAGCCAACTTTAAATGCGGCATTTAAAGATAACAAGGTAACATTCAGTGCAGCCGATGAGCGTTCAGGCGTTGCATACTTCGATGTCCTTGTTAACGGTCAATCTGTTCTTGGAAAAGATAAAGATGGAAATCCAATAACACTTGCTCCAACAACAAAAGAATACAAGCTTGAGAATCTTGCGACAGGTTCAACTGTAACGGTTCTTACAGCTGACAATGCAGGCAACACTTCTGCAAAAGAATTCAAAGGTGTCAATGATGATACAATTCCATCAATCATTGCTGAGCTTCCTGAAGCCCTTGGAACATATGATACAAATGAAGTTCCTGTAAAAGGCTATGTAACAGATGAGTCTAAAGTGACAAACTTCACTGTAGACGGCAAATCAGTTGAATTAAAATGGAATGCTGAATTAAAACGCTATGAGTTTGAAACAACTCTTACATTAGAAGATGGATTCCACAAAATCCGTATCGCAGGTACAGATGAAGCAGGCAACGAAATTTCTTTCTTAAAGCAATTCTTCGTTGACACAACTGCACCTGAGCTTTCTGTAAAAGCACCTGCAAGCGTAAGTGCTGCAACAGAAAAAGCGACCTTAACAACAAATGTTTCTGATAATTTTGATGAGCTTCGAGTTGTGGTTGATGGAGACGAAGTCTTCTACAACATGCTGAGGGAGCCGTATTCCATGAGAGGCATTAAGAAAGAAATCAAAACAGAAGTTGCGCTTCAGCCAGGTGAAAATACGTTCACGGTAGAAGCTGTTGACTTGGCAGGACACAAAACGGTTAAAGAAGTAAAAGTATACCGCGGAGATGATAAAGTGAGCCGCATCAGCGGAAAAGACCGCTATGCTACCGCAGCAGCCATCAGCTCTGAAGGCTGGGAAAAATCTGAGATTGTCTTCCTTGCAAAAGGGCACGAGTTTGCGGATGCATTAGCAGGTGTTCCGCTTGCAGCGCAATATGATGCTCCAGTTTTATTAACAGATTCAAAAGGGTTATCAGCAGCTACAAAAGCTGAGCTTGAAAGATTGGGAGCAGAAACAGTTGTCATCCTTGGCGGAACTGGCGCCGTTTCTGCAAATGTTGAAAAACAATTAAATGATATGGGTCTTGAAACAGACCGTATCTTCGGTAAAGACCGCTGGGCAACTGCAGCAGCTATTGCTGAAGAAGTAGCTCCGGATGGTTCAGAAGATGCCGTTGTTGTTAATGGAACAAGCTTTGCAGATGCTTTAGCTGTTGCTTCATATGCAGGTCAGTACGGCATGCCGATCGTATTGTCTGAAAAAGATAAGCTTCCAGCAGCATCAAGTCAGGTTCTTAAAGATCTTGGTGTTGAAAATACATTGGTAGTCGGCGGTCAAGGTGCCCTTTCTGACAATGTGTTTAAGAAACTACCTGGAGCCGAAAGAGTCTATGGTAAAGATCGCTATGCAACAAGTGTAGCCCTTGCAGACTTCTTCGAGCCTTCACTGGATGTGGTTTATGCTGCAACTGGACAAAACTTTGCAGATGCATTAGCTGGCGCAGCTTTAGCCGCTAAGCATGATAGCGGAGTCATCCTTGTCGGCAAAACATTATCTGCGGAAGTGAAAAACTTCTTCGGAAGCAATGAAATTGGACAAGTGAAAGTATTTGGAGGAAAGGGTGCCGTATCTGATGAGGTCCTTTCTGAGATTCATAAATTGATAGAATAAAAGATGATTCAACAAACTTGAAGCTGCTGGGCTAATTGGCCCGGCAGCTTCTTTTTGCTTATCTGACAAAAGGGCTATGTCCTCTAATGCCTAAATCCCTAATTATCCTTAATTGCCATAATCATATAAGAATGATAGATTACGGGTGCTATAATAGGAGAGTAATAGCGAACAATGCAGAAAAAAGGAGAGTGAATGATGAAAAGCAGCAAGTCATGGGCACTGGGCATCTTTCTATTTTTATTGCTCTTACTCGCCCCGAATACAAGTTTTGCGGAAAAAGTCCTTGTGATAGATCCAGGCCATGGAGGGAAATTCAGCGGCACGTGCGGATTAACCGGGAATTCTACTGGTTTTTGCGAAGAAACGGCTAATTTGATTGTATCTAAAAAGGTAAGAGATTATCTTAAAACAAGCGGCATTACCGTTTATTTAACAAGAGAAACCGACATGGAGTTTGCCCCTTATTTGAAGAAAGCGGACGGAAGTACAGATGGCGGTGACTTTGATCTCAGAATGCAGAAAGCCAACCAGTTTGCAAAAGGAAATAACGACAACAGCGTATTTGTTTCTATTCACCATAATGCCCATCCAAGCAACCCCTACGTAAAAGGATACGAAACCTACTACTATAATGGTGTTGACCACGCAAAAGAAGAATATCCGCATGATCCCCTGCAAATCAAATACTTAGCAGATAATCAGCGCTTGGCGGGTGAAATTCATCCGACTGTTTTAGCTAAATTAGGGTCAATTGACAGAGGGATTGCCGATGATCAAAGCTTCTATGTCATCCGCAATGCAAAAATGCCTGCGGTCCTTGTTGAAATGGGCTTCATGACAAATCGTGAAGAAGAAGCACGCATTAAAACATCGGATTTTCAAAATAAAGCAGCACAGGCTATTGCCTCATCCGTCGTAAATTACTTTAAAGTCTATGAAGTATACGATTCCAGCAATCATAAATTATTAACGACGAAATCGAAGGATCAGGCTTTGCAATTTGCAAAAAAACAGACAAATCCAGTCAGAGTGTTCGACAAGAATGCTCAAAAAGATATCTATAAAACAAGCACTCTATATGAAGTGCACCACAGAACGAATGGGAAATTAGGAGAGTTCTTCACTTCAAGCGAAGCGATGGCTTTTGCACAAAAGTACAGAAATACGAGACTTGTCTATAAAAGCAATGGCTTTACCCTTTGGTCAAACTTCCTGCCTAAAAAATATGATCTCTATGTAAATGGTGCGAAGAAAGCAAGCTACGTTGATTTTGAACACGCCCGTTACATTGCAGAAAAGTCTTCACCTAATGCCAGAGTAATTAATAAGGTTTCTGGTGAAGTGGTATTTACAACTATCGCAAACGATAAAGTAACGAGAAAGCTCCCTTTAACGAAATTAATAGGTGCAGATCGTTATCAAACAGCGATTCATGTTTCAAAGAAAATGTATCCTGCAGGCTTTGCAGACAGCAAACCGGATAAAACCGTTATTATCGCAACAGGCACAGGATATGCTGATGCACTTTCAGCTGGTCCATTATCAAGAAAGCACGGGGCAGCGCCAATCCTTTTAGTTAAGGGAACTGGAATGGATTCTTACATAACAAATGAAATCACCCGTCTAAAAGCAAAAAAAGCGATCATCATTGGCGGTGAAGGTGCCGTTTCTAAAGGGATTGCCACACAGCTTCAATCAATGAAACTGACGGTTGAAAGAATCAGCGGAGCGAATCGTTTCGAGACAAATCAGCTTATTCTAAATCAGATCGGAAACGTCGATGGCTACTTTGTCACATCAGGACGCAATTATCCGGATGCTCTTGGTGCAGCGCCTATAGCTGCTCAGAAAAACTGGGCGATTATGCTGTCTGATACAAACAGCCTTTCAAGTGAAGCAAGACTGAAGCTTAAAGGCAAGCAGGCTTTGATTCTTGGAGGAAATGGCGTTCTTACATCGAATATTGATACACAGGTGAAAAACGCAGCTCCATCAAGCTATGCACGCTTAGCTGGTAAAGACCGCTACGAGACTCTTGCAAAAGTACTTTGGCGTTTTGATCCATATCTAAACTCAGATTCTATTCTAGTATCAACGGGAGCCAATTTCCCGGATGCATTAGCGGCAGCGCCATTATCTCTAGTGACAAAGGCACCGCTGATCCTGACAGGTTCAACGTTTAATAAATCTCTTGAAACCTACATCATGGAGTATGGAGGCAAGCATCATATGAAAGAAGTGACGCTGATCGGCGGAGCTGTTCCTGATGCGATAACCGGCGAGATTTTTAACAGAGTAAGATAATTCAGATGGATTCGGGCGCATCACTAGCCCGAATCTTTCTTAAGTTAAGGATGATTATAATGAAAAAAATGCTGACTATTTTCTCTCTGATTCTTTTATTATTATCAGGATGTGCAGCAAGTGATGAAGAGGCAGGCAAACAAGAAGAAAATCCTTCTGTGACAGAGCCTGTTGAAAAAGAGGAACCGGTGAAAGAAGAAACTGTTCAAACAGAGCCTCCTGCTAAAGAAGATCCGGCTAAAGATCAAGAGCAAGAAAAGGTTCAGAATGAAGAAAGTGAACCGGAAGCAAGTTCAGAAGAAAATATGGAAAAGCCTAAAGAATCTCCAGAAAATACCGATAAAAAAATGGAGAGTGAACAAAGTACCGCAGGTCCATATTTGGAATATCGTCCTGAGACAGGAGCAAAAAAACAATTTAAAGAAGGCGGAGTCGTTTTACTCACAGAAAATGTGACGGCAGCTAATAAAGAATATGTCCAAATAGCTCTGACATTGGGCGATTCAACGACCACTCAGATCTTTAAATGGACAGATTCTGAGATTACTTTAGTGTATGAGGATCGTGAGCTGCAGGACCATAGTGCCAATATACTGGACTCATTTGAGCCGAATATGAATGAAAAGCTGCTCGGCAGCGGAGCTGATTGGAAAGTGCTGGAAAAATCAGCATCTGTCGAAACGCCTTACGGAAAACAGAAAAATGTATTCGTCATTCAGAAAATATCAAATGAAGTAGTAGGCGAGGAAACTATTTTTACAAGATATTACGCTCCTAAACTCGGACTCATAAAAGAAGATTTTGAACTTACCGGCGAAAATGGGTACAAGGGTGAGTCAAGTTTGTCTTCTGTGGAATAAACTGCTAATGCTAGAAGCTCTCAATCTATCATAGCGGAGGAACTACTTTTGAATAAGGCTTTTATGTCAATTGTTGCATTAACACTATTCTTTTTGTTTGCGGAAGAAAATGCGTTTGCTGCTAATAGTAATCCTTCAGAAGTGTCTGTTAATCTCAAACACTATGTCGGCAATGCCAAAGATGTAACGGTTCAAGTTGAAGGCGAATACTATTTGGCCGGAGAAAATGATTTCAAATTAAAAGATGGATATACCTATAAAGTGAAAAATGAAAGCGGCAGATTGGTTTTGTATAATGGCAGCGTCAAGAACAAGACGCTGAACAGTTCTGCCGTGTTTTTGCCTGTAAAATACGGCACAGAGAATTATATGAAGATTAATGGCCGTTCTTATTTAGGCACGATGAAATTCAAGGTTGAAAACAGCCAGTACGTCCGTCCGGAAAATGAACTTCCTCTTGAAGATTATTTAAAAGGCGTTGTACCTGGAGAAATGTATCCAAGCTGGCCTGTTGAGGCTCTTAAAGCTCAATCCGTTTCAGCGAGAACGTATGCATTAAAAAGAATAAATCAAACAATTGATGATACAGTGAGTTTTCAAAAATATGAGGGATATATTTGGAATAAATCCTCATATAACAACACAAATGAAGCAGTTAACCGGACAAAAGGCCAAGTTCTGAAGATGAATGGTAATCTGATTGAGGCTTTATACAGCTCAAGCAACGGCGGCAAAACAGAAAATAATGCAAATGTATGGACGAGCGGAACACCGCTGTCTTATTTCCCTGCAAAAACAGATCCTTATGATCCTAGAACACCATGGAAAATCAGCGTGAGTGAAAATCAGCTGAACCCGGCTCTTCTTGATTTAACGAAGCCGGCAGATTGGTGGAGTACTATTAAGGAAAAAGACGAGAAGTATTCAAACAATATCAAGACATGGCTTAAAACAGACAAAAACTTCACGGGCAAAGACCTCAAAATTGTCAAAGTGTCGAAGCTTGCTGTTTCGAATGAAAAAACAAGCGGAGATCGACGAAAAACAGGAAGCTACCGCATTGAATTTTATGTTAAAAATGCAAATGGCACCTATCAGATGAAAGACGGCGAGATTGAAACCGTAGTAAAAGAGGGCACAAACGTCAACATCACTGCGCTTCGTTCTATGTTTGGCACGGTGGAATTCAAAAGTCATTTAATTGATTCCCTGACATTTGAAAATGGCGTCTACACTTTTAACGGCCGCGGCTTTGGCCATGGCGTCGGAATGAGCCAGTACGGCGCTAAAGCCATGTCCGATCAAAAGCAAAATTATATGGAAATTACTAATTTCTATTACCCTGGCACAAACTATGATAACTATATTGGTCAAGCCGTCGAAGAAATTGAAGGCGCAGACCGCTATGAAACAAGTGCAGCCATTGCCGAGTTCGGATGGGCATCCGCAAACACGGTCTTTATCGGCCGGGGAGACAATCCTGTTGATGCTTTAACTGGAAGCGTACTTGCCAAAAAATACAATGCACCATTGCTATTATCCAATCCTAATCAATTATCTGATTCCGTTAAACGAACGTTAGCGAATCTGGATCCTGCAAATATCTATATTCTTGGCGGAAAATCAGCCATTTCTGATTCAGTGGAAGCAGAGCTTAAGGGTATCGCAGCAAATGTACACCGCATCAGCGGTTCAGAGCGATATGATACGGCAGCAGCAGTCGCTAAACAAGTAGGCCATTCCGGCTCAATCTTTATTACTTCTGACAGCAGTGACTCGCCGGATGCTTTGTCCATTGCTTCCTATGCAGCAGCTGAGCAGATGCCGATCCTTTATACAAAAGCTGGCACTGTTCCAAAAGCAGTTGCAGATTACATCAGCGGCAGCGGTGTACGCAAAGTAACGATTGTCGGAGGAGAGACAGCTGTATCAGCTAAGGTTCAATCTCAGCTTGAAGCTTTAGTAGGTGCTGGCCATGTTGATCGCGTGTACGGAATAGACCGCTATGAAACCAGCGTAAATATCGTGAAAAAATACAACCTGGACAATCGCAAAGTCTTCTTTGCAAGAGGGACAGAGTTTATTGATGCTCTGCCTGGTTCAGTGCTGGCGGCAAACGACCGCGCACCTATCATTCTAGTAGAAAAAGATGCCGTTCCGCTGCATGTCTCAAGCTACATCTATGATCACATGACATTCATTCCGCACATTCACTACCTGGGCGGAAAAGGAGCCATCTCTGAGCAAACCCGCAGCAGTCTGCAAAACTGGTTTCTTCAGTAATTAAGAGAAACTGACTCTGAAAACGTTGGAAGACGATTTTGGAGTCAGTTTTTTTGTTTTCTGTCCGTCTGTGGGGTCTGACCAGTCGGCTCCGCTTTTCGTCTTGTCTAGCTCCATCGCCTAACTCCTCGGTCAGAACGGATCCGGCAGTAAAGGCAAAAAGCGCCCTTTCTGCCGGATCCTTATCTGCCTGTCGGAGCTAAACAGGCGATTCCGCTTTTCGTCATTGTCCAGCTCCGCCTCCTAGCCCCTCGGCCAGAACTGCTCCGCCAGTAAAGGCAAAAAGCGCCTTTTCTGTCGGACCCTTATCTGTCTGTCGGGTCTGACCAGTCGGCTCCGCTTTTCGTCTTAACCAAACATTTATAAAACCTTAAAGGAATAGACTCTATTGATGTTGTAATATAAAGAGAGAGACTTTTGACATAACCAGGGGGTAGACACATGCATGTGAAAAAAGCGATTATACCGGCTGCGGGTTTGGGGACAAGGTTTTTGCCGGCTACGAAGGCCCAGCCTAAAGAAATGCTGCCGATTGTTGATAAACCCACGATTCAATATATAATCGAAGAAGCCGTTGCTTCCGGAATTGAGGACATCTTAATCGTGTCCGGACGAGGGAAACGTGCGATTGAGGATCATTTTGATAAATCCTATGAGCTTGAAGAAACGCTGATTAAAAAAGAGAAATGGGATTTGCTCAGCAAGGTCCAGGGCATTTCGGAGCTGGCCAATATTCATTATATCCGTCAAAAAGAGCCTCTTGGTCTCGGGCATGCGATTTATTGCGCCAGAAGATTCATAGGCAATGAACCTTTCGCTGTTATGCTTGGTGATGACATTGTTCAATCTGAGGTTCCTTGCTTAAAGCAATTAATCGACATTTATGATCAATTTCAAAGCACAGTGATCGGCGTGCAAAATGTAAAGCCTGAAGATGTTTCGAAGTATGGAATCGTCAGCTATGATGAAAATGCAAAAATGGCTGACCATGTTTATAAAGTCAAAGATTTAGTTGAAAAACCAAAGCAGGAAGATGCCCCGTCCACTACGGCTATTTTAGGAAGATATATCCTGCGCCCGGAGATTTTTGACATTCTCGCAAATCTTAAACCGGGTTCAGGCGGAGAAATTCAATTAACGGATGCTCTAAAAGAACTTGCCCATCAAGAAGAGGTAACGGCTTTTCATTTTAGCGGCAAACGATATGACGTCGGAGACAAGCTTGGCTTTATTCAGGCGACAATCGATTTTGCCATGGATAACGATGAGCTGAGAGAAGATATTTTGCAGTACATAAAAAATAAAGTTTCAAACGGATAGAGAAAGGTCAGGGGATTACTCAGTGAGAATATCAGTTGCTGGAACCGGATATGTCGGGCTTGTCACAGGTGTATGCTTAGCTGAGATCGGCCATCAGGTAAGGTGTGTGGATATCGATGAAAAGAAAGTGGATCTTCTGAACAATGGAGTTTCTCCTATTTATGAACCTGGTCTAGAGGACTTAATGAAGAAAAATGTCCAGTCAGGAAGATTGTCTTTTACCGCAGATTCCCGCACAGCTTACGGGGAAAGTGAAATCATTTTCATCGCTGTCGGCACACCGGAAAAGGAAGACGGATCTGCTGATTTGACGTATGTTGAAGCGGCAGCTGTTCAAATCGCTGAACAAATTCAAAACGATGTGATTATTGTTGTAAAAAGCACCGTTCCCGTCGGTACAAATGAACATATTCTACAGATCGTCAAACAGTATAAGGCACCATCCATCCATGCAGAAGTCGCATCTAATCCTGAATTTCTCAGAGAGGGCTCTGCCATCCATGATACTTTCCACGGGGACCGTATCGTCATTGGATCAAGCTCTCCTTTTGCCGGGGATAAGCTTGAAGAAATCTATAAACCGCTTGGCATTCCAGTAGTCAGGACGGATATTAGAAGTGCGGAAATGATTAAGTATGCTGCAAATGCATTTTTGGCTACGAAAATCAGCTTTATCAATGAGATCGCCAATATATGCGAAAAATTAGGCGCAGACATTGAAGATGTGGCAGAAGGAATTGGGAAAGACGCCAGAATCGGTTCGCAATTTTTAAAAGCCGGTATCGGATATGGCGGCTCCTGTTTTCCGAAAGATACAAAGGCATTAGTTCAATTAGCAGGCAACGTGCAGCATAAATTCGATCTGCTGAATTCGGTCATCACCGTAAACAACCGGCAGCCGTTAAAGTTAATCGAGTCAGCGAAAAAGCATTTGGGTTCTCTTGAAGGGAAAAAAATTGCTCTTCTCGGCTTAGCTTTCAAACCTAATACAGATGATGTAAGAGAAGCTGCTTCGCTTGTCATTGCGAAGGAATTGGTGAAGGAAGGTGCAGTCGTTACTGGGTACGATCCTATCGCACTGGATGAAGCACGGAAGGTGTTAAAGGAATCGATTACATATTGCGATACGATTGCTGAAGCAATCACGGATGCAGATGCTGCATTTATTGTGACGGAGTGGGATGAAGTCCGCACGTTCCCAATGAACCTCTATCAGGAAAAAATGAACACCCCCATCTTAATTGATGGCAGAAACATCTATCCGCTGAGAGATATTCCCGAATGGATGACTTATGTTTCAGTAGGACGCAAAGAAGTAATAAAAGGCCGTTCTTAAGTGGTTTCAAACACTTAAGGATGGTCTTCTTTTGGTCCAGCTTCTGAATGCTTTCTAAAACGGCAAAAATACTTTCCGGAATGAGTACTTTACTTTCTAAAAGAGTTAAATACTTGCCGATTTCAGTGATTCACTTTCCTTTTTCCATCTGTCTCCTAATTAAAACCCATACATTTTTTTCTAAATATCGCTAAAGATTTCCCGGATTGACTCGATATATAAACTGAGCAGGCTGTGCGGAAAGTCCCGGGCAGTTTGCCAGTTTACAAACACCCGGGAGGAACGTATGGAATGAAAAAGCTTTTAGTCAGTGTGATTGCCGTTTTTTTACTTGCTGCAGGAATGATTGAATTTTGGACGCCACAAAAAGCAGAAGCCTCAACTGTTACCTTTACATACTATGCAAAAAATGAGTTTGAAGCTCGGACCGGCCCTGGAGATCGTTTTTCAAAAGCGGGAAGAGTCAAGTTTCAGACAGCCTTTACCGTTAAAAAAGGCGGAATCAGCAGCGGATGGGCTGAAATTAAGCTTGGCGGAAAAACCATGTATGCCAAAGCTGCAGACATTACGAACAAAAAGCCTTCCCAGCCGGTTTACTTTAACTATTATACTAAGGAACCTGTGAGTTTTTACGGAGGCAGAGGGACTCAGACGAAAAGATTCGGATCTATAGCAGAGGATGCTGTCATAAAGGTTGCTAAAGGAACGGTCCTAAATGGTTGGGTAGAAATTAATCATAAGGGAACAAAGTATTATGCTGATTACTCAAAACTCACATCAGCCCAGCCGGTATATTTCACATACTATGCTGTTAAAAATGTCACCCTATATAATGAGAGAAATACAAAAACACCTAAGACAAAAATTGCGCCCGGTTCTGCTGTGAAAGTGAAAAAAGGCAGTGTCATCAGCGGCTGGAGCAGAATTGAATACAATGGTATAAAAGGGTATACACCGTACAGCAGCATTGCGAGCAAACCTGTTTACTTTACCTATTACGCAAATAAAAACACGAAAGTGTATACTTCGAAAAGCACAGCTTCTTCCGTGCTCGCGTCACTGACAGCCAATGATCAAATAAAGATCAGACAGGGCGGGATCGCAAATGGGTGGGCTGAAGCTGATCATAATGGCAAGACAGGATATATAAAATCATCGGATATTGTAAACAAACCAGTCGTTGTCGAAGAAATTGCACCCCAGGAACTAAAGTACTATGTACGCGAGAACTTGAGTCTTCGCTCCCAAAAAAGTACAAGCTCAGCCATTATTCTTACAATCCCGCAAGGCAAAGAGGTAGAAGTGCTGAATCCTGCGGAACTTAAAGATGACTGGGTTTCAGTTAAATACAGCGGAAAAACAGGATATGTCTCAGCAAAATATTTAACTCTTGAACCTGTTGCAGAAGATACAGAGCTGAACAAAGTCATTGTGATCGATCCTGGTCATGGAGGAAAAGATCCTGGAGCAATTGGGAATGGCCTGCAGGAAAAAGATGTGACTCTGGCAGTCGGTAAAATCGCAGCTGACAAGCTTAAGAAATTAGGCTATGACGTCCAGATGACCCGATCAGATGACACGTTTCTTTCTTTAAACGAACGGACTGATTTTTCATACAGCAAGAACGCCGGCGTTTTTGTCAGCCTTCATATGAATTCAAGCACGGCTCCATCAGCTAATGGAACAGAAACGTTTGCAACAAACGGCAGCGGCAGCTTTAGCACGGCGTCTATGACTGACAAAGAAAAAGCAGACAGTGCAAAACTTGCAGCTTTTATTCAGTCACGGTTAGTAAAGGCGCTAGATACAACAAATCGTGGGATAAAAGAAGAAGCTTTTTATGTCATTGATAAAAATTATACAAGATCAGTCCTGGTTGAAATGGGCTTCATTTCAAATAAAAATGATGCATCTATCTTTAAAACAAATGATGGCAGGGATGGAGCTGCCGAAGCGATTGCTCAGGGAATCAACGACTTCTATCAATGGAAGAAAACGAACTAATAACAAAAGCCTGCAATCTTCGATTTTGATTGCAGGCTTTATTTATGGTTGTTAACGAAAGACAGTTTTCGATATAATAAGTAGGGCCTTACAGAATACATAGAATAAATCTGCAAAAACTACAATCAAAGAGAATTGAAAATACGTCATTGCCATAACACACAGCTAATTGGAGGAGTTTCTTTGAGTAAACTTATTATAGATCGTGTTAATGAAGCATATTATGGAGCTTTAGGAACAGATTTCAGCAAGAAAACAAGAGAGCGCATAAATTGGATTGTTACACATGTCCAAGGCAGTAAAGTGCTTGATATTGGTTGCTCACAGGGTATAAATGCCATACTATTAGGTCGGGAAGGCAAAAAAGTAGATGGAATCGATATCTCTCATGATTCAATAGAATACGCAAAGACAGAACTTGGTAAAGAACACCCCTCTGTACAAGCCGCCGTTTCATTTAAAGTTTCTAATTTTATGACGGATCATGACATAGACACTGACTACGACACGATTTTGCTTACTGAAGTACTAGAACATATCAGTGACCCTGATTCGTTCTTGAAGAAAACATTGTCGCATTTAAAGCCGGGCGGAAGATTAATCGTAACGGTTCCTTTTGGCATTAATGATTTCATAGATCATAAACGCACTTATTATTACTCATTATTAGCTGAACAATTAGGTGCTCATTTCAAAGTTGAATCCTTTGAGTATTTGGGAAGATGGACAGGCGTAATTTGCACAGCTGTTCAAGAAAATAACCAAACTTTTTATACAGCAGAAAACACAAAGAAATTAGAGCAGGGATTTTATTCGCTGGAAAGAGAATACACGCAGCGCATCGGAACTCTAGCAGGTCAAGTGTCAAAACTGGAGAAACAAATAAAAGAATTTCAGCAGCCAAAAGAATCGCCTGACAAGCTGTATGAAGAGCTAAAAGCACAAATTGCACAGAAGGATGAATATATCCGCCAGCTGCAAATTGAAACAGTTGAGCTGCTGAACCGTGAAGAAGATGCACTGAAAGCAGCTCTTGCAGCGACTGGGAAAATTGAGGATGCAAACAAAAAAGCTGCAAATATCGAACACCGTTATAATGTCCTGAGAAAATCCCGATTTGGCCGAGTTCAATTGAAATACTGGGCATTGAAGAAAAAACTAGCCGGAAGAGGTAAGAAATAATGCTTAAAGTGGAAATACTCAAACGTTTAGAGAAAGTCCGACTAACACGAGCTATGAAAATGGGGTATGACATCGAAAAGGAGCATGTGCGGAAGAACGAAAAGCCTCTTTATGACAAAGGCATCAGCGTTATTATCCCTACCTACAAAGGTGAAAATGTCATTGGCAAATGCTTAAAATCACTGGCTGATCAAACACTTGATCCTGCCTTATTTGAAGTCATTGTGGTGATTAACGGAGAAAAAGACCGAACGGAAGAGATTATCAATCAGCTGATCTCAGAAAGAAACTTGACGAATATCCGTGTTGTCATAATGGATGAAGCTGGTGCATCCATTGCACGAAACAAAGGGATTTCCCTGGCTACTCGCGAATACGTCACATTCCTTGATGACGATGATTACTTCTCTGACAATTT
Organism: Peribacillus frigoritolerans; assembly: GCF_004358755.1. Lineage (GTDB taxonomy): Bacteria > Bacillota > Bacilli > Bacillales > Bacillaceae > Bacillus_P. Next base: position 511,254 of record NZ_SMZY01000003.1, on the reverse strand, counting down.
TTTAGAGGAAATGTTCAAGCAGGCAAAGCCGAACGCTATAGTGATTTCTCAAATCTTTAACGTTGAGCCGGACGGAAATGTTCAATCTTCCAATCCGATTAACCGCCAGATTTTAAAATCCGTAATAAGTAAGCAAAGTCCTTACATGAAGCTGCACACGGTGTTAACCATTAACGCATGCAAGCTGATACCGACTTTATATGTCCAAAAATACAAGTTTGATGAAAGTCTGAATAGCGGCGAAGATGTTGTCTTTTTCTCAGAACTGCTGATAAAAAATGACCTTGAGTTCGTGGTAGCTCCTATAACAAAGAAAGTGATCTACTATAGAACACTCAGAGAAAACTCCATTTCCCGCCAGGCTATGACGTTTGATTTTAATGTAAAACAGCGTGCGGATTGTATTGAAAAAATGAATGATCTTCTGCTGATTTCTGATCTTTCACCTGAAAAACGTGATTTTATCGAGCGGAAAACGAACGCGCAAAGCTCATTTATTGTGAATTATTACGAACAGCATCAAGATGAATACGACCGGATAATTAAAGAAATTTCATCTAGAAGGCTGACTTACTTCCCTTATCACCTGCTTAACAAAGACAAAGTTGAGCAATTGGTTGTTTCCTATTGTTTCCCGCCGTATAACGACACAGCCGGAAACGTTATGGCGAAACGTATGAGAGAGGCAGGCAAGGTTTCAGATGTCATCTACAATACAATGGACAAAGTCCGGACAAAAAATACATCCCTGAACCAAATGGTGGATGATTTAATTCATACAAGACTTCCGATCAACTCGCCTTCAAGCTTTTCTCACTGGGCACATATCAAAACGTTTATGGATTTGGGCATGAAAGGCGCGAATGAACTGGTAGAGAAAAATGGCGTTCATAAGCAGGTATTCAGCCGTGCGATGTGGGCTGCTTCCCACTTTCTGGCGTATGAATACAAAAAGAAATACCCGCAGACAAAATGGATCGCTGAGTTTTCAGATCCATTAATCTATGATATTGAAGCTAAGAAGCGCCTGGTTGATATTACAGATCAAGGGTATTTAAAGCAGCTTGAAGCTGATGTGAAAAAAGCAGGTTTTCCGTCTCCGAACGATGCAAGCATGTTCGTATGGTGTGAGTATCTGCCGTATATTTTTGCGGATGAATTAATTTTTACAAACAAAAACCAGTACCAATACATGATGGATATGTTCCCGATCGAGGAAATCAAGCCAATCATCAAGCAAAAAGCGGTCATTGAGCCGCATCCTACACTGCCGGAAAATTATTACCACATGGAGGAGTTCAATTATCCACTTCTATCGGATGACCATGTAAATGTTGCCTATTTTGGAAACTTCTACAGCAAGCGGAACTTGAACGATTTGTTCTCTGGCTTAAAAGAAGCGAATGAGGATACTCAGCGCAAGGTGCTTATCCATGTCTTCACGGCTAAACCGACAGAGCTCGAGGATCAGCTTAAAAACGATCCGCTTGAAGATTCCATCATCGTCAACGGCTTTGTAGATTTCTACACGTTCCTTAACCTCTGTACGAAATTTGATTGCTTAGTTGTGAATGATTCGACGACGAAAGATAACAAGCCAATAAACCCTTACCTGCCGTCGAAATTAAGTGATTATAAAGGCAGCGGCACGGACATTTGGGGCGTCTATGAAGAAGGAAGCATACTGGGTCAAAGTGAAGGCATCACGTACTTGTCCCCATTAAATGATGCGAAAGCAGCAGGCGTTGTATTTGATAAGATGGTTGCCAAGAAATTTTCCGGCAATAATGCCCGCATAGAAAAGAAGGCCGCTATGGAATCTGAACCTGTCCATAAACAAGCTGCTATCTCCGTGGAAACTAAAGAAAGCGGCAGTGCTTCAAAAACAGGTATTGCTTTTGAAAAGAGCTGGGTGAAAAAGAGAGAGACTGATCTTCAGCGTACAGGCGCCGCTGACCAGGATGAGCTCGAGCGTGTAAGAGAGCTTGCTGATCGCCTGATCCAGGATAAAAAAGAAATGGAACAGGAATTTAAAACCATACTGACAGCAATTGCTGATGACGTGGAATCACGTGAAAATCTTGGTCAGCTGATCAGTAAACATCAGGCTGCAGGCCTAAAGGCATCAGGGATCTCTATCGAGTCTATTTCTGCAGGCCAGGAAGAGCAGAAAAAGCTTCTCGAAGAAAAAGAACGGGCCATAAACGAGCTCAGAACAAAATTGACAAGACTGCAGAATTCCAAACTTGGGAAATTACAGATGAAATATTGGGGACTAAAACGCAGAAAATAAAAGTATGTCTCATATTTTTCAATTGACGGGAGGGGACAGTCTTGCTAACAAACGAGCCGGTTAAAGTAAGTACTTTTTTTGATAAATGGCCAAAGAAAAAAATCACGAGCTATGACGTTCAGATTGAGGGCGGCGACCAGCTGGATATTAAAATCAGCCAGCTGACAAAAGATGCAAAGCCAATCATTCTTTACTATGATCATAACAATAAGGTAGACCGCAATTTAAATGCTGATCATTCTTACATTGCAAGAATAGACGGAACTGTGCACAGCGGTGTTCAGGTTCAGCAGGTCATCGTGGGATATGACCGGGATAACAATAAGGTGTACGTTCAGTACAATCCGCTTGGCAGTGAAATGAACTTGAGTTTCCCAAGCGATGTTTCCAGCTATTCATTGGGAATCAGGCTTTCAGGAACCGGAGAAGCCGTGATTACGGATTTTTCCGTTTCTGCCTATGAGGTGACAACTGCAGAAAGCCAAAAGGAACTGTTTTTAAGATATCCGGAGGCTGATTACCTGATTGTCACAAATGTCTATCCCGAAAAAAACACGTATTATCAGAACATGTTTGTGCATAAGCGCGTTCTTGGATATCGTGAAAATGGCATTAATTGTGCCATCTACCGTTTAAATACGTCACCTGCAAGCGTGGCTCACTATGTTTATGAAGGTGTGCCGGTCTACATTGGCGGAGAAGATGCGCTGACAAATCTTTTGAATGCGAAGCCATACAAGAAAGTATTGTTTCACTTTATCAATGAAAGAATGTACCGGGCTGTCCGGAAGTCAGATGCGCGCTACACGCCAAAGCTTGTATGGGTGCACGGTTTTGAGACAACAAAATGGTACCGCCGCTGGTTTAACTTTTATCAGAGCACAAAAGAAATCCGCAGCAGCCTTGAATATGCGAAACGCAATCAGGACCAGCTTGATTTCATGGCAGATCTTTATACTGAAGATGATGACGATATTAAGTTTATTTTCGTCTCAAAATGGTACAAAGAGAATGTGGCTGAAAAGGATACCAATACGATTATCAAAAATTACAGCATCATTCATAATTCCATTGATGACGAGCTGTTTAATTATGTAGAGAAAACGGAAGAGCAGCGAAAGCGGATTTTAACGATCCGTCCGTTTGCTTCAAGAACGTATGCGAACGATTTGACCGTTAAAGCGATCCTTGCGCTGAAAGACAAGCCCTTCTTCGAAGAACTCACGTTTGACATTTATGGCCAGGGTCCTTTATGGAATGAAACCGTTGAACCGATCCGGGGCATTCCAAACGTTCATCTTCACAACTACTTCTTGTCTCAGACAGAAATAGCGGAGCAGCATAAATCACACGGCGTCTTTTTAAGTCCTTCAAGAATGGACTCCCAGGGTGTTTCTCTTGGTGAGGCGATGTCGAGCGGCCTTGTGCCAGTAACGTCCGGTGTTTATGCAATCCCTGAATTCATCGATGACTCCTGCGGATTTTTAGCAGAAGGCGAAGACTATATGGGTCTTGCAGAAGCCATTGAATACCTTTACTACAATCCGAAAGCCTTCCTTCAGAAATCGGAGGAAGCTGCTCATATCGTCAGGTACCAATGCGGCAAGCATAAAATGATTCAGGCAGAACTAAAAGAAATCACAGAAACGAAGGAAGAAAAAGTTCTCTTAGAGCAGCTGTAACTGAAATCATTGACACGATGTTTTCAAAGCTGTACTGTTGTATGAGAGAAATTTTATGAACAACCTACTGGAGGAGAATTCACATGAAGATCGCAACACTTGGTCTTGGTTATATTGGACTGCCGACTTCTATTATGTTTGCAAAGCATGGCGTAGACGTGCTTGGCGTAGACGTTCAGCAGCATGTTGTAGATTCATTAAACCAAGGTAAAATTCATATTGAAGAGCCTGGCCTTCAAGAAGCACTAGAAGAGGTCATGTCATCTGGCAAATTCAAAGCATCAACACAGCCTGAAAAAGCAGATGTATTCATTATTGCTGTTCCAACTCCAAATAAAGATGATCAATATAAATCTGTAGATTTAAAATACGTATTAAGCGCTACTGAAATGATGATTCCTTACCTTGAAAAAGGCAATACAGTCATCGTAGAATCAACAATCGCGCCTCGTACAACAGACGACCATGTAAAACCTTTGCTTGAGAAGCATGGCTTTACAATCGGCGAAGATATTTTCTTAGTCCATTGCCCAGAGCGTGTTCTTCCTGGCCAAATCATGCATGAGCTTATTCACAATAACCGCATCATCGGCGGTGTGACAGAAGCATGTAAAGAAGCAGGAGCAAAAGTATACAGCACATTTGTTGAAGGCGAACTGATTTTGACGGATGCGAAGACAGCTGAAATGTCAAAATTAATGGAAAACACGTTCAGAGACGTGAACATTTCCCTTGCAAATGAGCTTGTGAAAATCTGTACAGAACTTGATATCAATGCTCTTGACGTTATCGAGATGGCTAACAAGCATCCGCGTGTTAACCTTCATCACCCTGGACCGGGCGTTGGCGGACATTGCTTAGCGGTTGACCCGTATTTCATCGTTGCAGAAGCTCCTGAACAAGCGAAGCTGATCTACCAGGCACGCGACATCAACGTTTCTATGCCATCATTTGTTGTAGAAAACGTATCGAAAATGCTTGGCGGTTTAGACGATAAAAAAATCACGGTATTCGGTCTGACATACAAAGGGAACGTAGATGACATTCGTGAAAGTCCTGCAATGGATATCTACCAGCAGCTGAAAATGGCTGGTGCCAACGAAGTGATTGCTTACGACCCGCATGTTCAAAAAGACTGGGTAGAAAAAGACATTCAAACAGCTGTGAACAATTCAGATCTTGTTTTAGTTCTGACAGATCACAACGAATTTAAATCACTTGATGCAGCTGACTTCACAGGCATGAAAACAAAAAGAATTTTCGACACGAAAAACATTGTGAAGGATTGCCCGGAAGAGATCACATACATCAACTTCGGAAACCTTTATAAATTCGTAAAGTAAGACACAACTTAATGTGAAAATGGACCATATTCGTTTATGGTCTTTTTTTATTCAGCTGTAAGGTTTTGAAGAAAGAATGTATGGGGTAATAGAGACAGATACTAGGCAGAAACCCCTTTTGCTGGCAGTAGGTTTTCGCTAGGAAAAGGCACTTTGAGGTTGTAAAGGTGCTTGCTAGTTTTGTGCTGGAATAGGGAATCGACCACTACCTGTGATTCCTCCATTTTGGGTTTTGCGCAGGAAAGTGGAATCAACGGCACGCTATGATTCCACCATTTTGGGTTTTGCGCAGGAAAGTGGAATCAACGGCACGCTATGATTCCACCATTTTGGGTTTTGCGCAGGAAAGTGGAATCAACGGCACGCTATGATTCCACCATTTTTGGTTTTGCGCAGGAAAGTGGAATCAACCGCATGCTATGATTCCTCTATTTTGGATTTTGCGGATCAAAGTGGAAACAACCGCACGCTATGATTCCTCCATTTTAGGTTTTGCGCAGGAAAGTGGAATCAACCGCACGCTATGATTCCACCATTTTGGGTTTTGCGCAGGAAAGTGGAATCAACGGCATGCTATGATTCCTCTATTTTGGATTTTGCGGATCAAAGTGGAATCAACCGCACGCTATGCTTCCACCATTTTGGGTTTTGCGCAGGAAAGTGGAATCAACGGTACGCTATGATTCCTTAATTTTGATATTTGCGGATCAAAGTGGAATCAACCGCATGCTATGATTCCTCAAATCTGATTCTTGAGCGCAAAGTGGAATCAACCGTAACCTAATTATGTGCTCGAAGTTATCACCATACAGCACAAGCCTGTTTCAAATCATGTCAAAACGTTTACATTTCATTGTAAAACTTGAAAGGTGATTTAACTAAGTATATTATTATTAAGGTGCAACATTTTGTTAGTTAGGAGAACATCTTATGCTATTAGATACATTAAAGGCCATAAAAAACAACAAAGACTTGATCTATCATTTGACTGCTTCTGATTTTAAAGCAAACAATTCAAGAACATACTTTGGTTTTCTATGGTGGATCTTGGATCCGATTTTTTATATGGCCATTTTTTACTTGCTGGTCGTGGTTATCCTTGATAGAGGCGGAGAGAATTATGCAGTGATTATCTTTACTGGCTTAATTCCGCTGAAATTTGTAACGGCTGCTCTTGTAGATGGAACGAACGCCATCTCATCCAAAGGGAATATTCTGCAGCAGGTTTATGTACCGAAAATTATTTTTATTATCGTTCGCTTACTTGTTAACTGCATTAAATTTATAATCAGCGCCGTTGTGCTTATTTTATTTTTGGCGATATACGGAATTGACTTTTCATGGAATATTCTCTATTTCCCGTTCATCTTTTTGATAAATGCATTCTGCCTATTAGGCGTTATGATTTTCCTTGCCCATCTTGGCGTCTTTATCCGGGATGTGAAAAATATGATGCAATATATTTCAAGGGTCTTAATGTATCTATCACCTGTATTGTTTGAAATGAAAGACGTACCTGCTAGTTTAGTTCCATATCTCTATTTGAATCCTTTTACAACATTTTTGGAATCCTATAGAGACGTACTGATTTACGGCAGACCTCCTGAATTTTTACCGATGCTTATCTTGACCATTCTTTCACTTGCTATCTTGTATTTAGGAATACGCCTGTTAAACAAAAATGAAAAAGAATATGCTAAGGTGATTTAATTGAGTGAAAATATAATTGAAGTTAAAGATCTCTGGGTATCTTATCCGGAGCATACAGAAAAACCATTAAAAAAACTATTGAATCTTCATAAAAAAGATGACCGTTTCTGGGCGCTGAAAGGCCTGAACTTCGAAGTGAAAAAAGGCGAGGTTCTTGGCGTTATCGGCCGTAACGGTTCGGGTAAAAGTACGCTTTTAAAGCTGCTCAGCGGACTGATTTCTCCTGATAAAGGCGAATTCAGCATTATGGACGAGGAACACCCGGTTCTCCTTTCATTAGGAGCGGGATTTCAGCCGGAGCTGCCTGGAATCGAAAACATCTATTTAAATGGCTTGCTGCTTGGTCATAATAAGAAAACCATTGATGAAAAAATCGATGATATTATAGAATTCTCCGAGCTTGGCGATTTTATTTATAAACCTGTGCGCACATATTCTGCGGGAATGAAATCAAGACTCGCATTTGCTACGGCTATTTCACTTGATCCTGAGATTCTTCTCATTGATGAAGTTCTGGGAGTAGGCGACACAGCTTTTCAGCAAAAATGCCGTGAAGCAATTATGGAGAAAATCAAACAAGAAAGAACGGTTATTCTTGTAACCCACTCATCGAATCTAGTAAGAGCGATCTGCGACCGTGTTGTATGGATTCATCTTGGTGAGCAAAAAGCAGTCGGCGAAACAGGGCCGATCGTCAAGGAATATGATGAGTTTATGAAACTGGCAAGAAAATGAATATCCTCATGCTGCTGTATAAGGATATTCCTTATGATGCGAGAGTAAAAAGAGAGGCCCTGGCATTAGCTGAAGCAGGACATGCCGTATACTTAGCCTGCGTCAGAGAATTCCAGGAGCCTGATCCTTTTTTACATAAAAACATTCACTTGATTCGGATTGGCATTTCGGTAAAAAGCATGAAAGCTACTATGTCTAAAGGGAAGGCAAGTGCGCAAACAAGGCAATCTGCAGTTAAAAAGCTGATCGTCCGCACGGCGAGGTTGCCGCTTGTCAAAATTCCTAAAGACTACCTGGCCTACTATGAGTTTTATAAAAAGGTCAAAGTGCATTTGAAAGAGATCTCGATTGACGCTGTTCATTGTCATGATTTAAATACGCTGTGGCAGGGGCACATGCTGTCAAAGGATTTCTCTGCGAAGCTCATCTACGATTCACATGAAATCTTCAATGAGATGGCCGGGCGCAATCAGCTCGACCGCATCACAGGGTACGCCATGGAAAAACGGCTTTTTCAAAAAATCGATTACCTTGTAACAGTTAATCCTTATCTTAGAGATTATTTGTTTGAAAAAAATGGAGAAAAACCATGCGTGCTCATTCAAAATATCCCTCTTTTTCACAAGGATGTCCTTAAACAGGAGAAAGCGATTGACTGGGATTATTCATTCAATGAAAATGATACGATTCTGCTCTATCAAGGCGGATTTTCTCCGTACCGCGGACTGGAATTGATTATCGATGCAATGGCAAAGCTTCCTGAAACCTACAAACTGGTAATGATCGGTTCGGGTATTTTGAAGGATGAGCTAGTCAGCCGTACAGTCTCACTTGGACTGTCAGACAGGGTCTTTTTTCACGATCAGGTATCGTCTGAGAATTTAATTCATTACACCTTGAAGGCTGACATCGGCCTTGTCATGTATGAGAAGGTTTCTAAAAACAACTATTATTCAACACCAAATAAAATCTTTGAATATCTGCAGGCAGGCGTTCCTGCCGTATCTTCCAACCACCCCGGCAAGTCTGTCATTATTGATGAGTACAAAACCGGCGTGCTGGCAGAGGAAACGCCAGAAGGCATTGTAAATGGAATTTTAGAGATTATGAACCAATATGCTTACTATCAGCAAAATTGTCTGCGTGCACGAGAGGTTTTAACTTGGGAGGCAGAAAGCAAAAAGCTGATACAGATGTATGAGAATTTTTCGTAGTGGATGTGGGGTTTAAGGCACCACATCTTTTTTTAAAGTTTTGCACTTTGATGTCTTGCCTGCCTGCGCTAACCGGGCGATTCCGCTTTTCTAATAATATTGTAATGAAATCCTAATAATAAAGAAAAATACTCTTTTCAGGCACGTGATATAATGAACAATAGCTGCCTAAAATGAACTATAAAAGGAGTTTCGTATATATGGATCGCAAATTAAAAGTCATGACTATTTTCGGTACAAGACCTGAAGCCATCAAAATGGCACCGCTTGTGCTTGAACTTGAAAAGTACCCGGATGAAATTGATTCAATCGTTACTGTAACGGCCCAGCACCGTCAAATGCTTGATCAGGTTCTGGAATTGTTTGAAGTTACTCCAGATCACGATCTGAACATTATGAAGGACCGTCAGACGCTGACAGGTGTGACAACAAAGGCGCTTGAAGGCTTAGATGAAGTGATGAAGGACGTTAAGCCTGATCTTGTACTTGTTCATGGTGATACAACGACAACTTTTGTAGCAAGCTTAGCTGCCTTTTACAATCAGATTGCTGTCGGCCATGTAGAAGCAGGACTCAGAACATGGAACAAATACTCTCCATTCCCTGAAGAAGTGAACCGTCAAATTACAGGCGTAATCGCAGATCTTCATTTTGCCCCAACGAACAAAGCGGAGGCAAATCTGCTTCAGGAAAATAAAAAAGGCGAGACCATTTACATAACTGGCAACACGGCGATTGATGCTTTAAAAACAACTGTTAAGGATTCCTACTCTCATGAAGTGCTTGAAAAAGTAGGATCAGACCGCATGATTCTATTAACAGCTCACCGCCGCGAGAACTTAGGAGAGCCAATGCGCAACATGTTCCGTGCGATTAAGCGTCTAATCACAGAGCATGATGATGTGCAGGTTGTTTACCCTGTCCATTTAAATCCGGCTGTTCGTGAAGTCGCAGATGAAATTCTCGGAAATGATCCAAGAATTCACTTGATCGAGCCGCTTGGCGTTTATGATTTCCATAACTTCGCTTCTAAAGCTCATATCATTCTTACCGATTCAGGCGGCGTGCAGGAAGAAGCGCCATCTCTGGGAGTACCGGTTCTTGTTCTCCGCGACACAACTGAGCGCCCTGAAGGAATTGAAGCAGGAACATTGAAGCTTGCAGGCACAGATGAGGAAACAATCTATCAGCTTGCTTACGAGCTGCTTAACAATAAAGAACGCTATGAAGAGATGTCGAAAGCCTCTAATCCATACGGGGACGGAGAAGCTTCAAGACGTATTGTGGAAGCGATTCTGCACTATTTTAAAAAGCGTGATGAGAAGCCTGTGCCTTTTGAGGTATAATAAGAAAAGCGGAGACGCCCGTTTTGCTCCGACATACAGATAAGGATCCAAAGTCCGGGTTTGACTTTTTTGCCGGAACCGTTCTGGCCGAGGAGCTGGACAATTAAAGCGCGAAACACAATATTTCTTTTAGATAAAAAAGACGACCTGATTCTGAAATCAGGTCGTCTTTTTTATATGGTTTATACTATGAGATTCTTTGCAGTCCTGCAGGGCTTCCGAAAGCTCTGCTGCCTGTGTTTCTCTGTTAAATGATTGAAGGAGATGGTAACGCAGGTTTTTCTTCATATCTTTAAGTGTTTCAGGCTGGCTTTGAGCGAGCTTCAGTGCGCGGATAAAGTCTTCCGGATTCTCAGGTTCAAACGTGAAGCCGGCATGATTTTTCTCTACGATCTCCCTTGCTTCACCTTCAACGCCAATCAGTACCGGAAGTGACACAGCCATATAATCAAACACTTTGGATGGAATGGTGATCTCAAATAGCGGATGCTTTTTTAAGCTGACAATGCCAAGATCGGCGCTGTCATAGTAGGAAGCCAATTCTTCTTTTCTTTTGCTGTCCAGAAAGTGCACGTTGGTTAAATGATTTGCTTTTACTTGTTCCATTAAAGCTTCTTTTTCAACGCCTTCACCTATGAACATAAAGCAGACAGAAGGGTCATCCTTCAGCTTCACCGCGGCCGTTATGATGGTCTGAAGACCTTGCGCTGCACCAATGTTGCCTGTATATAGGACGAGAAATTTATCTTCAATCCCGTATTCCTTTTTCACATCGTTCCTTTTTATTACAGGTTTTAAGGAATTTGGATTCACTCCATTTGGAATAACGATGATCTTATCTGCTGAAATACCCAGGTCTATCAGACGATCTTTGTAGCCGTGTGTGACGACAACAATCAGATCGGCTTTCTTATAAATGAAATTTTCAAGTTTTCTGGCAAGATTCAGCAATTTTTTGTTTTTAAACTGACCTAAAATTTCAGCGAAGTCGACCCATAAATCACGGACTTCGAAAACGAACTTTGTTCTATGAATGCGGCTCAGCACATACCCGGTAACCCCTTGAAAAAGCTGAGGAGAGGTTGCATAAACAATGTCCGGCTTTTTGACGAGCAAGCCGCTTGCGATGCTTGAGCACATGAACGACAAGTAGTTGGCCAAACGCCGGATTGAGCTTTTTTTAGTATCACGTATGCGAAAAGAGCGATAAACCGATAGCTTGTTCATCTTCTCTTTGCTGTACAATTTAGAAGTTGATTCATGATTTGGAAAGGCCGTCAGCACATGCAGATCATGCCCCAGGTTTGAAAGATTCGTACTCATATCAAAGGCACGGCCTTGTGCGGCACCAATTTCAGGCGGAAAGTGCTGTGTTATATAAACGATTTTCATAGTGATCCCTTTCCATTAAAAATTAGGATATGTCAATATAATAGTGTAAAGTATAAATTGAAAAGTTACAACTTTGAGTTAAGAAAAGCGGAAGTGCCTTGGTCAGCTCCGAAAGGCAGATAAGGATCCGACGGAAAAGTCCGGGTTTGACTTTTTTGGCGGATCCGTTCTGACCGAGGAGCTAGGCGCTGGAGCTGGACATCAATGCGCTAAAAGTAATACTCTGCTATAACTTCAAAAAAGGAATGGATATCATGAAGAAAATCTGTGTCATCACGTCTGTTCATAACGCATATGACGGACGTATTTATCATAAGCAATGCAAGTCTCTAGTTAAGGCGGGGTATGATGTTTCGCTTGTCGCACCGAAGCCTGAAATGATCCTGGATGATTCAATCAAGCTTATTCCAATCGAAAAGCCAAAGCAGGAATTGAAGCGCTTTTTACATACGTTTACGGTTTTTAAAGCTGCAAGAAAAACAAATGCAGACCTCTATCATTTCCATGATCCAGAGCTTATCCCAGCAGGCGTTCTGCTTCGTATTTTCACCGGGAAACCTGTCATTTTTGATGCCCATGAGCATTATCCGAATGCGATTATGAGCAAAAAATACTTGAAAAGCTGGATGAAAAAACCTGTTCGTCTCATCTACGAGGCAATTGAAAGAATATGTCTTCCCATTTTATCAGGAGTTATTTATACAACGGATGAAGTAGGAGAAAGATATCAGCGCTATGACTCCTGCAAGATTGAAAATTATCCTCTGACTGAAATGTTTAAGCTGAATCATTATGCCCTGAAAGACCCAGACATGGTTCTTTATCTTGGGGGTATCACTCCTATCAGAGGAATTGAACAATTAACAGAGGCCTTTGCATTAGCAGCGGACAAGCACCCGGATGCGAAATTTCTTTTTGTTGGAAGATTTGAGTCTGAAGCCTTTGAGCGGAAAATCAAAGAAAAGGTAAAAGCATACGGTTTTGCTGACCGTGTGGAGTTTATGGGAAGTGTGCCTTATTCAGAGATCGAAACCTATCTCTCAAAGGCTTCAATAGGAATTATTCCTTATTTGCCTGAGCCCAATCATTTGGTCTGTCTGCCAAATAAATTATTTGAATACATGGCAGCAGGTGTTGCCATTCTGGCTTCAGATTTCCCGCATTACCGAAGAGTGGTGGAGAATTCGGACAGCGGCCTTTTAATTGATCCTGAGAAGCCTGAATCCATTGCAGATGCGCTGAATGTGCTGCTTGATAACCCTGAAATGACAAAAGATTTTGGTGTAAATGGAAGAATGAGTTTCGAAACGACCTATAATTGGGAAACTGAAGAAAGAAAGTTAGTATCGTTTTATAAAAAATTGCTGAAGCAGCAATAGCCATTATTATTTTGTTCAAAAAGAGTTCATACTTAGAATAAACCGTACAGAATCTTAACAAAATAATAATTGCAAGTTTATATATTTTTGCTATGATGGAGGAAGTGAAAATATCTCACACAAGTTGGTGTAAGCATGTTAGATTATTCTAATTATATTATAGCTTTTATAGTATCGTTTATAGTGGCTGTATCTATTACACCACTTATAAAAAAACTTGCAATTAAAATCGGGGCGGTAGACAAGCCCAACAGCAGAAAAATTCATCAGGGCCTAATGCCAAGGCTTGGCGGTCTCGCCATCTTTATCGGCGTTGTGGCAGGTTACCTCTACCTGCGTCCTGAATCAATGTATATGAAAGAGATAATAATCGGTGCTTTCATCATTATCTTTATTGGTATCCTTGATGATCGCTTTACTCTTTCAGCAAAGTATAAGCTTGCAGGGCAGCTGGCTGCAGCTGCAGTCGTTGTCTCATCCGGATTGCTCATTAACAAGATTACCCTTCCGTTTCTCGGACTGATTTACCTTGATTACTGGAGCTATCCTGTAACCATCCTCTGGATTGTCGGCGTCACAAACGCCATCAACCTGATCGATGGATTGGACGGACTTGCTGCTGGCGTTTCATCTATAGCGATGACCAGCATTCTGATCATGGCGTTTACGAATTTTCAGTTTGCGGTTGTATCTCTATGTGTCATTCTGATCGGAAGCACACTCGGATTCCTGATTCACAATTTCTACCCTGCGAAGATTTTTATGGGAGACACCGGAGCGCTGTTCCTCGGATACTCCATCGCGATCCTTTCGACAATGGGGTTATTTAAGAACATCACATTATTCGGTTTTATTATACCGATCATTGTACTGGCTATACCTATTTTCGACACACTCTTTGCGATTGTGCGAAGACTGGTGAACAGACAGAATATTGCTGCACCTGATAAGCTGCATTTGCACTATTGTTTAGTGGACATGGGATTCAGCCACAGAAAATCCGTGCTGCTTATTTACTTTTTCAGTGCATGCTTTGGACTGTCAGCTATTCTTTTCTCAAATGCAACGATGTGGATGGCTCTCTTGATTATGATGATTCTGCTGTTTTTCATCCAGATTACAGCTGAACTCATCGGATTGATCGGGGAAGGCCATAAACCGCTTATCAACGCATTCAGAAAACTCAAAGCCTCAAAAAGATAATTAATTCCGCATAGCAGCTGCTGTGCGGTTTTTTTATGTTTTCTTTGCTGGTAATGAAGGCTGAAAGTTGGACCAAGTCTTTTACGAGTTGATAAACTTTCAGTAAATAGAATAAAATCCCAAGCCAATAAGGCTTGGGATTCTCTGTATTAATTGCTCTCTAACGTATCGTCCTGAGATGTTTGAAGCTCTAAATGCTCTCTCAGTTCATCTCTTACTTCTTCAAGGCTTTCATCATCCGGAATCCAGTAAGCGGCGTTGCCGATGTATTCTCCCACGCCTTCAAGCTTTACAGTTTCAATTTTATTCGTGTTAAAGTTGTTGTACTTTTTATAGAAGCCTAATAGCTCGGACATTCTCATGTTGGTTTCAACGTTCTTGCCAACTTCGTTTGTCAGCTTGTCAACCTTTAGCAGAGTGCCTGCTGATACGATTTCATTGATCACTTCTTTTACAACCTGCTGCTGTCTTTCGTTACGTCCAATGTCATTATTAGGATCCTGCAGCCTCATTCTTGCATAGGCCAATGCGTATCTTCCGTCCATTTTCATAGGGCCTTCGGTGAACTCGAGTTTCTCAGCCTTTGGATCATCACTGTTTTGAGTGAAATCGAAAGGAACATCAACAGTAATGCCGCCAACGATATCGATGATGTTTTTGAAGCCCTCAAAGTTGACTGTTGCATAGTAATCGATCGGAATTTCCAAGAATCCTTCGACTGTTTCAATCGTCAATTCTTTTCCGCCTGCTGAATAGGCTGAATTGATTTTTCGCTTTGTTTCTTTACCTGGGATTTCTACGCGAGTATCACGTGGAAGACTCAGCAATTTCATCGTTTGATCCTTTGGATTGAACGTAGCAACCATCAGTGTATCAGCCCGTCCTCCAGATCCGCCGCTCGAGTAGTTTTCAACACCCATTAACAGAATGGAAACGGGATCGTTGGAAATGGTGACCGCCTCATCGCGGAGCTTTGATTTATCTCTTCCTAAATCATCAAATGAATTGTTTGCTGCCTGATAGGTTTGATAAAAAACATATCCAGCGTATCCGCCGACTAATAAAAATAGTATGAAGAACAAAAATAAAATTCGTTTAAAGACACTTTTCTTCTTCTTTTTCTTTATTTTTTTAACTTCCTGCCTATTCATAAGTTACTCCTCTGTCCATTTAAATTTTTGGCTGTTCCAAATAAATTTGAGCACCTTCGCTGATTGCACCCTGGCCATTTGTAAGCTCCGTCATCCACTCTATGAATTGATCCTTCTGACCTTCTTCGACAAACGTCTCAACCTCAACGGTATCAAGATAATGAATTTCTTTAAGCTGATAGTGTGAATTTCTCAGTTCATTTTCCACTTTTCCAAGCCATGTATAATCAATCTTAGTATGCATCACGCGCGTTAACTTACGCTCGACGATGCCGATTGCGTTCAGGGCTTCAGAGGTTGAGCTTCCGTATGCGCGGATCAATCCGCCTGCACCGAGCTTTATGCCGCCGAAATAACGGGTGACAACGGCAACGGTATCTTTCAGCTGTCTCTTTTTAAGTACTTCAAGGATCGGCACTCCTGCGGTTCCGTTTGGTTCCCCGTCGTCATTTGCTTTTTGGATCAGATCGTGTTCGCCGATTAAATAGGCTGAGCAGTTATGTGTCGCATCCCAATGCTTCTTTTTTATCTGCTGAATGAAGGCCTGCGCCTCTTCTTCGGTTTCTGCGCGGTTTATATAACAAATAAAACGTGATTTCTGTATGGATATTTCATGCTCTCCGTATCCTTTTACGGTATAATAGTGTGAAAGCATGCTCGTACACCTCCTTGCAAGCTTATAGAAGGCAAATGGAATTATAAATGCACATTCTTATATTATAAAGCGACAAAATTTTCACTTCAATCATTATATTGTGTGAAGTTTATTTTAACCCATTAGTGGAGGAGATATAGTGGACTCCAAGAAGCTTGACTGCAAAGTGCTTGATCAAATTCTGGATAAGATGGTAAAGACGGTTGACGGCAGCAAAGGCGAGATTTTTAAAATCGGCGAACAGTCCCGTCAGCAATATGAAGAGCTTGTAGAAGAACTAAAACAAATTAAAATACAAGTTAATGATGTGATCGAACAGGGAGACAAGCTTGAGGTCCATGCCAGGTTTGCAAGATCGCGTCTGTCTGAGGTGAGCAAGCACTTTAAGCAATTCAGCGAGGAAGAGATCCGGGAAGCCTATGAGAAAGCCCACAAGCTTCAGGTGGAGCTCACCATGCTTCAGCAAAAAGAGAAGCAGCTCAGAGACCGGCGTGATGATTTAGAGAGAAGGCTGCTTGGGCTTCAGGAGACGATTGAACGGGCTGAGGTGCTTGTGAGCCAAATCTCTGTTGTCTTGAATTATCTGCATCAGGATCTTCGTCAGGTAGGCATGCTGATTGAAGATGCACAGCAGAAGCAGGATTTCGGTCTGAGAATCATTGAAGCTCAGGAAGAAGAGCGCAAGCGTGTTTCGAGAGAAATACATGACGGCCCTGCGCAGATGCTTGCTAACGTCATGATGCGTTCTGAGCTGATTGAACGGATCTTCAGAGAGCGGGGTTCTGACGAAGGATTTAAAGAAATCCGCAGCCTTCGCCAAAATGTTCGCAATGCCCTGTATGAGGTTCGGAGGATTATTTATGATTTAAGGCCAATGGCACTGGATGACCTTGGACTCATACCGACCCTCAGAAAGTACCTTTATACAATCGAAGAGTATAACGGTAAAACCCGCATCTTATTTTCAAGCCTCGGCGATTTTGAAGAAAACCGGCTTCCGCCGCGTTTTGAAGTAGCACTGTTCAGACTGGCTCAGGAAGCAGTCACAAATGCTTTGAAGCACGCAGAAGCCCGTGAGATTCAGGTTAAGGTTGAGGTGAATCAGAATAATATCATTCTGATGATCAAGGATAACGGAAAAGGGTTCGATACGAAAGAAATGAAGCAAAATCAGAACAAATCGTTCGGTCTCCTTGGAATGCGAGAGCGTGTAGAGCTCTTAAACGGCCGAATTACAATTGATTCTAAAATAGGTCTTGGGACATTCATCATGATACAAGTGCCTCTCAACGTCTGAAAAAATAGACCAAAGACATATTGACGGCATCACTGTGTAATAGACTAGAATAAAAAAATGGGAGGCGTATGCATGAAGACAAGAATTGCGATAATCGATGATCACCAATTATTCCGAGAAGGCGTCAAACGAATCTTGGATTTCGAACCAAGCTTTGAAGTTGTATCAGAAGGCGATGACGGCGAAGATGCATTAGCCATCGTTGAAGACAGCAAGCCTGATGTTGTCATCATGGACATCAACATGCCAAAAGTAAACGGCGTGGAAGCTACAAAACAGCTGGTGGAAGCAAATCCAGAAACAAAGGTCATCATCCTGTCGATTCACGACGATGAGAACTATGTAACTCACGCTTTGAAAACAGGCGCTCGCGGCTATCTGTTAAAAGAAATGGATGCAGACACACTGATCGAAGCTGTTAAAGTCGTTTCTGATGGCGGATCATACTTGCATCCTAAAGTAACACATAACCTTGTGAATGAATTCAGACGTCTTGCGACAAGCGGATCAGGCGGAGGCACAACAACCATCACGACTGAAATCCGACGTCCATTACATATTTTAACTCGCCGCGAATGCGAAGTGCTGCAAATGCTTGCGGACGGAAAAAGCAACCGCGGAATCGGCGAAGCCCTTTTCATCAGTGAGAAAACCGTTAAAAATCACGTAAGCAACATTCTTCAAAAAATGAACGTTAATGACCGTACTCAAGCTGTAGTCGTTGCCATCAAAAACGGCTGGGTGGAAGTGCGATAAAACCTGCTTCGGCAGGTTTTTTGCTTTTAACAGCTCTTTTTTTAGAATGCATTTCTATATCGCTCAAATCCCTGTTATAGTAGATAGCAGGGATTTATTTTTTTATTCTTCGTTTATTTACACAGGCTCTTTTCGTAAACAGTGCTTTTTTTAGACTATATGTTAAAACCTAAAGTGGATTGTAGCGGAAGGAACTTGACTCCTGCGGGAAATAGAGCAAATTGGGAGACCCCACAGGCAACGCCGAGGAGGCTCCCATGCTCCCCGCGGAAAGCAACGGACAACATTTATAATAAAAAACAACAATCTATGAAAAAACAGCCTTTACTAACAAAGTAATGAAATGAAAAGGATTATCTTATAAAATAAAAGAACAATAAGAGAAGTCGATTACAAGGATGGTACATATATGAAAACGGCAATAGTTACGGACAGCACAGCTTATATTCCAAAAGAAACACGGGAGCGGTTAAATATTCATATGATTCCGCTGAGCGTGATTTTTGGCGGGGAAGTGTACCAGGAGGAAGTTGAAATTACAGCTGCAGACTTTTATGCAGAAGTCAAAAACAGAGGCGAGCTTCCGACTACGTCACAGCCTTCAGTGGGAAAGTTTGTTGAATTATTCGAAGAGCTTTCTAAAGAAAATGATGCGGTCATCAGTGTTCATTTATCAAGCGGAATCAGCGGAACCTACAACGGAGCTGTTTCAGCGGGCCAAATGGTTGATAACATTGAGGTTTATGCATTCGATTCAGAAGTCAGCTGCATGGTTCAAGGGTTTTATGCTATTGAGGCCGCGGAACTTGCTGCAGAAGGCAAATCACCTGAGGAAATCATGGCACGGCTGAACGAAGTGAAAAAGACAAATCAAGCTTATTTCATGGTAGATGATTTATCACATTTACAGCGCGGCGGACGTTTAAGCGGTGCGCAGGCTATGATCGGCAGCCTCCTGCAGGTCAAACCTATCCTGCATTTTGTCGATAAACTGATCGTCCCGTTTGAAAAAATCCGCACACGCAAAAAAGCAATCAACCGCATCTACGATCTTTTTGATGAAGTCGCACGTGCTGGAGAACCAATGCGCGCGGTCATCATACATGCCAACCGCCCGGATGAAGCTCAGCAAATGAAGGAAGAACTAGAAGCGAAGTATCCCCATGTAGAATACTCCATCAGCTATTTCGGACCGGTTATCGGCACGCATTTAGGTGAAGGTGCGATGGGACTTGGGTGGTATAAGAGATAATGGAATGAGAGACTGACTCTTAAGGCTGCAGCTTGCGGCTTGTGGGGTCAGTTTTTTTGTTGAGAGAATTGATTTGCATAGTCATAAATCACACCAAAACTAATCCACAAGTGAAAAAAAATTTTCGATAGTTAAAATGAAGAATTAATTTATTAAAATAATGCTCACCACTGCATATTTACCTTAATTTGGAATACTCGCAAAACTATTTCGTTCGCCGAAACAACAAAATCCGAAAATCAACGCAAAAATAACGAAATTAGCACCGAAAATTTGATTTCCTTATCTTTTAATCATATGACAAGACTAGACAATTTCTGCAAAATTTAACATACTTAAGATAATGCTACATTAAATTAGAGGAGTGGTCTTATTGCAGGAAATTGATTTACAGAAAAGAGCCTACCGTCACTGGACAACACTAGAAGATAAAAAGCTGATTGACTTAAGAAAGAAAGGGATAAAATTCCGTGATATAGCAAGACATCTAAACCGTACACCCATCAGTGTGGAAAAAAGATTCAGAAAAATCGAACAAACAAAATTCGATGCAGAATGAGATTTCACATACATAATGGATTGTTGAAACCCACAGAGAATGACGAAGAAGGACTTCCGTTTTCAAAGCATCACCTCCGTGTTAGCCAAATCAATCCATCGTTTACCTATTCCACAGACCTCCAAAAACATCTTCAGGGAAAAAAGCTGCTCATCGATGAAATTCCATTTCCGTTTGAACTCATCCACCGGCATTATGAAAACGGCTATATTGAGTATGAGTATGGCTTGGAGAAATCGAATAAACAGTTTAGATGTAATCGCTGTAACAACAGGGATCAAAGCATGATTGCTTCATTTAAGTGTGCAAGGTGCGGTGAACATTGCTCTTATTGCCGCGCCTGCATCCTTATGGGAAGAGTCAGCGAATGTACACCTCTTCTTAACTGGACGGGTCCTGAATCAGAGATCCGGCAGCCTGAATTTAAAGCGATGCAATGGGAGGGGCAGCTATCAAAAGAGCAGCAAAAAGGGTCAGACCGCATGCTTGATGCTCTAAAAAATAAAGATGACCTCCTCATTTGGGCTGTGTGCGGTGCAGGGAAAACAGAAATGCTTTTCAAAGGAATTGAACAAGCTCTGCTTGAAAACAAGCAAGTCTGCATTGCTACCCCGCGCATGGATGTTGTTCTCGAACTTGCCCCGAGACTTAAGTCCGTTTTTCCTCAAGCGGAAATTGCCGCTCTATATGGAGGAAGCGAAGACCGGTTTAAGCAGGCCAACCTCACCATATCCACGACTCACCAGCTTCTCCGTTTTAAACAAACGTTTGATTTAATGGTCATAGATGAAGTTGATGCCTTTCCTTACTCAGCTGATCAAAGTCTCCAGTTTGCTGCTGAACGGGCAAGAAAAGAACACAGCTCCCTCATTTATTTAACCGCAACCCCATCCGATGCCCTGAAAAAACAGATCGTCAATCAAGTCAAAATCCCTCAAAGATACCACGGTCATCCGCTGCCTGTACCTGTCTTTTCATGGTGCGGGAATTACAAACGCGCCCTTCAAAAAGGATGCCTTCCAAAAAATGTTCAAGCATGGATCACTTCCCAACTGGAATTTAAAAAA
Organism: Peribacillus frigoritolerans; assembly: GCF_004358755.1. GTDB lineage: Bacteria > Bacillota > Bacilli > Bacillales > Bacillaceae > Bacillus_P. Next base: position 490,220 of record NZ_SMZY01000003.1, on the reverse strand, counting down.
CAAGCCTTTCTGTTCGTTCCATCCATACCAGTATTAGAAGCAACAACGGCTCTTTTGAAAAAGCAGAACCCTTTGATAGAAGGGGTCTATGCAGAAGACCCGAACCGCAAGGAAAAGGTTCAGCGCTTCCGAAATGGAGAAGTTCCCATTATTATTACAACCACAATTTTAGAAAGAGGTGTCACCATTCCGAATTCTGATGTCGCTGTGTTAGGTGCAGAGGACAACGTATTTACAGAGAGCGCACTTGTGCAAATTGCCGGGCGAGTCGGCAGAAGTGCGAAGCATCCAAGCGGTGATGTGCGCTTTTTTCATTACGGGAAAACAGAAGCGATGATTCGTGCCAAAAAGCATATTCAAATGATGAATGAAGATGCGAAAAAAGTGACTTTGTAACTGTTTAAGGTATTATTTCTATCCAACATATTCCTTCTGTGGCATAATCATTTAAAAGATGAACAGACAGGGGATAGAGCGTTGGTAGTAAATGCGATGGAACGAATCATGATTGATTTATTATATGAATATATGACTGCTCTGCAGATGACTTGTACATGTGAAGAATGCTTAAATGACGTGCTTGCCCTTGTTTTAAACCGTGTTCAGCCAAGATATGTAACCAATCCTGAAAAGGTTGCATATGTAAAAGCGGAATTTGTCGACAAACAGCAAATGACGACATTAATCGTCAATTTAGCTGAATGTGCAAAAATGGTCTCAGACATGCCGCGGTGTGAAAATTATGTGAGAGGTGAGAAATGAGCAAATGTCTCATTTGCCATGCTGAGCTTGAGAAAGCTGTCACATGGCGAAGTGTATTTTTTTTAGATGAGCAAGGAAGTGCATGCTGTTCTGATTGTTCATCTAAATTCAGTTTGATAGAAGGTGCTGTGTGTCCGATGTGTGATCGGCCGCAATCGGAAGCAAAACCCTGCTATGACTGTGAACGATGGCAAGCAGATCCCGTGTTTAGCAGCGCTCTTGCGGGTAATCGATCTGTTTATCAGTACAATGATTTTATGAAAGAGTTAATCGCCAGATACAAATATAGAGGGGATGCCCAATTAGCTGACCTCTTTTCCGAGCCCCTCCGAAACATCTTCTCGAAACACTTCTCAAAGGTTCATCTGCTCGTCCCCATTCCCCTAAGTAAAGAGCGGCTTTATGAACGAGGGTTCAACCAGGCTCGCTTGCTTGCTGATTTCCTCAATGCCCCCATTCACGAACCTCTCATGCGAATTCACTTAGAAAAACAATCCAAGAAAACAAGAATGGAACGCCTTCAGACTGAAAATGTTTTTTTCATAGATGATGCCATTGATATTTACGGAAAAAAACTGCTTCTGATTGACGATATTTATACAACAGGAACAACAATCAGACACGCAGCCAAACTGCTTATCGGTCATGGCGCCGAAAGTGTTTCTTCTCTTACGCTTGTCCGGGGCTAAACGTTTTCAGCCTGCTTCCGATAGTAAAGATATAGTACAATGATAGGAGAATCATCTATGGGAGAACTATCGAACTGTCCGGAATGTTACCAGCTATTTGTGAGAACACAGTTTAAAACCGTCTGTGATGCATGTTATAAAGAAGAAGAACAAAAATTCGAAGTAGTTTACGGCTTTTTAAAGCAAAGTAAAAATCGTATGGCAACACTTTTCGAGGTAGAAGAACAAACAGACGTGGAAGAAGACTTGATTCTAAAATTCATTAGACAAGGCAGAATTCAGCTGGCTAACTTTCCGAACCTTGGATATCCGTGCCAGAAATGCGGAACGCTGATCAGAGAAAATAAGCTTTGTACTTCGTGCGGAAAAGACATCAAAACTCAGCTGTTTGAATTAGAACAGGAAGAAGAACGCCGGCAAAAAGTCACAGAAAAGCAGGCAACCTACTATACCATTCAGCCTAAAAACAACTAAAGATATTAACAACAATTTTTTTCAGCCGATATAGATAGTAACGAGAAGAACGAAAGAATGGAGGAAAAGGGATGAAAATCAATCACTTAAACTCAGCAGGGATAAACCCTTATAAACGCAATACAGAAAAGCCGCAGGAAGCAGCGCAGCCAGCCAAAAAGCAGGATAAGGTTGAAATTTCAACACAGGCTAAAGAGCTTCAGCAGCAAAATGCCATTGATCAGGCAAGACAGGAAAAGGTTGCATCCATAAAAAAACAGGTTGAAACCGGCACCTATACGATTGATCCAAAGGCTATCGCAAACAGCGTGATTAAACACTATCAAAAATAGATTCGGGAGGACTTGCAGTGTCAGCACAGTCATTAATTCTAAAGCTTGAGAAGCTGCTCGGGCTAAATCACAAGCTATATCAATTAGCACAAACGAAAACAGAAGCCCTGAAGACAGAAGACCTGACTGTGTTGCAGCAAACACTCAAGCAGGAACAAATCTATATACAGGCCATCAAGCAAGTGGAAAATGAACGGATCGCTCTTGCTTCGGCTTATTTAAACCGGGAAGATGATTTAACCTTATCGGCATGCATTGAAAAAGCAGAGCCAGCAGATAAAGAAAAATTCTCTCTACTTCTTCAGTCATTAACGGAAGTAATGGAGCAGCTGAAGAACGCCAACAAGCTGAATCAGCAGCTTACCATCCAGGCCCTGCAGTTTGTCTCGATATCAATGGACATGCTGATGCCGAAGGAACAATCTCCAGCCTATAAGCCTCCGGGCGGATCGGCTTCAGCACCGAAACGAAGATCCTTATTTGACTCAAAAGCCTAATGCTCGGAGGAATGAACCATGCGCTCGACTTTTTCAGGTCTTGAAATCGCAAAAAGAGGTATGTTTACACAGCAAAGCGCCTTAAATACAACTGGACATAATATTGCAAACGCCAACACGCCAGGCTACACACGACAGCGTGTTAATTTTGTGCAGACAGAACCATATCCTGCGCCATCCATGAACCGACCTGAGTTTCCGGGACAGATTGGCACAGGTGTTGAAGCGGGAACCATTGAGCGGGTAAGAGACAGCTTTCTCGATACACAATTCCGCTATGAAAATAACAAAGTAGGCTACTGGGATTCTCGTGCCGATTCTCTTTTGAAAATGGAAGAGATCATGAACGAACCATCGGAAACGGGCCTTTCCAAAAGCTTTGACCGCTTCTGGCAGTCGATGCAGGATCTCGCTTTGAATCCTACAAATGCAGGCGCACGTGCTGTTGTACGCGAACGCGGTGCTGCAGTGGCAGAAACGTTCAAATACTTATCAACTTCCCTTAAAGCTGTTCAAGGAGAATTGAAAAGTGAATTAGAAGTATCGACAAAAGAAATCAATTCACTGGCAAAACAGATTAACAGCATCAATAAACAAATCTCTGAAATTGAACCGCATGGCTATCTGGCAAACGATCTGTATGATGAACGCGATCGCCTGCTTGATCAGCTATCAGGTCTTGCAAATATTAAAATTTCGAACGAAAAAAGCGGCGGAAACTCGCTTTCTATTGCAGAAGGTGCTGTCACGATTGAAATCATGGGTGCAAACGGTCAATCCCTTGGAACGCTAGTTGATGGTAAAAATAAAGCTGTCAATGAAATCAGCATTGGGTTTTCTTCTGATAATGAACTGGTAGACTCAGTTTCTATCGGATCAAATGCAATAGATGTAAAAGATTTTGGCAGTGTTGGAGAAATCCGCAGTCTAATCGATTCGTACGGATACAATCTTGCCGGAGAAGCAACCGGGCTGTATCCAGAAATGCTGGGGCAGCTTGATCAATTGGCCTACAGCTTTGCGACTGAAGTGAACAAAGTTCAGGAAGCTGGATACAGCATCAAAAGAATTGAAGAAGGCGGGGCAAGCAGTACACCATTTTTTGATTTTACTAACATGACAGATCCGCCAAAAGATGCAGCATCTTTGTTAACCCTTCATCAGTCTATCATTGACTCAACTGATAACATTGCAGCTTCTTCAAATGGCAACATGGGTGATGGCAAAAATGCGCTTGCACTAGCAGAAGTGAAGAATCAGACCTTCTCAATCGGAGGCAAAACGACAACGATCCAGGATTTCTATGAAAGCTTAATCGGAGGCATGGCCGTTGATGCACAGGAAGCAAACCGCTTAGTCAGCAACAGCGATGTGCTCCGTTCAGCAGTCGACCAGCGCCGCCAATCAGTCAGTGCCGTTTCATTGGATGAAGAGATGACAAACATGATCCAATTCCAGCACGCATACAATGCTTCTGCCAAAATGATTTCTTTGCAGGATGAAATGCTCGATACCATTATTAACGGACTAAGAAGGTAGGTGAACAATCATGCGCGTAACCCAAAGCATGCTGGCAGGCAACTCACTTCGCAACTTAAGCAAAAGCTATGAAAAAATGGGCACCTACCAAGATCAGCTTGCAACCGGCAAAAAAATTAACCGTCCTTCAGATGATCCAGTGGTAGCCATGAAGGGGATGCACTATCGCACGAACTTAACCGAAGTCGAACAATACCAGCGCAACATCTCAGAGGCCTATCAATGGATGGAAAACTCAGAGGCTGGAATTGAACAAGGAACACAAGTTTTGCAGCGTGTGCGTGAGTTAATGGTTCAGGCCAGTAATGGAACGAATGGACCTGAGGATTTAAAAGCAATCGGTGCGGAGATTAAACAGCTGAAGGAAGATTTAGTTGGTTCTGCGAATACGCAGGTGGCAGGGAATTATATTTTTAATGGGACGCAGACGAAGGAAGCCCCTGTTACTTTGAATGCTGATGGAACAGTGACGGTAAATATTGATAAGTCTCCGTTTGAAATTGAGGTTTCTAAAGGTGTTCAGTTGAAGGCGAATATAAATTCGGATAATGTTTTCAGCGAAGATTTATTTGCGGTGATGGGTTCCATCGAGAAAGCTTTAACTTTGGGTGATGCATCTGGATTAGACGGTCTATTATCTGAACTTGACGAGAAAATGGACTCAATGTCTGCGGAACGAGCAGAACTTGGAGCAAGATACAATCGTTTGGAACTCATAGAAGATCGGGTTGGAAAACAAGAAATTGTGTCGACTCGCATTCTATCCGAAAACGAAGATGCAGATTTAGAAAAGGTCATCATGAACTTAACAGCACAAGAAAGCATCCACCGCGCTGCGTTATCGGTCGGTGCCAGAATCATTCAGCCAACATTAATGGACTTTTTAAGATAAGCTATCTTTTTATAAGATAGCTTTTTTACTAGGAGGACAAACATGAACATTCCTCAAATAAGATTGGAAAGCAGATTTGCTAAAATAGGTTTAGACACGGTCAATGCTACACTGGAAATGCAGCAGCCAAAAGCGGATCTGTCCATCCAGCAGCCAAAAGCAGAGCTAACCATTCAAACTACACCAGGTAAGCTGACGATAGATCAGACAAAAGCCAGAGAAGATGTTGATTTAAAGCATATTTCTAAGCGGATAGCTGAAGCAGCTGATCAAGGGCACCAAGACGTTCTCGCCGGGATTGCAAGACGAATCCAGCAAGGCGATGAACAAATGAGAATTGAAAATGGCGGCAGGCCTCTTACAGCTCAGGCGAAACAAAACAGCGAACGTGAAATCAAGCAATTTAACATTGGATTTATTCCATCACATTTCAGCGTCAAGCTCGACTATCAGCCTGCAGAAGTGAATATTGATGTGAAGACCAATACCCCAATTATTGAGAGCAAGATCAACAAGCCGATCATGGATTATAAAGCTGGAGAGGTCAAAGTTGAACTTGCTGAGAGAAACCAGCTGAAGATAGACTTCGTTTCAATAGACAAAAAGATTTAATAGACTCAAACAAAGGAATGTGAAGCATGTTAATTCAAACGAAATATCACGGGGAAGCAGCAATTGATGAAGCACACAAGATTACCTTTGAACATGGGATTCCAGGGTTTATTGAAGAGAAGCACTTTATCATGCTTCCACTTGAAGAAGGATCTTCTTTCTTTATTCTTCAATCCATTCAATCGCAAAACACCGCATTTGTCGTCACTAGTCCCTTTTTCTTTTTTAAAGACTATGAATTTGATTTGGATGAATCATCAAAAGAATTATTAATGATAGAATCTCCAGATGATGTTGAAGTGTTTGTTATTTTAACAGTGAGTGATCCGTTTACTAACTCAACTGCGAATTTGCAAGGTCCGTTGATTTTAAATAAAGGAAAAAGATTAGGCAAGCAACTCATCCTAAATAAGTCCGAGTACACAACTAAGCACCGTTTATGGGAGGGAGCATAATGCTTGTTTTAACTAGGAAAACTGGAGAAGCCATTCAAATTGGCGATGATATTGAACTTTCAGTAATATCTATAGCTGGCGACCAAGTGAAAATCGGTATTAACGCTCCTAAAAACGTAGATATCCATCGCAAAGAAATCTACCTCTCAATTCAGGAAGAAAATAACAAAGCAGCAGAAGTATCTTTAGATATGCTTGCTCAATTAAAGAACAGAAAACCTTAAGCACATTCGCTTAAGGTTTTATTATAATATTTTCTAAATGCTATAAAACAACTCCCAATCATGACGATATAAGAAGTGTAACAAGCAGAACCAACAGGCGGCCGGCTGTTGCGACTGCGAGTATATAAGAATTCACATGGATGTGGATTACTACAATTATTTCAAGGAGGAAAATTTAAAATGAGAATTAATCATAATATTGCGGCTCTTAATACTTACAACAAGTTGAACAGTGCTTCTACAGCTCAAGGTAAATCAATGGAGAAATTATCTTCAGGACTACGTATTAACCGAGCAGGTGATGATGCAGCAGGTCTTGCAATCTCTGAAAAAATGCGTGGACAAGTTCGTGGGTTGGATCAAGCCGCTCGTAACGCTCAAGATGGAATTTCATTAATCCAAACTGCCGAAGGTGCTTTGGGTGAAACTCATTCGATTCTTCAAAGAATGAGAGAACTAGTAGTACAGGGTGGAAATGGATTTTTAGGTGCTGAAGATTTATCGTCAATAAATGATGAAATTACTCAGCTTAATTCAGAACTTACTGGAATCTCAGATCGTACTGAATTTAACGGTAAAAAATTACTTGATGGTACCTTAGATATCGATTTACAAATTGGAGCTAACAAAACTCAACAATTAAACGTTAAACTTGCTACTGATATGGATGCGACTGGTTTAGCTGTAAATGCTGTTAAACCGGATGGTACAAAAGGAACATTTGATACTGATATCGCGGCTGTAGACGCTGCTATTAAAACAGTATCTGAAAAAAGATCTACTTTTGGTTCTATTCAAAATAGATTGGAGCATACAATCAGTAATTTGAACAATGCCTCTGAGAACTTGACCGCAGCTGAATCACGTGTTCGTGATGTAGATATGGCTAAAGAAATGATGGAACAAACCAAAAACTCCATCTTGGCGCAAGCTTCTCAAGCCATGCTGGCTCAAGCTAACCAACAACCACAAGGCGTTCTTCAATTATTGCGTTAATAAACTGGTTAGGGAGTGGGGTTTTCCCACTCCTTTTTTAGATTTACATGATTAACATAAATTCCTTCCCTAAATGAGGAAATTTATGTTAGTCAATGTAACAGCAAGAGGGAGAGAAAAAAATGACTGAAAAAACAAGATCTTTGTTAATTCCACAATATGTAAAAGAATTTTCATGTATTGGCTCTGCTTGTGAAGATTCGTGTTGTACTGGTTGGCGAGTAAATATTGATGAGGCTACATATAAAAAATATAAAAGAGATCAAGATAAAGAACTAAAACCCTTATTCAAAAAGAATATTATACGGAACAGATCTAATCCTTCATCAGATGATTTTGCCAAAATTAAAATGGGTAAAGAAGGAAGATGCTCTTTTTTATCTGAAGAGAATTTATGTAAGGTACAATTAAATCTTGGAGAGGACTTTCTATCGAATACATGTACGACTTTCCCACGATCTTTGAATAGAATAAACGGTGTTGTTGAGAAATCACTAACGATGTCTTGTCCCGAAGCGGCAAGATTAGCTTTATTGAACCCGAATGGAATTGAATTTGATGAGACAGAAGAATTAAATAGACAAGTTTTTATCGCTAAAGAATTAGATACGAGTAATCCGAATTTAATGAATAAACCAATTAAATATTTCTGGGAACTTCGTATTTTTACCATACAAGTACTGCAGGACAGAACATACTCTCTAAATGAACGTCTAATTTTCCTAGGATTATTCTTTAGAAAAGTGCAAGAAGCGGTTGACCATGGTAAATTAGATTCTATTCAAGACATCATTGCACACTACGCAACTATGATGGCAAATGGAGGAGCAAAATCTGTTTTTTCTAATGACCCGACACACTTAGCAATTCAAATGGAGTTATGCAAAGAGTTGCTGGATTATCGGGTAGCACACGGGATAGGAAGCGAAAGATACAAAAATTGCTTATCGGAGACATTACAAGGCATTGAATATACGAACGAATCAAATATTGAAGAAGTTGCAGAAAAATATAAAGAGGCTTTTGAGGAGTATTATAAGCCTTTTATGAGTGAACATGAGTATATTCTCGAAAACTATTTAGTAAACTACGTCTTCAAGAATCTCTTCCCGTTTGGAAATAAAAATATGTTCGAAGATTATGTAATGCTCATCCTACATTATTCAATGATTAAACTTCATCTAATCGGTATGGCTGGTTTCCACAAGTGTCTTACAATAGAATTAGTTATTACACTAATCCAATCATTTTCTAAATCAGTTGAACATAACAATGTTTACTTGAAAAGGGCTTTTAATTTACTGAGGGATAACGGATATACAACAATGGCATATATGGCTATTTTAATTAAGAATTAAGGTCACACTCCAAGAATTTGCTGAGCCTGGGAATATGAGGTGAAGATATAGTCTGGTCATTTGTGAAAGCTAATGTTCGCACGATGGCTAAAGAAATGATGAACCAAACTAAGAACTCAATTCTTTCTCAAGCTGCTCAAGCGATGTTGGCTCAAGCTAACCAACAGCCACAAGGTGTACTTCAATTACTTCGTTAATCTTCGCCCCACGGCTTAGATTAGCAAAAAAGAAAGAGACTCTAGGGATTTTTCCTAGGGTCTCTATTTATGCACTCTCATTTTCTAATACAGGCTGTCTGTATGATGTTTTATTCTTCATAATACTCAATACTATGTTTACTAGTCTTCTTTCTACCAAGACCATAGCTTGTTTCTTCTTAACGCCCCTCATTTTTTACATACCCATTTACAAATGCAACACCAACATCTTCTTTCGTAATCTGAACATCTGTAACAACAAAATCTATATCTTCTTCTACAAGCATGTACTCGGCAGCCAAATTCGAAGCTGTTTCTTCAATATATTTTTTATCCATTCCATCCTCCTTGTTGCATCCAGCGATAAGTAATATGGAGATGAAAAAACATATTTTATTACTTTTCTCATCATTTCTTCTCCAAACTATTGGGAAATTTTACATAAAATGATTATACTATCAAAAAAAGCGTCTGACCCCCACTACTCTAATGCTTTACAGCACTGGGGATCTTAAAAAATCATAAATAAAAGAGCAGTCTCATATTGAGAATCTGCTCTTTTTATTCTTTATCTTCTAGATTTCCATAACCGCCAACCTTAAAATCATCCAGGTAATCTATCATGACGTACATTTTTTTATCTTTATCATCTTTTACATATCCATCTACAAATGCTACACCCACATCCTCTTTCGTGACCTGGACATTAGTTACAACAAAGTCTATGTCTTCCTCAACAAGAAGATATTCTGCGGCCACATTTGAAGCCATTTCTTCAATCTCTTTTTTATCCATTCCATCCTCCTTGTTGCATCCAGCGATAAGTAATATAGAGATAAAAAAACATGTTTTTATAACTTTTCTCATCATTTCTGCTCCAAACTATTGGGAAATTTTATGTTATATCATTTTGCCATAGCGATGGGCTGAAACAATGGATACAACTAGGTGTAGAATATTTATGCCGGGTCTTTTTTATGCAGATACCTCCATTCAATATTTAAGCTGAATTTAAACTTTAAGCCTTCAACATCCTATAAGTCCAACCGATATAATCATTAGAACATTAATCCCAAGGAGCGACCCACCATGATGATCGAAAAAATGTCATCCCAGCCCGGTCCGCGCATCTCAGAAATCGACACGAAACCTATTAAACTTCCAGAACATAAAAAAGAAGAATACATATCTGCATTTCCAAAAGAAGAATTAGAAAAAGTGATAAACGGCATTAATGATTTTCTGCAGCCTGCTAACACGCATATTCAATTCCAGCTTCATGAAAAGCTGAATGAATATTACGTGACAGTCGTTGATAATCAAACAAAAGAGATTGTACGAGAAATTCCATCTAGAAAAATGCTCGATTTATATGCAGCAATGACAGAGTTTCTAGGATTTGTTGTAGACAAAAAAATTTAGAGAGGTGATTCAGCATGGTTCGAATAGGTGGTTTAGCAAGTGGAATGGATATTGATTCGCTTGTAGCCGATCTAATGAAAGCAGAGAGAATGCCGCTTGATAAATTAAAGCAAAATAAACAAACGCTTGAATGGCAGCGGGACGGCTATCGTGAAATGAATAGCCTTTTGTTTGCATTCCGTAATGCGACCTTTGATATGAAGCTCTCTAGCAACTACCGTGCCCGCGCCACGAACAGCTCGAATTCCGAAAAAGTGACGGCAACTGCTACGAGTTCGGCTAATACATCTTCTTATAGCATTTCGAAAGTAGACCAGCTGGCGACTGCTGCAACTAAAGTTAACGCTGGTGCAATATCAGCATCCGGATCAAAAGTGGATCCTTCAAAATCTCTTTACGAAATCAAAGATTCGTTTGCCAACCAGAATTTTAACTGGCAGACTGGTACGGTGAAAAATCAGACGATTACCGCTGCTGCCGATGGAAGTTCTTTAAAACTGACATTAGAGAGCGGAGAAGTTCTTAAAAACTTCGATAAAGATGCAGTCGTAAAAGTGGACGGGAAATCTTTTACTCTAGTAACAGGAACGCCGCAGGCTGGAGAAGTACAGTTAGACAGTGACGGCAATCTCACATTCGGAGAGACTGTCAAAAAAGGCAGTACAGTAAAAGTAGATTACGTAATCGAGAGTACAGACAATTACATGTCTTTTGATGTGCAAACACACACGTCCAAAGGGCAAATCAAAGAAAATTTTCTTATCCAGGGAACGGAATCCTTAAATACTGTTTTTAATAAAATTAACTCATCTCAGCTGGGTGTTACCGCTTTATACGATTCGTTTTCAGATAAAATTACGCTGACCAGAAATGAAACAGGTGATTTTAACACGGCTGGAAATGAAATCATTACTTCTGCTGGTTTCCTGAACAATGTTTTGAGATTTGGTTCTGGAACGGAGACGGGCGGCCAAAACGCAAAATTCACAGTAAACGGTCTATCAACCGAGCGTACATCTAACACCTTTGAAATGAGCGGTGTTACGTTCACTCTAAAAGACACATTCACAGCAGCAGACCCTGCAGTATCAATTAACGTCACAAACGACACGAACGCTGTCTTTGACAACATTAAAAAGTTCGTGACTTTATATAATGAAACCATTGCTAAAATCCAGGGTAAAACAGATGAAACACGCTACCGTGACTACCAGCCTCTATCGGATGAAGAGCGGGAATCTTTAACGGACAAACAGCAGGAACAATGGGATGAAAAAGCACAAAGTGGACTGCTCAGAAAAGACTCCATCTTAACGGGTGCACTCAGCCAAATGCGTACAGATTTTTATTCTACTCTATCAGCCGCATCTGGCTCATCTTTCACTCATTTGTCCAACATTGGCATCTCAACTACTTCGAACTATCGTGAAGGCGGCAAGCTGATCATCGATGAAGCGAAGCTGAAAAAAGCGATTGAAGAGAATCCTGAAGGTGTGGAGAAGCTTTTCACAAGCACCGGTCCGACAAGCGGTGAAAAGGGAATTATCACAAACCTTTATGACAACTTAAAAACAACGATGGATAAGCTGAATGCCAAGGCCGGAACTTCAAGCTCAACAAGCCAGCAGTTTACAATCGGCAGAAACCTTTCATCGATTGACAATCAAATTTATCGTTTTGAAGACCGGTTAACGCAAGTGGAAGACCGTTATTGGGCGCAGTTCACGGCGATGGAAAAAGCCATTCAGCGTTCAAATGAACAAATGAATTATCTTATGCAGCAATTCGGTTAATAAAGGAGTAAATAGAAATGGCACTGAACAACCCCTATCAAGCGTATCAGCAAAATTCAGTCAGTACAGCTTCACCGGGCGAATTAACGCTGATGCTTTATAATGGCTGTCTTAAATTTATTAAGCAGGCACGCCAGGCAATTCATCAGAAAAATACCCAAGAGAAAAACCTCAATCTTCAAAAAGCACAGCGGATTATTCAGGAACTGATGATTACGTTAAATCCTGAGGCTGCTGTATCAGAATCGATGATGTCGATGTATGACTATATAAATCGTCGTTTAGTAGAAGCTAATATATCAAACGACTTGGCCATTCTTACTGAAGTGGAAGAGTATGTAACGGAGTTTCGCGATACGTGGAAGCAAGTGATTCAATCGACCCGCAGGCAGCAGTTCGGTCAAGGAGGGCAAGTCTAGTGAGTGCTGTTAACAAACTGCATCAGCTTACGAAGCAATTGCTGTCGGAAGTGCACGGTGCAGCAGATAAAGACATGAGAGACAGCCACATCGTTAACATCCAGGATTGGATTGAGCAGCGTGACAGCCTGATCAAACAGCTGAAGCCTCCTTACAACCGTGAGGAAAAGCTGCTTGGCAAAGAGATTACGGAATGGAATGCCATTATTCATGAGAAGCTGAATCTGCTGAAACAGGAAATTAAAAACGATATCACCAAGCTCAGAGTTCAAAAAGCATCGAATCAAAAGTACGTTAATCCTTATCAGAACACTTCAGTCGATGGCATGTACTATGATAAACGCAAATAAATCGCTCACTCAAAGTGAATATGAGCTTTTTTATTCGTATAACGAGCTGCTGAATTTTATAGAGGAGGATCTTCACTATTTGATTCAGAGCATTGAATCCATGGAATATACGGAAGGAGAACGCGTCATGGATGATCTTGTGGATGCGTTTATCCAAATCGATACGACACATTCCGGCATGTTTCACCTGGCAGGAGATGATGAGTATCTCCAAAATCAGATTCTCTTATTTGATCAGATCATTGAAGAATTGAAGCCGTTTACATTAAATAAAGACGATGCGTTTTTATTTCAAATTTTTATTAAAGAAGAGCTTTCCGTTTTGTTTCTCCAATGGAAAAGGGAGGTTCAGGCATACCTTATGCCATACATCCTCCAGTAATCTCATCTGCATCCGGATGGGATTTTTTCTGTAGAATAAATAAAGATTCCCCGGCATATTCTATTCACATCCTTCTAGGGAAGTTCTTCTGCCGCAATCTTCAACAAATTTCACATCCTGTTAACATTATTTTTACGTTTGAGCAGGAATACTAGAGGGAAAAGAAGAATTAAGTTTACATATCCTTTACAAAGGAGGAGTTCATTTTGAAATATAACGTCAGAGGCGAAAACATTGAGGTAACTCCAGCTTTAAGAGAGTATGTCGAGAAGAAAATCGGCAAACTGGAACGCTATTTTGAGGATTCAATCGAAGCAAACGTAAATGTGAATTTGAAATTCTACAATGATCAAGAATCAAAGATTGAAGTGACGATTCCAATGACCAATTTAGTGTTGCGTGCTGAGGAATACAACGAGGATATGTACGCTGCCATCGATCTTGTAACAAACAAGCTTGAGCGTCAGATCCGTAAACATAAAACAAAAGTAAACCGCAAATTGCGCGAGCAGGGTTCTGCTAAATTCATGTTCGCTAATGGAACAGACGAGCAGGAAGGTGCACAGGCACAAACGGCCGTTCAGGAAGAAGAAGATCAAATTCAAGTTGTCCGCACGAAGCGTTTTAACTTAAAGCCGATGGACAGTGAAGAAGCAATTCTTCAAATGAACATGCTGGGCCATAATTTCTTCGTTTTCACAAATGCTGAAACGAATACAACGAATGTGGTTTACCAGCGTAAAGACGGTAAATATGCGATTATTGAACCAACTGAATAATACAAACGACCCAATGCAGTCCGTTCTTTGAGCGGGCTGCATTTTACTTTGTCTGGATTTTATCTTTGTCTTTGATTGTCTCTTTTCGTAAATATTGTTGCTATTAGACTAAATGTTAAAAAAACTTAGTGGAGCGGAAAGGAACGGACAAAATTTATCCTGGGACAACAATCCATATGAAAACACCCTATTTTTCAAACTGGAAACACGCTTTTTTTGTACATACCCGATATACTGTTGAAAACATTAAATATATGGTAAAATAGATAATAGTTTTGAAATTTCTAGCGGGTTCTCATGAATACTGTTCATGTATGGCACTTCATTAGACAGAGGAGCGTATAAAATGCTTGGAATCTTAAATAAGGTGTTTGATTTTAACAAACGTGCATTAAATAAATATGAAAAAATGGCTAATCAAATAGAGTCGCTTGCATCAGATATGGAAAAGCTTTCTGATGAAGATCTAAAGGCGAAAACACAGGAGTTCAAAGGCCGCATTGCAAAAGGCGAGAGCGTCGATGATCTTCTGACTGAAGCATTTGCGGTCGTACGCGAAGCTGCAAAGCGTGTTCTTGGCTTATATCCTTATCCTGTTCAGCTGATGGGGGGTATCGCCCTTCATGACGGGAATATCTCTGAGATGAAAACAGGGGAAGGTAAAACGTTAACTTCCACAATGCCTGTTTACTTGAATGCTCTTTCTGGAAAAGGCGTTCATGTAGTAACAGTCAATGAATACCTGGCAAGCCGTGATGCTGTTGAAATGGGCAAGCTTTATGAATTCCTTGGTTTAACAGTAGGCTTAAATACAAACGGCCTTTCAAAAGAAGAAAAGCGCGCAGCTTATGCAGCTGACGTCACGTATTCTACTAATAATGAATTAGGCTTTGATTACTTGCGCGATAACATGGTGCTTTACAAAGAGCAGATGGTTCAGCGTCCGCTTCATTATGCTGTCATCGATGAAGTTGACTCCATCTTGATTGACGAAGCGCGTACTCCGCTGATTATCTCCGGCTCTGCAGCAAAGTCAACCATGCTTTATGTGCAGGCAAACGGTTTTGTCCGTTCTCTTAAACGTGATGAAGATTATACGTTTGATGAAAAAACAAAAGGCGTTCAGCTGACAGAAGACGGGATGTCCAAAGCTGAAAAAGCATTCCATATCGAAAATCTTTTTGATCTTACACATGTTTCATTGAATCATCATATTAATATGGCATTAAGAGCGCATGTTGTGATGCACAATGATGTCGATTACGTAGTCGAAGAAGGAAATGTTGTCATCGTAGACCAGTTTACAGGACGTTTAATGAAAGGCCGCCGCTACAGTGATGGTCTTCATCAGGCGATTGAAGCTAAAGAAGGTCTTGAGATTCAAAATGAGAGCATGACGCTTGCGACAATAACGTTCCAGAACTACTTCCGCATGTACGAGAAGCTTTCCGGTATGACGGGTACAGCGAAAACGGAAGAAGAGGAGTTCCGCAACATTTACAACATGCAGGTTGTTGCGATTCCTACGAACCGTGATGTTGTCCGTGATGACCGCGCTGATCTTGTCTACCGTTCAATGGAGGGCAAGTTTAAAGCGGTTGTGGATGATGTAACGACTCGTTATTTTGCAGGGCAGCCAGTATTGGTTGGTACAGTCGCTGTTGAAACGTCAGAGCTTATTTCTAAGCTTTTGAAGAAAAAAGGTGTTCCTCATAATGTTCTTAATGCGAAGAACCATGAGCGCGAAGCCGAAATTATCGAGAATGCCGGTCACCAAGGCTCTATTACAATCGCAACAAACATGGCAGGACGCGGTACAGATATTAAGCTTGGACCTGGTGTAATAGAGCTTGGCGGTTTAGCTGTTATCGGGACAGAACGCCATGAATCCCGCCGTATTGATAATCAGCTCCGCGGACGTTCTGGCCGTCAGGGAGATCCTGGTGTGACTCAATTCTACCTTTCAATGGAAGATGAATTGATGAGACGATTCGGTTCTGAGAATATGATGGCGATGATGGATCGTCTCGGCATGGATGATTCACAGCCGATTCAAAGTAAAATTGTTACCCGTGCGGTTGAATCTGCGCAAAAACGTGTTGAGGGCAATAACTTTGATGCGCGTAAACAGCTTCTGCAATATGACGATGTTCTTCGTCAGCAGCGTGAAGTCATTTACAAGCAGCGCTTTGATGTTATTGATTCAGAAAACCTTCGCAGCATCGTTGAAGGCATGGTGACATCAACAGTTGAGCGTGTTGTTGCGATGTACACTCCTAAGGACGAGCTTCCTGAGGAATGGAATCTTGAAGGACTGCTTGATTATCTGAATGCCAATCTTCTTGAAGAAGGCATCTTTACAGTGAATGATTTCAAAGGGAAAGAATCTGAAGAAATCACTGAGCTAGTGCTTGAGAAAACAAAAGCACGCTACAGCCAAAAAGAAGAAGCGTTCGGCGAAGAGCAGATGCGCGAATTCGAAAAGGTTATTCTGCTTCGTGCGGTTGATACGAAATGGATGGATCATATTGATGCGATGGATCAATTGCGTCAAGGTATTCACCTTCGCGCATATGGTCAGACAGATCCGCTTCGCGAGTATCAAATGGAAGGCTTTGCAATGTTTGAAAACATGATTGCATCGATTGAAGAAGATGCTGCAAAATATATCATGAAAGCAGAAATCCGCAACAACCTAGAGCGTGAGGAAGTTGCAAAACCACAGGAGGCCGTTCACCCGAAAGAGGGAGACGAAGCGCCTAAGAAAAAACCTGTGAAAAAGCAGATGGAAATTGGCCGAAATGAAGCATGTGTATGCGGAAGCGGCAAAAAATACAAAAACTGCTGCGGTAAGTAAATCAGGAAAGAGAGGTGTTAAGCACCTCTCTTTACCCCATTTTAGAGGAGAATTATTATGGAACTTGCAGATATCCGGAACGAACTTGAAAAAATGGCTAAGAAATTAGCGGCTTTTAGGGGGTCTCTTTGACCTCGATCATAAACAGGCTCGCATTGATGAGCTAGATGAAATGATGTCCCATCCGAATTTCTGGGACAGTCAAAGTGAAGCACAGGCAGTTATTAATGAAAGCAATGCTTTAAAAGAAGCGGTTAACCAATTCAATGAAATGAACGAGACACATGAAAATCTCGAAATGACTCATGAGCTTTTAAAAGAAGAGTTTGATGCTGAACTTCACGCTGAGCTTGAAAGTGAAGTAACAGACCTGACAACAGCCATGAGCGAATTTGAGCTTCAGCTTCTATTAAGCGAGCCTCATGATAAAAACAATGCGATTCTTGAACTTCATCCAGGTGCCGGCGGAACGGAGTCCCAGGACTGGGGTTCCATGCTGCTCCGCATGTATACTCGCTGGGGCGAAAAGAAAGGCTTCAAGGTTGAAACACTTGATTATCTGCCTGGTGATGAAGCAGGCATTAAGAGTGTCACGCTTCTATTCAAAGGTCATAACGCCTACGGTTACTTAAAAGCGGAAAAAGGTGTTCATCGTCTTGTCCGTATTTCACCATTTGATGCATCAGGCCGTCGTCATACTTCATTCGTATCGTGTGAAGTCATGCCTGAATTCAATGATGAAATCGACATTGATATTCGCACAGAGGACCTGAAAATTGATACGTACCGTGCGAGCGGAGCCGGCGGTCAGCATATCAATACAACTGACTCAGCCGTCCGTATCACTCATGTTCCAACCAATACGGTTGTGACATGCCAAACTGAGCGCTCACAGATTAAAAACCGTGAGAGAGCCATGAAAATGCTTCAAGCAAAGCTTTATCAGCTGAAGCTTGACGAGCAGCAGGCAGAGCTTGACGAAATCCGCGGAGAACAAAAGGAGATCGGCTGGGGATCCCAAATCCGTTCTTACGTTTTCCACCCTTACTCTCTTGTAAAAGATCACCGTACAAGTACGGAGAGCGGAAACGTTCAAGGTGTCATGGACGGCGACTTAGATCCATTCATTGATGCATACTTGCGTTCTAAACTTTCATAAAGAAATAAAGCAGCTGTCCTTTGGGCGGCTGCTTTTTTATGGTGATACGATTTGCACATTCGTGTCTTGCTCTTTCGACCAACTGCTCGGCCGAGAGAAAATCCTTTTTTCTGCAATATCCTCATCTTAAATAGGAGGTGTCTGGAAAAAAGATAGTAAATGAATCAAATCGGCAAGTATTTCTCCTTTTTTTGCAAGTAAAAAACGCTTTTCGGCTAGTATAGTTCCAATTTCGGACAGTAAATCCCATAAAATCAGGGGAGTTCAGAGATTTTAACTCTTTCGACCAAAACTAAATACGGCTAAATCCTTCATCTATAGTAAAAACTAACCTCAACCCTTTACCTCTTTAGCACGTTATCCCGCTGTTATTTACAGCTTGATCAGACGGGTGCTATACTCTGTAAGGTTATGTCAAAAAACAAGTGTTTTCATAGATGGAGGATATAAGATGTTTCAGCGTAAACGCACTCGTACATACAATCCTGTTTTAGAAAAAATCACTTCTTATTTATTTATTTTACTCGGTTCTGGAATCGTTGCCATCGCCTTTAATCTGTTTCTTCTGCCTAACCGCATAGCATCCGGCGGAGTGAGCGGAATCAGTACGATTACCGATTCGATATTTGGGTTTGAACCTGCGTATGTTCAGTGGGCTTTCAACATTCCTTTATTTATTGCAGGAGTTCTGCTCCTGGGCAAGCAATTTGGTTTAAAAACACTGATAGGAACCATTTTCCTTCCATTTGTCGTCTTTTTAACAAAAGATCTGGCTCCTGCGACCACAGATCCTTTGCTTGGCGCGATTTTCGGCGGAATCGGAGTTGGCCTCGGTCTCGGTCTTGTTTTTAGAGGGAAAGCCTCAACAGGAGGGACAGACCTTGCGGCACAGATCATTCATAAATTCACGGGTCTTTCTCTTGGAACATGTGTAGCTTTAATAGATGGTCTGATTGTGCTGACAGCAGCCGTTGTTTTTGATATTGAACTTGGTCTTTATGCACTTGTAGCTCTCTATGTTACCAGCAAGACGATTGATATCGTTCAAGTCGGGCTTGGGCGTTCTAAGATGACAATGATCATTACGAATCAGGAAGAAGAGGTCAGAAAGGCGATTCTCAGTGAAATTGACAGGGGAGTGACCAAACTGTCTGCTTTTGGAGGCTACACGGATAATGAACGGCCGATTTTGATGTGTGTAGTCGATCAAACAGAATTCACCAAATTGAAACAACTCGTAAAAAGCATTGATACATCTGCGTTTGTCGTCGTTATGGATGCATCTGATGTGCTCGGCGAAGGTTTCAAGAGGGCGTAGATAGGATATAATAGAAATGTATTTTATATCCTTATTTGAGGAGGATTTAGGCAATGAAAACAAAACTATTCGCACTATTATTTGGAACATCACTTGCGCTTGCAGCATGCGGAGGCGGAGATAATGCCGGAGAAGAGCCAAAGGACGATACAGGTTCAAATGATACGGCAAAAGCTGAAGAAATCGCACAGCAAAACTGCATCAGCTGTCACGGGCAAAATCTTGAAGGCGGCGGCGCAGCACCAAGCCTTGAAAAAGTAGGCGCTAAATATGATGAAGAGAAAATTGAAAGCATTATTAATAAAGGTCAGGGCGGAATGCCAGCTGGACTTATTAATGAAACAGACGCGGCTGTTGTAGCAGAATGGCTGGCTCAGAAAAAGTAATTTGCATATAATGGCCAGCCAAAATCATGGCTGGTTTTCCTATTTTTTCTTCCCCTAATTAACCTAATTGGACCAAATCCGCAAGTAAAACATTTCGACACTCAGAAAAATTTACCATTATATATTCCCTAAAAAAAGATTGTCTTTTTAGTCAGAAAGTTCTAATATTTACATTAAAGCGTTATCATTCCCTCTAACATTGGAACCATAAACGATTGTAAAACGATAAAATTCTACAATTTACGACGTTGAAATGAAACTGTAATATTTTTAAGTCTATTTTTGCCGAACTTTGATGTTATAATATTTTTTGTGGGTAATCTTATTAATATATGAAAATATTGGATACATATTCCGAGACTCTCTATTAAACACAAACCAGCGGACACCACGTAATCTACAAAATAAACAGCTTTGGGTGATGAAAATATGATCGAAATGACAGACGTTTTTAAAACGTATTCGAATGGCGTTCTTGCCATTAATGGAATAAATGTAAAAATAGATCAGGGCGAATTTGTTTATGTTGTCGGTCCGAGCGGTGCTGGTAAATCAACATTTATTAAAATGATGTACCGTGAAGAAAGACCAACAGACGGCAAAATCGTGATCAATGGGATTAATCTTGCTAAATTGCGGGAAAAGAAAGTTCCTTATTTAAGAAGAGGCATCGGCGTTGTTTTCCAGGACTTTAAACTTTTGCCTAAGTTAACAGTTTTTGAGAACATTGCATTTGCTCTTGAAGTTATTGGAGAGAATCCTAGAATTATCAAAAAGAAAGTGCTGGACGTTTTAGATCTTGTTCAGCTCAAGCATAAAGCTAGATTTTTCCCTAATGAGTTATCAGGAGGAGAACAGCAGCGCGTATCGATTGCACGGTCAATTATTAACAATCCTGGGGTTGTCATTGCAGATGAGCCGACAGGAAACCTTGACCCTGATACGTCCTGGGAGATCATGAGCATCTTCGAGGAGATCAACAATCGAGGAACGACTGTTGTGATGGCGACACACAACCGTGAAATAGTAAACACCATGAAAAAACGAGTCATCGCGATCGAAGATGGAAAGATTGTGCGTGACGAGGCTAGAGGGGAGTATGGGATTTATGATTAGAACCCTTGGGCGTCACTTCAAAGAAACATTAAAAAGCTTAAGCCGTAATGCTTGGATGACATTTGCGTCAGTCAGTGCCGTAACTGTCACTTTAATTCTTGTCGGAACGTTCCTGGTTATTATGATGAACTTAAACAACTTTGCTTCTAAAGTTGAAGAGGACGTTGAAATACGTGTGCTGGTTGATGTGACAAGCACTCCGGAGGAACAAAAAGAGCTCAGGAACAAGGTAGACAACCTGAGCGGCATCGCATCTATTAAACTTTCTCCGAAAGAAAAAGAGCTTGATAACCTGATCAGCAGCATGGGAGAACAGGGTAAATCGTATCAGCTTTTTGAACAGAACAATCCTTTGAATGATGTGATCGTCATCAAAACCGAAGATCCGCGAGATACACCTCAAATCGCGAAGAAGATTGAGGGATTTAATGGAGCGTATAAAGTTCTGTACGGAAAAGAAGAAGTAGAAAAACTGTTCAATTTTGTTGAAATCTCAAGAAACATCGGCATCGCATTGATTATTGGATTAGTCTTTACAGCCATGTTCCTTATCTCAAATACGATTAAAATTACGATTTTTGCCAGAAGGCATGAAATAGAGATTATGAAACTAGTAGGCGCGACAAACTGGTTCATCCGCTGGCCGTTCTTCTTAGAAGGGTTAATGCTTGGAATTATGGGCTCAATCATTCCGATTGTACTCGTAATGGCCACGTACAACTATTTATTTACATGGGTTGAACCGAAAGTTGCAGGTTCATTTGTTCAATTACTGCCGTTTAGTCCATTCGTCTTCCAAGTATCAGCTATTCTGATCTTAATAGGCGGATTAATCGGAGTATGGGGAAGCTTAATGTCTGTCCGCAAGTTCTTAAGAGTATAAACTGGCAATCTGATAGATTGCTGGTTTCCTCGTTCAGAGGATGATAGATAAAGGGAGGAACTAGAGAGTGAGAAAGAAAATCTTATCGCTTGGGTTGGCTGCTTTAATAGGGACAAGCTCTATTATTATTCCAATTACCCAAGAAAAAGCTTATGCAAACGCTGATCTTGAAAAGAAAAAAGCAGATATTCAAAATGAGCGTTCCGGCATTGATTCAAACATCCAAGAAAAACAAGGTCAGTTATCAGAGCTTGAACAAAAAGAGAAAAGCTTGAATAACGAAATCGAAAGACTTGATAAGCAAACGGCTGATACAAATGAGAAGATTCGTGAGCGTCAAGCTGAAATCGAAGCAGCAAAACAAAAAATCGAAGAATTAAAGGTTCAAATTGAAGAAGTTAAAGAGCGTATCAAAAAACGTAATCTACTTCTAGAGGACCGTGTGCGATCTCTACAGGAGAGCGGCGGTGTAGTAAGCTATTTAGATGTGCTACTAGGTGCTCAGGATTTCGGTGATCTTGTTACACGCGTAAGTGCAGTAACAACGATTGTTGATGCAGATAAAGAAATTATCAAAGCCCACGAGGAAGACAAAAAACTTCTAGAGCAAAGTGAAGCAGAACTAAGTAGCCAGCTTCAGAAGCTTGAAACAGCATTAACTGAGTTAGAATCTTTAAAACAACAGTTAGCAAAGCAAGCAAAAGAAAAAGAAGGCTTAATTAAGCAAGTGAAAGCTCAGCATCAAGAAACGGAAGCTGCTATCTATGAATTAGAAGACGAAGCAGCATTCTTGAAAGAGCAGGAAGCAGCGATCCAAAAAGAAATGGAACGTCAAAAACAATTAGAAGAACAGCGTAAACGCGAAGCGGCAGAAGCTGCTTTAAGAGCAGAGCAGGAAGCTGAAGCAGCGGCGGCAGCGAAAGCAGCAGCAGCAAAAGCAGCGGCTAAAAAGCCGGCAGCATCTTCTTCTAACAGTTCATCTAATGAATCAGCAGCGCCGGCACCTGCACCAGCTCCGGAGCCAGCACCAGCACCTGCACCGGCAGTAACTGGAGGTAAGTTCATGTGGCCTGCACAAGGTACATTTACATCAGGTTATGGCCATCGCTGGGGCAAATTGCACGCTGGTATTGATATTGCAAACAGAGCAAGCAATGTACCGGTTGTAGCATCAGCAGCAGGAACAGTTATCCGTTCTTACTACTCAAGCAGCTATGGTAACGTAGTGTTCATTTCGCATAATATTGACGGCAAAGTATATACAACGTTATATGCTCATCTGGATGCACGCCATGTAAGCAGCGGACAATCTGTAAGCAAAGGTCAGCAGCTTGGATTCATGGGTAACACAGGCCGTTCAACAGGCAAGCATCTTCACTTCGAAATTCACGATGGTGCTTGGAAAAACCCTGTTAACCCAATGCAGTTCTTACAATAGTCATCAAACTCCTAAAACATTGTGTTTTAGGAGTTTTTTTATTTGTCTCCTATAGAGAGTGGCCATTTTTACTACTATCTTTAATCTAGGCGGCTCCCAGCCGGACCGCGGAAAGGAAGGGACTGGAGCGGAAAAGAACGGGTACCAATGATAACCAAAACATCTATCGAAGAACCACAAATGAAACTAAGCAATAGGATTCTTTTTTCATGCTCCCGTATTTTTCAGAGAAATCATCTTGTCCTACATGATTTATCCTTTTTTCACATATACTAGAGATACGAGTTTATTCAAAAGACCGTACATACTTTACCTTTTAGAAGGAGGAACAAGATGAAGCAAAAAGTCACAGCTCTTATGATGATTCTCTCAGTGGCACTGGGGGCAGGCGGCATGTACGCAGGTCAGCAGTTTATGGAGCATGATCAGCAGGAGACAAGAGCAGAAGAGCTTGCCGTTCCTGCTGTGACTGATGTGTTAAAGCAAGATCGGGATCAGGAAGTTGAAGGACTTGAAAAAGTGAAACAGGCCTATGACTTAATCTCAAGCAAATATGTGGAAGAAGTCGATGAGGAGGAGCTGCTTGAAGGTGCGATTCAAGGCATGCTGTCCACTCTGGATGATCCTTATTCTGTCTATATGGATAAAGAAACGGCCAAACAATTCTCTGACAGTCTTGATTCTTCTTTTGAAGGCATCGGAGCTGAAGTGGGAATGGATGGCGGCAAAATCATTATCGTCTCTCCATTTAAAAATTCACCGGCTGAAAAAGCAGGCCTGCAGCCGAACGATCAGGTCATTGCCATTGATGGCGAGTCTGTAGTCGGCAGCGACTTGAACGATACGGTTCTGAAAATTCGCGGTAAAAAAGGGACAAAGGTTAAAATTGAAGTGCTGCGGACTGGTTCAAAAGAAAAACTGAGCTTTGATGTGACACGTGACGAAATTCCAATCGAAACAGTCTTTAGCTCTGTTAAAACGAAAGGGAAATCTAAATACGGCTATATAGAAATTACCTCTTTCTCAGAGGATACCGCTAAAGATTTCACCGAGGAATTAGCAAAGCTCGAACAAAAAAACATGAAGGGACTAGTCCTTGATGTTCGTGGAAATCCGGGCGGATACTTACAAAGTGTTGAAGAAATTCTGAAGCAATTTGTGACAAAGGATCAGCCATATATTCAAATTGAAGAGCGCAATGGTGATAAGAAACGCTATTTCTCAAGCTTAACTGAGAAAAAGGACTATCCGGTTACAGTCCTGATTGATAAAGGAAGTGCATCTGCTTCTGAAATTCTTGCGGGAGCTTTAAAGGAAGCCGGGCAGTATGAGATTATCGGCGAGACCTCATTTGGAAAAGGCACTGTTCAGCAGGCTGTTCCTATGGGCGACGGCAGCAACATCAAGCTGACTCTTTATAAATGGCTTACACCTGAAGGCAATTGGATTCATAAAAAAGGGGTTGAACCAACCATCAGGGTTTCACAGCCTAAACATCTGACAACCCCGCCGATTCAGCTGGAAAAACCGCTCGCAGTCGATATGAATGATGAGCAAATAAAAGTAGCCCAAATTCTTTTAAAAGGATTAGGCTATGAACCAGGCAGAGAAGATGGATATTTTGGCAAGAAAATGGCTGAAGCCGTAAAGGATTTCCAAAAGAAAAACAAGCTTGCAGCTACAGGAAATATTGATGTTCAAACAGCAGAAACCATTAATCAAAAGGTTTCTGAGCAGCGTTTAGATGGAAAACATGATCTTCAGCTTGAGAAAGCTATTGAAACATTATCTAAATAAAAACAGGGCCAGCTTGCAAACTAGTGAGCTGGCTCTATTTTTATGGAATTTACTAACAAAATAACTATAATTAGGACGATTTTCAAATCTTTTGTGTGAAAAACGACGAAAATCAGAAGGGATTTCCGTATTTTTATAATTAGTAGAGACTTTTCGCGCACATAAAAATGAAACTTTAGCTAGTTGATTAATCGGGATAATAGTTTTACGATGGAAGTACTGTTCTACAACACACTCTAAACACAGAAAGATGGGGAGATCAATTGAAAAAAAGGGCAAGTGTGATGAGAGAACAAACTTATCGACAGTTGACAGAAGAATTTAAAGAAAGACTACAAACTGCAAATTCCTCACATGCGAAGGTCAGCAAATGGGTTCAGCTGTTCTGCATGTACTTGGCAAACTACACAGATGTTAAGAGACTGCAGGAAATCGATAAAGTTTGCATTCAAGAATACTTTCACTATTTAACGGAGAACTACAAGCGTCTTTCGTTAAACCTCACGGATATAAAACGGTCTATGCAGCTGATTGAAGAAGTGCTGGATTTTAAAGTAGATGATTCACTCCTTGATTTTTCACTTTCGAATTTGCATCTTTGGAGCAAATTAAAGTAAACTGGGTCAGAATATGATATTCATCCTATTCTATTTCTGATAAAATAGCATTAATCGTTTACTTAATAAACAGACGAAAGCAATCAAGGTGGTGTATGAAGTTTGCTCGAAAACTGGTTGCTGGAATTTCTTTTGGCAATGGGAAGGTTTTTTATTCATCCTCTCGTTTATTTTTTCCTTATTTATTCACTTGTGCTAGGGTTTATTCGCATTAAGCGGGAGCGTAAATCCTTCCATACAAGAATTCAAGATATCTATGAAGAAGTGCGGTTTACATATTCTAAAGGGCTGATGGCCGGTCTTCTTTTGTCTGCCGTTACATTTGGACTTGGCATGATGATTCCGCTGGGTTCCATTATTCTGCTGGCAGCTGTGACCGTCATTCTGTCGCTTACTTTTCAGCTGCGTTTTCTTTCGCCTGCTTATACGATGGGGCTGACCATCTTTGCTGTTTTTCTCTTTATGCAGGCAGATGACGTCTCTTTTTTACCTGATTTAAATGAGACAAGCTTTTCCATACTTGCAATCGTAATGGGACTGCTTATGATCGCGGAAGGTGTTCTTGCTTACCGGACAGCGCATCTAAAGACTTCTCCGTTTCTATTAAAAAGCAGCAGGGGACTTCCGATCGGAAATCATGTCGCAAACCGCACATGGCTTCTGCCGCTGTTTTTGCTCATTCCAGGCGGCTCATTAACGGAAAGCCTGTCTTGGTGGCCTGTGATTACCATCGGAGACGAGCCGTTTCTTTTTGTGTTCATTCCTTACATCATTGGGTTTCATCAAAGAGTTCAGGGTTCATTGCCTAAAGAAAGTATTATGGTGACGTCTAAGCGCGTCATTTGGCTGGGATTGATTATTTCAGCCGTAGCGGTCGTAAGTGTCTGGTTTATGCCGCTTGCATTCGCAGCAGCACTGCTTGCCATCATCGGCAGGGAATTTTTGACCGTAAAGCAGCGGATGAATGATAACTCGGCAGCCTTCTATTTCTCAAAGCGGGATCATGGTCTGATGGTGCTCGGCATTTTGCCGCACTCACCTGCCGTTAAGCTTGAGCTTGAAGTTGGCGAAATCATTATGAAAACAAATGGAGCCTCGGTCAAGACGGTCGATGAGTTTTACCAGGCCCTGCAAATTAACGGTGCTTTCTGCAAAATGGAAGTCATCGGCTTAAACGGAGAGATCCGCTATGTCCAGGGAGCCATTTACAAAGGCGAACACCACGAGCTTGGCATTCTGTTTGTGCAGGATGAGAAGAAGTGGGGGACAGAGGCAGTCTGACCAACTAGACTTTAGCATGATGCTAAAGTCTTTTTTATTTGGAAGGCTCTTTTAGTAAATATTGTTGCTATTAGACAAAATGTAAAAACCCTAAGTGGATTGCAGCGGAAGGAACTTGACTCCTGCGGAAAATAGAGCAAATTGGGAGACCCCACAGGCAACGCCGAGGAGGCTCCCATGCTCCCCGCGGAAAGCAAGTTCCTCTCGCTGCAAGGAACGGGCAACATTTATAATGAAAAACAACAATCTATACGAAAACAGCCTTTTGGAAAATAAAAACATATTGACTCTAACGTTACGTCATACCTTAAAGTGAAAAGTGAAG
Organism: Peribacillus frigoritolerans; assembly: GCF_004358755.1. GTDB lineage: Bacteria > Bacillota > Bacilli > Bacillales > Bacillaceae > Bacillus_P. The sequence goes on along the minus strand of NZ_SMZY01000003.1, from coordinate 462,871 downwards.
GGAGGCTGACAGCTTATGAAAGTAAAAGAAGTCGCGGATTTAGTTGGAATTAGTGTGCGCACCCTGCATCATTATGATGAAATCGGATTGTTGACGCCAGATGAGATGACCGCCTCTGGATACCGGCTTTACTCCAGCAAAAACCTCGAAACGCTGCAGCAGATCTTATTTTTTAAAGAGCTTGGTTTCCCTTTAAAGAAAATAAAAGAAATTATCAGCAGTCCTTCATTTGACCGGGAAGAAGCGCTCATGCTGCACAGAAAAATGCTGCTTGAGAAGCGGAACCGGCTGGATCAGATGATTGCAACGGTTGAGAAAACAATCAAACATGCGAAAGGAGAAATTAAGATGTCACAAAAAGAAAAATTTGAAGGCTTTGACTTCAGTCAAAATCCTTATGAACAGGAAGCGCGTGAACGCTGGGGAGACGAGGCGGTTGATAAGGCAAACGCAAAAGCTGCCGGCATGCCAAAAGAAATACAGGAGAACTTTAACGATCTTTATAGAAAGCTTGCAGATCTGCGTCATGAATCACCTTCTTCAGAAGAGTCACAGGCTGCAATCGGAGAATGGTATGTACTGCTGAACGAGTTTGGTGATTATTCCCTTGATGCTTTTAAAGGACTCGGGCAAATGTATGTGGATGATGAACGGTTTACGAAAAACATTGATAAGTTCGGTGAAGGATTAGCTGCTTACATGCGGAATGCAATGGCAGTTTACGCGGATAACCATAAAAAATAAAGAGGGACGGCGATTCCTGAGAGGATCGCCGTTTTTAAAGTGAGGAGGGAACCTGAATGATATACTGGATTGGCGGCTCTTCATGTTCCGGCAAAAGTACGCTAGCAAAAATGCTTGCTGAAAAACATAGTCTTCAGCTGTACTCATGTGATGATCACTTTTATAAGCATGTACAATTCATCTCGCCTGAGAAGCACCTGGCTATGAAAAAAGTTGCAGAGATGAATCCAAATGAAGCTTTTTACTCAAGAAGCCTTGATGATCAATTAAGGGTCTACATTCAATCCTTTCAGGAAGATTTCTCATTTGTTTTACAAGACCTCCAAGAGATCAACAAGCCGGTTATTGTCGAAGGGAATCAGTTAATGCCTTCACTCGCAGCGTCCTATATAAAAGAAAATCATAAAGCCATCTGGCTGATCCCAACTGAGGCTTTTCAAAGAAAGCATTATCAGAAGCGTGATTGGATTAAAGGTGTACTCAAAGATACTGAAGACCCTGAGATTGCTTTTAATAATTGGATGAAGAGAGATGCCTTATTCGCAAAGCTTGTGAATGAAGAAGCGCTGAGATTGGGATTTAAAGTTTTACATGTGGACGGCAGCTCGAATTTAGATGAGAATTTTATAAAAATTGAGCGATTTTTTGAATTAGAAAACAGCCAGATTTAAATTCTGGCTGTTCCTCCGTTAAATGCAAATTTTAAACAAGATAAAGTCCGCGCATACTTTCTTTCTTGGTACATCAGAATATAATTGATATGTTTCGTTATACTGCATTTTTTTATGAAGCTTCTCCTGCTCCAATTTTCTAAGTTCCTCTAAAACGTAAAAGTTGTTTGTATCCATCGTTTCCGCCTCCTTTTGTTACTTTCATTATATGGAAAAGTTTGCGTGGGAAAATTCATCATTGGATTGAAGTTTTCTCAGACTTTAGATGGGGATTGCAATTTTTGATTGTTATAAGATAATGAAGATGCACTTTTTTTAATGAATGGAGGGATTCATATGAATTTTCCAAAGGATGAAGATGGAAAAGTTCTGAATATGCTTTATAAAGAGGGCGTTAATTTTAAAAAGCCCCATATGGTTGATTTTTATGTGGCGGTTCCGGATCAGAAGAATGGAGAAGCCATCTTGAAAGCACTAGCTGATAAAGGCTACAAATTTATGATGGAGTATGACGATGATGTGGAAGAATGGACATGCTTTGGCTCTGTTAAGATGCATTTAAAGCATAACGAGATTACGGCCATGCAAAAGAAGCTAGATGCCATCACCAAGCCTCTTGGCGGCTATGCAGATGGATGGGGCGTCATGACGGAATAGAAAAAAGTCAGCCCAAGGGCTGACTTTTTTTATAGAGATAAGAAGTATAGAATTTTGCGCTTTTCTTATAGGAAAGAAACAATAATAAGCATTGTAAAAATAATCGTCAAATGATTCAGTGAAAAAATGAACATCATTGTGGCCCACTTGTAATCATCCATCTTTTTAAAGCCGATGATTCCGGCAAGCATCCATGCAAGCGTCAGTGCAAACATTGAAAAAGCGACGACTTTGCTGAACGATAGGAACAGGAATGATGATGCAAGCAGCAAAATTAAATAAACGATTGTTTGAATTTTAGCGCGCGGTGTTCCTTTGACAACAGGAAGCATTGGCACACTTGCATTCTTATAATCTTCTAAACGTCTGATGGCAATCGCATAGAAATGCGGAGGCTGCCATAAAAACATTAAAACGAATAGTCCGATTGCTGCAGGGTGGAACATGTCAGACGAAATGGCTGCCCAGCCGATCAGAGGGGCAATGGCGCCGGATAAGCTTCCTACCTCAGTGTTATAGATTGTTTTTCTTTTTGTCCACATTGTATAAGGGACAAGGTATAAAAATAAGCCAAGAGCACCAATAAAAGCTGTTAAAGGTGAAATGATAAACAAGAACACAATTCCGCTTATGGAAAGAGCGGTGCCAAGCCATAAAGCGAACTTGGGATGAATGGACCCCGTAACGGTCGGTCTCTCCATCGTGCGTTTCATAAGGGAGTCGATATCGCGGTCGTAATAGTTATTGATCGCACCGGCACCGCCTACAACAGCTGCTGTGCCAAGAAGAGCAAGAATGACGACCAGAATATTATCCACGAAGCTGACATTATATACAGACAATGCTACAGAAAGGCCGGCAAACATCCCGAGAAGGTTAGACTTCACAATGCCGTCTTTGACGATAGCTTTAAAATTACTCCAAGAAAAGATGCTTTTTATAGAAAGAGAATCCTCTACGATTACCTCAGTACTTTTCATCACAATTCTCCTTTTCTTTTTAAATCCAAAACTCAACCTAATATACTTGATTATCTAACATATTAACAGTTATTTGTACTGGAAAGTAATAGTCGGGAGCATTTGACAAAAAGATGTCGCATCTTTGTGAACATTTTCCATACGTTTTCATATTCTTCAGATAATTATTGGATTGAGTATCTGGAAGCTGTCCACTATAATGACGGTATCATCCATTGCAGAGGAGTGTTTGTTCATGAAGCATCAAGCAACACCTTATTTAATGTTTAATGGGAATGCGAAAGAAGCGCTGGAATACTATAGAGGAGTTTTCGGCTGCGAGATTGCTGAAATGCAGACGTATGGCGAAGCGGATTATCCAACTCCGCCTGAGGCTGAACATAAGATTATGCATGCCCGCTTGAAGAAAGGTGAGTTTCTTCTGATGGTTTCAGATGCTTTTCCAGGCAACACCGTTGAAACGGGCAACAATCTTTCCTTGGTGCTGGAGTTTGAAACAGAGGATGAAATTAGAACCGTTTACAGTGCTCTGCTTGAAAAAGGAACAATTATAATGGAGCTTCAGGATACATTCTGGGGGGCTACTTATGCAAAGGTGAAAGATACATTCGGGATTATCTGGGATTTGAATTTTGAAAAAGCTAAATAAGTTTTAAGGAGATAACGATTTGTTATCTCTTTTTTCGGATAATACTTGCATAAACAAGTATCTTCTACTACCATTATTTGTGGACATACTGTTAAAAAGAGGTGTGCACCTATGGTCAAAAAATATTATTTAGACAACTCACTCGGATATAAACTGTTTCATGCTTCAAGGCTTATCTGCAGCCGTTTGAATCAAAACTTAAGAGATTATTCTGTCACATATGAACAGTGGCAGATTCTGTGCAGGCTTTATGAAAAGGATGGCCAAACACAAAATCAGCTGGCCCTGCTTAATGAAAGAGATCAAGCAAGTGTTTCAAGGCTAATTGATAATATGATCAAGCGCGGCCTGGTGAAACGACTTCCTCACGAAAGTGATAAGCGCATAAACCTGATTTTTTTGACTGAAGCAATGAAAGATCTGCAGTCAGAGCTCGAAGGGTTAGCCAGCCAAACCATAGCGGATGCTTCAGCAGAGATTAGTGAACAAGACATGGAAATCTGTCTCGCAGTCCTTGATAAAATCAGAAATAACTTAAAATAAATGTTTTTTCATAAATACTTGTTCAAACAAGTAAATTCATATTGACAAATGACAATGAAAATCATTATCATTTAAAGTGAGGATAACAACAAAGCGAAAGCTTCTTTTTTTTAGGGTTAAATGAGAATGATTATCTTTATTAGAACAGATGAGGTGATTCCCGGAAAATAAGCTTCAAAAATACATGCATGTAAGGAAACGTTATGAAAAAGAGATATTTGTTTTTAGCGATGACAATTTTATCAATATGCTCCCTTTTCATCGGGGTCAAGGACATTACGCCATTAGATCTTCTGAATCTGCAGGATGACCAGGTGCAAATCCTCCTGATAAGCAGACTTCCGAGGCTCATCAGCATTTTGATTGCCGGAGTAAGTATGAGTATTTGCGGCTTAATCATGCAGCAGTTGACGAGAAATAAATTTGTCTCTCCGACCACGGCCGGCACGATGGATTCAGCCAGATTGGGAATCTTAGTATCGCTGATGATTTTTACTGCAGCAAGTCCGCTTGAAAAGATGGGTGTTGCTTTTCTTTTCGCATTAGCGGGCACGTTCATTTTTATGAAGATTTTAGAGAGAATCAGATTTAAAGATACGATCTTCATTCCGCTTGTGGGTTTAATGTTCGGCAACATCATCGGTTCGATTACCACCTTTTTCGCCTACAAGAATGATTTGATTCAAAATATGTCGTCGTGGCTCCAGGGCGATTTTTCAATGATTGTAAAAGGGCAGTATGAGCTGATCTACATAAGTATTCCGCTTGTCATCGTAGCCTATTTCTATGCGAACCGGTTTACGGTAGCGGGAATGGGAGAAGAGTTTTCAGCCAATCTTGGACTGAATTATAAGCAGGTTGTCAATATTGGGCTTGTCATTGTAGCACTTGTGACAACAGTCGTTATTTTGACAGCAGGCGTCATTCCGTTCCTGGGATTAATCATACCGAACATCGTCAGCATTTATTTAGGTGATAACCTGAAAAAAAGCCTGCCTCATACAGCCTTGCTTGGTGCAGTATTTATCCTGTTTTGTGATATTTTAGGACGTATCATCATTTATCCGTATGAAATATCGATTGGGTTGACTGTCGGTGTGATCGGAAGCATCATTTTCATTTATTTACTGTTTAGGAGAAAGGCCTATGAATAATAAAACGAAACTGATCATCCTTGCTATTATCTCTATATTATTCGCGGCTGTTTTCCTATTTTATGATGTCGGACGAAATCCCGATTATGTAATCCCAAAACGCGGAGTCAAGATTTTGGCGATTGTTTTGACCGGAAGCTGCATCGCGTTTTCAACGATGATTTTTCAAACGATTACAAACAACCGAATCTTAACGCCAAGCATCATTGGATTAGACTCCCTTTATCTTTTTATTCAAACGTTCATCATCTTTGTCTTTGGCTCTCAGTCCCTGACGATGGCCAATAAGAATATAAACTTTCTTTTATCTGCAGGGTTGATGGTGCTGTTTGCCCTGCTGCTCTATCAGCTGCTCTTTAAAAGAGAAGGGAGAAACATCTATTTTCTCCTGTTAGTCGGGATTGTGTTTGGAACGTTATTCGGAAGCATGTCCTCGTTTATGCAGGTGCTGATCGATCCGAATGAGTTTCAGATCGTTCAGGATCGGATGTTTGCAAGCTTTAACAATGTAAATACAGATCTGTTGCTTGCTGCCTTTGTTATCGCAGCCGCAATTGCGGTCTATTTTATGAAATTCAGTCATTTCCTCGATGTGCTCTCGCTTGGGAGAGAACATGCTGTAAATCTCGGGATTGACTACGATGGCGTGGTCAAAAGACTGCTGATCATCATTGCTGTCCTAGTCTCCATTGCGACGGCTCTCGTCGGCCCGATTACATTCTTTGGCCTGCTTGTTGTAAATGTGGCGCATGAGTTTTTAAAAACATATCAGCATAAGTATCTGATTTTAGGTTCTATCTTAATCAGCATCATTGCTTTGCTCGGCGGTCAATTTATCGTTGAGAAAGTATTCACCTTTTCAACAACGCTCAGCGTGATCATCAATTTCATTGGCGGCGTGTACTTTATTTATCTGCTGCTCAGGGAGAATAAATCATGGTAGAAGTCAGCAAGGTTTCAAAACGGTATGGAAATAAGAATGTAGTGGAAGATGTATCCGTCAGGGTCGAGAAAGGGAAAATCACCTCTTTTATCGGACCGAACGGAGCGGGAAAAAGCACGCTGCTGTCGATGGTCAGCCGCTTGATTAAAAAGGATACCGGGCAGGTATTTATTGACGGCACAGACATTGGAGAATGGAAAAGCAATGATCTGGCGAGAAAGATCTCGATTCTGAAGCAGTCCAATCATTTGAATATCCGATTAACAATCAGAGACCTCGTCAGCTTTGGACGGTTTCCTTATTCTCAAGGAAAGCTGACTAAAGACGATGTGAGGCATATTGATGAGGCGATTAAGTATATGGAGCTTCAGGACATGGAGAATAAATACTTGGATCAGCTGAGCGGAGGCCAGCAGCAGCGGGCATTTATTGCCATGGTCATCGCTCAGAATACAGAATATGTCCTCCTTGATGAGCCGCTGAACAACCTCGATATGAAGCATTCCGTGCAGATCATGAAAGTGCTGAGAAGGCTTGTGGACGAGCTTCAGAAAACAGTCGTAATTGTGATTCATGACATCAACTTTGCTTCCTGCTATTCCGATTTTATTGTCGCGTTAAAGGACGGAAAAATCGTGAAGGAAGGTCCTGTTGAAGAAATCATTACATCGCCTGTTTTAAAAGAGATCTATGAAATGGATATCGATATTCAAACAATAAATGGCAATCGCATTTGTGTTTACTTTTAAGGCTCTTTTCGTATCCTTTGTTGCCTTTAGATTAAATGTTTATACGCTTAAGTGGAGCGGAAAAGAACGGGCAACATTTATAATCAAAAACAACATACAAACGAAAACGGCCATTTTTAAAAACCAATAGGGGTGAAAGAAGATGAAGAAACTATTAATCTTAGCACTAAGTTTAGTGCTTGCAATTTTCGCAGCAGCATGCGGATCGAAAGAAGCAGAAGAAACAACGGCCAGTGCAGAGAAAGAAGAATTGACAATTAAGCATCAATTAGGCGAAACAAAAGTGCCTAAAAACCCTGAAAAAGTTGTTGTTTTTGATTTTGGAACGCTGGATTCAATGGATAAACTGGGCGTTGAAGCAGCGGGAGTGCCGCAGGAAAATGTTCCTTCTTACCTTTCAAAATATGAAGATGCAAAATACGAAAATATCGGCGGCTTAAAAGAGCCTGACTTTGAAAAGATCAACGAAATGGAACCGGATCTTATTATCATTTCAGGCAGACAGCAGGATTCATACGAAGAGATGAGCAAAATTGCCCCAACGATTTTCATGGGTGTGGACACAACGAAGTACATGGAATCATTTAAAGAAAATGTCACTACATTAGGCGAGATCTTCGGCAAAGAAGAAGAAGCAGAAAAAGAGTTTGCTAATGTAGAAGAGTCTATAAAAGCGCTTAAAGAGAAAGCTTCAGCAGGGAATGAAAAAGCGTTAATCGTTCTTGCAAATGACGGAAAGGTAAGTGCATACGGAGCAGGCTCACGCTTTGGAATTCTCCATGATGAATTTGGATTTGCACCAGCTGATGAAAAGATTGAAGTATCTACGCATGGACAAAGCATTTCATTTGAATACATTGTAGAAAAAGACCCTGACTACTTATTTGTAATTGATAGAGGTGCAGTTGTCGGCGGTGAATCTTCTGCGAAGCAAGTCGTGGAGAATGAGTTAGTTAAAAATACGAAAGCCTATAAAAATGGGAAAATCATTTATCTTGATCCTGACTACTGGTATCTGTCAGGCGGCGGACTTGAATCTGTTGCAGGCATGACAGAGGAAGTAAAGGGAGCTATTCAATAATTAGGTGAGACTGCGGGGACATGTTCCCGCAGTTTTTTTGCAGAGATTCCAGTTAAACTGATCTTTTTTAGGAGGAAAATGGAAAAAAGAAAGTAAATCAGACAAATCGGCTAGTATTCTAGCGGTTTTCGCCAGTAAAAAGGCCAAACTGGCAAGTAACGGCCTTGATTTGGAAAGTAAACCTGGTTTCAGCAAAAACAAAGACTGGACCTGAGTAATCAGCTTTCAGCAATAACAAAAACCGGACACAATGTCCGGTTTTCTTTAATCATTCACTCTAGCAACTATTTTCCCTTTCACATGGCGCTCAGACAGCTGTAACAAAGCTTCCGGCACTTCTTCAAGCGAAATGACCTGCTCAAGCAGAGAGGATAGCTGTCTTTCAGCAACCAGCATCAGCATGGCGTCTCCCATAACTGCTAAGTCCTTCTGCTGCTCTATATTATTTGATTGATGAACGGCTCCCAGGGCAATTTCATGGTAGGAGATGGCTTTTGTAAATGGCTTCACTTTTGTAAAGTCAGGCGCTCCGGCAATGTACGCAATTCTGCCGTTGAAAGCGAGGCAGTCAAGAGAATCTGTTGCATTTTGACGGCTTACCGTATCAAGAACGGCATCCACGCCATTGCCTGCTGTTAATTCCATCACTTTTGCGGTGACATCCGATTCTTTATAGTCGATTGCGTAATCTGCGCCAAGAGACTTAACGTATTCATGATTAGCTGCAGATGCTGTTGTAAACACAGTTAAGCCTGAGCGTTTTGCCATTTGAACCGCAAATCCGCCGACACCGCCTGCTCCCCCATGAATTAAAATGGATTCACCCTCGTTAATGCGAAGCTTTCTGTATAAAGCCTGATATGCAGTATAGCCAGCTGTTGGAAGGGCAGCTGCATCTTCAAAAGACACAGATTCCGGAATAATGGAAACCGTGTGCGCGGTCGTAACCGCATATTCAGCAAATCCGCCTTTTTTCGTTAAGTCACCGTGGTAAACAACCCGGTCGCCTATCTGTACATTTGTTACCTCAGAACCGGTTTCTTCAACGATCCCGGCTGCATCAAGGCCAAGAATATGAGGATAGCTCCAAAGAGGATTACCGCCTGTGGCCGTTTTATAATCAACCGGATTCAGTCCGGCAGCTTTTACTTTAATCAAAATTTCGCCTTTTCCCGGAGAAGGCTTTTCTGTCTCTCCAACGCGCATTTCAGTCCATTCGCCTTTACCCTCTAGCAATAGTGCTTTCAAATGTGAACACTCCTTATTTCCGTTAAAAATGTGGATATACAACTATTCTATTCAATTATAAAAAACGAAGAAGTTTACTTTCAATTTTACTGCTTGGAAATTGACGAGTGAGCGATCTTAGACACAGCTGAAAAAGTACTCACCCGTTTTGGCACTCAAAAAGCAACAGTAGTCGATGTGGCAAGAGAGTTAAATGTCAGTCACGGTACAGTTTATCGTCACTTTTCAAGCAAAGAAACCTTAAGAAGAGCAGTTGCTGAAAGATGGCGGCACCGTGTCTCATCACCGCTTGCAGAGATTCCGCATCAATCTTCAAGCGCTGCAGAAAGGCTTCATACATGGTTCCAGACCCTTATGACGATCAAGCAAACAAAAGTATTAGAGGATCCGGAATTATTTAACATGTATACGGATCTTGCAGAAGAAGCAGTAGATATCGTGCAAGTCCATGTGGAGGAGCTTGTAAAACAAATAGCTGAAATTGTTGAATATGGAATCAGTCTGAACGAGTTTAAAGCAGGGGATGCAAGTCGCCTTGCCTCTGCAATCTTCGTGTCGACTGCAAAATTTCACCACCCATTTCACGCAAAAGAGTGGGAAACGCCGCGAATTAACGAAGAGTTTGAATCTGTATGGCAGCTGATTCTTTCAGGCATCGCAGAAAAGTAAAAACGAAAGGCCGGCTCCCCTAGAGAGCCGGCTTTGTTTTATTTATTATGAACCAATTCCCGATTCTTCTGCACATAAAAACTGCCCTTCGAAAGCTTTACCGTCACATCTGAGATCGCCGCGATGTTTTGATCATGTGTGACAACAATGATGCATTTATCTTCCTTATGGGCCAGATCCTGAAAGAGCCGGACAATGTCTTTCGCTGTGTCCTCATCTAAATTCCCCGTTGGCTCGTCTGCAATAATTAGATCAGACTTGCAGGAAAGCGCTCGGGCGATGGAAACGCGCTGCTGCTGCCCGCCGCTTAAGGTCAGAACTTTTTGCCGTGCCTGTTTTTCAGAAATGCCTACCTTCTCAAGCATCTGCAAAGCAAATTCTTTTTTGTTGGACTGGGCTGATCCCGTGATCTCCATAGCCGTCGTTACGTTTTGAAGGGCTGTCATATACGGCAGCAGGTTATAGGATTGAAAAACGATCGATACGTATTTGTTGCGGAAGTTGGCAAGGCCGATTTTCTTAATGTTTTTGCCTTCATATAAAACGGAGCCTTCTTTCGCAACGTCCAGTGCGCTTGCGAGTGCCAGAAAGGTTGTTTTTCCTGATCCGGATGGACCGACGATGGTATAGAAGCTTCCTTTGTTAAAGCCAATGGAAATGTCGTTCAAAATCACATGCTTTTTATTTTCATGATGGTACCAGTAGCTGACGTTTTCAAATTGCAGCAGATTTGTCATGGATGTTTCCTCCTTAGTCTTGTTTCGTTAAGATGGTTTTCGGCTGAAGTCTTAAAATAGATAAAGCTGGGATTAGCGCTGAAATAATGGCGATTAACAGCCCGATGCCAAAGAGGATGCCTAAGTCCTTGCCGGTCACTTCAATTTGAAGCTCATCAATCGGATCTGCCTCTGCTGCAGACTGCTGCATGCCAATCGGTCCGCCCATTCCCATGCCGCCCCGTCCGCCTCCAAATGAAGCCGGGTTTGATGCGGTTTCTTCTGTCTGAGTAAGCTCCTGGGAAAGCAGCTGATCCCCGAATTGTTTTGCCACGGCTTGGCCGGAAAAAGATGATACGCCAAGAGCCAGGACAGCGACGATTAAGATTTCAAACAGGAATTGGCAGGCGAGCTTCCACTTCTTTTCCCCAATCGCAAGCAGGACGCCCATTTCGTATTTGCGTTCACGAATAGACATCATGATGATGAGTCCTAAAATAACGGCACCGGCGACCGTTACTAAATACACGACATTTTTTGAAAAAGAAGCCACATTGTTAATGGGTCCGATCATTTGCTGATACGTCTGATCATTGGCATCCAATTTGAACGTTTCAAAATCAATGCTGCTTTTTTCTTTTGCCTCATCTGTGAAGCTGTCGATTTTCTCAGGGTCATTCATGTAATATACGGCCTGATCAATGGTTCCTTCGTAATCTGCTCCCTTAAGAGCGGAGGCTGCTGTGTAAGGAACGTAAAGCAGGTTGTATGGATTCATAGCTGTGACGTTTCTTCCGCCCAGATCTGTGCCTGCAGAGGCCGTTTCATAGATGCCTACAATCTCAAGCTCTAAAGATGTCTCTTCATCAGCTGTTGATTGCACAGTGACCTTATCACCAACTGCCAGCTCATTGTCTTTTGCTAGTGTTTTTTCTATGACTGTTACATTTTTCTCTAAGTCTTCATCTGTAAGGTGACGGCCTTCTACTATAGTAGATTCGCTGTTTAAGAAGGACTGGACAGAATCTGTAAACATAACCCCCTGAAGCGTAATATCTGCGGCAGACATAGGTCCGCCGCCCATGCCGCCGACCGGACCACCTTCTTCTGTTTCTGTTGTATTAGTAGATTCATTTTCAATCGGCTCGAAATTTGCTGCTGTTCCGAAAGTAGAGGATAAAAAATTATAGCCTTTTACTTGAGAGTAGGAAGTTAGTTCTTCAGCTGATTCTTCCGGTATGGGAACAGGCTGAAAACGGACTCTTTCGCCTTCTGTGCTTTGGCTCCGCTGCTGTTCCATTAATTTTTCCATATTAACATTCAGAGTCACTTCACCTCCGAGAGATTCTCTCGCAAGCACGCTTGATTTTTCAGCAGCTGACTGAATCGAGAGCCCTGATAGAACAAACACGCAAATGACAGTAAAAATAAAGACTTGGAGCAGGCTTTTTCCTGCACGTGCTTTGACACTTAAAAAACCGCGTTTGATAAAATTCATTTTGTTTCTCCTTTGTATTAGACTTAGTACAACTTCCTTGCTTTCACAGAATAGGTGACAGAAATGAACAAACTATGTCCAAACTATTTCTTAACCTTTAAAAAACAGGGAACAATTTAGAAAACTGTTGCGAAACGATGAAATTCACTTTACTTTGAAAAGAAAGTCATATTTTTGGATGGTGCAAATATGAAGGTTTTAGTAATAGAGGATAATCAGAGTGTCAGTGCGATGCTTGAAATGTTTTTTTCAAAAGAAGGCATTCAGGGTGCTTTTATAAATGATGGACTTGAAGGCTACAATGCATATAAGCGGGAAGACTGGGATGTGCTGATTATCGATTGGATGCTGCCGGGGATGGACGGGGTTACTCTTTGCAGAAAAATCAGAGAAGAGAAGAGTTCAGTTCCGATCATTATGCTGACAGCAAAGGACAGCGAGTCTGATCAGGTTCTTGGTTTAGAGATGGGAGCGGATGATTATGTAACGAAGCCTTTCAGCCCGCTTGCTCTTATGGCGCGTATTAAAGCGGTATCCCGCAGGCACTCCGTTTCGCATGCACCTAAAAAAGAGACAGGCAGTCTTGAAACCGCTTATTTCAAAATCAGCAAGCAGAAACGGGAAGTCTTGCTTGAAAATAAAAAAGTCGAAAACTTAACGCCTAAAGAATTTGATCTCCTTTATTATTTTGCGGAGCACCCTCGTCAGGTTTTTACGCGCGAACAGCTGCTTGAGCGTGTTTGGGGCTATCAGTTTTATGGAGATGAACGGACGGTTGATGTTCATATTAAGCGATTGCGGGCAAAGCTGGGCTCGCAGACAAGGCCTTTTTTCCATACGGTATGGGGAGTGGGCTATAAATTCGATGAAACGGTAGATCCGAATGAGAATTAAGTATATTTATCAGCTGTTTTTAAGTCATATCAGCATTCTGATTATCGCTTTTATGATTTTAAGTCTTGTTGTAGCCCAATATGCGGAATCCTTTGTTTACGAAAACAAAGTGGAGGAGCTTGAGCAGTATGGCAGCAGAATAATAACAGACGTGCAAAATAACAGGGGCGAGCGGGCGCTGAGAGAGTATGAACATGTACTCAGCGCGAGAGGCATACGTTTTAGTCTTTTTGACGATAAAGGGATGATTTTTTACCCTTATGCAGGCAACGCTCCAAGGTTTCAGCCGACAGAAGAAGAATGGCAGAATCTGAAGGCTGGCGAGAGAATCGTTGTAAAGCATGAGATCAAGCGTTTTGACCAGGAGGTTTCTTTAGTTGCCCTTCCGTATCTTGAGAACGGCAATCTCTCCGGCGGGATTCTGCTGGTTTCGCCGATTAAAGGATCCAGAGAAACAATCAGTGAAATTAACCGCTATCTTCTCTATACCATTTTAATCTCTTTATCCATTTCGCTTTTATTAAGCTGGTTTCTCTCAAACGTTCATGTGAAAAGAATTCAGCGGATCCGGAATGCGACCTCAATGATTGCGGAAGGGAAATATGATATTTCGGTGCCGTCGTCCAATATTGATGAAATCGGCGAGCTTGCAAACGATTTTAATAATATGGCAGAGCAGCTTAAGCAATCCAATCAGGAAATCGAAAGTTTAGAGAATCGAAGAAGAAAGTTTATGGCCGATGTCTCTCATGAATTAAGAACACCGCTCACGACGATCAGCGGCGTGATTGAAGGGCTTAAAAACAACATGATTGAAGAGACTGAAAAAGAAAAAGGCATTCAGCTTGTCAGTCTGGAAGCAAAACGCCTCATCAGACTTGTAAATGAAAACCTTGATTATGAAAAAATCCGTTCCAATCAGGTGAAGCTATTTAAAGAAGAAATTCAGCTGAAAGAAGCTTTTGAAATCATTAAAGAACATTTAATTTTTCAGGCAGAAGAAAAACAGGTGGAACTCGAGATTGATGGAAATGAAGAAATAACGGTTTATGCTGACTATGACCGCCTCATTCAAATCTTAATCAATATAACGAAAAACAGTATTCAATTTACAGAGAGCGGGACCGTTTGGCTGCGCGGGAAAAAGGGGTATAAGGAAACAATTATTGAAATTGAAGACACAGGAATCGGAATGGATCCCAAAGAGGTTGAATCCATTTGGCAGCGTTTTTACAAAGCGGATATGTCCAGAACCGGCCATCAATTTGGCGAATTCGGCCTGGGACTATCGATTGTCAAACAGCTTGTTCACCTGCACCTCGGAGAAATTGAGATTCACAGCCAAAAGGATCAAGGCACCAAATTCATTCTGAAATTTCCTGATAAGAAACATGATTTCTGATTGGTCTTTTTGCTTAGTTTGTTGTTCTACGTAAATAAGCTTGTTAATAGTTTAGACATAATTTCCTGATACACTATGTGAAAACAAATTTATAAGGAGGGGAAAAAACATGAAAAAGAAGGATACAGCATTTATTATTATCGGCGCAGTCGTGATGGCTGCAGTGAATGTGCTCTTTTTTACAGCGCCGGTATAAAGCAGGAGAAAGTCCAGAGTGAAATTGTTCTATTGCTCCAAATGTGATATATTTCAAACGAAGTAAACTTTGTGAGGGTAATGTAAATGAACATAGATAATGAAATATCAAAGAGACGGACTTTCGCCATCATCTCCCATCCGGATGCGGGAAAGACGACACTAACAGAGAAATTATTATATTTCGGCAAAGTCATCCGTGAAGCAGGTACGGTTAAAGGGAAGAAGACCGGCAAATTTGCGGCTTCTGACTGGATGGAAATTGAAAAAAAGCGCGGAATCTCCGTTACATCAAGTGTCATGAGCTTTCCATACCATGATTTCCACGTAAACATTCTGGACACTCCTGGACATGAAGATTTCAGTGAAGACACATACCGCACGCTTACGGCAGTAGACAGCGTAGTGATGATCATCGACTCTACAAAAGGGGTCGAGCCTCAGACGATCAAGCTTTTCAAAGTCTGCCGCATGAGAGGCATCCCTATCTTTACATTTATTAATAAGCTTGACCGTGAAGGAAAAGATCCGCTTGAACTGCTTTCTGAGATTGAGGAAGTACTCGGCATTGAATCTTATCCAATGAACTGGCCGATCGGCATGGGTAAGCGTTTCCTGGGCATTATCGACCGCGAACAGCATACCGTTGTTCAGTTTAAAGGAAACGAGCAGGAAGAAATCATCCCTTCAGATGAAGTAGATGCAAGTGAGATTGGCAGCCATCCGACTTATTTGGAAACAAAGGATGAAATGGAGCTGCTTGAGGAAGCTGGCAATCAGTTCGACGCTGAGCGTGTTAAGCGCGGAGAATTAACACCTGTCTTCTTCGGAAGTGCGCTTGCGAACTTTGGTGTAAAATCATTTTTTGATGTATTTTTACAATATGCCGTTCCTCCGCAGCCGCGAAGAACAAACCATGGCTTCATTGCTCCTGAGACAGAAGATTTTTCAGGGTATATCTTTAAGATTCAAGCCAATATGAATCCTGCCCACCGCGACCGCATCGCGTTTCTGCGCGTGTGCTCCGGACGATTTGAGCGCGGCATGAGCGTGCAGCTGAGCAGAACGAATAAAACGCTTAAGCTGAATCAGACGCAGGTGTTTATGGCAAAAGACAGAGAGACAGTTGATGAAGCATTCGCAGGCGACATCATCGGAATCTATGATCCGAACGTTTATCAAATCGGTGATACCTTAACGGTTGGAAAAGAAGGCTATCATTATGATGAGCTTCCTCAGTTCCCGCCGGAGATGTTCAAAAAAGTACGCGTGAAAAACGTCATGAAAGCGAAGCAGTTCCGTAAAGGAATTGACCAGCTTGTTCAAGAGGGCGCCATCCAGTATTTCCGTCAGGATTCAACGGACGACATCATTCTTGGCGCTGTCGGACAGCTTCAGTACGAGGTATTTGAATACCGGATGAGAGCTGAGTACAACGTAGAAATCGAATTTGTTCCTATGGGCGACCGCATTCCAAGATGGATCGGCAATGAAAAATTCGAAAAGCGCTTCTTTGATTCAAGAAGCCTGCTTGTACGCGACCGCAATGATCAATATGCAGTCCTCTTTGAAAATGATTTTACCTTCAGGCATTTTAAAGAAAATCACAAAGAGATTGAATTGATCGATCTTCTGCAGGAAAACGACTATCAAAGCTTTTCTGCTTCAGAGAAGTAAGCAGGAGCTGATTTCATGTTACTAAAAGCCGTTTTGGCCCTGACTCTGCCTTTTATTATTTTGACCTTGTTTGCCAGGGTCTCATATAACCACTACGTAGCGACTGTCCTGACCATTGCGCTTTTAGCTGCAGCATATACAAAAGGCTATATGGATTCATGGATCATCATTGTTTTAGATGTGATATCCGTTATGGCCGGATTTTTGTATGCGGCAAAAATGGCACGGCGCACAAGACGCGAAAAAACGAATTGAGGCTTGAACCTGTTCCCTTTGGGAGCGGGTTTTTTGTTTTGCAGTGAACCCAGTGTCATTGATGTATCAGCCTAAAATGGACTTTTATCCGTTTTCATTTTTTCACCGCCTGGCTGCTGTCGGTTTACCATCCCTCCGAAAAAGGTATTGAAAAAGATAAGTCAGGCATTTAAATAGCAAAATCAGGCGATAATGATAGAATCAAGTACAAAATGTCGAACGAAACATGCGAACTATAGTTCGTATTTTTGGTGATTTTTCACTCGTTTATGGTAAAATATGAATACTGATTACATATGAATGGAGGTCCTCCTGTTGAGCGATCGTTTTGATTTAGTCTCGAATTATAAGCCAGAGGGCGACCAGCCTCAGGCAATAAAACAGCTCGTCCAGGGCATTAAAGAAGGAAAGAAGCATCAGACGCTTCTTGGTGCTACAGGTACAGGGAAGACGTTTACCGTTTCAAACGTCATCCAGGAAATAAACAAACCGACGCTGATTATTGCTCATAATAAAACATTGGCGGGACAATTATACAGCGAATTCAAAGAGTTCTTTCCAAACAACGCAGTCGAATACTTCGTCAGCTACTATGATTATTATCAGCCGGAGGCCTATGTGCCGCAGACTGATACATTCATAGAAAAAGACGCAAGCATCAATGATGAAATCGATAAGCTCAGACACTCCGCAACAGCCTCGCTGTTTGAGAGGAAGGACGTCATTATCATCGCGAGTGTATCGTGCATTTACGGCTTGGGGTCGCCTGAAGAATACCGTGACCTGGTCGTTTCTCTCCGCACGGGCATGGAGATTGAACGTAATCAGCTGCTCAGAAAACTTGTTGATGTACAGTATGAAAGAAATGATATTGATTTTAAACGCGGTACCTTCAGAGTGCGCGGAGATGTTGTGGAAATTTTCCCGGCTTCAAGAGACGAGCAGTGCGTCAGAGTTGAATTTTTCGGCGATGAAATCGACCGGATCAGAGAAGTGGATGCATTAACGGGCGAAATCAAAGGAGACCGCGAACATATCTCCATTTTCCCAGCATCCCATTTCGTAACCCGCGAGGAAAAGCTGAAGGTTGCGATAACGAATATCGAGCAGGAGCTTGATGAACGGCTGAAAGAGCTTCATGAGAACGGCAAGCTGTTAGAAGCACAGCGGCTAGAACAGCGTACCCGCTATGATCTTGAAATGATGCGGGAAATGGGCTTTTGTTCCGGGATTGAAAACTACTCAAGACACCTGACGCTTCGCCCTGCAGGTTCGACTCCTTATACATTGCTTGATTTCTTCCCGAAAGATTTCATGATTGTCGTGGATGAATCCCACGTGACTATTCCTCAGATCAGGGGAATGTTCAATGGCGACCAGGCAAGAAAACAGGTGCTCGTTGACCACGGGTTCCGCCTGCCATCAGCAAAAGACAACCGTCCGCTGCAATTTGACGAGTTTGAAAAACATATCAATAACATCCTGTTTGTATCGGCTACACCAGGCCAATATGAGCTTGATCATACACCTGAAATGGTTCAGCAGATCATCCGCCCGACGGGACTTCTTGATCCGACCATTGATGTAAGGCCGATTCAGGGTCAGATTGATGATCTGATCGGCGAAATTCAGGCAAGAACCGAACGCAATGAACGTGTTCTTATCACAACACTGACAAAGAAAATGTCTGAGGATCTGACTGATTATCTGAAGGACATAGGCATTAAGGTGAACTACCTGCATTCTGAAATCAAAACACTTGAGCGGATTGAAATCATCCGTGAGCTCCGGCTTGGGAAGTACGACGTTCTGGTCGGAATCAACCTTCTAAGAGAAGGTCTCGATATTCCAGAGGTGTCCTTAGTAGCCATTTTGGATGCAGATAAGGAAGGTTTCCTGAGATCTGAGCGATCACTGATTCAGACGATCGGACGTGCAGCCCGGAACTCAAACGGCCACGTTATTATGTATGCCGATAAAGTGACGAAATCAATGGAAATTGCCCTGAACGAAACGAAACGCCGCCGCGAAACGCAGGAGGCTTTTAATAAAAAGCACGGCATTGAGCCAAAAACGATACAGAAAAAAATTCGCGAAACGATTCGCGCTGTTATTGCACCGGAGGATGGGGAAGATTTGGGTGCACTAGCTCCAAAGCTTGGCAAGCTGACGAAGAAAGAGCGCGAAAAGGTTATCGAACAAATGGAAACAGAGATGAAAGAAGCTGCAAAAGGCTTGAACTTCGAGCGTGCAGCTGAGCTTCGCGATCTGATTCTAGAGCTAAAAGCGGAAGGATGAAACTAGATGGCAATTGATAAAATTATTGTGAAAGGTGCGCGTGCTCACAATTTGAAAAACATAGATGTGACGATTCCGCGGGATAAGCTTGTCGTTCTGACAGGCTTATCAGGTTCGGGGAAATCGTCGCTTGCGTTTGATACGATTTATGCAGAAGGCCAGCGCAGATATGTTGAATCTCTTTCTGCTTATGCCCGTCAGTTCCTGGGGCAAATGGACAAGCCGGATGTCGATTCAATTGAAGGACTTTCACCGGCGATTTCGATTGATCAAAAAACGACGAGCCGCAATCCGCGTTCAACCGTCGGAACCGTAACAGAAATTTATGATTACCTGAGACTTCTATTTGCTCGTGTAGGCAGACCGACCTGCCCGAATCATGACATTGAAATCTCATCGCAGACGATTGAGCAAATGGTTGACCGGATTTTAGAATATCCTGAGCGTACAAAGCTTCAGGTCCTTGCACCGATTGTCTCCGGCCGAAAAGGGACTCATGCCAAGGTTTTTGAAGAGATCAAAAAGCAAGGGTATGTAAGGGTTCGCGTAAACGGCGAGATGATGGAGATCGGTGATGAGATTACCCTTGAGAAAAACAAAAAGCACAGTATTGAGGTAGTAATTGACCGTATCGTCATCAAAGAAGGAATTGCAGCCCGGCTTGCAGATTCGCTTGAAGCTGCACTTGGTCTTGGCGAAGGCAGAGTCATGATTGATGTCATCGGAGAAGAAGAGCTTCTTTTCAGCGAGCATCACGCTTGTCCGCTCTGCGGATTTTCAATCGGTGAGCTGGAACCTAGAATGTTTTCTTTCAACAGTCCGTTTGGCGCCTGCAATGAGTGTGACGGCCTTGGAACGAAGCTTGAAGTCGATGTAGACTTAGTACTTCCAAACAAGGATTTATCATTAAAGCAGCATGCGCTGGCTCCGTGGGAACCGACGAGCTCTCAATATTACCCTCAGCTGCTTGAGGCTGTGTGCAATCATTACGGCATCCCGATGGATGTTCCTGTAAAAGAAATCCCAGCCCACTTGCTGGACAAGGTTTTATACGGCAGCGGAAATGATGAAATTTACTTCCGCTATGAAAATGACTTCGGTCAGGTGCGTGAAAATTACATTCAGTTTGAAGGCGTCATCCGTAATGTGGAGCGCCGCTATAAAGAAACAAGCTCAGACTACATACGTGAGCAGATGGAAAAATATATGGCTCAGCAGGCGTGCCCTAAGTGTAAAGGCCATCGCTTGAAAAAAGAAAGTCTGTCTGTGCTTGTAGATGGCAATCACATTGGAAATGTCACTTCTTTATCTGTTCATGAAGCCATCGATTTCTTTGAAAAGGTCAACTTGACAGAAAAAGAAATGCAGATTGCAAGATTGATTTTAAGAGAGCTTGAAGAAAGACTAGGCTTTTTAAACAATGTCGGTCTTGATTACCTGTCTTTAAGCCGTGCTGCAGGAACACTTTCAGGCGGAGAAGCACAGCGGATCAGGCTTGCGACTCAGATTGGTTCTAGATTAACAGGTGTTCTGTACATTCTTGACGAGCCTTCAATCGGACTTCATCAGCGTGACAATGACAGGCTCATCCAGACGCTTCAAAGCATGAGGGATATCGGCAACACCCTTATCGTGGTTGAGCATGATGAAGATACAATGCTTGCTGCCGACTATTTAATAGATATCGGTCCTGGGGCAGGCGTTCATGGAGGAGAGATTATCTCTGAAGGAACTCCTGAATACGTAATGAATGATAAGAATTCCTTAACCGGCCAATACTTATCGGGCAAAAAATTCATTCCGCTGCCGGTAGAACGCAGAAAGCCGGACGGCCGTTTCATCGAAATAAAAGGCGCAAGCGAAAATAACCTGAAAAACGTTTCAACGAAGTTTCCGCTTGGCACGTTTGTCGCCGTTACTGGCGTATCGGGATCTGGTAAGAGTACGCTTGTAAATGAAATTCTTCATAAGTCGCTTGCTCAAAAGCTGAACAAAGCAAAAACGAAGCCTGGGGAGCATAAAGAAATCAAAGGAACAGAAGAGCTGGATAAGGTCATCGATATCGATCAATCGCCGATTGGCCGGACTCCCCGCTCTAACCCGGCAACCTATACAGGTGTTTTTGATGACATCCGCGACGTTTTTGCCACAACAAACGAAGCAAAGGTGCGCGGCTACAAGAAAGGCCGCTTCAGTTTTAATGTAAAAGGCGGCCGATGTGAGGCATGCCGGGGAGACGGAATCATCAAGATTGAAATGCATTTTCTTCCAGATGTATATGTACCATGCGAAGTGTGCCATGGAAAGCGGTATAACCGCGAAACACTGGAAGTGAAATACAAAAACAAAAACATTGCTGACATTTTAGAAATGACTGTTGAAGATGCAGTCGCATTTTTCGAGAACATTCCTAAAATCAGACGGAAGCTGCAAACCATTTATGATGTAGGACTCGGCTACATTACACTTGGTCAGCCTGCAACAACCCTGTCGGGAGGAGAAGCGCAGCGTGTGAAGCTTGCTTCTGAGCTCCATCGCCGTTCAACAGGACGTTCGCTGTACATCCTGGATGAACCGACAACAGGTTTGCATGTGGACGACATTGCAAGACTTCTGAAAGTCCTTCAGCGCCTAGTCGAAAATGGAGATACTGTCTTAGTCATTGAGCATAACCTTGATGTCATTAAAGCGGCAGATTATCTGATCGATCTTGGACCGGAAGGAGGAGATCACGGCGGACAAATCGTCGCAACGGGAACTCCTGAACAGGTTGCCAAGGTAGAAGGATCTTATACAGGCAAGTATTTGAAGCCTATCTTAATAAGAGACCGCGACCGGATGAAAAAAGTCATAAAAGAAAAAGAAGCAGTGGCCAAAGCTTAAATAAGAGGGCTGTCCATAAAGTCATTTTTTACTGACTTATTGGACAGCCCTTTCTTTTGGGACCTTGCCCAATCAAAAGTGGCATCACTACTGGGACTGACGCCAGTTTTTAAGCTATGAACCGTTAAAAGTGGCAGCACTAAGGAGAATGACGCCAGTTTTTAAGCTATGAACAAATTATAAGTGGAAGCACTAAGGAAACCTGACTCCGCACAAAAATTTAATGAAACTTATCTCTGTTTCAATCGTATATTTGTAATAAGGAGTTGTAATTCAAATGAAAACAGATAAATTACTCTCATCACTATGCTATTTCAGTATTTTTTTCGCGCCGTTTTTATTTCCGATTATCGTCTATTTTATTTCAGATGACCTGGAAGTGAAGCAGCATGCGAAAAAATCGTTGCTGTCACATATTATTCCAATCGTGACGATTATTGCACCATTCTTCATGATCTTGTTTGCAGGTATGTTCAGTTCTCCGGAAGCCTTTGCTGTGGGAGTTGTGATTTTTGGATTTATTCTGATTGGCATCGTGAACCTTGTTGTGTTTATTTATAACATTGTGCAGGGAATTAAAATTTTAAAAACGGTGTAATTTCAAAGCTTTTGGTTTTTGCTCAAGGCTTTTTTTAAAAAGGCTATTTTCGTAAATATTGGTGCTATTGGATTAGATGTTAAAAGTCTTTAGTGCTTTAGCGTATTTCAGCAGAAGGAACTTGACTCCTGCGGGAAATAGAGCAAATTGGGAGACCCCACAGGCAACGCCGAGGAGGCTCCCATGCTCCCCGCGGAAAGCAAGTTCCTCTCGCTGCAAGGAACGAACAACGTTTATCATGAAAAACAACAATCTAAGCGAAAACAGCCTTTAAAAATACATATTCAGGGGGATGGGAAACGTGAAGGATCAAAGAAAGCGCATTTTGGATTTAGTTGAACAGGGAAAACTGTCGGCAAGTGAAGCACTGACTCTCATAGAAAAGCTGGAAGAGGAATATAGTCATAAAGAAAATGAAATGCTGACGTCTTTATCTTCAGATAGTTTCTCAAAGGATCCTTTTGTAGAAAAAGAGAAAACAGCCGGGTCTTCTCTTTCTTCAAAGCTTGTGACCTTTATCGATACAGCAGTCAAGAAGGTAAAGGAGCTTGATCTCGATTTAAATTTTGGCGGTGCTCTTAATGTTCAGCACATCTATCAGTTCAAGGATGCTGATATCCGTGATTTTGATATTCAATTAATCCACGGCAGTGTAAATCTGCAATCCTGGACTCAAAGTGATGTTCGTGTCGAGTGTGATGCAAAAGTTTACCGGGCAGAGAATCAGGAGCTTGCGAGAGAAACCTTTATGCAGAATGTTGATTGCTCAGTGGACGGTTCAAAGTTCCGTTTTTACACGGAAAAGAAAACAATAAAAATTAACATGACTCTGTTTGTGCCGGAAGAGCAGTATGAGCTTGTAAAAATTAAGCTGTTTAGCGGCCCAATCAGAGGGGAAGATTTAAAAGTAAGGGATTTTAATGCGAAAACGGCAAATGGTGTCATTTCTGTCCTGAATTTTAAGGGTGAAAAAATAGAGACTGAAACAGCAAATGGTCAAATCCGCCTGACAAATGTTGAGGCGGCACATATTGAAGCAGAAACAATCAACGGTCTTATCCACTTAAACGGAAAGAGTGAGAGAATCGATGTTCAGAGCTTTAATGGAAATATCATCGTTAAGCTTGAAGACGAAAGATGCCACACTCTCTATGCGAAAACAGCAACTGGAAACGTGGACGTGTATGTTCCGGAAAACGTGAAGATAAATGGTGAACTGAAATCGAATTTAGGTTCAGTGGCTGCTGATTTAAAGGACCTTGAAGTGCTTTTTGAAAAGAATGAAACGATTCAAAAGGAGCTTAGGTTTAAATCGATTGCAGCGGGTGAACAAACGATGTCTGTTTTTGCAGATTCTAAAACAGGTTCCATTCTATTAAAAGAGAGGTAATCCAAATGAAAAAGAAATTATACCGATCCAAATCAAAAAAAATGATTGGCGGCGTCATCGGAGGGTTGGCTGATTATTTGAATATGGACGTGACCCTGCTTCGGATTCTATTTGTGATTCTATTGCTCACGACTGCCTTTTTCCCATTCGGTCTCATCTATTTGGTGATGATCTTCCTGGTGCCGAATGAGGGGGATGTCATTAAGCATGATTAGATGGGCCATCAGTATTTTGGTCAATGCCCTCATACTGATAGTCGTATCAGGGTACTTTGATTCTTTCCATATCAGCGGCGTAGGAGCCGCCATTCTAGCAAGTTTGCTCATTTCCGTTTTAAATGTTCTGGTGAAGCCATTCCTTATCCTGCTGACGCTGCCTGTTACGGTGGTAACGCTTGGGCTTTTCCTGTTTGTCATCAATGCGATTACACTGATGATTGCACAGGGAATTATGGGAGATTCCTTTAATATCGATGGCTTTGGCACAGCCATCTTAGCTTCGATTGTCATTTCGCTGCTGCACTTGCTGATTCAAAAAGGCGTCGTTGAGCCGCTTAGAGAAAATAAAAAGAAATAGACAAAAGGCGGGATCCCAGAGATTCCGCCTTTTTTGATGCAAGAAATTATTGTTTTTTCTTAAAATTCTCTTTCCTGCTGAACATCCTTCTTCAGCAAATCACGAATTTCCGTGAGCAGCTTCTCTTCATTTGTTAATGTTGGGACAGGATTTTGCTCATCTTTTCTTTTAAATCGTTCAAAGAATCGAATGAATAAAAACACGGAAAAAGCAATAATGAAGAAATCAAGAACGGTCTGCAGAAATGCTCCGTATCTTATAATGGCTTTACCGAATGGGTATTGCAATTTTGAAAAATCGACTCCCCCAAGCAGGACGCCGAACAGCGGCATGACAATGTCATTTACAAGAGAAGTGACAATTTTTCCGAATGCTGTTCCGATGATAACCCCGACTGCCAGATCAATCACGTTGCCCTTAATGGCGAACTTTTTAAATTCCTTCAGCATATGTACGTCTCCTTGTTTTGGTTTCCATATCTAGTATAGACCAATGATGATAAATGTAAATTGGGAACATAAGGACACGCTAGATGGGTACGCTAAAAATGGGTGAAAGTTATGAAAAAAACTTGGTTTGCGGCAGTACTGCTGCTGATTTGTTTAACTGCATCTCCTGCGTACGCGAAATTTTCATTTGAAAAAGGCGACGCTACGATTGTATGGCTTACTGATACTCAATATTACGCGAAAACCTATCCGGAAATCATGATTAAACAAATACAGTGGATTATTGAAAATCGGGATAAATACAACATTCGATATGTTTTTCATACAGGTGATCTTGTCGATCAGCCGAATGATGATGTTCAATGGGAGAGGACAGATCAAATTTTAAAAATGCTGGATATGACAAGAATTCCATATGGCGTTTTGGCGGGGAACCATGATTTGGTTCATACGGAACAGCCCTATAAAGTATTCACGGATCATTTCGGTTATCACCGGTTTATCCGGCAGCCATTTTATGGAGGTTCTTTTGAAAATAACCGCGGACATTATGATCTTCTGACAATCCATAACCAGCCGTATATTATGATTTATATGGGATGGGATGTGAACCGGAGCGGTCTCAGGTGGATGAATAAAGTTTTGATGGACTACCGTGATCACACGGCTATTCTCGCTTTTCATGATTACTTGAACTATAAAAATGAGAGAAGTCCTGCAGGCGAGGAGCTGTATAACAAAGTTGTTTTAAAAAATCCAAATGTGAAAATGGTCTTATCCGGCCATTATTACGGAACAGGATTCTTGGAGACCAGAATTTCAGAAGATCAAAGAGTTTTTCAAATGCTTGCGAATTATCAGGCTGAAAAGCACGGGGGCAATGGCTTTATGCGTCTTCTGTTTTTTAAGCAGGATCAAACCGAAATTCAGGTCGATACTTACTCTCCCTACTTGAATAAATTCCGACCTAAGAAGCACCTGCCAAAAGAGAGGTTCCTTTTAAAATTAAAAGAGTAGAGATGACTATCTCTACTCTTTTATTCGTACAAAACAATGACATTATATCCCTTATTCTTTAATTCATTGGCAAGGGCAACGGCATTCTCTTTTTTTGAGAAAGCACCGACTTGTACTTTGTACACCTTTCCTGGTAAGGATGGAGCGAATGGGGCATTGTTTTTCAAATTGAAAAAGGAAGCAAGTGCTTCAGTAATCGCCTCTGCACATATTTTGCGGTAAGCTGCTGATTTTAAAGCCTGGGCTTCTTCTTGATTGGTCATAAATCCGCATTCAATTAAAATAGCGATCATTTTTGCTTCCCGCAGCACATGGAAGTTGGCAAGCTTAACACCGCGGTCATTCCGTTTTGTTTTTTCTATCAGCTTCTTCTGAACCGCTCCGGCAAGTGCAAGGGCTTGTTGAGGTTTTGAATCATGAACATACGTCTCGATCCCTTTTGCATCATTCCATGCTGTGCCGTTTCCAAAGGCGTTGGCATGAATCGAGATGAATACATCTGCCTTTGCAGCATTGGCCTTATCGGTTCTCTCTTTCAGCGGGACATCACGTGTGTCAGAGTGAGTAAAAAGGATAGTGACATTTTCATACCCGGCCAGAAGATCCCTCATTTCATTGGCAACAGCACGATTAAATTCATATTCTTTCATACCGTCTACGGTTCTCTTTCCAGATGTAGAATAGCCATGTCCGGCGTCAATTGCAATCTTCACGTACAGTCCTCCTCGGAATAAATGGTCTTTACTCTACTAATATATTGCCTCATGTGCGATAGAGTAGCGGTGATTGTCCTATGTTTTTTTGAAAACAGAGAAGAAAGTTTAAATGGCTGGGAAAGGATTCCCCGTTTCCGTTTAATAGGTAAAAGTGCTAAAATAAGAGAGGATTTTATACGAAAAGCGGAACCGACTGTTCAGACCCGAAAGACAGATAAGGATCAGCCAGAAAAGGCGCTTTTTGCCTTTGCTGGATGAGCCGTTCTGGCCGAGGAGTTGGGCGGTGGAGCTAGACACCGCAGAAAACCGAAAGCGCTTAGTTAAAAGATGGAGCAAACACTTAAAAAAGGAGGAACAGAAAAATGGCAAAAGTCCGCACAAAAGATTTAATCGAAAAATTCCATTTAGAGCTGATCAGCGGTGAAGAAGGAATTAACCGTCCCATCACTACAAGTGATTTGTCCCGCCCAGGACTTGAAATGGCAGGCTTTTTTACATATTACCCGAAAGAACGAGTGCAAATACTCGGCAAAACAGAGCTGACGTTTTTTCAAAAACTGACAGATGAGGAAAAGAAAAACCGGATGGATCAGCTTTGTACAGATTCGACTCCGGCTATTATTGTTTCCCGCGAAATGGAGATTCCGCAGGAATTAACGGATGCATCTGAGGAAAAATCAGTTCCGCTTTTGCGTTCGCCTTTAAAAACAACCCGTCTATCCAGTCATCTGACGAACTTTTTAGAAGGAAAACTTGCTCCTACTACTGCTGTTCACGGCGTATTAGTAGACGTTTATGGTGTAGGTGTGCTGATTGTCGGAAAAAGCGGAGTCGGTAAAAGTGAAACGGCTCTTGAGCTTGTCAAGCGCGGCCATCGTTTAGTTGCAGATGACTGTGTCGAGATCCGCCAGGAGGATCAGGATACTTTGATCGGAAATGCACCGGACTTAATTGAGCATCTTCTTGAAATCCGCGGTCTTGGCATCATCAATGTGATGACGTTATTCGGAGCAGGCGCTGTCCGCAGCTATAAACGGATTACCCTCATTATTGATCTTGAAATCTGGGATCCTAAGAAGCAATATGACAGATTGGGTCTTGATGAAGAGAAAATGAAAATCATCGACACAGATATCCCTAAATTAACCGTGCCGGTCCGTCCTGGACGAAACTTAGCGGTCATCATTGAAGTAGCGGCGATGAACTTCAGATTAAAACGCATGGGTCTGAATGCAGCTGAGCAGTTTACGAATAAATTAACTGATGTCATAACTGATACTGAGCATGACGACGCATAAACATCAATAGGGGGAGAGTAGACAATGGAGGAGAATTTTACGCCGATCGATCCAATCTTTATTGAACTTGGACCGATACAGGTTCACTGGTACGGGCTGATCATCGGGATAGGTGCTCTGCTTGGACTGTGGCTTGCAGTCCGTGAAAGCGAGCGGAGAGGTCTTCATAAAGATACGTTCGTCGATTTAGTGCTGTTTGCGATTCCGATCGCCATTATTTGTGCGCGTATTTACTATGTGATTTTCCAGTGGGATTATTACTCTCAAAACCCGGGAGACATCGTAAAGATCTGGAACGGGGGCCTTGCGATTCATGGCGGATTAATCGGGGCATTTGTTACAGGCTATATTTTTGCGAAGGTAAAAGGGATTTCGTTTTGGAAGCTTGCTGATATTGGGGCGCCGAGCATTATTTTAGGGCAGGCAATCGGCCGCTGGGGAAACTTTATTAATCAAGAAGCCCATGGCGGCGAGGTAACCCGTCAATTTCTTGAGGGGCTGTACTTGCCTGAGTTTATCATCAATCAAATGTATATTAACGGTGCTTACTATCACCCGACTTTTTTATATGAATCTTTGTGGAGTCTAGTAGGATTCGCTGGACTTATGCTTCTCAGAAAAGCCAATTTGCGCCGCGGAGAGCTATTCCTCACCTACATCATCTGGTATTCAATCGGCAGGTATTTCATTGAAGGAATGCGTACGGACAGCCTGATGCTGACGGATTCTCTGCGTGTTGCACAAGTTATATCTCTAGTATTAATAGCAATAGCTGTTGCTGTATTGATTTTGAGGAGAGTCAAAGGTTATTCAAAAGAAAGATACTTAGAATCAGCCGAATAAGGGGATGTTTCTGATTAATAGCTTAAAAAAAGGACTTCAGGCAGGGCTTCAGACAACTTGGACTTTAGGCAAGGTTATTTTTCCGGTTACGCTGATTGTCAGTCTACTTCAGCACACACCGGTTCTTCCGTGGTTGATCAAGCTTATTCAGCCGGTAATGGGCATTTTGGGGTTATCAGGGGAAGCGGCAATTCCGCTTGTTCTCGGGAACATGCTGAATTTGTATGCGGGTATTGCTGCAATCCTGACGCTTGATCTATCCGTTAAGGAAGTGTTTATTCTAGCTGTTATGCTATCGTTCTCACATAACTTGATCATTGAATCGACGGTAGCTGCAAAGGTGGGAATCAAGCTCTGGATTATTCTCGCTGTAAGAGTTGGGCTTGCGGTCAGCTCTGCATTGATGATCAATTTATTATGGCAGGGCGGACAGGAAACGGCACAGTATGGCTTTATTCCAAAGGATACAACTGATCCGGTTGGCTACCTTGAAATTGGTCTAAGCGCTGTTCAGAAAGCAGGCCTTGGCATTGTGCAGCTCGCTATAATTGTCATTCCGCTGATGATTATTATTCAAGTGCTTAAAGATAAAGGATTTTTAATGGTCTTTTCAAGGTGGATGGCACCAATTACAAGGATGCTTGGAATGAAAGAAAACACCTCTATGACATTGGTAGCCGGATTAACGATTGGCCTTGCATACGGAGCTGGAGTTATGATTCAGGCAGTCGAAGAAGACGGCGTCAGCTATAAAGACTTAACGCTCGCCTTTATTTTTCTCGTCTCCTGTCATGCTGTGGTGGAGGATACTCTGATTTTTGTGCCGCTTGGCATTCCGGTACTGCCTCTGTTAATAATCCGGATTATAACAGCGGTAGTTCTGACAATGGCGGTAGGAGCTATTTGGAGCCGATTTGAACATACAAGCAGAAAGGAAGCAACTTATGAGAATTAACACCGTATTGTTTGATTTGGATGGAACGTTAATAAATACAAACGATTTAATCATAGAATCATTCCTGCATACACTGAATCTCTATTATCCGAACCAATATGGACGCGAGGATGTCCTCCCGTTTCTCGGACCTACCCTTCATGAAACGTTTGTGAAGATGGATCCCATCCGTGTTGATGAAATGATCAGCACCTACCGGAAGTTTAATCATGATCAGCACGATCAATTGGTTACACAGTTTGAAACAGTCTTTGAAACGGTTCAGACCTTGCACGAAAAGGGCTATAAGCTAGGCATTGTCACAACTAAAATACGGGATACCGTCAATATGGGTCTTAAGCTTACTGGTCTTGGCCAGTTTTTCGAAACGGTCGTCACCCTTGATGACGTAAAGAATGCAAAGCCCCATCCAGAGCCGGTATTGCTTGCTTTAGAAAAACTGAACAGTTCTCCTGAAGAAGCCATCATGGTTGGCGATAACCACCATGATATTGATTCTGGTAAGGCAGCAGGCACCAAAACGGCAGGTGTTGCTTGGACAATAAAAGGCGTCGAGTATTTGGAAGGGTTTAAGCCTGATTACATGCTGAACAAAATGAGTGATTTACTGAATGTTCTCGGAGACGAATAAGTGTGAGAAATACAACGAGATACCCCGTTGAAGGCCCTAATTCGCTTTGGCATGTTTACAAAACCGTTCCTTTTTGGAAGGTTGTCCGCAACTTCATCGTTATACAGGTTGCCCGCTACACCCCGTTTCTTTCAATGAAAAATTGGATGTACCGGAATTTTCTCGGAATGAAAGTGGGGCAGCATACATCCTTCGCCCTGATGGTCATGCTGGATGTGATGTTTCCTGAAAAAATCAAAGTTGGACGGAATACGGTGATCGGCTACAACACAACGCTTCTTGCGCATGAATATTTGATTCGCGAGTACAGACTTGGCGATATCGTCATCGGCGATGAAGTCATGATCGGAGCCAATTCCACTGTCCTTCCAGGTATTGAAATCGGAGACGGAGCCATCGTTTCAGCGGGAACGCTCGTCCATAAAGATGTTCCTGCAGGAGCCTTTGTGGGGGGGAATCCGATGAGGGTTATTTTTACAAAGGAACAGATGGATTTACGTAATGCAAAAGACACCAGCTTTTGAAGCTGGTGTCTTTTTTTGTTTTGTTTTGTATGTTAGATTGCACGCGGCGGGAATTTTGTTGAGCATTTCGGAAAGAGCGGTTTTAGCGGTTTTAACGATAAACAGGAGTTCCACACGAGAAAACCTTTATATTTTTTTGCAGAGTTATGAGATTTTTTAAAGACATTTTGGAATGGCTTCTAAATTAGATTGCATACTGTCGAAAATAGGAAATTCTGAAAAAGTAGTTTAAATATTATTGCATTAAATGTTAAAAGCCTTTAGTGGATTGCAGCGGAAGGAACTTGACTCCTGCGGGAAACAGAGCAAATTGGGAGACCCCACACTTCCTGTAGGTTATCTATGATTAGAAATGAGGCATGCCAAAGAGTTTTAAATATCTAATCAACCTGCCAATAAAATAAAGGTTTTCTCGTGTGAAATCATAATAAATTAACGCAACATATGATCTTATTCGAATTTCCCAACAACCTTATCTGTTTTTACAATCAATAATAAACCCAATCAAACGTTTGTTTAAAAATATCTTATTAGAGGAAATTCGTTAAATAAAGAGAATGATAAAGGAATATTCATACTTGCGAACCTATCTTTATTTTGGTAGCATGTTACTATATTAGCGAACTAAAGGATTCGGAACTTTTTGTGAAAGAGGTGCAAGTCAGCGTGTTTATGTTTGAAAAACCTCTCGGGATGAGAGATACATTGCCATTATTGTATGAAACGAAAAAACAGCTTCGTCAAAAGATGACGGGTGCGATAGAGAAATGGGGCTTTCAATTTATTGAAACGCCGACGCTTGAATTTTACGATACGGTAGGTGTTCAATCTGCCATTCTGGAAGGCCAGCTTTTTAAGCTGCTGGATCAGGAGGGGCACACTCTGGTTCTTAGGCCGGATATGACAGCACCTATTGCAAGGGTGGCGGCATCCAGGTTTTATCAGGAAAATTATCCGCTCAGACTTGCGTATGATGCGAATGTTTTTCGTGCGCAGCAGCGCGAGGGCGGTCGTCCTGCAGAGTTTGAACAAATTGGAACTGAGCTGATCGGAGATGCAACTACTAGCGGTGATGCAGAAGTAATTGCCCTTATGATTGCCGTTCTGAAAGAAGCGGGTCTTAAGGATTTTAAGGTTGCAATCGGGCATATTGGATTCGCGGATGCATTGTTCAAAGAGATTCTCGGCAATCAGGAGCGCGCCGATGTTTTGAGAAGATACTTATATGAAAAGAATTATGTTGGCTATCGCGAGCATGTGAAGTCGCTGCCGCTGTCGTCTATTGATAAAGGAAGATTGCTTCAGCTTCTGCAGCTGAGAGGCGGAGAAGATCAGCTGTCGATTGCAGCAGACCTCGTTTCAAGCAGGGAAGGAAAAGAGGCTGCAGCAGAACTTGGCAAGCTGTGGTCACACCTTGAAGATTTCGGAGTGCTGGAATCCGTAAAGCTTGATTTAAATCTAGTCAGTCATATGAGCTATTACACAGGCGTTTTATTTGAGGTTTATGCAGGGAATGTCGGCTTTCCGCTTGGAAACGGCGGACGGTATAATCAGCTGTTTGAACGATTTAATACTCCTGCAGCGGCTACTGGCTTTGGAATCCGCCTGGACAGACTGATCGAGTCTCTTGGAGAACAGGAAGAAACGCCTGATATTCACTGTGTTCTTTACAGTCAGGAAAGAAGAACAGAGGCTCTAAAGTGTACGGCTGAGCTCCGCGGAAAGGGAAAAAGAGTGATATTGCAGGATATATCCGGTGTAAATGATGTAGACGCCTATACAAAACAGTTTGCAGATGTGGCTTATTTTATTGGTTCGAGAAAGGAAGAGCAGGATGGGTAATATGCTTACAATCGCAATGCCGAAAGGAAGAATATTTGATGAAGCAGCTAACTTGCTCAGAAAAGCAGGCTATAAGCTGCCGCCTGAATTTGATGAGTCCAGAAAGCTAATTTTAGAAGTGCAGGCTGAAAACATGCGCTTTATTTTAGCGAAGCCCATGGATGTTACAACCTATGTTGAACACGGAGTTGCCGACATAGGCATTGCCGGCAAAGATGTCATGCTAGAGGAAGAACGTGACGTATATGAGGTGCTGGACTTGAAAATAAGCGACTGCTACTTGGCTGTTGCGGGTTTGCCTAATACGGGAACAACTGATGTTGCCCCTAAGGTTGCAACAAAGTATCCGGGTGTTGCGTCTTCTTATTTCCGGGAGCAGGGGGAACAAGTGGAAATCATTAAGCTGAACGGTTCAATCGAGCTTGCTCCTTTGATTGGCCTTGCTGACCGCATTGTCGATATTGTCTCAACGGGAAGAACGTTAAAAGAAAACGGCCTGGTTGAACTCGAAAGAATCTGCAGCATCACATCAAGACTCATTGTGAATCCTGTCAGCTACCGGATGAAAGACGCCCAAATTGATGAACTGGTCAGCCGATTATCAGAAGTTGTGGAGGGAGAAGCAGAATGAGGATTGAGAGACTTTCAGGAAATTTTGCTTCTCTAAAGCGTTCCATTGATTCTGGTACTGAAGCACAGAGAGAGGCTGCTAAAAACATCATTGCAGATGTTAAGCAAAAAGGGGATGCCGCTCTTTTCGCCTATGCGGAAAGATTCGATTCTGTCCGTTTAACTAGTCTTAGAGTGTCAGAAGCGGAAGTTAAGGCAGCTTATCAGGCGCTGGATCAGGATTTAGTTGAGGTTATCAGGGAAGCATCTGAAAATATCCGTTTTTTCCATGAAAAGCAAAAGCGCGAGTCCTGGATTACATATAAAGAGGACGGAACAATGCTTGGTCAGAAGATCACACCTCTGGATGCTGTTGGGGTATATGTACCTGGAGGCACTGCCGCTTATCCTTCTTCCGTTTTAATGAATGTCATTCCTGCACAAACGGCAGGGGTGAAACGGATTGTTCTGATTTCCCCGCCGAACAGGGAAGGTACGCTGCCGGCAGGTGTGCTTGTAGCGGCAAAAGAGCTTGGTATAGAAGAAATCTATAAATCAGGCGGGGCCCAGGCAGTAGCTGCCCTTGCATATGGAACGGAGACGATCAAACCGGTTGATAAAATTGTTGGTCCAGGGAATATCTATGTTGCTCTTGCAAAGCGGGAAGTATTTGGGGATGTTGATATAGATATGATTGCCGGTCCAAGTGAAATTGTTGTTTTAGCTGATCAGACGGCGAAAGCGAACGAAGTGGCAGCCGATCTGCTTTCACAGGCTGAGCATGATGTTCTAGCTTCAAGTGTGCTTGTGACGGATTCGATGGAGCTTGCAGAAGCCGTATCAGCAGAAGTCATCCGCCAGCTTGAAACTCTTCCGAGAAAAGAGATAGCGGGTCCATCAATTGATCAATACGGATTTATTTATGTGGCCGAATCGCTGGATGAAGCGATTCACGCGGTAAATGAGCTCGCACCCGAGCATCTTGAGGTGTTAACAGAGAATCCGATGGAGCTTCTGAACAGTATTAGACACGCAGGCGCTATTTTCCTCGGAAGATACAGTTCAGAGCCTGTCGGAGACTATTTTGCAGGACCAAATCATGTGTTGCCTACAAATGGCACAGCCCGTTTTTCAAGTCCTCTGAATGTCGATGATTTTGTGAAAAAATCCAGCATCATTTCATACAGTGAAAAAGCATTTCAGAATTCAGCCCATAAGATTGCAGCATTTGCCCGTTTAGAAGGTTTAGAAGCACATGCACGCGCCATCGAAGAGCGCTTAAAATAGGAGGAACTGACAATGGAAAGAACATCAAGTCTGCAAAGAACAACAAATGAAACGGATATCTCCCTTTCCCTTTCAATTGACGGAGAAGGGATTTCTGAATTAAATACAGGCGTGCCTTTTATGACACATATGCTTGATCTGTTTACTAAGCATGGCCAATTTAATCTGTCTGTTGCGGCGATTGGAGATACGGAGATTGATGGCCATCATACGACAGAGGATATCGGCATTTGTCTCGGACAGGCTTTCAGAGAAGCATTAGGCGATAAAAGAGGAATCAAGCGCTATGGTCAGGCAATGGTTCCGATGGATGAAGCTCTTGCTCAGGTTGTCGTTGATTTAAGCAACCGTCCTCACTTTGAACTTAAAGGTGAATTTCCAAGTCCTACAGTAGGGAATTTTGACACGGAGCTTGTCCATGAATTTCTTTGGAAGTTTGCTCTTGAAGCGCGGATCAATCTTCATGTCATCGTCCACTACGGCCGAAACACCCATCACATGATTGAAGCGGTTTTCAAAGCTTTAGGCAGAGCGCTTGACGAGGCATCAACAATTGATCCGCGGATTAAAGGAGTCCCGTCTACGAAGGGAATGTTATAAATGATCGGAATTATTGATTATGGCATGGGGAATTTGTACAGCGTGAGCAAAGCACTTGAGCGCTTGAATATCGGCTATTTCATTTCAGAAAGCCCTGAAGAGCTCGAAAAAGCGGATGGCTATATTCTTCCCGGAGTTGGTTCCTTTAATGATGCAATGGCTATTCTAAATGAAACAAAACTAACTGGTTATATTCAAAAGATAGCAAGTGAAGGAAAGCCGCTGCTTGGTATTTGTTTAGGGATGCAATTATTATTTGATTCCAGTGAAGAAAATGGTTTTACTGAAGGGCTCTCACTTTTAAAAGGAAGTGTCGTGCATTTTCCGGCTGATCTGATGAAAAAAGAGCAGCTGAAGGTGCCGCACATGGGCTGGAATCGATTACTCATGCACCAGCAGAGCGATCTTCTTGAAGGTCTTGAAGAAGGCTATTCCTATTTCGTGCATTCTTACTATGTGAAGGCTGAAAAGAGCAGCACCGTCATTGCAAGTGCGGACTATGGCGTTGACGTTCCGGCAGTTGTTGGTGAGAAAAATATATTCGGCACGCAATTTCATCCTGAAAAAAGCAGTCACTTAGGCATTGGCATTTTGAGAAACTTCGTCAAAATCGTTGAAGAGAAGGTGAAATCATGAGTGAATTTATTATATATCCGGCAATCGATATGCGCGGAGGGAAATGTGTCCGGCTTATACAAGGCGATTATGCAAAAGAAACAGTTTACGGCGATTCACCTTACGAGATGGCAAAAGTATTTGCTGATAAAGGGGCGAAATGGATTCACATGGTGGATCTGGATGGGGCCAAAGCAGGTAAAAGAGTCAATGACAATCATGTTCTTGAAGTCGCAGAAAAGCTGAATGTAAACGTTCAGATAGGAGGAGGGATCCGTACGGAGGAAGACGTGGAGTATTACCTTTCAAATGGGGTATCCCGCGTTATTCTGGGAAGTTCTGCCATCTCTAATCCTGATTTTGTGAAAAAAATGCTTGCTAAATATGGAAGCAAAATAGCTATTGGGATTGATGCAAAGGATGGGTATGTTTCTACTGAAGGATGGATTGAGACGTCAACAGTAAAGGCTGCCGATCTTGGCGTGGAGCTTGCTGCTGCAGGTGCAGAGGTGTTTATTTTCACCGATATCGCAACAGACGGCATGTTATCAGGACCCAACATTGAAGCTGTGCGCGAAATGGCGAAGGCTACAGGCAAAGATGTGATCGCATCAGGCGGAGTCAGCTCTCTGAATGATTTAGTGGAGCTTGCTGCTTTTCAAAAAGAAGGAGTGGCAGGCGCAATCGTAGGAAAAGCGCTCTATACAAATCAATTTGATTTTGCACAGGCCTTAGTAGAGGTGGCGCGGGCATGATTACAAAACGGATCATTCCTTGCCTTGATGTAAAAGACGGCAGGGTGGTAAAAGGGATTCAATTTTTAGGGCTGAGAGATGCAGGAGATCCTGTTGAACTTGCCACCTTCTATGACAAAGAGGGCGCAGATGAGCTTGTCTTTTTAGATATATCAGCTTCTCATGAAGGAAGAAAAACAATGGTGGATGTAGTGGAACGAGTTGCAGCGCAGCTTGCGATTCCATTTACAGTGGGAGGCGGCATCAATTCGCTTACCGATATGAAAAAAATACTTCGTGCAGGTGCTGATAAAGTTTCCGTCAATACATCAGCAGTACTGCGCCCCGAACTGATTTCAGAGGGTGCGCGGTTCTTTGGTTCCCAGTGCATTGTTGTAGCCATTGATGCAAGGTTTGATGAAGAAAGCGGCAGTTATAAGGTATACACTCACGGCGGAAGAAAAGAAACAGAGTGGGAAGTGACAGACTGGGCCAGGGAAGCTGTTAAGCGCGGCGCGGGCGAAATTCTGCTCACAAGCATGAACAGCGACGGTGAAAAAAGCGGATTTGATCTTGCTTTAAATAAAATGGTCAGCGGATCTGTTTCCGTTCCTGTCATCGCATCAGGCGGTGCGGGAAATGCTGAACATTTCGCAGAGGCATTCCTGGAAGGCAAAGCGGATGCTGCTCTTGCCGCTTCGATTTTCCACTATAAAGAAACATCGGTGAAAGAAGTAAAAGACTACTTAAAAACGCAGGGAGTGAATGTCAGATGAATCTGCAATCCGTAAAGTTTGATCAAAATGGCTTAGTCCCTGCAATCGTTCAGGATGCCGTCAGCAAAGAAGTTCTTACTCTAGCCTATATGAATGAAGATTCGCTGCAAAAAACAATTGCAACGAAAGAAACATGGTTTTACAGCCGTTCCAGACAGGAGCTTTGGAACAAAGGGGCAACTTCCGGCAATACCCAGGAGGTTGTCGGCTTAAAATACGACTGCGATCAGGATGCCCTGCTTGTATTGGTGAAGCCTGCGGGTCCTGCGTGCCACACTGGCTCTTACTCTTGTTTTTCAGAAAATGTGTTTGGCGATTCTAAGCAATCTCCGGCAGACCGCTTTGAAATCCTTAACACTTTGGAAAAATTGATCGCAGAACGCGAGGCAGAAATGCCTGAAGGCTCTTATACAACGTACCTGTTCACAGAAGGCGTCGATAAAATCCTGAAAAAAGTGGGAGAAGAAGCATCAGAAGTCATCATCGCCGCCAAGAACCGCGACGCGGATGAACTGGGATGGGAAGCAGCGGACCTGTTGTTCCACTTGATGGTGCTGCTCCGCGAACAAAAGCTTCCGCTGGATGAAGTATTAAATGTATTGGAAGAGCGTCATTTACCGAAAAAGTAGTGGAAGAGTCCTCGTTTTGAGGGCTTTTTTTATTGTTAAGGAAATTATAAAAGGTAATAGGTTGTGGATAGATTGGATAGTGAGCCGCAATTTTGAGTGAACTTAACAGTTACTTGCCGAAACAGCTTCTTTACTGTCGAAAACCAGTGAAATACTTTCCGTTCTTGAGGATTTACTTTCTTTTTTCCAAATCACTCCCAGTGTATCGGATTAGTTTGTTATGTCCTCTGCCTTGGAAAATAGTATCAATTCTGAATCTGGACCTATCTGTCAGTGTGCAAACCCCGAATCCAACTCAACTATTTCCTTCCATCCCGTTTGGCGCACCGCCGATTTGCCTAAGCTAAGACCAAGTGCATAAGGCTATATTCTTGTTTTATTAATTGGTTTAATAATTTTTACCATTCCTATTGTTGTACTTCCCCAGTGTGGTATACTAACCTACGGCAGAAGTAAAGAAATGGAGGATTTCAGTGGGAAAACAATCAAGTAACACGAAGCAAAAAGCGCAGATTGTCCCTTTCTTCCAAGACGGACAGTACTTTTACCGTAAGGGCATGAAAGCCTATCGGGAACGCGATCTTTTAAGAGCGAGCAAGTGGATACAGCGTGCGATTCAGCTTGAGCCGAATCATATTGTCATGCTCAGCCAGCTTGCAGCCATTTATACCGAGCTTGGAAAATACCAGCAATCTAATGAGCTTTTAACATACATTCTTAAGAATATTGATAAAGATTTGACGGAATGCCATTACTTTATGGCGAATAATTACGCACATTTAGGTCTCTTTCATGAAGCCTATAAATGCGCAATTCAATATCAGACAAAAGAGCCGAATGGCGAGTTCATTGAAGAAACAGAAGATCTCCTTGATTTGCTGACGATAGAAGGGGCAGATGAAGAGGATCCTTTTTTAGATTCAGATGAATTGATAGTAAAGCAGGATGCTGCAAAATCCCTGTTGGAAAATGGGAAATTAGAAGAGGCCATTTCCTTATTAAAAGAAATCGTCACGGATTTTCCGGAATTCTGGTCTGCTTACAACAACTTATCATTAGCTTATTTTTACATGGGCGACGTTCAGCAGGCGAAAGATTATTTAGATATGGTGCTCGACAAAAATCCGGGCAATCTCCATGCGCTTTGCAATCTTCTCGTGTTCTACTACTATGAACGGCAGGATGATAAAGTAGAAGAATTGGCGCAAAGACTTGGACACATCTATCCAATCCTTTTTGAACACCGCTATAAGCTTGGGGCGACTTTTGCATTGGTCGGACAATATGAGCTTGCCTTTAAATGGCTTAGAGCCATCTACAGACAGGGGTTTGACGGGGATGATACCTTCTTTTATTGGCTTTCCTATTCGGCTTATTTTACCGGAAAAGAAGAACTTGCCAGAACAAGCTGGGATCGTGTAATTGAAATGAATCCTGAAAAAGCCGGTTCAGAACCATGGAAGTCGGATAAGAAATCGGTGGAACGTCCAATGACGATGCCGATTGAAGAGCGTCTGCTTGCGATTTTTTTGGCAGCTGAAACAAAGCAGCTTGATCAGATTCAATTCTTCCAATCAGCGAAAGTTCCTCAATCAGTCTTCGAAAGAGAGTTTATGGATCTTGCAATTGCGCATGTTAATGGAGAGATTAAAAAAAGTGTCTCTGAGAAATCAAAGTTCACTTACCAGGCAGCGCAAGTCCTGTTTGAAAACAATAAAACCCTGAACGAAGGACTTTATTTGTTCTTCTTTAAAACAGCGTTAAAAGCAAAAAGAGAAGAGATGCCGCTTAAAAACCACCTTGCATGGGCCGGAGCTTTGGAATACGTGTGGAAAAAAGAAAATGGATATAAAGTAACGCAGACAGAGCTTGCGAAGCAATACTCCATTTCAGGCAAAACTCTTTCAAAGTACTCAGCTTTCATCAAGAATTTATGGACGTGAGCAAAAAAATGGCATGAATCTCTATTCTTTTATAGGATATGAGTATGGGAAACGAGATCTCCCGTAAACAATCAATTGTTGTGAACACAAGGAGTGAAGAACGATGTCCGAGGAAAAAATTTACGATGTGATTATAGCTGGTGCAGGTCCTGCCGGAATGACAGCTGCTGTTTATACATCCAGAGCAAACCTTTCAACTTTAATGATAGAGCGCGGTGTTCCTGGAGGACAAATGGCCAATACAGAGGACGTTGAAAACTATCCTGGTTTTGACCATATTCTTGGACCTGACTTATCAACTAAAATGTTTGATCATGCGAAAAAATTCGGTGCTGAATATGCATACGGAGACATAAAAGAAATTATCGACGGCGAAGAATACAAAACCGTTGTGGCTGGAAGCAAACAATACAAAGCACGTTCTATCATTATTTCAACTGGTGCCGAGTACAAGAAAATCGGAGTTCCGGGAGAAAAAGAACTTGGCGGCCGCGGAGTATCTTACTGTGCAGTATGTGACGGCGCATTCTTTAAAAACAAAGAGCTTATCGTTATTGGCGGAGGCGATTCTGCAGTAGAAGAAGGCGTTTATCTAACACGATTCGCATCTAAAGTAACAATTGTTCACAGACGCGATGAGCTTCGTGCACAAAAAATTCTTCAGCAGCGCGCATTTGATAATGAAAAAGTAGATTTCATCTGGAATCATACGATTAAAGAAATCAACGAAAAAGACGGCAAGGTCGGCAGTGCAACACTTGTAAACACTCAAACAGGCGAAGAGACTGAAATGAGTGCGGACGGCGTATTCATTTATATCGGAATGCTGCCTCTTTCAAAACCGTTTGCATCTATCGGCATTACAAACGAAAACGGATATATCGAAACGAATGAGCGCATGGAAACGAAGGTGCCTGGCATCTTTGCAGCAGGCGATATCCGCGAAAAATCATTGCGTCAAATCGTCACAGCTACAGGCGATGGCTCCATTGCAGCACAAAGTGCTCAGCATTTTGTGGAAGAGCTAATGGAAAAAATCAAAGCCGGCAGCTGATTTTCGCTAATGCTTTAAAGAGTTAACAAAAACGTAACTCGGTTTTAACTAACCTGTAACACCACTGAAATAATAATGGGGTACTATATAAATAGTAATTGACCCCCTTTTATAAATAAACTTTTGAGTACGGGCGCCCTTTCCCGTACTCCTTTTTTTGTTATAAGATAATCCGTTTGCCTGCGCTTCCGCTTTTCTGGTGTTTATTTTCCTCTGAAACTTTTATCTGCGCCAACACGTATATAAACCACACACATCATTCCATTAAAAAATAAGTCTGTTAGCAGCCTCCGTTCATTGTGAGGTAGTCTTTGAAATAGTATAATAAAAAGGGAGAAAATATGTTTAGACTACCCGAACGAACCCAGAGGTGAAAGACTTTTGCAAAGAGTAACGAATTGCGTTTTAGTACAGGACAATAAAATTCTTCTCCTGCAAAAACCGAGAAGAGGATGGTGGGTGGCGCCTGGCGGAAAAATGGAGCAGGGTGAATCGATTAAAGACACTGTCATCCGAGAATATCGCGAAGAAACAGGCATATATTTAAAAAACCCAAAAATTAAAGGGATCTTCACCTTTATTATTAAAGATGGAAATGAAATTGTGTCAGAGTGGATGATGTTTACATTTTTTGCTACTGAGTTTACAGGTGAGAATGTGGCAGAGTCTGAGGAAGGAAAGCTTAAGTGGCACTCATTAGATGAAGTAAGCGTTCTTCCGATGGCCCCAGGCGATCATCATATTCTTGAATTTATGATGAAGGGTGCAGGGCTGATTTATGGCACCTTTACTTACACACCTGATTTTGAACTGCTGGCATATCGATTAGATCCGCAGTAAACTTATCCATTCATTTATATAAAAGCGCGAAAAAGAGAGAGGAGGCAATCTGCATGAGTACAGGCAGTGTTCAGGATATTAAGATGGTGATTATTACAGGCATGTCAGGAGCAGGCAAAACGGTTGCCATTCAAAGCTTTGAAGATCTTGGTTATTTTTGTGTAGATAACCTGCCGCCTAATCTGCTTCCGAAGTTTCTTGAGCTGATGAAGGAATCCGGCTCTAAAATGAACAAAGTTGCACTTGTGATGGATTTGCGGGGACGTGAATTTTTTGAAAGCCTGTTTCAGGCGCTGGATGATATGGCAGAAAAGACTTGGATTAATCCTCAAATTCTTTTCCTGGATGCAAAGGATGCTACCCTTGTCACAAGATACAAGGAAACACGCAGGTCTCATCCATTAGCCACAACAGGCTTGCCTTTAGAAGGCATTAAAAACGAAAGAGAATTGCTTGAAGAGCTGAAAGGCCGCTCGCAGATGATTTTTGACACATCTGAATTGAAGCCTCGTGAACTGAGAGAAAAAATATTGAAGCAGTTTGCGGAAGATGCTGAGCATACTTTCTCAGTAAATGTGCTCTCGTTTGGTTTTAAATACGGAGTGCCGATTGATGCTGATTTAGTATTTGATGTCAGATTCCTGCCGAATCCGCATTATATCGATCATATGAGACCGAAAACAGGCCTTGAAGAGGAAGTTTCCTCATATGTTCTAAAATGGGCAGAGACTCAGAAGTTTTTAGAAAAGGTCCTGGATTTGCTTACCTTCATGCTGCCTTATTATAAAAGAGAAGGAAAAAGCCAGCTTGTCATTGCAATAGGATGCACAGGCGGCCAGCACCGTTCGGTAACACTGGCGGAACACATTGCGAAGCACTACAAAGATGATTATCAGACGCACGTATCACATCGTGATATTGAGCGCAGAAACCGTCATTAGATGACTGATACTGCAAATAGGCCAAAGGTTGTCATAATCGGCGGGGGTACCGGTTTGTCTGTACTTTTGCGGGGGTTAAAAGTATACCCTGTAGATATTACAGCAATTGTTACAGTTGCAGATGATGGCGGGAGCTCAGGCCGGCTCCGTGATGAACTCAAAATACCGCCGCCAGGTGACATTCGCAATGTGTTAGCTGCGCTTTCAGATGTTGAGCCGTTAGTAGAAGATTTATTTCAGCATCGTTTTAATAAAGGAAACA
Organism: Peribacillus frigoritolerans; assembly: GCF_004358755.1. Taxonomy (GTDB): domain Bacteria; phylum Bacillota; class Bacilli; order Bacillales; family Bacillaceae; genus Bacillus_P. The sequence continues at coordinate 419,836 of NZ_SMZY01000003.1, read as the reverse complement.
GTCTTACAGGGCACTCTCTAGGAAATCTTATCTTGGCAGCGATGACGAATATTACAGGCGACTTTTTCCATGCTGTAAGGGAAATGAGCAAAGTCCTTAATGTGCGCGGAAAAGTTCTGCCTGCTGCAAATCGAAGCGTTGTGCTTCACGCTGAAATGGAGGATGGATCGATTGTTTCAGGAGAATCGAAAATTCCATACTCCGGCAAGAAGATTAAACGGGTCTTTTTATCACCAGAATCCATTGAGCCTCTTGAAGAGACGATCGAAGTGATTCGCCAGGCTGATTTAATTCTCCTTGGTCCGGGGAGTTTGTACACAAGCATCCTGCCGAACCTTCTCGTTCCAAAAATCGGTGATGAAGTCTGCAAGGCGAAAGCGAAAAAGGTTTATATTTGCAATGTAATGACTCAGGCTGGTGAAACCCTTGATTTCACTGCAAGCGATCATGTAAAAGCTTTGAATGAACATATGAAATGCACGTTCATCGATACAATATTAGTGAATGATGAAGAAATTCCTGATATGATGAAAGCATTATATGCAGAAGAACTGGCTAAACCTGTTTATTATGACATTGAAGCATTGCGGGATTTAGGACTCGAAATCGTTCATGACAAGATTGTTTCCTATGAAAATAACGTTATCCGTCATGATACGGTGAAAGTTGCCAAGCTGCTGTATGATATGATCACTTAATAAATTAGGCTTTTTCAGGTAAATTACTGCTTTTCAGCCTGATGTCAGCAGCAATTTACGCGAAAAAGCCAAAAAAAATAAAGAGTGCAAACGAATGCATTCATAAGGATTGGAGGGTGCAGAAAGATGTCCTTTGCTTCTGAAACAAAGAAAGAATTAACCAACATAGAATCTAAAGCTTGTTGTTTAAAAGCGGAGTTATCTGCACTCATCCGAATGAACGGCTCTCTTTCTTTTTCGAATCGAAAATTAATCCTGGACATTCAAACCGAAAATGCAGCAATAGCTAGAAGAATATATACTCTCTTAAAAAAGCAGTATGACGTTTCTGTCGAGCTGCTTGTGCGGAAGAAAATGCGTTTGAAAAAGAATAACGTCTATATCGTTCGGCTGATAGAAAAAGCTCGTGAAATATTAGAGGACCTTGGAATACTCGGAGAGAACTTTACGTTTGAAAGAAGTATTTCCGAAGAGCTTGTTAAAAAGAAATGCTGCAAGCGATCCTATATAAGGGGTGCCTTTTTGGCAGGAGGATCGGTTAATAATCCGGAGACCTCATCCTATCATTTAGAGATTTTTTCATTATATAAAGAGCACAATGACTCTCTGTGTGAACTAATGAATACCTTCCATTTGAACAGCAAAACGCTCGAACGGAAAAAAGGATACATTACCTATTTGAAGGAAGCAGAAAAAATATCTGATTTTCTCAGCATCATCGGGGGACACCAGGCACTTCTCCGCTTTGAAGATGTGCGGATTGTCCGCGATATGAGAAACTCCGTCAACCGTCTCGTCAATTGTGAAACCGCTAACTTAAACAAAACAATTGGAGCAGCCATACGCCAAGTCGAGAATATTAAATTCATCGATGAAAAAATGGGTCTTGAAGCACTGCCCGACAAATTAAGCGAAATTGCACGTCTTCGGGTAGAGTATCAGGATGTAACGCTTAAAGAATTGGGTGAAATGGTTTCAAGCGGAAAAATCAGCAAGTCAGGCATCAATCACCGCCTGAGAAAGCTTGATGAAATTGCAGAACAGCTAAGAAATGGCCAGCCGGTAACGATCAAATAACAAGGGGAAAGAAGAGGGGATCCACATGGTTGAGAAACAGGTTGAAGTTCGTTTGAAGACAGGCTTACAAGCCCGTCCTGCAGCACTATTTGTACAAGAGGCTAATCGTTATTCATCAGACATCTTTTTAGAGAAAGACGGGAAAAAGGTGAACGCGAAGAGCATCATGGGGTTAATGAGCCTTGCAATCAGCACGGGTTCAGTGGTTACTCTTATCGCAGAAGGCCATGACGAGTCAGAAGCTTTAGAAGTTCTTTCTCAATACGTAAAGCAAGAAGCATAAAAAACGGCCATTGGCCGTTTTTTTGCTTAATTAGCGGACAGGTGAGCGGGTTTAGTGGATTTGTTCGAATTATTAGAGGGCTTCATCGCATAAAAAAACAGAACGACCCTTGGTCGTTCTGCTGTGTCTGATTATTTTTTATCAGGCAATGTATTGCGAGTCATCACTTTATCAATCAAGCCGTACTCAAGGGCACGTTCTGCCGTCATGAAGTTGTCGCGGTCTGTATCGCGTGCAATCACTTCGATTGGCTGGCCAGTGCGGTCAGCAAGAATTTGATTCAGCTTATCACGCAAGAACAAGATGCGTTTTGCAGCGATCTCAATTTCAGTTGCCTGACCTTGAGCTCCGCCAAGCGGCTGATGAATCATTACTTCACTGTTTGGAAGAGCATAGCGTTTGCCTTTTGCTCCTGCTGCAAGGAGGAATGCTCCCATTGAAGCGGCCATACCGATGCAGATTGTTGATACTTGCGGTTTAATGAACTGCATTGTATCGTAAATCGCCATACCGGCTGTGATTGAACCGCCAGGGCTGTTAATGTAGATAGAGATGTCTTTCTCTGGATCTTCAGCTTCCAGGAACAAAAGCTGTGATACAATTGAGTTTGCCACGTTATCGTCAATTCCGCTTCCAAGCATGATAATGCGGTCTTTTAAAAGACGTGAGTAAATGTCATATGCACGTTCACCGCGGTTCGTTTGTTCAATAACTGTAGGGATTAAATTCATCGTATTTCCTCCTTTTAAATAAAGGTAAATTTTATGTACTCTCATCATACAACTATGGTCAATAAAGGTCAAACGAAACGCTGTTCTTTGATGTTTTTTCTTGTACTTAATCGACGGATTTGTCTGTCGGGGCTAACCGGAATATTTCGCATTACACGGTGTCCAGCTCCACCTCCTAGTCCCTCGGCCAAAACGGCTCCGTCTGTAAAGGCAAAAAGCACCTTTTCAGCCGGATCCTTATTTGTCTGTCGGGCCTGACCAGTCGGTTCCGCTTTTCTTCGCTGACTGTAACCATGTTACCCAATTTTTCTTTTTTTCAAACGGGAGAAGCGCGGCTTGCAGGCCTTCTTCAGCAAGGTTCATTGTTCAGAGTTCTCCCGAAACTTTTGTAACGTATGTATTCGGCAGGCTCTTTAAAAAACCCTTTATATTTTCGTTCACCTGCCTGCCGTCTTTGAAGGATAAGTAAGCTATATCTGTGATTTTCTTCAGGAATTTACTCAGGTCCAAAAATACCGCTTGATACATGTGCTGGTTTTATCGTATAATAGCGCTACTGACTAATAAACTTTTATATGCGCTCGTAGCTCAGTTGGATAGAGCGGTGGTTTCCGGTACCACGTCTGTCGGAGGTTCGAATCCTCTCGAGCGCGTCACTTTTAGAAAGAGCTGGTTCTCATAACCAGCTCTTTCTTTTTTATTGTTCCGTGATAAAATTGACTAAAAAGAGTTTAAGCTATTGCAGGAAAGCCCGACATGACCAAATGATAATGAAAAAAAGCCCCGCCAGGTTAACCTGGCGGGGCATGTTTGAATGGAATTAGAAATAATATGTAAGAGTCCAGTAAGCCGCACTGGACAAGAAGTGTATATTGCCGTGCTTGACGACTCAACAATTCCTATTGTAAGGCATGAATCACATTTTGTGAACAGGTAAATTTTTCAATTATTTATAGATTTGATCGTATTGTAGGCCTCGTCCAAATTCTGGATCCGTTTTAAAACCACTGAGTTTTTTGTGAGCTGATCCTGAACCAGTGCGGATACGACTGATCGATAATAACGGTTCATGGCATCAAGCTTCGGAACATGACCTTCATTCTGTTTAATGTGCTCTTTAAAATTTTGCTCAAAGTAGGGCACTGAAAATAACTCACTCATTGATATCTCTCCTTTGAAGTTCTTTCCATACAATGATGGACCGTTTTCGTGTAAAATGAGAAGCAGGGGGAACGAACTATGGATATGAAAGTCGGTTTATTTCAAGAGCAATCATTAAAACTCAATATGACTCAAGAATTAAAGCAAGCGATTACTCTCCTTCAATATTCTTCTATGGAGCTTGCCTCCTATATAGAGGACCTTACCCTAGAAAATCCCCTCATCGAATTAAAAGAAAAGCCTGAATCAGGCGTATTGTATCATACCTCATCACGAACAAAAATGACAAGTTCATCAAAGAACAGCGATATGATTGAAAACGTATCGAGTCTTGGGACAACACTGCAGCAGCATTTGGAAGCACAGCTGCTTGGAATGAAGCTGACTCCATCAGAAAAGCGTACTCTTCATATTCTGATACAGGCTCTTGATCCTAACGGGTACATAGAGGCGGACCTTAGTGTGCTTTCCGACAAATTCAATTTAAGTGCTGATGAGTTAAATCAGCAGCTGACCGTCTTGCAAAAGCTAGACCCGGCAGGAGTAGGAGCAAGGAATCTGCAGGAATGCATTTCCATTCAGCTTGCAAGGCTGCCCCAACGAAATAAAACAGCCGAATTAATTGTGAAAGACTATTTCTACTTATTCGCAGAAAAATCATGGAAAGAGCTTGCAAAAAAAACAAAGCTTGATTTGAAAGAAATTCAAAACGTTCAGGATTTCATAAAAACGCTGCATCCTCGCCCTGGACTTGCCTATCATCACGTTCATGATAACTATATTGTTCCTGAGCTGACCGTAGCTAAAGTTCACGGGGAATGGCAAGTTATGTACAACGATGACATTTCTCCAAAGGTGGCCGTCAACTCTGCCTATGAATCTAATTTTTCTTCTATAGAAGATTCAGAAGTAAAGCATTATCTGACTGCTAAGCTCAATCAATGCAGATGGCTGATTAAAACGCTCAATCAGCGGAAAGAGACAATGATGAAAGTAATGAAAGAAATTGTCCGGAGACAGACGGACTTTTTCGAAAAAGGCGAATTATTCATGAAACCGCTGACATTAAAGGTGGTTGCTGATGCAATTGAAGTTCACGAATCTACTGTCAGCCGGACAGTTAGGGAAAAGTATGTTCAGACTCCTCATGGACTATATGAGCTGAAGTTTTTTTTCTCGAATGGTTTAGAGCAATCCTCACAGGAGATTACTTCTTCAACTGTAAAAACGATCATAGAACAAATGATCGAAAAGGAAGATAAGCTTGCGCCGCTGTCCGATCAGAAAATTGTATCCAAGCTTGCTGTTGATCATCAAATCGATGTATCAAGAAGAACGGTGGCCAAATACAGGGATCAGTTAGGCATTGCCTCATCTTCTGCAAGAAAACGATATTAGGATGTGTATATAGGATGCTTTTAAAAATATATTCGAGAACCAGCTGTCCTCTTTGTGTGGAAGCTCTAGAGGAGCTTGAAAAGTTGAAAGAGAGCATGGATATAGAAATCGAGGTCGTTGATATTTACAGCGACGATGCTCTGCTTGAACAGTATCAGCTCATGATTCCTGTCGTTGAATATGAGGGAATGGTGCTTGGATACGGTAAAATTAAAAAAGATTTTATAAGAAAGCGGTTACTTGATAAAAAGCAAGAAACAATAGTTGAATAAGCATTTTCACCCTGCTAAAATGAAAATATAGCAGGGATGATTTTTTTTAGGGATAGTGGGACATATTACGTCATAGAGGGACTCTTTTCGTCCCGTAGGATTTAATGGTTAAGGAAATATTCACATCTGTGTCTAGTTCCAGCGCCTAACGCCTCGGTCAGTACTGCTCTGTCGGAGCTGACCAAGGCGCTTCCGCTTTTCTATTTGAAAGGGAATTTGTACATGAGGTCAATTATAGAAGTCCAAAAAAAATTATTGCCTGATCTGCTTCAAGTTATGCAAAAACGTTATCAGATCCTTCAGTATATACGACTAATGCAGCCAATCGGACGTCGAAGTCTTTCATCTAGTCTCGGGATCAGTGAACGGGTTTTAAGAGGGGAAGTACAGTTTTTGAAAGATCAGAATCTGATCGATATTTTTTCCTCTGGCATGACATTAACGAAGGAAGGATCATCTCTGTTAAGAATTCTCGAAGAAACGATGAAAGATGTTTTAGGTTTAACGTTTTTGGAAAATACATTAAAGGAACGTTTAAATCTTAAAAACGTTATCGTCGTATCCGGAGACAGCGATCAGTTCTCATGGGTAAAGAAGGAAATGGGCAGGGCCTGTGTCGCATGCATAAAAGAGCGGCTTACAGGGGAAAATATCGTCGCTGTCACTGGTGGCACAACCATTGCCGCTGTTGCTGAAATGATGACGCCGGACAGTAAAAATCGCGAACAGCTGTATGTACCTGCCAGAGGCGGGCTTGGGGAGAATGTAGAAAACCAGGCTAATACAATCTGTGCAAAGATGGCTGAGAGAGCGATGGGAAACTACCGTCTGCTTCACGTTCCAGATCAGTTAAGCAAGGAAGCCTATCTCTCTATTATTGAGGAACCGTCGATTAAAGAGCTGCTTATGCTCATCAAATCTTCAAGTATGGTTGTTCATGGAATAGGAGACGCTAAGACAATGGCGGAACGCCGCAAAACGAAGCCTGATGATTACATAAAAATAGAGCAGGGTCAGGCAGTTGCAGAAGCGTTCGGGTATTATTTCAACCAGGAAGGCGAAGTTGTTCATAAAGTGCAGACAGTAGGTATGCAGCTGAACGATCTGGAAAAGATTCAAAACGTCATTGCAGTAGCTGGCGGAGCTTCAAAGGCCAAGGCAATCAGGGCTTACCTGAAGCAGGCAGCCGATTCCATTCTTATCACGGATGAAGGCGCCGCGAAAGAGTTAATAAGGGATCTTAATCCCTAATTATATAGTTTTTAAAAAAATCTCTCACTTATTTAAAGGAGGAAATTTCAACATGGCAGTAAAAATTGGTATTAACGGTTTTGGACGTATCGGACGTAACGTATTCCGTGCAGCACTTAAAAATCCTAACGTGGACGTTGTGGCGGTTAACGACTTAACAGACGCTAACATGCTTGCTCACCTTTTAAAATATGACTCAATTCATGGCAGATTAGATGCTGACGTGAAAGTAGACGGAAACAACCTAGTTGTTGACGGCAAAACAATCCAAGTATCAGCAGAGCGCGATCCTGCGAAATTATCTTGGGGCGAGCGCGGAGTAGAAGTAGTTGTTGAATCAACTGGTTTCTTCACTAAGCGTGCAGATGCTGCTAAGCACTTAGAAGCTGGCGCTAAAAAAGTTATCATCTCTGCTCCTGCAACAGATGAAGACATCACAATCGTTATGGGTGTTAACCATGACAAATATGACGCTGCAAGCCACGATGTTATCTCAAATGCATCATGTACTACTAACTGCTTAGCGCCATTCGCTAAAGTTCTTAACGACAAATTCGGCATCAAACGCGGTATGATGACAACTGTTCACTCATACACAAACGATCAGCAAATTCTTGACTTGCCGCACAAAGACTACCGTCGTGCTCGTGCAGCAGCTGAAAACATCATCCCAACTTCAACTGGAGCAGCTAAAGCAGTTTCTCTAGTATTGCCTGAGCTTAAAGGTAAATTAAACGGCGGAGCTATGCGTGTTCCAACTCCAAACGTTTCTTTAGTAGACTTAGTTGCTGAGCTTGACACTAACGTAACAGCTGAAGAAGTGAATGCAGCATTCAAAGAAGCTTCTGAAGGTGCATTAAAAGGAATTCTTAACTACAGCGAAGAGCCATTAGTTTCTGGAGACTACAATGGCGACCCAGCTTCTTCTACTATTGATGCTTTATCAACAATGGTTATGGAAGACAGCATGGTAAAAGTAATCTCTTGGTATGACAATGAGTCTGGCTACTCTAACCGTGTAGTAGACCTAGTTGATTACATCGCTTCTAAAGGTCTTTAATCCATAAGTCTCCCGAGACTTGGATTACAACCAAAACTAAGGTTATAATGAGTGCAAAGGGGAAGGGGAATACAGGCCCCCTCCCTTTTGCTTTGTATGCCAAACCATTCCAATTAAAGGAGGAATTCCTGAAGATGAACAAAAAGTCAGTAAAAGACATCGAGGTAAAAGGGAAAGTTGTCTTCTGCCGTGTTGATTTCAACGTGCCGATGAAAGATGGCCAAGTAACAGATGACACACGCATTCGTGCAGCAATACCTACAATTCAGTACTTAACAGAGCAAGGTGCAAAGGTTCTATTAGCAAGCCATTTAGGCCGTCCAAAAGGACAAGTTGTTGAGGAGCTTCGCTTAAACGCAGTTGCAGAGCGTCTTCAAGAATTACTTGGCAAAAATGTAGCGAAAGCAGACGAAGCTTATGGCGACTCTGTAAAAGCTGAAATCTCTAAAATGCAGGAAGGCGACGTACTTCTATTAGAAAACGTTCGTTTCTACCCTGGTGAAGAGAAAAATGATCCTGAGCTTGCAAAAGCATTCGCTGAGCTTGCTGATGTCTATGTAAATGACGCATTCGGAGCAGCACACCGTGCACACGCTTCAACTGCAGGCATTGCAGACCACATTCCGGCTGTAGCAGGATTCCTTTTGGAAAAAGAATTAGAAGTATTGGGCAAAGCATTATCAAACCCGGAGCGTCCGTTCACAGCAATTATCGGCGGAGCTAAAGTAAAAGACAAAATCGGTGTCATCGATCACCTCTTAGATAAAGTAGACAACATCATCATCGGCGGCGGACTTGCTTACACATTCATTAAAGCATTGGGCCACGAGGTTGGAAAATCTCTTCTTGAAGAAGATAAAGTTGAGCTTGCTAAATCGTTCATGGATAAAGCGAAGAAAAATGGCGTTAACTTCTACATGCCTGTTGACGTAGTTGTCGCGGATGATTTTTCAAATGATGCAAACATTAAAGTTGTGCCGATCGACAGCATTCCAAGTGATTGGGAAGGCTTAGATGCAGGTCCGAAATCCCGTGAAATCTATGCAGATGTTATTAAGAATTCAAAGCTTGTGATCTGGAACGGACCGCTTGGCGTATTTGAATTAGATGCATTTGCAGAGGGTACAAAATCTGTGGCTGTAGCACTTTCAGAAGCAAAAGATACATACACAGTCATCGGCGGAGGAGATTCTGCTGCTGCAGTTGAAAAATTCAACATGGCAGACAAAATGGATCACATTTCAACAGGCGGCGGAGCATCTCTTGAATTCATGGAAGGCAAAGAGCTTCCAGGAGTTGTCGCTTTAAACGATAAATAAGTTCTTTAACAAAATAGAGGCTGTGTGCACCAATCTGATGGTTTTTCCATTGCATGCAGCCATGATTGTAAAAGAGCCTAAATAAATTCTTGTGTGTTAAGGACGGTGTGCGTGATGAGAAAGCCAATTATCGCTGGTAACTGGAAAATGAACAAAGTAATGGGCGAAGCAGCAGCATTCATCGAAGAAGTAAAAGGTTTAGTTCCTTCTGCTGACAAAGTTGATGCTGTAGTTTGTGCACCTGCACTCTTTTTAGACCGCCTTGTAGAGGCTTCTAAAGGAACAGATGTCAAAATCGGCGCCCAAAACATGCATTTCGAAGAAAACGGTGCATATACAGGCGAAACAAGTCCTGTGGCACTTAAAGATCTAGGCGTAAGCTACGTGATCCTTGGTCACTCGGAGCGTCGTGAAATGTTTGCTGAAACAGATGAAACAGTTAACAAAAAGACGGCTGCTGCTTTCAAACATGGTCTAGTGCCGATCGTATGCTGCGGCGAAACGCTTGAAGAGCGTGAAGCAGGCAAAACAAATGATCTTGTAGGAGATCAAGTAACGAAAGCACTTGCTGGTTTAACAGACGAGCAATTAAAAGAAGTTGTCATCGCTTATGAGCCAATCTGGGCAATCGGCACTGGCAAATCTTCTTCTGCAAAAGATGCAAATGACGTTTGTTCACACATCCGTTCAGTTGTGGCAGAGAAATTTTCAAAAGAAGTGGCTGAAGCAGTCCGCATTCAATATGGCGGCAGCGTAAAGCCTGAAAACATCAAAGAATACATGGCTGAGTCTGACATCGACGGCGCTTTAGTCGGCGGAGCAAGTCTTGAGCCTCAATCTTTCTTACAGCTTTTGGAGGCAGGAAAACATGAGTAAGAAACCGGTAGCCTTAATTATCCTTGACGGGTTTGCACTTCGCAGCGAAGAGAAGGGTAATGCGGTTGTTCATGCAAAAAAACCAAACTTTGACCGATACTGGAATCAGTATCCTCACGCTACTTTAACGGCAAGCGGCGAAGCAGTCGGCCTGCCAGAAGGACAGATGGGGAATTCAGAGGTCGGGCATTTAAACATCGGTGCCGGCCGCATCGTTTATCAAAGCTTGACGCGCGTGAACGTAGCCATCCGTGAAGGTCAATTTGAGAAAAATGAAACCTTCCTTTCAGCAATGAATCACGTGAAAGAAAACGGCACAAACCTTCATGTTTTTGGATTGCTTTCTGATGGAGGCGTCCATAGCCATATTAATCACCTTTTTGCTTTGCTCAGACTGGCAAAAGAAGAAGGCGTCAAAAATGTTTATATCCATGGCTTCCTTGACGGACGTGATGTTGGTCCGCAAACAGCAGAAGGATATATTAAGCAATTGAACGAAAAAATTGAAGAGTATGGTGTTGGTGCAATTGCAACCCTCTCAGGCCGTTATTACTCTATGGACCGGGACAAGCGCTGGGATCGTGTTGAAAAAGCGTACCGCGCAATGGTATACGGCGAGGGCCCAGCTTATACGAATCCGCTTGACTTAGTGGAGGATTCATATAAAAATGGAATCCACGACGAGTTCGTTCTTCCTTCTGTTATGACAAAAGAAGACGGCTCTCCTGTTGCAACAATCAGCGAAAACGATGCGGTTATTTTCTACAATTTCCGCCCGGATCGCGCAATTCAGATTTCAAACACATTTACAAACGAAGACTTCCGTTCATTTGACCGTGGACCAAAGCATCCGAAAAACCTGCATTTTGTATGTTTGACTCATTTTAGTGAAACTGTTGACGGGTATGTTGCATTTAAAGCAACGAACTTGGATAACACACTAGGTGAAGTTCTTTCGCAAAACGGTTTAACCCAGCTTCGGATTGCTGAGACGGAAAAATACCCGCATGTAACATTCTTCATGAGCGGCGGACGTGAAGCGGAATTCCCTGGTGAAGAACGCATCCTGATTGATTCACCAAAAGTCGCAACCTATGACTTGAAGCCTGAGATGAGTGCCTACGAAGTAACGGACGCGTTGCTTGGCGAAATCGAAGCGGACAAGCATAACGCGATCATTCTGAATTTCGCCAACCCAGATATGGTTGGACATTCAGGCATGCTTGAACCAACGATTAAAGCGATTGAAACAGTTGATGAATGTCTTGGCAAAATCGTTGATGCGATTCTTGCAAAAGGCGGAACAGCTATTATTACAGCGGACCATGGAAATGCTGATGAAGTGACAACCTTAGAAGGTACACCAATGACAGCACATACAACAAATCCAGTTCCTGTAATCGTAACAAAGGAAGTTGCAGGCTTAAGAGAAGATGGAATTCTTGGCGACTTAGCGCCAACCATGCTCGACTTGCTTGGAGTAGACCTTCCGAAAGAAATGACAGGTAAATCATTACTTAAAAAATAACCATTTAAAAGGAGAGAAATAAATTATGCCATATATTGTTGATGTATTTGCTCGCGAAGTATTAGACTCACGCGGTAACCCGACAGTTGAAGTAGAAGTACACACAGAAACAGGTGCTATGGGCCGTGCATTGGTTCCATCTGGCGCATCTACTGGTGAATACGAAGCAGTAGAACTGCGTGACGGCGACAAATCCCGTTACCTTGGAAAAGGCGTATTGAACGCTGTTAAAAACGTAAACGAAGTAATCGCTCCTGAATTATTAGGTTTCGACGTAACTGAGCAAGTTGCAATCGATCACCTTCTAATCGAGCTTGACGGCATGGAAAACAAAGGTAAATTAGGTGCGAACGCAATCCTTGGCGTATCTATGGCAGCAGCTCGTGCAGCAGCTGAATTCCTAGGTCTTCCACTTTACCAATACCTTGGCGGATTCAACGCTAAAACATTGCCAGTACCTATGATGAACATCATCAACGGCGGAGAGCATGCTGATAACAACGTTGACATTCAAGAATTCATGGTTATGCCGGTTGGAGCAGAAGATTTCCACGAAGCACTTCGCATGGGTGCTGAAATCTTCCACAGCCTGAAATCAGTTCTTCAAGGCAAAGGCCTTAACACAGCTGTAGGTGACGAAGGCGGATTCGCTCCAAACCTTGGATCTAACGAAGAAGCTCTTCAAACAATCATCGAAGCAATCGAAAAAGCCGGCTACAAACCTGGCGAGCAAGTAAAACTTGCTATGGACGTTGCAGCTTCTGAAATCTTCAACAAAGAAGACGGCAAATACCACTTATCAGGCGAAGGTGTTGTAAAAACATCTGCTGAAATGGTAGACTTCTACGAAGATCTAGTTTCTAAATACCCAATCATCTCAATCGAAGACGGATTGGATGAAAACGACTGGGAAGGCCACAAACTATTAACTGAGCGCCTTGGCGACAAAGTTCAATTAGTTGGTGACGACCTATTCGTTACAAACACTAAGAAGCTTGCTGAAGGTATTGAAAAAGGAATCAGCAACTCAATCCTTATCAAAGTGAACCAAATCGGTACATTAACTGAAACATTTGATGCGATCGAAATGGCTAAACGCGCTGGCTACACAGCTGTAATCTCTCACCGTTCTGGTGAAACAGAAGACAGCACAATTGCTGACATCGCTGTAGCAACTAACGCTGGCCAAATCAAAACTGGTGCCCCGTCACGTACTGACCGTGTTGCAAAATACAACCAGCTTCTTCGCATCGAAGATCAGCTAGGTGACACAGCTCGTTACGATGGAATCCACACTTTCTACAACATTAAAAAATAATGAATGAATAAGAAACCGCCCGGGATTTTGATTCCGGGCGGTTTTTTTTGTGTGGGTACGGGTGGTGTTACGCATTGTTGATGGTTAGTTAACAGCATAAAGTGAAAATGTCGCTCTGCAGGAAGTGTGCTAAACCTGGGATAACAGCACAAAGTGCAAGTGGAGATCTTTGGGAAGTGCGCTAAACCGGAGTTAACAGCACAAAGTGCAAGTGGAGATCTCTAGGAAGTGCGTTAAACCCATGTTTACAGCACAAAGTGCAAGTGGTGATCTTTAGGAAGTGCACTAAACCCTAGTTTGCAGCACAAAGTGGAAATGCAGATCTGCAGGAAGTGCGCTAAACCGGAGTTAACAGCACAAAGTGAGGAGACCGCTCCACAGAAAGTGCGCTAAACCGGAGTTAACAGCACAAAGTGAGGAGACAGCTCCACCGGAAGTACACTAAACAGGAGTTAACAGCACAAAGTGAGGAGACCGCTCCACCGAAAGTGCGCTAAACCGGAGTTAACAGCACAAAGTGAGGAGACCGCTTCACCGGAAGTACACTAAACCGGAGTTAACAGCACAAAGAGAGGAGACCGCTTCACCGGAAGTACACTAAACAGGAGTTAACAGCACAAAGTGAGGAGACCGCTCCACCGAAAGTGCACTAAACCGGAGTTACCAGCACAAAGTGAGGAGGCCGCTCCACCGAAAGTGCACTAAACCGGAGTTACCAGCACAAAGTGAGGAGGCCGCTCCACCGAAAGTCCGCTAAACCGGAGTTAACAGCACAAAGTGATGAGACCGCTCCACCGAAAGTGCACTAAACCGGAGTTAACAGCATAAAGTGAGGAGACCGCTCCACCGAAAGTGCGCTAAACCGGAGTTAACAGCACAAAGTGAGGAGACCGTTCCACCGAAAGTGCGCTAAACCGGAGTTAACAGCACAAAACAGGTTATTTTACCTCTTCATAATGATTGCCCCTTGCAAGACCAACTTTTACAAAATTCTCTTTTAGTATTTTTTGAATGGATCTGCTATTTTTTATATTTCCGCACCAATTGTGTATTTGTTCAGATGTTATCTTTTTTTCAGGAAACAACAAACGAAACTCCTCCACACTTCTCAAAATGCTGTTTTTATACCTTTCCATATGCCTGCATCTTTCACATATCAACTGAGTCTTACTAAAAACCTCCATCCCCAGCCTCCCGCAGCCCCCGCATACAATCCCCTTCCGCAAGTCCTCATATTTAAACTCAGGACGCCGTTCATATGGGGATTTTTCCACATGAAGTGACAAAAGCTTCTCCGCAAGCTTCGAGTGAAACCCATTGGATAAACGGACATTTTTAAGCCTTTGAGAAAAACGATTCCATTGAGATGGGAAGATCAGTGGGGAGTGTAGAGGAGCATGATACAAGTGAAATTCAGGGTTTACAAATACCACATAGGCTTCCACCGGCAGTGAACATTTTAAAATTTGAAGCTGCCTCCTGAGCAGAGATTCGCATCTTTTAAGCTGCAAAATGGGATTTTGGATCTCTGATTTTGTGGCGCAGGACATCCATTCTTCTTTTTCAGTGGAATGGTCTCCTGACAGGTTTTTCACTTCAAAGAGATAGATTTTTTGCGGAGCAATGTATAAGGAATCCATTTGATAGTGGCTTCCGCCTGTGACAAAGAGGAGATCATTTAAAATAAGCCCATCTCCTGCGGGCTCTATCCACCCATCAAAGATCTTCTCTCCCTCGTAGCCGCTTTCAAGGTATTGGAAGAGTTTCTGGTCTGCTCCCGCTAACTCCATTCGTGCATTCAAACTTCTATATGTTCTCAGTTCCGCAGATTCACATCTCTCTTTTAAAATTATTCAAATCACCTCCTTTGCCCCATAATAAAACCAACCCATCCATCACGCAAATCACAAAAATCAAATTGTGTCTGCAAAAAAAGCACCTCCCTCACCCGGAGGAAGATGCTTCATTCTTATGATGACGGTGCCGGTACCGAAACTCCTCATACGCTCCTGAGCCCAAAATAACCCCGGATACAATAAACAAGAGCCCTATTAAATGCGACGGGTAAATGGCCTCATGCAGGATCAGAGCCGATCCAGCGAGTGCAAAGAATGTACTTAAATTCATAAAGATTGATGTTTCGGCCGGACCAACCATTCCGATGGCAAAGTTATAGGTCATGTGTCCAATCGCTGTCGCAAGAATGGCAGAGGTGAAAAAGACTCCCCAGACTGCAGGCGTTCCGTGAAACAGGCTCTCAATTCCTCCAGGCTCTGTGATCAGACTGATGATAAATAAAACAAGAGATCCAAAGAACAGCATATAGCCTGTCATTAAGCGAGGATCGAGCGTTCGGCACGCTTTTTTTATAATAATGAAGCTGCAGGCCTGTGTAAAAATGGAGATGAAGATGTAGATATCTCCTGTATTCATATTGCTGATGCCTTTGCTTCCTGCTAAAATGGTAAATCCTACTCCTGTAAGTCCCAGCACAAATCCTGTAAAACGGATGATGGTCAGTCTTTGATTAAGAAAGAGAATCGATAAGATAGCTGTAAGCATAGGACCGAGGCCGAGTATTAAACCGCCATTTGTAGAAGTAGTCATTGTAAGTCCTACAGAAAGGAAATAATGATGACACACAACGTTCAGCACGCCGCCCCCTGCAATATACATGGTTTCCTTAAGAGTCGGTTTGCGGAAAAGTTTTAAAAAAGATAAGATAATCAGTACACAAATACTTGCTGTGAAAATTCGTACGGCTGTTACTGTAACGGGCATAAAGCTATCAACAATGATTTTGAGTAAAGGCACATTCAGTCCCCAAATGAGCATAACACCGATCAAGATAAGATAGATGCGTGTGTTTTTCAAGGTTTTCCCTTCTTTCTGCAAAACTATCTAAGTAGCATATCATAAAGGAAGCTTTTCCCTCAAAAGAATTGTTTCGGAATGCTAAGAATAAAGATTGGACAAACGATCGAATGATAGTGACATTTGACCACCAATATGGTAAATTGAAAATAATGCTAACCGGGTTCTAGGAGGTGTCGTCCATGCACATTTTATTAATCACATTACTTGTAATCGTAAGTATTGCTCTTATTACTGTTGTTTTACTTCAGTCAGGCAAAAGTGCTGGTTTATCAGGTGCTATCTCCGGAGGAGCTGAACAGCTTTTCGGAAAACAAAAAGCACGCGGAATGGATTTGGTTCTTCATCGTGCGACAGTCGTATTGTCTGTACTTTTCTTCTTATTGACGATTGCGGTGTCATACGCCGGATTTTAATACATGACATTGATCGAACGGGGGTCTGATTCTTATCAGACTCCCTTTTGTCATTTATCCAGAATCCCTTGCCGAATCAACATTTTTGCCCTTTAATCAAACGTTTGTTTAAATAGAAACAGATGATGGAACCTTATAAATAGATGCTTACATAAAAGGAGTTTTTAATATGAAGAGAGTTTTGCCAAAACCATTTATATTTGAAGGCGGAGACCGTGCCGTTCTGCTGCTTCACGGTTTTACGGGCAACACAGCTGACGTCAGGATGCTTGGACGCTATTTAAATGAGAGAGGATATACATGCCATGCCCCCCAATACAAAGGCCATGGCGTGCCGCCTGAAGAGCTTGTGCACACTGGTCCTGAAGATTGGTGGAAGGACGTTTTGGAAGGCTATAATCTGCTGAAAGAGCGCGGCCATGAATCGATTGCAGTTGCCGGGTTATCCCTTGGCGGTGTGTTTTCTGTGAAATTGGGTTACACTGTACCTGTAAAGGGTATTGTTCCGATGTGCGCCCCTATGTATATCAAGAATGAAGAAGTGATGTACAAGGGTATTTTAGAGTATGCCCGCAACTTTAAGAAATTCGAAGGAAAATCAGAGGCAGAGATCGAAGAGGAAATGAAGCGATTTGAGAAAACGCCGATGAATACACTGAGGGCTCTACAGGAACTGATTGCAGATGTGAGGAACAATGTGGATATGGTTTATTCGCCGGCATTTGTCGCTCAAGCGAGACACGACCACATGATTAATACAGATAGTGCAAATATTATTTATAACGAAGTAGAATCTGATAATAAGCATTTAAAATGGTACGAAGAATCAGGACATGTCATCACACTGGATAAAGAGCGCGATCAGCTCCATGCAGATGTTTATGAGTTTTTAGAAAGTCTTGATTGGCAATAATCCCAAAAGGAGGGACGCAAATGGATAATAATATGAAGATACATATTGATAAACTGCTTTCTTTTATGAAAGAAGAGGCATACAAGCCTTTAACCGTCCAGGAGCTTGAAGAAGCGTTTGGAATTGAGGATTCTTCTGAATTCAAGGAGTTTGTAAAAGCTCTTGTCACGATGGAGGAACAAGGTCTGGTTGTGCGCACAAGAAGCAACCGCTATGGTTTGCCTGAACGAATGAATTTAATCCGCGGAAGAGTCAGCGGACATGCGAAAGGATTTGCCTTTGTCATTACAGAGGATCCAAATCAGGGAGATGTGTTTATTCCGCCAAGCGAGCTTGGTAATGCCATGCACGGAGATACTGTCCTGGTCAGAGTAAGCACAGAATCCAGCGGAAGCAGGCAGGAAGGCACAGTCATCCGCATCGTTGAGCGCGGTCTGAAAGAGGTTGTCGGAACCTATACAGAAAGCAAAAACTTCGGTTTTGTCATTCCTGACGATAAAAAGATTCCAAATGATATTTTCATCCCTAAAAAAGCTTCAAATGGGGCGATTGAAGGACACAAAGTGGTCGTTCATCTGACAACATACCCAGAAGGAAGAATGAGTGCAGAAGGCGAAGTTATTGCGATTCTTGGTCATAAAAATGATCCAGGCGTTGATATCTTGTCTGTTATTCATAAGCATGGGCTGCCTCAGGCTTTCCCGGTGGAGGTTCTGGAACAGGCAAATGATGTTCCTGAAACGATCAGTGAAGAGGATATCAAGGACCGCAGGGATCTACGCAATGAAGTCATTGTCACAATTGACGGCGCGGATGCAAAAGATCTTGATGATGCGGTTACAGTAACAGAGCTTGAAAACGGAAATTACAAATTAGGCGTTCATATTGCAGATGTCAGTCATTATGTAACAGAGAACTCGCCAATTGATAAAGAAGCATTGGAGCGCGCAACGAGCGTTTATTTAGTTGACCGCGTTATTCCGATGATTCCGCACCGTTTATCAAACGGAATTTGTTCTCTTAATCCTAAAGTAGATCGTCTGACGCTTTCTTGTGAGATGGAGATCAACAGCCAAGGGGAAGTCGTAAAGCACGAAATATTCCAAAGCGTGATCAAAACGACTGAACGCATGACGTATTCCGATGTAAAGGAAATTCTGGTCGATCAAAAACCTGAACTGCTTGAGAAATATGAAGCGCTTGTGCCGATGTTTCAGCGAATGGAGAAGCTTGCGCAAATTCTCCGCAACAAAAGAATGACTCGCGGAGCGATTGATTTTGATTTTAAAGAAGCAAAGGTACTTGTTGATAAAGAAGGAAAGCCCTATGACGTAGTAATACGAGAGCGCACAGTCGCCGAACGCCTGATTGAAGAATTTATGCTGCTTGCAAACGAAACGGTTGCCGAGCATTTCCACTGGATGAAGGTTCCGTTTATTTACCGTATCCATGAAGAACCAAATGCTGAAAAGCTGCAGAGGTTCCTAGAATTTGTGA
Source organism: Peribacillus frigoritolerans (assembly GCF_004358755.1). Taxonomy (GTDB): domain Bacteria; phylum Bacillota; class Bacilli; order Bacillales; family Bacillaceae; genus Bacillus_P. The sequence goes on along the minus strand of NZ_SMZY01000003.1, from coordinate 401,164 downwards.
CTAACTTTGGATACTCTGTAAAAGGAACAGCAAACACGATTCACCCTCGTGCCCTGCAGGATATCCTTGATGATGTAGCGGGACAGCCTGAGGAAATGGTCATCTCGACGGTCATGCTGAGATCGATGAAACAGGCTAAGTACGATCCGGAAAGTCTGGGGCATTTTGGCCTTTCGACTGAGTTCTATACTCATTTCACATCACCGATCCGCCGTTATCCGGATTTAATTGTCCATCGCTTAATCCGCACCTACTTAATTGAAGGAAAGGTGGATGAAGCAACAAAAACAAAATGGGCAGAAAAAATGGATATGATTGCGGATCAGTCATCGAATATGGAGCGCCGTGCAGTTGATGCAGAGCGTGAAACAGATGACCTTAAGAAAACAGAATACATGCTTGATAAAGTCGGGGAAGAATATGACGGCATTATCAGCTCAGTAACAAACTTCGGAATGTTCGTTGAGCTTCCTAATACAATCGAAGGCCTCGTACACGTCAGCTATCTGACCGACGATTATTACCGTTATGATGAGCGCAATTACGCGATGATCGGCGAACGGACAGGAACTGTCTACCGCATTGGTGACGAGATTACAGTACGCGTAGTCAATGTAAACAAAGATGAACGCGCTGTTGATTTTGAAATCGTCGGGATGAAAGGGACAAGACGCCGTCAGCCGAATGATGCTCCTAAAGTGATTAAAGGAGACCGCGGGAAACGAAGCGGTGCTAAAGAGGGCAGAGGCAGAAGGAAATCATCAGATGACAGAAAGGCACCTGCAGAGCGAAGCGGCAGTGTTGATGATGGCTGGAGCAATCAAAACCCGAACAAAAAGAAGAAGAAGAAAAAATCTTTTCAAAATGCTCCTGCAAGCAAACGAAAAGTGAAAAAGAAAAAACGTTAAGCTTTAGTATGCTGAATAGAAAACGTGAAGGATGGGAGCCTCTCAGGCTTCCTTTTCCATTCATATTTTGATAAAATAGAGGCTATCGCCAAAGAGAGAGATGGGGGATGCAGCATGCCAAAAGGAACAGGCAAAGTCTTGGCTCAAAACAAAAAAGCAAATCATGATTATGCAATTGAAGAAACATATGAAACAGGCATTGTTTTGCAGGGAACGGAAATCAAAGCGATACGTGCAGGACGCGTGAACTTAAAGGATTCTTTTGCGAGAGTGCAGCAGGGAGAAGTATTCCTTCATAACATGCATATTTCACCGTACGAACAAGGCAACCGTCACAACCATGAGCCGCTAAGAACCAGAAAGCTATTGCTTCACCGCAAGGAAATCAGCAAGCTCATCGGACTGACCAAAGAAGAAGGTTATGCGCTTGTCCCATTAAAAATTTACTTGAAAAATGGGTTTGCAAAAGTTTTAATTGGTTTAGGACGGGGTAAAAAGAAATATGACAAACGTGAAGATCTAAAGAAAAAAGAAGCAAAACGAGAAGTGGAACGCGCTTTCCGCGATCGGCAGAAAGACAATTAATTTACATTAACTTACAATTGATTTCTTGTCTCTATCTGATATAATAGAATTTGTAAGACAAACCAAAATTTCATATTCGCTCTGATTTTTCATGAGCGTTTCCGTTTCCCTTTAAGGGACTTCCCATAGTGAAGCTGGATTAACTTCCATGCAGAACTTATTATCATGGGGACGTTACGGATTCGACAGGGATAGTTCGAGCTTTAGTTGCGAGTCGAGGGGATCGTCCTCGTTAAAACGTCACGCCAATAATAACTGGCAAAACTAACAACAACTTCGCTTTAGCTGCTTAATAACAGACTATAGCGGTTCCTCCCTCCATCGCCCATGTGGTAGGGTAAGGGACTCACTCTAAGTGGGCTACGCCTGATGCCTCCGTCTGGGGATAAAGGAAGAGACCAATCAGACTAGCTGCTCCGACGCCCGTTGATAGGCATAAGAGTTAGCGAATCGCGAATATATCAACTACACTCGTAGACGCTTTAGTGGCGATGTTTCTGGACGTGGGTTCGACTCCCACCGTCTCCACCATACATATTTGGTGACTAATTACTATACGATATAAATAACGGACTTGCCAATGAGGCAGGTCCGTTTTTGGTTTCTCTGAAAAGTTTGTTATCAATCTCAAAAGTGTTAATATGGAATTGAATTGGGAATTTCAGGAGGATACAAAAAATGAAAGTTATAGGCTATCGATATGTTTCAGTCTCTGAGCATAGTATGGATATTGCAGACTTTTTTGAAAATCATGCTGCAGCTCATCGTTGATGATGCAGATGAGTTTGCTCAGTTTGCGTCCGCTAAAGGGGTAAGGCTAGATGGTCCAATGATTGAGAATGGTGAAAAAATCTACTCATTGACTGCTCCTGACGGGATGCAGGTAACCTTACATTCAACAGCTGAATAAAAACCTGTTAAAAAGCCAGAATCATCGCGATTCTGGCTTTTTCCTACACTTTGATATACCGCCCTTCTTATGTAAAACCATCGCAACAATTGTCCAAAACAAGAGCATGATCAAAGATGTATTCTGCGGAAAAGGAGTTAGTTAGCCTTTCTCACTAATCGTCCTGCATTCATCTCTTCACCACTCTTACTTATAAGAGTTATTTAAGCAACAAAAAGTTCATTTTACAGGAATTTATTTCTAAAGGTAAAAATAAATCAATACAGTTGACAAAATACCCTAATGGGTATAATATGAGTCTTGTTCACATCAATTCCTTCATCAAGGAAATTTGGAGGGTATAGATGATTTATTTTATTACAAGTATAATAGTACTTACATTTATCTTTATATATAATCGGTATTTTCCGGTACGGGGAATCCGCTGCAGCAATATGCCCGAGCTGGAATTGGGCAAAATAGATGTTGTAGACTTAAGAGACTACAATGAGTCATATAAAGATCCGATTCCTGGTGCGATGAATATTCCGATTGCTTATTTAAACAGATACTACATGGAAATCCAGCATAAGAATATCCATGTGATTGCATCGGATAAAAGGCAAAGAAATTTTGGCATCCGCGTTCTGAAGCAAAAAGGATTTCAGGTCACTGGATGTACGATTGCGAGATGAAATCAGCATAAGTGAAAGGAGAGTCAATATGGAGTACAACGATCAAATGAAAAACCGGGTGAAACGGATTGAAGGCCAGTTAAGAGGCATTTTGCGTATGATGGAAGAGGAAAAAGACTGTAAAGATGTGATTACACAGCTTTCTGCCACTAGAACAGCCATTGACCGTACAATTGGAGTAGTCGTCAGCTCTAACTTGGTTGAATGCGTCCGTGCAGCAAATGAGGAAGGCGAAAACACAGAAGAACTTGTAAAAGAAGCGGTGAATCTGCTTGTGCGAAGCAGATAAAATAAAAGGGTTGACACCCTCTTTATTTTTAACTAGTATTATACCCATAGGGGTAAAGGTAATTACGTAAGGGAGGAAGAAGAAATGAATATCGATAAGGTTTTAGATGCAAAAGGATTAGCATGTCCGATGCCGATCGTCAAAACAAAAAAAGCAATGAATGAACTTGAAACAGGCCAAATCTTAGAAGTCCTTACAACAGACAAAGGCGCCAAAAATGATTTAACGGCATGGGCTGCTTCTACAGGCAACGAAATGGTTGATATGAAAGAAGAAGACAATGTTTTTGTTTTTTATATAAAAAAAGGATAATCAAGGAGGAAAAACAACATGACTGAAACTAAAAAAACAACAATCGTTCTATTCAGCGGAGATTATGATAAAGCAATGGCAGCTTATATTATTGCAAATGGTGCAGCCGCTTACGACCATGAAGTAACAATCTTTCACACATTCTGGGGGTTAAATGCTCTTCGAAAAGATGAACCTATTACAGTTAAAAAAGGCTTCATGGAGAAAATGTTCGGCAAAATGATGCCAAGAGGCGCAGATAAAATGGGGCTTTCAAAAATGAACTTTGCCGGAATGGGTCCTAAGATGATTAAAGACGTCATGAAAAAACACAATGCCATTCCGCTTCCGCAGCTAATTGAAATGGCGCAGGAACAGGACATTAAGCTTGTTGCTTGTACAATGACTATGGATCTGCTTGGACTTCAGGAAAAAGAGCTTTTGGACAATATTGAGTATGCAGGTGTTGCTGCTTATTTAGCAGATGCAGAAGACGGCAATGTCAATCTGTTTATCTAAGATTAATCCAGAAAGGCGTGAACATGCTTGGAGATCGTTAATTATATTCTGATTGGTCTGCTGCTTCTTTTCATCATTAAACGTTTTATTCCTGCTAAAGGAATCAAATCAATATCAGTTGAGCAGCTGAAAATCGAATTGAAAAATAGAAACAAACAGCTTATTGATGTGCGTACACCAGAGGAGTTTAAAGGGAATCATCTAAAAGGTTTCACAAATATTCCTATCCACCAATTAACACAAAAAGCAAACCAGCTCTCAAAGGATAAAGAGGTTATCGTCATCTGCCAAAGCGGAATGAGAAGCCAAAAAGCAAGCAAAACACTGAAAAAGTTAGGATTTAAAGAGGTAACAAACGTAAAAGGCGGAATGAACGCCTGGAGTTAAGGAGGAAATGAACATGAAACAATTGACTGCAAAAGAAGTTGAAACTACTTTAGATCCTTTAAATGTCATTGATGTGCGTGAAGCGGATGAAGTAGCGTCAGGTAAAATTCCTGGAGCAGTAAACATTCCTTTAGGCCTTTTAGAATTCCGTATGCATGAGCTTGATAAATCAAAGGAATACACAATGGTCTGCCGTTCTGGAGGAAGAAGCGGACGAGCCGCACAATTCCTTGAAGGCCAAGGTTTTAAGGTTATTAATATGACTGGCGGTATTTGGAATGGAAAAACCGAATAAATTTTTTTACTTCAAAATATACCCCATTAGGTAAATAGGAGGAATTATTCATGAACTCATTAAAAACAGATATCACTTTAGATGCAAAAGGACTTGCATGTCCAATGCCAATCGTAAAAACGAAAAAAGCAATGAAGGATTTAGACGCAGGCCAGGTTCTAGAGGTTCTGGCAACAGATAAAGGATCAAAGGCTGACTTGAAGGCATGGGCAGGAAGTTCAGGCCACCAGTATATAGGAACGATTGAAGATGGAGACGTTTTAAAGCACTATTTAAGAAAATCATCAGGCGAAGAAACGGCTGAAAGAAATTATCCAAATGTTAGCAGCAATGAAGAACTTGAACAGAAGCTTGCAGCAGGGAACATTGTCGTGCTGGATGTGCGTGAAGCAGCAGAATATGCTTTTAATCACATTCCAAATGCGGTCTCTATTCCGCTTGGAGAACTTGAAGACCGTTTGGGCGAGTTAAATAAAGAAGATGAAATCTACGTAGTATGCCGTACAGGAAGCAGAAGTGATTTTGCCGCTCAAAAGCTTGCTGACAATGGTTTCACGAACGTGGTAAACGTTGTGCCGGGCATGAGCGAATGGTCTGGAAAAACGGAAAATATTTAAGCGCAAATTTTTTTAATCAAAAATATACCTTAGGGGGTAAAGTGAAAATGACTTTACAAGCTATGACTACAAAAGAAGTAACAAAAAAAGTGTTTAACAAAGAATCCTTGTTTATATTGGATGTGCGCAACGAAAGTGATTTTCGGGATTGGAAAATCGAAGGTGAAAACTTCAGCTATCTGAATGTCCCTTATTTTGATTTGCTTGATGGCGTAGAAGAAATTATGGGCAGCATTCCTGCAGATCAAGAAGTGTTAGTTGTGTGTGCTAAAGAAGGATCATCCATTATGGTAGGCGAGATGCTTGCAGAGGAAGGGCTGTCTGTATCTTATCTAAAAGGCGGAATGAAAGCATGGAGTGAGCATTTAGAGCCTGTAAAAGTTGGAGATTTAAAAGATGGCGGCGAAATTTATCAATTCGTGCGCATCGGTAAAGGCTGTCTCTCTTATATGATTATCTCAAATAATGAAGCAGCAATTATCGATTCAACGCGTATGACAGATATTTACCTTGAATTTGCAAGGGAAAAGGGTGCAGAAATCAAGCATGTATTTGACACGCATCTTCATGCCGATCATATTTCAGGCGGCAGAATCATCTCTGAAAAAACGAATGCAGCTTACTGGCTGCCTCCTAAAGATGCAGGAGAAGTTACATTTGAATACAAGCCGTTAGAAGGCGGAACAGATGTCACAATCGGAAGTACAACAATTAACATTCATGCTTTGTATTCTCCTGGCCACACGATCGGATCGACATCATTTGTGATTGATGAGAAGTTCCTGCTTTCAGGAGATATCCTATTCATTGATTCAATTGGAAGACCTGATCTTGCTGGCATGGCAGAAGACTGGGTGGGTGATTTGAGAGAAAGTCTTTATACACGTTATAAAGAGTTATCTGAAGAGTTAATCGTCCTTCCGGCACACTTTATGATCATTGATGAACTGAATGATGATGGCAGTGTTTCTGAAAAATTGGGTGTCCTGTTTGCAAAGAACCACGGTTTAAACATTGAAGACGAAAACGAATTCAGAAAGCTTGTTACTGAGAATTTACCGCCTCAGCCAAATGCTTATCAGGAAATCCGTGAAACAAACATGGGGAAAATCAATCCTGATGAGGAAAAACAGCGTGAAATGGAAATTGGTCCAAATCGCTGTGCAGTACGCTAATTCAAACAAATAGGAGGAATTTAGACATGGAAACAGCAAAAGTATTAGATGCAAAAGGACTTGCATGTCCGATGCCGATCGTGAAAACAAAGAAAGCAATGAATGACCTTAAAAGCGGTCAGGTGCTTGAAATTCATGCAACAGATAAAGGGGCTAAAAATGACCTCGCTGCATGGGCAAAATCAGGAGGACATGAAGTTGTAAAACACGAAGAAGAAAACAAGGTATTCAAGTTCTGGATTCAAAAAGGATAAAAAGAAGGGAACCATGCAGGGTTCCCTTCTCTTATTAGGAGGTATAACCATGGATTTTGCATTTATCATAACCATTTTCTTAATCGGTTTTATCGGTTCTTACATTTCCGGGATGCTCGGAATTGGCGGTTCCATCATCAAATATCCGATGCTTCTTTATATACCGCCGTTGTTTGGTTTAGCAGCTTTCAGCGCACATGAGGTATCAGGCATCAGTGCGGTTCAAGTTTTCTTTGCCACTATAGGCGGGGTGTGGGCCTACAGAAAAGGCGGATACTTAAATAAAACGCTGATCATTTATATGGGTGCAAGCATTCTGATTGGAAGCTTTATCGGAGGATTCGGTTCGAAGACGATGTCTGAGGAGGGAATCAACCTCATCTATGGGATCCTCGCACTAATTGCGGCTATTATGATGTTTATACCTAAAAAGGGGATCGATGATATTCCTCTTGATCAGGTTACCTTTAATAAATGGCTTGCAGCTGTCCTTGCATTAATCGTAGGGGTCGGGTCTGGGATTGTAGGTGCAGCCGGAGCATTCTTATTGGTGCCGATTATGCTGGTAGTACTGAAAATTCCTACACGCATGACGATTGCGTCGTCTCTCGCCATCACATTCATATCATCGATTGGTGCAACAGTCGGGAAAATCACCACGGGACAGGTTGACTACTACCCTGCGCTCATCATGGTTGTGGCAAGTTTAATTGCTTCTCCTCTTGGAGCGATTGCAGGAAAAAAAGTAAATTCGAAAGTGCTTCAAATCATCCTCGCGGTCCTGATTTTTGCTACTGCAGTGAAGATTTGGATGGACATTTTATAAGAAAAGCAGCGGATATCATTCCGCTGCTTTTTAGGCTAAATAATAATCATAAAATAAAAGGCAAAGCCCAAAATGAATAGTAAGATAATAAACGAGAGAAAAATAACAATATTCTTCGACGGCTCAAACGTCTGGCTATCAATCTGCTTCATTTTTTTCAAATAGTCATATGTAGAAAAGAGGACAATCGCTATTCCTGAGATGATCGAAACGATTCCAGTGCCCATTGTAATGGTGTCTGCAAGAGAAGAGAGCTTAGACAAAAAGGTGAAATGGATGTTCGTCATCAAAAAACCAATACCGATAATGGCAATAGAGGTTCTGATCCAGGCAAGGTAGGTTCTTTCGTTCGCAAGATGCTGCTGTATGTAATTTGAACTGACTGTTTTTTTCAATACACTCACTCCATTAATGGCTTCTCTTTTCATTAAATACTATATAGGGTATTTTTACAAATGTTTTTACTATTGCAGGCGAAAGGGTTTAAGAATGCCATCAATATAAAAGGCGGATACACATCATGGGAAAACGGAAATCTTCCTACGACAAAAGGTGAGTAAATAATAAAGAAAGGGCAGTGTCTAAAATTGACGCTGCCCTTCTTTCCTTAGAAGGTATTCAGTATTTCGTTTCTCCAATGGCTGAGATAATGGACCCAATTGCCTGAATCCAGCTTCCGACTGTGTTGATGTTTCCGGGATCTTCATTCCGAAGCTGCATACCGCCTGCAATAGCCTGCAGGGAATTTCCTATTGCCTGAAGAAGATTGCCGTATATACTGTACAGCTGTTCGATCGACTTCTCCTGCTCTAATGAATAAGCAATGCCTAAACCCCCTCCTGTCGCCTGAAGGAGATTGCCTTGAACATCAAGAAGTGTCTGAGTGCGTTCGCTGAAATCTATGATAATTCCTGTGACAACTGTTGAGTTCCCAATTGCCTGAATCATATTGCCGATTTTGTTTAAGTTAAATGAGTCAATTGTATCTGCAAGGATTGCATTGCCGGTCCCCTGCAGAACATTCCCCCATAAATTTAAGTTTTCAAGCTGCTGATCTGTGAGCACTTTTGAGGGTGTGCTTCCAACAGCCGCAGTCACTGTTCCAATTGCCTGGATCCACGCTCCAAATACCGCTTTCTCCTTATTGCTCATCGTTTGACCGCCTACTGTCCAGTTTCCGTTCCTATTTTATAAGATATGCAGAGGAAAAATGAGTGTAACTTTTTGCTCAATAAATTGGCGCTTGTCTCATTTTTTATTTAAAAAAAGCCTTTCCTTACAAGCAAAGAAAAGAGTTTTCAATCTTATGAACTCTTGTTAAAATTAGGGAGATGCAAAACAAGGAAGGATGAAAAAGCCATGTTTAAAAAACTAGCTTCAGAGGCATTAGGGTTATCCGATATTGGTACGATTATTAGTCCGGCTGATTATGACAAAACAGATGCAGATGATTATGTGATGCACGAGGATAATGAGAAGATCTATTTTTTAATTAAGACAAAGGCAGATGAATATTGCTTTACAAATCTTTCTTTTATTCACGTAGACGGGGCAAATGCCGTCTCTTCTAAAAGAACACTTAAACGCTATCCTTACGCACAGTATAAATTTTCAGATGTGCTGCTGGAAACAGCCGGTAAAATCGATATGGATGTAGAAATAAAATTCAGCCTCGGCAGCCAAAGGTTTGATATTGATGTAAGAAAAGATCAAATTGAACAGCTGAAAGACTTATATAAATCTCTTCTTCGCATTGCTGAAATCACACATGAAAATGCTATATACATAGATATGGCATCAAGCAGTCTTGATAAAGCCGTAAACATCCTTCAAAACTCCAGAACAGACAACAATAAACTCTCTGATACATACAGAGACCTGACCGATTTTGGCTTTACTTGGATGACTTCTGTCCGCGAGCAGTATCATATTAAAGATTTCGGCGAAGTTTTTGAAAAATATATTAATAACTGATGATAGAAAGTCTGCTCATATTCGGGCAGACTTTTTTATTGTTTTGCTTTTTTCATAAACTTTGTTGCTTATAGACTAAATGTTAAAAACCTTAAGCGGATTGCAACGGAAATCAACAGACAACATTTGTAATCAAAAACAATAATCTATGTGAAAACAGCCTATTGTTTAGAGAAATTATACATTTTATAGATTGTGAAAATCACAAAAAAGGATATCTCCGTATAGCTCCTAAGTATTCGTGCAGATCTGCTGCTATGCAGGGGAAGTCGCTGAAAGCTTTGAATGAAGGCTTAATCCCATTGACAGAATATCAAAATTATATTGACAATGAGAATCGTTCTCTATTATAATGACGTAGGACTTATTGAAAATCATTATCAACAACATTACAGGGGGAAAACAGCATGTCATTTAAGTGGACGATTCTATCTGCAGCACTTGCATCAGCACTGCTAATCAGCGGTTGTTCAAAAGAAACTGCGCCTGAAGATAAAGAGGAAAAAGCGGGTACCGAAGAACAGACTAAATCAACTGCTGAAGAAAAAACTGAAAAAGAAGCATCATCAGAGCCCGAAACGGTTGTGAAGGCATATACAGATGCTGTTGCTGAGCTTGATAAAGCGAAAGAAGATCAAGAAGTTGATTTTTCAAAAGTAGAAGAATTATATAAAAGCGAGCTGCAAACGCTCGTAAAACAGCGTGACGCCGAATTTGACGAGAATATCGATCAAACCATTACCGCTGCTTTAGAAGCAGGAAAAAATGAAGAAATGAATCCTGTCGTAGTCAGACAGCTTTTTGACAAATTGATGCAAAAAGAATTCTTCCAGACGATGCGCCATGAGTTCACAGAGATTGATGAAAACTGGGGCAATAAAGAAGAAGTAATGGAAGAATACGAAGAAGCAATGAGTTTTTATGGAGCCATTGAAGGAACGGTTGAGAAAAGGGATGCTGCCTATGAATCAAATATGCAGGATGTCATCGCAGGCGGCTTTGATGAAATGAAAAAAGCAATTGAAAGCGAAGATAAGCTTTCGTTCTCACTTGGAAAACAAGTGGTTGATAAAACTTTAATGAAGACATTCTATTATGCGGTAGGCGCTTTGCCGAACGGATATGCAACAAAGGCATCTGAAGCGGCTAAAACAGATGAAACAGAAGCAAAAATCGAGCAGGCTGAAGGATGGGCGTTTTATCAATCCGTTTATCCTTACCTGCAAAAGCATGCAGCTGAAGATGCTGATTACATCTTGAAACAGCTTGATTTGCAGACAGACGCTAAAACACTTGATGCAGAAATGATCAACAAAGCATTTGTACGTGGCTTTGCAAAGATTGCCCTTCATGAGTATGAAGAAAGCAAAGAAGCCTTCGGTGAGGAAAAAGGTTCGATCACAGCTATTGAAGGTGCGTTATTCATTAACATCATTGAAAATGACATCAAAACGATTCTTGGAGAAGAAGAAACAACTAAGCTTACTGAAAATGCTCAAGGCTATTTAGATGCTGCCAAAGCAAATGACAAGGAAGCAGCAGATCAATACATGCCGCTTTTAGAAGAGAGCTTAAATAATCTCATTGAAAAAGCAAAATAATATGTTATAAAAGAAGGAGCCTTGTTTGCGGACAAGGTTTCTTCTTTTTACACAAAACGCAAGGCTTAAGGAGAAAATATGAAAACACTTATTACTGGCGGTGCAGGGTTTATCGGCAGCCATCTTGCCATTCGGCTTTTGAATAGCGGAAACCAGCCTATTCTGCTGGACAATCTGGACCGTGCCGAACAGAATTCAAGAAAGCTTTATCAATTACAGCAAGTAAATAGGGCGGGCAGTGTTCCTTATTATGAATGTGACTTGCTGGATAGAGACAAGCTTATGAGCATCATTAAGATGGAGAAGCCTGAGGCGATTGTCCATTTAGGAGCGCTTGCCGGAGTCAGCCCCTCCCTGCAGAATCCATCCGCTTATATAGATGTTAATATTCAAGGAACAAATCATATTCTGGCCTGTGCAGGTGAACTTCAGGTTAAACATGTCATCTTCGCTTCCTCCTCATCTGTCTATGGGGAACAGTTTGATGTGCCGCTGGCGGAAGATATGGTTACAGGAAGAGTTCTATCCCCTTATGCAGCCTCAAAAATGGGGGCAGAATCCCTCTGTCACGCCTTTCACCACATGTATGGTTTTCAACTGAACATTCTTCGTTTTTTTACAGTCTATGGGCCTTGGGGAAGGCCGGATATGGCATTTTCCACATTTATAAGACGAGTCATGAACAATCAGAACCTGTCCATTTTTGGACAAGGAACAGGGCGTGATTATACATATATTGATGATATTGTGACGGGAATTATGCTCACGCTTGTGTCTTCTGAAAGTGATGTATATAATCTCGGTTCAGGACGTCCTGTGCTCATGACGGAGGTTATTAATCAGCTTAGATCACACTTTCCAAATTTACAGCTTCAATACGAAAAAGCGAGAAAAGGCGATGTAACCTCTACTTGGGCAGATATCTCCAAAGCAAGATTAAAGCTTGGATATGCCCCTTCTATATCCTTTAAGGAAGGATTTGAACAAACCGTTGCGTGGGCTAAGGAACATCCCGATATTATTTAATCTGATTGGAATTGCTTTAACCCTGCTGTTTATCTGGTTAAGCATACTGGTTTTTCAGCCGGCTTCTTTATATGAGCAGCTGAAGTCGCTTTTAGAAAAGCCTTTTGTATTGCTTGCGCTTGTCATTTTTTATTCAGCAGCTTTTGTCCTTCGTGCTTTTGCCTGGAGGCTTTATCTGCAGAATAAAGTCTCTTTGCAAAAATGCCTTGCCGGTCTGCTGTACAGTTTGTTCATTAATCATTTATCACCATTAAAAGTCGGAGATGCTGTCCGGGCAGCCGTATTTAAAAATGATAAAGAAGTGACGCTTAGGCAAGCGGCACATTCGGTAGTTGTCCTAAGGATGCTGGATATGCTGATTCTTGTTATTTTCTCAGGGACCGGTCTTTTGTACCTGTATGGAAAATTACAGGTGAATTTACCGGTCCTCACCGTTTTGGCAATGGCGGCAGCAGCTGTTTTTATAACTGTAAAGATAAAGTTTCCAGGCTTTCTGAAAGAACAGATCAGTCAATTGAAACAAGGATTCAGAGGTTTGCATGGTGCAGTCATTATCCTTCTTGTTGCCTTAAGCTGGATTTTTGAAGCAGTTGTCATTTTTGGCATCGCCTCACCTGAAAGCCTATCTTTTATGGAGGCTGTCTGGGTTAATAGTGTAACCATTTCCGGACAGGTGTTTCAGGTCACACCTGGAGGCGTCGGCACATACGAAACCGTGATGACATTTGCCCTTAATATAACGGGAGCAAGCATGAAGGAAGCCTATGAATATGCCGTGATCAGTCACGGATTTAAGTTTGTTTTCTCTTATGCAGGAGGAATTGCAGCTTTTCTATTATTGCCGCTCCAGGTAAGGGAGCTGACCTATTTTATGAAGAGAAAGGAGAGGTTGAAGTGGAGAAAGTAAAACAAGCATCCAAGTTTGAAAAAATAGCTGCGTGGTGCTGGAATTTGTTAAATGAGGGCAAACCCTTTACTCCAATTTTTTCTGTGGGAACCTTTTTATTGTTTCACTTCTATTTATTAGGGGAGGGCGCGTTTTGGCCTGCTTTTGCTTTATCCCTTATTTTTATCGTTCCATTGCTCGTTATTTATTATCTTTACGATTTTCCATTATTTTTAAGAAATTATTTATGGATTCCTATTATTGTTTATTTAATTATGTTTGAAGGGGCTAATATCGGACTTCTCCTGTTTGCAGCCGGTTTATATTTCTTTTTCACGGTTTTTTTCTGGGGAACGTTTTATTATCACTTGCGAATCGGAACGTCCTGGATGAATTTCACCCGTTTTTGGAAACTGGTTCTTAAAAACAGTGATTCTACCAGCGGAAATGCTCAGGAGCAGCTTCCAAAATTCATTCTCATTCTGTCTGTATGGGATTATTCCTTCAGCATCCTTTCAAATGGAGGTTCCGTTCAGGATGTAAACTGGCAGTCTCTTCTCCTGTTTTATGGATCACTGCTGATTTATACGTTCATTCTTCATAAATACCTGTTTGACTGGAAGCCAAAGCCGGTTTCATCGTACACCCATAATGCGGAAGTGCCTGAAAAAGGAGTCAATGACAAGGTAGTGGTGATTGTCATTGATGGAATGAGAAAGGAACGATTTGAAGAAGCGGATACCCCCTATTTAGATTATCTCCGTAAAAACGGAACAGAATTTGCGAAAATGGAGACGGTCTATCCTGCGAGAACGGTCGTCTGCTTTTCATCAATGTTCACCGGAACCTATCCGTTTGAGCATGGGATCAAATCAAATATGGTCTGGCGCTTCGGAGTCCGTACAGAAAGCATCTTTGATTCGCTCAGACGTGTTAAGAAAAAAGGAAAGATGCTTGCTGTTGCTCATTTAGTCGATGCGTTCGGTGATGATGTGGAGACATTCACGGCTGTGATGAAAAACGATGTTGTAGATTATAAAATTATGGAAAAAGCGAAGCAGATCATGGATGAACAGGATCCCGAGCTCTTTATTGTTCAGCTGATTTCAACCGATCAGACAGGTCACAGCAGGGGCGTATTTTATGATGAATATCTTCAAAAAATAAGAGAGGCCGATCAGCTGGTCAAAAACTTTATAGAGCATTTAAAAGAGACCGGTAAAGCTGAGAATACAACCTTTATCATTTGTGCCGATCATGGACAGGCTGATGGGATTGGCGGTCACGGTCATCTTGATGAAGGCGAGCGGATTGTGCCCTTTTTCATGTATGGACCAGCCATTCAAAAGGGCAGCGTGGTAGAGGAGAAACACAGCCTCGTCTCTGTAGCGCCGACACTTGCATATTTACTTGGAGCGCCATATCCATCGCACAGCAGGGGTCCTGTGCTTACTGAGGCCTTTAAGAAGGAAGGGAGCGCTAAATGAAGAAACAGAAAGTAGTCGTCTTTTTGCCGGCTTACAATGAGGAAAAATCAATTGGGCCTGTCATCAAGAACGTGCCGCGTCATTTTCATGAAGAAGTCGCAGTAGAGGTGCTCGTCATAGATGATGGTTCATCGGACAATACGGTTAGAACAGCCAGAGCAGCAGGTGCAGACCATATCCTCTCTTTGAAAAAGAATGGAGGGCTGGGTGCTGCTGTCCGAACCGGTCTCAAGCATAGCTATGAGCTTGGGGCAGATATTGCGGTGATGATTGATGCTGATAATGAATATCCGGCGGATGAAATCCCTAATCTGCTTCAGCCGATCTTTGCAGGTGAAGCGGATTATACGATGGGATCGAGGTTTCTCGGCTCAATTAAAGGGATGAAGCTTCACCGCAGATTGGGAAACTACTGTTTTACCCTGCTGCAGTCACTGCTTCTTAAAAAATGGATTTACGATGGCCAGTCAGGAATGAGAGCTTTTTCCCGCCAGGCTATAGAGCATGCTGAGATTATTCATGACTATAATTACGCACAGGTAGTCACCTTGAACCTTGTCCGCAAAGGGTTTCGCGTTCAGGAAGTGCCGATTACCTATCAAGTCAGAACTGAAGGTCAATCCTTTATCAAATTCAGAAAATATCTGTCATCTGTCATTCCGGCCATTATAAAAGAAATGCGCCGTCCAGCTAAAAAAGTATCCATAAATAAAAGCGCACATGTTTTACATTCATTTAGAGAAAATAAGAAATGCTCCTAGAGTATTTTTTATTTTCTTATTTTTTATTGACAATAAAAATGAGAATCATTATCATTATTTAGGGAGGGCAGACAATGAAAAAAACTTTTTTATCACTAATTGTACTTATCCTTATCAGTTTACCTATACATAACAGCGCATCTGCTTATTCATACGGAGATCCGAATGAAGAAAAAATTGCGGAAGCCTATAAAAACATGCAGGTTCAGCTGGATGAAAGTCCCCCTGACTTTGCTGAAGCAAAGAAAATCTATCAAACTGTTCAAGAAGAGATTGATATGCACATGGGGCCGGAACCAACACAGGTCATCATGGACAATATTGAAAATGAGAATAAAGAAGAACTTGTTCAAAACATGGAGAAGCTTCTTGCAATGAATATCAGCCGCCGCCTTGAAAATGTCGATGAGAATTTTAAGGACTATGATACAAGCAAACGGCTGCTTGCAAAAGGATTTGCGACTTACGAGGCACTTTCTCCGCGCGTAGCTGAAAGCAGCAAAGAGATGGACACTGAGATTAGAGACGAATTCAATAAAGCATTGGAAGCACTAGGCAATCCAGGCTTGTTCGGAGTCGGGAAATCAGAAGCAAGTCAAGATGCATTTAACGAAAGCAAAGAAATCATTTTAACGGATCTTAAAAAAGAATTTGGCATAGAAGATTTTACATCCGGTCATTTCTCAGCTGATGAAGGGGAATCAACAGCTTCAGAGACGACTGACTGGACAGATTTAGCTAGCTTAAAGAACTGGCTTCCGATTGTCATTATAGTGTCAGTCCTGGCGCTTGTCGCTGTCTACGCAATCAGAAAAAGGAAGAAGCAGTAGCCATATATATTTTAAGGAGGGGATGAACATGCAGCTTCAGGCGTTTCTTATTACATTCCGTGAGGTCTTGGAAGCCTTATTAATTGTAGGAATTATTACAACTTACTTAAAGCGTACAGATAATCAAAAATTTGTAAAGTTCGTCTGGCTTGGAGCAGGTCTTGCGGTCTTTGCAAGTTACCTTGTGGCTCTTGTTTTTCAAGTAGTATTCACAGGGTTTGCGGCGATGGGCAGTGAAATGTACCTGAAGATCTCGATTATTTTCATCTCCTCCATTCTTTTAACTCAAATGGTCTTTTGGATGGCTGAGCACAGCAAAAATATCAAATCGACCGTTGAAGGAAAGATAAATCATTTTATTACGGCAGGCAGTGTAATCGGAATGGTTATTCATTCATTCTTAGTTGTAGTACGCGAAGGGGTAGAAACGGTGTTTTTCTTCGCTGCTATTACAGGAGGAAACATTGGAGCGGCTTTGCAGGGATGGGGAGCTATTTCAGGGCTTCTTGCCGCTTCACTCGTCAGCTACCTATTCTTTAAAGGAACAATGAAAATTTCGCTTAAAGCTTTCTTTAGAATAACGGGAGCGTTTATCGTTCTCATTGCAGCCGGTCTTCTCGTTCAGGGAATATCCATGCTGCAGGATTTAAAGATAATCGGCAGTGTGATGCCGCACGTTTATAATATTACCTGGTTTCTGCCTGAGCATCCGATTGACTATGCTCACTACTTGCGCGATCACGGAACAGCACCGCTGCTGTCCGGTGATATCGGCATTTTCTTAAAAGCTTTCTTAGGATATTCATCCATGCCTTCATTGGAAGAAGTCCTCGCGTATCTGGGCTATTTCGCGACAATCTATTTGCTTGTCTTCACAAAGAAGCCTGTAAAAGCTGAGAAAGCAGCGCCTAAAGATAAAAAAGTACTGAAGCCTGAGGCTCGTATAGGATAAAAAATACAAGGCGATCCGCCTTGTATTTTTTTTAGAGTTTATATGAAATGCTGCACATCTGACCTGGCTGCTGCGCTTTCTACTTAGTAAAGGAGTTTTTGCATGAGCACGATCCTTAAGACAATTAGCGCTGCAGCCATCCTGCTGGCAGCCGTTTATTTTAGATTTATATACAGCAGTCCGTATGCTGCCACATGGGATCAGGTTGATTTTGCGCTGGCGCTGGACAGATACGATCTGCTCGCCATGCAGCCGCATTTTCCAGGCTATCCTTATTTCATTCTCGGAGGAATGATTACACATATATGGGTGGATAACCCTGCACAGGCACTGTCTATTTTTAATCAGACGATTGTTTTGTCTGCGTGTATCCCCATCTATTTTTCAGCAAAACAGTACATCGGCGCTTTGCCGTCCTTAATGGTCGTCATGCTGCTTCAAACGAACAGCTATTTATCCATTCTCTCCGCTCAGCCAATGTCTGAAGGGGCTGCGATCGGAGTTTTATGGTGGTATTTATGGGCTGTTTATCTCGCATTCAAAAAAAACTCCATTTGGATGAAGCTACTTCCGCTGTTCCTGTTCAGCCTGCTGATGGGAATTCGGCTTTCTTACGCTCCGTTTGGGTTCGCCATCGTTTTTTTATGGATTCAGGATTATAAAGAAAGCAAGAATATGAAAAGGATTGCATTTTTTGCGTTTGCTGCCGTGCTTTTTCAAAGTATTTGGATTGCTGGGCTGATTATGAGTGAAGGCAGCCTTCCTGGGTTTATCAAGCTCTCTTATGCCTTTATTGCCGGCCATTTTACATCCTGGGGAGGAGCGGTAACGGAATCTGGGGAACCGATCTGGTCCCGTCTATACCGATTAACAGTGCAAAATGTTGGCTTTACAGGCATGATGTCGCAATCCTATCTCTTGCTCCCGGCAGCTGCAGGTGTGGTTGTCTGGTTTTTCATGAGCCTGAACAAAGAGGCAAGGACGGAATTTTTCAATCGTCATAAGCTGCTGCTGAGTTTGACGCTGTTCTATTCTCTCTGGAATTTGTTTGCACAAAATATCGATAAACCGCGTCATTCCTTTCCGATTGCGATG
The DNA here is from genome assembly GCF_004358755.1 of Peribacillus frigoritolerans. GTDB lineage: Bacteria > Bacillota > Bacilli > Bacillales > Bacillaceae > Bacillus_P. The sequence goes on along the minus strand of NZ_SMZY01000003.1, from coordinate 382,822 downwards.
CTGCTTCTGTTTGCAATATTTGTCTTTTTGGCAGGGAAGACAAAAAAAGGACAAAATGTTTTGATTATGCTGGCAGCCCTGCAGCTTGGTGTAAGTGTTCCTCTTTTAAAAGAACAGGGAGAAAGCAAGCCTGCCGTCTATCAAATGGCTGAGTACCTCGATGAGCAGGAGGAGCCTTTAATCGTCTATACTTGGGAGGAGACACGGGTATTATCCTATTTATCTGTCCCATATGATCATAAACGCTACTACTCGTACCCTTACTTTCAAAAGGATGTATCCTATCAGGAAGGGAAGAACATTTATTTGACCAATCATCTTGCAGAAGGATTTGAAAAGCAGGGAATTGATTTAGCGGACCGGCTTGAAAAAACTAAGGAATTTCATTCGAACCCTCTTTTTGATCCGGTTTATGGAGAGATTGTTCTATACAGGCTCAAGTAGCGGTAAAAGAAAAGGAAGACTTGCTGTTGGAGGCAAGTCTTTTTTATAGGGATAAACAAACTCTAAATATGGCGATTACTTGAACAAGGCTTCTAATTATCTGAAAATGGACGTATTCATAGTTGCTTATTTGTTTTGAATTCATGTAAATTGATGGGTAACAAGTTTTTAAGAAAAGGTGATCGTTTGAAAATAAATACAGCGAAGTTTATTGCAATTTTATCCGTACTTGCGACAGTCTTATGGATTTTTGGTTTGGGCTGGACGATTAACAGCTATTTTTTCAGCAAGCCGGATGCCAAAGTACAATCGGATACTGCTAATGAAGCCGAAGTCAGCAAATCAGATGGAGACTATCAAATTGTAGCACTTGGCGATTCATTGACGCGCGGAACAGGTGATCAGTCAGGTAAAGGGTACATTGGCTATTTAGTGGATGAGCTTAAAGAAAAAACAGAGCGGGACATTAAGCTTTCGAATTTAGCGATTAAAGGCCAAGTCTCTGATCAGGTAGTGGAGCAGCTTCAAAAACCGGAGATCAGAAGACAGATCAGCGCCGCAGATACAATTGTTATGACCATTGGCGGAAATGACCTTTTTCAAGGCGGACAGGCACTTGAGAATTTGTTATCAGCGGAAAATGATCAGGCTAAAGCGAAATATCTAGCGAATTTAAACAAAATCATTGGGGAGCTTCGCAAGGTAAATCCTGAAGCATCTGTATATTATGTGGGTCTTTACAATCCCTTTAATGACCTGGAGGATGCAAAAACAACTTCTGCTATTGTAAGGCAGTGGAATTTTGAATCTGCTGAAATTGCAGCGAACTATCCAAAGGTTGTCATGGTTCCGACATTTGATTTATTTGAGCAGAATGTAAACGATTATTTGTACAGCGACAAGTTTCATCCGAATTCAGAAGGCTACAAGCTGATTGGAGAGCGGCTGTCATCTTTAATCGTGTTCAGCAGGGAGGGAAATCAGGATGACTAACTCAAACCAAACACTGGTGGTTGAAAATCTCCGGAAGAAAATAGGCAAAAAAGAAATCATCAAAGACATCTCTTTTCAGCTTGAAAGGGGAGAAGTGTTTGGATTTCTGGGTCCAAATGGCGCAGGCAAAACAACAACGATCCGCATGCTTGTCGGATTGATAAAAGCAACGTCAGGCAAGATTACCATCTGCGGTCATGATCTTAAGTCTGACTTTTCAAATGCCATCAAAAATATTGGCTGCATTGTTGAAAATCCTGAACTGTATCCTTATTTGACAGGACTTGAAAACCTTCACTATTTCTGGAGAATGGTTCCCGGCCTTCCTAAGGAGCGCATCGATGAAGTCGTAGAGCTTGTCGGTCTGCAAAACCGGATTGGCGACAGGGTGAGCACTTATTCGCTGGGAATGCGCCAGCGCCTTGGAATTGCTCAAGCATTATTGGGCAAGCCGAACGTGCTGATCTTAGATGAGCCGACAAATGGACTTGATCCTGTGGGCATCAGAGAGATGCGGGAATTCATTCGCTTTTTAGCTGAAAAAGAAGGCTTGAGTGTTCTTGTATCTTCCCATTTACTAAGTGAGATTCAATTAATGTGCGACAGGGTCGCAATCATTTCTAAAGGGGCCATTCTTAAAGTTGATACAGTCGAGCATCTACTTGCTGAAAAAGAACGGGTCATCTGGAGACTAGATCCTTTTGAAAAAGGAAAGGCCATCTTGGCGGGAGAAACAACCCTGATTACGGAATATGAAGATAGAATCGTTACCTATAATGAGGAAGAAAGCATACCCGAATGGAATGAGAAATTAGTTGGAGCCGGGGTAAAAGTGCGTGAGATTCAGACAAAATTGCCTACACTTGAAGATTTGTTTATCGAGCTGACTGAAGGTGAAACCATTGATTAACCTTGTCTATAATGAAATGATCAAAGTTATCCGGAAAAAGCGCCTTTTCATCATTGCCGGCATTTTAGCAGTACTCGTCGGACTTTTCACATATGCACAAATGAAAGAAGCGAAAACCCTGCAGGAAGAATTGGGAACAACCGACTGGCGTTCTCAATTGCAGCAGGAAATTATCAATGCCCAAAACAGATTGAGCTCTAGCGGCATCTCAGCAGAATGGAAGAAATACCTGCAAATCAGGATGGAGCAGCAGCAGTACTACCTGGATAATGACATTAATCCGAGCGCACCAGGAGCCCCAACCTTTATGAGGATGTTTGCCGAAAATTCAATTGACCTCCTGCTGCCGCTGATGGTCATGGTCATTGCAGCCGATCTCGTCTCTTCAGAGGCAACAAGGGGTACAATCAAGCTGCTGTTAACAAGGCCGGTTAAACGGTGGAAGATCTTATTAAGCAAGTACATCACATTAATATTATCGGTCTCTTTTATCGTCTTATCGCTCGGAGTGCTGTCCTATCTCATATCAGGAACCGTCTTCGGATATGGGGGATGGAACATGCCGATCTTGACCGGATTTACCGTTCAGGGAGAGGACTTGAATACCGATCAGGTGCGATTGGTAGAACAGTGGCAGTACATTTTAATGGAACTTGGATTAGTATGGTTCGTGGCGGTTGTCGTCGGAACCTTGACTTTTACACTCTCCGTGCTCATGAAAAGCACTGCCTCTGTTATGGGAGTCATGCTCGCAGCATTGATTGCAGGAGCGATTTTGGCGAATATGGTTTCCTCATGGGAATCAGCCAAGTACTTTTTCATGGTCAACCTAAGATTGACCGATTATGTAGCCGGTATGGCACCTCCTATCAACGGGATGACACTGGGCTTCTCCATGAGTGTCCTCGGCATCTGGGCAGCGGCTGGACTGATTGTTTCGTTTATCGTGTTTTCGCGAAGGGATATTTATTAAATGGCAGCCGCTTGGGAGCGGCTGTTTTTTTATTTGGCTCTTTTCGTAAATATTGCTGCTACCAGACTAAATGTTAAAAACCTTTAGTGGAGCGGGAAGAAACGGGCAACTTTTATCATGTAAAACAACAATCTATGCGAAAACAGTCTTTTATTTAAAATGAGGAATTTAGTTAGAATAATGAAGTTTTCGGTTTGGCTATTGACAAGAAATCGTTCCTGTAACCTTATCAATCTATAAAAAAAGCACCCGCCAACTAAGCGGGTGCAAAAGTGAGAATAAATCCTGAGAACGAATTTGTAAAGCTATTCCTTTAATTTACTTAAACATGCTGCGGAACCTGAAGTCCAAGTCCCTGAGCTACACGCTGGCCGAATTCGGGATCAGCTTTATAAAGATGCGCGATTTGGCGCAGTTTGATTTCATCTTTCGTGACCGGTGCCATTGCTTCAACATAGTTTTGAACAAGACGGGCACGCTCTTCTTCGCTTTGGAGGCGATAAAGGTCTCCAGGCTGAGTGTAGTGATCGATATGATCATAAGAGACGCTGTCTGCAACGCCTTGAACTGGGAATGCAGCCTGTTTGTTTTCAGCTGATTCTGATGGTCCGCCGTAGCTGTTCGGCTCGTAGTAGACGGAGCCGCCGCCGTTGTTGTCAAAACGCATTTGGCCATCGCGCTGGTACGTGTGGACTTCATTTTTAGGACGGTTAATCGGCAGTGCCTGATGGTTCGCTCCTACACGGTAGCGATGTGCATCATGGTAGGCAAACAAACGGCCCTGAAGCATTTTGTCCGGTGATACGTCGACTCCGGGGACAAGTGTTCCAGGAGAGAATGTAGCCTGCTCGACTTCTGCAAAGTAGTTTTCCGGATTGCGGTTTAGAACCATTCGGCCAACCTCAATTAACGGATAGTCTTTTTGTGACCATACTTTAGTGACATCGAATGGATCGAAGCGATATGTGTCCGCATCTTCTAAAGGCATGATCTGCACGTACATTTTCCATGCAGGGAAATCGCCTTTTTCAATGGCATTAAACAGGTCTTCTGTGTGGTAGTCCGGATTTTCTCCAGCAATTTTAGCTGCAAGTTCCGGAGCAAGGTTTTGGATGCCCTGTTCTGTTTTAAAGTGATATTTGATCCACACGCCGTCGCCTTCAGCATTTGTCCATTTAAATGTATGGCTTCCGAAGCCATGCATATGACGGAATGTTGCCGGAATACCGCGGTCAGACATCAAGATTGTTACCTGATGAAGAGATTCGGGTGAAAGAGACCAGAAATCCCAAACAGCATCTGGATTTTTCAAGTGTGTTTGCGGATGGCGCTTTTGTGTGTGGATGAAATCAGGGAATTTAATGGCATCGCGAATGAAGAAAACCGGCGTATTGTTTCCGACCAAGTCATAGTTTCCTTCTTCTGTATAGAATTTCAAAGCAAATCCGCGCGGGTCGCGCACTGTATCAGCTGAACCGTTTTCTCCGGCTACAGTTGAGAAACGGACGAACATCGGTGTGCGTTTACCCACATCTGATAAGAAATTTGCTTTTGTATATTTTGTTACATCATTTGTTACTTCAAAATAACCATGTGCCCCTGCACCTTTTGCATGAACGACGCGCTCAGGCACACGTTCTCTGTTAAAGTGTGCAAGCTTTTCTAAAAGGTGGACATCCTGAATTAACGTTGGACCGCGAGAACCTGCTGTTATTGAATTCTGGTTGTCCCCGACAGGCGCACCCCAACTAGTAGTAAGATTTTTTCTCTCATTACTCATAAATCGAATCACCTCATAGTTTTATATTATTTAACCCATTTACAATGATAACATCTCTCAGTAAAAAATCAATATTATTTTATAATTATTATAAATAAATAGTTTGTAAAAACTATCAATCCAATAAATTCGTTCTTCAATCCTGAAATCCCCTCTTTTAACTTTCTTTAATGAAAAATATGGGGGATGTAAATCATAAATATATCTTGCAATTATTAAAATTTTTTGAAATAATTAATATATGAACACATACTCATACAATGCGGATTGGGGGAATTGAAAATGGGGCACTCGCATAATCATCACGGCCATGACGGGCATCATCACCACCATACAAGCAATAAAAAGGCGCTCCTGCTGGCATTTTCCATTATCACTCTTTTCATGATTGTGGAAGTGATCGGGGGATTGATGACAAATAGCCTGGCACTGCTGTCTGATGCGGGACATATGCTCAGTGACGCAGCAGCATTGGGTTTAAGCTATCTTGCAATGACATTTGGAGCAAAAGGCGCTTCAGCATCTAAAACGTTCGGCTATAAAAGGTTTGAGATTTTGGCTGCCTTTATTAACGGCCTCACATTAATCATTATTGCACTCTATATATTCGCAGAAGCATATCAGCGCTTTATCGATCCGCCTGAGGTCATCAGTTCAGGCATGCTCTTGATTTCAAGTATTGGCCTGCTTGTCAATATCGCGGCTGCTTTTATCCTGATGCGTGGTGATAAGGATGAAAATCTGAATGTAAGAAGTGCTTTCCTGCATGTTATTGGCGATATGCTTGGTTCTGTGGGCGCAATTATCGCGGCGCTTGTTATTATGTTTTTTGGCTGGGGTCTGGCAGATCCGATCGCGAGTATTATTGTTGCGGTGCTGATTATCATCAGCGGTTTCCGCGTGACGAAGGATTCTTTTCATATTTTAATGGAAGGTGCACCTGGGAACTTGAAAACGGATGATATTCGGGCTGCTCTCCTGACAATGGAGGAAGTGTGCGGTGTCCATGATTTGCATGTATGGTCGATTACGTCAGATTTCCCGGCGCTAAGCTGTCATTTAGTAGTAGAGAGCGGGGAGAATCAGCAGGACTTATTGAAAAAAGCCAACCGGATTCTGCATGATCAATTTGGACTGCATCATACTACGATTCAAATTGATCGAAAAGATCCAGCCTGCTGCGGGGATGATCATTGTAATTAAAAAAGAGACACGGTTGTGTCTTTTTTTTTGTGGTGTTCGGTTCTTGGTTTTTTCATTTCTAAAATAAGCGAATTTTGCTAATAAATTCATGAATTTGGCTAAATCAGCCTGACCAGATTTATTCCGTTTTTACACAATGTCTAGCTCCACCACCCAACTCCTCTGCCAGAACGAATCCGCCAGTAAAGGCAAAAAGCGCCTTCACTGGCTGAGACTTATCTGTCTGTCGGGCCTGACCAGTCGGTTCCGCTTTTCTACATTGTCCAGCTCCACCGCCCAACTCCTCGGCCAGAACGTCTCATCCAGCAAAGACAAAAAGCGCCTTCACTGGCTGAGACTTATCTGTCTGCCTGCGCTAAACGGGAAATTTCGCATTACACGGTGTCCAGCTCCACCTCCTAGTCCCTCGGCCAGAACAAATTCCGCCAAAAAGTCAAAACCGGACTTTTCGGCGGAATTCTTATCTGTCTGTCGGGCCTGACCAGTCGGTTCCGCATTTCTACATTGTCCAGCTCCACCGCCCAACTCCTCGGCCAGAACGTCTCAGCCAGCAAAGGCAAAAAGCGCCTTCACTGGCTGAGACTTATCTGTCTGTCGGAGCTAAACGGGCAGTTCCGCATTTCGGTCAATGCCTAGCATGCTCAATCGTCTGTTTCAGAAGGCCGATTACGTGTTCGTCGTCTTGTGAATAGTATAAGGTTGTCCCTTCGCGGCGGAATTTGACGAGGCGGAGGTTTTTTAGAAATCGCAGCTGGTGGGATACGGTTGATTGGAGAAGAGATAATGTTTCAGCAATTTCATTTACAGATCGTTCCCCTTGGGTGAGCAGGTTTAATATGCGAAGCCTTGTCGGATCTGACAGTGCCTTGAAGGTCTGGGAAGCGATGAAGAGGGTTTCTTCGTCCAGGTCCAGGAACGTGTCTGCGTCTAGGTTTTCTTTTTTCATCGTGAGTCTCCTTCTGACTTCTTATGTAGTTTTTATTATAAGAAAGATTATCTATTTATACAAACATTCAAATAATTGTTTGACTGTTCATGCTGCCCTGCATATACTTTAATCAAATGAACGTTTGAATGAATAGGATGTGATGAAGTGAAGCTGCAGGATGTATGTGAAATAACTTGTGTGGATTCGGAAAAAGTGGAACGGGTTAAGAATAAGCTTCGCGGGCAGGAAACGGCTAATGTGGCGAAAATCTACAAAGCTCTTGCTGATGATACTCGATTGAAAATTGCTTATGCGCTTTTAGAAGAAGAGGAGCTTTGTGTGTGTGATGTGGCGAATATCGTCGGAGCTACGACTGCGACGGCATCGCATCATTTAAGGCTTTTGAAAAATACGGGGCTTGCTAAATTCCGCAAAGAAGGAAAGCTAGTCTATTATTCATTGGATGATGATCATGTAAAGCAGCTGATTCAGCTTGCTTTTGAACATCAGGGGGAGATGAGCCAGCGTGGGAGCAGAACAATCAGCTGAAAAAAATGTGTACCGGGTTCAGGGATTTACTTGTGCAGGCTGTGCCGGGAAATTCGAACGCAATGTAAAAGAACTTGATGGTGTAACCGATGCCAAAGTGAATTTTGGAGCCGCTAAATTAACAGTGATCGGCAAAGCAAGCATTCGCGATATTGAAAAAGCAGGTGCGTTCGAGCATCTTAAAATTCTTCCTGAAAAGGGAGCCGTTCAAGCGCCTAAAGAAACCTTCCTGAAAAAATACGGTGCACTTCTGGTATCAGCACTGTTCATAGCGATAGGCTATTATTCATTGTTTACCTATGGTGAAGGAAGTGTCCCGTCGATAGCAGCCTTTTTGTCTGCAATCGTCATCGGAGGATACGCCCTGTTTATCACAGGGTTTAAAAATTTGATACGACTTGAGTTTGATATGCGAACGCTCATGACGATTGCGATTATTGGTGCGGCCATTATTGGGGAATGGAGCGAAGGAGCGGTTGTGGTTATCCTGTTTGCCATCAGTGAAGCACTGGAATCCTATTCAATGGACCGGGCGCGGAAGTCCATTCGTTCGTTAATGGATATCGCTCCAAAAGAAGCGTTAATTAGACGAAGCGGCGTTGAAAGCTCCATTTCCGTTGATGAAATTGAAACCGGAGATATAATGATTGTGAAGCCGGGCCAGAAAATTGCCATGGATGGAGTTGTTGTCAAAGGGGTATCGGCTGTTAATCAGGCGTCCATCACGGGTGAATCACTCCCCGCAGAAAAAGAACCTGGGGCGGAAGTGTTTGCAGGAACTCTTAACGAAGAAGGCTTGCTTGAAGTAAAGGTTACCAAGCTTGCTGATGATACGACGATTGCTAAAATCATTCATTTAGTAGAAGAAGCCCAGGCGGAACGCGCACCATCGCAGGCATTTGTAGACAAGTTTGCAAAGTGGTATACGCCTGCGATTATGGCGGTTGCCTTTTTAGTCGCTGTTCTTCCGCCGCTGTTTTTCGGCGGTATGTGGGATACTTGGATTTATCAGGGATTAGCCGTTCTGGTTGTCGGCTGTCCGTGTGCACTTGTCATCTCAACACCTGTTTCCATTGTCACGGCCATTGGGAACGCTGCGAGAAATGGAGTTTTAATTAAAGGCGGTATTTACCTTGAGGAATTAAGCCGAATTAAGGCGGTTGCTTTTGATAAAACAGGCACCTTAACTAAAGGGACTCCTGTGGTTACCGATTTTGGCGTTATACAATCGGGAATTTCACAGAATGACCTATTTACTTTGGTAAGTGCGCTTGAATATAGATCACAGCATCCGCTTGCTTCTGCGTTTATAAAAAAAGCGGAGCAGCAGGAGCTCAATTATAAATCTCTGATTGTAGATGAATTTGCGTCCATCACTGGAAAAGGCATTAAAGGAAAGATTGATCAAGAGTGGTACTACGTTGGAAATGTTTCGCTGTTTGAAGAATTGCTGGGGCGTACACTTGAAGGTGAATTAGGAAACAAGGTTGATTCCTTGCAGAAACAGGGAAAAACAGTCATGCTCGCTGGTACGGATAAAGTGGTGCTTGCTGTATCAGCTGTGGCAGACGAGGTTCGTGAAAGCAGTGTCCGCGTTGTGAAGCAGCTAAAAGAGCTTGGCATTCAAAAGACCATCATGCTGACGGGAGATCATGCAAGTACCGCGGCAGCAATCGGACATCAGTTAGAAGTGTCTGAGATTCATGCTGAGCTGCTTCCTCAGCATAAACTGGATGCCGTGAAAAAGATACAAAGTGAATACGGGGCAGCCGCAATGGTGGGCGATGGCGTAAACGACGCTCCTGCCCTTGCTGCTGCAGCAGTTGGTATCGCGATGGGAGGAGCCGGGACGGATACGGCTCTTGAAACAGCAGATGTTGCCCTAATGGGAGATGATCTGAAAAAACTGCCATTTGCGATTGAACTGAGCCGCAAAACGCTTGTCATTATTAAGCAGAACATTGCCTTTGCCTTAGGGCTCAAACTGCTTGCCCTGCTGCTCGTTGTTCCAGGATGGCTGACATTATGGATCGCGATATTTGCAGATATGGGTGCGACTTTGCTTGTTACGCTAAATGGATTGAGGCTTTTAAGAGTGAAGGAAAAGAAAGACAGCTAGCATGAACCAATTAGAGGTTCATGCTTTTTTTGTTAGGATGTTTAGAAATTGAGGACATCCGCTTGAAAAGAAGAATGCAGCTGAATTTCGGGGGAAGCCGCTAAAGCAAAAATTCTTCATTCAGCTAAAATAATTGGCAAACCGGCTACTATAAAGACCTTTATTTCAGCTAAAAAGAAAAACTCCAGCTTTTATGGCCGGAGCAGAATTGTCTTTTTTATAGCGAATCAGGTACACAGATTTTCTAATTAAAATGAGGTGCCAGTATTCCTTTTAAAATCGCAGCACTTTTCCTGAATTTATTCTGTTCCTCAGCATTCAGGTCAAGCTCAATAATCTCGCGGATTCCCTCGCGGTTAATAACAGCAGGGACTCCGATATAGACATCTTTTTCTCCGTAGTGTCCGTCAAGATTGGCAGAAACGGTCAGGACGCAATTTTCATTGTGAAGGATTGCCTTCGTAATGCGGACAAGTCCCATTGCGATTCCATAATAGGTTGCCCCTTTTCGATTAATAATCTGATAGGCTGCATCCCTAACGTTTTTAAAGATTTCATCTAAATCTTCTTTTTTATAGGCTTCGCTGCGTTCAATCATCTTCATCACAGGGATTCCGCCGACATCCGCAGAGCTGTAAACAGGAAGCTCGCTGTCTCCGTGCTCGCCGATTATGTAGGCATGAACGTTATTTGGAGCAATTTTAAAGTAATCGCCAAGCAGATAGCGGAAGCGGGACGTATCAAGGATGGTTCCTGAACCTATCACCCGTTCTTTCGGCAGGCCGCTGTATTTCCATGTTGCATAGGTAAGGATATCAACTGGGTTCGTTGCTACTAGAAATATTCCCTGGAATCCTGATTTCATCACGCTTTCGGTAATTTCTTTGAATATGGCCAGGTTTTTCGCTACGAGATCAAGGCGGGTTTCGCCTTTTTTCTGGTTAGCCCCTGCACAAATGACAACCATATCTGCGTGTTTGCAATCCTCGTATTCTCCGAGACGGATGGCAGTAGGATTTGGCGCAAACACTTTTCCATGGTTAAGATCCATTACATCCCCAAGTGCTTTTTCGGCATTAGCATCAATTAAAATCAGTTCATCAGCTATTCCTTGATTCATGAGAGCGAATGCGTAGCTGGATCCGACAAATCCGGTTCCAACCAAGACCACACGGTTTATCTTTTCTTGTGCCATTGTGCAACACCCTTTCCATAATTGTGAAATACTTCACAATATAATTTTACCTTATTAAGGAAGAAATGTCTATTGTAAATACAGAATATCATCGACTTATCAAAAACTATATGTGATTTTTGTTGTGTTAGGTTTTTTGACATTAAGTTATAATAATTTTTAGAAAATTGGTTGACTTAAGAAAAATATAAGATAAAATAGAAAATAATTAACTCATGTTATATTTTATAACATACAATGTTATAAGAAGAGCAATAGGAGGACGTTAAATTGGATTCTATCTATCTGTTAAATAGTTTATGGGTGGTTTTAGGGGCGATCTTGGTTATTCTCATGCAGGGCGGATTCATTCTGCTTGAAGCAGGATCTACACGCATGAAAAATGCCGGTCATATTGCCGGAAAGACGATTTTTACATTTGGGCTTGCATCACTTGTGTTTTGGGCTGTGGGCTTTGGATTTATTTTTGGAGACAATGCCAATTTCCTTGTCGGTTTATCCCACTTTTTCTATTCAGGGTATGAGCTTGCGGGGATGAACCTTTCTTCAACTGTCTTCTTTTTGTTCCAGCTTGCTTTTGCCGGAATTGCGATCACGATTGCGCTTGGAGGATTTGCAGAGCGTGCTAAGCTGTCAATTTATCTTGTCTTTACGGTGCTTTTTTCAGCACTTGTTTATCCTGTCGTTGCACACTGGATCTGGGGCGGGGGCTGGCTTGCTGAGCACGGCAAACAGGATTTTGCAGGCTCTACGGTTGTTCATTTAACGGGTGCAATGGCTGCCTTTGCTGCAACCATTTTGCTTAAGCCCCGTATAGGGAAATTCAATCAGGATGGTTCTGCCAATAACATTTTTGGGCATAATCAGGTGTTTACGGCTTTAGGTGTTTTGGTGCTCTGGATTGGCTGGTTTGGATTTAATGCAGCAAGCACGCTTGGAGTAGAGAATGGATTTTTCGGCTATGTTGCACTTAATACGAATCTTGCAGCAGCAGCCGGTGCGGTTGCGGCGCTCATCGTTTCATGGGCAGTGCTTGGGAAATCAGATGTGCCGACAATGCTTAATGGTGCACTCGCGGGACTGGTAGCGATCACAGCATCATGTGCGTTTGTAGATACGTGGGCAGCCGTTCTTATCGGTTTTATAGCTGGTATCCTAGTTTTCTATAGTGTGAGATTTTTCGAAAAGAGAAAGATAGACGATCCAATCTACGCATTATCTGTTCATGGGGCAGCGGGAGTTTGGGGAACCATTTCAACTGGATTTTTTGCAACACCTGAACTTGCGACGGTTGGAAAACCGGGATTATTCTACGGGGGAGGCTTTGAACAATTAGGGGTTCAGATCATGGGTGTCGGCGTATCGGGAGCTTATGCCTTTGCCGTATCGTTTATCATTCTTTTTGCTGCTAAAAAGCTGATGGGCGGTCTTCGTGTAACAGAAGAAGAAGAAATTATGGGGCTTGATATGAGTGAGCATGGAAGTTACGGCTATCCTGAAGTATTCTTATCAAAAGAGGATAAGATCAGCTCTTAATTCCGGAGCGAAAGGGAAGTGCGGTAAATGGGAGAAAGCTACGAATCAATTCGTTCATGGAGAGATGAAGAGATTAAAAAATATACATCTGATACGCTATCATTAAATCAATTTCATGATAAAGTCATGCGGGCAGTTTTTGACGTATCTCTGCAAAAGATGATGGAGGAAAAAGGGACTCCTCCTTCATCCTTTTCGTGGTTTGTTATGGGGAGTGCAGGGAGATTTGAACAGGGAGTCATCAGTGATCAGGATCATGGAATGGTTTATGAAAATAGCGGTACAGACGCAGATCAGTACTTTCTGGCGCTTGGAAAAGAAATTTCCTTAGGTCTTCATCTTGCAGGGTATCCTTATTGCGAAGGAAAAGTCATGAGTTCAAATCCTGTCTGGTGCAAATCGCTTGGAGCTTTTGAAGAACAGCTTTTAAAATGGATGGAGGAAGTCAGCTTTGAGTCTATGAGGTACCTGCAGATTTTTGTGGATGCAAGAGTGCTTGCGGGAGAAGCGGCATTTATCGATCATTTTAAAAAAATAATTGATGAGTGCCAGAAAAAGTCTCCGAAGCTATTAAAACGGTTTATGGATAATATCATGCATCTCAAGCCTTCTGTTGGTCCTCTTGGGCAAATCTTCACTGAAAGCAGCGGTCCTTTTCAGGGATCACTCAATTTAAAGCAAGCTGCCTTTTTACCCTATGTAAATGCAGTTAGAATCCTTGCCATTAAAGAAGGCGTGTTGGCTGCCTCCACATTGGAACGGATTGATGAGCTCAGCAAAGACGAGTTTTATCGAAACGAGCTGAACGATTATAAAACCAGCTTTGCCAATCTGCTGCAGTTTCGAATGTCTAATTTAAAGAGAATCAAAGAATACGATGATGTTCATTATCTTCCCATTCAGAAGCTCAGCCGCGCTGAGAAAAAAGAAATGAAAACCATTCTGAAAAACGGGAAAAAGCTGCATCATTTTGTACAGGGAATCATTGAAAAGGGTGTTCATAAATGAAGTCGAATCCGTTCGTTCATTTCATAAGAGAGGTGCATGGAAAGTTTCAAACGAGTGTTTTTGGAACGGCTCAAAGCGGGCAAAACTCCCAGCAAATCGCGTTTTTGCGTCAGCTGCAGCGGGAAATGAAAGCTGAAGAGGCGCTGTCGGTTCCGCTGGACGCTCTGAATGTAGTTGTCTTTGATATTGAAACAACCGGTTTTTTTCCTGAGCAGGGGAACGAAATCATTTCTATCGGTGCAGTGAAGGTGAGAGGGTGCACGCTGCAGGAAGAGGAACGGTTCTACTCGCTTGTCAGGCATGAAAATGGGATGTCTGATGAAATCAGTGAGTTAACAGGGATTAGGAATGAAGACTTAAAGGATGCTCCTTCCCTTGAAGAAGCCATGATTGAATTTTTTAAGTTCGTAAAAGGAGATCCTCTTGTTGCCCATCACTCTTCTCATGAAAAAAACTTTATGCAGCATGCAAGCAGGAAACTTTTCCGCGCCCCGTTCAAGCACCGGATTGTGGACACTTCTTTTTTATACCGCATTGCTGAACCAAATGCAGAGTTTGTAAGGCTTGAAGACTGGTGTGATCATAAAGAGATTCCAGTTATAAACCGTCACCATGCATTAGGAGATGCGATTTTGACAGCAAAACTATGGTGTAAATATGTTGAGGACGTAAAAGGGCTCGGCTGCAGAAACCTGCGGGATATTTACGAACGGATCGCCATCCTGTGATAAAAAACATTACTTCAGTAAAAGGAGTAATGTTTTTTTTTATATGGATGGTTCAAATTGTATATTTTAGGGGTAAGGTAAATTATAGACATTTAAAGTCGAGGGGGAAAAAGGTTTGAAGCAGGCAATGTTAATTGTAAATCCATCTTCAGGCAAGGAAAAAGGAACGGAATATACGGAACACGCGTTAAAAACAATGAAGAACATGGGCTATGAAACAGAGCTTCGTGAAACTAAAGGCGAAGGAGATGCTATGGATTTTGCCAGGGAAGCCTGTGAACGAAGGCTTGATTTTGTTGCGGCAATGGGCGGGGACGGCACGATCAATGAAGCCGTAAACGGGATTGCGGAACAGGATCACCGGCCATTATTCGGTTTAATCCCCCTCGGTACGGTAAACGATTTTGCGAGAGCGCTCAATATTCCGCTCGATCCTGAAGAGGCCATTTCTATGATGGAGCAGCAGCATACAAGGAAAACGGATGTTGGAAAAATCAATGAACGATATTTTATTAATATAGTAGCTGTTGGTGCTTTAGCTGAGGCATCTTTCTCTACACCTGTTGAGCAGAAAACAAAACTTGGTCCGCTTGCCTACATCATTGAAGGAGTAAAAAAGATGAAGGAGAAGCAGCCTTTTGAACTCCGGGTCCAATCAGATGAGGGTGTATGGGAGGGGGAGGCTTTGCTGATGCTTATAGCTCTGACAAACTCAGTCGGCGGATTTGAAACGATCGCACCTGAAGCAGAGGTAAACGACGGCATGCTTCACGTCATCATTATTAAAGATGTTGCCCTGCCGCAATTTCTGCTCCTGCTCCCGAAAATCATGACGGGTGAGCTTGCAAGCAGCGAGCATGTTGAATACTTAAAGGTGCCAATGATAGAAGCTTCCTCCACTTATGAAATGATTGCGAACGTTGACGGTGACGAAGGGGATAAGCTTCCGGTAAAAGTGGAAAATCTAAAAAGACACATTGAAATCCTGGTACCAAGGGAAGAATAGGAGGTTCGTTATATGAATATAACGATTACCGAACAAGCTAAAAGCAAATTAAGTGAAATACCGGATGATAAGATGATCCAGCTTTCATTTGACCGGGGCAGCTGTGATATTGTGAATACGCTGTATGAAATAAAGGTCATTGATAAAAGAGAAACGGAACAATATGAAAAAGTGATTACATCAGAAAAGCTGGATTTTATCGTTGATGATGACTTTGAAGATACATACGATCATGAGCTGACGATAGATTACTCGAACAATTTTTTTGTATTTAAAAATAAGAATCAGACATTTAATAATAGAATAGGGCTGCGTTACGTTTAAAAGAAGGAAGGGAGCTTCCTTCTTTTTGTTCTTTTTAATAAAAGACACATTGTCAGAAAAAAAGATATTGCAAACGCTATCAAGATGAAGTATGATTTCAATCAAAGGGATCCGAAACGTTTTGGAGGAAAGAATTTTGACGACAATTAAGGACATTGCGAAGGCCGCAGGAGTATCCGTTACGACTGTTTCAAGAGCATTGAACGGCTATTCGGATGTGAATGAAAAGACGAGGCAAAAGATATCCAGAATCGCAAAAGAATTAAACTACAGTCCAAACACGCTTGCGCGGGGCTTGGTCATGAACAAGTCAAAAACAATCGGCATGCTCGTCTCAGGCATGGACCGCGTCAGCTCAAAGGATAATTTCACCTTTGAAGTGCTGTCAGGGGTAAATGAATGCATTTCTGAGCGGGATTACGACCTGGTGCTTTTCAGTACTACAACAACAAAACAGCGGGAGAAAACCTATTCCCAGCTATGCAGGGAACGGCGGGTAGACGGAGCCATTCTTCAAGGAATGAAAATCGATGATCCTTATTTAAAAGAGGTTGTTGAGAGTGATATTCCCTGTATGCTCATTGATATTCCCATTGCATCAAACAGTGTTGGCTATGTGACGACAGATAATGTGCTCGGAGCAAAGCGGGCTGTTGAACATTTAATCAGTTTGGGACATACAAAAATAGCATTGATTAATGGCCATGATCAGGCGTATGTCAGCAAACAAAGGTTAAAAGGCTATTTAGATGCACTCATGGAGGCAAGGCTTGAAGTTAATGAAGACTGGATCGTCAGCGGTGATTTTTCCGAGGAGAAAGCGGAATTGGTTACTGAAACGCTTCTTAAAGAACATCCTGAAATAACGGCCGTTTTTTGTGCAAGTGATTTAATGGCGCTTGGCGCCATGAAAAGTGCGAAAGCATCAGGCATACATGTTCCAGAAGGGCTATCTGTTATTGGCTATGACAACATTTTGCTTGCTGCCTACTCTAATCCTGCTTTAACGACAATTGCCCAGAATAAATTTGAACTTGGCTACCAGGCTGCAAATTCTCTGATCGATATGCTTGAAGGAAAAAGCGGATCAAATGTTATAACCCTTAAAACGGACTTGATCATTAGAGAATCAACCAATGAAAACCACAGATTATAAGTGGTTTATCTATAAAATCCGAAACGTTTCGGGAGTATTAATGGAAAATTATATTTTTTTATAGTAAATCCGAAACGTTTCGGAACATCAAGGAGGACAAAGATGGACTACCGTGTGATAAAAGAAAATGATTTATTTTTGCTGACAGATACAAATGGGAATATCCCTGAAAACCATCCTTATGGTTTAGGGCTTTATACAAAAGACACACGTTTTTTAAGTAAACTGGATTTGAAGATTAATGGTGAAGACCCAATATTGCTCTCATCTGACGCAGATCAAAACTATAAAGCTAGTATTCTCTTAACAAATCCCCATATGGAAGAAGACGGAGAATTGATTTTATGGAGAGAATCCGTAGAGATTGAAAGGTCACGATTCATTTATGATGATGTTCTTTATGAAGAGATAAAAGTGAAAAACTATTTTCCAAAGCCTGTGAGATTTGAAATCAGCATCCATGCTGATGCAGATTTTCTGGATATGTTTGTTGTCCGCGGATTTCAAAATGGTGATCTTGGCAGCAGAACAGGTCAAACGGCTGAAGGAAATACACTTTCCTTTCACTATGCAGGAGCGGACAATGTTGATCGCAGCACATTGATTACGTGGGATAAAGCAGCTAAAAAAGTGGATGAAAAAGGAAAAATCGATTTTGAATTTGAATTAGCTCATTCTGAGACAGACAGAGTCACACTTGCGATTCGTCCGCAAATCGGGGAAGCAAAACCAAAAACTGCTGCGCAAAAAGATGATGCAATGCGCAAGCTTGAAGAATCCTATCAGGTGTGGAATGAAAAAGCAGCAAGCATCAAAACAGATTTTGCCCCGCTTCAGCGTCTTGTTGACCGCGGATTGAATGATATGAGGGTTTTGCTGACAGATGTAGGATTTGGTCCATTTCCAGTTGCCGGGCTACCTTGGTTTGGCGTTCCATTTGGCCGTGACAGCTTAATTGCAGCTCTGCAGATCCTGCCATTTCAACCTGAAATTGCGAAAGGAACACTGCTTACGATGGCGCATTATCAAGGTCAGAATGTGGATCCATGGAGAGATGAACAGCCGGGTAAAATCATGCATGAAATTCGTTTTGGAGAACTCGCTGCTACTGGTCAAATTCCGTTTACTCCTTATTATGGAACGGTTGATGCCACACCGCTGTTTTTGATTCTTCTATCAGAATATGTGAAGTGGACAGGTGACACGGAATTTGCTTTGAGTCTTGAGAAAACAATTGAGAACGCTTTAATGTGGATCGATGAATATGGAGACCGCGACAAAGATCTTTTTGTGGAATACCATCAGGAATCAAGCAAAGGCATTGCGAATCAAGGCTGGAAGGATTCAGGCGATTCTGTTGTTCACAGAAATGGAGAATACGCAAAAACGCCTATCGCACTTGCAGAAGTGCAGGGTTATGTCTATCAGGCCAAAATGGGGCTGGCTGATATCTATGGAACAATTGATCAAACAGAACGTGCAGAGCAGCTCCGCAGACAGGCGAATTCGCTCAAGGAAAGATTTGATGAGGAATTCTGGATGGAGGATGTTCAGTTCTATGCCATCGCACTTGATGAAAAGAAAGAACAGGTGGGCACGATTACCTCGAATCCGGGTCACGTTTTATTTTCTGGAATGCTCAATGAGGACCGGGCGAAAGCTGTAACTGAGATGCTTGTCTCACCTAAGATGTTTTCTGGATACGGAATTCGGACGATGGCTGAAGGCGAGGCAGGCTACAACCCGATGAGCTACCACGATGGAAGCATCTGGCCTCATGATAACAGCATCTCTCTTCTTGGCATGAGCAAATCGGGTTATCAGCAAGAAGCAGGCAAAGTGATGAGCGGGCTCATTGATGCTGCAGCTCATTTCGAATATGACCGTCTGCCGGAACTTTTCTGCGGATACGACAGCTTGGGCGGCAAAGCAGTGAAATACCCTGTGGCCTGTTCACCTCAAGCATGGGCAGCAGGTACACCGCTTGTCTTTATCCAGTCGATGCTGGGGTTATTTCCAGACAGCTTAAGGAAGGAAGTCAGACTATCACCGGTATTGCTTGATGGCATGAATGCTCTGGAAGTTCAAAATATCTCAATTGGAGAAGGACATTTATCAATTGCAGTCACTCGCAGCGGAGAGACCTTTACATTGGAAGTTCTTAAAAACACAACAGGATATCCTTTAAAATCATCTGGAACATTTGTACAAAAATAAGCAGGTTTACTTCAATCTTTTGGAAGGCAGCTTCCTTTAGATCATAAAAAGCAATGGAAGGGGAAACGGCAATGAAAACAAAAAAATGGTTAGCGGGGTTCGGAGTTGCTTCTATGTTATTTACAGGGGCTTTGGCAGGATGCAGTTCTGATGAAACATCTAAAGAGGGCGCAGACGGGGAAAAAGTGGAAGTGACGCTTGCTGGATGGGGCGGAAATCCGACTGAAGAAAAGCTGTTAAAACAAACGATTGAAGACTTTGAAGCGAAGCATCCTAAAATTGATGTCAAGCTTGAGGTTATTACAGAACAATATATGGATGTTATTAAAACACGTTTGATTGGCGGAGAAGGACCGGATGTTTTTTATCTGGATGCATTTGAAGCTCCTGGTCTGATTGAAACGGGCGTTATTGAACCTTTAGATGAGTATGTTACAGAGGATTTTGACGTTGAAGATTTTGAAAAGCCATTATTGGAAGCGTTTATATCTGAGGATAAAACGTACGGTTTCCCAAAAGACTATTCAACTTTAGCGCTCTTTTACAACAAAAAAATGCTTGCTGATGCTGGCGTAGAGGTTCCTAAAACGTGGGAAGAGTTCCGCGAGGCATCTAAGAAACTAACGAAAGACGGGCAATACGGATTTGGCGTTGCGCCTGAGCTTGCACGCCAATACTGGGTGGCTGAATCACTTGGCGGAGATGTGGTAAAAGAGGATAAAGCAAATTTTGCATCTGATGAAGTGGTAGAAGCATTAAAACCGGTTATTGATATGCACAATGTCGATAAATCAGCGGTTGAAGCCAAGGAAGTAGGCGCAACTTGGGGCGGAGAAATTTTCGGTCAGCAAAAAGCGGCTATGGTCATTGAAGGCAACTGGGCAATCCCATTTTTAGCGGATACATTCCCTGATGTTGAGTACGGAACAGCTGAGCTGCCGGCGATTAATGGCGAGAAATCAACGATGGCTTACAGTGTTGCTTATGTCATGAATGCAGCCTCTGAAAAGAAAGAAGCATCATGGGAGCTGCTTTCATACCTGACTGGAAAAGAAGGCATGGAGACATGGACCAGCAAAGGCTATGCTCTGCCGACCCGTAAATCCGTTGCAGAAAAGCTTGGCTATGACAAAGATGAGCTGCGCGGACCGCTTGTAGCAGGCGCATCTTATGCAACTGTATGGTCAGAAGGCTCAAACCTTCCTATTATCGTGAATAACTTCAACAATCAATTTATGAGTGCGTTCCTTGGCGACCGTCCGCTTGAAGAAGCATTAAAAGAAGCGGAAAAACAGGCAAACAGCGAAATTGACTCAAAATAAGAAAAGGTGGCTGAGAAAAGGGAAATGCTTGTTTCCCTTTTCTTCTTTAAAATCTGCACTGGTTCTTTCTGACGAAGTCCTTTTTACTTCGTCAGAAAGAGTTTGTGCAGGATTTACTTAAAGTGGGGGGCTTGGATAGCAAAATGAAAAATCTATTTTCCAAACGAACATTAAGAGAGGCTGGACAAGGCTACTTTTTCATGTCGCCTGCATTGTTTGTCTTACTATTATTTATCATTGGTCCCATTTTTTATATTGTCTTTCTCTCGTTTCATAAGGTGCAGCTGCTGGGAACGGCAAGCTATGATTTTGTGGCTTTCGATAACTTTACGAGAATCCTTGACGACACCAGGGCGCAGATCGCTTTGTGGAACACATTTAAATATGTGGTGATTGTTGTTCCGTGTCAGACGATTCTCGCGCTGATCCTTGCGGCAACATTAAATGCAGGAATGAAGGGTCAAACATTCTTCAGAATTGTGTACTTTCTTCCTACCCTGACATCGTCTGCTGTATTAACCCTGATTTTTATGTGGATGTATAACAAAAATGGATTAATCAACAACGTATTAGACACACTCGGCCTGCCGACTTATAACTTCCTTGGAGACCCGAATATCGCGCTTAATGCGATTATGATTATGAATATTTGGTCAACAGCACCGTTTTTCATGGTTATTTATTTAGCTGCTCTGCAGGATATTCCGGACTCCCTTTACGAAGCAGCGGAGCTTGACGGGGCCAGTACCGTTCAGAAATTCTTGAAAATTACAGTACCGCACTTACGCCCGGTCACATCATTTGTCGCGATTATGGGCTTAATCGGAACATTCCAGCTTTTTGATCAGTCCTACATTTTCTCAGCGGGATCAGGGGGACCGGATAATTCAACCTTAACCGTTGTTCTTTTAGTCTATCAGTATGCGTTTAAAAATCTCGGAACGATGGGATACGCAGCGGCTCTTGTTCTGCTGCTTGCGATTGTGATTCTTGTGGCGACATTGCTGCAGCGGAAATTTTCAAAAGAAGAGTCACTTTACTAAAAGGAGGATGGAAAGATGAAAAAGAAATTTGGAATTGGAAAAGCGATTGTATACGCGATTCTAGTACTCTATGCTGTTACGACACTTGTGCCGTTTTTATGGGCTCTTTCCTCTTCGTTTAAAACGCTGCAGGAAATAGTCAGCGGCACGCTTAGCTTTATTCCTAAAAACTTTACGTTTGATAACTATAAGCAGATTTTCATAGAGCAGGAGCTTTTCCCAAGATGGATGTTTAATAGTATATTAATTGCCGTCATTGGAACCATTTTAAATTTATTGTTCAATTCTATGGCAGGATATGCTCTTGCAAGACTCAGCTTTCCCGGAAAAAAAGCGCTGTTCATTACGATTCTTGCTGTACTGATGATTCCGGCACAGGTTACGATGATTCCAAACTACTTGATTTTAAAGGAGTTTGGCTGGCTGAATTCGTATCAGGGCATGATTGTTCCGGCTATGATTAACGCAACGTTTATTTTCATGATGCGGCAGTTCTTTATCAACTTTCCAAAAGAATTGGAAGAAGCGGCCGAAATGGATGGTCTCAGCAGGCTTGGCACGTTCTTTAAAATTGTTCTGCCGCTTGCAAAACCGGCTCTTGCTGCACAGTCAATCTTCGTATTTATGGGCTTCTGGAACGATTTCATGAGACCGCTGATTGTGATGACAGATATTGAAATGTTTACACTCCCTCTTGGGCTGAATACCTTTAAAGGTCAGTTCGTCAGCTACTGGAACTATATTATGGCAGCATCCATGGTGTTTACGCTGCCGGTTCTATTGATTTATGCATTCTTTAATCGCTATTTCATTAAGGGAATTTCATTTACAGGCGGTAAATAAGAAAAGCGGAATCGCCCGTTTAGCGCAGGCGTGACAGGTAAGGCTCCGACAGAAAAGGCGCATTTTGCCAATACTTTCGGAGCCGTTCTGGCCGAGGAGCCTGAGCGATTCCGCTCGTCATCGAAGCGCAAAATTTTATACTTTCTTATCTCTTAATAAAGAAGCTGATGCACCTGCACCAGCTTCTTTATTATTTTGTTAAAGCATCTTCACAATATCTTTTTAATTGCTGCAGCAGCGCCTGCGCTAATTTTTCGGTCAGTTTGCTTGAAAGCTTGCCCATGATTTTTGCGAATGTCGATAAATAGATCACCTCATAGGTCTGTGTAACCTTTGTTTCACCCTGCAAATCTTCAAGGTGATAGGAGATCACCATTTTAAATGCCTTGCTTTCCAAGGAATACGAATAAGTTTCCGGTTCAAACACTGCAACGTTTTTCCCATGAAAAGAAGTTCTCATCGCACCTTCTTTTTGAATCTGGATAAAGGATGCACCCTCCGCTTTTTCTTCTGAAGGCTGTTCATATCGAATGCTTTCAATCACCTTTGTCCACGTTTCGCGTGCGGATGGAGTGGATAGTTGTTCAAAGACGAAGCGGGCTGGTGCTTTAATAATGACTGTATGCTTCAAGATAGATAATCCTCCCATTTCTTTGAATGAAGAGCTTCTTCGAGTTTAATAAATGCTTCTTTTTCCAATGTTTGAATCTGGCTGATCAATCCGGCCAGATGCGTAAACAATTCCTTGCGGTCAGCATCATTAAACTGCAGCTGCTCGCTAGCTTCTGCTTTCAGCTCAAGCAGGTCCGCGTTCATTTGTTTATATTCTTTCAACCTGAAGTCTTCACTATGATAAAACTTATTCAGTTCTTGAAATTTTTCTTTCATTAAACGGAATTCATCGTATTCACTGTTTAAGGAATCTTCGGCAATCTGTCTCCATATCAATCCCGATTTTTCATATAGCCCGCCGGCTTCTAGAAGCAGAGGTTCTTGAATGATCTCTCCGACCGTATTCAAGAATGTTGAATAGGAGCGGCGGAGTGCATAGCCATCCGTATTTTCCACAATCCAATAATACGTATAGTAAAGGGCATTTATGAGATGACTGGTATTATAAAAGATTTTACCGAAGCTTTGCTTGTTTGAAGTGGTCAGGCTTGTCTTCCATCTGTCCAAAGCGGTAATGCCGAAATTGCTCATTCTCGGGTTATTTGCGCTGTTTATCCCTGTTTCGATGCCTGTTCTTGCAGCAGCCATGATTTTTTTAAACGAAAGGTCTTGATCACCCGGTTCCTTCAAGAAAATCGATTGATTAATGATTTTCCTTGTTGCCAGATGATCGCGCCCCAGGATAAGATCTTCAATGGAAATTTCAATAGGTATGTCCTTTTGAAGAACCATTTTAACGATTCCTGTCTCTTTGTTGATATTTGCCACAAGACCGTAGATCTGATAGCCATTTGGAGAAATGCTTTTTTTTCGGAAAATATCTTCGTTTATTGCAACAATGACTGGATTTCCGCCTGAAACCTGTTTGTTTAATTTTTCAAAAGCAGCTTTGCGGTCTTTTGTCTGCTGAACAGCAGGCTGAAAACCTAATGCTTTTAATGCGCCGGAAATAAACAGTTCACTGCTTTCCCATAACGCGCGGGTTCCTAAATAGAAGCTCGAAAAATCTTCTTTTTCATAAAAGAAAGTAAAGTATCCGTAACCGGCACCTCCGCCGATTCCGAGCAGCATTTCCTCTGTCAGATAATCCGGTAAAGGCTTTTTTGAGTGATGCTTCAGCAGATTGAAAAGAGCACTTGTATCTGAATGAAATCCCATATCTGTACCTCCGGAGTGTTTGCTATTGCAAACTTTCTTTTACTATATCAACATGAGTTTGCTATTGCAAACAAAATTTATTATATTTAGTGCAGGAGGAGGAGTTTCGTTGAATATTGGAAAATATGTAAAAGAGTTTAGGCTGAAAAAGGGCTGGACACTAGCAAAACTCTCTAGTGAATCTGGAGTCTCTAAACCTTATCTTTCACAAATTGAGAATACCCCAAACAAACAAATTTCCGCGGAAAAGCTTTATCAGCTTGCTATCGCGCTTGAAGTAACTATGGGTCAGCTGATGGGAAAAGAAGTCGCTCTCAACCGGCAGGAGGATGTACCTGCAATTTTGCTTGCTTTTGCAGAGAAGAACGGGCTTCACGATGAACAGATTCAGATGCTTGCTAACATTAAATATAGAGGGAAACAGCCATCCACTGAAGATGAATGGGAAAAAATATTCCTGGCAATTAAAACCTCAATCGAGAGCGAATAGAATGAATTCCAGAGAAAAAGCGCTGTTGAGGGCACGACAGCTAATGGACGATTATTTTAGTATTGGCGGGTCATTTCCTGTCAATATGAGAATGCTTGCTTCGCTAGCAGGGATCATGGTTCGGGAAAAATATATGGAGAACGATCAATCCGGCCAGCTTGTCATTCAGGACGGGAAAATAACTGCGCACGTGAATATTTTTGATCCGCCGAGGAGGCAGAATTTCACGATTGCCCATGAAATCGCACATACGCTGATGGATGAGTTTGATCATATTCAGTACAGAAAAAAAGAAAGTGTGCAGGATGAAATTGAGAGGCTTTGTGATGAAGTGGCATCTGAGCTCTTGCTTCCAACAGCAGAATTTAAGCGGCTGATGAATCAGCATGGCGAGAAATTGTCCTCTTTTAAGCCTCTCGCAAAGTCCTTTCATGCTTCATTAGAAGCCGTTGCGGTCAAATTTGCAGGTTGTGCCGCAAATCAAAACCGGACCATTTTAATGGTGACAGATTTTCATGCTGCCGGTCGCAGAGACTTGGCGATTTCAGGTGTGATTCCTCTATCAGATTGGGACATCTTCGTGCCTAAAGGACTTTCAATCGGAAAAGAACGGCAGCTGGGGGATTCTTTTTATCAAAATGCGCCATTTGAGAAAAGGATGCAATTGAGTCTTGGCCCATTGCAGGGAGAATATCTGGTGGAAACCTATCCTTCTAAATTTCAGAAGACCGGAAAGCTGTATAACAAAGGATATATTATGCTTTCGAAATAAAAAGCTGATCTTTCTGAAGATCAGCTTTTTGACATTTTATTCAACTTTGTATTTTATATAACTGTAGTTCTCTGTCGGCTTCACGTCAACTGTTTTTCCATCTTCATCTTTAAGGACTTCAAACTCCTGATACGTTTCCACCCGATATCCATCTTTCACTTCTGAAGCGATTTTCTTTTCCTCTAACACTGTAAAAAGCTGCTGTTCCTTTGCCGAGGTCGCTTCTTCTTCTTCAGCAGCGACAGGAAAGGACCCAATCTCGCTATTTCTTGCCTGAAATGAATCTAAATAGGCCATCGTTCCAATCAGGAGAACGAGGAAAAAGAGGGTGAAGATTTTTGAACTTGTTTTAGACAGCAACACCAGCCGCTCCTTTCAAAACTTCTTAATTCATATGTACGCTCGTCTTACAGGAATATGTCCAATCTTCAAGGAGAATGATAAGGATTAAAAAAGGAAGGTGATCTTTATGAGGCGAATGATCCTGCTTGTTGTTCTTCTCTGCTTTTGGATCCCGCTGGAACAATCTGCTGCAGCAAAAGCACCTGAACTTAAGCTGACGGATATCAACCAGAAAGAATACGAATTAAAACCGCCTTACGATCAGCCCATTGTCCTGAATTTCTGGGCATCCTGGTGCGGCCCGTGCAAAATGGAAGCACCTGATTTGGTAAACCTTGCCGAGAAATATAAAGGTCAGGTGAAGATTTATGCAGTGAACATGACGAATCAGGATTCCGCGGAAGGAGCGTATATGTTCGCTAAAGACCATGGATTTTCATTTCCGGTTTTGCTTGATCAAGCAGGTGAAGCTTCATCCCTGTACAGAGTGGCAGCGGTGCCGACCACTTTTTTTGTAGACAGGAATGGAGAAATAGTGAGTGTGCTTACTGGGTATGGCGGAGCGGAATTGCTTGAGAAGAGGGTAAGAGAGTTGATAGGTAAATAAAGAGCCGGTTAGGCAATGACCGGCTTTATTTGTTTAATTCAACCCCAATAACAGGACTAACCCATACCCCGCTGCAGACAGCACCAGCGACCCTGTCAAACCGGCAATCAGCGGCTTGGAGCCAAGCTTTTTAAAAGACTTTAAGTTGACGTTCAATCCCAGTCCGGCCATGGCCATGCCAATTAATAGGTAAGATAAAGAGACAATGAAAGCAGCCGTTTCCTCTGATGCGATCCCGGCTGTATTCAATCCGCTCACGAAAAGAAATCCAAGAATAAACCATGGGATTGGCAAGGGTGAGGGAGCGTCATCTGTCTTTTTTTCTCTAAATAGGATTCCGACTATTAAAGCAGCAGGTACAAGCAGGGCGACACGGGTTAGTTTTAAGATTATCGCCATATCTTCTGCTTCGGCTCCTCCGATCGATGCCGCAGCTACGACATGTGCAACTTCATGAAGCGTTCCTCCCGAAAAAGCACCGAAACCATAGGGTGTTAGATTAATAAATGAATAGATAAAGGTGTAAAGCAGGGTAAAGGCCGTGCCTAAAATGGCAATAGTTCCTGCACTCACAGCAGTCTCCTCTTCATTCGCTTTGACTAAAGGGGCAATTGCTGCAACTGCTGCGGCACCGCAAATCGCTGTTCCGCAGGCGGTGAGGATACTGATTTTCTTATCCACTTCGAGAAAGCGGGATAGTGCATATACAAGAGGTATGGTAAAGAGGATGACGATCAGGGATAGGATAAATACATTGAATCCTGCATGATAGAGGTCTGATAGATTCAGTCTCATTCCGAGCAAAATAATGCCGAATCGCAATAGCTTTTTACTTGAAAATCCTGCTCCTGCAAGCACAGGTTCACTTATACCGGCAAAAGCTCTCCACATGATTCCAATCATCATGGCGATAATAAGCGGTCCGATTATGGAGAATAAGGAGAAGCTTGCTGTATAAGAAGCTGCAGCTGCAAAAATAAATGTCAGCAAAATTCCCTGCATAAATGGAAACAGCTTCTGTTTTTCCTTGGTTTTACTTTTTAACATGATGTACACTTCCTAAGCAATTCGTTCTCCTTTTACTTTATCAGTGAGTTAGTTATTAGTAAAATAAATATTAATTATCATTGTTATTAGTATTTTAAATAGTATTAAGGGGGTTAGTTAAAAAATTCAATCATCGTGCAAAAGAAAAACCATCACTCCTATTTGAAGTGATGGTTTCGAATTATCCATTTGCTTTTAAATAAATTTCTGGTTCTGATTTCTCTTCTTTAGCAGAAGCTGCGGTTCTGCCGTGCAAAAAATAATACACGGCGAGGCATCCCAGGATGAAAAATGAACTGAAGAAATACAGAGAACTGAAAGCAAGTTTAGTCGTGATGACACCTACAAGGAAGGAGCCAATTCCGATTCCGATATCAAAAATGGATAAGAAGGTTGCGGTGGCAAGCCCTCTCCGCTTAGGTTCAGCAGACTGAATAGCAATCGTTTGAAAACTTGGAAACAGCGTTCCCCAGCCTAAGCCGATAAGAGCTGCAGATAGTAAAAAGGTAAACGATGTATCCGCCAAACTTAAAAGCACCATGCCTGCAGCAAAACAAACAATCGCAGGATAAATAATAACGTTTGCCCCGTATTGATCAAACCATCTTCCTGTGAATGGTCTTGCAATCAGCATAACGATGGCATATACGACAAAGAAGTAGCTTGCTGCCTCAATTAAGCCTATTTCTTTTGCATAAACCGAAACAAACGAAAGAATAGAAGCATAGACAAGGGCAAATAATCCTGCAACAAGGGCAATCGAAATCGCTGTAGGTTCAAATAATCCTTTCAAACCTTTGTTGTCAACTGAAGGCATCACTTTGCTGCTTGCCTTTACAGCCTTTGGCAGCTTGATTATAAGACCTGAGAACAGAGAGAAAAAGGCAGTAAAAATACAGATGCCGAACATCACTGCTGTTCCCCATTCTTCCATTGCGGTAAGTCCTAGAAAAGGACCGATGACCATGGCAAGATTCATTGACATCGCATAGTAGCCCATTCCTTCCCCGCGGCGGGTTTCAGGAATAATATCTGCAACAATCGCTCCTGCAGCTGTTGTAGCCATACCGAATCCAATTCCGTGAAAAAAGCGGAGAAGAAACAATCCGTTCATTGTATTTGTAAAATAGTAGAGAAGAGATCCTAAAGCAAAGATAGAAAGAGAGGATATCAGTACAATCCTTTTTCCGTAGCGCTCAATCCACTTTCCCGCAAAAGGACGGATCACAATCGCTGCGAGCAGGAAAATGGTCACAATCAGGCCTGCTTGAGATGGCTTGCCGTTTAAGTCATGAAGAGAATAGATCGGAAGTGTGACAAGCAAATAATAAAATGTTAAAAATAGAAAAAAACTGCTTAAAGAGATAGAGAGAAAATCTTTCGTCCATAGTTTTTGTTCATTCATTCTTTCATCCCCGTTCTGTCTTTCTTATGTGGTGAAGCCACTGCTGGATGTATGTCCGGAGAGGAGCTTGCATGTCATCAGGAATTCCTTTGAGTAAATCATTCTCCATTTCCAACACGGATTTTTCCCAAAGAGCATAATCATTTATTGCTTGATCTGTAAGCTTAATATGCTTTGTCCGTTTATCTGAACCTGCAATTTGATGAACATATCCTTGCTTCACAAGCCGCTGAATGGTTCTGGTCATAGGCGGAGCTTCAATTGAGAGATATTCACACAGCTCTGTCTGTGTCAGTGTTCCATACTTTTTTAAGGTGAATAAAACAGTCCATTGAGCACTGAACAGGCCATGAGGCTGCAGGACCTCATTCAGCCGTTTTGTAAGCTGCCTTGAAAGCTGCTGAATGGAGTGAAAAAGATTCTGATCGATTTCTGACATATCATTTCTCCTTGAAAATTAGTTACCTAGGTAATTATAACACAAATTCATAAAAAGTTACCTGGGTAACTATTGGGTAAATTTCTTTTTAGAGGACATCAATTGTGAGAAAATGAAGGAGAGGAGTGTGATCATGCATGTTTATTATGCTCGTTGTTGTTTCTATTATTTATGCGCTTCTTGCTGTCGTCTATACGGTCTTTTTTATTGAGGCAATAGCTGAGCGAAAGCGATACAAGCTTCAGCATCTCCTGCATCTTATCTTATGGTTCACGGGTGCGTTTGCCCTGAGCATCAATCATGCTGGGACACATCTGTACTGGATGATCTATTTGCTTGTCTCTCTATTTATTGCAGCTGCAGCTTATTCTGTAAGCTATTTACACGGAAAACAAATCATAGAGAAATCTGTTATTCAATTAATCAAAACCAGGCCATAAAAAAAATCCTCAAGCAATCGCTCGAGGATTTTTCTTATCTATACAAATATACTTAGAATCAATATAAACACAAGTGCAGCAACAGAAATGATTGTTTCAAGCACTGTCCATGTTTGAAGCGTTTCTTTAACAGTCATTCCAAAATACTCTTTAATCATCCAGAAGCCTGAATCATTCACGTGAGACAGAATGAGTGAGCCTGCACCTGTTGCTAAAACAAGAAGCTCAAGGTTTACACCTGGAACTACAGCTGCAATTGGAGCTACGATACCGGCTGCTGTCATCATAGAAACAGTGGCAGAACCTGTTGCAACACGAATCATTGCAGCAATTCCCCATGCAAGAAGAATCGGTGAAACGTTTGATTCTTGTGCAAGCTGGGCGATGTAATCGCCAATGCCTGAATCGAGAAGAACTTTATTAAACGCGCCTCCAGCACCGATAACTAATAGTATTGTAGCAGTAGGAGCCAGGCAGTCGTTTGTCAGCTTCAGGATTTTATCACGGTTCATGCCGCGGAAGAAACCGAGACTGAAGAATGAGTAAACGGTTGCGATTAATAGAGCAACAACAGGATCTCCAAGGAATCGGAATACTTCAAATGCTGTGCTTTCTTTTGATAAAAACAGTTCTGCGATCGAAGCAGAAAGCATTAAGAAAACAGGAATTAATACTGTGATAACTGTATTTAAAAAGCCAGGAAGCTCTTTTTCATCTTTTTGTTCTGTCAGCTGATCGCCAATTTCCTTTGGAACGGTTTTGTGGATGCGTTTGCCAATCCATTTACCATAAACAGGACCTGCTAAAATGGCAGTCGGAAGACCGACAATAATCGAATAAAGAATGGTAATGCCTACATCAGCTTTGAAGATCCCGACAGCTGCCATTGCGGCAGGATGCGGAGGCACTAAACCGTGTACAACCGATAAACCGGCTACAAGCGGAACGCCAAGACTGACGAGTGAAACTCCAGTTCGGCGTGCAATTGTGAACACAAGCGGAATCAAAAGAACGAAACCAACCTGGAAGAATACAGGTATACCAACGATGAAAGCAACAAACATCATCGCCCAGTGAACATTTTTTTCTCCGAATTTTGCAATCAGAGTGTTGGCAATGCGCTCGGCACCGCCTGATTCTGCCATCATTTTGCCAAGCATTGTACCAAGGGCAAGAACGATTGCAAGAAACCCTAACGTATTTCCCATACCTGCTTTGATCGAGTCAATAATGCCAGGCACCTCGGGATTTGTAGAAATTAGCGGCATTCCAGTCGCAAGACCAACACCGATAGCGGTTACAATTAAAGCGACAAAAGGATTCAGCTTTGCCACAGTTATGAGCAGAAGAAGAGCAACGATTGCTGCAAAGACAATAAGTAATAACATGGATAAAATCCTTTCTTGTTTGAAAATTTGAAAGCACTTTCAACTAGTGATTCTGATTATATGAAAAATATTTTTTAAAATCAATACATTTATGAAAAAATATTTTATTTTATGAGCCAGAAAAAAAGAGAACCCAGGAGGTTCTCTAAATTAGAGTAGGATTATTATTTTTTTTGAACATACATGTTCAGCACCATCGCCAAACTCCTCGGCCAGAACGGATCTGCCATGCCTGCGCTAAACGGGCGCTTCCGCTTTTCTTATACGCGTGTTTCCGAGATGGCATCCCGGACTTTTTCCAATGATTTTTTTGCGTCATCTTTATTTGAAATCATCATGTTTACATACAAAGCATCAATTAGACTCAGCTGGCCAATTCTAGAAGCGAGCGCCTCTGACCGGTATTCGGTTTCTTCTGAGCTTGTATAGAGGGAAACATCCGCATTTTGTCCGATTGGAGATTTTGGAAATCCAGTAATGCCAATGGTTTTTGCCCCGTTTTTTCTCGCTGTATTCATCACCTTAATGGTATCCTTATTCGTTCCTGAGTGAGAAATCACGACGGCAACATCGCGGTCGGTCAGCTGTGAAGCCGACATCAGCTGAAAGTGTGAGTCAATAAACGCATAGGCCGAAATTCCAGTTCGTATAAACTTATGATAGGCATCCATCGCGATAATGGCTGATCCTCCCGTTCCATAAAAGTTAACGCGGTTTGCGTTTGAGAGGATGCGGGCAGCCTTTTGAATGGAGGAAAAATCCAAGATTTGAAGGGTGTTTTCAAGTGTTCGGATATTGGAGTGAAAAACTTTTTCAGCAACAGCCTTTTCATTGTCATTGTCATTAATTTCTTCGTAAATCTGCTGAACCGGGCTCATAATTTCAGAGGCAAGCGCAATTTTCATTGCCTGGTAGCCTTTAAAATCTATGCGCTTACAAAAACGGAAAACAGTTGCTTCTGCAACACCAAGATTATCTGCCACTTCATTGATGGTGCTATGAATAATTTCTTTCGGGTTCTCCAAAATATAATCAGCTATCTTTTTTTCTTTTTCACTTAACCTTGCATAATGAGAACGAATACTTCCTAAACAATTTTGCCCCATAGAGTATGACCTCGCTTACATTTACTAAGAAAAGCGGAAGCGCCTTGCTCAGCTCCGACAGACAGATAAGGATCCGGCGGAAAAGTCCGGTTTTGACTTTTTTGACGGATCCGTTCTGACCGAGGAGTTAGGCGCTGCAGCTAGACATGAATACGGAATCTTATTTGCATTTTTATACTTTAAAAAAGTATAGCATAAAAAGAATGTGAAAAAAAATTTCTTGAAAACGATTGCACAAGAAAAAAATTTTCGTATAATGGTTATAGGACAAAAACAAGTTATAAAGGAGTTTTACAACATGCAAGTAGGTTTAATCGGTTTAGGGAAAATGGGATATAATCTTTCACTTAATTTAATTGATCATAAACATGAGGTCGTCGCATTTGACATCGACTCAGATGCTGTAAATAAAATTGCTAATATGGGTGCGGCTGGTTCATCTTCTATTGAAGATCTAGTTTCTAAGCTTAAAGCTCCAAGAACGGTATGGATGATGGTGCCTGCAGGCGTTATTACAGAAAATGTGCTTTCAGAATTAAAAGATCTTCTTGCTCCTGGCGATATCGTCATTGACGGCGGAAACTCTAATTATAAGGAATCCATTCGCCGCGGAAACGAATTGAAGGAACTTGGCATCCACTTCTTTGATGTAGGCACAAGCGGGGGAATGGAAGGCGCAAGAAATGGTGCCTGCACGATGATCGGCGGAGAAAAAGAAATGTTTGCTTCAATCGAACCGCTGTTTAAAGATATCTGTGTTGAAAATGGATATCTTTATGCAGGAGCTATGGGAAGCGGCCACTATTTGAAAATGGTTCATAACGGCATTGAATACGGCATGATGCAGTCTATTGCAGAAGGCTTTGAAGTCCTTGAGAAAAGCCAGTTTGACTTTGATTACGAGCAGGTTGCAAGAGTATGGAACAACGGTTCAGTTATAAGATCATGGTTAATGGAGCTTTCTCAAAATGCATTCTCTAAAGACTCAAGACTTGATGGCATTAAGGGAGTTATGCACTCATCCGGCGAAGGAAAATGGACAGTTGAGGAAGCACTGGATCTTCAGACTGCTACGCCGATTATCGCTTTATCCTTAATGATGAGATACCGCTCGCTTGATGAAGATACATTCTCAGGAAAAGTAGTCGCAGCGCTGCGCAATGAGTTTGGCGGACATGCTGTCGTAAATAAAGATTAATACGTTTAGGCAATGAAATGATAAGGGAAGAGGCTTAATAACAAGCATCTTCTTTTTCATTTCTAATATTGATTTGGGCATTGTAAGGAGGAGTCACCATGAATCAGAAATTTGTAATCGGAGTCGATATAGGGACAACAAGTACAAAATCCGTTTTGTTTAAAACAGACGGAACAATCGTTTCATCATTTGGAGTGGAGTATCCGCTATACTCGCCTAATCCTGAAACAGCAGAACAAAACCCGCATGAGATCTTTCAAGCTGTGATTAAAACAATTAAGGAAGTAAGCAGCAAAGTGGATCCGGCTGATTTGCTGTGCGTGTCTTTCAGTTCTGCGATGCACAGCGTCATCGCTGTTGACCGGGATGGAACACCGCTCTCAAATTGCATGACGTGGGCAGATAACAGAAGTGCCAAATGGGCAGAAACAATTTCAAAAGAAATGAATGGTCATGAGATTTATCTGCGCACGGGCACACCTATTCACCCAATGTCCCCGCTGTCTAAGATTACGTGGATCCGAAATGAACAAACAGACTTATTTTTGAAAACGTTTAAATTTATTTCCATCAAAGAGTACGTTTTCCATAAGCTGTTTAAGCGTTTTGTTATTGATTATTCAATTGCTTCTGCAACAGGGCTGTTTAACCTGAAGTCTCTAGACTGGGATAAAGAAGCCCTTGAAGTCGCAGGAATAACGCCTGAACATCTTTCTGAACCTGTAAATACTACATTCTCATTAACGGGACTGGATGCTGTTTATGCAGCAGAAATGGGCATTCCTGCAGAAGTTCCGTTTGTAGTCGGAGCAAGTGATGGAGTATTGTCAAACCTTGGCGTTAATGCGATTCAGCCTGGAGTTGTTGCGGTTACAATCGGTACAAGCGGCGCCATCCGGACAGTGACGGACAAACCGGTGACAGATCCAAAAGGACGGATCTTTTGCTATGCTCTGACTGATGATAAGTGGGTAATCGGCGGTCCGGTTAATAATGGCGGAATGATTTTCAGATGGGTTCGCGATCAATTAGGATCCTCTGAAATGGAAACAGCCAAGCGTTTAGGCAAAGATCCATACGAAGTGCTGACTGAGATTGCATCACTTGTGAAGCCGGGATCTGACGGTTTGCTCTTCCATCCGTATCTTGCCGGCGAACGTGCGCCTCTGTGGGATGCAAACGCGAGAGGATCCTTCTTCGGGCTATCACTTCACCATAAAAAAGAACATATGATACGATCTGTATTAGAAGGCGTTATTTTTAACTTATATACTGTGCTTCTTGCCCTTGAAGAGCTGATCGGCGAACCGAAAAAAATTCAGGCAACCGGCGGATTTGCCCGTTCAGAATTATGGCGCCAGATGATGGCGGATATTTTTGATCAGGAGGTTTCTGTTCCTGAAAGCTTTGAGAGCTCATGCTTAGGTGCTGCGCTTCTTGGTTTATATGGACTTGGACATGTGGAATCTCTTGATGTAGTATCAGAAATGGTTGGCGGTACACATCATCATAAGCCAATCGCAGAGCATGTTGAGGTTTACAAAGAATTAACACCTATTTATATTCGCCTTTCACGCCTTCTGAAAGAGGAGTACGCAAGCATAGCGGCTTTTCAGCAAAAGCATATATAGAATACGAAAAGAGCCTATAGAAAAGAAAGAGGGATAGCATGCGCATCGGAGTTCTCGGCATCGATACTATAAACGAAACGAAGTCTATCACCCAGGCCATTACACAGTACGCCTCTGAAACGAACAGTGTAATAGATGGACTTGAATGGCACACAGTTTTATCAGAACTGAAGGCAGAAATTCTGGAAAGCTGGGTTCGCTCTGTATCTGAAAAAACGATCATTGAGAACAAGGAAAGTTTTCTCAAAGTCATCGAAACATATGACGCTGTCATCGTATTCGGCGGAAGCAAGATGGCTGTCGACATCTTGTCTTTGGCACAAGTGAAGCTGCTCTTTCTCCCAATCTCTATTTTATCTGACAGCTCACTGGGATACGATACCGCTTTAAATGAAGTTGTAACAAATGTACTTAAGGTAAAAGATACCATCAGCTCTCTTTTATATATGAAGCAGAGAGTGTGCTGTGTTCAGCTCCCTGGAGAGGAACTGTCTGATTTAATGCGGGATGCGGCGTCAGCTGTTGATGGTCTTGTCGTTACAGGCGGAGAATCTGTGTGGATGCACGCTGCAGATTATCTCAAGAAAAAAGATCAAAAAGGAGTAACTTACTCTTTCTTGATTATTAATGAGTCCATCCGCCCAGAGCTGCTTGGGGCATTCCTGCAGCAGCAGATGGATCTTGATTTTAAAGAGCTTATCTTTGATGAATCTCAGTGCATGAGCTCACGTCCGACTGCCGCAGACCGGATTATTGAGAAAAACCTGTCTCAGTCTGTATACGAATGGCTGAAAAGCTCGGATGAGACGAAACAGCTGACAATCGAAAATAAAGAAGTAAAATGAAGAGAAGCCTGCAGCGGTCGAATGCTGCAGGCTTCTTTAGATAAAAAAAATTGCAGAAGTGCAGCTGTATTTCAGCTAATAAAAATGATGCAACAACTAATAAAATGTTCATTTCCGCTAAAAGTTATCTTCCAAACCAGTCAGCGGTGATGATAGTGAAAAGCTGAGTCCATAGCATGCAAAAAAACCGCCGAAGCGGTTCTACAAAGATTTTACCATCAAAACGTTTAACCCTTTTGAAGGCAAATGAAAACGGTGATCCGTTTCTATGAATCCCAGGTGCTGATAGTACTCAACATTCTTCACGCTCGTTGTGCACCAAAGCATGGCTGCGTCAAGCTGAGTCAGTTTGTTTTCAGCGAATAAAAGCAGTGTCTGCCCCCGGAGCTGGTTGCGGTGCTCAGGATCGATTGCTAGACCGCGGAGACGGTAGACGTTTTTTTGTTTTATTTTTTCATGTGTTTCTTTAAAAAAAGATGCGGTTCCAATCAGCGTTTCTTCCTTGAAAGCACCAATGTGGAGCGTTTCTTCTTTTTTATCACGCGTATACCCGCATTCATCGATCGAATGGTCAGGCATAAGCACTTTTTGCCTTAAGGCGTATGTATGTTCTGCTTCAATTTGTTTTATTTCAAACATGCAGTATCCCTCACTTTGATATACAAGAAGTTTCATAGAATTAAGACGAAGGCAAGGTCAAAAAGGTTTCATATCAGACTCCGGTCTTATGGATAGAAAGACTTCAGGCCGTATCCTTCCCTACCATTCTACCTTATTCTTAAATTGATTAGAAGCAGGCAGCAAGCTTACTATTGATGAGATTGCCAGAATCATTATAATGATAGATACAAGGGGAAAAGGGAACGGAGTATGAAAATGATAAGATTTCTTAAAAATAGTATAGGTTTTATACTGGTTTTGTTTATTGCATTTTTTGTGCTGACCATTTTTTATTCAGCAGAAAATAAACTGCCGGTTACGTATCCGAATGACGGATTTGAAAATGTAAAGAAGTATGAGGCGCTGATTACACAGGAGCTTGCAGAGTATCAGCTTGAAGAATATACGCCGCTTGTTCTTGCTCTGATGCAGCAGGAAAGCAAAGGAGTGGGCGGGGATCCCATGCAGGCCTCTGAATCTGCGGGGCTTCCGAGGAATACGATTGAAGATCCGGCTAAAAGCATTGAGCAGGGCGTCAGCTATTTTCAAAAAAGCTTACAGTATGGAAAAGAAAGAAATGTGGACGAGCTGACGGTCATTCAAGCTTATAATATGGGAATTGGGTACATTGATTTTATTGTGAAAAATGGCGGCAAACACAGCGAGGACCTCGCAAAAGAATTTTCGTTGTTACAGGTCAAAAAGCAGCCGGATGTCTACAATTGCGGCGGAAATAAAGAAAACTTCCGCTATCCTTACTGCTATGGCGATTTTACTTACAGCACGAAGGTACAGGAAAACGTGAATACTCTGACTGAAACAGCATCTGCAAAAAAGAATGATCAAATGTAATCTTAAAGAGACTCAAGCTGCATGGAGTCTCTTTTTTTGTATATGTTAATAAAAAAAGACCTTGACGCTATTTGAAGAGAGAGTTATTATAAAGACAGTACTTTATTACTTAAAAGCATAAACGCTTAAAAGTGGAACAGAGAAGAGCCTAGCCGAGATAAAGTTTAGATCAGGGAGTATGCTAATGTCATTGAGATGACGGAGCGTGCTCCCTTTTTAGTTTTTTTATATACATAACCAAATACTATTTTAATAAATGGGAAATATATCAATTGGAGGTGTTCACAGTGTTGAATGTAATTGAAACGATAAAAAATATGATTAAATTAACGGCTGATGATGAACCAAAGGCGCCTCTGCATGTAGGGGAAGTAATGGCACTTTGGACATTATCGACTTTAATGGAAGAAGCCATAGTGTTTTATGGTGTGTTTTTAAATACAACAACAGATACAGAGCTGATTAAAAACATTAACACAGCAAAAAAAGAAACGTCCGACGTGATTCAAAATCTTAAAGAGTTTTTAATGAAAGAGGGAATACCGCTGCCGCCTACTTCAGAAGAGAAGCCGTTATCGAATCCAGGCAATGTTCCATACGGAGTCCGGTTTACTGATAATGAAATCGCCAATTTCCTGAGTGTGAAAACGGCAACCTATATAACCTTTTGCGGAACAGCACTCGCTCAGACTGTCAGGAACGATGTTGCCGTCATGTTTTTATCCTTTTTAACGGCTGTCATTCAATATAGCGTCAATTTAAAGAGTTTGATGATTGAGAGAAGCTGGCTTAAGGTGCCGCCCTATTTTCAGCCTCCGGGTCATCCGCAAGATACATAAATATCCCTGAAAACTGTCTGAGGCATTCTTATCGGCAGTTTTTTTCGTTTACCGTTTCTCTGCCATCCATCTTTCCGAATCTTCATCTTCCGGTATATACTGTTGATAAGGAGGGATGCTGCATGAAGAAGGTCATTCTCAGCGTGAATAATGTGGACAAGTCAATTGGTCAAAAACAGCTGCTTCATCAAATTTCCCTGGACGTATATGAAGGAGAAATATTCGGACTTCTGGGTCCCAATGGCTCAGGAAAAACGACATTAATCAGGTCCATCCTTGGGCTCGTTAAGATAGATTCCGGAGAAATCACAATCAATCAGCACTCGGTTCACAGAGAATTTGAAAAAGCGATTTCACATGCTGGAGCCATTGTTGAAAACCCAGAATTCTATCCTTTTATGACGGGTTATCAGAACTTATCGCACTTTGCCCATATGCACGGAGGCATCAGTAAAAAGAGGATTGATGATGTTGTCAGTCTTGTTCATATGGGGAATGCGATTTACGACAAAGTGGAAACGTACTCGCTTGGGATGAGACAGCGTCTTGGAATTGCACAGGCCATATTACATAAACCTAAGCTGCTCATTCTGGATGAGCCGACAAACGGACTGGATCCATCTGGCATCAGAGAGCTTAGAACTTATTTAAGAGAGCTTTGTGAAAAAGAAAATGTTTCCGTTATTATCGCATCTCATCTTCTTAAAGAAGTAGAGGAACTGTGTACAAGAGCTGCCATTATCAGAAGAGGGCAGATCGCTGCTGTAAATGAGATTGGCAAGCAGAAGGATGAACTGCTTAAAGTGGGGTTTGAATTATCAGAGGGCAAGCGGGCTATGCAAATATTACAGCCCCAATACTCCGCAGCCATTCACGAAAATGGCATCTCTCTATTAATCAAGAAAGATGAGATTCCAAAAATTAATCAAATACTCGTGCAGGGAAAGATCGATGTCTATTCCATCCAGCCTGTTTATAAGTCATTGGAAGACTCCTTTATCGAGCTTACGGAGGAAATGTTCCATGATGAAGTTAATTAAAATCGAGCATATGAAACTGCTTTTTCAGAAAAGTTCAAGCGCCCTTTTTATTACACTTGCTGTGGTCAGCACTTTAATGGCAGTCATATCAAAAAGAATGTTTTCCGGTGCAGGAACAAATGAATTTGTACTGGGATATGTATCACTGACTACAGGTTTTTTATTTGTTCTGCCTTTCTTTGCACTTGTGATTGCCGGGGCTATTGTGGCAAATGAATTCACGTGGGGCACAATTAAATTTCTGCTCATCCGTCCTGTAGTCCGCACGAAAATTCTTCTGGCGAAATACGTCACTTCTGTTTTGTTCGGTTTGTACTTTTTACTCTTCTATTTTGCCCTGTCTGTCTTATTAGGACTAATTTTCTTTGGGACAGCGGGCGAAACGTGGGAGACAGAGTTAATAAAAAGCATCGGTCTGAATTACCTTACCGTATTCATTGAAATGATCATGATTTCAACCTTTGCTTTTATGATCTCTTCTGTATTCAGGAACAGCTCTCTAGCCATAGGACTGTCGATGTTCATCACGTTTTCAGGGAAAACCTTCGTCCAGCTCCTTGCTCACTACAATTTGGAGTGGGGAAAGTACATCCTGTTTGCCAATACAAGCCTCAAGCAGCATCTTGAAGGGAACAGACCGTTATTTGAGGGAACAACAATGGGCTTTTCCATTGCTGTTTTGTGTATTTATTTATGCCTCTTTTTCGCAGCAGCATGGGCAGCTTTTACGAAGCGGGATGTGTCAATTTAAAGGAGATGGAACATTTTGATTAAAACGATGGCAGTCGATCATAGCGGCAGCATCATTCACTCAGTCGATTTAAAGAATTTTTCACTTGATTCATATAAAATGATCTGGCTTGATGTTTATCCTGAAAAAGATGAGGAAGGGAAAGTGCTGAAGGATCTTTTCAACTTTCATCCTTTAGCTATTGAAGATTGTTTTCACTTTCTGCAGAGGCCGAAGCTTGACTATTATGACGGGTATCATTTTTTCGTTCTTCATTCTATAAATAAAGAAACGATGGAGGCCGAGGAAGTGGATGTTTTCCTGTCTGAGAAGTATATAGTAACCTTTCATTTACATCAGTCGGAAGAAACAGAGCTTCTTTATGAAAAAATAAAGCAAGTACATAATGTGAAATCTCTTACACCCAATTTTGTCTTTTATGAATTGTTAGATAAACTGGTTGATTTCTATTTTCCATGTATAACGGAAATGGAAGAGACGCTGAATGCGCTTGAGAGCGGGGAATACAGAATCAAGCAGATTATGAAGCAGGTGTTTGAAACGCGTTCAGGCTTGCTTAAGTTAAAGCGGACCATCTATCCTATGAGAGATTTGCTTTACCGGCTATTAAATTCAGAAAGACTGAATATCCCGAAGAGTGAAAGAACCTATTTCATGAATGTGTATGACCATCTGATAAAACTGTCCGAGCTGATTTCTGCCAATATGGATTTCACTGCTGAAATAAGGGAGAATTATATTTCGGTTAACTCTTATCGTGCC
Organism: Peribacillus frigoritolerans; assembly: GCF_004358755.1. GTDB lineage: Bacteria > Bacillota > Bacilli > Bacillales > Bacillaceae > Bacillus_P. The sequence continues at coordinate 342,101 of NZ_SMZY01000003.1, read as the reverse complement.
AATACGGTGATGATGACACTGACTGTCATTACAACTATTTTTATGCCGCTGACATTTATAGCCGGGGTTTATGGCATGAATTTTGACAACATGCCAGAACTCAGATGGGAATACGGCTATTTTTATGTACTTGGAGGAATGGGCTTACTAAGTTTCATGATGTTTATTTGGTTTAAACGGAAAGGTTGGTTTGATAAAGACCAAATATAAAAGAGTGCCTGACTGTTCCTGCAGTCAGGCATTTACTTTTTTTAAATCGTTTATACACGGCTGAAATGCTGTCTAAGACCTTCACCGATGAAGTTGAAGGTAAAAATCAGGAATGTCAGGGCAAGCGCCGGAAAAAATGGAATCCAGAAGCCTCTTAATATATCAGACCTTGCCATTCCAAGAAGAGTTGACCAATTCAGGCTTGTATTTTGCAGTTCACCGTATCCATAGTTAGTCTGAACAAAAACCTGTGTAACAAAGATAGATAGAATTCCGAGCTGTCCAAGTAAAAGGGCCACTTTTCCGAGGTCCATAAAAAATTGGACGATGAGCTCCGGCAATAAATTCGGAAGGTAATAGCGGGTGAAAAGGCCTAATGGTTTATTGCCGACAGTCACTCCAGCTTCTACAAATTGAGAATGCGAAAGGCTGCTCATTGATTGCTGAATGATAAAAGCAACTTTGCCGACATCAGTCAGCGAGAGAAAGAGAATGATCCAGATGACGCGATTAGGGCTGAAGGTAAACATGGGCATCGTAATAAAAAGAATGGCTGCAAAAATTAAGGGAAGACTTGCAGCAAAACCATTTAAGCCGTAAATCAGCAGCCTGAACGGACTTTTTTTACTGGAGCCTAAAAAAGCAAGCACAATGGCAGCAAGATAACGTATGACTGTAATGCTGAAAATAAGGAGCAGTGTGTCTTTTGCTCCCATGATAATGAGGCTGAGGATGTCTCTCCCATCATCATCAGTTCCAAAAGGATGCTGCAGTGAGGGAGGGAAAGGCGCCCGTTCATAGGTCGTGCTGTTTATAAAAACCATTCTCTGTTCTTCGGTCCCTTCCTGCACATTTGTGAAAAGGGGGCCAACCAGAGAAATTAATATAATGACAGCAAGCATAATGGTTCCGAACAATAGTATTTTATTTCTCATACCCCTCTCTCCCTTGGATCTATCATTCTTTTCATAAGTAAGCTCGTGATTTGCACAATAAGCACGAGCATCATGAAACAAGTGCCAAATACAATAATAACGTTTGGCTCGATTGCTGTGTTCAAGCCAACACTTATAACAGGCATTACATTAAACGCTTCGAATAGACGGTATGCAGCCCCTTTGTAATCAAGCAGATATTCCACAATTAATAAATTAGAAAGAATGTAGATCATCATGGAGCCTGCATGATTTAAGATTGGAACTGCACTGTTTTTAAGAACATGCTTAAATGTGATAACAGCTTGCGGCATTCCCTTTGAGTGGGCTACCATAATATATTGCTTGTCTGACTGTTCCTGAAATGATGCAGCAGTAATGCGGCTTATGTACAGGGCAGGGTATATGGACACCAGCAGAGCGGGATACAAAAAACTGTACCAGTTATCGTGTCCAAATAGATCGACATAGTCCTTAAAATAGATGATGAGAACCCACTGCAGACAGAGAAACAGAAAGAAATCAGGAAAGGCCTGCAGCACCCATGTAAATCCTTTTCCAAAAATCATTCCGAGCGGACTGGGGTGTGCTGCATCATATACACCTTTCAGGATTCCAAAAATTAAGCTCAGGAGGAAAGCTGTCATAATGATTTTTATGCTTCTTGAAAAATACAGTTTCATTTCTTCTTCTACAGGACGTTCATATTTTGTCAGTCCAAGGCTTTTATCCTGATAAAGGCCGCTGAAAAAGGATGTTATGTTTTCTTGATAGACAGACCATGAAAACTGATAGTCAAATATGACTGTCTGTGCTCTGCCCTCAGCTCTTATTTCAACATCTCTTGGGAAAAGAACGACTAGAATGAGAGATAGAACAATTAAGAGAAATAGTAGAATGTGCTTGCTGATTTTTATAGCAGATTTCATTTGAAAACCTCGCGTCTTTTTCAGAGTATTGTAAAAATTTTACCATGACGTTTGGTTAATGAATAGATAGTAACAGGGAAAAAACTTTATGTGAAAAACTTCACAATATCTCTTGCGTTTTTAAAAATAGGGGAATATAATATGAATTAAGCAATGCATGTGAAGAACTTCACAATATCATGTGAAAACATTCACAAATGATAATCTCAAGGAGGAACTACTTTTATGAAAATCGCAGTGATTGGATGTACACATGCTGGAACAGCAGCAGTTTCAAATATGACGAAGCTTTATCCGGAAGCAGAAATTACGGTTTATGAAAAAAATGATAATGTTTCATTCTTATCTTGCGGCATCGCGTTATATGTAGGAGGAGTTGTTCAGGACGCACAGGGCTTATTTTACTCTTCACCTCAGGAACTTGAGAATATGGGAGTTACGATGAAAATGAAACATGCCGTGACATCTATAGATTCAGAAGCGAAAACACTGACGGCTGAAAACCTTGAAACAGGGCAGGTCATTGAAGATACGTACGACAAATTAGTGATGACGACAGGATCTTGGCCGATTGTTCCTCCCTTAGAAGGAATTCAATTGAATAATATCGTCCTTTCAAAAAACTATACTCATGCAAATAATATCATTGAAAAAGCAAAGGATGCCAAGAAAATCACAGTCGTTGGGGCAGGCTATATTGGGATTGAACTTGTAGAAGCGTTTGAATCTTACGGAAAAGAAGTTACTTTAATAGACAGTTCAGACCGCATTTTAAGCAAATATCTGGATCCAGAATATACAGAAGTCATTGAAAATGAATTTGAAAATCGCGGCATTACTCTTGCTTTGGGTGAGACAGTCAGCAAATTTGAGGGTGAAAATGGCCATGTTTCAAAAGTAGTGACAACAAAAGGGGCATACGAGACAGATTTAGTTGTGCTCTGCATTGGATTTAAACCGAATACGGTTTTGCTGCAAGGACAGGTAGATATGCTGGATAATGGCGCTATCATCGTCAATGAGTATATGCAAACAAGCAATGAAGATATTTTTGCAGCAGGCGACAGCTGCGCGATTCTCTACAATCCAACTGGGAAGCATGCGTATATTCCACTGGCTACAAATGCCGTCCGCATGGGAACTTTAGCTGCAAAAAACTTAGTGAAGAAAACAATCAAATATATGGGTACTCAAGGTACATCAGGCATTAAGATTTATGAAAACAATATCGCTTCAACTGGAATGACAGAAACAGCCGCTTCTTTTATGGATATGAATGTGAAAAGCATCACAATCTTAGAGAATGATCGTCCTGAGTTTATGCCATCCTATGAATCTGTCACTTTGAAGGTCGTTTATGAAGAAGAAACAAGAAGAATTGTCGGTGCACAGGTCATGTCAAAAGCGGATCTGACTCAATCAATCAATACTTTATCTGTCTGCATCCAAAATGGCATGACGATTGATGAGCTTGGCTTTGTCGACTTTTTCTTCCAGCCGCATTATAACAAGCCTTGGAACTTTTTGAACCAGGCAGGTTTGCAGGCGATACAGTAAGAGATTAAAACAGCGGAATGTATGTATTCCGCTGTTTTTTGGGGTAATTTGTAAAAAGGATAGTATTTACTGAAAAACAGAAAGTATTTATCTGTTTTTCGCAAGTAATAAGGATGTACCAGACAGTAAAAGGGCCATTTTGGAAAGTATTTTCAAACATGGGCCAGATAGTTGTATACCGTTTCAGCATTCACAGCCTAAGTCACCCTACTGATAAAGAGCTGAACCCTTTTCAACAAATTCTCTCGACTTTTGCTTCAGTCCTTCTTCCATTTCCTGTTCTTTAACCGTATTTCTTAAATCGTGGGAAATTCTCATCGAACAGAATTTAGGACCGCACATTGAGCAGAAATGAGCGGTTTTGGCTCCCTCAGCCGGCAGCGTTTCATCGTGATATTCTTTTGCCCGGTCAGGGTCCAGGGATAGATTAAATTGATCTTCCCATCGGAATTCAAATCTTGCTTTAGACAGGGCATCGTCTCTATACTGTGCATTTGGGTGTCCCTTGGCCAAGTCAGCGGCGTGAGCAGCAATTTTATAAGCAATGACTCCCTCGCGGACATCATCTTTATTAGGCAGTCCCAAGTGCTCTTTCGGCGTCACATAGCAAAGCATCGCCGTTCCGAACCAGCCGATCATCGCTGCGCCTATAGCTGAAGTGATATGATCATACCCCGGTGCGATATCAGTTGTTAATGGTCCAAGTGTATAAAAAGGCGCTTCCTGACAAATCTCCTGCTGCTTTTCTACATTTTCCCGAATCATGTGCATCGGAACATGGCCGGGACCTTCAATCATCACCTGGACATCATGCTTCCATGCGATTTTCGTGAGCTCACCCAGGGTTTCAAGTTCTGCAAATTGGGCTTCATCATTTGCATCTGCAATCGATCCGGGACGCAGGCCATCACCTAAGGAAATGGAAATATCATATTGCTTTAAGATCTCGCAAATCTCCTCAAAGTGGGTATAGAGGAAGTTTTCTTCGTGATGGGCTAAACACCATCCAGCGAGAATGGATCCTCCTCGTGATACAATTCCGGTTGTTCTTTTAATAGTTAAAGGAATGTACCGCAGCAAAACACCAGCATGAATAGTAAAATAATCGACCCCTTGTTCTGCCTGTTCGATTAAGGTATCTCTATAAACTTCCCAGGTCAAATCTTCAGCAATGCCCTTCACTTTTTCAAGCGCCTGATAGATGGGAACTGTGCCAACAGGTACTGGAGAATTTCTGATGATCCATTCTCTGGTGGTGTGGATATCTTTTCCAGTCGATAAATCCATGATAGTATCAGCGCCCCATTTAATCGCCCATGTCATTTTTTCCACTTCTTCTTCAATGGATGAAGTGACGGCTGAGTTGCCTATATTGGCATTGATTTTGACATGAAAATGCTTACCGATGATCATTGGCTCACTTTCTCTATGATTGATGTTTGCCGGAATGATGGCTCTGCCGGCCGCGACTTCACTTCTAATGAATTCCGGGTCCATGTTTTCACGAATGGCTATAAACTCCATCTCAGGTGTAATAATTCCTTTTCTGGCGTAATGAAGCTGAGTGACAGTGGCATTCTTTTTTGCACGCAGTACTTTTCTATCGCCAGTAAAGACGTTTTTATTTGAAGTCATATCCCCTTGGCGGCCGTTATCCTCAGGTTTAACTTTGCGACCTGCATATTCTTCCACATCATCCCGTTCAAAAAGCCAGCTTCTTCTTATTTCAGGCAATCCTTTTTTAATATTAATGGCAGCTGCTGAATCTGTGTATGGGCCACTCGTATCATAAACAAGCACAGGCTCATGATCTTGTGCGAGTTCAATTTCCCGAAAAGGAACACAAATGTCCTCTCTTGATCCTTTTTTGTATCTCTTTTTGCTGCCCTCAAACGGTTTAGTAAATGCGAAATCCAATCTTAACTCCTCCTCAATCGTTTTGTAGAGTTTTGATCTGCACCCGCGAAAGAATAGAAAAAGGGTTCTGTTAATGAACAGAACCCTTGGAACAGTATGTGTAAAAAGCCTAATAGAACGGCCTACGCCACACCGCTTCCCTACGCTGGTATCATCCAGATCAGGTTCAAAGGGTCAAAGACTCGCGTTCTTCTCTCAGTCCAGCATCATGGACTCCCCCAGCAGAATGAATAAAATATTCATTTGTTAGCAATATAGCAGGAAAATCAGCAAGCTGCAAGTGATTATTTTCACAATTAAAAATGTTGAAAATGATCAAGGCACAAGGCTGCGGTTCCTTGTACCTGTTTCAGCCTGAAATCTTTTTTTACTAATTTATTCCGATGTATACTTTTACCATCATACTAAGAAACTAATAAAGATTCTAGTGGAGGGGTGAGTCTATGTTTTCTTTATTCAAGAAAAAAAAACAATCAAAGCAAACGACACAGCAGCCTATGAATACGGCACCTCCCAAAGATACCAACATACCTGTTTCTTCTCATTTTAATGTAAATATCGCAAAAATCCTGACTCAGCTGGATCATACGGATGATTTAGGTCAAAGAAAGGTTATGTTCAAAGGGAAGCAAGGGCTATTGCTGTATTTTGTGCCTCTTATGAAGTCTGAAAAGATCAATCAGGATATTATAGGACCTTTGCAGCAAGCAGAGTCGGGAGAGGTAGAGGATGTTGTTGCAATTGCCTCGATTTTAAAAACGCAGGATATTCATGAAGCCATTCATTATCTTTGTAAGGGTGCATGTTTATTTCTGATAGAAAATTTGGATTACATTTATGCCATTGATTCTGCAATTAATGAAGCAAGATCTGTTGAAAAGCCTCAAAATGAAAAAGTTGTCCGCGGATCTCATGAAGGTTTTACGGAGAATATGGAAATAAATCTCAACTTAATCAGACAAAGAATATTAGATGGAAGTCTGGTTGTGAAATACTTGGAGATTGGAAACATATCAAGAACAAGAGTAGCGGTTCTTTATATAAACCATATTACAAACAAAGATTTGATTGACAAAGTTCTTACGAGATTAAAATCTATAAAAATTGATGCAGTTGATTCACCTGGAATTATAGAAGAAGCGATTGAGGACTCACCTTATTCTATTTTTCCGCAAATATTGAGTACAGAACGTCCGGACAAGGTTGTCTCTAATTTATTTGAAGGAAGAGTCGTTATTTTGCCGACGGGAAGCTCATCTGCCCTGATTGCACCTGTTAATTTTTTTGCATTCTTCCAAGCAACTGAAGATTATAACAGCCGCTGGATTTTCGGATCTTTTTACCGTTTTATCAGAATATTAAGCTTCTTTATTGCCATAAGCTTGCCGGCTTTGTATATAGCTACCATTTCTTATCATTATGAACTCATTCCGAATGACTTGATTCTGACTGTAAAAAGCTCGCTTGAAAATGTTCCTCTTCCGCCGATAGCTGAAGCTCTTCTGATGGTCATCATTTTGGAGCTGCTTCGCGAAGCAGCATTGCGTCTTCCGACGGCGATTTCGCAAACCATTGGTGTAGTTGGCGGTTTAGTCATCGGGACAGCCATTGTAGAAGCAAATTTAGTTTCTAATATGATGATTATTGTCATTGCATTAACCGCCATTGCTTCCTTTGTAGTTCCCTCAAATGAGATGAGTACAGCACTGCGGCTTGTGAGCTTCCCAATGATGTTTGGTGCAGCGGTATTTGGCTATCTGGGAATTGTTTTTATATTCGTTATCATTCTCATGCACCTCACCTTGCTGGAATCGTTTGGTACACCTTACTTTTACCCGCTTGCTCCGATGCAGTTTGACAATATTAAAGATTCTGTACTGAGAATGCATCATTGGTATATGAATGATCGTCCGAGAGAAACATCTCCTCAAAAGATCAGAAGACAAAATTCGTTAAGGAATTGGTCGAAGCATGAAAACGAATCATAATGTCACGCACAAGCAGATGTTTTTCCTTGTCCTTCAAACTCAGATTGGCATTGGGGTCTTGTCGCTGCCTTATAATATCTATCTTGTATCTGGTACTGATGGGTGGATATCAGTGATTATAGCAGGTGTACTTGCCCAGCTATTCACCATTTTATTTTGGGTGCTGGTAAAAAAATATCCGGATAAGTCCTTATTTGACATCAATAAACTGCTGCTTGGAAAAATTTTAGGGAATTTGGTTAATTTGGGCTACGTCCTGTTTTATATTTTCGTTTCAAGCTTAATCGCTGTATTGTATGTAAATGTATTAAAAAGATGGATTTATCATGAAACTCCGGCATGGGTCTTAATCTTGCTCCTTGCTTCCGTTTCAGTCTATTTTGCAAAAGAGAATATCCGCAAAATGGCACGTTTTTTCGTGATCGTCTCATTTTTGCTGATTTTCCTTTTTTTACTCACTCTTAACGCTTACCAAACAGCTGATATCCGCTACATTTTTCCTATCGGAGACAGCGGAGCGGTTAAAATATTACTCGGAAGCAAAGAAGCAATTATGTCCTTTCTTGGTTTTGAAATCATGCTGTATCTTTATCCATATATAAACAGCCAGCCAAATCAGGTATTAAAGTCAGTTACGTTGAGCAATTTCATTGTGACCATTTTTTATTCGTACATTACATTTACCAGTTATGTGTTTTTTAGTCCAAAAGAGATGAAGATTGTACCTGAACCAACTCTTTATTTGCTCAAGGCCATTACCTATTCCGTTATTGAAAGGGTGGATCTTGTTTTCCTGGCTATTTGGGTCGTTTCTGTTATTACGTCGGGTCTGATGTACATATATATTGCAAGCTCAGGCATGCAGAATGTCTTTAATAAGAAAAACCATCGTCCTTTTGTTCCGGTTGTCGTTTTAGTGGTATCATCGCTTGCTTTATCACCGGCTGAAAGTGATCAGCTGGCAGGAAAACTCAGTGATTATGTTGACAAACTCTCCTATTTATTTGTGTTTACAATCCCTATTTGTTTGCTGATATTATCCTTTTTCAGAAAGGGGAAGAAAAAGCATGATCAGACTTTTTAAGCGTATGATCCCGGTGCTTCTGATAATGCCGTTGATTACGGGGTGCTGGGATCAAAAAATGCTGAAAAACACGGTATTCATGTCTGCTACTGCCTTCCAAGTCGCGGATGATGATGAAATTTTGACGACTACGGCTATTCACTCCTATACGTCTAAAGAACAGCAGCCCATCAATAAAACCTTTTTTGTAACAGCAACCTCGCCAAGAAATGCAAAAATAAAGCTCAATCAGCAAATGTCCGGAACGGTGATGACCGCTAAAAATAAAGTTTTTTTAATAGAGGATGATCTCGCTGAAAAGGGGTTGTTTCAAATAGCGGATGTCCTCTATCGTACTCCTGAAAACCCTCTGAATGGGAAATTTGTCGTTGTTGAGGAAAATCCTCAGGAAATTCTTAATCTGCAAAAGGTTGGCGAGGAATTGATTGGACAATATTTAGCAGGGCTTATTGATACTTCCGAAACGTCTTCAGTTGTACCTGTTGAAACCATTCAATCCATGTGCACCGTTTTATTCGATGAAGGAAAAAGTCTAGTTCTTCCATATATGAAAATTGATAAAGAAAACCATACAGCCGATCTAATCGGAACGGCCCTTTTTCACAAAGATAAATTTTCTGGTACGACAATGGATTTGGCACAATCAAAAACGCTTTTAATCATGGCAAATCGAAAAGATAAAAAAATGGATATGAGCCATAAGTTCACATATAAGGGTAAAAAGCTTGTTGTTTCCTATGATGTAGCAGATTCCAAAGCAAAACTGGAAATTAAAAAGGATTCGAATCATAAAGTGAAGGCTGTCCTTCCTGTAAAAGTGAAAGTAGAAATCACTGAATTCCCGCATGACCATTTATATGACACAAAACTATTAAAGAAAGTCCAAGATAAAATTGCTGATTATCTGCAGCAGCAATCAGAGGATGCAGCTGCAAAGCTTCAGGAAGCCAATTGCGATTTTCTCGGGATAGGGAGAGAACTCATCGCTTATCATCCTTCTCTTTGGGAGGAGTTAAAATGGGAGGAGGACTACCCGAATATTCTCATTAAGCCCGAGATCAGTGTTGAAATTATTCATCATGGCATTACACATTAGCAATGGGATTTAGCCAGTATCTGAATAAGGATTTTAGCTTTATTAACTATAGCTTTTTTATAAAAGTTCAATATAGACAGAAAATTTGATATATTATGGGTATGAATGTACTTGGAGGAGGATGGACCGCAATGAAGAATCTGGAACAGGCTCATAAAGAGAAAGTCCTTTCTCAGGAAAAACTGGATGGATTAATGGAAGTTTATCTAAATCAGCTTGAAAACTCTCCAACCGCATTTTTAATTCAAGAAAACCGAAAGTGGACATATATAAATCCTTCTGCAATGAGACTGCTAGGGTTCACCTGCAAGGAGGATCTAATAGGAAAACCGATCTGGAATTCAATTGATCCGCAATATAGAGAGATGATCGAGCAAAGGATTTCCGATACAACAAATGGCTTTACGCCGACTTCAATGGAGCAGATCTGGTATACAAAAAAAGGTTTGCCCGTAAACGTGTTAGTCACGACACTGCCAAACGTATGGGGTGACATGCAGTCCACCAAGGTAATTATCAGAGATATCACAAATAAGAAAAAGCTTGAAAAAGAACATGATGAAACGATAAAAAAGTTCCGGCTGATTACGGAGAACATGCGTGATATCGTTGGGCTTCTTGATGAAAACGGACTGTTTACCTATGTTTCTCCTTCATACAAAGAAGTGCTGGGCTATGACATGTCAGAAGCAGTAGGATATAGCCCTTTTCAATTTGTTCATCCGGTAGACAGAGAACAGATTGCAGACCAATTTTACAAAATGCTGAAAGAAAATAGACAGCTGACGGTTGAGTATCGTTATTTATGCAAGGACAATACTTATATATGGCTGGAATCGCACGGGGTTCCTGTTACTGAAAATGAAACGCTAAAACATGCAATCGTCATTTCAAGAAACATTACGCAGCGGAAGCAAACAGAAGAAAAGCTGAGAAAAAGCGAAAGCAAATACCGGATCATTTTAGAGCACAGCAACGACTTAATTTGTGTAGTCGATCTAAACGGAAATTATAAATATGCCTCACCGTCTTACAAAAAAATTCTCGGATATGAGCCTGAGAGTATGATAGGGCAAAACGTTTTCAACTATATTCTTGCAGAAGATCAAGAAAAAGTAGAAGAAATTATGAGTACTCTTTTTACCACAAAAGAACCTGTCACCATTCCTTATCACAAAATTAGTCATTCAGGACACGCTGTTTTGTTTGAGGGAAAAGGGATGGCCGTTTTGAATCAGCACGGGGAGCCAGAGAGCATTGTGTTTATATCGAGGGACATAACTGAAAAAAGAAAAGTCGAGGATTACATCCGCAACTATGAAAAGCTTACGGTATTAGGTGAGCTTGCAGCAGGTGTTGCCCATGAAATCAGGAATCCGCTTACATCTATTAAGGGATTTTTCAAGCTGCTGACAGAAGAAGACAGTGGCGGGAAAGATAAAAAATATCAGAATGTCATTATGGATGAATTAAGCAGAATTGAGCAGATTGTCAATGAATTCATGGCACTGGCAAGGCCGCAGGCGATTCATCTGAAAGAAAGCATAAATATCGTTCAGCTTCTTAAAGATACAATGATTCTGCTGAATCCGGAGGCTTCCCTCAGAAATGTGGACATCGATCTTCAGTTTGACTCAGATGCCGCACAGATAGAATGTGAAAAAAATCAAATTAAACAAGTTTTTATCAATGTCATGAAAAATGCAATAGAAGCTATGCCGGAGGGCGGCCGCCTCAAAATCAGAGGAGAGAGCATAGAGGGGTTCTATTATCGGCTGACGTTTGAGGATAATGGGACAGGTATTGATGAAAAACGGCTTGAAAAACTCGGAACACCTTTCTTTACTACAAAAGAAAAAGGAATCGGCCTCGGTCTTACGATCAGCAACAAAATCATTACCGAGCATAACGGGGAATTTAAAATGGAAAGTGAACTGGGCATAGGTACAAAGGTGATCATAAGACTGAAAAAATAGCGGGGGATGGGGATATGAAGAAGTTTACGCAGGTTCAATTTCTTAAAGCACGGGAATTTATGCTTAAAAAAGCACGAAAGGTTGACCGAGCTTTATTTCTATTTGATTTTGAGAATGGCTCTAAAGAAGATGTGTTAATGGAGCTGAAAGCTTACCAGAATGAAGATGGCGGATTCGGTAATGGACTTGAGCCGGATTTCAGATACTCAGATTCTTCCGCACTTGCCTCGACGATTGGCATGCAGTATCTATCCAGAGTGAATGCGAATGAGGAAGACGATATCCTTAACAAAGTTATTGCTTATTTCGTGCAGACGTTTCATACCGAACTTCCTGGATGGGAGAAAGTTCCCCCTGAGGTAGAATCAGCGCCGAGGGCGCCTTGGTGGAATTATCAAAAGTCGGGGGATGATTGGGGAAATCCAAATGCTGAAATATTGGGTTATTTATTTGAATATGAACGTTTTATACCAGAGAGTATGCTATCTCAAATGACAGATTATGCAATCGGCCATCTTCGGGACATTAAGGAATATGAATTTCATGAATTGCTTTGCTATTTAAGACTTACTGAAAGAGGGCCGCAGGTAATCAGCCGTGAAATGACCGTTCATATTGATGAATTTGTTAACAAATGTATCATCAGGAATCCAGAAGATTGGAAGGGATACGGACTCCAGCCTGCAGGTGTGATTCAATCTCCAAGCTCCAGATATTATCCATTATTCTCTGAGAGCGTGGAACAGAATCTTGATTTCATCATTGGACAGCAAACGGATGACGGAAGCTTTGCACCAGCCTGGTCATGGGGGCAGTATGAAGAGACATGGCTTATTGCCAGAGAAGAGTGGAAGGGCTCTCTTACGCTTGAAAAATTGAGACTTTTACGGGAGTTTAACAGGATAGAAGGGCTATAAAAAAACTTCAGCGAAACCGCTGAAGTTTTTATTTCTTAAATAAAGCTGCAAATTCTCCGTATCCTTCTGTTTCTAAATCCTCTGCAGGCACAAAGCGCATCGCAGCTGAATTCATGCAGTACCTTAGTCCGGCAGGTTCAGGTCCGTCATCGAAGACGTGACCTAAGTGGGAATCTGCGTGTTTACTTCTTACTTCTGTTCGGACTGAAAAGAAGCTGCGGTCTTCTTTTTCAACGATATTTTCTTTCACAAGCGGTTTCGTAAAACTCGGCCAGCCTGTGCCTGAATCATATTTATCAAGGGAACTGAAAAGCGGTTCGCCTGAAACAATGTCTACATAGATGCCATCATCTTTTAAGTCCCAGTATTCATTGTCATATGCTTTTTCGGTGCCGTCCTCCTGAGTGACCTCATATTGTATGTCAGTCAGTTCTTTTTTTAACTCTTCTTTTGAACGCTTGGGATAGGCTTTGTCAGATGCCTGTTCTTTTTTCAGTTCATCGCCCCACGTTTTTTCTAAAAACAGATCCCGTCCTGAATGATTGCGGTAATATTCATATCGGACCGGGTTCTTTTTGTAATAATCCTGATGATAGTCCTCTGCCATGTAGAATGTTGAGGCAGGCAGGATTGGCGTGACGATTTTTTGATCGAAGCGTCCGGATTGATCCAGTTTTTCTTTAGAGGCCTGTGCCGCCATTTTCTGATCTTCATTATGAAAAAAAATCGCTGTTGAATATTGCTTGCCGCGGTCGACAAATTGCCCATCTGAATCGGTTGGGTCCACTTGCTTCCAATAAACATCAAGCAGTTCTTCATAGGACACCACAGCAGGATCGTACACGATTTGAACAGACTCAACATGCCCTGTTTTTCCTGAAGAAACGTCATTGTATGAAGGGTTTTCCTCGGTGCCGCCCGTATATCCTGAGATAACTTCCAAAACACCGTCAAGCTTTTCAAAAGGGGGCTCCATACACCAAAAACAGCCTCCTGCAAATGTCGCTGCAGAGAGATTTTCATCTTCATAATTGGCTTGAACAGCGGTGCTGCCCGATGATCTTGTAAATAAAGCTTCTCCGCCTTTGACCATGACAAAGACAAGACTAGGAATCAGCACGATTGACATGATCATTTTCACATTCCGTTTTTTCATATCATCCCATCCTTTACCTTTATGCAAAGGTAACGATATTTTCTTGCTGAAAAGATCACTTTTTATCAATAAATATTATTAATAAAATCGTATATGATTTTTGTGAAGATGAATAGTTTTGATGCTCCTGCTGTTACAAGATTTTTATTAAAAAAACAGCACATAAACGATTGCGTTTATGCGCCGATTCCTAAATTTTTGCGGAAATATCATATGCTTGTAAATGTTTCATTCGCTGCATTTATCGTTTTAGTATCTATCTCAAGCATGATTTTTTACTCTGCGGGAATAAAAGCTGATAACGAATGCAATCATGGCAAGAGCAGCGCCTGCCGTAACGAGCATGCCGTCAGGACTGTGATGGCTGCCTGTCAGTTTCCACAATTTATAGGGAATTACGGTAATGGCAATCAGAATTAGAAATCCTAAATATAGTTTAAGAATGTTTTCGTTCTTGTCTTTACTTGAACCCTTCAATTTTGCAAGCGAGTCTAAAACAAAAATCAAGAGCAGCAATGCTGCAGTCAGTACGAAGAAATCTCCCATTCGATCACCTCATTAATAGTTAAACAAACGTTTGATTAAGCTGTGTATTTCCTTGCTGCATCAAGGTTTTCTTCAGTGCGCTCACTGATTGCGCAAGAAATTCCGGTGATGCTGAGCTCAGTTCTTTCTTTGAACCATACCCATATAAAACCCCAATTGAAGCAATGTTATTTTCCTTCGCTCCAATCATATCGTGCTTACGGTCACCTATCATAATGATGTCTAATTTGGATATATCAGGATAATGCTTTACAACCTCTGCGATGATGTCTGACTTGGAAACAAGTGAGCCATCAAGATTGCTTCCGGCTATGTGCTCAAAATAAGCATCCATTTTGAAATGCTTAAGAATTTTTTCTGCAAAGATAGTTGGTTTTGAAGTAGCAACAGCAAGCGTAATATTTTCACGTTGCAAGTCTTCAAGGAGACTGATAATTCCTGGATAAACCTCATTTTCATACATCCCTTTTTCCGTAAAGTACTCCCGGTAAAAGCGGATGGCCTGCTCAGTGTCAGCATGATCGAAATCTAAATGCTTTTGAAACGACACCTGAAGCGGCGGTCCAATGAAGTCTTTTAAAACAGCGGCTGATGGCATTTTTACATTCATTGCATTCAATGCGTACTTAATAGAATGAATAATTCCTGTCCCTGGATCTGTGAGAGTTCCGTCCAAATCGAACATAGCGAGCTTAAAAGAATTCATTTTATTTCCTCCGCCGTTTTTCTATATTTTATCAAAAAAACAGCGGGAGAATAGGTGTGTTAAAAAGGTTTATATGAACTTTTCTTGAATAAAAAGGGTAAGGATAAAAAATATGGAGGTGCGGAAAATGGAATTTCGAATCGAAAAAGATACGATGGGTGAGATTAAAGTTCCTGCAGAAAAGTTTTGGGGGGCTCAGACACAGCGGAGCAAAGAAAACTTTAAAATCGGGTCGGAAAGAATGCCTCAGGAGCTGATTGACGCATTTGCCATTTTAAAAAGAAGTGCAGCTAAAGTGAATGGCAGATTAGGAAAACTAAGCGCAGAAAAAGAAAATGCGATTGTAAAAGTATGCGATGACATTCTCAGCCGAAAACTTGATGATCACTTTCCTTTAGTTGTATGGCAGACAGGAAGCGGAACGCAGAGCAATATGAATGTAAATGAAGTGATTGCAAACAGAGGAAACTCACTGTTAAGAGAATCAGATCTGCTCATTCATCCGAATGATGATGTCAACATGGGGCAAAGCTCGAACGATACATTTCCTACTGCGATGCATATATCAGGAGTGCTCTCTATTTTTGATTTATTAATTCCAGCCATAGATAAGCTTTATTTAACGCTTGTGAACAAATCTAAAGAAAACGAAGATGTCGTCAAAATCGGCAGAACACACCTTCAGGATGCTACCCCTCTCACATTGGGCCAGGAAATAAGCGGCTGGGTGCATATGCTGCAAAAGTCGAAAGATATGATTCTCTTATCCGTTGAAAAGATGCGCGATCTTGCCATCGGAGGTACAGCGGTTGGGACAGGCATCAATGCCCACCCTGATTTTGGGAGACTTGCTGCTGAAGAAATCAGCCTTTATACAGCCACTAAATTCCGCACGTCTGAAAATAAGTTTCACGCCCTGACAAGTCATGATGAAATCGTCTTTGTACATGGGGCTTTAAAAGGTCTAGCAGCAGATTTAATGAAGATTGCCAATGATGTAAGATGGCTCGCAAGCGGTCCAAGATGCGGAATCGGGGAAATCACCATACCTGAAAATGAACCGGGAAGCTCCATTATGCCCGGAAAAGTGAACCCAACTCAAAGTGAAGCCATTACGATGGTGGCAGCACAAGTAATGGGGAACGATGCAACGATTGGATTTGCAGCAAGTCAGGGCAACTTTGAACTGAATGTGTTCAAGCCCGTTATTATGTATAATTTCCTGCAATCAGTCAGACTGCTTGCAGATTCCATTCATTCCTTCAATGATCACTGTGCGATTGGCATCAAGCCGAATCGGGATGTTATCGATAACTATTTAAATGAATCTTTAATGCTCGTAACAGCTTTGAACCCTCATATTGGTTATGCAAATGCTGCGAAAATAGCGAAAGAAGCACATAAAGATGGAAGCACGCTGAAAGAGGCTGCGATAAAGCTTCAGCTTCTGACGGAAGAGGAATTTGATGAGTATGTGAATCCGCTTGATATGATTGGACCACGGGGTGAATAGGCCTTCATCGGGAGCATCCCTTTTTTTAGCGTCATTTCAGGTTGAAAAAAATAGGTAAATAAAAGAGCACGCTCTTTTATTTACCATAATGGTTTATCTTCTTCTATGTATTCATAGTAGTAAGGCGATAGCAGGACAGAGAGAATTCCTGCGAGAATAATAGCTGTTATTCTTACTGCTGCATCAGCACCCAAAATGGAACTTATAAAACTCGCAGCAACGATTGGAATGGCGATTAAGAGAGTTCCCTTTGTTCTTGATTTAGGGGTTGGAAACAAATTTGTACCGCACTTTGGACATTTCAGAATTCTGGTGAATTTCAGCGAGGTTAGAAGTGTTTCTTTCCATGTGAATTGATAATGGCATGACCTGCATGTCGGCAGTTTCAAGGCGGGACCTCCTGGGTGATTTAGTGTCAATTAACTATATTGTAGCATTGATGGAAATTAGAGAGAATATGAGCTGGTAAAAAAGTACTCCCAAAAACAGGAGTACCCCGGATAACCATTATTTGGTTTTTTCGATTTTTCTTCAATCAGCATTTTTCCCGGCCAAGTGTAGGCCATAATTCCGCCATCTGCTGTAATATCTTCTCCCGTCACATAAGAGCTGTCGTCAGATGCAAGGAAAAGAGCTACAGTCGCCATTTCTTTTGGACTTCCTAATCTGCCGAGCGGTGTAATCCACTTATTCGCGTCCCTGAACTTCTGTCCCATTTCCTCTTCTTTACTGCCTGCAAGTGTATCAATCAAAGGTGTTTCGATTGTGCCCGGGGAAAGAGAATTCACCCGAATTCCATTTCTGGCATAGTCAATGGCCATCGCTCTTGTAAAGTTTGTGATGCCGCCTTTTGCAGCGTTGTAGCCTGAACGGTCAAGATCAGCTGCACGACCGGACATTGAGGACGTATTAATGATAGACCCGCCATTTTCAAGCATAAGCGGAGCCAAATATTTGCTGCATAGAAAGGTTCCGCGCAAATCTACAGCCATGATCCGGTCAAACAGTTCAACTGGATATTCGTGGACTTTTCCGCCCTGCTGATCGACTCCGGCATTGTTGAAGAGGATATCAATCTTTCCGTATGCCTGCTTTATTTTTTCTGCAAAAGAGACAACACTCTCTTCTTCAGCAACATCCAGATAATAAGCTTCCGCCTGTCCTCCAAATGAGCGGATGGCTTCGACCGTCTCGTGCAGCTGCTCTTCTTTAATATCTGCACAAATCACGGTTGCCCCCTCATTTGCGAAAACCTCTGCAGTCGCAGCGCCGAATCCTGTTGCTGCTCCAGTTATAACCGCCAGTTTATCCTTTAATCTTCCCATAAGGAAAACCCCTTTTACTTATCTGATGTTCATTTTCCCTGTATGTGAAGCAGTAAACACAAGGTTTGTTTTTAGAAAATTAATACAATTTTGTTTATTGGAAGGACGGTTCATTGTATAATAATCTCACAACATACTAACCGGTCAGTTTGATGCTTTTCACAATCTTTAAGGAAACGGGGAATGGAAATGACAATTCCGTCTTATTGGCCATCTTATCTGCCTGAAACTCTACAATATCGGCATGGTGAGAGACCGCTTCACGAGTATATTGATCAGCATTGCGCTGAAAAACCTGATGCAATTGCCTTTTCGTATTATGGAAGAGAAATCACATGGAAAGAGCTGCATAAAAAAATCGGCCAGCTTGCAGGATATCTAAACCGAAATGAAATAAAGAAAGGAGATGCAATCGGGTTATATATGCAGAATTGTCCGCAATACATTATTGCTCACTATGCCATTCAAAAAATTGGAGGCATCGTTGTCCCTCTTAATCCAATGTACAAAGAATCAGAACTTGCTTACTTTTTTAAAGAAGCAGGGATGAAAGGAATCATAGCAGGATGCGAGCTGTATTCAAGAGTTGTCACAGCCAGTCGTGATTTGGAATCTCCAATCCTTGCAATTACCGTTCATTATAGGGATTTTTCCCCTGAACC
Organism: Peribacillus frigoritolerans; assembly: GCF_004358755.1. Taxonomy (GTDB): domain Bacteria; phylum Bacillota; class Bacilli; order Bacillales; family Bacillaceae; genus Bacillus_P. Next base: position 323,584 of record NZ_SMZY01000003.1, on the reverse strand, counting down.
CCCTGCTCTAAAGCAGCCTCAAGACTTATCTGGTGCAAGACAAACCTTTGAATCTGCACATGATATGAAGGATATTTTTATAGAAGAATCTCCATTTAATAAAAATGCGGAGATTGATATTTGGAATGATATTGGCTTAATGATTTTTACTTCTGGCACAACCGGAAGACCAAAAGGAGCGCTTCTGACATATGGAAGCTCTCTATATAAAACAGCTGCAACTGCAGAAACCAATGAAATGAGGGAGGATGACCGCTCACTTGCAATTGCTCCGTTATGCCATATTGCCGGAATGGTCATGGGTGTAAATATCCCTGTTTATGCAGGGAACACTTGTTATCTATTAACAAGGTTTGATCCGGAGACAGTCATAGATGCTATAGAAACATACAAAATAACAAATTGGTATAGTGTTGCACCGATGAATGCAGCCATTCTGCAAACAGCGGGTGTGGAAAAAAGAGATCTTACATCACTCAGGCATAATCCATCCACAAGCTTTGGAATGCCAGTTACAAAAGAACTGGCTGAAAGATGGCATGAACTTACAAAAGGATGCATTATGCATGAGGCATCGTATGGTCTGAGCGAAACTCATACATGTGATACGTTCATGCCTAAAGATAAGATAAAGTTTGGAAGCTGCGGGATCCCTGTCTATCAGAATCAAATCAAAATAGTAGAAACTGAGACAGGTTTTCCTGCTGCTCCAGGTGAAAAAGGAGAAATTGCTGTCAGGAATCCGGGGATATTTAAAGGCTATCTAAACAGGGCTGATGCAACCGCTGAAGCGTTGAGGGATGGATGGGTCTTTACAGGGGATATCGGATTGCTTGACGAGGATGGGTATCTCTATTTCTTTGGCCGCATGAAGGAACTGATTAAGTGCTCCGGGTACAGTGTTTTCCCTGAAGATGTTGAAGCATTATTGAATGAGCATCCAGCAGTGATGCAAAGTGCAGTCATAGGCATACCTGATTCTGTCAGGGGCGAAAGCGTTAAAGCGTTTATTGTGCTGAAACCAAATGAGAGAGGAAAAGTGACGGAACAAGACATCCTTAACTGGTCCAAGGAGCATATGGCGGCCTACAAATACCCTAGAGAAATTGAATTCAGGGAGGAACTGCCATCTACAAGCTCAGGAAAACTGTTGAGGAGGCTATTAAAAACACATGAAAGTGCGGAGGTGAAAAAATGAATGAAGTGAAGAATTCATTTCATGACGCAGTTGAGGATTTGAATAGGAGAAAAGATAAAGCCAAGCTTGGCGGGGGTCAGGAGAAAATGGATTTGCTCCACAAGAATGGCTTTCAGACTGCAAGAGAAAGAATCTCTCTGTTAGCTGATCAGGACAGCTTTATGGAGCTCGGGATGCTGAATCATTCAGATTATCCAGGTGCAGAGGACAGAAGCTATGGGGACGGGCTAATTACAGGATTAGCAAAAATAGATGGGCGGCCTGCGGTTATTATGGCAGGTGACAAAACGGTATTTGCCGGTACAGAAGGCGCTGTTCATATTAGAAAATCAAAAAAAATACATGAATATGCTTTGAAGCGAGGACTGCCTCTCTTTAATTTAAATGAGGGAGGGGGCCTTAGGATGCCTGATGGAATGGGATCTGACGGCATCAGCGATAAGCTCTTCCCTCAAGAAATGCTGACCCATTCCAGACAAGTTCCTCTAATGACGGCCATTTTGGGAGACAGTTTTGGCGGGCCGACATGGATGGCGGTATCCTCTGATTTTGTCTCGATGCTAAAAGGAACTTGTATGGCTATCGCAGGTCCAAGAATGCTTTCCATGGCAACAGGTCAAAAAGTTGATACAGAACAGCTCGGCGGATGGAAGGTTCATGCGAATGAAACAGGTCAGGCAGATACCTTTGGCAGTACCGAAGAAGAATGTATTGAACATCTGAAAACCTTTTTCAGCTATATGCCTCTGAACGGAGGAGAGGAACCTCCTTTCATTGATACTAATGATGATCCGTATCGGAGCATAGGGAACGTTTTGACTATTTTGCCGAGCCACAAAAATAGAGTCTATGATATGAAGGAGATCATACGGGAAATTGTAGATAATCAGCAGTTCTTTGAATATAAATCTACTTATGGAGAAGGCCTTATTACGGTATTTACCAGAATGAATGGAAGAGTTGTCGGCATTGTGGCAAATCAGCCAAAGAAATTTGCCGGTGCTGCCGGACCGAAGGAGTGCGATAAGGCGACCGATTTTATATGCCTGTGCGACTCTTATCATATCCCGTTGATTTTCCTGCATGACACACCTGGATTTAGAATAAGTCAAGAAGCTGAGCGGGAAAAAATGCCAACTAAAATCATGATCTGGAATCAGGCACTGGCTCAGTCGACAGTTCCTAAAATCTCCGTAGTCATTAGAAAAAGTGTTGGGGCAGCATACGGAAACATGTGCGGTCCAACGATGGGGGCTGATTTCGTCTTTGCGTGGCCCACGGCAGAAATTAATTTCACAGGACCAGAGGTCGGCATTAATGTTGTGTACGGCAGACAGCTGCAAAATGAAATCAACCAGGCTGAAGCAAGGAAAAAATTGCTCGAGCAATGGGCATTTGACAGTTCCCCTTACAAAGCGGCATCCAAGCATTATATTGATGATGTGATCGACCCAAGAGATACAAGAAAATATCTGTGTAAAGCGCTTGAATTTGCGGTGGTTAAAAACGGGACAAAAAGTGAACGCAGATTAGCGAATTGGCCGACAGGATATTAAAAGAAACATTGTACAAAAAATGACAATTATCACTATGATTCCAATATAATGAGGGAGGATGAAATTTTAGTCAAAAGGAGATCACGCATGGTACGTACAGCATCAAAAGCCATTATTATTCAAGACAGCAAGATTTTAGTCATCAAGAAAGAAGATGAGATCGGACCGTTCTACATTTTGCCAGGGGGCGGACAGGAGCATGGCGAGAACCTTTATGAAAATTTGAAAAGAGAGTGCATGGAGGAGATTGGGGTTGAAGTTGAGATTGATGACCTGATTTTTGTTCGGGATTATGTCGGGAGCAATCATGGGTTTGAATGGGATAAAGGATTCCATCAATTGGATCTGATGTTTCTATGCCGCATTAAAGAAGGACAGCCAGCACCGGCCGCTGGTGTCATTCCTGATGATGGCCAAATTGGTGTAGAATGGCTGCCTGTAAAAAACCTTACCGATTATCGGCTTTATCCGATGTCGATGCTGCCTTCCATTATGGACCTTGAATCTGGGAAGAAGCCGGAAAAGATATATTTGGGAGATGTTAATTAAGATGGAAATGAAAGAGCAGCATGAAAGCTGTTCTTTTTTGTAATTGGAATGGCAGCACAGAAATCATAAAAAAAACGGCCTCATAAAAAGGCCGTCTGCTATCTCTTTGGTACTTTCACATAAAATGTACTCATTCCATCCTCATTCACAGCCCAAACTGTTCCGTGATGAAGCTCGGCGATTCTTTTAACGATGTTGAGTCCAAGCCCGAATTCGCCGTTGCTGCCTTTATGGAAAGGCTCAAACAGATGGGGCAGAACGTCCTCTTCAATCGGAGGTCCATCGTTCCATATTTTAAGAAGAAAATCATTCCCCGCCTGTTTTAGATGAACACCAATCATTGAATCCGCATATCTGAGCTGATTCTCAAATAAGTTTTCAAGCAGCTTGATCCATAGTTCATTATCGCCATGAATAGCCGCATGTTTCAGGTTTATTTCATAATCAAGCTCCTGGCGTGACCACCTGATGCGGTCGATGACTTCGCGAATTGTCACATTCAGTTCAACCTCAGATTTACCGGAGTTTCTCGAAGATAAATAATCAAGTTTTGTTATATACAGCAAGTCCTTAATTTTTTTCTCCAGACGCTGTGCTTCCTCTTCGATCACATCCATCGTGCTTGTCAGATCACCCTTTGGATAAATGCCGTCATTCACTGATTTCGCATATCCGCGGATGACCATAACCGGCGTTTTTAAGTCATGGGAGATATTCTGCAGCAGGGTGCGCTGTGCTTCATCCTTTTGAACAAGCCGTTTTCGCATCACTTCTATTGTTTCCCCAAGCTTTCCAATTTCATCGCTTCGATCAAGTTCAACGGGTTCATGCCAATCTTCGTTTGAAATTCTTTTCACATCTTTTTCTAAAGAGACAATTGGACGAGACAAATATTTTGCAAGCCAAATGGACGGAATCCAGCTGAAAAGAAACACAATGATCATGACGAAAACAAGCTGCTTGAACAAAGTCAGCACAAGATCATTTCGGTAAGAATCCCACGCATAAGAAAGAAGAAATGCAGGCTGTCCGTCAACAGTCACTTTTTTGATTACAAAAAAGAGCCGTTCATTATTGATTTCCCTCGAGTATTCTTCCGTGATGTCTTTTTGATTAGAAGCAAGTGATTGCGTTTCTTGAAGAAATCTCATTGGAAGCTTTTTTTCGTTGTAAAAAAAAGGCGCACTCTCAGGGAGAATGATGTGCTGAACCGAGCGGTCAGGAGAGAGCTTCTCTCCGTTTCTCGTAAGAGGGTCCATTTGGACATTTCCCTGAAGGCGGTATTCCGTCAAAATATGCTGTTCATTTTCAATCGTTGTATAGATCTCGTTCGTGAAAAAATTCCTGAGTGTAGTTGGGAATATGATCATCAGCAGCAAAGAAATGACGAGAAGAATCCCTGAGATTACAATCCAAATTTGAAACGTCAGTGATTTATTTTTCATTATCCCGTCAGCATCCTGTATCCGTAACCGTAAATGGTTTCTATTTTCAAATCAGGCATTTTTTTGCGGAGGCGGCGGACGAGGTCATCTACCACCCGGTCTGTGCCGAAGTAGTCGCTTCCCCAAATATGCTCAATCATTTGTTCACGCGAAAAAGCCTGGCCTTTGTTATGCAAAAACAGCAGCAATAAATCAAATTCCTTAGAAGTTAGATTCAGATTTTCCTGATTCAGCGAGACCGAGCGCACACTTTCATCAATCGTATAAGGCGCAAGCTTTACGCTTGATGAAAGTGTGCTGCTTTCATAAACACGAGTCAGCAGTTTTTGAACGCGAATGACAAGTTCACGGGGAAGGAAAGGTTTTGAAATATAATCATCGCTTCCAAGCTCAAGACCGAGCACCCGGTCAATATCTGTATCCCGCGCAGAAATGAAAATAACTGGGGTATCTGATGATACTGCTTTAATTTCTTTTATTAATTGATAACCGTCAACATCCGGCACCATGATATCGAGAACCCAAAGATGAGGAGTTTCATGAATGGCCTGGCGCGCTTTTTCCCCATTTGTAAATGAGGTGACCTTATAGCCTTCCTTCTCCAGATATTTTGTCAGCAAATCATTTAAATTCTGTTCATCTTCCACAAGAAAAATAGAGTATGACAAACCCATTCACGCTCCTTCTTATTCGTAATTATACAATGTCTTCACAGATATGGTCATCATTTAACAATTTCACATAATCTTTTCATCTTTCTCCCAAAATGATTTTTTATAGTAGGGTTAACAAAGAAAATCACTAGGAGGAATCAGGATGGGATACTACGATGATACAGAACGGAAAGATACATTATTAGACCCGGACTCACGCGAAATTATGGTCAGATCGGGACAGCCTCAAAAAAAGCCGTCCAGATGGAGAGCGGTTATGTCATCTGTGATCAGCGGGGTAGTCGGAGGAGCGCTGGTACTTGGAGTACAGCCTTTTCTTGATGAAGAAACAAGCTCAAATGAACCTTCTTATTCCATTGATTCAAATACTTCAGAAGAAGAAAACGATTCAAGTACAGTGAATACCCAGCCTATCAGTCAAACGAACGATATTGCGGATATGGTGGAAAAGCTGTCGCCAGCGATTGTAGGGATATCAAATAAACAGCAGCAGCAGGGATTTGGCCGCGGAACTCAGGATGCTGAAGCAGGCACAGGTTCAGGGGTTATTTTCAAAAAAGATGGAGATACCGCCTATATTATTACAAACAATCACGTCATTGAGGGAGCAAGCAGCATCGAAATCTCCTACTCAGATGGAGAAAAATCGCAGGCTGAGCTTGTTGGAGCTGATCCCTTAACTGATACAGCTGTCCTTAAAATCGACAGCAAGTATGCAAAAGCGGTTGCTGATTTTGGAGATTCAGGAGAGCTTCGTGCAGGTGAAAGGGTTGTGGCGATTGGAAATCCGCTTGGACTAGATTTCTCCCGCACAGTTACGGAAGGTATTATCAGCGGAACAGACCGCACCATTCCCATTTCAACTTCTGAAGGCAGCTGGGAGTTAAATGTTATTCAAACGGATGCGGCCATTAATCCAGGAAATAGCGGCGGACCTTTATTGAATATGAATGGCCAGGTTATTGGCATCAACAGCCTGAAAATCACACAGGACGGGGTGGAAGGATTAGGATTTGCTATCCCAAGCAACGACCTTCAGCCAATTGTAGATGAACTGCTTGAAAAAGGAAAAGTAGATCGTCCATTCTTAGGAGTTGGTCTTCTTGACCTAAGCGAAGTACCTGAACAGTACCGTACTAACACGCTTCAGCTTCCGGAAAAAGTGACTGAAGGAGTATTTGTACAGGGTGTTAGCCCGGGATCCCCAGCATCTGAAGCTGGCATGCAAGAAGGAGACGTCATCGTTGCGATGAACGGCACAGCCATCAAAAATTCAAATGAACTGCGCAAATTTCTCTATTCACAAACCAATATTGGTGATGAAATAAATGTAGAGTTCTACCGCCAAGGAGAAAAAATCACTGAAAAAGTGAAGCTCTCTCAAAAAGAGGTTGTGAATAGTTAACATAGATCCCCCTTTTAGGCGGCTCCTTAGTTGGAGCCGTTTTTTGATCCCCCGCTTCAATTAGTCAGTAAGATCAATAAGCGGGGGGATCAAATAACTAGTAATTCACCGAAATTGACGGGTCACAATCTTTTTTTTTTGCCATTAAAAAGCCTAAACACATGTTAAATCGACAATATCCAATATTTTCATCTTCATTCTTCCCTCATAAAACCGGAATGATTTCGAACAGATATGGTATCACATAACGCAAAATGATAACAAAGCTCTTTTTGACGCAACATAACAGAACGGATGCCATGAAATAAGGAGATCAACTATGAAATTACTTACTTTGCTCGAGCAGACTGGCCATTCCATTTTAAATCAGGAAGAACTGGGATCTGCCGAAATCACAGGAATCGACGCAAATTCAGCCAAAATCAAACCAGGCTGCTTATTTGTTGCGATCTCAGGCTTTGAACGGGATGGCCATGATTATATAAAGGATGCGATCAATAAAGGAGCTGCGGCCGTTGTCGGGGAAAAAGATCTGACGGATTTGCCGGTTCCATACGTCAGGGTAGCTAACAGCAGAGATACGCTGGCCAACCTTGCTGCACACTTTTATGATTACCCATCACGGAAACACATTATGATCGGGATTACGGGAACAAACGGAAAAACGACGACTTCTTTTATGCTGAGGCACATTCTGCGGCACGCCGGCTATTCATGTGCGCTATTTGGCACTGTTCACAATGTGATCAATGGACAGGCATACAGCTCAAAAAATACGACACCGGATGCGCTGGAACTGCAGCGGTTATTGGCTGAAAGCAAAGATGACGTCGTCATAATGGAGGTTTCTTCTCACGGACTTTCCCAAAAAAGGCTGGAAGGCATCGAATTTGATGTTGGTCTTTTTACGAACCTGGCTCATGAACATCTGGACTATCACAATACGATCGAAGAGTATTTTGAAGTGAAGCAGCAGCTTTTTTCAAAATTGAAGCAGGGCGGAAAGGCAATCATCAGCACCCATGATGAATGGGGTCAAAAGCTTGCCGGCCTTTTAAAAGAAAAGAACATTCAGGTGTCCACTTTCGGACGGTCACCAATGGATGATCTTGAATTTACATCGGAAAATGATGTACACTGCTCAAATTTTGAAGTCACTGAGAACGGAGAAGAGCTTCGTTTTTCCATGAGCATTCCGGGTCTTCATAACATCTATAATGCATCAATGGCCTATTTGACTGGACGGAAAATTGGCGTAGACTCAGCAAAGCTTATTGAAGGTTTTAGAACCTTTAAAGGAATTCCTGGACGGTTCGAAATGTACAGCCATCAAAAGGATGCAACGGCGGTTATTGATTATGCCCATACGGCAGATGCGTTTGAATACATCCTGAAAACGGCGAGAGACTGCGGAGCAAAGCGGATTTTTCATGTCTTTGGCTTCAGAGGCGACCGGGATGAAAGCAAACGGGCGGAAATGATGGAGATCTCGTCGCGCATGAGCGACTGTTCGATTCTGACATTTGACGATTTAAACGGTGTTGAGCAAAACGAAATGATTGACGAGCTGCAAGCGTATCTGAAGTCTTCAGGCAAAGAAGCTGACTTGCTCGTACCGGACCGGACTCTTGCTATTCAAAAAGCATGGGAACTGGCAGAAGCGGGAGACTGGATTCTTGTGACCGGGAAAGGAAGCGAGAAATATAAAGACCAATACGAGCTTCCAGCAGAGTCCGATCAAGAAACCTTTCGTCTTTTGATGAATGAAAAAGAACCCGTAGCTACGTGATTGCTTGCTGCAAAACGAAAAAGAAGGGTGTCAGAACAGGATAATGCATCGTGAGCACACCCTGGCATCCTGAAATAGTGAAAAAGGCCTTCATACTGTTAAACAATTTTAATAAAGGGAAACTCCAATTCAAACGGAGTTCCCTTTTTATTTTTTATTCAGCAGGTTAACAACCAAGTCCGCTGATTGGCAGAGCTCCATAGGATGAACCGGTTTGCTGAGTTATATAAGTTTTGCATCAAACAGAACCATTCCTTTCAGTTTTCAAGTTCTATCATTTTATCATTCATAATCTTTCAAAATATTCCATAGTTTGAGCAAAAACCCCAATTTTAAATGCGGTTAAATAGATACTTTGCATCAGATATTCATTTTTTTTTATCATTATTGAAGTTTATATCGTTCTGTATAGTTCACAAGACCGTTCAAAAACCCCAATTGTTACTTTGCATCCTACAATATACAATTCTATTAAATTCTTTGGCAGTAAACATCGTTACAGAAACTCAGTTTAAAAAGTTTTTATTTACAGAGGAGGTGTCTTTTTCAGAAAGCAGCAAACGGTTCGTTTCTCTTATCTATGAGTCCATGTCACTTACATCCAGACGTACATATTGAAAGAACTTATTTGTATTTTTTAGGAGGATGTATATTGAGAAAATTTATTCTAAAGTCGTTAGTCGCAACCTCTGTATCTGCAGTCATGCTTTCCTCAACTTTCAGCAGCGTCCAAGCAATTGATCAAACAAATCTGGAAAAAACTTCTGAGACTTCTTCCATAATTAATACGATAACAAATAAAGACGAGCACAAAATCACCCTTATTACAGGCGATGTGGTCACGGTTAAAGAGATTGAAGACGGTAAAAGCGTGATCAATGTTGAGCCTGCCGATCAAAACGGTGCAGGAGCACAGATCCTGACCATCGGTGAAGAAACGTTCGTCATTCCAAATTCAGCTATGCCTTACTTGGCAGCTGACAAATTGGACAAAGATTTATTTAACGTAACGGAATTAATTGAAAATGGCTATGACGACAAGAGTCTCGCTTCTCTCCCGGTAATCGTGGAATATGAAGAGACGAAAGTGCGGGCTGCCCAAGCAAAATCGGAGCCAAAAGGGGCAAAAACAGTACGTACACTTGAAAGTATTAACGGTGCTGCGCTTTCTGCATCAAAAAAAGATGCAGAAACATTCTGGGAAGATATCACGCCTGAAACAGCAGCTTTAGAAAAAGCGAAGCCGGAAACAGCTGAGTTTGAAAAGGGGATTGACAAGATCTGGCTGGATGGAAAAGTAGAAGCATCTCTTGCCCAAAGCGTGCCGCAGATCGGTGCTCCGCAAATATGGGAATCTGGATTTACAGGGGAAGGCGTAAAAGTAGCTGTGCTTGATACGGGTATTGATCCGGCCCACCCAGATTTTTCGGGCCAGATTGAAACGTCAAAAAGCTTTGTGCCAGGACAGCAGTTGGACGATAAACACGGCCATGGCACACATGTTGCATCAACCGTCCTTGGAACAGGTGCTGCTTCTGAAGGAAAGAATAAAGGGGTTGCCCCTGATGCCCGTTTAGTAGTTGGAAAAGTACTTGATGACTCAGGGAGCGGTCTTGATTCATGGATCATCGACGGCATGGAATGGGCAGCTGAAAACGCGAAGATCGTGAATATGAGTCTCGGAAGCTCTGAACCTTCTGATGGAACTGATCCGATGGCACAGGCAGTCAACCGGATCAGTGAAGAAAAAGGAACTCTGTTTGTCATCGCAGCAGGAAACTATGGAGCGGAAGGGGCGATTGGTTCACCTGGAGCTGCAGATGCCGCCTTAACAATTGGAGCGGTTGATAAGGCTGATAAGATTGCAGGCTTTACATCTAAAGGACCGCGCTACGGAGATAAGGGGCTAAAACCTGACTTATCAGCTCCGGGAGTCGGCATTGTTGCTGCACGCTCCGGTCTTTCAGCAGGAACCGGCTCTTATAAGAGTTTAAATGGAACGTCAATGGCTACACCGCACGTTGCAGGTGCTGCCGCGCTTCTCTTGCAGAAAAATCCTGGCTGGAGCGGCACTCAGTTAAAAGAAGCACTGATGAGCACATCTAAAAAATTGCCATATTCTCCGTATCACATTGGTACAGGCCGTCTGGATCTGCCGGCTGCAGCAGCAGGCAAAGTAAGGGCAACGGGTTCGCTGTCATTCGGTTTCTTTAAATGGCCGAACGCGGATGCACAGCCTGTACAAAAAACAGTCACGTATACAAATGATTCGGACACAGCGGTCACACTAACTCTGCAGACTGATTTCAAAAATACAAACGGGAACGCTGCACCAAATGGTATGCTGACAATCTCTGAAAACGAGATCACGATTCCGGCAAATGGAACAAAAACCGTTTCCCTCACACTTGATCCGCAATTTGGTGAAGCAGGAAGCAGGTATGAAGGTCATTTGACGGCATTGGAAAACGGCAAACAAGTGGCTCATACTTCACTCGGCACGGTGAAAGAAGAGGAAAAATACACGTTAAAAATGACAGCTAAAGACCGCAGCGGCAATCCTGCCCTTGCATACGTTGGTCTCGTTAACAAAGATATGATTCCAGAGTTCGTCGCTGTAAATGGAGAAGCAGAATTCCGTTTGCGCCCTGGAACATACTCCGCTATGTCCATGATGGAAGTAGATGCTACTACAGATGACCGCGGGGTTGCTTTAGTCGGAAACCCTGAAATTATACTGGACGGACCTCAAACCGTTGAGTTTGATGCCAGAAAAGCAAACGAAATAAAAGTGAATGTGCCAAAAGAGACAGAGCCAAGCTATCAGCGTCTGGAATATTACCGCTCTCTTGACGGCAAAACGATGAACCACGTGTACTTAGCTCCGGTTTGGATTGATAAACTGTATGCTGCTCCGACAAAGAAAGTGAATAATGGGGAATTTGAAATGCTGACCCGCTGGCGTTTAATCAAGCCTTATCTTCAAATCCACTTTAAAGATAAGGTGCTCGATGACATTCCTTTAGCAGGCAGCACGCTTCTTGATGGAAAATATAACTTATCAACGGTTTATGCAGGCAGCGGATCACAAGTTGATTTTGAACGATTAAATGCAAAAGGCAAAGCTGTCGTAGTTGACCGCAATGCGGATGTCACTCCTTCAGAGCAGGCTGCTGCCGCCCATGCAGCCGGAGCGAAGCTTTTAATCATCGTCAATTATGAAGATACGGAGTTCAGCGTATATGCAGGCAATCCGGATTCTACCGACATTCCTCTTGCTGTTGCCGGCATCAGCAAAAGTGAAGGAGACAAAGTGATTAAGGCTGCACGTTCAGGCAACCTGAAGCTGTTCGTTGAAGGCGAAACGAACACGCCATATGTCTATGATTTAATGGACGTTCATGGTGAAAATATTCCAAAGGATCTGACCTATGCGCCTTCAAATAGAGAGCTTGTAAAAATTGATGCACGCTATAAGTCTGATCAGGAAACTCCTGGCGGGGAATTCCGCTTTGACCTGCGTCCACATACATTAAGAGCGGTCGGATTCATGTATAAAATGCAGTTTCCTTCTGTTCGAACGGAATGGGTCTCAGCTGTTGAGGGAACACGCTGGTATCACCAGGCAGAAGTTTTAGACAGTCCTTGGGCAGTACGCCAGCCGGCTGTGACGTATAAAAAAGGGGAAAGACTGCAGGAAGAGTGGTTCTCGCCGGTCGTCCGCCCGCGTCTAGGTGACGGCTATTGGACACCTTTCCGCAGCGGGAACTCGTTCCAGTTAAACATTCCTGCCTGGGCAGATTCAGGAAATGGACACACAGGCGGAACGGAATTTGATGAATCGGTTAAAAATCAAACACACAAGTTTTATCAGGGAGATACCCTGATTAAACAAGGAACAAGTCAGGCTTTAAATGTATTCAGCGGCATTTCGGAAGAAAGAAAGCAATACCGCTTAGTAACGGATGCCAAACGAGATCCGGAACGTTGGGATACTTCAGTCAGCACACACACAGAGTGGACCTTCTGGTCTGGAATAGAAGAGAACTCCCGTAAACCGCTTCCGCTTTATTCTCTTGACTACAAGGTTGAAACGGATATGTACGGCGATGCATTGGCCGCACCATTAACGAATCTGGAATTGTCTGCAGCAAAACTGGATGGAGTTGAAGGGTACGGAAAATTGCAAGGTGCAGCGCTCGAAGTTTCTTTCAATGAAGGAAAGTCATGGAAGACAGTAAAGCTTGAGCAAACAGCAGAGAATAAATGGACCGCTAAAATCAACAATCCAAAAAACAGCAAACATGTGTCACTAAGGGCATCTGCCTGGGATGATGCCGGCAATAAAATCACGCAGGATGTGATTAAGGCATACGGATTGAGGTAATCAGAAGAATGATAAGCAAGAAGAGGAGCGTAGGCTTCTCTTCTTTTTTCTGTTCATCTGGAAAAAGAGTTTACTTTTTATTCCATGTAAAGTAAACTTTACGTAAAGGAAGCTTTACAAGGTGGATGAACATGAAGAACAGAATCAGGGAAATGCGCGCAGAAAAAGGAATGACTCAGGAACAGCTGTCGGTTCAGGTTGGCGTTTCAAGACAATCGATTATTGCGATTGAATCTGGAAAATACAATCCGTCTTTGGAACTTGCATTTAAGATTGCGAACTCGTTTACGTGCAGAATTGAAGAAATTTTTATTTTTGAGGATGGGGGAGAGGGATGATGGAATCAGCTGGAGCATTTATCGGGGTATACGGAGGAATGGCTGCGGGTTTGATCGGCTGGTGGCTTGGCATGTATTTTGCGAAGAAGAAGAGGGGAATTGATGAAGTCTTTCATTTCATTGAGCAAAAATCCCGGTCGATTTCATGGATTTTGACGATTGCTGCCATTTATGTTTTATTCACGCTGCTGCTTTTCGGAGTAAACATTAGTCCTGCTGTTCTGCTCTCTATTTTGCTCATGGTTCATCTCGGAAGCTGGGGGATTACAAAAGTTTTCTTATCTCTTCAATATAGCAGCTCAGGTTCAAACAACAATTAAATTCTTGACACTTTCCTCATTCAATCATAAACTAACGGTAGACACTAGTTTATCAGAAAATTCAGTATGAAGTGAGAATAGATATGAGCATACAACCGGATCATCGTATTGGTAAAAATGCCATGCAGCTCGTTTTGCTCGGTGAAGACGATCAATTTTATGGGCAGCAGCTGACAGAGCAGGGATTTCAATTTTGTCAGGGGAAAACGGGTTCAATGGAGACGCATAAAGTAGTGGCGGCCATTGAAACGGCAGCAAAGCGTTCAGGTGTGATATCGCCTGATGGATACCGTGAAACACACTCTTTGTATCATGCCATTATGGAAGCGCTTCATGGCGTGACGAGAGGGCAGGTTCAGCTTGGAAGTGTTTTGCGTACAGTGGGACTTCGTTTTGCCATTGTCCGCGGCAAGCCTTACGAGGCAGAAACGGAAGGCGAATGGATTGCGATTGCTTTGTACGGCACAATTGGTGCGCCTGTTAAAGGTTCAGAGCATGAGGCAATGGGTTTGGGAATTAATCATATATAAGATGCACCCATAGTTAATAGATAGCAGGGGGCTGTATCGGTAGAAAACACGGTTTTGCGTGTTTCTATTGGTATGGCCTCCTTTTTGGTTTTTATTTTGAACAAAAGAGGAGCAGAAAGATGATTGAATTAACGGGAAGTTCACTCACCATACAATCCGCGAAGAAGGTTTTATATGAAAAAGCCATGATTCATATTCCTGACTATGTGTGGGAAAAGGTTGAAAAGAGCAGAAAAGCGGTTGAAAACATAGTCGCTCAGAAGAAGGTCGTTTACGGAATTACAACGGGGTTTGGGAAATTCAGTGATGTGCTGATTGATGCCGAACATGCAGAAGAGCTGCAGATCAATTTGATTCGAAGTCATGCGTGCGGTGTCGGAGACCCGTTTCCTGAAGAGGTGTCACGGGGGATGCTTTTGCTTAGGCTAAATGCCTTGCTGAAAGGTTTTTCCGGTGTCCGCAGGGAGGTTTTATCATTACTTGTTTCGCTGCTGAATCACGAGATTCATCCTGTTGTGCCGCAGCAGGGTTCACTTGGAGCAAGCGGAGATTTGGCTCCTTTGTCTCACATGGCACTTGTTCTTGTCGGTGAAGGAGAGGTTTTTTATCAGGGCCGGCAAATGGAGACCGAAGAAGCCTTTCAGTTAGCGGGACTTCATCCTGTGACGCTGCAGGCTAAAGAAGGTCTGGCTTTAATCAATGGGACACAGGCAATGACGGCAATGGGACTCGTCAATTACATTGAAGCTGAAGCGGTGGCGCTGCAGGCAGACTACATTGCTTCAATGACGATTGAAGGTCTGAGAGGAATCATTGATGCGTTTGATGAAGACATTCATATTGCCCGCGGCTACAAAGAGCAAATGGAAGTGGCTGAGCGAATCAGAGGGATTTTGAAAGGCAGCTTTCTTGTTACCCATCAGGGAGAGCTGAGGGTTCAGGATGCCTATTCCTTAAGGTGCATCCCTCAGGTTCATGGAGCAAGTCTTCAGGTCCTTTCTTATGTGAAAGATAAGCTTGAAATTGAAATGAACGCAGCTACGGATAATCCGCTGATTTTTGATGATGGCAAAAAGGTTTTGTCAGGAGGGAATTTCCACGGTCAGCCGATTGCATTTGCCATGGATTTTTTGAAGGTGGGCATCGCAGAGCTTGCTAATATTTCCGAACGAAGAATTGAAAGACTGGTCAATCCGCAGCTCAATGATCTGCCGCCGTTCTTGAGTCCAATGCCCGGTCTCCAGTCAGGAGCGATGATTATGCAATATTGTGCTGCATCGCTTGTCTCTGAAAACAAGACGCTTGCCCACCCTGCGAGTGTGGATTCAATTCCCTCATCAGCTAATCAGGAGGATCACGTCAGCATGGGGACGATTGCCTCAAGGCATGCGTATCAAATTATTCAAAACTGCAGACGTGTGCTTGCGATTGAATTGATTTGTGCAATGGAGGCAGCCGCTTACCGGGGAATTGAGAAGATGTCTGAAACGACAAGAACATTTTATTTTCATGGAAGAACGGTGGTCCCTGCGATTACGAAGGACAGGGTTTTTTCAAAAGATATGGAAGCTGCTGCCGCCTGGCTGAAAAAAGCGGATGTAAACAGATTTACAAATGATCATAACGATAAAAAGGGGGAAATTTTATCATGAAAGCAAAATTTACAGGAGCAAAACGGGGAACGGAATTAGAGTGCAAAGGATGGGAGCAGGAGGCAGCGCTCCGCATGCTGATGAATAACTTAGATCCTGAGGTTGCAGAAAAGCCGGAAGACCTCATTGTTTATGGAGGCATTGGAAAGGCCGCTAGAAATCAGGAGGCACTGGGTGGGATCGTCCGGTCGTTAAAATCATTGGAGCATGATGAGACGCTTCTTATTCAATCAGGTAAGCCTGTCGGGATATTTAAAACGCATGAACATGCTCCGCGGGTTCTTCTTTCGAACTCTGTTCTTGTGCCGAAATGGGCAGATTGGGAAAACTTCCACGAACTGGATCAAAAAGGCCTCACCATGTATGGCCAAATGACGGCGGGAAGCTGGATCTACATCGGAACCCAGGGAATTCTTCAAGGAACCTATGAAACGTTCTCTGCAGTTGCAAAGGAGCATTTTGGAGGAAGCTTAAAAGGCACAATCACATTGACGGCCGGCCTTGGAGGCATGGGAGGGGCACAGCCACTTGCAGTCACGATGAATGGCGGAGTTGTGATTGCTGCTGATGTTGATCAAAGCAGAATTGAGAAGAGACTTGTGACAAAATATTGTGACAGGCTGACACACTCTTTGGATGAAGCGGTGCAATGGGCTATGGAAGCGAAATCAGAAGGGAAAGCTCTATCAATCGGATTAGTGGCAAATGCAGTAGATGTTCTTCATGAAGTGATGGAGAAAAACATCAAGATTGACATTCTTACTGACCAGACATCCGCCCATGACCCGTTAAACGGATATTTTCCGCATGGTTTATCGATAGATGAAGCGCTGCAGTTAAAACAGGATCATCCGGATTTGTATGTTGAGAAGTCCAAAAAATCAATGGCAGAGCATGTAAGATGCATGGTGGAGCTGCAAAAGCGCGGAACGATCGTGTTTGATTACGGCAATAATATTCGTCAGGTAGCAAAAGACGAAGGAGTGGAAAATGCATTTGCGTTCCCGGGATTTGTGCCAGCTTACATTCGTCCGCTTTTCTGTGAAGGCAAAGGTCCATTCAGATGGGCAGCTCTATCTGGTGATCCTGCTGATATCCACCGGACAGATCAGTTAATAAAAGATCTTTTTCCTGAAAATGAAGCCCTGCTGCGCTGGATTGATATGGCACATGAACATGTTGCTTTTCAAGGTCTTCCGGCTCGTATTTGCTGGCTTGGCTACGGAGAACGGGTGAAGATGGGCCTTGCCATTAATGAGCTGGTACGTACAGGAGAACTAAAAGCGCCGATCGTCATTGGCCGCGATCACCTTGACTGCGGTTCTGTTGCTTCTCCAAACCGCGAGACAGAGGCGATGAAGGACGGAAGCGATGCAATTGGAGACTGGGCAGTATTAAATGCATTAGTAAACACATCTGCCGGTGCAAGCTGGGTGTCCTTCCACCACGGCGGCGGAGTAGGGATGGGCTATTCTCTGCATTCAGGAATGGTCGTCGTCGCTGATGGAACGGAAACAGCTAAACGCAAATTAGAAAGAGTTCTCGTAACTGATCCTGGAATGGGCATTATCCGGCATGCAGACGCAGGCTACGAAGAGGCACAGACTTTTGCCAAAGAACACAACGTACGCATTCCGATGCAGGAATAGGAGGAGGTTCTCTTATGAAATATGATCTAATACTAGAAAATATCGGCCAGCTCTTGACGATGGATTATGAAAAGGAAGGTCCTCTATGCGGCAAGGACATGAATGAGCTGATCGTTCTTGAAAACAAGGCACTTGCAATTGCCGATGGAAGAATCGCTCTTATTGGTTCAAATGAAGAAGCATCTGAATGGAAAGCTGAGAAAAGGATCGATTGTGAAGGAAGGCTTGTTACACCTGGCCTCATTGATCCTCATACTCATTTAGTGTTTGCTGGATCCCGTGAGCATGAAATGGGACTGAAGCAGCAGGGCGTTCCTTATTTGGAAATCCTGAAACAGGGCGGCGGCATTCTTTCAACTGTTAAAGCAACGCGGGCTGCAGATGAATCGGATCTTTTCGAAAAAGCATCCGGACATCTTGACCGGATGCTTTCATATGGAATGACCACGGTTGAAGCGAAAAGCGGATACGGTTTGAACGCGGAAACAGAACTGAAGCAGCTTAGGACTGCAAAAAAATTAAACGCTGAGCACGCAGCCGAAGTTGTTTCAACCTTTTTGGGTGCTCATGCCATACCTGCAGAGCATAAGCATCAGCCGGACGTTTTTTTAGAAGAAATGGTTCAGCTGCTGGATGTGATTGAAAAAGAAGAATTAGCTCAATTTGTTGATATCTTTTGTGAAACAGGCGTATTCACGATTGAACAGTCCAGAGTGTTTTTATCAAAAGCAAAGCAAAAAGGGTTTAAAGTGAAAATCCATGCAGATGAAATTGATCCATTAGGCGGTGCGGAACTGGCTTCTGAGCTAGGTGCCGTCAGTGCAGAACACTTAGTCGGAACTTCAGACGAAGGCATTAAGCAAATGGCTGAAAAAGGGGTGATTGCCTGCCTGCTGCCTGGCACTTCTTTTTATCTAAGCAAACCGGATCATGCCAAAGCAAGAAAGATGCTGGACGAAGGAGTCGCGGTGACACTTGCGACTGATTTCAATCCCGGGAGCTGTCCGACTGAGAACCTGCAGCTGATTATGGCTTTCGCAGCCGTTATGTATAAAATGACAACAAAAGAAATTTGGAATGCTGTCACGGTGAATGCAGCCTATGCTATCGGATTAGGCGGCATTCGTGGGATTATCGCCCCAATGAAGCAGGCGGACCTTGTCATCTGGGATGCGGGAAACTATGAATATATCCCTTACCATTTCGGCGTGAATCACGCGAGGACCGTGATTAAGAAAGGTGACATTGTATTTGAAAAGGGGGATCACCGTGAGCCATCTTCCCTTTCTTTCTCATGATGCAAGATTTATAGACCGGGGGATTTCACGGGCGGGAACGTTACTTAAAAAATGGGATCATGATATTTGTGAAGGCATTGGGTTAGTTGGAGTTCCATTATCTAAGCCATCAATCAGCCATTCAGGGGCATCGTTTGCTCCTGAAACAATCAGAAAAATGATGAACGCTTTTACCACCTATTCGATCCATGACAATACAGATTTAAAAGAAGAGAGAATCATAGACTTTGGCGATATATCAATGCATGTAACAGACCTATCTGAATCACACCGGAGAATCGAAACGACGGTGGAGGGAGTTTTGAGTGAACACCCGCTGATGGTTCCTCTTTTTCTTGGCGGCGATCATTCTGTCACAGCACCGATTTTCACTGCTTTTCAAAAAGAAAAAGGAAAGGCTGGAATTATTCAGTTCGACGCGCACCATGACCTGCGCAACCTTGAAGATGGAGGACCGTCAAATGGAACACCATTTAGACAGCTGATCGAAAAAGGTGTGCTGGAAGGTAAACACCTCCATCAAATTGGCATTCGCGACTTTTCTAATGGCAAAGAATATACCGATTTCGGCAAAGAACAAGGCGTCCATATTTTCACGATGCAGGACGTTTATGAAAACGGAATTCTGCAGATTCTTGGGGGAAGTGTGCAAGAGTTATTGAAAGAGGTAGATACCATCTATGTTTCTCTGGATATGGATGTCATGGATCAGGCGTATGCACCGGGATGTCCGGCGATTGGTCCGGGAGGCATGGATTCCCGCATGCTGATTGAAGCAATCCGTTTTTTAGGAGAAGTACCGTCAGTGAAAGCCTTGGACATTGTTGAAATTGATCCGACGCTTGATTTCCGCGATATGACAAGCCGTTTAGCCGCCTACTCAGTCTTAACTTTTTTAACAGGCTACAAGAACCGAGTCTGACAGCATTCACACTTTTCTGAAAAAAAGCTATACTTGAAAGAAAATAGGAGAGTGGGCCTTTGAATATGGAGGATAAAATGGTAAAGCTTGCTGTAAATGGAGGCATCAATTTTGGCTCAAGGCTTACTGCCAAACAGCTGATCACGCTTGCTGATTATATGGATGAAGATCAGGGGCTTGAACTGACAACCTTCCAGCAGCTCTATTTAGATATTCCTGAGAGCAGACTTGAAGAAGCAAAAACAGCTTTTGAAACAGCCGGACTGCATTGGTACCCTGTCGGCAATTATGTAAAGAGTTTACGCACCTGCAACTTCTGCAAAGGTGCTGAAGAAGAAGGAATGCCGGTTGCTGCCAAACTAAATGAGAGAATCAAAGGAAAGCCTGTTCCTTTTCCATTAAAGGTTGCTTACACTGGCTGTCCAAATGCCTGCGGAGAGCCGCTCGTCAATGATATTGGCATCATTAAAATGAAAGACACCTATGACCTGTTCATTGGAGGCCGTGCAAAAGGAAAAAATGCACAAATTGGTCATTTGTTTTTAGAAAGTCTTCAGCCTGAAGACCTCTATCAAGCTGTTGAAAAAATCATTGCCGTATACGCAGAAAACGGAAAAAAACGCGAGTATTTTGCGAAATTTTTGAACAGGTACGGAGTTGAGAGACTGAAGGAAGAGATTGTGTAATCATTAAAACTAGCAAATTTTGCACTTCAATCATAAAAATTGGAGTGCTTCTTTAGTTTTAACTTATAAGGATTGGGCAAACTGAAATGTGTTCTCATAAGTAATAAGGTATACTTAATTAATACTGTGAACTTTCAAAATTATTAATTTTTAAAATGGAGGAAATAGGAATATGAAACTCGGCGCATTCTCTGTAAGTTTAAATGTAAAAGACATAAACAAATCAAAAATATTTTACGAAAATCTTGGATTTCAAACCTTGGGAGGGGAAATTACCCAAAATTGGCTCATTATGAAGAATGAAAGCTGCATAATTGGTTTATTCCAAGGGATGTTCGAAAAGAACATTTTGACTTTTAATCCAGGCTGGAATGAAAATGCCGAAAATCTCCAATCGTTTACGGACATTCGCGATATCCAAAAGCAGCTTAAAGCAAAAGGAATTAAAATACTGTCTGAAGCAGATGAAACAAGCGAAGGGCCTGCAAGTTTTACAATTGAAGATCCTGATGGCAATCCCATCCTTGTAGATCAGCACAGATAAATTAGAGGACGAAATGTTTATAAGTAGATGGCAACGGAAATCCACAGGTGAATGTATAATCAATAAATGCGAAAACAGCCTTAAGTTTCTAGGAGAGTGATTACAGTTGAAAAACTATGAATATATGAACCCAAGTGAAATAAGGCAGCTTATTCGCAAACAAACCATTACTGGACCAACTGCCGGTATGTCAAAAGGTTATACACAAGCAAATCTCGTTATTTTAAAGAAAGATTATGCCTTTGACTTCCTGTTGTTCTGTCAGCGAAATCCAAAGCCTTGTCCATTATTAGATGTAACGGAACCTGGTTCTTTCATTCCGGGCAAAATGGCAAAAGATGCTGATATTCGCACGGATATCCCTAAGTATCGGATTTATGAAAATGGTATTTATACGAAAGAAGTAAAAGAGATTACAGAGTATTGGGAAGATGATATGGTAGGTTTTTTACTGGGCTGCAGTTTTACATTTGAAACCCCGCTATTGGATAGCGGGATTCCTATTCGTCATATTGAAGAAACCTGTAACGTTCCTATGTATAAAACCAATATTCCATGTGAAAAAGCGGGGATATTTGAAGGCCCGACTGTTGTCAGTATGCGGCCCATGAAGCCCGAAGATGCCATCCGCGCGATTCAAATCACAAGCCGTTTTCCTGCTGTACATGGATCACCCATTCATATTGGCGACCCGGGTCAAATTGGCATCACCGATATCTCAAAGCCTGATTTCGGTGATTCAGTAACAATCAAAGAAGGCGAAATTCCAGTATTCTGGGCTTGCGGCGTTACCCCTCAAGCTGCAGCCATACAAAGTAAACCTTCACTAATGATTACTCATGCCCCGGGTCATATGTTCATTAGTGATGTAAAAGATGAGGAATTCAGTGTTTTGTAAATATATCTAGTTAGATCAACAGTATAAAAAGTATATGGGTTTTTATGCTTGGAGCCAGATTGTCAGCAGAGTACCATACGCCGCAAAAATCGAAGGAGGAAAAAATAGTATGAAAATCATTGTTACCAGTATCTTCGTTCAAGATCAAGACAAGGCATTGGAGTTTTATACAGAAACACTAGGCTTTGAAAAAAAACATGACGTTCCCATGGGGAAATTCAGATGGATAACGCTAGTTTCTCCCAATGATCCAGACGGTACCGAGCTTTTACTCGAACCGAATGAACATCCTGCCGCAAAGGAGTATCAAAAGAAGATATCTGCCGATGGCATCCCGGCAACAATGTTCGGCGTTGCGGATATTCGCAAAGAGTACGAACGATTAATGGAAAAAGGCGTGAAGTTTACAATGGAACCGACAAAAATGGGCGAAGTCACAATAGCTGTCTTCGACGATACATGCGGCAACCTTATTCAGATAGTGCAGAAGTGATCAATTAACCTAGTTTCTAAACGACTTTATAGGTAAGTTTTAAGTTCGTGATCAAAAATTAAAACAACTTTATATTAACCCTGTCCTAAGTTTAGGACGGGGTTATACATGTCCTTCAATTTGGTTTATGGGGAGGAAAGTGGAAACAAACACCCGCTTAATTCCTCCATTTTGGATTTTGCGCAGGGAAGTGGAATCAAACATCCGGTATGGTTCCTCCATTTTCGTTTTTGCGTAGGAAAGTGGAATCATTAGTTCACTTAGACTCTAACGGGTGCATTCCATTATTAACGATCTTCTGTAAACGGCGCATTTTCTTTAAGAAGGAGAAGAGCTCTTTTTTATTGAAGTATATGGGGAAGAAAGTTGAATAAGAATGACCTTAACGTTTAGAGGGAGAGTGTGAAAATGGATGTATTCTTAACCCAGTATGACTGGATTCAACGTACAAGAGATTCACTATTTCATTATTGCGAAACTTTGTCGCCATCGGATTATGTTAAAAACCTTGAAACATTTGGCGGAGATTCTATTTGCAGTCTCCATGCACATGTAGCCGATTGTTATCGCGTATGGCTGGGTGATCGTGCACTAGGTAAATCGCTTCCAAAAATAAAATCAGAATCTATTAACAACGTACAGGAAATGCGAGAGATTTTTAAGCAAACGGATGTCCTGGTACATGAATTTCTGAATGAATTCGAAGGCAAATGGGATCAAACCGTTCAAGTCTCCTTTGCGAATGGTGATAGCGTGAAGATAACCTCATTATGGCTTTTTACACATACTATTACCCACGAGTTTCATCACAAAGGACAAATAGTAAAGATAGGTAGGCAACTCGGGTATATCCCGCCTGATACAGATCTCATTGAAGTTTGATTGACGACTGGCATCCAAAGATTTTAAAGTTAAACAGAGTGGGGTTATAATAATTTTATATCAAGGATAAGGCTGAGAATTCGAATATTTGAAGGCAATAGCCATATCGAAGGAGGAAGACATGGAAGTTTTTGCAGAATATTTAGCAGGTATCGATAACCCCGACCAACGCGATCGAACAGAGGAAATTTTGGCGTGGGTTGCTAATAAATTTCCGAATTTGGAACCGCAAATCAAGTGGAATACGCCAATGTTTACCGATCATGGCACATTTATCATCGGCTTATCCACAGCGAAGCATCATTTGAGCGTTTCACCCGAAGAAGCAGGCATTGAGCAATTTGCCGATGATATTGTACAAGCTGGCTACAGCGCTACCAAAGGCTTGTTTCGAATTCCGTGGAATGAGCCGGTAAATTACGAATTGCTTGAGAAAATGATTGAATTTAATATTCAGGATAAAGCAGAATATCCGAATTTTTGGCGGAAATAATACATCACGCCATATCAAAAAAAACGCATGACACGAAAAAATGTCATGCGTTTTTGCAATTCAATTGAGGCTCCAAAAGATGTTGCAAATACTGTTATCTTTTTATTATCTGACAAGGCCAAGCAATATATTGGTGCATCAGATATTAATTATGGTTGATATATGAGGTAGTTCGAGATGGCGCATAAAGTTATTCCACCTCTTCAAGATCACCATTAAAGTCCTTCATATCAACAAAAAAGGGGTATAAACTGTTTTGTAATTCAGTACCCGTATTGTACTGCATTTAGCTGTTTTCTCACTCAATATGGAAACCATAAATTTTTAGGATTCTGTTTTTGTTTTAATTAGTGTTTCTAAATAATCTTCATCCTAATTCAAGATCCCAGCTTAGAAAGTTCAGTTTCAATTCTCTCCAAGTCTATTCGCTCAAATAATGCTTCAGTCTTTTTCAGTTTAAAAGATGAACCGGGCTTTATATATATCCATTTATCAGCAATTAGACCAAGCATCTCCTGAATTCGCTTGCTCGAAAAAGGTAAAAATGGCTGTAGGAGAACGGATAAGTTTGCAATGACCGCAGTACATGTAAAAAGAACATTTTCGCAATCGGACGGATTTTCTTTAATGGAGATCCAGGGCTTCTGCTCATCAAAGTATTTGTTCATACGGCGAATAAATGAGAATAGGACCTCAAGAGCTGCTTTAAATTGACCATTTTCAATGAGATTGCCAGTTGTTTGATAGAGTTGTATCAATTCACGTTCAATTTCAGAGTTAACTGCGGATGAACTTACTTTTGATGAAAAGGATTTCTCAATAAATTTAAACGTGCGGTTAACGAAATTTCCATATGCACCGAGCAGCTCACTATTATGGGAGAGAATAAATTCCCGCCATGAAAAATCGGTATCCCGTTTCTCAGGTGCATTGATAGTTAAGAAATACCTGATGGAATCCGGATGATAATCTTTAAGGATATCTGGAATCCAGACAGCCCAGTTCCCGCTCGTAGATAATTTTTTCTTTTCAATCGTCAAGTATTCACTTGAGATGATGTGATCCGGGAGTTTCAATCCGCCAAGTCCCAATAATATTCCGGGCCAAATGATGGAATGAAATGGGATATTGTCTTTTCCATGAACATAATAAGATCTAGTATTTCCATTCCAAAATTTCAGCCAGTCCTGCTGATTTTCAGCAGACCACTGCTTACTTGCAGACAGATAACCAGATACTGCTTCAATCCAGACATATATTTTTTTCTCTTCATATCCCTTAATTGGAACAGGGACGCCAATCGGAAGATCTCTGGTGGCAGATCTGTCCTGAAGTCCTTCTTCTAAATACCGCTGTGTCAGTTGAATGGCATTATCCCGCCAAACCTGATGATCTTTGGCTTTTTTTACATACACTTCAAGTTGTTCTTGCAGGGCGGACAGTTCAAAGTAATAATGTCTGGTCAGTTTGCCAAGAGGCTCATGACTGCAGAGCTTACACTTTTTATTGATCAGCTCCAGCGGGTCAAGAATACTTGCACAGGCATCACATTGATCTCCCCGTGCATGAGATGAACAATGGGGGCAGATTCCTTCGACATACCGATCAGGCAAAAATTGTTGACAATGTTCGCAGTATGCCTGCAGTGTTTCTTTTTCGTAGAGGAATTCGTTTTCCATCAGGGAAAGAAATATTTCCTGTACTGCTTGATGGTGATGCGGATGATCTGTGCGCGTATAGCAATCATAGCTAAACCCGAGCTTTTGAAAAGAATCCATAAATTCCTCATGATATCGGTCTGCTATATTCTGAGCCGGAACATTTTCCTGTCTTGCCCTGATTGAAATAGGCGTTCCATTGCAGTCACTTCCGGAGACATACAAAACGTCCTCCCCTTTTAAACGATAATATCTGGCTAGAATATCGCCCGGCAATAGACTGGCGATGTGCCCGATATGCAGAGAGCCGTTTGCGTAAGGCCAGGCTCCACCGATGAAAATAGACATGTCATTTTTCCTCCTTTTGAACATAAAAAAACCTCATCCATAGACTTAAGTAAGTCTAAGGACGAGGTTTGAATTCGCGGTACCACCCTAGTTTACAGACCATTCACATGATCTGCCTTTATCCGTACGGAGCACAAAAACGTGTCGATACGTATGCTGTTGTAACGTCAGCCACCACGTCACAGCCTACAGATGATGACCATTGTCATCATGTTCGGTGTGAAGCTCTAAGGTCATTTTCAGTGGCGGATTTCTTGCTTCTTTTCAGCTCCCGAAGCTCTCTGTACAGACGTCCGAATCACTTACTTTTCCTTGTCATTGCTTTTGTTATTTCATTCATTTTACCCAAAAAGAGGAAAAATGTAAATACTCAGATTATTCTTCCTTAAAAAGCTCCTCCAAAAACCGGTCCCTATTCTCCAAAAAATACTTTGTAATCTGATAATGATCTGTGTCCTTATAATCGATTTCGGCAATGCGGTCCGAATCAAAGCTTACTATATTCGCACCGGGAAATCCAAGCAAGATAGGAGAATGTGTGGCAATAATGAATTGTGTGTCGCCGTCTTTTGTTAAATCATGAATGATGCGCAGCAGGGTCAGCTGTCTTGACGGGGATAGAGCGGCCTCCGGCTCATCGAGTAAATAGACGGCTTTTTTGCCGAAGCGATTGAGAAAAAGAGATAAAAAGGATTCGCCATGTGATTGATGATGGAGCGATTTTCCGCCATATGATCCAAATACATCGCCTGATAAAGGATCTTCATTCAGTTCTTCCAGATAGGATGCAAACTGATAAAAGGACTCGGCTCTCAGGAAAAAGCCATTTTTGATTTTTGGCATCCAGGCAAGCCGGATATACTTCCCTAAATCAGATTGAGAGCTCCTCGTTTCATAAAGATGATGGCTGCCGCCGGCTGTATTAAACCCGCATTGATAGGCAATAGCCTCCATCAATGTCGATTTGCCGGACCCATTTTCACCGACAAAAAAAGTAACGGGGCTTTTAATCTTCAGTTCATCCATGTTTGCAATGGCCGGAATGGAAAAAGGATATGTTTCAAACGAAGGAATCTCTTCTTTTTTTAATTTGATTGATTTTAAGAACATGTTTATCACCTGCTTTTATATTAGCAGGAATGTCCGTTTAAAGTCATAATTTAAACGGACATTTTATAAATTGGATGACAGCATAAACGAATGTAATCCGCTGTTTTACCGGCAATGATCTCTTTATCGTAATCCATGGAAGCAACATGATAGGAGTTATCTAGGCTGATGATTTGTTTCATAGGTGATGAGACTTTTTCATAAAGGGTATCGGAGCTGTCCGGAGGGACGACGTGATCTTCTTCGGATTTAAAGATGAGCGCCGGACATGAGACATTTGAAAGCTTTGGTTTTACGGATTTTATCAGGTTAAGGAGATTGTGGACGGCTGTAATCGGAACAGCTGAGTATGTGATTTCTTCCACTCCTTCTGCCTTTATATCCGGTTTTCCTTCGGGAATGTATCTTGGTTCTGACTGATTTTCAAAAGACTCATATCCAGGCACGCGTAAAGCTGCGTTGATTGTAATCACACCGCTGATTTCTTTAAATTTTGCAGCCAAATGCACAGCGAGGATTCCGCCCATTGATTGACCTGCAATAAATACTTTGCGGCAGATTTTTTTCAGCTTTAAATAAGCCTGTTCAACGTCTTTGATCCAATCTGTATAACAGCAGGATTCAAGCTCGAGAATATCAGTCCCGTGACCTTTCAGCCGCGGGGCAAGGACGGTAAAACCTTCGTCTGCAAGCAGCTTTCCGAGCTCTCCCACACTTTGCGGTGTTCCGACAAATCCATGGCAAAGCAGAATGCCGATCTCATTTCCTTTATAAAAAAAGCTCTCAGCACCGGGCAATACAGAGTCAAATAGTTTAGTCATTTTTCCTTCCTCCAATTCAACAATAATATAAGAAAAGCCCGCTCTTCGTGGCAATAAAGAGCGGGCTTTTCTTTATCAACCAAAGCGGATAGCTTTGCTGGCGGGAGCACCTTTCCGTTTGCCGGTGGTTGCTGTGAAGTCGCGGAGCCAGATCTCTCGTTCACTCTTGATAATTTATTTAATTCTGATTGGTTTAGTTGGTTTTAATGATCGTATCATGAGCCGCTTTTAATTGTCAATAGATTCCTTAAGCAATTGTCTTCACAAAAGAGGAAAACAAGAGTAAAATACTTATATTCCAATCAGACAGGTGGGATTTAAGTGAACACCATTCCTAAACCTCTTGTATTAACAAATCAATGGTTTATTGTTTTATCTGTTGCAGCCGCTTGGATTACAGGATTCGGCTGGTTTCTTCTTATCCCTCTAATAGCAGGATTAATGGGACTTCTTTTTAAATTTAATCCCATTATGAAGACGGCAAAGCTCTTTTTGAGAAAAAAGCCTTCAGAATATATACCAGAGGATTTTGACCAGCAGCAGTTTAATCAGCTTATTGCAGTGATCTGTCTCAGCCTTGGTTTTCTAGGGTTTATGATGAACTGGATGACTCTGGCATATATCTTTACCGTTATGGTCGCGCTTGCTGCATTCGTTGCCATTTTGGGCTTTTGTGTTGGCTGCTTTATTCGTTTTCAGTGGCAGCAATATCGATACCGCAGGCTTTCTAAACAGTCATAATTTTTCTTAAAAAAAATATTGACTTTCTGAAAATACCAGCGTAAAGTAGGACTCACATCGAAAATATGAAACTTCTTATCACGAGAGGTGGAGGGATTTGGCCCTTTGAAACCTCGGCAGCAGACTCCCATGAGAACTGTGCCAACTCCAACAAGCGTGATTTTGCTTGAGAGATAAGAAGAGTGAACGGTCTTTTACCTATGATCTTACCCTCTTCTTGGCTTTCAGGAAGAGGTTTTTTGTATTTTAAAAAATAAATAGATTCTTATCCAGAGAAGCGGAGGGACTGGCCTGATGATGCTTCGGCAGCGGACTTTTTTAAAAGTACTGTGCCAATTCCAGCAGGCGAGAAGCCTGGGAGATAAGAAGAGACCCAGTGCTTCTTTATGAAGTCATGCCCTCTTCTTGTCGGATAGAAGAGGGTTTTTTTATTTTCAAAATTACGGGAGGCATACATATGATTCAATTTGAAGGCGTCACAAAGGTTTATAACAGCGGAGGAAATGAAGTGAGAGCACTTGACGGCATTGATCTTCATGTTAAACAAGGGGAGATTTGCGGAGTGATCGGATTCAGCGGAGCCGGCAAAAGCACACTGATCCGCACAGTGAATTTGCTGGAGCGCCCAAGCTCAGGGAAAATCATTGTCGATAATCTTGATTTAACGGCTCTTTCCCAAAAGGAAGTAAGGCAGGTTAAGCGAAAAATCGGCATGGTCTTTCAGCATTTCAATCTGCTGAATTCCAAAACGGTCTTTGCCAATGTTGCGATGCCGCTCCTTCTTGCAAAAGCATCTCAAAAAGAGATCAAAGAAAGAGTAACAGAATTATTGTCATTTGTAGGATTAGAGGACAAAGCAAATCAATATCCTGACCAATTATCAGGCGGTCAAAAGCAGCGTGTCGGAATAGCCAGAGCACTTGCAACACAGCCTTCGATTCTATTGTGTGATGAAGCCACGTCCGCACTTGATCCTCAAACAACAGGCTCCATTCTGAAGCTTTTGAAAAAAATTAATCAGGAATACAACATAACGATTTTAATGATCACCCATGAGATGTCCGTCATCAGGGAGGTTTGCGACAGGGTGGCCGTGATTGAGGGCGGGAAAATTATCGAATCAGGTTCAGTCTTCGATGTTTTCTCAAATCCGCAAACAAAAACAGCTTCGAACTTTGTCAGCTCGGTTCTGAACGATTCCATCCCAGAATCTGTGCTGAAATTAGTGCAGGAGGAGAATACTCCGGGACAGATTTTCAAAATTAACTTTGTCGGCAAATCTTCAGGACAGCCGCTGCTGTCTCAGATTGCAAAACGGTTTGATCTAGATATCAATGTTTTATTTGGAAACATAACAGAGCTTCAGGGCATCCCGTTCGGTCATTTGATTGTTGAACTTCAGGGGACGGAAAGTGAAATTAAACGGGCTTTATTAGTAATGAATCAGGAAAATGTCACAGTGAAAGAGGTGGAAGCACATGCTAGTTGATTCACAGCAAATTATTGATGCACTGATAGAAACACTTGCAATGACCGGTTTTTCATTGCTTTTCTCAACCTTGATCGGACTGCCGCTTGGTGTGCTGCTTGTCATCACAAGAAAAGGGCACCTCTGGGAGAATGCTGTTATTTTTAATATCTTGAATGGCGTCGTCAATATCTTCCGTTCTGTCCCATTTATCATTTTAATGGTCGCGATTGTTCCTCTTACCAGATTAATTGTAGGAACCTCAATTGGAACAGCAGCAGCTGTAGTACCGCTTGTCTTTTATGCAGGTCCATATATTGCGAGATTGATTGAGAACTCCTTATTAGAAGTGGATCCAGGGGTCATCGAGGCAGCGGAAGCCATGGGAGCAACACCAGCGCAAATCATCTTTAAATTCATCGTTCCGGAAGCATTAAGCTCGCTAGTTTTAAGCCTTACAATCGCTACAGTCGGTCTTGTCGGAGCATCAGCGATGGCAGGTGCTGTCGGCGGAGGAGGACTCGGGGATCTCGCCATTACATACGGCTATCAGCGCTTTGATACATTGGTCATGATTATTACGGTTACAATCCTTGTTGTGCTCGTTCAGGGACTTCAATCATCAGGTAACTTATTATCTAAAAAAATCAGAAGACGATAGGGAGAGAAACAGGATGAAAAAATTTATTATCTTAGCACTTATTCTAGTATTGGGAGCCCTTGCTGCGGGCTGCGGAAGCAAAACAGCAAACGGAAAAGAAGAAGTAAATGTCAAAATTGGCGTCAGCGGATCAGATAACCGCATTTGGGATTTTGTTGCAAAGAAAGCTGAAAAAGAGGGCATCAATATTGAGATCGTCACATTCTCAGATTACGTACAGCCAAATCTGGCACTATCAGAAGGCGAGCTTGATGCAAATGCATTCCAGACTATCTCTTATTTTAACGCATTCAAAAAAGAACACGATCTTGACCTTTCACCGATTGGTACAACTGTGATCGCGCCGCTTGGGCTTTACTCTGAAAAATATAAATCAGTTATAGACATTCCAGAAGGCGGAAAAATTGCCGTGCCAAATGAAGCAACAAATATGGGCAGAGCGTTCCTTCTGCTGCAGGATGCAGGCTTAATTGAATTGCCGGAGGACTTTGATGGAAATGGTTCTTTGGACAAAATTGTCTCAAATCCAAAAAACCTAGAAATTGTCCCAGTTGTTGCAGGCCAGACACCGCGTGTGCTTCCTGACGTAGCGGGATCCATCATTAATAACGGTATTGCTGTGGATGCAGGCTTTAACCCGGTGAAGGACTCCATTTTCCATGAAGATGACACGGCTACTCCATATATCAACATTATTGCAGCACGTACAGAAGATAAAGATCGCAAAGAATTGAAGAGAATTGTTGAACTATATCAGGAAGAGGATACTGCAAAATTTATTGAAAAAGAATATGACGGAAGCACGATTCCTACATTTGTGCCTTTAAGCAAAATCGGAGAATGAATTTAAGACTTATAAGCATTAAAAAAATAGAACCCATCAAAACGATGGGTTCTATTTCTTATTGGGCAGAAGTTTTCCAATAATAATCGCTTCCCAAACCCTCCACGGCAGAACGCTTTTTATGAAAAGAGACAGACGAACCCCTTTCCCAACGGTGTATCTCAATTTAACACCCGTCTTTTTTTTACAAAGTTTTATTAGGAGTTCAACAACTTCGGCTGGATTTCCAAGCTTTTGTCTTCCCCGTTCAAGTTCATTTTCTATTCCAGTCATATAGTGATAATAGGGAGAACTTGCTTCCATTGAAACACGAGAAACTTTCTTGCCTGTTGTCCAAATATTTGTAGAAAAAGATCCGGGCTCAACCAAAATGACATCAATTCCGAACGGCTTTACTTCTAGGCGAAGACTTTCGCTGAAGCCTTCAAGTGCATGCTTTGACGAAACATACGGAGACAATCCAGGAAAACCGATCAATCCGCTGATGCTGCTCATATTAATAATCTTGCCGCTTCGCTGTGACCGCATAAAAGGCAGGACAGCCTGTGTAACGGCAATCACGCCAAAAAAATTTGTCTCAAATTGCTCTCGGTACTCATCCACAGTTATTTCTTCGCCGAAGCCTCCAAATGCATAGCCAGCGTTATTAATAAGAATGTCTATTTTGCCTCTTTCATTCAAAAAATGGGTAAGTGCCTGAATGGAATCAGCGGACGTGACATCAAGCTTAAGCAGAGTTACACGGTCGCTCAAGCCATCATCCTCAATCGATTTCATCAGCAAATCTTTCTTTCCCATGTTCCTCATTGTTGCAATCACATCATATCCGGCCTTTGCAAGTCTATGTGCAGCAATCATGCCAAACCCGCTTGAAGCCCCGGTGATAAGCACGGTCTTTTTGTACATCTATTTCTCCTCCGTATCTTATATTCTTTCCTTTATTATAGATGCTTTCATCGAAAAGCGGGCGTAAGAGATTTCTAGACTCAAGGTGAATCTTTCGTATAATTATCAGAATTATTATAAAATTAAACTGCAGACATGCAGAAAGGAATGATGATATGGAACGGCGCGCTTTCGGTAAAACAGATATGAAGGTAAGTGTTCTCGGTTTTGGAGCAGCAGAAATAGGCTTTTCAGAAGCAACGCCTGAAACAGTCGACCGTCTGCTTGGCACAGCTCTTGATGCAGGTTTGAATGTGATAGATACGGCAGAATGCTACAACATCAGCGAAGAATTAATCGGCAGCACCATGTCTCATAGAAGAGACGATTATTATTTGTTTACAAAATGCGGCCACACATCCGGTTTAGACGGTGAGGACTGGGATCCGGCAATGCTTGAACAATCGATTGACCGAAGCTTGAAAAGGCTGAAAACGGACTATGTGGATACCATTCATCTCCATAGCTGTTCTGAGGAAGTCCTGCGCAAAGGGGACGTTATTGACGTATTAAGACGGGCAAAGGAAAAAGGGAAAACCCGGTACATTGGCTACAGCGGAGATCATACAGATGCCCTTTACGCCATAAAAACCGGGGCGTTTGATACATTTGAAACGTCTGTAAGTATAGCGGATCAGGAAGCAATTGATCTCACCATTCCAGAGGCTATAAAACGGGATATGGGCATCATTGCAAAACGGCCGATTGCCAATGTCGCCTGGAACTATCAAGAGCAGCCTGAGAACGGCTACTATCAGGAATATTGGGAAAGGTTTCATAAGCTTGAATATAGCTTTTTAAAAGGGAATCTGACCGAAGCTGTTGAAAAAGCTCTTCGGTTCACGCTCACTGTTCCCGGAGTGCATACAGCGATCGTCGGAACAGCGAAGCCTGACAGATGGACCCAGAATGCCAAACTCGCAGGCAAGGGAAATCTTACTGAAAAAGAGTACAAAGAAATAAGGTCTATCTTCCAAAAAGCAGCCCAGTCTGATTGGGTTGGACAAGTTTAATAAATTCCGTTAAAAAAATTCAGTCGGAAATGACTGAATTTTTTATATTTAAGTGAGAGAATGAAGATAAATAGACGTCTAATTTAGTAAAGAGTTCAAACGGGGTGGATAAATGAACCAACACCACAGGGAAATCGAGCGGATGTTTAAGCTGTTCGGAGATGATCTTTATCACTTTCTTGTTTACTACAAAGGATCTCTTGATGTAGAGGATGATGTCCAGGAAGTGTTCTTCAGGGCATTAAAAAGCAATTTCCGCGGGGATTCTCATCCGAAAACATGGCTGATTGGCATTGCCAGAAGACTTGTCATCGATCAGCGCCGCAAGAAACGGTTTCTTTCTTGGCTGCCAAAACCCGAGCATCCTAAAAGTCCTGATGACATTCTGATAGAACATGAAAACATAAGGGAAGCATACAAAGCAATCGATGCACTGAAAACAGAATACCGAGATGTAGTCATGCTGAGAGTGATCTCTGAGCTTTCTGTGGAAGAAACGTCAGAAGTTCTCGGCTGGACAAGGGAAAAAGTCAGCCGCACGTATTACAGGGCATTAAAGAAACTAAATCAGAATGGACAGGATGCTATTAAGAAAGGAGGGGCCGAACTTGAATCCTGAAAATCTTCAGTTTCCGAAAAAAACGTTATCTCCCGAGCAGCGCGAGAGAATAAGCATGGCCCTTTCCAGGAAACGGCCAGGAGTATCCCTTTCGTTGATGCACAGGGTATTTCAGTTGTCAGTCACACTGGTTCTTTTAATCGGAGTTGGCATCTTTTCTCTTTTTTTTATAAGTGGTGAAAAAGGAGAGGATGCACGAAATGGGGGATCGGACTACAGCTTAGAGCTTCCTGATGGTATCGTATCAGAGAGAAGCGGAAATACACTGATTTTTAAACAAGGTGAAAGGACTGTAGGAGGAGCTGCTCCAACTACACCTGAAGAAAAGCAAAGCCTTGAAAGCGGACCTGGAATCTTTGAAAAAAAAGAAATAAATGACTTAAAGTATCCTGCTGAAAGAATACTTGAGCATGTTAAAACTATGAATGCAACTCAAACCTATCACTATTTCGTTCAGACAGATGAAAAAACATGGGTAAGAGTTTACTTTCATACACCTTACCTTACAGAAGAACAAGCTGCTGAAGCTATGCGAACTTTTTCAATTGATTAAGCTGAAGTCACAAACGGTTGACTTCAGCTTTTTTTCATGTTAATTTGTATATGCAAATGAAAAAAGGACTGATGACAGTGAATGAAGAAGAACAAGTATTAATTCATTGCTTATATTTTACTGCAAACCGTTTTGCCCGCAATATGACGAAGCTTGCTGAACAAGTTTTTAACGTTGGAGATCTTGCTCCTTCTTATTTGTATTTGATCATGACTGTGAAGTTCCATCCGGAAATTACACAAAAAGAACTGTGCAAAAAGCTGTCGATTGCTCCGTCAACCAGTACGAGATTTATTGATAAGCTAGAGAAGCAGCAGCTTGTGAACCGAAAAGTGAGCGGCAAGCAATCATTTATCTCGCTGACAGAAGAAGGAGAAAAAGTGTACACTCAGTTCCGTGCTTCTTTAAAGGATCTCTTTGAAGACTATTCTGATGTGCTTGGACGCGATTTCAGCTTAAATTTAAGCAAAATGCTTCATGAAGCAAGCAATAAATTAGAGAAAGAAAAATAAAAATTTTTTGCGTTTTCATTTGTATATACAAATGAGTGATGGAGAATCCGCAGTTTAGCATACATTCTTCATCAAGAATTACAGCCAAAATGTGTTTATGCAGGTACATTTACAATCAAAGGGTTTGTTGAGGAAAGAACCTATTTTCAGCTGGAAATATTGCAGATGCATTTTATGAGATGTATGAAAGACGGGATGAAGAAGAAGTTATGTATGATGAGAGAAAATAAAAATTTTTGACTATATATTTGTATATACAATTAATATAAAAAAGGAGATTTTCAGATGAAAACATTAGTTATAGCAGCTCACCCAAATCTTGAAAATTCAGCGGTAAACAAAACGTGGATGGAAAGACTCCGCAGCGAAAGTAATGTAACGGTTCATGATCTTTATCATGAATACCCCGACTTTAAAATAAATGTTGAACATGAACAGAAGCTGTTATTGGAGCACGACAGAATCGTTTTTCAATTTCCGTTTTATTGGTACAGCAGCCCGTCTTTACTAAAAGAATGGCAGGATACCGTGCTTTCATATGGATGGGCGTATGGCTCTGAAGGAACGAAGCTTCACGGTAAAGAGTTTGTTTTAGCCATGTCAACTGGAGGGCCAGAAGCGGCATATCAAGCAGGAGGCTACAACGAGTACAGCATGAGTGAACTGACAAAGCCATTTCAGGCAATGGCAAACCTGACAGGAATGCGTTTTCTCCCTGCTTTTATCACGCATGGTGTTCGTTTTCTGACTCAGGAACAATTAAATGAAACTGCTGAAAAGCTGGTTTCTCATCTTAAAGCATAATTAAGAAAAGAGGATGAACGTTTAACGTTCACCCTCATTTTTTCTGTCATGAAGTAATGCTTTCCTTCTCAGGCTGCTTGTGTCTTAGAAAATGATAAAGCTGAGGTGTGACAATTCCAACAAGAATCATGCCGATGCCGGCTGTTTGTAAAAGTGTAACCTGCTCTTTTAAGATAAGTACAGAGCAGAGAATGGCCGTCGGCAGTTCAGCCGCGCCTAAAATCGTTGCAATGCCTGAGCCAATCTTGGGTGTTCCAATGGAAAACAATACAACGGGTATGAATACGCCAAAAAAGCCCAGCAGCAATGCGTACACCCATAAACCTGACTGCATGGAGCCATTAGTCAGAAAATCAGGTGAAAAGACGATTAATAAAAAGAGTGCGGCACCCAACGACATAAACAAACTCCGATTTAAAGACGGCAGTTCGGCAGCCACTCTTCCGCTTGCAAAAATGAACAGTGAGAAGGAAACAGCCGATAATAGACCCCAGATGATTCCGGGATCACTGAAGCTAAAAGCATTTTGGCCAAAGATGTTTCCAGCCAAAAATGTGCCTATCAAAAGAATCCCTGCAGCAAGCACCTTATCAGGACCCGGCAGCTTTTTCACAGCGATTGACTCAATGACAATCCCAATCCAAGTAAATTGAAACAAAAGGATAATGGCAATAGATGCGGGAACCGTCTCAAGAGATTTCCCGTAAAAAATACCAGTCAAACTGGTAGTGGTTCCTGTAATCATTAAGACAAGCGCCTGCTTAAAAGAAACTTTTTTTCTTGAAAAAAGGGTCACACAGATAAAAAACATAAAAAAACCGAACAAATATTGGCTTCCAATCACTTCGTTCACTGTAAATCCGTGCATGTAGGCTATTTTAATTATGGTAGAAATAACGCCGTAGCTGCATGCGCCTACCAGAACAAGGAACGAATATTTTACAAAATGGCTCACAATGAAAACTCCTTATGAAACAAGCTTCAATCCAACTGTAGCTGAGATGATCATGCTGATAAAAAGGATTCTTTTCCAGCTGCTTGAATCTCCGTAAAATAAAATGCCTATAAGTGCGCTTCCTGCAGATCCGATTCCTGTCCAGACAGAATATGCCGTTCCAAGCGAAATGGTTTGCAGAGATTGATTTAATAGAAGAAAGCTGAATGTAAAGCCTGCAATCATGATCAGCAAGGGAACGATTCCTTTAGAATCTTTCATTTTGTTGATCCCGATGACTCCGACAACTTCAAATAGGCCTGCTGCTATCAATAAAATCCAGTCCATCAGTTTGCAGCCTCCTCTTTTTTATCATCAGACAGTGTTTTTAATCCAATGACACCGCCAACTAAGACGATGATTAACAGAATTTTGATAAGCTGAAATGGTTCGTTAAAAAAGAGAATTTCTGAAATAACGGTTCCAGCAGCGCCAAGTCCTGTAAAGACTGCGTACACTGTGCTCACCGGCAATCTTTTAGTAGCGCCGATCAGCAAATAAAAACTGACACATATCGTAATAATGGTAATAAGCCATTCATACCAGATGTCTGAGTATTTTAATCCCGCCACCCAGATCACTTCGATGAATCCGGCTAAAAAAACGTTTATCCAGTCGCGATTCATGATGTACTTCCTTTCTGAGAGATAATCCCGTTCCAGTAAACGCTAAAACACCCATCCAATCTCTTTTTAAATCGTTCTGCGCCGCCGTAAAGAATTTCAACCAGTACTGCATCAACCAGTCCCATATAGGCTATCACTGCATCTGATTGATTTATTGATATAGCTTTTTGATCCTTGAAGGTGGTTGTAAGCAGCTCTTCAAAAGTATCCAAATAGGTATACACTTTCTTCATCACTTCATCATAGAGATGAACTGGCGGCAGAAAACTGATCCTGAGCATGAACTTAGTTTTATCGTCTTTTTCATAGCGGGTGATATATTCTGACAGATAATGATAAAGCGCTTCTTTTAAGGAATCGGAATTAGAGAAGACAAAGTAGTTTTTTATATACTCAATTTCGTTTTCCAGCACCTCAGTCATGACAGTAAGAAAAAGTTCATCCTTGCTCTTGAAATGAGTATAGATGGATTGTTTTTTGATGCCGACTTCATTTGCAATTGCTGCTAAAGATGCACCGTCATATCCATGTGCTGCAAAATTGCGTATAGCAGCTTCTTTAATTTGATCTGATGTCATTTTTTCACCTTCCTGACGTTCGTCAGTCAATTATAATTCCAAAGATTATGAAAGTCAAATGCAAGAATATACGGCCATTTCTATATCTTGACATTGTCACGCTTTATTCCTTCCTGTTATGCTTGTATATGGATTGAATATAGAATGATAATCTAACAACTATACAGGAGATTTTTTTAAAATGATTAAAGCCACTTTGATGCTAACAGGATGCATGTTTTTATCAGCCTTATTTTCATTTAAAGCGTTTGCTGAAGAACTCCCTTTAAAAGAACCAGACATACAAAGTGAATCGGCAGTATTGATTGATGCTGCATCAGGTCAGATTCTCTATTCAAAAGACAGTGATGCCGTCATGTACCCTGCAAGTGTAACGAAGATGGCTACAGCTATCTATGCGATTGAAAATGGGAATATGGAAGATATTGTGACGGTCAGCAAAAATGCCAGAAGTGTTGATGGAACAAGGGTTTACCTTGAAGAAGGCGAGCAGGTTCCCATGAAAAAGCTCATCCAGGGCTTGATGATCAATTCAGGAAATGATGCAGGTGTGGCGATTGCTGAACATATCAGCGGTGATACTGAGACCTTTTCTGCGGATATGACAGCATTTCTAAAGTCAAAAGCAGGGCTCCGGAACACCAATTTTACCAACCCGCACGGCCTGTTTGACCCTGAACATGTAACGACTGCTGAAGATCTTGCAAAACTGACTCAGTACGCTTCACAAAATGATATATTTAGAGAGATTTTTTCAACAGAAGAATTGAAGTGGGACGGAGAAACATGGGATACAACGCTTCATAACCATCACAAGCTTCTTAAAGTAACCCCGTATGAGGGTATGATTGGCGGAAAGAACGGCTATGTGAGCCAATCAGGCTTTACTTTATCCACTCTTGCTGAAAGAGAGAATATCAGTCTGATTGCTATTGTACTAAATGCTAAAACAGACCGTATGTCTTATAAAGATACCGTGAAATTAATGGATTTTGGCTTTAATTATTTTACATCTGAATTTATTTCTGAAGGTACAGTCTTTAAAGATCAGAGCGGGCAAAAGTTTACACTGAATGAACCTCTTTATTATGCTAAAAAATATAATGAAAGCATCTCAACAGATGTCGATTTAAATGGACTGCTTGCTGTTGAAGGAGAGGATGGCAGAGAGATTGCCGCTCATAAATTAAAACCTGAAACAGCAGATGCCGGGAACGTGATGAAACAAGCGGTTCCAGAAGTACAGCCATCGCTTGGTCAAAGCATGCTGCATGATCACCTGAAATTTATTGTCATTGTTTCATTTGCAGTTGCTTTTCTTCTTGTCGGCTATTTCTTCAGGCAAGTAAGAAGATCATAAAAAAATCCTTTCTCCAGTAATTGGAGGAAGGATTTTTTTTTACTTCTCTAAACGGCCCAGCTTGCTGTTCTTTCTGGCATAAACAAAATAGATGACTGTGCCAATACCGATCCAGATGAAAAACGAGATCCAAGTAATAGCGGGTAAGCTTACCATGAGATAAATACAGAACAGTGCGCTGATTGCTGGAAAAACCGGAACAAAAGGCACTTTAAAGGCTCGCTCGAGGTTTGGATGTGTTTTTCTTAAAACTATGACTGCGATTGATATTAACGTGAATGCTGCAAGTGTTCCCATATTTACAAGATGTGCTAGAGTCGTTAAATCAACAAATCCTGCAATCGCTGCTGCAACGAAACCAGTAATCCATGTATTTTGAAAAGGTGTTTTAAAAGATGGATGCACTTTTGATAAGCGTTTTGGAAGCAGTCCATCTCTGCTCATCGCAAATGATATTCTGACCTGTGCATACATCATAACAAGAAGTACAGTTGTAATTCCGGCAATTGCTCCAACTGAAATCAATCCTGCAAGAGAATTTTGTCCAACAAATTGAAGAGCAAAAGAAACAGGATCTGCAACGTTTAATTCTGTATATGGAACCATTCCAGTCAAAATAAGCGAAACAATAATGTATAGAACCGTACAAACGGTCAATGAAGCGATAATTCCAATTGGAACATCCCGCTGCGGTCTTTTTACTTCCTCAGCAGCAGTTGCTACTGCATCAAAGCCGATATAAGCAAAAAAGACTGTAGCAGCACCGGTTACAATGCCATCAAATCCAAATGGTACAAAGGGTGACCAATTATCCGGTTTCACATACCAGACGCCTGCAACAATAAATAACACGATAACAGCAAGTTTAACAAATACCATAATGTTATTTACCCGTGTGCTTTCCTTAATGCCTTTTGAAAGGAGAGCGGTTATGAGCAGAATAATAATCACTGCAGGCAAATCAATAAATCCGCCTTTCCCTGCTCCTGGTGCTGAAGTAATGACTGCCGGCAGTTCTACTCCAAATCCTGCGATGAGGGATTGAAAGTATGCGGACCATCCCGTGGCAACGGCGGAGGTTGCAAGCAGATACTCAAGCATTAAATCCCAGCCTATAAGAAATGCGAACAGCTCTCCGAGAGTTGCATATGTGTATGTATACACGCTTCCCGAGATGGGAACTGAAGACGCGAATTCAGCATAGCAAAAGGCTGCAAGGGCACAGGCAATACCAGATAAAATAAAGGATAAAATAAGAGCCGGACCTGCTGTTTCCGCCGCAACGACACCGGTTAGTACAAAAATACCAGTTCCTACAATTGCACCAATTCCAAGCAGGGTTAAATCGAATGCACCCATAGTACGGGCAAGTGATTTTTGCTGACTTTGTGCAAGTAAATCTGTTATAGATTTTTTTCTAAACAATGAACTCATATGATCCTCCATTATTTTAGTCATAACTAAGAAGTGAACATTTTGTAGTATATTGTCGAATTAATAGAATGTCAACAATTTTTAGAATATTCCCTTGATTAAAGCAGAATGATTATATAGGAAATAATGTTATAGTTATATAATCATTTTTGTGTGATATTTTAAAATGTGTTTGAATTCTAAACGGCAAATTTTCATCGGGTTAATTTTGGGTATTGCACTTGGTGCTATTTTTTACGGTAACCCAACCATCGAAAATTATTTACAGCCTATCGGTGCTATTTTTATACGTTTAATAAAAATGATTGTCATTCCGATTGTTATTTCAAGTCTCATAGTTGGCGTAGCAAGCGTCGGTGATACAAAAAAGCTTGGAAAAATCGGCGGGAAAACTATTTTATCATGCTCTGGCTGCTGTATTTATCGCAAATGTAGGGCATTGATCTGAGTATCTCTCAGCAAATTTCATTACTTCTAGTGTTAATGGTAACCTCTAAAGGAATTGCGGGTGTACATGGCGTATCATTCGTTGTGCTGCTCGCTACGTTGGTTACGGTAGGAATTCCTGTTGAAGGTTTGGTCTTTATTGCAGGTACTGACCGTATTCTGAATATGGCTAGAACCGCTGTAAACGTGGTAGGGAACTCACTGGCTGCAGTTGTGATCTCTGAGTGGGAAGGCGAGTTTGATTACTGAAAAAATAAAGAGCACTTAGCTGCATAAAAACAGAGCCCGATTCGATACGAATCGGGCTTTTTTTTATGCAGCAATTGAAAAATTTTGCATATCAACTCTTCGCTCAGAACAAATACGAAAGAAAGCGGGTAATAAGTTTGATTTTCTATTTTCTCTGCTTTTCTCTCTTTCTTAAAAATAGCTTTTTCTTTCAACAAACAGGGCTTATGCACATGTGCATAAGCCCTGTTTGTTCACTTTATCCTTTTGTTTCAACGATTCTTTCTAAATCTTTATCAACCACAAAAACTTCTATCCGTTCACCCATCTTGGTGCTGATATCGCTGTGGCTGGACAGGACTTTGCAGCCCGTATATCTTTCCACAATTTCTTCGAATTTTTTACTGTACATTTCACGCAGTACTTGTCTCATTTGTTTAACTAGTTTTCGTCCATTTTCATTTTCAACCAGGTGTTTTTCTTCAACCGTTAATACACCTTTGAATCGTGCTATGACCATATCATGGACAATATACGTTCTGGTTTCCTGAGGACCGCGTCCAATGAGATCTCTCTGAAGTTTGATAAAGGCCTCACTTAAATCGGATTCTAATTTTTTCTTTGGCGACACAGCCATCTGAATTTACCCCCAGCACAGTTGATTATGTTTTTTATCGACGAGTTTATCTTACTTACGATTGTTTAAGAGTGTCAATATCATTCGCTGGATAAATTTTAAGCAATTGGCATTGAATGAAATCTGCATCTGAAAAAATATGAAAATATGAGGATATGGAAGGAATTATGAGATTTAGGCAGGAGAAGCAGATAATTCACTTGAATACAGGTAATTTTCCGTATTTACACGGAATATAAGCGGGAGTAAGATAATCACGTAATCACGAATTGCATAACGGCCTAGTCCCGGTAATCGGGAACGGAGGAACCAATTTTTTGGGGTTAATTCTGCATTTGCAGGAAGGATGAGATCTCTTTCGCCATCCTACCCGTCAGCTAACTTCGTCGGCTAAAGCGAAGGAGGTCATAAGACCACCTTATTTTCAGGAGTCTTTTTTTACTGCCCTTTTTTAAGCAGCAGGGAAGAGGCCTGGGGACTGTAGAAGGTCTTTTTATTATGTCAATTCAATGAAAAAAGAAAACGGAAGACGGAACGCAAAGAGGGCATAAAGCTTGCTGGGCGTTAAGTAGACCAATGAGTACTTTTTCTCCAAGATGCATCCTGTCATGTTTCAATCAGTTTATGCTTGTTTTAGTGTATAGCTGGTAGTTTGACATGGTATGGACTTGCTTGGGGAGAGGGTAAACATTGGTCTCTTTTTTTTACTCTTTGGCTGCTCAGCAGGGAAAGCTGAAACGGCAGGAGAGTGTAAAACGCCGTCATTCATGTTCGGGGGGAAATATGAATCATACACTCGTCATAGTAAAGGGAGATTTATACGGTTCAGTTGTTGAGAGTGTAGCATTTCAGTATATACTATGCGATGTCATATCCTACGATCAGTACTTGTACGATCTGACGAATTCTGAAGATGGCAACACCCGCATTGATAATCTGCTGGAAATGCATAAGAAGTTTCATCATTACCGATCTGTGTATATCATCTCTGACTCAATCAATGAAGGGTTTGAATTAACTGCATTTTTCTCTGATTTGGGCACAAAGCGAATCATTGTCATAACACATGACAGCAGGCACTATGACCTCTACAAAAAATTAGGTGCAAAATATGTCATTGTCAGCAAACCGGAAGATTTTATATACACACTGCTTGGACACGTAAAAGAAAGATAATCAATCTGTCATTAAAGGAGGTGGTTCTCTAAAGGAGAATCAGGAAAAAGGAAAACCTAATCGCTTAATTTCTAAACGAAATCGGGGGACCCAATCTTTTGTGGTGATAACCACTAGGGGTGAGTCCATTTGAAAAATGGTAGGGCTACTCTCATAGC
This sequence comes from Peribacillus frigoritolerans, assembly GCF_004358755.1. Lineage (GTDB taxonomy): Bacteria > Bacillota > Bacilli > Bacillales > Bacillaceae > Bacillus_P. The sequence continues at coordinate 280,141 of NZ_SMZY01000003.1, read as the reverse complement.
CCGAATCCGACAGCTAACCCCGAAAGCGTTGTGAGGGAAAATCAAAATCGCAGTGATACGTCACGTTTCTTTAGTGATGCAAAAAACCGCGGAAGAGATCCCTCTTCCGCGGTTTTTTTATTGAATCTGTAAAGGCAGGGAACGTCATGGAAACGATGCTGATTTGTATTCCAAGCTATTCAAGGCTCGGCTGCATGGATGAAATTCTCCCGGATGACTCTTCACTTGCATTTGTAACAGGAGATTACAGTGTGCAGAGTTATTTGAAAAGCAGAGGATTCAAAACGATTTATTTTATCAGGCAGAATGCTCATTATGTGCTTATACATGAACCGATTGCAAGAGTGCTTCTGCTGGAAGACAAAATTGCAGAAACGTGTAAGTTAATGGAAATTCTCAAAGCCAGTGTAAGAGCTCCGATTACAGTCATCACTAAAAAAGCCAATTACCCGGCAAAGCTTTATGAACTGCTCGGGGCAAAGCACGTTTTTTATTCGAAACAAGATAATGTGAAATTTCTGATTCAGTAAGAACAGGGGGGAACGACATGTTAGACAGTATGATGTTACTTGCATTTGCTGCCCTTGCATTAGTCATGGCGGGGCTTGTCAAATGGTCGGATGAAATTGTGAAAGAAGGCAGGGGAGAGAAATGATGATCGTCTTGCTTCTCGGCATTGCCGCGATTACCCTTTATTTGCTTTATGCACTAGTAAATCCAGAAAAATTTTAACTTGCGGAGGAAAAAAACTTGAGCGTACTATCCATTATTTCAATCATTTTTACTTTGGCCCTGGCCGTGCTGCTGGCAAAGCCGACGGGCCACTATATAGCCCGGGCCTTTACGTACCAATCTACTAAATTGGATGCAGTATTCGGTCCTGTGGAAAAAGCGGTTTATAAGATAAGCGGAATTAAACAGGTTGATCAAAGCTTCAGACAGTATGCATCTGCTCTTTTATTTTCAAATATTTTTATGATTTTTATTGTGTATCTGGTGTTTCGTTTTCAAGGAAATCTGCCGCTGAATCCGAGCGGCATTGCAGGGATGGATCCAACCCTTGCTTTTAATACGGCCATCAGCTTTATGACAAATACGAATCTCCAGCATTACAGCGGAGAAAGCGGCCTGTCTTATTTATCTCAGATGATTGCAATCACGTTTATGATGTTCGTCGCCCCTGCAACTGCATTTGCGGCTGCAATTGCATTAATAAGAGGTCTCGCAGGAAATCCGCTTGGAAATTTCTTTATTGATTTAATCCGGTCAATCACACGTGTTTTTCTGCCGATTGCTTTTATTGCTGCGCTGATCTTCGTTTTTCTTGGGGTACCGCAAACACTCGATTCAAGTGTTACGGCCACAACGGTGGAAGGAGCCGAGCAGACTATCGCAAGAGGAACGGTTGCGTCTCTTTTATCTATTAAGGAAGTTGGAAACAACGGCGGAGGGTTTTTCGGAGTAAACTCAGCGCATCCGTTTGAAAATCCGAATGCGATCAGCAACTTGCTTCAAATCCTCTTGATGCTGCTGATCCCGACAGCCCTTCCATTTACGTATGGAAAGATGGTAGGGAATGCGAAACAGGGAAGGATTTTATTTGCTGCAATGGCGATGATATTTGTGGTGTTTCTAGGTACATCCCTTTATGCAGAATTCCAGGGGAATCCAAGATTAGCAGAAGCCGGCCTTGAGCAGGCATCCGGCAGCATGGAAGGGAAAGAAGTTCGGTTTGGTGCAGCTCAATCTACTCTTTATGCTATCGTGACAACCGCTTCTGAAACAGGAGCCGTCAATACGATGCATGATACGCTGTCACCTGTAACGGGGATGCTGGCTTTATCAAATATGCTGCTGAATACGGTGTTTGGCGGTATTGGGGCAGGTTTTATGAACATTATCATGTATGCCATCATTGCCGTTTTCCTGTCGGGGTTAATGGTAGGGCGCACTCCGGAATTTCTGGGCAAGAAAATTGAAGGGAAAGAAATGAAACTGATTGCCGTAACATTGCTTATTCATCCGTTCTTGATTCTGGCATCTACTGCTGTTGCTTTGTATACTCCGCTTGGTTCGGAAGGGATTACAAATCCAGGGTTTCACGGGCTCACCCAGGTTCTTTACGAGTACACATCTTCTGCAGCCAATAACGGTTCAGGATTTGAAGGTCTTGGGGATGCAACTCCATTTTGGAATATCTCGACCGGGATTGTCATGTTTGCCGGAAGATACTTTGGAATTATTGCCATGCTTGCAGTAGGAGCTTCATTGGCCGCTAAAAAGCTTGTACCCGAGACAATCGGCACATTCCGTACAGATACCGGACTCTTTGGAACCATTTTTGTAGGAGCTGTCTTTATTGTAGGGGCGTTGACATTCTTCCCGGTATTGGTTCTGGGACCTGTAGCAGAACTCTTAACTTTATAAACCTAATTGGAGGATTTGAAATGAGTAAGCCATCTATAGCAACAGCAGAAAAGACTGCTGAGAGGTATGATCAAAACGAAGCAGATAAACAGATGCAGCCGGTTAATCAAAACAGAGAACACAAAAAGCCTGCTGATAAGGGATTGATAGGGAACGCCATTAAAGCATCCTTTATCAAATTGGATCCGCGGGTTATGGTGAAAAATCCGATCATGTTCATTGTCGAAATCGGATTTGCACTAACACTGCTTCTTACATTTGTCCCGTCTGCTTTTGGTTCAACTGAGGTCAATGTCTGGTTTAATTTAACGGTTTCCTTCATTCTACTGTTCACAGTTCTTTTTGCGAACTTCGCAGAAGCTCTTGCAGAGGGCCGGGGAATGGCACAGGCGAATTCCCTTAAAAATTCAAAAAAAGAAATGACAGCAAATAAGGTAAAACCGAATGGTGAAGTGGAAAAAACAGATTCCGCTTCGCTCCGTAAAGGAGATGTCGTCATCGTTTCAAGGGGTGAATTTATTCCAGGGGACGGAGAGGTCATTTCAGGGCTTGCCTCTGTAGATGAATCAGCCATTACAGGAGAATCTGCACCTGTGATCAAAGAAGCGGGAGGGGACTTCAACTCCGTTACAGGCGGCACAAAGGTTGTCAGCGATCAAATCAAGGTGAAAATTACGAGTGATCCCGGCGACTCATTCCTTGATAAAATGATTGCGCTTGTTGAAGGGGCACAGCGTCAAAAAACTCCGAATGAAATTGCTTTGAATACAGTTTTAACAAGCTTGACTCTTATCTTTATGATTGTGGTTTGCACATTGCCTTTTTATACAAATTATCTCGGCTTCCAGCTTGAAATTCCAGTATTGATTGCCTTGCTTGTGTGCTTAATACCAACGACAATCGGCGGTCTGCTGTCAGCGATCGGGATCGCGGGGATGGACCGGGTTACACAATTCAATGTGATTGCCATGTCAGGGAAAGCGGTTGAAGCTGCTGGCGATATTAATACCATCATTTTAGATAAAACAGGAACAATCACGTTTGGGAACAGGATGGCAAGTGAGTTTATTCCCGTCGGAAATCACGCTATGCAGGATCTGGCTCAGTGGACAGCCATCAGTTCACTTGAAGACGAGACACCTGAAGGAAGATCAATCCTTGATTTGCTGGAGAAAAAACAGCTTTCTTATAAAACAGCTCTTGCAGCCGGCGGAACGTTCATTCAGTTTAAGGCAGAAACGCGCATGAGCGGAATGGACCTGGCTGATGGAAGTGTTGTCAGAAAGGGAGCGGTAGATGCCGTGAAGAAATGGGTTCTCTCGCAAGGCGGAACCATTCCTTCTAATTTAGACCGGAAAACAGATGAAATATCAAAGGCTGGAGGCACACCTCTTGCTGTTGCCATGAACGATCAGATTTTTGGGCTGATTTACTTGAAGGATACAGTAAAGCCAGGCATGAAAGAACGTTTTGACAAGCTTCGCAGCATGGGAATCAAGACCGTCATGTGTACAGGCGACAATCCACTTACAGCAGCAACAATCGCTAAAGAAGCAGGCGTTGATGAATTTATTGCAGAATGCAAGCCTGAGGATAAAATTGAAGTCATTAAGTATGAACAATTACAAGGCAAGCTTGTTGCGATGACGGGCGATGGTACAAATGATGCTCCAGCTCTCGCCCAGGCGGATGTTGGTCTTGCCATGAACAGCGGTACGGCAGCTGCCAAGGAAGCAGCGAATATGGTGGACTTAGATTCAAATCCAACGAAAATTATTGAAGTCGTCTCAATCGGAAAACAGCTGCTGATGACACGGGGGGCTTTGACAACCTTCAGCATTGCCAACGATATCGCGAAATATTTTGCCATCATTCCTGCGATGTTCATGCTTGCCATTCCTGAAATGAACGTGCTGAATATCATGAGACTTGATTCACCGATATCAGCTATTCTTTCAGCACTCATTTTCAACGCGGTCATTATTCCAATTCTGATACCTCTCGCTATGAAAGGCGTCAGCTATAAACCGATGAGTTCGAATGCTTTGCTGAGAAGAAACTTGCTTATATACGGTTTTGGGGGAGTACTGGTTCCTTTCATCGGAATAAAAATCATAGATGTAGTTCTTGCTTTATTTATATAAGAAGAAAAGAGGTTTTTTAAAGTGGAAGAAAATCAATCGATCATCGGTCCGATTATCAGAATGAGCTTAATATTAATGGCTGTCTGCGGATTGGTTTACCCAGCTGCAGTAACAGGGATTGCCCAAACCATTTCTCCTGCAAAGGCAGATGGAAGCTTAGTATATGATGAGAATCACAATGTGATAGGTTCTGAGCTTATCGGGCAGACCTTTGCAGGAGACAGCTATTTTCATGGAAGAATTTCAAGTATAGACAATAATGGCGCCGGCTCAGGATCCAATAACTATGCACCATCCAATGAAGATATGCTGAAGAGAACGCAAGAATCCATCGAAGAATGGAAGAAAAACAATCCGGAAACGCCAATCAGTGAAGTGCCCAATGATCTGCTGACAAATTCGGGCTCCGGACTGGATCCGCATATAAGCCCAAAAGCGGCATATGCTCAAGTCAATCGAGTTTCAGAAGCAGCAGGAATCAAACAATCAGAGCTTGAAAAACTGATCACGAAGCATGTTCAAGGAAGGGAACTTGGAGTGTTTGGAGAAGAAAGAGTTAACGTCCTTCAATTAAATCTGGACTTAAAAAACATGCTGAATGAATGATGAATGTGCACCTCAGCTGTCATTAAGGCTGAGGTCAATCATCTTTAAAGAGGTGAATCAATGAGTGAAAAACACCCTTATTTCAGACGGAAAACCCCACAGGAGCTGCTTGATGAAATTGCAGACATGAAAAGGGGGAAGCTGAAACTTTACGTCGGGGCAGCTCCCGGAGTCGGTAAATCGTATAAAATGCTGCAGGATGCCCATGATTTAAAACTCGAAGGCATCGATGTTGTGATAGGGCTGATTGAATGTCACGGCAGAAAAGAAACAGAGGAACTGATTAAAGATATGGAAGTGGTTCCTCTAAAAGAGATGAAGTATAAAGGAAGTATTTTTAGAGAACTGAATGTGGATGCCATCATACAAAGAAAGCCTAAAGTCATTGTGATTGATGAACTGGCCCATACCAACATTCCGGGATCAAAAAATAAAAAGAGATATATGGATGTAGAAGAAATCTTAAATGCCGGCATTAATGTGCTGTCTGCGGTGAATATCCAGCATTTAGAAAGCGTTCATGACATAGTACAGCAAATAACGGGAGTGGCAGTAAGAGAGAGGATACCGGATTTGTTCGTTCAGGATGCCCATGAAGTTCAGCTGATTGATGTTACTCCCGAAACCCTTCGGAAGCGGCTCGCAGAAGGGAAAATCTATGCCTCAGAAAAAATTGAGCAGAGCCTTACTCATTTTTTTACAGTAACCAATCTATCATCGCTGCGAGAACTTGCCTTGAGAGAAGTAGCAGATGATGTAGACGAAAAGATGGAGCAGATCAGCGGTAATTTGGTGAACGGTCCTATAGGTGTTCATGAAAAAATCTTGGTATGTGTCGGGTATGGGCCAACTGCCGAGAAATTAATCAGAAGAGGATGGCGGATGGCGAATCGCCTAAAAGCTCAGTTGTTTATTCTGAATGTAACGAAGAATTCCCCTGAGGCGTTTACACAGGAAATAAGGGAAAGAACGGAGCAATGGAAAATACTTGCCTCTCAATTTAATGCTGTATTTTTGCTGGAGCAGGAAGGCGGCCGCAAGCCTGCGCAGGTCATTATTGATATTGCCAAACAGTATCACATTACTCAAATCCTTCTCGGGCAGTCAGCGAGAACAAGGTGGGAAGAAATTAGAAAGGGTTCCATCGTGAATACCATAATGAGAAAGACAGAGAATATTGATATTCACATCGTGTCAGATGGACGATCTTAAAGGAGTTCAGGAGAAATGAATATTGCTTTTTTCCTTATACCCAAAAAGGAAGTTGTTTATTTAAACATAAAAGCCACTATGAGGCAGGCGCTTGAACGAATGGAATATCACCGCTATTCAGCCGTTCCGCTGCTTGATGATGAAAGGAAGTATGTAACAACGCTGACAGAAGGTGATTTGCTTTGGATGATGAAAAACACTCCTGACTTGCATTTCTATAACACAGAAACAATTCGGTTATCCGAACTTAACTACCATCGAAAGAATGAACCAATTCCCATTCATGCTGAAATGGAGCACATTATTTCAAGAGCGATGGAACAGAATTTCGTACCTGTTACAGACGATCAGGGAACCTTTATAGGGATAATTAGAAGAAGGGAAATTATTGAGTACTGTGCAAATCAGCTTTTTGCTGTGAAAAGGAATTAAAAAAAGGCTGCATTCAACATGCAGCCTTCTATTATATGGTTGATCCTGTATCTTGTTTTTTCATATATTTGGTTAAAAACGGATAAATCACAAATCCGGCTAAGAAAAGGCCGACTCCCAGGATAAATGTTTTTAAATCAGCTGTTCCTGTAACAATCACCCATACTGAATATATACAGGCAAGTGAAGCAATGATTCCGTCTCTTACTCTCGACCCTTGAATTAAATCATATGTCTCTCCTTTAGCAATCAGCTTCAAGAAGAAAATAGACGATACAAGGTATGGGAATAGATAAGCAAGTGTAGCTGATGTTGTTAAGAATGTATAAGCTTCACTGATGGTTCCGGAAATCGTTGAGAAAATAAAGATCTGAGACATCAAATTCGTAATCAGCAAGGCATTTTTAGGGCTGCCTTTTTTATTTGTTTTCGCAAAGAAAGATGGGAAAATCCCTGTTTTTGCAGCCTGGTACGGCACTTCAGATGAAAGCAGAATCCATCCGATCGTTGATCCAAATAAAGATACAACTGCTAATAGTGCCATTGCATTTGCACCGGCATCGCCAATTATGACAGAGAGTACATCTACAAACGGTTTGTCAGATGACTGAAGCTGATCGTGCGGCAGAACACCCATTGTGATAAGCGTGATAATCATATAGATGAATACAGCAATGATTAAGCCGGTGATGGTCGCTCTTTTTACATCACGCTGAGAAGACGCGCGACCTGACAGAATGACTGCCGACTCAATTCCTACGAATGCCCATAAAGTCGAAATAGCAGCAAATTGAACTTGATTTGTTAGCCCGTATGTCACACCAGGCTCTACTTCCACCGGGAAATAAAATTCTCCAAACGCTGCTGACTCCAGTGCAAATAAACCAGCGATGATGAAAAGCATAAAACCGATTACTTTTGATGCAGTAGCGACAAAATTCAATTTGCCTGCTCCGCTCAAGTTCGTTAAAAGAATAGTATGAGTGCCCCAAAGCAAAATGGTACAAACAATAAATGTAACAGCTCTTCCTAATTGAATATCTTGAGAGCCAACTGAAAAAAGAATGGTTTCGTCTGACATAATCGGAAAGAATGTAGAAAGATAACCTGCGAAGCTTGTGATGATTGCGACATTGCTGATCCAGTTTGCGACCCAATATCCCCACACCATGCTGAACCCGGCGACATTTCCTTTTTTCGGGGTATCAAATAAAGCTTTTGCGTAGCTTTGCGGACCAGCTGTAAGGTCAGGTCTGCGGATTGATAAATTTCCGAATACGAGTGCAATCATTAATACACCAAATCCGGTTACGAGCCAGGCGCTTGTGACACCAAGCGGACTTGCGGTTTGCGCCAGTGTGCTCGGCAGCATGAAAATACCAGAGCCCACCATATTTCCTACAACAAAGGCTGTTAAAAGCCAAAATCCCCATTTTTTCTGTTTCACTGCTGAAACCTCCTATAAATAGAACCAAATATTATGGCTGCATGATTAGTGTGTGTATTTTTTGATTAAATGGATCATTTTTGGCAAACAAAAAGCGCATGGAACAAGTCCATGCGCAAAAATACACAAAAAACTCACTCGAAATCTCATGATAGCACTCCACAGATTTACCTGTGGCAGTCCAGTACCTATTCGATACAGTCCCAGCAAGAAACAAAGTGGCTGTTTCAAACTTCGGCACCAAGTCCTTTCGAATTTGCAGTCAACAGCTCCACTAGCCTCTTGCAATCTACTCTTAATTGGTGCAACCTCTACCTCACCGAGATTATAGTGAGGATTTATAGTAAAAATAGTATTTGAATAAAATAAAACTACCAACTCAACTTGCGTTTGTCAATGGATTTTATGTATTTCTATATTTTCCCTAAAGATTATTGCCGAATTTCATTTTGCAATTCATGGATAAATCAACTATAATTTACAAAGGTAGCGTTTTCTTTTTACTGATAAATAATCTATTAAATTGATATGGAAGAAGGGTTCATAATGAACTTAGGATTCGGCGAAATTATGTTGATCGTCTTTGTTGCATTGCTTCTTTTCGGACCGAAAAAATTGCCTGAATTAGGTAAAGCAGCAGGCAAAACTCTGCGAGAGTTTAAGAATGCTACTAAAGGCCTTATGGACGACGATGATGTAAAATCAGATAAACAAGCAAAATAAAATAAATTCAGAAAGGCTATGACACTTCGTCAAGCCTTTTTCTTTTGTTTTTAGCTGTTTAATTGTACGAATTTTTCGTTAATTGTTTTATAATGTGAATGGAGGGATTATTTAGTGTTCCGAAATACATAATGGGAGGAATGGCGATGAAAGCTGCTACATTCGCTGAAAAATGGGATTTGGATGTGTTTTTTGAAGGCGGGAGCAATTCAGAAGCATTTAAAAAGTATTTAGAGGAGCTTGAACAGGATGTTCCTGCATTTAAGGAGCAGGCTGAGCGTATTAAAGTGCCTCAAACAAAAGAAGATAGCGTACTTTTAGAAGATGTTCTTGAGAAGTTTCAGGGAATTGCAAAAAGAATGAGGCAGGCAGGGGCCTTTGTCGGATGCCTGCAGGCTCAGGATACAAATGATAAGCATGCTGCAGTCCTGCGGGGGAAGATTACTCAACTCAGTTCTCAGTTTCAAAATGCATTGGCAGCCTTTGACCAAAAGCTTGTAAAAGCAGACGATACAGTTTGGGCTGAGCTAGTAAATGCTGAGGCCTTAATTGAATTGAAATTTGCCCTGAACGAACGCCGGAATAGAGCAAAAAACAAATTGGAGATGGATCAGGAAACACTGATCAATGCCTTGTCAGTGAACGGTTATCATGCGTGGGGACAGCTTTATGATACTCTCGTTTCCAAAGTGAAAATACCGTACAAAGAGGATGGAAAAGTACATGAATTGTCTGTAGGACAGGCAGCCAATAAATTTTCAAGTGCGGACAGATCTGTCAGAAAATCTGTGTTTGAAGAATGGGAAAAGGCATGGGGAAGCAATGCAGATTTATTTGCCCATACGCTGAACCATCTATCTGGTTTTAGGCTGGATGTATATGAAAAGCGGGGCTGGAACGATGTTCTGAGTGAGCCGCTTGAAATCAACAGAATGAAGCGCGAGACGCTTGATGTCATGTGGAAAGTGATTTCAGAGAATAAACAGCCCCTTGTAAGCTATTTAAAAAGAAAAGCAGATTTGCTTGGTGTCGATAAACTTAGCTGGTACGACCTGGATGCGCCGATCGGCGGGAAAGAAACAAAGGTCAGCTACCAGGAGGGAGCTGAATTTATCTTAGATCAATTCAGCAACTTTGGAGAAGAGCTGACTTCATTTACTAAAAAAGCATTTGAGGATCGCTGGATCGAAGCAGAAGATCGTCCGGGAAAAGCCCCTGGAGGCTTTTGCACAAGTTTTGCCGAAAGTGACCAGTCAAGAATCTTCATGACATTCTCTGGTACCCCGTCAAATATCGCAACCCTTGCACATGAACTGGGCCATGCTTTCCATCAGCATGCAATGGCGGGAGTGCATCCGCTAAACCGAAATTATGCGATGAACGTAGCTGAAACAGCATCAACATTTGCTGAAATGATTGTGGCGGATGCTTCTGTTAAAAAAGCAAAATCTGATGAGGAACGTTTGGCACTTTTAGAAGATAAAGTGCAAAGAAGTGTTGCACTGCTCATGAATATACACGGCCGCTTCATCTTTGAAACTTCTTTTTACGAGGAACGCAAAAAAGGAATCGTCAGTACGGAAAAAATAAATCAATTAATGGAAGCTGCTCAAAAAGAAGCTTATTGTGAGGCTTTAGGAGAGTACCATCCTCATTTCTGGGCGTCTAAGCTGCATTTCTATATTACCGGGGTGCCGTTTTATAATTTCCCATATACGTTTGGCTACCTGTTCTCATTGGGGATATATGCGAAAGCATTGGAAGAAGGAGCTGCATTTGAAGAGAAATACATCGCTCTTTTAAAAGATACCGGTTCCATGCAGGTGGAAGATTTGGCTATGAAACACTTGGGTGTGGATTTAACAAAAGAAGATTTCTGGAGAAAAGCAGTTCAGCTTACAGTGCAGGATGTGGAAGAGTTTTTGGAAGCGACTAAATAAAAAAAATCTGAAAACGGACAGAGGTTTATTGTCCGTTTTTCTTTATGAATCAATATTTTGGATCCACCGGTCAATCTCCCGTATGATTTGATCCTGCTGAATAAAGACGTTGATATCTGCGTTGTTATCTCCCTTTTGTTCCCCGTAAATGCCAAATTGGGCATGGTTTCCGCCATTAATTTTGTAGTAAACCGTATTCTTGGACAAAAGATGTTTTTTTTCTTGAATGTCATTGAGAGTTGTTAAGCCATCTTTTTCGGCATAGATGGTCAGAATTGGGAAATTTGAGTTTGAAAAATCGCTGGAATCTGTCGGATAAGCAGCAAGAAGAAAAAGCCCTTTTATATTTTCATGATGTTCATATGCATAAATAGATGCAGCCGCACCTCCGAGAGAGTGTCCTCCAACAAACCAATTTTTAATCTCGTCTCTTTCACTTATGATGGTATCTGCTTTATTGATGCCTGCAATAGCAAGGTTAAAAGGCATTTTCGGAATAACGACAGTGACCCCTTTTTGAGTCATCTGCTCTGCAAGATAAGCATATGCTTTCGGGTCAACCTTTGCTCCAGGATAGAGGATGATGCCATTACTCGTTTGTTGATTTTCAGGCTGAAACAAAAAATATCCGTTTTTTTCATTTTGATTCTGTATATTTGTAGAGTTAAACAGTTCTGCTGCAGGTTTATAGGTGATTTGGGACCAAATATAAAATCCTGCGAAGGTGAGAATCAACCCTGCTGAAGCTATCAGAAAAAATCTTTTAAGCCAATTTTTCATAGTTTAAATCTCCTTAAACAATAACGTTTTCTGCTAAATATTATGTTTAAATCCAACTAAAGGCAAATTTTAATATTTGCCAAAATGTGATCTTTTATTTAGAATAGTAGTATAACTTAATAAATATACGCTTAATCCTTAACGGGAACGGGGGAACCGAACTGTGCAAACGCACTGGGGTGAATCCTTAAAGTAATAGGTAGGACAACTCTTCGTCCGAATCCGACAGCTAACCTCGTATGCGCTGGAGAGACTCATCTGTGGAAAAGTCATAATTATTCAAATTGACGAATACAACCGCGAGAATTCTCTCGCGGTTTTTTGTATTTTTCAAAAAAATCTCACATTTATGTTTCTCCTTCCCGCATTTTTGGGAATAAAAAGTTATCATCTATTACTATATTACGGAGGTTTTATATGAAACTAGCAACGAAAATCATCATTGGTCTTATTCTGGGTGCCATTGTCGGTCTTATCCTTAATATCACGGCTCCGGATTTATTTAAACAGTTAGATACGTTCCTGTTTACCCCGCTTGGAAAAATCTTTTTAAACTTAATTAATATGCTCGTTGTACCAATTGTCTTCTTTTCTATTACTCTTGGGGTTGCAGGCTTGGGAGATCCAAAGAAATTAGGCAGAATCGGCGTTAAAACGGTTTCCTACTTTTTAGTAACAACGGCAATAGCAATTGTAATCGGCTTATTTCTTGCACTGACAATTCAGCCTGGCAACGTAGGTGAATTCGATACAAAGTCTGCTGAGTATAAAGCTGAAGAAGCTCCTTCTGTTGCTGAAACATTCTTAAATATGATTCCTACAAATCCTATTAAAGCATTCGCTGACGGTAACATGCTTCAAATCATCATCTTCTCAATTTTTGTAGGACTTGGAATTACGTTCCTGGGCAAAAAAGCGAGTACGCTATATAAAGTAGTTGAACAAGGAAACGATTTGATGATGTACCTAGTAAACGTTGTAATGAAATTCGCTCCATATGGTACGTTTGGTCTTATCGCAACTGCTGTCGGCAGTCAGGGTTTAGACGCACTTAAAGCTATGGGACTTTACATGGGAGTGGTCCTTCTTGCCTTAGTGATTCATGCAATCGTCACTTATGGATCATCCATTCTTTTCCTGGCAAAGCAAAGTCCGATCTGGTTCTTTAAGAATTTTGCTCCTGCGATGGCTGTAGCTTTCAGTACTTCAAGCAGTAATGCAACCCTTCCTGTATCTATGGAAACGGCGCAGAAGCGTCTGAAAGTTCCAGAGCCGATTTCAAGCTTCGTTCAGCCACTGGGTGCAACGATTAATATGGATGGAACAGCCATTATGCAAGGTGTGGCAACAATCTTTATTGCTCAAGTTTATAATATTGACCTTTCTTTCACTCAATTGATTACTGTCGTATTGACAGCTGTTCTCGCATCAATTGGTACCGCTGGTGTTCCAGGTGTTGGACTGATCATGCTTGCGATGGTTTTAAACTCTGTAGGTCTCCCAGTAGCGGGTATTGCCTTAATCATCGGTATCGACCGCTTGCTTGATATGGCCCGTACAGCAGTCAACATCACTGGTGATGCAGCTTGTGCAGTCATTGTAGCTGAAACAGAAAAGAAACACGGAGATTTCAAAATTCCTGATATGGAAGAGAAATTGTCTTAATGATCAAAGCGGCCTGACATGGGCCGCTTTTTTTTAGCATTTTTTCTGATTCTGCACCAAAAATGCACAAGTATTTGGTACTGTTAAACTTATCATACCGAAGGACTAACACAGGTACTTGTCCTCTCAAGGAGTTTCATAGATGAACAAACTGGCCATAAAGATAGGACTATTATTTTTTACAATTATTCTTATAGTAGAAACATGCCTTTTTTTATTCTTATACCGAAGCCTGGTCAATACACGGGTAAATGAAGAGGTGGCCGCCCTCCAGACAAGGGGAAACAGCCACCGCGATGTCCTGAACAAGCATCATGATGAAACGACAATGGAGCATGTGGTGTTAATGGAATCCGAAGCAGATACAGATGTTGTCCTCACAAATGAAGACAGGAAAATTCTTCATTCTTCTAAAGAGATTCATCCTTTCATGCAGCAGGCAGTCAATGCCCGTGGTGATGATGAAAAGGACGCTCTTTCCAACTGGCAAAACAGTCCTTTTATCTGGTCTGTCAGTCCAATAGAGAAGAATGGCGAAACCACTGGGTTTGTTTATATGTTTAAAGGCACGGAATCTCTTCAGTCAATGATTGCGAGATTGAATGATCATTTCATATTTATCGGAACCGTATCTGTTATTTTAACAATCATTGCGGTTGTGTTTTTATCAAAAATCGTGACAAAACCGCTGCTCTCCATGAAACGTGCGACTGAACGTCTTAGCGAAGGGGACTTTTCAGTTAAGCTTCATATGCAGAGAAACGATGAGCTTGGAGAGCTTGGACAGTCCATTCAAAAACTTGCTGATGATTTATCTCATTTAAAAAAGGAAAGAAATGAATTTTTAGCAAGCATTGCCCATGAATTGCGTACCCCCCTCACGTATATTAAAGGGTATGCAGATGTTGCGCAGAGGCCTGGATTGTCCAGTGCTGATCAGGGAAAATATTTAACGATTATAAGGGAACAGACAGAGCATTTATCAAAGCTTGTGAGTGAGCTGTTTGAACTCGCCAAGCTTGATCAACATTCTTTTCAGATTGAAAAAGTGAAACTGGATCTCGGCACTTTTATTAAAAAAACGATTGAAAAGATGAATCCTATCTTAATGAATGAAAACAGGAATGTGAAATTTCTTTTACCAGATTATTCTGTTCAGCATTGGATAGATCCGGCAAGATTTGAACAAGTGATCCTCAATATTATGGACAATGCCATCCATTATTCTGAAAAAGGGACATCCATTACAGTCAAGCTGCTTGAACATGAACGAAACATTGAAATCGTTATTTCAGATCAAGGGATAGGTATTCCGGATGAAGACCTCCCATATGTGTTTGACAGACTTTACCGAGTTGATAAATCAAGGTCACGCCACAGCGGGGGAACAGGTCTGGGTCTTGCTATCGTAAAAGAAATAGTGGAGGCCGAGGACGGCACCGTTCGGGCGAAAAGTAAGCTTGGTTCAGGAACATCCATTATCATTTGCTTTAGAAAGGATTAAACGATGAAAAAGATTTTGCTTGTAGATGATGAAAAACTGATGCTGGATCTGCTTGCGCTGTATCTTGTTCCAGCGGGGTATTCGTGCATCAAATCTTTGTCTGGAAAAAATGCAGTAGACCATGTATTAAAGGAAGAGCCAGCACTTATTATTCTTGATTTGATGATGCCTGAAATGAATGGTTTTGAAGTGTGTAAAGAAATCAGAAGCTTTTCAGATGTTCCAATCATCATGGTGACGGCAAGAGATCAGCAAGAAGACATTGTAAAAGGACTGCAGACAGGTGCCGATGATTATATAACGAAGCCTTTTAATGAAATGGAATTATTGGCAAGAATAGAAGCGATATTAAGAAGAACCAGAAACAATCATGCTGTGGAATACAAGGGACTTAGATGGAATGAACGAAGCCAGGAGGCAAGCTATAATGGGGAGCCTATCTTCTTCACGCCTAAAGAATTTCAGCTGGCTGGCATCTTTTTAAAGAACAGAAACAAAGTATTCAATCGTGAGCATTTAATTCATTCCATTTGGGGGTATGATGCAGTTACGGAGGATCGTACGGTTGATTCCCACGTCCGTCATCTCAGAGAAAAGCTGAGAAAAACCGGATTTCCAATTGATGATCACCTTCAAACCGTTTGGGGCGCGGGCTACAAATGGAAGGATGAAAAAAATAAATAAATCTGAATTTTACCTCTTTACATAGGGTAGGGGGGTATGGTAAATTATAAACAAGGAGGTGCATGGCATGGTTGAAAATATGAACGAACCAGAAAGCTGTCATGTTCCAGGATCGGACCTGAAAAGCCATCATTCAGACGCGGTAAAGAAAAATCTTGTCACGCGATTAAACAGAATTGAAGGTCAGATCCGCGGAGTAAAAGGATTAATTGAAAAAGATACTTACTGCGATGATGTACTGACACAAATATCAGCCATACAATCTGCTTTGAACTCCGTCAGCAAGCTGCTTTTAGAAGGCCACATGAAAAGCTGTCTCGCCCGACGTATTCAAGAAGGCGATTTAGAGGTTATTGATGAAATTTTAGTTACGGTTAAACGATTAATGAAATAAAAATTAGAGGAGTGTTTTTTGATGGAAAATGTTACTTTAAACGTTCAGGGAATGTCTTGCAATCATTGTGTGAAAGCAATTGAAGGCAGTGTTGGCGAACTTAATGGCGTCAAATCGGTCAAGGTAGATTTAAACGAAGGAACAGTTGATGTAGATTACAACCCGAACGAAGTGAATGTAGCTGTCATTAAAGAAGCAATTGATGACCAGGGCTACGAGGTAGAATAAATAGAAAAGCAGAATCGTCCGTTAAGCGCAGGCATGACAGAAAAGGCGCTTAATACTTGCGGATCTGTTCTGGCCGAGAAGCTGGACATTAAAGAGCAAAACTTTATACTTTCAATAATCTAAAAAAATGAAACGTGCTGATCATCGGCACGCTTTCTTTTCAATGAAATATACCCCTATATGGTATATGGAGGGATTCGAAATGAGCGACCTAAAGGAGACCCAATTTCAGATTACAGGCATGACTTGTGCAGCCTGCTCAAACAGAATTGAAAAAGGCTTAAACAAAATGGATGGTATAGAGAAAGCAAACGTAAACCTTGCACTTGAAAAAGCCGCTGTAACGTTTGATAAAGAGAAGGCGGACCCTGAAATGATCCGTCAGAAGATCGAAAATTTAGGTTATGGAGTGGTATCTGAAAAAGCCGAATTTACCATCACCGGGATGACATGCGCGGCTTGTTCAGCAAGAATTGAAAAAGGACTCAGCAAGCTTGATGGGGTCTTGGAAGCAGCAATCAATCTCGCACTTGAGACTGGATCCGTAGAATATAATCCATCTATTGTTACGCCGCAGGATATAATCAAGCGCGTTGAAAAGCTGGGGTATGGAGCAAGCTTAAAAAAAGAAAATGAAACGGATTCCGCCCATAAAAAAGCTAAAGAGATCCAAAAACAGCAAAGGAAATTTATCGTGTCTGCCATTCTTTCTATTCCGCTCCTTTGGTCAATGGTTGGCCACTTTTCCTTTACGTCTTGGATGTATGTGCCTGAGCTTTTCATGAATCCATGGTTCCAGCTGCTATTAGCCACTCCTGTTCAATTTATTATTGGCGGACAGTTTTATGTCGGTGCATACAAAGCGCTAAAAAATAAAAGCGCGAATATGGATGTACTCGTAGCTTTAGGAACGTCAGCTGCTTATTTTTACAGCCTTTACCTAACAGTTGAGTCGGTCCGGCATAATGGACATATGCCAGAGCTTTATTTTGAAACGAGTTCGGTGCTGATTACACTTATTCTGCTCGGGAAGTTGTTCGAAGTGAGAGCGAAGGGCAGATCGTCTGAAGCCATTAAAAAATTAATGGGGCTGCAGGCCAAGACAGCAAAAATAGAAAGAGATGGAATGGAAATTGAAGTTCCTCTTGAAGAAGTTGCTGCGGGTGATATCGTGTTTGTCAGACCTGGTGAAAAGGTTCCCGTTGATGGCGAGATTTTTGATGGCAGATCCGCGCTTGATGAGTCCATGCTGACAGGTGAAAGTATACCGGTAGATAAGGCAGCTGGAGACCAGGTATTTGGAGCTACAATTAATAAAAATGGATTTTTGAAAATAAAAGCTACAAAGGTGGGGCGTGATTCAGCTTTAGCCCAAATCATTAAGGTTGTAGAACAGGCGCAAACATCAAAGGCTCCGATTCAACGAATGGCCGATCAGATTTCAGGTATTTTTGTCCCGATTGTAGTAGGAATTGCTGCTGTGACTTTTCTAATTTGGCTGCTTTGGATCGATCCCGGCAATTTCGCAGGTGCATTGGAAAAAACGATTGCCGTACTCGTTATTGCTTGTCCGTGTGCACTTGGTCTTGCAACACCGACATCCATTATGGCAGGGTCAGGCCGCGCAGCTGAGGCCGGTATTTTGTTCAAAGGCGGCGAGCATTTAGAAACGGCTCATCTAGTCGATACCATCATTTTAGACAAAACAGGCACAGTTACAAATGGCACACCAGAGTTAACGGATGTACATCTTGTTAGGGAAATAGAAGAGGAGAACTTCTTAAAGACTGTGGCTTCTGCTGAAAAGCAATCAGAGCACCCTCTTGCTCAGGCGATTGTAAATGGGGTGACAGGAAGAGGGATAGAACTTAGTGATGCGGCTGACTTTGAAGCGATTCCGGGATATGGAATCAGAGCAAAGGTTGCCAATCAGCAGGTTCTTGTGGGAACGAAGAAGCTGATGGATATGTACAGCATAAGAACTGAAGCTGTATTGGAAAAAATGCAGCATTTGGAGTCAGAAGGAAAAACAGCGATGCTTGCCGCCATTGATGGCGAACTGATGGGTCTTGTTGCCGTAGCAGATACGATCAAAGAAACATCAAAATCAGCTGTTGAAAGATTGAAGCATCTTGGCCTCCACGTTGTCATGATGACTGGAGATAATGAAAGAACAGCTCATGCCATCGCAAAAGCATCCGGCATTGAACATGTCATAGCAGAAGTTCTTCCAGAGGGTAAAGCTGAAGAGGTACTTAAGCTTCAGCGCAAGGGTAAACGGGTAGCAATGGTGGGCGACGGCATTAACGACGCTCCTGCCCTAGCTGCAGCCGACATCGGGATGGCCATTGGCACAGGTACCGACATTGCCATGGAAGCTGCAGATATTACTCTTATGAGAGGCGATTTAAACAGTATTGCAGACGCTATTTATATGAGCAAATTGACAATCCGCAACATTAAACAGAATCTGTTCTGGGCATTCGGATATAACACGCTCGGCATTCCTATAGCAGCAGCCGGACTTCTTGCCCCGTGGCTTGCAGGTGCTGCCATGGCATTCAGCTCCGTATCCGTGGTACTGAATGCTCTTAGACTGCAGCGGGCTAAACTGTAAATTTCGGCACCGAGTCCTTATGGGCTTGGTGTTTTTGTGATGATTAAATTTGACCCTTAATTTATTAGGACAAATTGGCAAGTTCAACTGATATGACATTGATTTACACCGATAGAAATCAATATTCACCAGCACTTCGTGCAACACGGATCAATTGTTCAGCCGGCCAAGGAGCACGATTCAGGCGGGCTGAATCTGCCTTCAAACATGAATACTGTTCATCGGACACCACACCTCATAAACCAGGTTTTCCCCACATCAATTTAACCTAGCACAAAATACTAAAATAAACAGATACGCTGAGCAAATAAGACTTAAAAGCGCTTAAACAGCCGAATTTGGTCATTTATAACAAAATCCTGCAATAATTGGCTCTTTACTGTCCAATTCAACAGGAGTAAGATACTTTCATAAATACATTTCATATATTCTTAATTCGCTTAATCCATTATGGAGCGGGGGACCCAATTTTGCTGGCATTATTGCAGCTTGGGGTGAATCCTTTACTGGTAGGGCTACTCTCATTGCCCGAACCCGACAGCTAACTTCGCAAGCGTTCTTGAGAGAGGATAATGAAACTAATGTGACCCTAAAAATGAGACACAGCGGTTCATGGAACCTCTGTGTCTTTTTGTGTGCAAAAATTGGTATCGAAAGAAGGAAATCCTGTTGAAAAAGCAATTTGCCGTGTTTGGTCTTGGCCGTTTTGGAGGAAGTCTTGTAAAGGAATTTCATGAAATGGGCATTGAAGTTTTAGCCGTTGATAAAGACGAAGAGAAGGTGCAATACTACTCTCAATATGCGACTCTTGCTGTAAAAGCGAATGCAATTGATGAAGCGACCCTGAAACAGCTTGGCGTCCGCAACGTAGACCACGCCTTTGTTTCTTTCGGAGACGATATAGAAGCAAGCATCCTTACCTCTCTTCTGCTGAAAGAAATGGAGATTCCGCAAGTTTGGGCAAAAGCTCAAAATGACTATCATCAGAAGGTTTTAGACAAAATAGGAGTAAACAAAGTCATTCATCCTGAACGGGACATGGCAAAGCGGATTGCGCACCATATTATTTCAGAAAAAATGATTGATTATATTGAACTGTCAAAGGAATACAGCATGGTAGAACTTATTGCTTCAGCAAAAATTTACCGTAAAACATTGATTGATTTAGATATCAGGGCAAGATATGGATGTAATATTGTCGGGATTCAGCGGGATGAAGAGATGATTGTGTCGCCTCCTGCTGAAGAATCAATCAAATCCGGTGACATTCTTCTTGTTATTGGACGGAACAAAGACATCATTCGTTTTGAGGAGGAGGGGATGTAGGTGATCACTGCACATAAACTGCAAAAAATGCTTCGCTTCAATCCTTCTCAGCTGCTTGTTATCGTATTTGCAGCGGGAATCATTCTTGGCGCTGTTCTATTAAAGCTGCCTGTCGCGACACATGGTTCCATCAGATGGCTTGATGCTTTATTTATTTCAGCTTCAGCCATGACCGTTACAGGTCTCGCTACTGTTGATCCTGGAAGTACGTTTACGACCTTCGGGCAAACCATTATTGCCGTTCTCATCCAGCTTGGCGGACTTGGAATCATGTCATTTGCTATTTTGACTTATATGGTTTTGGGAAAGAAGATAGGCATTAAAGAAAGGCTTGTGATGCAACAAGCTCTTAATCAGACTTCGATTGGCGGAGTTGTAAATCTTGTTAAATACTTATTTTTATTCTCTATAATGATTGAATTCATTGCCATGGTTTTTTTATCCTTTCGATGGGTGCCGGAGTTCGGCTGGTCACAAGGTCTGTTTTACAGCTTTTTTCATTCCATTTCAGCTTTTAACAATGCCGGATTTGCTCTATGGCCGGATAACATTATCCGGTATGTGAATGATCCATTAGTCAATATTGTGATTTCTTCTTTATTTATTATCGGAGGCATCGGTTTTACTGTACTCCTTGATATATGGAAAAAAAGGAAGTTCAGCAAATTTTCTCTGCATACCAGAATCATGTTAGTTGGAACTCTTGTGATCAATGTTATTGCCATGTTATTCATTTTTTTTGTTGAATACTCAAATCCTGATACCCTTGGCAATCTTTCAACAGGCGGAAAATTGCTTGCCTCCTATTTTCAGGCGGTATCGCCAAGAACAGCAGGTTTTAACACATTGGATATGGCAAGCCTTGATGAAGCAACACTTTTTCTCATGATTATTCTGATGTTTATTGGCGGTGGAAGTGCTTCAACAGCGGGAGGAATCAAGCTTACTACTGCGATTATTATTGTGCTTGCAACGATTACCTTTTTGCGTGGAAAAGAAGATATTACAATTGGAAGAAGAAGTATTCATGCCCGCTATATTCTAAAAGCGCTGGCAATCGCAATGGTCAGCTTAATGTTTGTATTAACAGCAATCTTTATTTTGACTATTTCTGAAAAAGCGTCCTTTATTGAAATCCTGTTTGAAATCGTATCTGCCTTTGGGACAGTGGGCTTGTCAATGGGGATTACAGGCAGCCTTACGGATCTTGGAAAAGAAGTCATTATCGTCATCATGTTTATTGGGAAAGTAGGACCGCTGACGCTCTTATTCTCATTGGCCAAACCTCAAAAACAAAAAATTAAATATCCTAATGAAGACATCTTAACTGGATGAGCAAAAGGCTTCGCAGGTGCGAAGCCTTTTGCTATACGATCAGAATTTATATATGATTTGCGCATCGATGACGAGCGGAAGCGCCTGGATCCTCGGTCAGAACGTCTCCGTCAAAAAAGTCGGGACCCGGACTTTTCTGCCTGTCGGATCTAAGCAAGACGCCTGCGCTTTTCTTATAGATTTGAGAGAATTAACGAAGCAAGAACGCCTAAAGAAGCAATCAATCCTACGATCGGTCCGCCTTCTTCGAATGCTTCCGGCATCATCGTCGAGGCTACCATTGCAATGATGCCTCCAGCTGCAAAGGCACCTATGAATGCTATCACTGCAATGTCGGCATTTTGAAGCAGAGAGAAACCCAGTAGTGAGCTGAGCGAAGAAAGAAGTAGAACGATCAGCCACATAGTGAGAATCCTTTTCTTGGAATACCCGTCTTTTCTCAAACCGACAGAACTTGATAGCCCTTCGGGAAAATTACTGATGAAAACGGCTGTCACCATTAAGAAGCTTACAGTATTCTCCTGAAGCAGGCTGACACCGATGATAACGGACTCCGGTATAGCATCAATGACCGTTCCAATGAAAATGGATACGCCTGAGTGGTTTTCTGGATTTTGCTTTGAACGTTTTCTGTCGCTTCCGCCTTTTTTATTTATAAGCAATTCACTGACTGTAAATGTTAAAGAACCGAAAATGAATCCGCCCGATGCTGCCAGCAATCCACCTTCATCCACAGATTCCCTAAGCAGTTCAAAGGAAGCTGCCCCAATCAGGACACCCGTTCCAAACGACATAATGAATCCTAAAAATTTGCGGGGTATCTCTTTGTAGATGCCAAGCAAAGCTCCCAGTAGTATAGAGGAACCAGCAAAAGCTCCCCAGAGTGCGGCCTGCAGCATGAACTGATTCCCTCCTATCGGAATATCTAATGTTAGCTTACCAAATATCTTACAGAGAATGCAAAAAGCGCATATCAAATGAAGGGAATATTCTGTAAAATATATTGTAAACGATTACATAAAAAGGAGTGCTGAACATGCAAGATGCTAATTTACTGTTTAATCTAAAAAAATTTATGGATGACGAGCTTTATGTATATACGGTTCATAGGCTGACAGAATTTCAGAAGCTTTGTTTTGAAGAATTTGATCAGCGCGCGGCGCATACGGACAGAGAGGGACAGCCGAAACTTATCCGCTATGATAAGTTCGGAAATGATGTTTCGGAAGTGTGGCTGAACGAAGGATATAAAAAAACGATTGCGGACACCTATAAAACAGGGATTGTCGGTTATTTGCATAAGAACATTCCTGAATTGAACAGAAAGGCTAACTATCACTATTCGTATGCTCTAGGCTATCTTTTGTCACAGGTAGAATCAGGCTTTTATTGTCCAGTGACGCTTACAATGGCAACTGCCTATTTAATAGACGAATATGCAGATGAGGAATTAAAAGCCAAATTTTTGCCGCATGTCATTTCAACAGGTGACGTTGAACTTTATGAAGGTGCTACTTTTTTAACAGAAAGACAGGGTGGTTCTGATGTAGGAGCAAATGAAACGAAGGCTGTGAGAAATGTTTCAGGCTACAGGCTTTATGGGGAAAAATATTTTGCAAGCAATGCAGGTGCATGCAAGGTAGCGGCAGTTCTTGCGAGAATAGAGGGAGCGCCGGCTGGAACAAAAGGATTATCTCTTTTCTTGGTTCCATGGAAAAAGGAGGATGGAACTTCAAATCAAATCCATATCAGACGTCTGAAGGATAAACTTGGGGTAAGGGCTGTTCCTTCGGCAGAAGTTGAATTAAACGGAGCGGAAGCTTACTTGATTGGAGATCCTTCCAGAGGGTTTTACTATATGATGGAGGCCCTTAATCTTTCAAGAATCTGCAATGCCATCGCTTCAGCGGGAATTATGAGAAGAGCTTACATCGAAGCAAAAGGCTACGCCGATCAAAGGGAAGCTTTTGGCAAAAAACTGACGGAATCTCCGATGATTCAGGAAACACTGTGTAAAATGGCTGTGCGGCAGGAAATTCAGACAAGCGCATGTTTTGAATTGATAGAGCTGTTTGAAAAGGTGATGAGAGAAAAGGCTTCTACAGACGAAGAAAAAGCGCTAACCCGTCTTTTCATCGCGCTATTAAAAGCAAAGACGGCAGAAGAGGCAATTGAATTTTCGCATGAGGCCATTGAAATGCACGGCGGAAATGGATACATTGAAGATTTTGTAACGCCAAGACTTTTGCGAGATTCTCAAGTCCTTACCGTATGGGAGGGTACAGCTAATATACTTGGTTTAGAAGTATTGCGTCTCATCAAAAAACATGATGTTCATTTATCTTTTCTCGGATGGATGAGAAGGAACTCTTGCGGAAACTCAGCTGTTCATAACGGGATAATGGAACTTGAAGATTTGCTCGCTTTTTTGGAAAAACAAAAAGAAGAGGGTTGGAATGTTCATGCGAAAAAATTATCCGCATTAATGTGCGATCTGCTGCTTAGTGCCATTGCGCTTAATGATGCCCAATCAGGAGATCAGCGGAAACAGGCAATAGCAGATGTATGGCTGGATGATTGCTGGAACAAATCTTATAAGGATGAAAAAATGCTGGCCATTAAATACTATGATTTAATTGTTGAATCTAAGGGATCTGCAATGAATGCTTATATATAGAGAAAACGAAAAAAGTCTTCCGGCTGGAAGACTTTTTTCGTTTAAAAGGGTGAACACAATCTATTAAAATTTGTGTGGGAGACGGATTTATTTCTCGAGAACTAGTTTCTCGATATCATCAAGCATCAAGTTAGCTGCTTTAACTCCTCCAGCTGTATTCCAGATCGCATCATCAACTTGATAAGCTTTGCCTGATTTTACAGCATTGAGGTTTTGCCAAAGCGGATCTTTTGTCCATTCTTCAGCTGTTTTTTCAGCATCCGCTTTTGATTCAGCAGGAGCATACGTAAAGTAGAACAAGATGTCCCCTTCCATTTCTGGAATCAATTCTTTTGTTACTTCACGTGCGAACAAGTCATCCGGATTATCTGAGAACAGCTTCTCAAGATTAGCAGGGCGGCTGAAGCCGAGCTGTTCTAAAATAACACCAGAGAAAGAATCTTTATAGTAAATGCGTGTAGATCCAGCTAAGAAACGGACTACAGAAACATCCTGGTTTAGTTTATCACCAGCTTTTTCTTTGATTTCATTAATGCGTGCATCATAATCTGCAATGACTTTTTTGCCTTCTTCTTCGCGGTCTAATGCTTTTGCATAGAATTCGAAGTTATCTTTCCATTGACCTTTAAGCGTTTCAGAGAAAACAGTAGGTGCAATTTGGCTTAATTTTTCATACTGATCTTCCTGGCGAAGCTTGTTTCCAATGATTAAATCAGGCTTTAATGCAGCAATTGCTTCTACATTAAGTGCGCTCTCATCTCCTACAACCTCAACATCAGTCATTTCATCAGAGATGTGATCATACCAAGGATCGCCTAACCATGATTTAACAGCTCCAACTGGTGTAACACCCAAAGTCAAAAGAGCTTCAGTTCCTTCATTTGTTAAAATAACAACCTTTTCAGGTTTTTTCTTAATTTCAGTTGTGCCCATTGCATGCTCAACAGTATATGCTTCGCTTTCTTTATCTTTGCTGCCAGTGTCTGCAGACTCTTCTTTCTCGCCGTTTCCGCACGCTGCAAGAAGTACTGCTGATAAAACGATTGCAATAAATACCAGCCATGCTTTTTGATATGTAGCTTGCATTGATGTTACCCCCATATTTTCTTTTGATAATGATTTTCAATTACAATTAAATATTAATTTTTCTGATTTCAAATGTCAACATTTAATTGAAAATGATTTTCAAAGTCATTTGAATTTGTTACAATAGTTTTAGAAAATTATGAAGAAGTGATGGTTTCACATCAAGAGGTATAGATATGTTATTACAGACTAATTTGGTGAAAACAGCTGGACTTATCACTGGTTTTATTTTGCTTTTAGTGAGTATTTGCGCAAGTGTCGTGCTTGGCTATACACAAACCTCGTGGGATACAGCAATTAATGCGTTTACAAACTTTAATGGTTCTAATGAACATTTAATTATTCAAACTGTAAGGCTGCCAAGGGCAGCAGTGGCTGTTGCGGTCGGAGCAAGTCTTGCTGTTGCAGGAGCGCTGATGCAGGCCCTTACGAAAAATCCGCTCGCATCTCCTGGTGTATTCGGAATCAATGCCGGAGCAGGATTCTTTGTTGTGATTGCCGTCTCCACTTTTGGCGTCAACTCTCTGCACGCATTTACGTGGATTTCCTTTTTGGGAGCGGCAGTTGCGGCTTTCACTGTTTATTTTGCAGGTTCTTTTGGGAGAGAAGGATTGACTCCGATGAAGCTTACACTGGCAGGAGCAGCGATGGCTGCTCTGTTCTCCTCGCTGACTCAAGGGTTTCTGGTGAGCAACGAAGCGGCTTTGGATCAAGTCCTATTTTGGCTTGCCGGCTCAGTTCAGGGAAGGAAGCTTGAGCTTCTTTACAGTGTGCTTCCTTATATAGGCATTGCATTTGTTATTTGCATCTTCCTTGCATCAAAGATTAACCTGCTGATGATGGGAGAAGATGTTGCAAAAGGGCTCGGACAGAAGACTGGAACTGTTAAATTAATCACGGCTGCTGTGATTATCCTGCTTGCAGGAGGAGCAGTTGCGATCGCAGGGCCTGTAGGATTTGTAGGGATTGTCATTCCGCATATTGCACGTTACTTTGTCGGGAATGATCATCGCTGGATTCTTCCTTATTGTGCAGTACTCGGCGGAGTGCTGTTAGTGACGGCTGACATTGGAGCCAGGTTTGTAGCGATGCCTGAAGAGGTGCCGGTAGGAGTCATGACGGCTCTTGTCGGAACACCATTTTTCATCTACATCGCACGCAGGGGGTTCCAGAAATCATGAAAAGCTATCAATCATTTAGAATAGGAAAAGGATTCATTTCTTTCCTTATCGATAAAAAGGCCTTAACGGTCTTCAGTGTTTTGCTTCTGGTGACTGCGTTTACCTTTCTTTTCAGTACAGGTATGGGTGACATGAGAATCGGACCGATTCAAGTGCTTAAAACACTGGCTGGATACGGGACAGAGATGGATGAGCTTGTCATTCAATCCTTCCGCTTGCCGAGGATTCTGATTGCTTTGATGGTCGGAATATCGCTTGCTGTTGCAGGCGGAATTCTTCAGGGGATCATCCGCAATCCGCTTGCATCTCCGGATATCATCGGGATTACAGGTGGAGCTTCCGTGGCTGTTGTGATGTTTTTAGCCATTTTCAGTGATAAAAATAACTCATTGACTGTTCCGATTCAGTGGATGCCGGTTGCTGCATTCATAGGAGCGACAGTTATTGCATTATTAGTTTATTTCCTGTCATGGAGAGGCGGTTCCTCTTCAATAAGACTCGTCTTAGTCGGAATCGGACTTTCCATGCTTGCCCAGTCCCTTACTACTTTACTGATGATAAAAGGACCGATCTACCGTGCGGCACAGGCAAATATCTGGATTACAGGAACGGTCTATTCCGCAACCTGGGATCAAGTGAAGATTATGGTGCCAGTTACAATTGTATTGGTCATCATCAGCTTTATTTTTGTAAGAAACGTGAACATTCAGGAATTGGGGGATGAGCTTGCAGCTGGTGTGGGAAGTGCCGTTCAGCGCAACCGATTTATTCTGCTGCTGATTGCAACAGCTTTAACAGGAAGTGCTGTTGCTTTTGCCGGCGGAATCGGATTTGTAGGTCTTATTGCCCCGCATATCGCAAGAAGACTCGTAGGGTCATCCTTTGGAGCTTTGCTTCCTGTATCGGCATTGCTCGGAGCGGTGCTCGTTATGGCTGCAGATTTGATTGGAAGAACCCTTTTTGCTCCGCTTGAAATTCCTGCAGGAGTTTTCACTGCAGCGATCGGGGCACCTTATTTCATCTATCTGCTTTATAGGAGCAGAAACAACTAGGCTGTTTCCGAGGAATCTAAAATTCACCCCTCAGCCAATAATCAATCCTTATGTGAAAAGGAGCTGGATTCAATGACAGCAATTAAAACAAAGGCGCTCACATTGTCATATGGAGAAACAACCATTATAGATGAGCTCGATTTAGATATCCCAAAAGGCGAAATAACGGTATTCATCGGCAGCAACGGCTGCGGAAAATCAACCCTTCTGCGTTCGATAGCAAGGCTTTTAAAACCTGAAAAAGGCGCAGTTCTTTTAGAAGGTGAAGCTATTGCCAAGCTGCCTACAAAGGAAGTGGCTAAGAAACTTGCCATTTTGCCTCAAGGTCCTGCTGCACCTGAAGGTCTGACAGTGCTTCAGCTTGTCAAGCAAGGCAGATATCCTTATCAAAACTGGCTTAAACAATGGACGGAAAAAGATGAGAAGGCAGTCATGAGCGCGTTAGAGTCTACAGGAATGCTTGAATTGGCTGAAAGACCAGTTGATTCATTGTCTGGCGGACAGCGCCAGCGCGCCTGGATTGCCATGACACTTGCACAGGATACGGATATCATTTTACTTGATGAACCGACAACTTATTTAGATATGACCCATCAAATTGAAATTCTGGATCTCTTATTTGAGCTGAATGAAAAAGAACAGCGAACGATTGTAATGGTTCTTCATGATCTGAATTTAGCCTGCCGTTATGCACACCATATAGTTGCCATTAAGGATAAGCAAATCTATGCTGAAGGCAGACCGGAACATGTTATTAACTGCAATTTGGTGAAGGATGTTTTTCAGATGAACTGCGAAGTAACAATGGATCCTCTGTTTGGAACACCTCTTTGCATTCCGCATGGCAGGGGCCGGTGCATCATTAAAGAGGCGGCAATTTAATCATGAACCAATTTACAAAAGAAGAGCTTAAGCATTTATCGAAATTCAGGCTGAGTTTGGAACGAAATGATTCAGTCTTAACGGTAGATGCAGCAAACTTGCTGGACCCTGATCTTCTTTCGCGATATTTGATGGAGATCCAGCCGAGAATTCATTCAGACAGATTAAATGTTACAGGTTCTATGCTTGTAAAGCGGTATGCCTTCCTGGCAGCGATCGCTCTTTTCTCTATGACTGTTTTCGGGAAAAAACTGAATACGGACCCGGCAAATCTTTCACTTGTGACGGATGATGAGGATCCATTATGGCTGCCGTCTTTTTGCTTTCATTCGCTGGAGTGTATTCCTGCTACTGAAAGCAGAGAAGCCTGGAGAGACGAACTGCTGAGAGATTTATTCCGGGACCATATTAGTAAACTCATCTCGAATGTGGCAAAAGAAGCAAGAATTTCCAAGCTGATTCTTTGGGAGAATGTCGTCCTCTATGTTGTATGGATGTACGATACGCTGCTTGCAAACAAACCTGAGTATGTTACGATAGAACAAATACAAGCGGATTATATGTATGTAGTGAAACATGCAGACGGAGAACTTTTCGGAGAAGGAATGAAAAACCCTTTCTTGCCTTTCTATAGGGAGCCAGGGCAAGCAGCAGAAGCGCCGAAACTTAGACAAACATGCTGTCTTTACTATCTGACTTCAGAGAAAAGAGATCGCTGCAGTACTTGTCCAAAGCATTGTTTAACATAATGGATGATTAGGAGGAGATCTTGTTGAAGGAAGATCTTAAAGAACCGCTGAATGGCCTAACCAAAAAATATACAGAACTGCTTCTTGGCGAGGCGACGCCAGAGCTTCAGGAAAAAGTGAAAAACTGGGTGATCTATTCACATATCGCGAAGTCCATGCCGCCTCTTGTAAAGCATTGGAATGATACGTATCCGGCAGAAAAAGAAAAGGTAAAACAGCTTATTGCAGAAATTAAGCAGCTGAATGACCAGCATCGGGAAAAATCACAGATGAATAATAAAGAATCATAATGAATCTCAGAGTACGAATGGACAGCTCTGGGATTTTTTATTTTATTCAGCAGAATAGTCTTTTGAAGTTTTTTTCGTAAAGAAATAGTAAACAGGCAGACATAAGAAAAAGGGTATGACAGAACCTGAAACCGCTTTAATTTCACCATCCTGATATGTGACTGTGTGTTCCCACTTCAGCCAGACGATTTCAAATGTATGGCCAATCACATATAAGACACCCACAGAAAAGAGATATAGAAGTACAGATGCCGCATAATATTTCATTCGAAATCAACCCCAGTATTTTCCTTTATTGTGATTATACTGTATATTTTGAAAGAGTGAAAGAATGGAAAAATCTTTCATCAGTGAATAAATTCTTGCAAAAATGGGGGACTAACCAATCATGTGTCAGTCAATAGCAATTATCCGTCCAATTGAAACGAAGGATCTTATTCATTTATGGGAGATCAAGTATAAAGATGAGCACCCTGAGTGGAAGAAGTGGGATGCTCCTTATTTTGAACATAAAAATCTTACTCTGACAGACTTTCTTTCACAGAAAGACAGTATCGTAGATCAAGAGGATTACTGGGCCATCGTTGCCGGTGAAAAAATTATCGGCACAGTAAGCTATTATTGGGAGCATGAGCCTTCACTATGGCTTGAAATGGGGATAGGCATTTATGATCCTTCTTATTGGAACGAAGGATATGGAACGAAAGCCTTCCGTTTATGGATCAATCACTTATTTGAGACATTGCCTATTGTAAGAGTGGGCTACACCACGTGGTCTGGAAATATAAGGATGATTAAAGTGGGAGAAAAGCTTGGCATGACAGTAGAAGGTCGCATGAGAAAATGCAGAGTGGTAAATGGAGAACACTATGATTCCATCAGAATCGGTTTATTGCGGGAAGAATGGGAAGAACGGTCTGAAAAAAGGTAAATTTTAAAAATGATAAAAAACGGGTTCGACCAGGGATTGAGAGGGGTATAGATAAAAGAAGAGTAATTCCCAGGGAGAGTGAACACAAAATGGACCAATTAAGACCAGTTATCGGCATATCAAGCTCAGTAGTAGATCACGGAGATATTCCGAGCGTGCATGTGCATCAAAAATATATTAGTTCCGTCATTGGTGCTGGAGGGATTCCAGTTGTTATTCCACTAATAGACGATGAAATGGCAAAAGTCATCGTATCGAAATGCGACGGCTTTATACTTAGCGGCGGGGAGGATGTGGATCCTCATTCTTACGGGGAAGACCCAGATCCAAAACTCAGAAAAACAAACGGTGTGCGGGATGAAATGGAAACAGCTGTTGTAAAATATGCGAAAGAAACCAAAAAACCCGTATTTGGAATTTGCCGGGGCATTGCGATGCTGAACGCAGCTCTTGGAGGTACGGTCACACAGGATATCGAGAGTACTTACGAGAATCCGATAAAACATTATCAAACAGCAGACCGCCCTAATCCAACTCATGAAATCACGGTTGAAAAAGGCAGCAAACTGCAGGACATTTTCGGAACGGATACGGTCCGTGTGAACAGTATGCACCATCAGGCCGTCGGGAAGCTTGCAGATGGGTTAGTGGCAACAGCTAAAGCGTCAGATGGAATTGTAGAAGGACTTGAAGGAACTGATAACGATTGGTATGTACTTGCCGTTCAATGGCATCCTGAAGAAATGGCCGCCCATGATGAGGCGATGCATAACCTGTTTAAAACATTTGTGGATAAATGCAAATAAAAAAGAAAGCGGCATAGTGCTGCTTTCTTTTTAGTTGGGCTAGTTTGCGGTGCACTCGGACAGAACGGCTCAGCCAGCGCATGCAATCCATATCTGTCTGCCTGCGCTAAACGGGCGATTCCGCATTTTGTGGTGTCTAGCTCCATCGCCCAGCCCCTCGGTCAGAACAGATCCGCCAGTAAAGGCAAAAAGCGCCTTCAATGTCGGATCCTTATCTGCCTTGCCTGCGCTAAACAGGCGATTCCACTTTTCGTTATTGCAAATAAGGTGATTGCTGCTGCAGGTAATTAGCAAATTGCTGGTGAGATTGCTGCAGTTTTTGGCTGTCTGCCGCTTCGAGCTTGTACCAGCCGTTTTTGTACATAAGATTATATAATTCTCTTTGGCAATTTTGAGTCTCGTTGAAGATCCCCTGAATATCCTGATAAAGAGAATCATGGCTCATCTCATTAAGGGCTGTGCAATAAGAATCTGTCATATATTTTTCAGTAGCAAGCAGTTCATTAATAAAGTCCCGGTCATTCATTTGAGGGGTTTTAGGTACTTGTGTTTCAGGATTGCCGATTTTGTTTTGGTTCTGATTATTATTCATCCTGCACCTCTCCTATTGAAGCTGTGTTCCGTATGCTTCTTGATTTGGATTTAAATGAGTCAAAATTTTTGAATAATGCTGTTCGTGCATTTTTCCAACCTTCTCAAGCTCGCTTTTTAATTGCTGATCACTGCATTGTCCTGCAAAGAAATGAGCTTTTTTCATGGCAAGCAAGTTCCACGAAAGCATATCAGTTAAATATAGGTGGTCTTTTGTCGTAATAACGGACGGGGGCTGCTGCATCATGCCTTGCTGCGTGCCTGTATTCTGCTGTTGTTGCATGGGTATAACCTCCTCTAAACATTTTCTTCCTTATCGTTCCTTCATCCATGAAATCCTATACGGAAATTTGGTAACAAGTCTCGGGCAAATAAATAAAGGTAAAGAATATTCAAACTATTTTAAATATGATAAAGTAACAGATAATTCTTGATTAATGCGCCAAACAGAGTGGAGGACTTCAAATGGAGCAATTACTTCGAAGTTTTTTCTTGTTTTTATCAAAGAATAAAAGAATGACAAAGGCTGCAAAGAGATATGGTCTAAGATTTGGAGCAGCACGCTTTGTTGCTGGTGAAACGATTGAACTCGCAGCAGCTGCCATAAGAAAGCTGAATGAAAAAAATTTAGATGTCACAATTGATTATTTGGGTGAGTTCGTCGATAACGAAGCGGAAGCGAATGAAATGGCTAATCAAACCATTGAAGCAATAGAAGCAATTGGGAGAGAAAATCTGCGGTCACAGCTCTCCTTAAAGATGACCTCCATGGGACTTGATATCTCAGATGCGGTGGTACGTAGGAATATGCGGCGGATTCTGGATGCAGCAAAGATAAATGATGTTTTTGTCACCATTGATATGGAAGACTATTCGCGGTGCGGGAAAACAATTAAAATCTTTAAAACCTTGAAGAAAGAGTATGATAATGTCGGAACGGTGATTCAGGCATATTTGTACAGAACGGTTAAAGATATTGAAGATCTGAATTCTCTTCATCCCAATTTGCGACTTGTTAAGGGAGCATACAAGGAATCTCCTCGTGTAGCTTTTCCTGAAAAAAAAGATGTTGACGAGAATTTTAAGAAAATCATCAAAATGCATTTACTAAATGGAAATTATACAGCAGTTGCTACTCACGATGATAAGATCATTGAATTTACAAAACAATTTGTAAAGGAAAATAGCATTCCGAGTGATCAATTCGAATTTCAAATGCTTTATGGCATCAGGCCGGAACGTCAGCTCGAACTGGTGAAAGAAGGATATAAAATGAGGGTATATGTCCCATACGGCACAGACTGGTACGGTTACTTTATGCGGCGTCTTGCTGAACGGCCGGCAAACGTTGCTTTTGTCCTGAAGGGAATGCTTAAAAAATAAAAAAAAACGCTCAGGAATCTGAGCGTTTTTCCGGTTGACGATGGAGGATTATTGTTCTAAAAATCTCAAAAGCTCACTCTTGAATTTTTCTTTTTCATCAAAAAACAAGCCGTGTCCGCTGTTTTCAAAAGGAATAACAAATGAATACTGAATACTGTCACTCATTGCCTCAGTGAACTCAA
This sequence comes from Peribacillus frigoritolerans, assembly GCF_004358755.1. Lineage (GTDB taxonomy): Bacteria > Bacillota > Bacilli > Bacillales > Bacillaceae > Bacillus_P. The sequence continues at coordinate 246,867 of NZ_SMZY01000003.1, read as the reverse complement.
AAGGACAGATTTGATCTTTCTTCCCGTGGAAAATGGCAGTCGGAACATTTACTTTTGCCAAATCAGATCGGCCGTCTTCATCACGCAATGCTTCTGCAGATTTAATTGTTGCATAGGAAGATGCCTCAAGTCCGAGGCCATGGAACCATTCCTTAAACTCTTCAGAAAGCTCGCTTTCAAAGAACATTTTTCCGAACTCTGCAAGCATAGCCGGTCTGTCTGTTTGAAGGTTTGTGATAATATCATCTGTTTCTTCCGTGGTTAAACCGTAAGGATAATCATCTCTTTGTGTGAACAGAGGTGCAGCTGCCGCAAGCAGCATTAACTTAGAAACCTTATAACCCTCATGTCTTGCCATATATCTGAGGGCAATCGGTCCACCCATTGAAAACCCGGCAAGCACGACATGATCAAGCTTCAAATCATCAATAACCGCTTTAACATCGTCGGCCATTGTGTCATAATCATAACCATCTTTTGTGCGGTCTGATTTTCCATATCCCCTGAGATCGATGCCGATAAAGCGGTAGCCTTTTTCAGGAAGCTCATTCAGCTGATATTCAAACATTTTATGATTGACCGGCCATCCATGCAGGAATACGACTGGCTGTCCTTCTCCAATATCTTCAGCAAATATTTTTACGCCTTTTTCTACTTCGATAAAGTGTCCCATGTAATCCCCTCTTCCTTCAAAATTTCTTATGTATGAAACTGTACCCTGTGCACAATGCCGTAAAACGAAAGACAGATAGTTTGCTGTTGAAAAAAAGCCGATTCTTATAAGAATCAGCTTTCATTTGCCTTATTCATGTCCCATGTTTTTCTTTCCATATTGCTGATTTGTACTTGAGCGTTTGCCCCCGCCATCCATCTCATTTGTTGGACCAGAGCTGCCTTTTACGCTTGATGCACTTACTCCTGCTTTAGATGGTTGTTTCTTTAACCTTGCCATAATTGGTCACCTCCTGGCTTTTATCCTTCCCGCAGCTGCTTTTTTTCATGCTGTTTGCAATTAATATGTGAATTTTTTGTAAATGTATTGAACAAATTTTCGAAATCTTTTATATTAGTATATAGAGGAATTGATTCCTGACTATTTTTTTCATCAAAAAATGAATGAGCATTCATTCAAAACGACAAAAGGGGGAGCAATCATGGTCCAGCGAATTAAAAAAGCTGCAGTTTTAGGATCTGGTGTAATGGGTTCGGGAATTGCTGCACACTTGGCAAATATCGGAATCCCTGTATTATTGCTTGATATTGTACCGCGCTCACTTACGGATAGCGAAGAGAAAAAAGGACTTTCTTTAGAAGATCATTCTGTCAGAAACCGAATCTCAAATGAATCCATCCAAAAGTTATTAAAACAAAAGCCGGCTCCGCTGACTGCTAAGGAAAATCTTTCATTGATCGAAGCGGGTAACTTCGAAGATGACATGCACAGATTGTCTGAAGCTGATTGGATTATTGAGGTAGTCGTTGAGAACTTAGACATAAAGAAAAAAGTCTTTACATTAGTCGATCAATATAGAAAACAAGGAAGCATTGTCAGCTCTAATACATCGGGAATTTCTGTGGAGGCAATGGCTGAGGGAAGATCTGAGGATTTTCAGAAGCATTTTCTCGGAACACATTTCTTCAATCCGCCGCGCTATTTAAAATTGCTCGAAGTTATTCCGACTAAAGCAACATCAGCAGAGGTTTTATCTTTCATTAAAACATTCGGGGAAGATGTGCTCGGCAAAGGTGTAGTGGAAGCGAAAGACACTCCAAACTTCATCGCAAATCGAATTGGAACTTACGGTCTGCTTGTTACTGTTCAGGAAATGCTAAAAGGAAAATACAGTGTAGGTGAAGTGGATTCTGTTACAGGACCGCTGATCGGACGCCCGAAAAGCGCCACGTTCAGAACACTTGATGTTGTGGGACTTGACACATTTGCACATGTAGCAAAAAACGTATATGACCAAGTTGAAGGCAGTGAAAAAGCGGTCTTCGAAATCCCTGAATTTATGAAGAAGATGCTCGAAAATGGCTGGCTTGGAAGCAAATCAGGCCAGGGATTCTTCAAAAAAGAAGGAAAAGAGATTCTGGAACTGAATCCAGATACGCTCGAATACGGAGAAAGAAAAAAATTAAAGGCCCAAAGCATTGAGATGGCAAAACAGGCAAAAGGTGCAGCCGCTAAAATGAAAGCGCTTATCTACGCTGGAGACAGAGCTGGCCAATTGCTTTGGAATATTACAAGTCCGACTCTCCTTTATTCAGCAGAATTATTAGGTGAGATTGCAGATGACATCGTTGCGATAGATGAAGCAATGAAGTGGGGGTTTGGCTGGCAGTATGGCCCATTCGAGACATGGGATGCCATCGGGCTCTCAAAGTCAGCTGAAAAAATGGAAGCAGAAGGCCACAGTGTTCCTTCATGGATTAAAGACATGCTTGAGCGAGGATTTACTTCTTTCTATAAAAAAGAAGAGGGCATCTCTTATTTTTATCATGATGGAGATTACAGACGCATTCAGCAAAACGAAAAAGTCCTTGATTTAAAAGATATTAAAGAGAAAAAAGGGGTCATTAAAAAGAACAGCGGTGCAAGCTTAATCGACCTTGGAGATGATGTCGCACTTCTTGAATTCCATTCACCAAACAATGCAATTGGCATGGACATCATTCAAATGATTAATTTCTCCATCGATGAAGTAAGCAAAAATTACAAAGGGCTTGTCATCGGAAATCAGGGAAAGAACTTCTGTGTCGGAGCAAACCTTGCGATGATTTTAATGGAAGCTCAGGATGATAACTATTTTGAAGTGGACATGGTTGTCCGCCACTTTCAGCAGGCAATGATGAAAATTAAATACAGCTCTAAACCGGTTGTAGCAGCCCCGTTTGGCATGACGCTTGGCGGCGGAGCTGAAATCTGTCTGCCGGCAGCACACATTCAGGCTTCAAGTGAAACCTACATGGGATTAGTAGAAGCAGGTGTTGGTTTAATCCCGGGCGGAGGCGGCAACAAAGAGCTTTACATTAAACTTCTGAACAGCATTCCTAAAGGCGTCGACTTCGATCTTCAGAATGTCGCAAATAAAGTTTTTGAAACAATCGCTATGGCTAAGGTTTCAGCCTCAGCTGCTGAAGCACGAAACAATTTCTTCTTAAATGAAAGTGACTCAGTCAGCTTTAATGGAGACCATCTCCTGCATGATGCAAAGCTGAAAGTCATTGAACTGTTTGATAAAGGATATAAAGCACCTGCCCGCAAAAAAGTTCCGGTTGTAGGCGAAACAGGCTACGCAGCATTACTGCTCGGCGCACAATCCATGCTTCAATCCGGCTATATTTCAGAGCATGATTTAAAAATTGCGAAGAAACTTGCATATGTCATTGCAGGCGGAAAGGTTCCGTTTGGTACTGAAGTGGATGAACAATACCTGTTGGATTTAGAAAGAGAAGCTTTCCTGAGCCTGGTTCAAGAGGGCAAATCACAGCAAAGAATGCAGCACATGCTTGTTAAAGGGAAACCACTACGTAATTAGGAGGGGGCGCTGTTATGAGAGAAGCGGTCATTGTAGCAGGTGCGAGAACACCTGTAGGAAGAGCGAAAAAAGGATCACTTGCAACTGTCAGACCAGATGATTTAGGAGCTCTCGTTGTAAAAGAAACGCTGAAGCGTGCCGGGGGCTATGAAGGAAATATAGATGATTTAATTATCGGTTGTGCCATGCCTGAAGCAGAACAGGGTTTAAACTTGGCGCGAAACATCGGTGCGCTGGCCGGACTGCCTTACACAGTTCCTGCCATTACCGTAAATCGCTACTGCTCATCAGGTTTGCAGAGTATTGCATATGCGGCAGAAAAAATTATGCTTGGCCATTCAGATACGGCGATTGCAGGCGGCGCAGAATCAATGAGCATGGTTCCGATGATGGGGCATGTTGTCCGTCCAAATGCAAATCTTGCTGAAACCGCTCCTGAATATTATATGGGAATGGGGCATACAGCTGAACAGGTAGCAAGAAAATACGGCGTCAGCCGTGAAGATCAGGATGCATTCGCGGTCCGCAGCCATGAGCGCGCTGCAAGAGCCATCCAGGAAGGCAAATTTGATGATGAAATTGTTGCAGTAGATGTTACGCAAAGAAGTGTTGGCAGCGACAATAAGCTTCAGGAAAAACAGTTCCAATTCTCGAGAGATGAAGGTGTTCGTCCTGGAACGAGCATGCAGATTCTTGCGAATTTAAGACCTGCATTTTCAGTTAAGGGATCAGTTACAGCAGGAAACTCTTCACAGACAAGTGACGGTGCTGCGGCAGTGATGGTAATGGACCGTGAAAAGGCAGATGCACTCGGACTTCAGTCGCTTGTAAAATTCAGATCCTTCGCTGTTGGAGGAGTTCCGCCAGAGGTAATGGGAATTGGACCAATTGAAGCGATTCCGCGTGCGTTAAAACAAGCTGGACTTAGCTTATCTGACATTGGACTTTTTGAACTGAACGAAGCATTTGCCTCTCAGTCCATTCAAGTAATCAGAGAACTTGGCTTAGATGAAGATAAAGTAAATGTGAACGGCGGTGCGATTGCACTCGGGCATCCGCTGGGCTGTACAGGAGCTAAATTAACGCTTTCTCTTATTCATGAAATGAAGCGCCGAAATGAACAATTCGGAATTGTTACTATGTGCATCGGCGGCGGAATGGGTGCAGCAGGAGTATTTGAATTAATTTAATTGGCTATTATCGGAAATATTGTTGCTATCGAATTAAAGTTTAAAAGGACTAAATGGTAAAAACCTTAAGTGGACAGCAGCGGATAAACTTGACTCCTGCGGGAAATAGAGCAAATTGGGAGACCCCACAGGCAAAGACGAGTAGGCTCCCAGGCGGACCGCGGAAAGCAAGTTCCTGGAGCGGAAAGAAACCGACAATATTTATTTTGAAAAACAACCATCCATTCTAAAACAGCCATTTAATTAAATTTAGTAAACGGGGGAACCAATCATGTCTAAAACGACTGAAAATGTAATCAAAGGCGGCAGCTTTTTATTAGATGATGTGACTTTTGAAAGTGTATTTACTCCTGAGGATTTCACAGATGAGCATAAAATGATTGCTAAAACGACTGAGGATTTTGTTGTAAATGATGTTTTGCCGCACTTAGAAGATATTGAGAATCATCAATTCGATAAATCTGTGAAGCTGCTTAAGCAAGCAGGCGATCTTGGTCTGCTTGGAGCAGATGTTCCTGAAGAATACGGCGGACTTGGACTGGATAAAATCAGTTCAGCTTTAATCACAGAAAAATTTGCGCGTGCAGGCAGCTTTTCATTATCCTACGGAGCACATGTAGGAATTGGATCTCTTCCAATTGTGCTCTTCGGCAATGAAGAACAAAAGCAGCAATATCTGCCTGACCTTGCAACGGGCCAGCGCATTGCAGCTTACGCATTGACTGAGCCGGGTTCTGGATCAGATGCACTTGGTGCAAGAGCAACTGCAAGACTGAATGCTGAAGGAACTCACTATGTCCTGAATGGAGAAAAGCAATGGATTACAAACTCAGGCTTTGCTGATGTTTTTGTTGTCTATGCAAAAGTTGACGGAGAGCATTTCTCAGCTTTCATTGTAGAAAAAGAATACCCTGGAGTTTCAACAGGTCCAGAAGAAAAGAAAATGGGAATCAAGGGTTCATCAACTAGAACTCTCATTCTTGAAGATGCTATGGTTCCAAAAGAAAATCTATTAGGTGACCTTGGAAAAGGCCATGTTATCGCCTTTAATATTCTTAACATCGGAAGATATAAATTAGCGGTAGGTACAATCGGCGGATCAAAACGCATTATTGATGTCTCTGTTCAATATGCGAATCAGCGCCAGCAATTTAAAACGCCAATCAGCAGCTTCTCGCTGATCCAGGAAAAACTGGCTAATATGGCTTCTAAAACATATGCAATGGAGAGCTCTGTCTACCGTACAGTAGGATTGTTTGAAGACCGCATGAGCCGCTTGTCTCCTGAAGAGGTAAAAGACGGCAAAGAAGTAGCTGCTTCCATTGCTGAATATGCGATCGAGTGTTCATTAAATAAAGTATTGGGATCTGAAACGCTGGATTATGTAGTAGACGAAGGTGTTCAAATTCATGGCGGGTACGGATTTATGGCAGAATATGAAGTGGAAAGAGCATACCGCGATTCCCGTATTAACCGTATCTTTGAAGGAACAAATGAAATTAACCGCCTATTAGTGCCGGGAACGTATTTGCGCAAAGCAATGAAAGGGGAATTGCCATTGCTGCAAAAGGCTCAAGCTCTGCAGGAAGAGTTAATGATGCTTATGCCTGAAGAAGTTGGAGAAGGCGTTCTTGAGCAAGAAAAACATTTGTTGAAAAATGCTAAAAAAATCGGCTTAATGATCGCTGGGCTTGCTGCACAAAAGTATGGCCAGTCATTGCAGAAGGAGCAGGAAGTATTGGTGAACATTGCAGATATCGTAAGCAATATTTATGCAATGGAATCAGCGATTCTTCGCACTGAAAAGGCAATCAGCAAAGCAGGAGAAGCAAAGAGTGCTCAAAAACTTCTCTACACTCAAGTGTATTGCCAGGAAGCTTTTAATGAAATTGAAGCACATGCAAAAGAATCTTTAGTTGCGATCGAGCAGGGCGATACCCTCCGCATGATGATTTCAGCTCTAAGAAAATTCACGCGTCACACTCCGATTAACGTGATTGCTAAAAAACGTGAAATTGCAGCTGCATTAATTGAAGAAAATGGTTACCGCGCTTAAGCAGACTGTAAGAAATAGACCTTTTCCAGCAACGGAAAAGGTCTTATTTCTTTGCGGAATCTGGAAATTCCAAGATAGAAACTTGTGATTATGATTGTCCAAATGATTGTGGTAAAATAATGTTGTTCAATTACGGTTGCAGGTGGTGAAAAGAGTGGCTCTTACGTTTTACTGGTATCCAAAATGCGGTACATGCCGAAAAGCAAAAAAGTGGTTTGAAGATCACAATTTGCAGGTAAAAGATGTACATATTGTCGAAAATCCACCGACAAAAGAAGAATTAAAAACGATGCTTGATAACAGCGGGCTAGAAGTAAAAAAGTTTTTTAATACCAGCGGTCAAAAATACCGTGAATTAGGCATGAAAGAAAAGGTTGCTTCATTATCTGAAGATGAACTGCTTGAGATTCTGGCATCAGACGGCATGCTTATCAAAAGGCCATTAACAACAGACGGCAAGAAGGTTACCGTCGGCTTTAAAGAAGATCAATTTGAAGAAGCATGGGGAAAGAAGTAGAAGACATTCACTTCAGTCTTTTTACAAATAAACATGATAAAACTTGGAGGTAATAAAAATGAACACACCAAAAGAACTTCGTTATTCTGAAGAGCACGAATGGGTTAAAGTGGAAGGCGAAAAAGTACGTATCGGAATCACTGATTTTGCTCAATCAGAACTTGGAGATATTGTATTTGTTGAGCTTCCTGAAGTTGGAGATGAAATTAAAGCAGACGAGCCTTTCGGAAGCGTTGAATCTGTAAAAACGGTTTCTGAGCTTTACGCGCCAATCAGCGGAAAAGTTGTAGAAATCAATGAAGATCTTGATGACAGCCCGGAATTTGTCAATGAGTCACCTTACGAAAAAGCATGGATGATCGTGATCGAGCCTAGCAATGTGAGTGATGTTGACAGCTTAATGACTGCTGAGCAATATGTGGAAATGACAAACGAAGACTGATAAAGGACATAGAATAAGGACACCCTAAGTTATAAAAAGGAGGGTGTTCAAGTATGTCTTTTGAAAAGAAACGTTTAGATATTACAGACCGGGTTACAGGACGTTTTTCGGCTGGTCAAATGAACTTGTTTTTTGAAAAAGAGCAAATTGGCACAATGTCTTTTGGTCATAATGGAAATCAAGTTTCATTGAAAAATGGATATGAAGAAGAAAACCATTCCTTTTTCCAGTATGCAGACGTTTTATCAAAACAAGATGAAAAGTATGTAGATTGTGACGAAGAAAACGGCTGGTGCTAATCGAATGGCAGTGGAATGAAATGTTCCGCTGCCATTTTTGTTCAATTTCATTCTTTTCATTTCATTTAAGAAACAACCTCATGCAATTCGAATAGGTTATAAGATAACACATACTGACTGAATAGGTGATGGCGATGTCTGCAATTGAGGTTGAAAAGGTCATAATAGTTGAAGGAACATCTGACAAACGCAAGGTTCTTAATGTTGTAAATGAACCTGTGGAAATCATCTGTACGAATGGCACAATAAGTCTTACACGCTTAGATGAAATGATTGATGAGCTGTTTTACCGGGATGTATATGTGCTCGTCGACTCAGACGAATCAGGGGATCGCCTTAGAAAACAATTCAAGCGGGAACTGCCCGAAGCTGCGCATTTATTTATAGATAAGATGTACCGTGAAGTTGCGACTGCACCTGATCAGCATGTTGCTGCAGTGCTTTTAAGCGCAAATATTGATGTTCACGCGAAATACTTATAATTATTAAAAAAAAAGGGAGTATCAGATAAAGCAATGATTGAAATTCCAGAAGAACAATTAGGTATTTTTGCTGAAAAAGAATTTGGCATTCTTTATCTTTACACTCCATTTTGCGGAACGTGTCAGCTGGCAAAAAAAATGCTGACTGTTGTTGAAGCATTGCTGCCGGGTTTAACCATTCATACGGCAAACCTTAATTTCCTTCCGAAGCAAGCGATCGAGTGGGGAATAGAAAGTGTACCCTGCATGCTTATTTTTGAAAATGGAGAAGTTGCGCAAAAGAAATATGCCTTTCATTCTGTAGAACATGTCTATCAAATATTGAAAGAATATGCCGCCTGAGAAGGGCGGCATTTGACATATTTCTTGGGAAATAGAAAAGAACGATTATTTTGTCTGTCCAAGTCCAATAAAGTGTCGAACCTTTCTTAAAGGTGTTTGTTCGTATGAAAACGAATTAATACTTTACGATCACAAAAGAAAGAAATGGAGAGACAAAAAATGGACTTATTTTCGTTTGTGGAAAAAATGAATGCGTCTCATTTTATTCAGCCTCTGCTCCCTAAAGAAGAATTGAGAATACAGATAACAAGTTCCGGCTCGAAACAAAAGCCAGTTCTTCTAGTGCTGAAAAAGGGCACGTGTTTTCTGAGCAGCGGCAATGATCATCTTTCAGCACATGTACTGGTGTCTGGTGATGAAAATCATCTTTCAGACTGTTTTCAAACACCAATCAGACTTCTGCAGCTTGCTAAGCTTGGAGCGCTGGAGGTTAAAGGGTCTTTTCGCAATGTATTGAGACTTGAATCCATTATTCAGCTGTCAAAATAATTATCTAAAAATTCAAACTACTAATTGACGGAAGAAATAAAGGAGTGTTACAATTCATTTAGATTTAAGTGCGAATAAAACCTTATCAAGAGAGGCGGAGGGACTTGGCCCGATGAAGCCCGGCAACCGGTTGATGCAACACGGTGCCAATTCCAGCAGAGCAGGCAGACAGCTCTGGCAGATAAGAAGAGATATGGGAATTATACCTCTTCTATGAAGGGGTTTTTTATTTGAAATTATTTAAGGGAGATGGGGAAAATGGGACAAAATAAGTATCGGCTTGAAACGGTAAATGTACATGGTGGGCTGCAGAAAGATCCGGCGACAGGAGCGCGCGCTGTGCCGATTTATCAGTCTAACGCTTATGTTTTTAATGATACTGAACATGCATCGGATTTATTTGCCTTAAAGGAGCAGGGTTACATTTATACCCGTATACATAATCCTACATCCACGGTTTTCGAAGAAAGAGTTGCCCAGTTAGAAGGGGGAGTTGGAAGTCTTGCTGTGGCAAGCGGCATGGCAGCGATCACACTCTCAATATTAAATGTTGCCGGAACAGGAGATGAGATTGTCTCTGCCTCAAGCCTTTACGGCGGTACCTACAATCTTTTTCAGACGACATTGCCCAAATACGGGATTCAGACTAAGTTCGTAAATGCGAATGAACCAGAGAATTTCCGGAACGCCATTACACCGAATACAAAGGCGATCTTTGCAGAAACAATCGGCAATCCGAGTCTTCAGGTTCTTGACATTGAGGCTGTTGCGAAAATTGCTCATGAAGCAGGAATTCCTCTAATTATTGATAATACCTTTGCAACTCCTTATTTGTGCAGGCCAATCGAGCACGGAGCAGATATTGTTATTCACTCTGCAACGAAATGGCTCCTTGGAAATGGCACGACACTCGGCGGAATTATCGTAGACGGAGGAAAGTTTGATTGGAACACGGATAAGTTCCCCGGCTTTACGACTCCAGATCCAAGTTATCACAATCTGGTATATGCGGAGGCATTGCCTGAAGCAGCTTTCATAGTAAAAGCACGGGTTCAGCTTTTGAGAGATTTAGGTCCGGCTATTAGTCCGTTTAATGCTTTTCAATTTAATCTGGGGCTGGAAACCCTTCATGTAAGAATGAAAGAGCATATTTTAAACACGAGAAAAGTTGTTGAATATTTGAATGAGCATCCTGCCGTTAAATGGGTCCTGTACCCGGAAGATGAACAGCACCCTGATAAGGCTCTTGCGGATAAATATTTGGCTAAAGGAGCAGGAGCAGTTGTCGTGTTCGGCATTGAAGGCGGCCGTGCAGCAGGTGCAAAGGTAATTAATTCCGTTAATCTATGGTCACATGTAGCTAATGTCGGAGATGCCAAAAGCCTGATCATTCATCCTGCCAGCACGACACATCAGCAGCTGGATGCAGAAGGGTTGAAAAAATCAGGAGTAACAGAAGATTTAATCCGATTGTCAGTTGGAATCGAACATATTGATGACCTTTTAGAGGATCTGGAACAAGCGATTGAACAAGCAACAGGTGTGAAATCATTAATTGAATCATCCGTCTTTTCAAATTAATAAAACACTTTAGGATTGACACCTTCTTTTGACACATGATAAAATCACACTCGTAGTACAAACTCACTGAAATTAAACGTTAATTAATTTAATAAATTGTAAGTCTCTTATCCAGAGAGGTGGAGGGAAAGTGCCCTGCGAAGCCCGGCAACCGTCAATTTTATTGAAAAGGTGCCAATTCACTCAAAGCTGCTGTTTATGCTTTGAAAGATGAGAGAAAGGTCTTCTACTTGATATGCCTTTCTGCTCATTTATGCAGAAAGGCATTTTTGTTTAGAGATAAGAAAGTATAAAATTTTGCGCTTCGATGGCGAGCGGAATCGCTCAGGCTCCTCGGCCAGAACGGCTCCGAAAGTATTGGCAAAAAGCGCCTTTTCTGTCGGATCCTTATCTGTCATGCCTGCGCTAAACGGGCGCTTGCGCTTTTCTTATCTCAACATGAATCTGACAGATTTCGCGCAAAAAGATAGTGAGTTGAATTTTGGAAGAAGGTGAAGTCGTGATTACGTTAAAGGATGTCAAAAAAGTCTTTCAATCCAAAAGTGGAAATGTTACCGCGGTTGATTCGGTTGATTTGAACATAAATCAAGGAGAAATTTTCGGAATTATCGGTTATAGCGGAGCGGGAAAAAGCTCCCTGATCAGATTGCTGAATGGACTTGAAAAGCCTACAGGCGGTTCTATACAAGTAGCCGGCAGAAAAATCGATAAAATTCGCGGAGACGAGCTGAGAAAAGCAAGACATGAAATCAGTATGATCTTTCAGCATTTTAATCTCCTTTGGTCAAGAACAGTCCGGGAAAATATTTCGTTTCCATTAGAAATCGCCGGAGTAAAAAAAGAGCAGCGGGTAAACCGTGTAGAAGAGCTCATTAAGCTTGTAGGACTTGAAGGACGGGAAGATGCCTATCCATCCCAGCTGAGCGGAGGGCAAAAGCAGCGTGTCGGAATTGCGAGAGCTCTTGCGAATAATCCAAAGGTTTTGCTTTGTGATGAAGCTACATCAGCACTGGACCCGCAAACAACAGATTCCATACTCGAGCTGCTTGTGGATATTAACGAGAGGCTCGGTTTAACAATAGTCCTGATTACACATGAAATGCACGTTATCCGTAAAATCTGTCACCGGGTTGCGGTGATGGAAAACGGACGGATTGTTGAGCAGGGTCAGGTACTTGATGTATTCAAAAAACCTCAGCAGGCTATCACGAAGCGCTTTGTGAAACAAATTACAGAGCCGGACGATACGCAAGAAACAATGGAATTAATTCTTGAGAAATACAAGTATGGAATGGTTATTCAATTAACATTTGTGGGAGATTCAACAGAAAGTCCGCTCATTACGAATCTTATCCGAAATCATCCAATTGAAGTAAATATTCTTCAGGGGAAAATATCTCAAACTCAAAGCGGATCATATGGAACCTTGTTCATTCATATGGACGGGGAACCTGATCAACTGGATAAGGCAATGGCATTTATCCGCAGTCAGGAAGTAGAAGCGGAGGTGATTGCGAATGTTTGAGAACGTGAGATGGGAAAATGTATGGGAAGCAACCAGTGAAACTTTATTTATGACAGGATTCTCTGTAGCTGCAACCTTTATCTTGGGCATAATACTCGGACTGCTATTATTCTTAACGGCAAAAGGCGGTATATGGGAAAATAAACCGGTTAATATCATTATTTCTGCATTCGTGAATATTTTCAGGTCCATTCCGTTTATTCTCCTGATCATTCTGCTGATTCCTTTTACAAAGGCAATTTTAGATACGTTCCTTGGGGCAAAAGCAGCACTGCCGGCCTTAATCATTGGCGCTGCACCGTTTTACGGGCGGATGGTTGAAATTGCACTGCGTGAGATTGATAAGGGAGTCATTGAGGCAGCAAGATCAATGGGGGCAAAAACATCCACGATCATCTGGAAGGTTTTAATACCGGAATCATCACCAGCGCTAATCTCTGGAATTACCGTAACAGCCATTGCTCTTGTCGGCTATACAGCCATGGCAGGGGTAGTCGGAGCCGGGGGACTCGGAAATCTTGCATTTCTTGAAGGCTTCCAGAGGAATAATAATGCTGTAACAATGATTGCGACAATCCTGATATTAGTAATTGTATTTATTATCCAATTTATTGGAGACTTTATCACATCAAAATTAGATAAACGTTAGGGAGGAAATTCAAATGAAGAAATTATTGTTAAGTGCTGTATTCGCAACATCCGCTTTCGCTCTTGCTGCTTGTGGTTCCGGTGGCGGAAACGGCGAAGGAGAAGATACAAAAACGCTTAAAATTGGTGCATCAAATGTACCTCATGCTGAAATCCTTGAAGAGGCACAGCCATTACTTGAGGAAAAGGGCATTGAACTGGATATCGTGCCGTTCCAGGATTACATCCTGCCAAATAAATCACTTGCCAGCAAAGAAATTGATGCAAACTATTTCCAGCACATTCCATATTTAGAGTCTCAAATGGCAGAAAATAAAGACTATGACTTTGTTAATGCAGGCGGTATCCATATCGAGCCAATCGGTGTTTATTCTAAAAAACATAAATCGTTAGAAGATATTCCAGAGGGCGGCACAATTATCATGAGCAATTCTGTAGCAGACCATGGCCGCATGCTTTCATTGCTTGAGAGCGAAGGCTTAATCACGATTAAAGAAGGTGTCGATAAAACGACTGCAACAGTTGATGATATCGATGAAAACAAAAAGAATCTTAAATTCAAAGCAGATGTAGAAGCAAGTATTCTGCCTCAGGCTTATAACAATGACGAAGGCGATGCCGTTTTAATTAATACGAACTATGCAATTGGCGCAGGTCTCAATCCTCAAAAAGATGCGATTGCACTTGAAGGTTCAGAATCACCATACGTTAACATCATCACTGTCCGCAAAGGCGACGAAAACAAAGAAGAAATCAAAGCTTTAGTTGAAGTGCTTCATTCAAAAGAAATTCAATCGTTCATTGAAGAAAAATATGAAGGTGCAGTTGTTCCTGTAGACGGAAAATAAATGGCAAGAGAGCATCGAAACAAGGTGCTCTCTTTTTTTCTGAAATGGTCATTATAATATAGTAGAAATCAAGAATAAATGCATCCCTAAAACTCTTTTCACGCATACATCTCCCTCATTTTTTGCATACTAACGGTGATTAATATCAGGAATGGAGCTGAAAAAAGATGCAGCATTTTGAAGCGAGAAACAGCAGTGAAGCCGCTTTGCATAATTACAAAGAAGGTCTCGGTGTTTTTACAGAGAAGATGCCTGAGCTTGCACACCTCTATAATGAATTCACGCAAGAATGTTTTAAAGAAGGAACACTTTCCCAAAAAGAAAAGCAGTTAATTGCGCTGGGCATCAGCATCTATTCACAAGATGAATATTGTATTATTTATCATACAAAAGGGTGCTTAGATCAGGGGGCAAGCGAACAGGAAATTTTAGAAACGGTCGGAGTGACTGCAGCTTTTGGCGGCGGTGCGGCAATGAGCCAATCGGTTACCTTAGTCCAAGAGTGCATCACAGAATTGAATCAGCTTAAGCAATAGCATACTCGAGCATATAGGAGCATTTATATAAGATTGCATTCTTAAATGCTGAAATCCTCTATGAGGAACCGCGATCCTTTCATATCCATCTATATGATGTTTGAGGCTCTTTTGCCCAGGTGTTATCATGTAATAGTACTAATTGATAAACCTTGAAAGGATGATTCATTATCTACGCAAGTCAGCAAAAGCTTGATTTGAATTACACAACTGAAATGGAAAAAGCCTTAATGCAGTCTCATAAAATGGGATATGCAGTGTACAGCAGAAACCATGAAAAGCGTATGGAAGTAGAAAAGAATCGTGAAAAAGATTATCAGCAAAGCAAACAGCTATTTGCAGAATTAGATCGCAAAATGAATTAATAGAACAATCTTAAAGGAATCAGTCACTGGCTGGTTCCTTTTGAGTTATAAATATATCCGTCCCAATCAGGCAAGCCTCTGAAAAAGTTGTATTCACATTTCATTTGTTATAAAATTAGAATGAGAATAAAATGAGAATGATTAAATTGAGATCTTATAGATTATTGGAGGTATAGTTATTTATGGCAGGTTCTACTTTAGTTATTAAAGATTTACATGTTGAAATTGACGGAAAAGAAATTTTAAAAGGTGTAAACCTTGAAATAAAAGGCGGGGAATTCCACGCGATCATGGGACCGAATGGTACTGGTAAATCGACATTATCATCTGCGATCATGGGGCATCCTAAATATGAGGTAACAAAAGGAAGCATCACTCTTGACGGTGAAGATGTTCTTGAGATGGAAGTAGATGAGCGCGCTCGTGCAGGTCTATTTTTAGCGATGCAATATCCAAGTGAAATCAGCGGGGTTACAAATGCTGACTTCCTTCGTTCTTCTATTAATGCACGCAAAGAAGAAGGACAGGAAATTTCTTTGATGAAATTTATCCGCAAAATGGACTCCAACATGGAATTCCTTGAAATGGATCCTGATATGGCACAGCGTTACCTGAATGAAGGATTCTCAGGCGGAGAGAAAAAACGCAATGAGATTCTTCAATTAATGATGATCCAGCCTAAAATCGCGATTCTTGATGAAATCGATTCAGGTCTTGATATCGATGCATTAAAAGTTGTATCAAAAGGCATTAACCAAATGCGGAACGAAGAGTTCGGCTGCCTGATCATCACTCACTATCAGCGCCTGTTAAACTACATCACACCTGATCATGTACACGTAATGATGCAGGGACGCATCGTTAAATCAGGCGGTCCTGAGCTTTCACAGCGTTTAGAATCAGAAGGCTATGACTGGATTAAACAAGAGCTTGGCATCGAAGACGAGACTGTTGGTCAAGAAGCGTAAGCGTTAGGGGGATTAAGATGACAGTAGAGACGAAATTCAACCACGACTATGTCACGGGTTTCTCAAATGAACTCGGTGAACCGGAATGGCTTAAAGAACTGCGCTTACAAGCTCTTGCAAAAGCTGAAGACCTTTCAATGCCTAGACCGGATAAAACGAAAATTGATAAATGGAATTTCACACAATTCCAGACACATTCAGTTAAAAGCAAACCTTTAGCATCCCTTAATGATTTAAGTGATGAAGTGAAAGCTTTAATTGATCTTGAAGATGAGAATAAAAATCTATATATCCAATTGGATACAACACCGTCTTACACATCTCTGTCTCAGGAATTGAAAGACCAGGGTGTTATCTTCACGGATATTCACACGGCTGCACGCGAACATTCTGAGCTTGTGCAAAAGTATTTCATGACTGACGGTGTAAAAGTTGATGAGCATCGTTTAACAGCTCTTCATGCAGCTCTTATGAACGGCGGAGTGTTTGTATATGTTCCTAAAAACGTTGAGGTAACAGCACCTCTTCAGGCTGTGTATGTGCATGAAAATCCTGAAACGACTCTTTTCAACCATGTTATCGTTGCAGCAGATGACAACAGCTCTGTCACTTATGTTGAAAACTACATTTCAACAACAGAAACAGAAGGATCGATTTTCAACATTGTAACGGAAGTATTTGCAAACAATAATGCAAAAGTCACTTACGGTGCTGTTGACCATCTAAATAAAGGTGTTACTACGTATGTAAACCGCCGCGGAACTGCTGCACGCGATGCCCGCATTGAATGGGCGCTTGGTTTGATGAATGACGGCAATACGATTTCTGAAAACACAACATACCTGATGGGTGACGGCTCTTATGGGGACACGAAATCAGTTGTTGTCGGACGAGGAAGTCAAATTCAAAACTTCACAACAAAAGTCATTCACTTCGGCAAAAATTCCGAAGGCTACATCTTAAAGCACGGCGTAATGAAAGACAGTGCTTCATCTGTCTTCAACGGCATCGGCAAAATCGAGCATGGTGCTTCTAAATCAAATGCAGAGCAGGAATCAAGAGTTCTTATGCTTAGCGAAAAAGCCCGCGGAGATGCAAATCCGATTCTATTAATTGACGAGGACGATGTAACCGCTGGACATGCTGCTTCTGTAGGCCGCGTTGATCCGCTTCAATTGTATTACTTGATGAGCCGCGGAATTTCTAAAGTTGAAGCTGAGCGTCTTGTCATTCATGGCTTCCTTGCGCCTGTCGTTAAGGTTCTGCCAATTGAAGGCGTGAAGAAACAGCTTGTTGAGGTCATTGAAAGGAAAGTTAAGTAATGAATATCCAAGATATCCGTTCACTCTTCCCGATATTGGATCAGCAAGTAAATGGACAGAATCTTGTTTATCTTGACAGTGCAGCGACTTCTCAGAAGCCGCTGCCGGTCATTGAAGCGTTAGACCGCTACTATAGAGAATACAATTCCAACGTACATCGAGGTGTTCACACACTGGGCACAAAGGCTACGGATGGCTACGAAGGAGCACGCGAAAAGGTAAGAAAGTTCATTAATGCTCATTCTGCAGAAGAAATCATTTTCACACGCGGTGCTACTACTGCATTGAATACAGTAGCAGCGAGCTATGGACGCGCAAATCTCCAAGCTGGCGATGAGATTGTGATTACACATATGGAACACCATGCAAACGTCATACCTTGGCAGCAGCTTGCCAAAGCTACTGGTGCGGTACTTAAGTATATTCCTTTGCAGGAGGATGGCACGATTTCCCTTGAAGATGCCCGTGAAACGATCACAGATTCAGCTAAAATTGTTTCTGTCATGCAAGTTTCTAATGTATTGGGAACAATAAATCCTATAAAAGAAATTGCCGAGTTAGCCCACAGCAAAGGTGCGATTATGGTTGTTGACGGTGCGCAGAGTGCTCCGCATATGAAAATTGATGTTCAAGATTTAAATTGTGATTTCTTTGCTTTTTCTGCTCATAAAATGTGCGGCCCGACTGGTGTTGGAGTCCTGTACGGCAAAAAAGCGCTTCTTGAAAACATGGAGCCTGTTGAGTTTGGCGGCGAAATGATTGATTTCGTCGGATTATACGAATCCACATGGAAAGAGCTTCCATGGAAGTTTGAAGCCGGAACGCCAATTATCGCAGGTGCAATCGGGCTTGGTGCTGCCATTGATTTCCTTGAAGAAATCGGTCTTGAAAACATTGAAGCATATGAGCACAAGCTTGCTGATTACGCACTTGAGAGACTTTCAGAAGTTGAAGGCATCACAATTTACGGTCCTAAAAAGCGTGCCGGTCTTGTGACATTCAATATTGAAGATGTGCATCCGCATGATGTAGCCACAGTACTGGATGCTGAAGGCATAGCAGTCCGTGCCGGCCATCACTGTGCACAGCCTTTAATGAAATGGCTGAATGTTTCCTCGACAGCTCGTGCTAGTTTTTACCTGTACAACACAGAAGAGGAAGTTGATAAGCTTGTTGCAGGAATCATAAAAACAAAGGAGTACTTCACGAATGTCTTTTAATAATCTGGACACTCTGTACCGCCAGGTCATTATGGATCACTATAAAAACCCGCGGAACAAAGGTGTACTCGAAGATAGTTTAACTATAGATATGAATAACCCTACATGCGGCGATCGTATTCGCTTAACGCTGCAGATTGAAGACGGCAGCATTAAGGATGCAAAGTTCGACGGTGAAGGCTGTTCGATTTCAATGTCATCAGCATCAATGATGACTCAAGCGATTAAAGGTCAATCGGTCGAAACAGCTTTAAAGCTATCTAAAATCTTTTCAGACATGATGCAAGGAAAAGATTACGATGATGATGTTGAGCTTGAGGATATTGAAGCATTGCAAGGTGTTGCTAAATTCCCTGCACGAATCAAATGTGCAACACTAGCCTGGAAGGCGATGGAAAAAGGGGTCCATAGCCAAGAAAAAGAATGAGGGCAGACCTCGTTCTACTATGATTGGAGTGAAAACGGATGGCTAAAAAAATGCCAGAAATCGGCGATTACAAGTATGGATTTGCTGATAAAGACGTTTCGATTTTCCGTTCAAAGCGCGGATTAACTAAAGAAATAGTTGAAGAAATTTCTCGCATGAAAAGCGAGCCACAATGGATGCTTGATTTCCGTCTGAAATCACTGGAGCACTTCTATAACATGCCAATGCCTCAATGGGGCGGCGATATGGCTGCACTGAACTTCGATGAAATTACGTACTACGTAAAACCATCTGAGAAATCAGAGCGCTCTTGGGATGAAGTACCCGAGGAAATCAAACGTACGTTTGATAAACTTGGAATTCCTGAAGCAGAACAAAAATATTTATCTGGTGTATCCGCTCAGTACGAATCTGAGGTTGTATACCACAACATGAAAGAAGACCTTGAAGACCTGGGCATTGTTTTTAAAGACACAGATTCAGCACTTAAAGAAAATGAAGACATTTTCCGCGAGCACTTTGGCAAAATCATACCGCCCACAGATAACAAGTTCTCAGCTCTAAACTCAGCTGTATGGTCTGGAGGTTCATTCATCTATGTGCCAAAAGGCATCAAAGTTGATACTCCGCTTCAGGCATACTTCCGCATTAACTCTGAAAACATGGGTCAGTTCGAGCGTACGCTGATTATTGTTGATGAAGGCGCACATGTGCACTATGTAGAGGGCTGTACAGCTCCTGTCTACACGACGAATTCACTTCACAGTGCTGTAGTTGAAATTATCGTAAAAGATGGCGGCTACTGCCGTTATACAACTATTCAAAACTGGGCGAACAACGTATTCAACCTTGTTACAAAACGTGCAGTTTGTGAAAAGAACGCAACAATGGAATGGATCGATGGAAATATTGGATCTAAATTAACAATGAAATACCCGGCTGTCATCCTTAAGGGTGAAGGCGCACGCGGTATGACATTATCCATTGCATTAGCAGGCAAAGGGCAGCATCAGGACGCAGGTGCGAAAATGATTCACTTAGCACCTAATACGTCTTCAACGATCGTTTCAAAATCAATCTCTAAACAAGGCGGAAAAGTAACATACCGCGGAATTGTCCACTTCGGCCGCAAAGCTGAAGGCGCACGTTCAAACATTGAGTGTGATACGTTAATCATGGATAATCAGTCTACATCTGATACAATTCCATATAACGAAATCTTCAATGATAACATCTCTTTAGAGCATGAAGCAAAGGTTTCAAAAGTATCTGAAGAGCAGCTATTCTATCTCATGAGCCGCGGTATTTCACAAGAAGAAGCAACTGAAATGATCGTAATGGGATTCATTGAGCCATTTACAAAAGAACTTCCAATGGAATATGCGGTTGAAATGAACCGTTTGATCAAGTTCGAAATGGAAGGCTCTATCGGTTAATAGAATGAAGAAAAGCTCACCAGTCGCGGTGAGCTTTTTTGTATGGGGAATGATAGGAGGGGTGGATTATAATACCCTTCTAATATGTGAAGTTTTTTAATAAGCGGATAGGAATACTTTAGAGACTTTCTTTAAATGTGAAGTGCTTTAAAACTCGGATTGGAGCACTTTATAATACCTTCCCTATCAGCGAAGTGCTTTAAAACCCGAATTGGGGCACTTTATAGCATGATCTGAATAAGTGAAGTGCTCCAAAAACCGGGTTGCAGCACATTATAGCAGCACCCGTGTATGTGAAGTGCTTTAAAACCCGAATTACAGCACTTTATAACAGCATCCGTATATGTGAAGTGCTCCAAAAAGCGGCTTGGAGCACTTTATAACATAATCTGAATCAGTGAAGTGCTCAAAAAACCGGGTTGCAGCACTTTATAGCAGCACCCGTGTATGTGAAGTGCTTTAAAACCCGAATTGCAGCACTTTATAACAGCACCCGTATATGTGAAGTGCTCCAAAAAGCGGCTTGGAGCACTTTATAGCATGATCTGAATCAGTGAAGTGCTCAAAAAAACGGATTGCAGCACTTTATAGCAGCACCCGTGTACGTGAAATGCTTTAAAACCGGAATTGCAGCACTTTATAACAGCACCCGTATATGTGAAGTGCTCCAAAAAACGGCTTGGAGCACTTTATAGCATGATCTGAATAAGTGAAGTGCTCCAAAAACCAGGTTGCAGCACTTTATAGCAGCACCCGTGTATGTGAAGTGCTTTAAAACTCGGATTGAAGCACTTTATAATACCTTCCCTATCAGCGAAGTGCTTTAAAACTCGAATTGCAGCACTTTATAACAGCACCCGTTATATGTGAAGTGCTCTAATAAAAAATTGAAAACACACTACAGGTAATCTTCAGTAAGCCGAGGGAGTACCTGCCTAAGACGTTTGTCCTTTTCTTAACTGCACAGGCCATGCAGAATGAAAATATCTTATCCATGTAGTATCATAAAAGAACCTACAAAAACGAAAAAGGAGGCTGAACGCAGATTGATTTATATTGGACTTACAGGCTGGGGAGATCATGATTCACTTTATCCTAATGGGATTTCGTCTGGAGACAAGCTGAAAGAGTACTCTGGACATTTTCCGATCGTTGAAGTGGATGCAAGCTTCTATGCTGTTCAGCCTCAGCGCAACGCAGAAAAATGGGTGAAGGAAACGCCAGACAGCTTTCAATTTATCGTGAAAGCGTATCAGGGAATGACAGGACATCAGCGGGGAGATATTCCTTTTGATTCTAAAGAAGAGATGTTCCAGGCTTTCCATTATTCGATTGAACCGTATCAGGCTGCAGGCAAGCTTGCGATGGTTTTATTTCAATTCCCGCCATGGTTTGAATGCAAAAAGGAGAATGTCAGGTATTTGAGATGGTGCAGAAAGCAAATGGGCTCCGTTCCAGTTGCCTTAGAATTCAGGCATCAATCATGGTTTGTGCCTGATACATATGAAAAGACCCTCACTTTTATGGAACAGGAAAAGTGGATTCACAGCATTTGTGATGAGCCTCAGGCTGGTGGCGGGTCCATTCCTGCTGTAGTAAGAGCGACAGATGAAAATAAAACGTTAATCCGGATGCACGGCAGAAATGTGCATGGCTGGACAAGACCTGCAAATGGTGAAGAATGGCGTGAGGTCAGGTATCTATATCGGTACAATCAGCAGGAATTGCAGGATTGGCGTGAGAATATCGATCAATTGAAAGATTCAACTAAAGATGTTTATCTTCTCTTTAATAATAATTCAGGCGGAGATGCAGCAGACAATGCAAAACAGATGCAAAAGCTTTTAAATATAGAGTATGAAGACTTGGCACCCAGGCAGCTGGATTTATTCAGCGGAGAATAAACGGAAATGAGTTGGAGTAAATGGAATGGGTTTTTCTTGTTCTGATCGGATTTATTGCCGGCACGATCGGGAGTCTTGTTGGTCTTGGCGGAGGAATTATTGTTGTACCGGCTATGCTTTTTTCCTCTGCTTATTTTACGATTTTTGAAAATGTAACTCCGCAGACGGCAGTCGGAACTTCTTTGCTTGTCGTCATTTTTACTGGTTTATCCTCAACGCTTGCTTATATGAAGGTTAAAAAAGTGGATTATAAAAGCGGCTTGATTTTTTTTATCGGAAGCGGGCCTGGAGGTATAATAGGCGCTTATCTTAATAAATATTTGAATTTGGATTCATTCTCCCTTTATTTTGGGCTATTCATGATTTTTGTCTCACTGCTTCTTATGATGAGAGATAAATGGAAGCCAAAATACAGAGAGCCGGGGCAGGGGGATGTGATCCGCTATTATCCATCTGAAAACGGCCAAGAAGCTGCTTATTTTTACAAGCCTGTCCCTGCGGTCTTTATTTCATTTGGAGTTGGATTTATCTCAGGGCTGTTTGGAATTGGCGGCGGAGCTTTAATGGTGCCTGCAATGGTGCTGCTTTTCTTATTTCCTCCGCATATAGCAGTGGCTACGTCGATGTTCATTATTTTTTTATCAGGTATATCAAGCTCTGTTATGCATATTGCTCTTGGAAATGTGAACTGGCTTTTTGCTTTAGCTTTAATACCCGGTGCTTGGGCTGGAGGGAAAGCAGGAGCCATGATTGCGGCGAAGCTTTCCGGTAAAGCTGTAATTAATCTGCTTCGGCTCGTTCTGATCGCTGCCGGATTAAAACTGATTTATGAAGGTATTTTTTAATTGAGGAGAATGTAAATGGCAGAGACCATTCATCTATATCACACAAATGATTTGCACAGTTATTTTGAAAACTGGCCAAAAGTTGCCCACTATTTAAAAAGAATGAAAAAAATGCATGCTGCAAACGGAGAAGACATGATTTTAGTAGACGTGGGAGACCACATCGACCGTGTTCATCCCATAACAGAAGCAACACAGGGAAAAGCAAATGTGGAACTTCTTAATGCACTAAATTATGATGCTGTTACAATCGGCAACAATGAGGGGATCACTCTCCCCCATGAGGCACTCGACACTTTATACACACATGCGCGTTTTCCGGTTATTCTTTCAAACTTATACACAGAACTCGGGGAACGTCCCAGCTGGGTGAAGCCTTATGAAATCATGACTCTCTCTGATGGCACCAAGGCAGTATTACTGGGAGTAAGCGTTTTTTACGAAAAATTTTATCATTTGCTTGGCTGGAAAATAAAAGATCCGTTTCAAAGTTTGAAAGAAACAATCGAGATGGTAAAAGACGAAGCGGATATCATCATTTTGCTTTCTCATTTAGGAATTAATGATGATGAAATCGTGGCAAAAGAGTTTCCGGAAATTGATGTCGTACTGGGGGCGCATACTCATCATATCTTTGAAAAAGGAAAACTTCTGCATGGCGCTTTATTGACAGGTGCAGGTAAAAACTGTGGATTGGTCGGGCATATTTCCCTCACTGTGGATAAATCCCGCACGTTAATCGCAAAGGAAGCTGAAGTTATTAACATTCTTTCAGAACCTGAAAGTGAAGAAACAAAGCAGTTTCTAATAAATGAAGCGATAAAAAGTGATGAGATTCTCTCAGAAACAGTCGCCGTTTTAGAAGAGGATTTATCATTGGACTGGTTTGGCGAGTCTGAATTTCCGGACATTTTAGCTTCAGCTCTTAAGGAGTGGTGCAATGGGGAGGTCAGCATGGTGAATGCAGGAATGCTGCTTGAACCTCTTAATAAAGGCCCTGTCACTAAAAAGGATCTGCACCGGATTTGTCCGCACCCTATTAATCCATGTACTGTTTATTTAAAAGGAGACGTCTTAAAAGAAGTTATTTTAGAAGCGCGCTCAGAGAGGATGGAGCAGCTGAAATTAAAGGGTCTTGGTTTCCGGGGCCATGTTATGGGACGAATGGTTTTTGACGGAATTAAGGTTTTTACAGAGCCATTACAAGACGGTCTGCATCATGTAAAAGAAATTCTGGTATCAGGGGCACCTATACAGCCAGAACGAATTTATGCAGTAGCTACAGTGGATATGTTTACACTTGGTGTCCTGTATCCATCTATTGGCCATGCGGAAAAGAAAACGTATTATATGCCTGAAATGCTGAGGGATCTGCTAGCCTGGAAGCTAAAACTGGGACATTCGTCCAAGAATGCCTAATTTTCACACTTCATGTCTGCTTTCTTCATAAATTGTAGAAGGAAGGGAGTGTGAAATTACGATGGTATCCATGACACCAATTATTATTGAAAACAATCAGTTTACAGCTATTACGGTAGCATTGCCCAAAACCAATTTTATGGCTGTTACTAGTGAGAAGGGATACATTATGTGCGGCGCGCTTGATGTAGCTTTGCTCAATGAAAAATTAAAAGACCGCGGAATTATTGCTGGGCGTGCAGTCGGCGTCCGTACCATTGAACAGCTGCTTGATGCACCTCTTGAATCCATTACATTTGAAGCTGAAAATCGCGGCATACACATCGGTATGAGCGGCAGAGATGCACTGTTAAGAATGCTGTAATACCAGATAAACAAAAGCGCCATATTATTGCTATCGCTATTTAAATATCATTCAAAATCATAGATGAAAAAGAATGCGTACATCCCCCCTTGCCTGCATAAACATATCATGTAAAGGGGGGATTTATTATTGGCCAGATTCCGCAAACGCCCTCATAAGAAGGGGCCGCTTCCTTTCCGTTATGTATTCCTGCTGTCGCTTGTCTTTTTTATTTTTTCTACAGCCGCAGGTCTATGGATCGTCAATAAAGGAATTGAACCGACATTAATGACTGTTGCAGAAACGGAAACAAAACGGATTGCAACACTCGTTATTCAAAATGCAATTAATAAAGATATAAAAGAAGACGTTGATGTGGAAGAAATGTTTGTTGTTGATACAGATGAAAAAGGGAATGTGACGACAATCGACTTCAACGCGAAGTTTGTCAGAAGCGTGCTTGCTAAAACTACAGATAAAATTCAAACGAACTTGAGAGAGGCTTCGAAAGGAAATATTGATGCACTCGAGCTTCCTGAAGGAGAACATATATCAAAAGATGAGCAGGGGGAGGGAATTATTTATTCCATTCCATTGGGTCAAGCTACAAATAATGCGCTGATCGGGAACTTGGGACCGAGGGTGCCGGTACGCTTCTATGTAGTGGGGGAAGTGCAGACTGACGTAAAAGAAACGATTCAGCAGTATGGAATTAATAATGCTTTAATTGAGATTGCTGTTGAAATTGAAGTGAATGTAGAAGTGGTCATTCCCTTTTCCACTCAAACAGCTACAGTCAGAAACACAATACCAATTGCTATTAAAGCAGTACAGGGGCAGGTGCCAAGTTATTACAATGGCGGCGGAGCGGGTTCTCCTCCCGCAATCGATGTGCCGGCGGAATCGTCTGGAAGGTAAATCATGGTGCCGATTCCTATTATATCTGTATGTAAAGACAGCGTGCCATTAGCCGCTGTCTTTTTAATTGTTAAGACTGATTATAAAAGAAAGGAATCTTTTAATGGTATACGATTTGGTTATAAAAAGGGTAAATGCAATAGTTATTTTACTTTAATAGCTGATTATATACCCATTGCTAATCATCATTTGCCATAATACTTTATCATATTAATATACTAAATTTTCAAAAAAGCTTTTGACATAGGAAAATTGTCGGATTATAATGAAAACAGTCAAACGATATCAGAAAATAATAAATATTTACATTGTTCAATCAACTAGAACGCAAGCAGGAGGAATTCATCATGGAAAATCGTCCACAATGGGGAACAAGGGCAGGATTTATTTTAGCAGCTGTGGGATCGGCAATTGGCTTAGGAAACATCTGGCGCTTTCCGGGAGTTGCTTATGAAAATGGAGGGGGATCCTTCTTCATTCCGTATCTATTTGCACTATTGACTGCAGGAATTCCGCTGCTTGTTATGGAATTTACGCTTGGTCATAAATACCGCGGATCAGCACCATTAACGTATGCAAGACTAAACAAAAAATTTGAATGGCTAGGCTGGTGGCAGGTCGGCATCGCATTTGTCATTTCAACGTATTACTCGGTCATTATAGCTTGGGCAATCTCGTACAGCGGCTTTTCATTAAATTTAAGCTGGGGAAAAGATACACAGACATTCCTTTTCAGTGACTATCTTCAGGCTGCAGCTCCCGGCGAATTTGGCGGGTTTGCGCCAGGCGTGCTTTTGCCGCTATTAATTGTATGGTTAGTTACACTTGGTGTGCTCTTTGCAGGTGTTAAAAAAGGAATTGAACTTGCAAATAAAATTTTTATTCCTACCTTAGTGTTCTTATTCTTAATTATTGTTATCCGTGCATTAACTTTAGAAGGTGCAGCACAGGGTCTGGAAGCATTTTTCAAACCGAATTGGGATATGATTTTTAACGGTAAAGTATGGATAGCGGCATATGGACAAATTTTCTTCAGTTTATCCATCGCATTTGCAATTATGGTTACTTATTCAAGCTATCTTCCAAAAAAATCAGATATCACGAACAATGCATTTATTACAGGATTCGGCAATTCTGCATTTGAACTGCTTGCAGGTATTGGAGTATTCAGTGCACTTGGTTTTATGGCAATGCAGCAGGGTGTTCCTGTTAATGAAGTTGTTACAAAAGGAATCGGTTTAGCTTTTATCGTATTCCCGCAAATTATTAATGAGTTCCCGGCATTTAATGGTCTTTTTGGTTTCTTGTTCTTCGCATCGCTGACACTTGCAGGATTAACATCACTCATTTCAATTGTTGAAACGTTTGTAGCAGGTGTACAAGATAAATTTAAAGTTTCCAGAACAAAAGCCGTATTTATCGGCGGAGGAATATCAGCAATCATTTCTCTTTTATTTGCTACAAGAGGCGGAATTAACTTCTTGGACGTAGCAGATGAGTTTATCAACAGCTTTGGTGTGACTTTGGCAGGTTTTGTTGAAGTAATCGTTGTTATTTGGATACTTAGACAAGCAACAGATCTTCAAAAACATGCCAACCAGATTTCAGATATTCAATTAGGAGCATGGTGGAAAGTATGCTTAGGTGTCATTACTCCTATCGTTCTGGGCTACATGATGATTGATAAGCTTAGAGCGGAGCCGTATGGCGGAGGATCCTATTCAAGTGAGTTCCTTTTATATTCAGGGTGGCTGGTTGCAGCAGGAGCATTAATTGTGGGTATTCTGTTCTCATTCATTACATGGAAAAAGGATACAATTGAGCTTCCAGCTGATAAGGAGGTATCACGCTAATGAGCGGCGGAGCAATTACAATGATGATTGTTGGCATGGTTGTTATTTGGGGCGGATTGGCTGCAAGTATAGCTAATGCAGTTGTTAAAGCTAAAAGATCATAATTAAAATGCGGGTCAGCGTATATTGCTGACCCGTTTATTTAAGCAATAAAAAAGTATAAAATTTTTACGCATTGATGTATAGCTCCAACTCTCAGGCTCATCGGCCAGAACGGATCCGAAAGTATGGGCAAAAAGCGCCTTTTCTGTCGGATCCTTATCTGTCTGTCGGAGTTAAACGGGCGCTTGCGCTTGCCTTATTTTCTTTTTCTTTTCCTGTATTCTGCTCGTTCCCATACTTTTAATTGCGGATAAGGGTCATATGACCATTCTGTTCTGCCATTATCTTTGTACATGCCATAATGAAGATGCGGAGGGAACTTTCCAGACGTTCCTGGAGGTCCATAGCCTGAGCTCCCGACTGAACCGATTAACTGCCCGGGCTCCACAATTTGTCCTACCTGAAGACCATCTGCAAATCCATTCAGATGGGCAAAGTAATGGTACGTATTGGAGCTGTCCCGAATTCCCAGCCTCCAGCCGCCAAACCTGTTCCAGCCTTTCATTTCAATGATTCCATAGCAAGTAGAACTCACAGGAACACCGTAATTGGCAAAGATGTCTGTGCCTTCATGTATTCTTCGGCCGCCCCAGCCGCGTGCATCTCCCCATGTGTTTTTAAAGCTGTAGTTGAAGCGAATAGGGACAGGGAAAGAATGCTGATCAAGATCCAATCTTCCGTATTTTTGAAAAAGCTTCATATGCCCTGAAATCAATCCAATTGTTTTATCACGCTGATAGTAATCCCAAAGACCAATTTTAATGTTTTCGAGATCAACTCCATACGACAGCAAATAGGCTGCAAACGTAAACAGCACATCTTCGTCATTGTCAGGCTCCGCCTTGCCGTCGCCATTTCCGTCAATGCCAATCCCGCCAAATAAAGAGATGCTTGTCGGGTTGGTGTCAGACTTATCTGGATTTTGCAGCCCAGTCCATATTTCCGGTTTAATATAGATGCCAATAACGCCTTTTGCTTTAGGGATATCATTCCTGGTTCTTCTTACGTTACGCTCATATTGATCAACAGAGGCCAGTACGTACCAGGGAATTTGAGTAATGGTTTCAGCTTTTTTAAATAAGTTCATTCGTTCTTGATTAATTTGTTCGATGCTTTTATCTGCCCCGAGCACCTGATCAGGCAGGGCGGTGCAGATGAAACAAAGAATAAACAGGATCCATATTTTTCTCACATTACCGGTCTCCTTTAAACCAATTTCATAACCTTAGTTTGGTGTAATAAAGAAAATTCATATGTAGAAAATGTTAGAAATTGCTTCGCTCTCTTTCCCTTGTCCTAGCTTGCTCTGTTATGTTAAAGTGACTAATGTACCTATTTCATTTTAAATTTTCCTTTTATGCTGAACATTCGCAGAATCAGAGGAATACTTACAATACATACTGGAGATGATTCAGATGGCTAAGAAAGAAGAATACCTGAGAAAGCCGGATTGGCTAAAAATAAAATTAAACACTAATGAAAATTACACAGGCTTAAAAAAAATGATGCGCGAAAAAAATCTTCACACCGTTTGTGAAGAAGCGAAATGTCCCAATATTCATGAATGCTGGGCAGTAAGACGCACTGCAACATTTATGATTCTTGGCGCTGTGTGCACTCGTGCATGCCGTTTCTGTGCGGTAAAAACAGGGTTGCCGACTGAACTTGATTTACAAGAGCCGGAACGCGTTGCAGATTCAGTAGCATTGATGAACTTAAAACATGCTGTTATTACAGCGGTTGCAAGAGATGATCTGCGTGACGGGGGAGCAAACGTATTTGCCGAGACAGTCCGTGCAGTACGCCGCAAAAGTCCATTTACTTCAATTGAAGTACTGCCATCTGATATGGGCGGAGTGGAAGAAAACTTAAAAACACTCATGGACGCAAAACCGGATATACTAAACCATAATATTGAAACCGTAAAACGTTTGACTCCAAGAGTTCGCGCACGTGCAAAATATGACCGTTCCCTCGAATTTCTGCGCCGCGCTAAAGAAATGCAGCCTGATATTCCGACCAAATCAAGCTTAATGATTGGTCTTGGCGAAACAAAAGAAGAAATCATCGAAACAATGGATGATTTGCGTGCAAACAATGTTGACATTATGACAATCGGCCAATACTTGCAGCCTTCAAAAAAGCATCTTAAAGTAATGAAATATTACACACCTGAAGAATTTGCAGAGCTTCGGGAAATTGCAATGAGCAAAGGCTTCAGCCACTGTGAAGCAGGTCCGCTTGTTCGTTCTTCCTATCATGCAGATGAGCAGGTTAATGCAGCAACTAAAGCAAGACAGGCACAGGCTTAATAAAAGTACCCGCATCATTGATGCGGGTACTTTTGCTATCTGTTTAAATAAATAAATTGTCGGGGCTTACCAGTCGGCTCCGCTTTTCTACATTGTCCAGCTCCATCGCCCAGAACGGATCCGCAAGCATTGGCAAAAAGCGCCATTTCTGTCGGATCCTTATCTGTCTGCCTGCGCTAACCGGGGCGATTCCGCTTTTCTATTTATACCGGGTCTGTTCGTACTTGTCCTTCATGTCCTGATCAAGGTTTTCGTTTGTTTCGCCGTAGCCTTCTCCGTTTGCGTTTTCACCTTTGTTCAGTTTGCGGCCTTGTGGTGATTTCAGCATTTCTTTTATTGTATTATTGATAATTTGATCAATATCTCTGCTTTCTGGATCAAGGCCTGAGTATCCTTCGACTTGTTTAATCATCTCAGGATCATCGGACAGGTAAACGTGGTAGTATCTGGGAACAACGGAAATCGCCGTTTTTTTCACTTGATCCGCTGTTTCATTTCGATTTTTCGTATCCGACTGATAGGCGATCAGGACTTCTTCATCGGTAACAAGTGTTGCCACATCCTGGATATTAGGAAGTTGAACGATTAAGCTGGAAATGGCATTAGCCGTCTTTTCGTAATCAACTTGAGGCACTTTGTCGTAATCATTTTCCTGAGCTAAATTGTTTTTTACATGACGCACATAGCCAAAACCGGAGTTAGTATCTTTTCCGTTTTTTATGCCATTTTCGTTGTTAACATTTACGGTATTGCCGTTATCCTCAAACAATTCATTTTCACTTGCAGTATTCTGGCATCCAGTCATGATGATCATACCTATTAAGGATGCCGTGAACGCGATTTTCTTCATCGCAAACACCTCCGTAACCTTAGGGTGACCAAAACAAATGCAATCTTTCTTAGCAATTGATGGGGAAATCGATTATGATAGTATTTAGACAGCTTTCATGCGAGGTGATAGTAGTGATAACGGTTCAAAATCATAGCTTTGAGCTCATTAAAGACGAAAAAAATGGCTTTAATGAAGAGGCTTTTAAAGCGCGTTACTCAGAAATTCTGAATAAATATGATTACATCGTCGGTGACTGGGGTTATAACCAGCTTAGACTTAAAGGCTTTTTTGACGATCAAAATCAAAAAGCCTCCTATGACACAAAAATCAGTACACTTGATGAGTACATATTTGAGTACTGCAACTTCGGCTGTGCCCATTTTGTCTTAAAAAGAATAAAGAAATAAGCCGCGGAGGAAATCCGCGGCTTATTATTTTGACGTATAAGGAGGTTCTTCGTTTTTCTCAGGATCGTCGTGGGGAGGATGTGCTCCAGGGTACTGCCTTGGCAAATTCTGATGGAGCGATTTGAATTCATAGTTAAATGCGCTGTAATACCGCTGGCCTTCTTTCCACTCTGAACTCTTGTTTTCCACAGGTTCATCCTTGCCGCGAGGTGCACCGTATGGCCCCTCAGGAAAAATTTCAGGCAGCACCAAATTCCTCATATCTTCAACATTTGAAAAATCCGTGTACTCCCGTTTTTCTTTATCATCCATTGTCTCACCTGCTTTTTTCGAGAGATAAGAAAGTATAAAGTTTAGTGAATTGATGGCAAGCGGAATCGCCCAACTCCTCGGCCAGAACGGATCCGTCAGTAAAGGCGATAAGCGCCTTTTCTGACGGATCCTTATCTGTCTGTCGGAGCTAAACGGGCGATTCCGCTTTTCTTTTTTAGTGTACGATCGATGACTAGTTATTATCCTTACACCATTTCATACAAAAATTCCCTCAGCTCATTTGCTTCGTCTTCCTCGAGACTGAAGGCATGTTCAATATATCCCGGTTCATTCAGGTCATCTTCGCCGATAATGGCAAAACGGCTGCTCAATAAATTCAGAACAAGGTGTTTGCCGTAATAGCGGTCAGACTTAACAATGGCTAGATCAAAGCGGCTGTTTTCTCCCATAAAGCTGACAAAGCGTGTTTTTGTTTCAACAGTATCATCATATAAATAAAATCGTTCGGACATCATCATTTCCCCTTTATTCCATATCATTTTCCTCTATCATAGCAAACGTTCATCTTTACCGAAACCAGCTGCAAGGAAATATTGAAATCGGCCAAATTGTGATAAAATACAAGTATTGAGTAAGAAAGTTGGGAGTGTCAAAAGATGTATTTTGTGGATCGTGATAAAATTGAAGAAACCTTGGTTTATTTTGAAAAGAATTTTACTTTATTTGGTGAGCACAATGAATGGAAAACAGACATAGAAGTGAAAGCGCTTGAACGTCTAGCGCAAATGATGATTGAAGCCATACTGGATACAGGGAATGCCATTATTGACGGATTTATTATGAGAGACCCGGGCAGCTATGAGGATATTATCGATATTATGCTGGATGAAAAAGTGGTTGAACAGGATGAAGCTGCCGGACTGAAAGAAGTAATCGGTTTCCGTAAACAGCTCGTCCAGGAGTATCTATCCATCGATCACACTGCTCTTACAGACAGCTTGAAAAAACAGTCAGAGGTGCTTCAAAATTTCCCATCCCGTGTAAGGGTTTATCTGGAAAATGAACTTGGGCCGGTTTCCGCTTTTAGACATTAAAGAATAAACGTATTATAATGAATGGACGATTTCTTTTTAAGAAGGCGTCTAATTTTTTTTTTACATAAAGCAAGGAGTGAGATAGATGAAGAAGTACAAAGGCTACTTAATTGACCTGGATGGAACCATGTATCGCGGCAAAGAACGAATTGAAGAAGCAAGCGATTTTGTTAAATTATTAAAAGAAAAAGAAATACCGTATTTATTTGTTACAAATAATTCATCAAGAACTCCAAAGCAAGTAGCTGATAAATTAAATTTATTTGACATCCCTGCAGACGAAGATAAAGTATTTACAACAAGTCAGGCAACTGCAAATTTCATTTACGAGAAAAAATCAGATGCAACTGTTTATGTGATTGGTGAAGAAGGCATTCAGCAGGCATTGATTGAACGGGGCCTGAAGCTTGTGGATGATAATCCTGATTTTGTCGTAAAGGGTATAGACAGAGGCATTAACTATGAAAAGTTAGCATTGGGCTGTATCGCTGTCCGCAATGGGGCAACGTTCGTTTCAACTAATGGGGATATTGCCATACCTACAGAACGAGGGCTGCTCCCGGGGAACGGCTCCTTAACATCGGTGATTGCCGTATCAACTGCCGTTAAGCCAATTTTTATCGGCAAACCGGAAAGCATTATAATGGAACAGGCTTTAAAAGTATTGGGCACAGATCCTGAAGATACGTTAATGGTCGGGGATAACTATGACACGGATATCAAAGCGGGCATGAATACAGGTTTGGATACTCTCCTTGTACACACTGGAGTGACTCTTCGCGAGCATTTGCTTAATTACGATGAAAAGCCGACATATACGGTTGATTCATTAGAAGAGTGGTTTGACAAAATCTAAAGAACGCAGAAAGCGCATCGGATATGATGCGCTTTTTTCTATTGCTGATCTATAAAAAGGTCATATTTGCTAACTAATACACAAAACAGCAAACAATGTGAAAAACTCATAGTAAAACGGATCCGCTTTTCTTGCTGTCCAGCTCCATCTCCTAGCCCCTCGGCCAGAACGGATCAGCAAGCATTGGCAAAAAGCGCCTTTACTGTTGGATCCTTATCTGTCTGCCCGAGTCTGCCCAGTCGGCTCCGCTTTTCTATGTTATTCCGTATTCTTAGCCCGATGCGCAAGCCTGCTTGATGCTGCAGCAGCAATGGCCCCAATGATGTCATCGAGATAGGTGTGGACCATTCCGGTTGATTTGTCGTTCAGGAATTTAAGAATTCCGGGTTTTTCTTTGTCGATGTAGCCGTAATTCGTAAAACCGATTGATCCATAGATATTGACGATGGACAGGGCGATGATTTCATCTACTCCATATAGGCTTTCATCACTTTCAATGATGGCTTGAAGGGGTTCCTCAAGCATTTTTTTCTCTGCCAGAATATCTAATTGTATGCCGGTTAAAATGGCGTTTTGCACTTCTCTTTTTGATAGTACTCGATCTATATTCTCCAAACATTGATCGATTGTTAATGAAGGATGATATTTGACTTGCAGAAAATATACGAGTTCTGCGATATCTTCTACCTTTACTCCGCGGTCCTGTATCCATTGTCTTGCTGTTTTTTCAACAATGTCCATCTTTTCTTTTTCTTTCATCCATTTCACCCAATCTTCTTTTTACTATTTTACGCAAACGGCCTTCTGAATGTGTAATGAAAATGTCAATCATTAAAAAGTGTTTAACTTACGATTCAAAATATACATAAATGAGTAAATTTCCGATTAGGATAGGGTAAGGACTTTTATCTGAATATGGGGGAGAAACTCGTGGAAAAATTGATTCGGGAACAATATGGACTTAGAGTGGCAGAGACATTCAGAGTAGGAAATTATGATGCTTTCTCATATCATCAGCACGTTTATTTGATTGTCCCGCTTTCGCATATAGACGATGAAGAGCTTTATGAACTGTATAATATGAGTCAATTTCTGCTTGAACGCGGAGACCCGTTTGTAGCGGTTTTTTTGTTAACAAAGCAAGGGAATTTATATATAGAGTGGGAAAAAAGGAAATATGGAATTTTGAAAACCGCATATGTTCAAAGTGAGCGTGTGTATCAGGTGGGAAGAGAGCTCGCACGATTTCATCAAAAAGCAAGAAGCTATCCTTATCAGGTTTCAAAAATAAGCAGAATCGGCCAATGGAAGGTGCTGTGGGAAAAGCGCACAGATCAGTTAGAAGGGTTTTGGCGCGGAAAAATCAGTTCGCAGCCGCTTGATTCGTTTGAAAAAATGTTCGCTGAATCTTTTCCATATTATATGGGCCTTGCCGAAAATGCGATTCAATACTTAGTGGACACAGAACTTGACGATGAGCCGCAGCCTATTGATTCAGCAACAGTCTGCCATCACAGATTCTATTCGGACACTTGGAGATCATCAGGACTTGTGAAAATCCCGACAGATTGGGTGTTCGATCACTGCAGCAGGGATATTGCCGAATATTTAAGAAACCAATTTTTCGATCAGCCAGAAATACTGCGTCAGGACGGGTTTTTACTTTTAGAGGATTATGACCGGACAACACCGCTCTCGTCTTTTTCATGGAGACTTATTTACAGCCGCCTGCTGCTGCCGATTCATTATTTTGAATGCATTGAAGATTACTATTTATCATCTGAAACGGATAAACCCTATTATGAAGCGAAGCTTTCGGAAATGCTCAAGAATTCTTCCAAGTATGAGGGATTTCTGAAATCATATGCGCAACTACTGTCCATGCGGACGAAAAAAATCTATTTGCCGGCTATACATTGGCTTTAAGACCTGTTCATTCCTCTCACACCTTATGTGATAAGATAAAAGAAAATGGAAAAAGGGTGAGAGGATGAAAACGCCAAAAATATTCATAACAAGAAAATGTCCTGAAGAAAGATTGAAAGCGCTTAAGGAATTGGGAGAAGTGGAAATGTGGGAGAAGGAAGATGTCCCATGTCCCCGCGGTCTGCTCCTTGAAAAAGCTAAAGAAGCAGATGCCCTTTTGACGATGCTCTCCGATCAAGTTGACGAGGAGCTGCTTAATAAAGCAGAGAACGTAAAAGTGATTGCAAACCTTGCCGTTGGATACGACAATATTAATCTTCAATATGCCAAGGAAAAAAAGGTCATCATTACGAATACACCTGATGTTTTAACAGATACAACGGCTGACCTCACATTTGCGCTCATCCTCACAGCGGCAAGACGGGTCGTTGAAGCGGCAGACTATGTGAAGGCAGGAAAGTGGACTAGCTGGAGTCCGCTTTTGCTTGCGGGTGCAGATGTTCACCATAAAACAATCGGCATTGTCGGCATGGGGAAAATAGGACAGGCTGTTGCAAAACGTGCCAAGGGGTTTGATATGAATATCCTGTACCACAATCGGTCAAGAGATTACGATGCGGAAAATAACCTGGACGCGGCTTATACAAGCTTTGATGAACTGCTGGCACAATCAGATTTTGTCGTCTGCATGACGCCGCTTACGAATGAAACGAAGCATATGTTCAATGCTGAAAGCTTCAGAAAAATGAAATCTTCAGCTCTATTTATTAATTCTTCACGCGGCGGAACAGTTGTGGAGAAAGATTTGATAAAAGCCCTTGAATCAGGTGAAATTGCAGGAGCGGGACTTGATGTATTTGAGAAGGAACCAATCAGCGCCGATCACCCGCTGTTAAAGCTGCCAAATACAGTAGCTCTCCCGCATATAGGCAGTGCAACGGCTGAAACACGATACGCCATGATCGATTGCTGTGTTCAGAACATCCTTTCAGTTTTAACAGGGAAACCGCCCATCACACCCTTAAAGTAGATTACTTCTGCAAAGAGCGGGGTATAGTCTTCTAAAACGGGAGGTTTTAATATGAACAGTTTTTTAGTGCAGTACACAGATAAAGAGACGATGGAGAGGGTCTTTGACGGACCCATCTTTCCAACCGAGGAAGAAGCCATGCTTGAGAAAGAAAAGCTTGAACGAAAAGGCCATTTTGATGTAACTGTTGAAAGCGAAAATGATATACAGCTTGACCGAGAATAAATAAAATGACGTGCGATCCCCCCGCACGTCATTTTATTTTATATTTTCCAAAAAATATAATCCTAGTATAATCAACAAAGAAAGCGATTTCATAAAAA
This sequence comes from Peribacillus frigoritolerans, assembly GCF_004358755.1. Classification (GTDB taxonomy): domain Bacteria; phylum Bacillota; class Bacilli; order Bacillales; family Bacillaceae; genus Bacillus_P. The sequence continues at coordinate 210,198 of NZ_SMZY01000003.1, read as the reverse complement.
ATACTGAAAATTCTCTATTGATAAGCAATAGCACACTGTTTATAATGACAATAATAGAAAATGTCTATCATACATATACAAATGTATTTCTTAGAAGGACATCGAGGGAGTGGATAAATTCATGAAAGCAATTCAAGTTGGTTTATTGGGACTGGGAACAGTTGGAAGCGGTGTAGTGAAAATTATAAACGATCATCAGGATAAATTGATGCACCAAGTAGGCTGTCCCGTTAAAGTGAAAAAGGTCCTCGTACAGGATGTTGATAAAAAAAGACAAGTTGAATTCGGAAGAGAGCTTCTGACGAGAAATGCTGATGAAGTGATTCATGATCCTGAAATAGATGTCATTATTGAAGTAATGGGCGGTGTCGAGCATACAAAGGAATATATTCTTCAAGCTCTTCAGGCGAAAAAACATGTAGTAACTGCAAATAAGGATCTAATGGCCGTGTATGGCACGGAGCTTTTAGATGCGGCAACAGAAAATGGCTGTGACTTATTCTATGAAGCAAGTGTTGCCGGCGGGATTCCGATTTTAAGAAGTTTAGTAGATGGACTTGCTTCAGACCGGATCAACAAAATGATGGGTATTGTGAACGGTACAACAAATTTCATCTTAACAAAAATGAGCAAACAGGGCAGTCCTTATGAAGAAGTGCTGAAAGAAGCCCAGGATCTTGGGTACGCAGAATCAGATCCTACTGCGGACGTAGAAGGACTCGATGCTGCCCGCAAAATGGCGATTCTTGCCCGCCTTGGCTTTTCTATGCACGTAGACTTAGAGGATGTAAGCGTGAAAGGCATCAGTGAAGTAACAGATGAGGACATCAGCTACAGCAAGAGACTTGGATATACAATGAAGCTGATCGGCATCGCCAACCGCGACCACAATAAAGTCGAAGTCAGCGTACAGCCGACCCTGCTGCCTGATTATCATCCATTGGCATCGGTTAATAACGAATATAACGCTGTGTATGTGTACGGGGAAGCTGTAGGAGAGACGATGTTCTACGGCCCGGGTGCAGGAAGCCTGCCGACCGCAACAGCTGTCGTTTCTGATTTAGTGGGCGTCTTGAAAAATATGAGACTTGGGGTAAATGGACGAAGCGCTGTTCTTCCTCAATTTGAAAAAGCATTGAAGCAGAGCGATGAAATCTATGCTCAGCATTTCCTCCGCATTCATGTAAAAGATCAAGTCGGAGCATTTTCAACAATCACTTCCTTGTTCTCAGAACGCGGTGTCAGCTTTGAGAAGATTCTGCAGCTTCCGCTTAAAAACAGCAATCTGGCAGAAATTGTGATTGTTACGCATCAGGCATCAAACAAAGACTTTGATGAGATTTTGGCAAACTTGCTTGACCTTGAAGTCGTTCATGGCATTAAAAGCTCATATCGCGTAGAAGGGAACGGTTACTCATGATGTGGAAAGGTCTCTTAAATCAATACCGGAATTACTTGCCCGTAAATGATCAAACACCTTTACTTACGCTGAACGAGGGGAATACCCCTCTTGTTTTTTTACCGACTCTGTCAGAGAAGCTTGGACTTGAGCTATATGCGAAAACAGAAGGCGCCAATCCAACGGGTTCTTTTAAAGACAGAGGCATGGTGATGGCTGTTGCAAAAGCGAAAGAAGAAGGCAGTGATACAGTAATCTGTGCTTCTACTGGAAATACATCTGCTGCAGCAGCCGCCTATGCAGCCAGAGCGAAAATGCGATGCATTATTGTCATTCCTGACGGAAAAATTGCGTTTGGAAAACTGGCACAGGCAGTGATGTACGGGGCAGAAATTATTGCGATCAAGGGGAATTTCGATCAGGCGCTGACAATGGTCCGCAGCATGTCTGAGAAGCTTCCTATTACTCTTGTAAACTCTGTGAACCCTTACCGTCTTGAAGGGCAAAAAACAGCTGCATTCGAGCTTTGCGACGCATTGGGAGCAGCTCCTGATATTCTGGCAATCCCTGTCGGCAATGCAGGCAACATTTCTGCTTATTGGAAGGGCTTTTTAGAATATGACAGCATGCATCAGACTGGTCTCCCGCAAATGCAAGGCTTTGAAGCAGAAGGAGCAGCTGCAATTGTGCGCAATCAGGTGATTGAAAACCCTGAAACCATTGCGACTGCCATTCGGATCGGCAACCCGGCAAGCTGGGACAAAGCTGTCAATGCAGCTGAGCAATCGGGCGGATTTATTGATGAAGTAACAGACGCGGAGATTATTGAGGCCTACCAGCTTTTGGCGAAGACTGAAGGCATTTTTGCAGAGCCTGCTTCATGCGCTTCTATTGCAGGATTAATAAAGAGTGCCAAGAAAGGCGTTTATAAAAAGGGAGCTAAAGCAGTTGCTGTCTTAACAGGAAATGGATTAAAGGATCCAAACGTGGCTGTTGATCTCTCAGAAATTAAACCAATCGTGCTTCCTAACGATGAGCTTGCCGTTATGGAGCAGCTTAAGGGAGTTGGTGCATGGTGAAGGTCGGCGACATGTTAAAGATAAAAGTTCCCGGAAGCACGGCGAACCTAGGGCCTGGCTTTGATTCTGTCGGTCTTGCTGTTAATCGTTATCTGGAACTGAAGGTCATTCCTGCTGCAAAATGGTCTTTTATTCCGTTAAATGAGGAAATGCTCGATATTCCAAGAGATGAAGAAAACCTCATTTATCAAGTGGCGAAAAGAGTGGCATCTTCTTATGAATCTGCACTGCCCGCCTGTTCAGTTGAAGTCTGGAGCGATATTCCGATGGCACGGGGCCTGGGAAGCAGTGCTGCTGCTATCGTGGCGGGTGTGGAGCTTGCAAATGAATTATGCGGCTTGCAGTTAAGTATGAAAGAAAAGCTGCATTTGGCCAGTATTATTGAAGGTCATCCCGATAATGCAGGAGCATCCTTGTACGGAGGATTAGTTGTGGGACTCCATCAGGAGCAAGAAACAGAATTAGTGGCTGTTCATGAAGTCGACATTGATCTGGTGGCAGTTGTCCCGCCATACAAGCTGTATACTAAAGATGCCCGCGACGTGCTTCCCGGATACTTGGAATACAACGGGGCAGTAGAAGCAAGTGCAGTCAGCAATGTTTTAGTAGCGGCTGTTCTTTCAAACAACTGGCGTCTTGCAGGGAAAATGATGAAGAAAGATTTATTTCACCAGCCTTACCGCGGAACTCTGATTAAGGAGCTTTCGAAAGTACAGGAAGCTGCTATGGATGCAGGCGCATATGGTGCAGCACTCAGCGGTGCGGGGCCGACTGTCCTGGCATTTACGGCTAAAGGGAAAGGGAAAACACTCGCTAAACTGCTTAAAGCTCAATTTCCTAAATGTGAAGTTGATGAGCTGACACCAGTCTTAGAGGGATCAATTGTTTATTATGAAGCCTGCACTGGACAAGTTCGGGATTCGATTGGATAGAGCATTCTCATAGGAGGATGCTTTTTTAGTTTTGGGATCTATTTTACTCTGCTTTAGGAGGAAATTTATTTAGCTTGTCGAAATAAATAGAATGCCGAAAAAAATTACAGGGAAAGGTTGGTGCTGATCAAAATGGAAAGTATAAAGCAAAAAAGAGGGATGACAGCGGAAGACTTATACAAGCTGAAATCCGTCAATGATCCTCAAGTTTCACCGTGCGGCACAAAAGCCGTTTACGTTCAAACATCCATTCATGAAGAAAAACATCAATACATATCGAATCTATTTTTAAACGACTTGGAAAAAAACACATCCAGTCAATGGACATACGGTGAAGGCAAAAACACATCCCCGAGGTGGTCTCCTGATGGAAGCAGTCTTGCCTTTTTATCAGACCGAAATGGAAAGAATCAGCTGTTTGTCATGTCAGCAGCAGGCGGGGAGGCTAAAGCCCTCACAAAAGAACATCTATCTGTCTCACAGCCTGTCTGGAGTCCGGATGGGACGAAAATCCTTGCAGCCATTTCTTTGGCGCCAACAGACGAATTAAACAAAGCGGATAAGGATGAGAAGAAGCAGCCTGAGCCGCTTGTTGTGGAAGATATGAGGTATAAGTCTGATGCAGCGGGTTTTGTAAAGAACCGTAAAAGACAGCTTGCCATTATAGATGTAAAAACAGGGGAGCTTGAACTTATTGGTTCTAGGGAGTTTGATTATAACGACGGAGCCTGGTCCCCAGACGGGAAATCGATTGGGTTTACTTCGAATATGACGGATGATCCCGATCAAACGTTAATCTCAGACGTTTTTATTCTATCTTTAGAAACGAACGAGCAGCAGCAGCTGACAAATAGCAATGGTTTCTTTGGCAATCTATCCTGGTCGCCAGATGGAAGCTATTTGTCTTTTCTGGGTCATGAAAAAGAATTCCAAAGTGCAACTTTCTCAAAAATTTGGCTGTACAGCATGAAATCAGGAGAGTTAACGTGCTATTCAGCTGATTGGGACGTACACATCAGTGATGCCGCTGTTGCCGATTTTATATCAGGCAGTGTGTATCCAGGCCTGATTTGGACAGAGGACAGCCAGGGATTTTATTTTATTTTAACCGATCAGGGCAATACAGGTGTCTATTATGGCTCACTTGAAGGACAAACCCTTCCGGTAAGGTTTGAACAGGAGCATGTTTACGGATTATCGGTTCACACTGGAAGTCATACGGCAGTTCTTGGCATCAGCCGTCCCGATCATCCTGGGGATCTGTATTTCTTTGATTTTAGTACAGGGGAAAATCGTCAGCTCACAAATGTGAATGAAGAATTCTTGCAGAAAATTGAACTTGCTGTTCCTGAGGCAATAAAGTGGAAGGCACAAGATGGACTTGAGCTCCATGGCTGGATCATGAAGCCGGCTGGGTTTAAGGATGGAGAGAAATACCCGCTCGTTCTTGAAATTCACGGCGGTCCGCACGCCATGTATGCCAATACCTATTTCCATGAGTTTCAGATGCTTGCTGCAAGCGGAAAAGCCGTCCTCTATACCAATCCTCGAGGAAGCCATGGATATGGACAGCATTTTGTTGATCAGGTTCGCGGTGATTATGGCGGAAGCGACTATACGGATATAATGAGTGCAGTAGATTATGCACTTGAAACCTATGATTATATTGATTCAGATCGGTTAGGTGTAACAGGCGGAAGCTATGGCGGTTTTATGACGAACTGGATTGTGGGTCATACAAACAGGTTTAAAGCAGCTGTCACTCAGCGTTCAATCAGCAACTGGATCAGCTTCTACGGAGTGAGTGATATCGGCTACTACTTTACAGAGTGGGAAATCGGCGGAGATCTGATCAATGATTTTGATAAACTATGGCACCATTCGCCGTTAAAATATGTCAAATACGTAGAAACGCCTCTTTTAATCCTTCATGGCGAAAGAGACTACCGCTGTCCTGTTGAGCAGGCTGAGCAGCTTTATATCGCATTAAAACGCCTGAAAAAAGAAACAAAATTTGTGCGCTTTCCGGAAGCAAACCATGAATTATCCAGAAGCGGGCATCCTAAGCTTCGAATTGACCGGTTAAATCATATCAAAGGATGGTTCGACAAGTATCTATAAACACAAAAAAGATGGTGAGCGGGCTCACCATCTTTTTTTGTGTTATTAGAAAACTTGTTCTACTTCCACAACACCAGGAACTTCTTCAAGAAGTGCGCGTTCGATTCCAGCTTTAAGTGTAATGGTTGAACTTGGGCAGCTGCCGCATGCTCCTAAAAGGCGTAATTTTACAATGCCGTCTTCTATATCAACCAGCTCACAATCTCCGCCATCACGAAGCAAGAATGGACGTAATTTATCTAATACTTCCTGTACTTGTTCTACCATTTGTGTTTCTGTTGTCAAAATAATCGACTCCTTCCTTATCCTGCTATTATATTCAAAAAACCGCTGAAAATCTATTCATATGATTGATGTAATATCTGTTAATGCTCCTATTTTAACATATTCCGCGCGGAATAAAAACGGATACTTTCAGCAGATAAGTTTTCATGGAAAAAAAACGCTTACTCCCTTACAATGAAACTTAAGAAAAGGGGGAATACGATGAAAAAACAAGTGGAAGTGTGTATTTATGGAGCTGAAGTACTATGCCCAAGCTGTGTGAATCTCCCCTCATCAAAAGAAACATATGAATGGCTGGAAGCAGCAATTTCAAGGAAATTCCCGCAGCAGCAGTTCAAAATAGAATATGTCGATGTATTTGCGCCTCAAGACAATCCAGAGAAAAAGAGTTTTGCAGAGAAAATCGCAAATGACGAGTATTTTTATCCGTTAGTTGTCATCGATGGAGTAGTAGTAGGGGAAGGCAATCCGAAACTGAAAACCATTTATGCTGAAATGGAGAAGCATGGGTATGTTTCTGCATAATATTTCTAAATTTGTTTATTTTAATGACTCTTCATGGTAGAAAAACTGCTTTACACGTAAACCAGTCTGGATAATCCTTCGATTCCAAGAAAATACGTGTCCGGCATATGATTGCCCGCTATGGAGCCTGCTTCAATTGTAAAAGAATACGGAGTATGAACATGCTTGTAAAAGTATTTCAGCTTCGTCATAGGATTATAAACAAAGACAGGAGGCAGTTTCGGCACCAAATCGGTGGTGTTGACGAAGCGGATACTGTTTGGAACAAGCTGGTCATAAAGAGCCGCAAACTGCCGGTCTCCTACTCTAGGAGCCCCATAGTTATACATGACGATAGACCGGAATCCTGCGTTTACTGCTGCATCGGCAGCGTGAAGAACAGCTAGTGCTCCTCCAAGACTATGCCCGGTAATAAAGAGATTTTTCACTTTTGAGAGGGCTGAATACGTTTGGAAGATTTCGTCCCGGCACTGGGAATAGATCGACTGAAATCCCTGATGCACGAGGCCGCCGTTTTGAATATAGGGATAAGGAGTCTGGCGGATGGTGGCATCGGCGATCCAGTCTGCATCCGATTGTGTACCCCGGAACGCAATCACCACTGCATCGTCTGATTCGAGGATAAATCCAAACCATTCCATGACGCCGTTTGCGCTGGATTTGAAAGCTTTAACCAGCTTGAATCCCGGAACAGGTTCCACCGGACCGTTGTTTAAAAACTGGCGGTATGAATATACACACATATGGAGGAGAAATTCCGCAAGATCTTTATTGTAAAAAAGTTTTCGTCTTGGCATATACATCTTCTGCACCTCGCAGCAATAGGCTTATGCACTATCATACGCATGGAACGGAAAGAAGTGCCTGTATGGCAAATCGCTGAAAATACCTAATAAAGGATCTGTTGTAAAAGACTATTTGCAACGATTAATCGCTCATGGATACATATTTAGAACAACTAAAAAAAGCAGGAAGGAAAAAATGGTTATTTTTCCTTCCTGCTTTTATTTTAGGGATTTATTGGAGAGCCCCTTTTTACTTATCCATTATGATACTTATACATCCATAGAATTCCTGACTTAAGCAAACGCGGAACTCGTCCAATCAAAGGACGGTCATTCACAAGGCCGAAACCGTGTTTCTTGCCAAGCGACCCAAGTACCCCTTTAAGCTTAAAGGCAGGGAAGTCCTGAGGCAGTTCTTCGCCATTCCACTTTTTAAGCAGAACTTGAACAATTTGTTCAGCTTGAGCTTCGGCAAGCTGAGCACTTGGTGCATGTGGAAGACTTGCGCAGTCTCCGACAACGAATGCATCTTCATGATGCGGAAGGTGATGCTGTTTTGTCAGGACGACACGTCCCTGTGGATCTTTGTCTACTGGCAGATCTCTGACGACTTTATTCGGCTGAATGCCTGCAGTCCATACGATGGCATCGTAAGAAACCGGCTCATCATGATTATATAGAACGTTTTGTTCTACTTTTGTCACGTTGGCACTGTTGATAATAGTTACGCCATGATCTTCAAACCAGCCTTGAACATATTTGCTCAAACGTTCTGGAAAACTGGAAAGAATGTTTTTGCCCCGGTCATAAAGTGTAATTTTAAGATCTTTTCGGCTTTCTCTGAGTTCACTCGCTAGCTCAACTCCGCTGAGTCCTGCGCCAACGATTGCAACAGAAGCTCCGCCGCTTAAGTTATTAAGAAGCTGATATGTTTCTCTTGATTGATCGATTGTCTGGATGCTGTGTGTAAACTCTTTTGCACCTGGAACATTATGATACTTGTCCTCGCAGCCTAATCCGATAATAAGATCATCATATGAAATCGGTTCCTGATTCTTCAGATAAACCCTTTTTTCTTCAAGATCGACAGAAGTGATTTCCCCGAATGTTAAGTGCAGACGCTCATGCTCAGGAAAATCTACGCGGATGTGATGGTCTGAAATCGTTCCCGCAGCAAGTGCGTAATATTCCGTTTTTAAACAATGATAGGGATTTTTATCTATGAGTGTAATTTGCACATCTTCAGGCAGCTGACCTGGAAGAAGTCGATGAAGGACGCGCATGCCGCCGTATCCACCGCCAAGAATAACTAAGTTCTTCATTGCAGATTCCCCTTTTTCTCCTCTTAAAGTGAGTAATATTCTTATCTATAGGTTAATTCAGTGATTAAGAAAACCTTTGCAATATGCCATCTAAAAGTATAACGAATTTGATGATAAACCACAATATGTTATGAAAAAGTCATCTATTAATCTGTTAACCCGCTCATTAGTAAATCACTTTCATGAAAATGTGTTGGTATTTATGAAAAAAGTATAACATAAAACGTTAATTATTGACGATAGTACATAGAAAGAGGTAGCATAGGATTGCAGGTGTGAGGTGATGAAGTTGAAACCGATAATAGAATTTTGTATAAGCAATTTAGCGAACGGTTCACAAGCTGCTTTGGAAAAGTTAGAAAAAGATCCTAACCTGGACATTATTGAATACGGATGTCTTGGATATTGCGGAAAATGCTATGCTTCTCTTTATGCCCTTGTAAACGGTGAGGTTGTAACTGGGGAATCATCTGAAGAGTTAGTTAAAAACATATATGATTACTTGGATGAGAATCCTATGTTCTAGGAAAACGCGTACACTCAGTACGCGTTTTTTTACTGAACCGTCCACTTTTGCTTCATTTCCCTCATTTCGCGCCATCTGTCTTTTGCCATTTCAACGATCACTTTTTCCTCGGTGTTATTTTGCTTTTCAATGACTTTTGAAAAGTAGAGTGCAGCCTGAGCTTCCTCATTTGATCTTCTGCTCAGTTCACCTATTAAATAGAGAACTTTCATTTCAGTTAAATGTGTGCCTGAGAAATCATCATTAATATAAGAAGCGATATATTCCTCCAAGGCTAATTTTAGAAAGCGGTTCTCCTGTAATTCCATCTGCTCCGTCCGGTAGAGCCAGGCAAGCCTTAAATAAAGTCCCCCCATTGAGACGTGTTTTTCTTTTTTCAATACTCCAGAATAAATAGCAAGCTTGTATGTATGAATGGCATCTTTAACACTTCTCTTTTTGCAGAAATTCATTCTCCCCCAGTTTGCACGTATCTTATCATTGATTATTTCCTCTGTTCTAAAAGGAAAAACAGGAGAGAATTCTTCTGACATTGAAAAACCGCAGGCAGGACACACATTTACATAGTAAAGAAGAGGGCTGAATTCATTTTTACTATAATAAGAACAAAAATCAGTGTCATGATTGACAGCGCGAATGAAGCCTCTTTTTACTTTTTTTGTTGTATATGTATGTTTGCAAATTGGACAATCTATATTCTTATCATATAGGAAATCAAGCTTATTCATATAGTGTTCCTCCCATTAGTAAAACAGGGTAAATTGTAATAAAATCATACCACATATATAGGTATAAAGTATTATAAAATGGTGAATAGCGTTTTTTGAATAACTAAATCCATTCAGATGCAACCTAAGTTTGTGCAACTAGTTGATTTGTCGGAAAATATCATTATTTGTCACAATGATATGGACATACCAGCTATCGCCTGTTATTTTAGACACATCAAAAACGATTGCCTGAGGTGAAGAAATGATCAATTTTTTATGGGGATTAATGGGAATTGCAGTTCTCTTTGCCATCGCTTTTCTCCTATCGGAACGAAAAAGTCATATTAAAGTCCGTACGATTCTTGGCGGCCTTGCCATTCAGCTTTTATTTGCTTTTCTGGTATTAAAATGGGAGCCTGGAACGAGAGCTTTTAAAGGACTGACAGAATCTGTACAGAACCTGGTAGGGTATGCCAGTGAAGGAATTGGATTTCTATTTGGTTCACTTGGAGATCCATCGCAGCCAACAGGCTTCATCTTCGCGTTCAATGTGCTGACAATCATTATTTTCTTTTCTTCGTTAATTTCTGTTTTATATCATATTGGGGTTATGCAGTGGATTATCAGAATTTTAGGCGGCGGTTTATCGAAATTACTAGGGACAAGTAAAGCAGAATCGCTTTCTGCTGCTGCTAATATCTTTGTAGGGCAAACGGAAGCTCCGTTGGTCATTAAACCGTACATAGCAAAAATGACAAAATCAGAATTGTTCGCTGTCATGACAGGGGGACTTGCTTCAGTTGCGGGATCTGTCCTATTCGGCTATGCTGCACTTGGAGTTCCTCTTGAGTACTTGCTTGCTGCAAGCTTCATGGCTGCACCTGCAGGACTTATCATGGCAAAAATACTTATTCCGGAAACGGAAATGCCTGAAACGATGAAAGGCGTTAAGATGGAAAGCGATGAGGAGACGGCAAATGTAATTGATGCTGCTGCAAAGGGAGCTTCTGTAGGACTTCAGCTTGCCTTGAATGTTGGTGCCATGCTTTTAGCTTTTATCGCTTTGATTGCCCTATTAAACGGAATTCTTGGTTTTATCGGAGGGATTTTTGGAGCTTCTAACTTAACGCTTGAATTTATTCTTGGATATGTCTTTGCACCTCTTGCCTTTATCATCGGCGTTCCTTGGGAAGAAGCTGTGAAGGCAGGAAGCTTTATCGGTCAAAAGCTGGTACTGAATGAGTTTGTTGCTTATTCAAATTTTGCACCGCAGCTTGATGCGCTGTCAGATAAAACGGTAGCTATCATAAGCTTTGCACTTTGCGGATTTGCCAACCTGTCATCTATCGCCATTTTGCTTGGAGGACTTGGCGGTATGGCTCCAAACCGCCGTCAGGATATTGCACGGCTTGGTTTTAAAGCTATAGCTGCAGGAACCCTTGCCAACCTTTTAAGTGCGGCAATTGCAGGGATGTTTATGTTTTAATCATAGTAGGATCACGAATAAAAGCTCCCTGCACCAAAGCAGGGAGCTTTTATTATCTATAACAAACGGGGGATATTTCTATTGTGATCCTGTTTCCAGCATTTTATACTTATAAAAAGAAAAAAGAGGGAGAACAGTATGAAACAATTCCAATTTACGAAAATGCATGCACTCGGCAACAATTATATATATGTAAACATGTTTGAAGAACAAATTGAAGAGTCAATGCTTCCTCAGCTTGCAAAGGAAGTATCGAATGTCTTTACCGGCATTGGATCAGATGGAATGATCTTGATTTGTCCATCTGAGAAAGCGCCAGTAAAGATGAGGATTTTCAACAGTGATGGGTCAGAGGGGAAAAACTGCGGAAATGGTCTTCGCTGCGTTGCGAAATATGCATTTGAGAATAAACTGATAGAAAAGAAAGAATTTTCGATTGAAACACTCTCAGGTTTGGTTCATGCTAAGCTTGAAGTGGAAGAAGGCGAAGTCAGCAGAGTAACAATCAATATGGGGCAGCCCAAGCTTAATCGGGCTGAAATTCCTATGGCTGGCACTCCTGATGAAAAAGTCATAAACGAACAACTTGAATTTGACGGCAGTGTCTATCATGGTACAGCCGTTTCAATGGGGAATCCTCATCTAATATTTTATGTGGACAGCATTGAATCAGCACCAGTGTTAACACTTGGACCAAGAGTTGAGAAAGATCCCCTTTTTCCTGATTGCATCAATGTTGAGTTTGTTGAAGTGGCAGCGGAAAATGAACTTCATTTCAGAGTGTGGGAAAGAGGTTCCGGTGTCACTCAGGCATGCGGGACGGGTGCTTGTGCAGCCGTTGTCTCTTCTGTTCTTAATGGGCATACGAAAAGAGGGCTGGATACAACTGTCCACCTTGCCGGCGGAGATCTTCTGATTAATTGGACCGAAGAGGGTAATGTTTTAATGACAGGTCCTGCAGAGGTTATTTGTACAGGGGTGTACTTCTACGACAAATAGCAGAGTGTTTCATTTGAGAGTTCCAAATAGAAAGGGTATACTTACTGTATAGCCTTTGGATGATTGGCAAAGGAGGAACAAGAAAATGAATGATTTTGTAATAATTACTGAAGCGGCAGCTTATCAGATAAAAGATATGATGAAAGAAAACGGTGAAGAGCAGGCTTTTCTGCGCGTTGGTGTAAAAGGCGGCGGCTGCAGCGGTTTATCGTACGGCATGGGTTTTGAACAAGAACCGAATGATGACGACACTCAATTTGAAGTTCATGGCATCAAAGTGCTTGTTGATAAAGAAAGCTCCCTTATTTTAAAAGGGACAAAAATTGATTTCAAAGAGTCCCTTATGGGGGGCGGATTCACAATCGATAATCCGAATGCCATTGCCTCGTGCGGATGCGGTTCATCTTTTAGAACGGCTGCGAATACAGGTACTCCTGAAGAGTGCTGATTTTAACAGAAAAAGACATTTCATTAGCCTGACAAGCTAGTGAAGTGTCTTTTTTTCTTATTTTTTTCTTTTATAAACTATGATGAAAATAAGGATGAAAGTCACAGCAAAAACAATAATCCACATTAATCTATTGAAATCAAGCTGATGTTCTAAATTCACTTGCTTTTCAGGTTCTTTTCCTGCACCGAGAACCCTTATGTCATCCCCAGAGTCTTTAACTAAAGCTGTTCGCTCACATAATCCTGTCTCAAGAGTATTCTTTTCCCCATATGCATAAACAAGATAAGTTTGCCCTTCATTAAAATCAAAACCGCAGCCTGCTGAATCTCTTTCTGTTTCAATTATAAGTTGTGATTGAGAAGGACCTTTCCAAATTTGATCAACCTCTATTAACGCCTTTTTCTTGCTGTTTTCAGTTATTTTTAACACTTTCCCTGAAAAAATGGCCGTTTTGTTTTCTAATTCAGATTGAACTGAAGGCGGCTTTGCACAAGAGCAGGCATAGCCTTTTTCATCATTTACAAAAAAGATGCCTGAAATCAGCAATAAGCAAAAAATGATTTTCCAATTCATCCATTTCCCCCCTTTAAACTACATAGTCGTTAGAAGGTGAAAAAAGGTTGCATTTTCCATTAAAAACATAGGACAAATAATGGGCATATAGTATGGATGTGTGAATAGAGAAGGGAGCTTGAATGATGAATTACTATCCATATCCATATCAGATGTATCATCCATTTCGTCTGTCATCAACAGATGAATTAAATGAAGGTCTGTATAAATGGGTGAAATTGACCTTTACAAATGGTACGGAAAAAGAGGCATTTTTATTCTACTTAGATAAACCATCAGGTGCGGTATTTATTGTGTCCTTTCCTGCATTAACGACAAGTCAGGTAAATGTGAATAATGTCAAATCCTTCGAAGTGATGCCGAAACCTCCAAAAATGGAAGAAGAAGCTCCGCCAGAAGAGGAAGGTCAACCTGAAACTGAGGAGCAGGAGCAGCCGCAAGAAGAAGAGCAGGAACAGCCAGAATCTCCGCAAAATGGTGGAGGATCTGCACCTGAAGGCGGTCAGGAAAGTCCGTTCGGCCAAATGCCGGGAATGGATCAAGGCGGAGGCATGCAAGGCGGTCAGGAAAGTCCGTTCGGCCAAATGCCGGGAATGGATCAAGGCGGAGGCATGCAAGGAGGCCAGGGAAGCCCGTTCGGTCAATTGCCTGGAAGCAGTGATCAAAGCGGCATGCCGTTTGGCGGACAGAGATATCAGCAATGGAATCAGCCGGTGTATTATAACCCTTACAGCAATTACTGGCAGAGCTAAATTAGGTTTTATTCCATAAAAAAGAGGAAAAGCAGACCGCTTTTCCTCTTTTTTTCAGGAGATCATCTATTTATTTTTCAAACAAACTTGTGCTGTGAAGCGGCTGAACTCTTGCTTTTGGATCCATATAAGCTTTCGCGTTGTTTACCGCGGTTGGAGCTTCGCCAAATCCGCTTGCGATCAGTTTTACTTTTCCTTCATATGTGCAGATGTCTCCTGCAGCATATATGCCTTCTACGTTTGTTTCCATTTTGCTGTTAACGACAATAGAATTTTTCTCGATTTCAAGACCCCAGTTCTTGATTGGGCCAAGAGATGAGACGAATCCGAAGTTCACGATGACAGAATCCACATCAACGACTTCTTTGCGTTCGCCTTTCACTTCTTCTAATACAACTTGCTCAATATTATCTGTACCTGTTAATTCTTTTGGTACAAATGGTGTGAGAACTTGAACTTTTGAGTTATTCAAGTTTTCAACACTATGCTCATGAGCACGGAACTTATCTCGTCTGTGTACAAGTGTTACTTTTTCGGCAATTGGCTCAAGCATAAGCGCCCAGTCAACAGCAGAATCTCCGCCTCCGCAAATAAGAACTCTCTGTCCGGCAAACTGATTTAAATCATCAATGAAGTAATGAAGATTTGCTTTTTCAAATGAAGCAGCTTCTTCAAGTTCAATTTTGCGGGGCTGGAACGCACCATTTCCTGCAGTGATAATAATCGTTTTAGAATAATGGACTTCCTGATCTGTTGTTAATTTGAAGACGCCATCAGCTTGTTTTTCAACTGTATCTACTGCTTGCTCTAAGCAGACAGTCGGCTCAAATTTAGCCATTTGTTCTTTTAGATTGTTAACTAGCTCCTGTGCGCGCACTTTAGGAAATCCTGCAACATCATATATGTATTTTTCAGGATATAAGGCAGAAAGCTGTCCGCCCAGCTGAGGCAAGCTTTCGATAATTTTAACTGAAGCCTGACGCATGCCGCCGTAAAAAGCTGTGAACAGACCAACAGGTCCGCCGCCAATAATTGTTATGTCGTATACTTTTGTGTCTTCCTTCACAAATATCCCCTCGCTTGTAATTGATAATAATTCTTAATCATAACATATCATACCTCTTTAACAATTTCACCTGGTGATAGAGTAAAGAGATGTGCCTTGTATAAGAATATGATTATTATAGAGAATGTTTTTATTTTTGTAAAATTCTTAACGTTTCTAATCCTTCAATTTGGTCTTGAAAAATAAATCGCAGATGCTATTATGTAATATAGGCATTATTTATATTCTATGTTACTACTTACAAAGTTTTCGGTATTATTTTGAAAAGTTAAGTGAACATTTTCACATACTTTTTTAGGCAAAACAAAATAAAATGTTGTGAAGCAGCGGAAGATAATCAGTATAGAATTTATTTCATTCTTTACAACAAATTCAGAAAAAAAGGTGGATGTGATTCGGTTGAGAAAGCCCAAAATAGTAGTTTTAGGTGCAGGTTACGGCGGATTAATGGCAGTTACACGTCTTCAAAAAATGATCGGTGTTAACGAAGCAGATCTAACACTCGTTAACAAAAATGATTATCACTATGAAACAACATGGCTGCACGAGGCATCAGCTGGTACTTTGCATCATGATAAAGCAAGATACCAAGTGAAAGATGTTATTGATAACAGCCGTGTGAAATTTGTGAAAGAAACAGTTGTTTCGATTAACAAAGATGAAAAGAAAATTGTTCTTGCAAATGGCGAGCTTGAGTATGACTACCTGGTGATTTCTCTTGGATCTCATCCAGAAACATTTGGAATCAAAGGCTTGAAAGAGTACGCTTTCGGTATTACTAACATCAATGCTGCGCGTCAATTGCGCGAGCATATCGAATATCAATTTGCTACTTACAACACAGAAGAAGTAAAACGCGACCAGCGTCTTGCAATTGTTGTCGGCGGAGCCGGCTTCACTGGCATCGAGTTCCTGGGCGAGCTTGCTAACCGTGTTCCTGAGCTTTGCCGCGAGTACGATGTTGATCATAAGAAAGTACGCATTATCTGTGTAGAAGCTGCACCAACAGCTCTTCCTGGATTTGATCCTGAACTTGTAGAATACGCTGTTAACCACTTAGAGCGTAAAGGTGTAGAATTCAAGATAGGCACTGCAATTAAAGAATGTGTAGAAGATGGTATTATTGTTGCGAAAGACGACGTAATGGAAGAAATCAAAGCTGATACAGTTGTATGGGCAGCAGGTGTGCGCGGAAACAGCATCGTTGAAGAAGCTGGTTTTGAAAATATGCGCGGACGCGTAAAAGTTGATTCTTACCTAAGAGCTCCTAACCATGAAGATGTATTCATCATTGGCGACTGTTCTCTAGTGATCAACGAAGAAATCAACCGTCCATATCCTCCAACGGCTCAAATTGCGATGCAGCAAGGTATTACAGCTGCTAAAAACATTGCTGTTGCCGTTCGTGACCAAGGTGAAATGGAAGAATTCAAACCAGACATCAAAGGTACAGTTGCTTCACTTGGAGAAGATGATGCTGTAGGTATGGTATTTGGCAAGAAAGTAATGGGAACAAAAGCTTCATTCATGAAGAAAATGATTGATAACCGTGCTCTCTTAATGGTTGGCGGAGCTGGATTAGTCGTTAAAAAAGGTAAATTTAAATTTTTCTAAGAAGTAGAGTAAAATAAAAGACAGAAGCCTTGTGCTTTTGTCTTTTTTTATTGGAAAAATTAAATGAAATATAAAAAGTCAAAAGGGGGAGATTAAAGTGGCAAATAAGCGGGGGAATGTATGGATTGCTGTTTCTGGTGTAGTAGAAAACGAAAATGGGGACTGGCTAGTCGTAAAAAAGAAATACGGCGGATTGAAAGGGAAGTGGTCTTTTCCAGCAGGATTTGTGAATGAGGGGGAAACACTGGATGAAGCGATTGTTCGTGAAATTCATGAGGAAACCGGAATAGAAACAGAAGTAGAAGGCGTCATTGGGATTCGGTCAGGCGTCATTCAAAATACGATCAGTGATAATATGATTATTTTTAAATTGAAGGCGAATTCTTCTGCAGTTATTGTACAGGAAGATGAACTGTTTGAAGCTGCTTTTTTTCCGCCTCAAATTCTTAAGGGTGACGAGAATGCATCGCTGCTGCTTCAGTCATTTGCAGAAGAAACATTTGAGAAAATGCTTTATAAAATTGAAGGCCTGAACCCTGGCGATCAGTTTGGATACACCTCATACCGTATATTTTTATAATTTTCAAAATAATAAGAAAAATTGAGAAAAAAGAAGGATTAGCTTGATGTATTCGCTTACATCAAGAATCCCGTGAGATTTTCTCCCTTTATCCTTTACAAAGAACCTGATATAGTATCTTCAATATCTAAAAAGAGATACTTGACAAAGGGGAGAATAGATGATGAATACATCTGCTATCGAAAAGAAAGAATGTCCATATTGTTCAGGTAAAGGTTATTTTCAATTGCTTCTTGGCGGTTCAGAGACGTGTGATTGCTGCAACGGAACTGGAAAGAAGTCTTCATAAAACGTTCAATGTTTTTCCGATTGACTGAATATCGCTTGTTCAGTACACTTAAATAGGTGTACTGGAGGCGATAACTTGTTTTTACCTGTATTGATGATTTCGATGCTTTTATTCTTTGTATTATTCTTTGGAATCGGTTTCTTGCTGAATATGCTGCTTCGCATGTCTTGGATCATGGCTATTATCTATCCGATTGTCTGTATATTGATAGTAGATAATGTGAGATTCACAGAGTACTTTACCTCACCTGGATCCTCTTTTTCATCCCTTGGAGAGCGTATTACGTCTTTGGCTTTGGCCGATATTCTAATTCTTGTGTGCGGTTTTATCGGGGCAGTTGTGTCTGGAATTGTTATTAACATGCTCCGCAAAAAAGGATATCAAATGTTTTAAAATGTGATCTGTACATCGTGTGCAGGTCTTTTTATTTTTGGAAAAACAACACTTGTAAAATATGGATCCCTCTCTATCCTGAATATTTCGTTTACCATTTGGAAACGATTATGGATGTGAGAGGAGTGAACACATCGTAAATGGATAGGACGAAAACCTGGTTAAGGCGTCTGTTAATGACACTATTATTACTAATGGCGCTCGGTACCACTTTAAAATCTTTTTCAGGTGCAGAGGCAAAGGATCTGCCTGTTTTTAATGGGTGGAGCAAGGGCATATTGGAAAGTGAAGGGCATCCGTATAAGCTGACCGGACTCGTCCCTAAATCTCTGCACAGTGAAAAAACGGCCACAGCCGCGATTTCTTCAAGCGGAAGCTCGTTAGATCAAATATCGCTTGAAAATGAAATTGACTGGTCACAATACCCTAAACAAGAAGTAACAGCAACAGGATATACAGCTGGCTATGAATCAACAGGCAAAAAACCTGAACATCCCGAATATGGCATTACGTATTCTGGGGTGAAAGTGAAAAGAGATTTGTATTCAACCATAGCAGCTGATTTAAGTGTGTTTCCGATAGGAACCATTTTGTTTATTCCAGGTTACGGCTTTGGTGTTGTAGCAGACAAGGGCGGTGCGATAAAGGGGAATGAACTGGATCTTTATTACGATACTGTTGAAGAAGTCTTTCAATTTTGGGGCAAAAAAACGTTAGACATATATATCGTCCAAAAAGGAAACGGACGATTAACTGAAAATGAATTGACGAAATTGAATGAAAATAAGTCGATGCAGACATTTCGTCAAAAATACATGAAACCCAAAACGAAAAGTTAAGGATGCATGGCGAAATTGATGGCAAACCGCTTAAGGTCTGGTACATTCTTGCTGGGCAACCGGTTATTACTTCGGGATTAGTCCAATGTCTCGGAATTAATCTCAAAAGAATTCTCAGCCACGGAAAAAGCCCAGGTTTTTAACCTGGGCTTTTTCTATGTAATAGAAATTAGGGAATCTTTCTCTTCAGGCTGCGGAAAGTGATCCGGATGAAGGATGGCTGCAAGTTTCGCAAGTCCATTTAAGAGCCTTGGTGATGGTCTGCAATATAGCTGTTCCTCAAGCAGGTGAATGCGATTCTCTCTGACGGCAGCAAGGTTTTCTGCCGATTCACGCTTTAAAACATGCTGGATTTTCATCCTGCTTTGCTTAACTCCGACCCAAGCAAGACAAATATGATCAGGATTCCTGCGAATAATGTCATCCCAGCTTGTTTGGACACTCGCAAGCTCCACATCACGGAAACTATTGCGCCCTCCTGCGAGTTCACACATTTCTGTCAGCCAGTTTATTTGACCAGGTGTAAAAATGGGATTAGGCCACCATTCAAAATAAACTTCAGGATAATGCTCAAGCTTTGAGGCTTTTTCTTTATAGTCATTTAAAATTTGATGATAACGGGAAACAACTGCGGCAGCTTCTTTTTCCTTCCCTGCAGCAATGCCTGCAGCCATTAAATCATTTCCTATATCCTCGAATGACTGAGGGTTTAAAACAAGGTGAGGGATCTCTCTTTTTTTAAGTTCATCCACGTTTTTTTCCATACCCGGCACACTCAATGAAGCGAGTACAAGGTCAGGCTTCAATTGTTCAACAAGATCCATATTAATGGACAGGTCAGGTCCGAGGCGCGGCAGATCCTTCACTTGCTCAGGCCAGTCAGAATAATCATCAACTGCAATCAGATCGTCAGTCAGACCTAAATAGGCGGCAAGCTCTGTATTGCTTGGGCAAATAGATATTAACCGCAAAACAATTCCTCCTTTACAAGATGAATAGGTAGTGCAGAAACAGTGCTAAAAATATTCCTGTCAGGCCACCAAAGAATACTTCAATAGGCTGATGCCCGAGAAGTTCTTTCAATTTCTTCTGCTTTTCTTCTTCTTCCTGCTGCGGCCATGATTTTGCCTCGCCTACAAATGTATTAAAATCAGTTACGAGTTTATTAAGAACTGTGGCCTGCTCTCCGGCATGTCTTCTTACTCCCGTAGCATCAAACATGGTGATGATGGCAAAAACGGCTGAAACCGCAAAGAGGGAAGAAGCAAGCCCATTATCGAGAGCGACTCCCGTTGCAAGTGCCGTGACAGCTGCAGAATGGGAACTTGGCATCCCCCCTGTGCTTAAAATAAGAGACCAGTCAATTTTACGGGTCGCAATATACGTAATCGGGACTTTTACAAATTGCGCAAAGAAAATGGCTGCAAGGGAAGCTAATAGCGGGAAATTAAGCAGTATCTCCATGAAGTCGGACATCCTTTCGGTTCAAAAAATAAATGTTCTGTTATTGACTGTATGGTATAGTTCCATGCATTCATGCCCTTATCCTCTGTCATTTGTTCAAATAGTATAAAAACTTTTTATCCTTTGATACAATAAGGTCAGAGAGGAGTGCATGCCACGTGACTCTTTACCCAATGGAATATTATCAGTTTTTTATCCATTTTAATGAAGGCGATTATTATACTTGCCATGATTTGCTTGAATTAATCTGGCTGACTGAGAAGGATAATTTATTTCTAAAAGGCCTGCTGCAAATGACAGTTGCTATTTATCATTATGAATATGGCAATATTAAAGGAGCAAGGCTCATGATGCAAGCCGGACACTCATACATACAGTCTTACCGCCCATTCCATTGGGGAGTGGACCTTGAAAACGTAAATGCATTCATTGAGGAATGCCTGATGATTATTCCTGCAGGCATTCAGTCTGTTTCTTTTGAAGAAGCCGGGCAGCTGCCTAAATTGCCTGCTCTATTTCTATACCTTGAAGAAGACCCGGGGAAACCTAATTATTAATGGAGGTGTGTTTTCATGTTTCATATTCAGTCAACAATTAAATGGAACGAAGAAACAATCATCTTTGGATTGTTTCAAAAAAACGGCGCGTTTGAAGGTCCTTTAGCTGAACTTGATCATAAGCTCGAAGGCCAGATTTCATCGCTTGTAAAAGACGGCGATATTTCGTCCAGAAAGAAAGAAATATCAAAAGTACATACTCTTGGCAAAATGGCTACAAAACGAATCTTTTTTGCTGGTCTCGGCAAAGAAAAGGAATACGATTTTGATGCTGCCAGAGAATCTTTTGCGAAGCTTTTCAAAACGCTGCAAAATGCAAAAATTCAATCGTTTTCGATCGTTCTTGATTCATTCACAAATGAACATGTTCAAGGAAACGAAGCTGCTCATGCGTTAGCAGAAGTTCTTCCGCTTTCTACATATAAAATACAGGACTATAAACAAAGATCAAACGAGCCTGAACGAAATATCAATCAAGTGACAATTATCTCAAAAGAGGATGAAGCCGAAATTCGCTCAAGTCTTACAGTTGGATCTGCCTTTGGAGAGGGAACGAATTCTGCAAGAACGCTTGTCAACATGCCAGGTAACATACTAACAGCAACAGAACTTGCTAAATACTCGGTGGATGTCGCCCAGAAATACGGATTCGAATATGAAGTGCTTGAAAAGGAAGATATGGAGAAGCTGGGAATGGGAGCTCTTCTTGCCGTAAATAAGGGGTCTGATGAACCGCCGAAAATGATTGTTCTTAAATATCAGGGCAAAGAGGAATGGACAGATGTCATTGGCCTCGTTGGAAAAGGGATTACCTTTGATACTGGAGGCTATTCAATTAAGCCGAAAGACGGAATTGTCGGCATGAAATCAGATATGGGCGGTGCTGCAGCAGTTTTAGGTGCAATGGAGATCATCGGAAAGCTGAAGCCGGAACAAAACGTACTGGCTGTGATTCCTTCAACCGACAACATGATCAGCGGCAATGCATTCAAGCCTGATGATGTCATTGTCTCCCTTAGCGGAAAAACAATTGAAGTACTGAATACAGATGCAGAAGGTCGATTAGTTCTTGCTGACGGGATCACATATGCCAAGCATCATGGCGCAAATTACTTAGTGGACGTTGCGACATTAACAGGCGGAGTCATCATTGCCCTTGGAACACATATAACAGGTGCAATGACAAATGATGAAGCATTATTTGAGCAAGTGCTGGAAGCATCCTGCGAATGCGGCGAGCCAATCTGGCGACTGCCGATTACTAAAAAAGACATTGATAAAGTGCGAGGCAGTAAAATGGCGGATTTGAATAACTCTCCTGGACGTGAAGGTCATGCCATCATGGCGGGAACGTTTATTGGTGAATTCGCAGAAGGAACGCCTTGGGTCCATTTAGACATCGCAGGAACAGCCACATCAAATAATGCAGATGATCTGGGACCTTCGGGAGGCACTGGCGTCATGGCCAGAACGCTTGCTGCTTTCGTGGAACGATTTGAGGTTTAATGGCGGGAAAAGGCACTGATCAATCAGTGTCTTTTTTCCTGTTCTTTTTTGTGTGGTCTTAGTCACCGCTCCGGAAACTGAATAAAAACAACAAAATCCATTTCAAATTCACCCATAAAATATCCTTTTCTATTCATCTTTCAACGGAGTTCATTCAATATCCTTTAGTCTGCTAATATAATAAAATTTTTACATTGACACTAAAAAAGAAAGTATGTTATTTTAATTCTATTGAATTTTATCTCTCTAATACATTAGCACACTAAAGTGAAAAGATTCCGGAGGTTTTATAAATGAATGCAGTTATTTTGGCTGTTTTGGTCATGCTTGTTTTAAGCTTGCTGAGGGTTAATGTTGTATTTTCCCTAGTGGCAGGCGCGCTTGTTGGAGGTTTAACAGGCGGACTGGATTTAAAGGCGACAATTGAAACATTTACAGGCGGCCTTGGCGGGAACGCAACCGTAGCCCTGAGTTATGCTCTGCTTGGCGCTTTTGCTGTTGCTCTTTCAAAAACAGGCTTGCCTGATGCAATGGTGGAAGCAGCTATTAAACTAGTTGGTAAAGAAGGGGAAGAGAGAAGGAAATCTCTTTCAAAAGTACTTATCATCATTATTATCTTGATTATTTCTATTTTTTCACAAAATGTTGTACCTGTACACATCGCGTTTATACCTGTATTGATTCCGCCTTTATTAAAGGTGTTAAATCAATTGCAGTTGGATCGCCGTTTAATCGCTGTTGTCATTTCATTTGGATTAATTACACCTTATATGCTGCTGCCAGTCGGATTCGGTGCGATTTTCCATGGAATTCTTCAAGAGAATATGGCAGCTGGCGGCTTGTCCATTAGTCTTAAGGATATTCCTAAGGCGATGCTGATTCCTTCAGCAGGTATGGTTGCCGGTCTAATCCTGGCTTTCTTTACTTACAGAAAGAAACGTTCATATGAGACAAAAGAAATAGCTGGACATACATCAGCTGTTTATACGAAAAAAAGTGTTTCTTTTGCAATACTTGCTATTATTGTTTCGTTAAGTGTTCAATTATTCCTTTCGCAGAAACTGGAAGTAGAAGGAATGATTTTCGGAGCACTGGCGGGAATTATTGTTCTTTATGCAACAGGGGCAATGAAATGGAATGAAGCGGATCAGCTATTGACTAACGGTATGAGAATGATGGCATTCATTGGCTTTGTTATGCTTGCATCTTCCGGCTTTGCAGCTGTCATGAAAGAAACAGGTCATATCGATACTTTGGTTAAAACTTCTGCTGAATTAATTGGCGGAAATCAGTCTATTGCAGCTCTATTAATGCTGCTCGTTGGTCTGCTTGTTACAATGGGAATCGGTTCATCGTTCTCAACAGTGCCAATCATTGCAACTCTTTTTGTACCGCTTTGCCTTGAGCTTGGTTTTAGCCCCATGGCTACCATTGCACTCATAGGAACTGCTGGAGCTCTTGGTGACGCGGGTTCACCTGCATCAGACAGTACACTTGGACCAACATCTGGTTTAAATGCTGACGGAGAGCACGATCATATTTGGGATACATGTGTGCCGACATTCCTGCATTATAACATTCCATTGGTTATTTTCGGATGGGTAGCTGCAATCGTCCTATAATAGAAAAATAGAAAAGGCCGCCCTGTATATATACAGGGCGGCCTTTTCTGACTATTGGGCTTAGCCCCGCACCAGTATCACTGTGCAGGGCTTTTCTATGGTGTTAAACTTTGCTTTCGTTATTTCAATCTCTCCACTAGCTCTTCGTCGTCCATTTCAAGGACTCTCTCCCGGAGCTCAGGCTGTCTTTTTAAAATGCGTTTTTCATAGGTTTCGCGTTCCTTCTCACTTAAAAAATAACGCTTCATTTGAAGTACGGTCATGAAAATTCACCTCTTTCATATGATTCCGTATTTAGTATTTTCCAATTAAGGAATCTTTTATACATGAAATCTATGACACTGTAAGATTTTATCGAATTTTGTCTAGTTATGCAAGAATCTTTACTGGAGAAGGAGATATAAATAGATGAATAGAACTAATTAGTATTAAAAAGATAGGGGTGCAGTGCATGAAATGGATGAAGCAGCACAAGTTTCTCACGGGTGCAATTTTTTTATTGCTATGCTGTGCGGGCATTGTTTTTTATATTTTCACTGAAATGATTCACACACCTGTTCAAAGTTCGGAAGAAGTAAATAAAACGATTAACGAAAGTTCAGGGAAGCTTGCTGAAATTGATTTAAGCAACAATCCATTTCCAACAGGAGGAGCTACAATTACGGAAGATCAATTGCAGAAATACCTGCACGGGATGTCTCATCAAAAAGTGGAGGCCGAAGATAAGTGGGTCCACTTTGAAATTACGGAAGAGAGAATTCTGTATTTAATCAAACAAATTGAAAGCGACAAAAAAGCGTTTGATAACTCAGATTTATATTTGGATATACTCAGCAGATGGCTTGAAAATGATTATTCAGAAGCAGACAGGGACCACAATGCAATATGGAGCCTTCAGGGCGGCACGATCGGGAAAGCAACGGGATTGCTGTCTGAGGAAGAAGAATTGAAATATCTTGAAGAAAACAGGAGTAAGATCAAATAAAAAAACACATGATTCCTCATGTGTTTTTTTACATTACATTCGAAATTAAGCAGCGCGATGCTTTCCAAGACCTGTCGCTTTGTTTACAGCTTTATAAATGCGCGGAGCAATTACAGCGCCAATGGCTGTGAAAATCACATCTTTGACCATAAACCACGTCATGACAAGCCATGCGCCTGAATAGCTCATATCTGCGTTCAGCCAATAATTAAGAGCTGCGTACATATAAGTAGTTCCGATGATATAGATAAGTGCAATTCCTGCAAATGAAGAAAGGAAGAAAACTGGAAGCGTCGGTTTTTTGCTTGCTTCAACCATTTTGCCTGCTGCATAAGCAGCTGCGATATAGGATAAAATAAACCCGCCGGTACTGCCGAAAATCACGCCGATGCCGCCGCTGAACTGCGCGAAGACAGGTGCTCCTGCTATTCCTACCAGCGCATAAACAATCATGGATAAAGCGCCTAACCTGCTTCCAAGCAGCAAACCTGCTAAAATACAGAAAAAGGGCTGCATTGATAAAGGAACTGTTCCTACCGTTAAAAACGAAGTTAAATTTGCTCCGATTGCCATTAAAGCAGCAAACATCCCAACGAGCGCTAAATCATAAGCTTTTAATTTGTTTTTCATTCTCTCATCCCCCATAGATGCTATGTATCTTTCTATAAAAAGAGTACTGAATCCTGCTATATATGTCAACTTTATTTTATGTTAGTTAACAAAGAGGGGGTGTCAACATGTATTTCGGGAAGGTCAAAAGCAAGGGAGATCCCAGTCGTGTCCCGCCCAATCAGCATGTCACAACAACATTTCCGGTTCTTCATGCAGGAAATGTTCCTTATTACGAGGACATAAGCAAATGGGATCTTCAAATATTTGGCTTACTGGATCATCCTAAGAGATATACATATGAAGATCTGATGAACATGCCGCAAATCGATCAGGGCAACGATATTCATTGTGTAACCGGCTGGACGAAACTTGATAATGTATGGAGAGGAATCAGCACCCGGCAGCTCGCGCACGATTTGGGGCTGCATGAGAACGCAAACTATTGCATTCTCCATGCAGAGGAAGGCTGGACAACGAATTTGCCCCTTGATGACTTTCTTAAGGAAACAAGTCTGCTTGCCCACTCCCATAATGGGGAACCGCTGACGCCTGAGCATGGCTTTCCATTCAGAGCCGTTTTTCCTCATTTGTACTTCTGGAAAAGTGCAAAATGGATACGCGCGATTCAGTTTACGGAACATAATCACCCAGGATTCTGGGAGAGGAACGGATATCATATGAAAGGAAATCCTTGGAAGGAAGAACGGTTTACATGGGATTAGCGAAAGGCACCTGTACAATTCAGGTGCCTTTTTATCTTTTTATAAGCTGTTTAAAAAACGGATAGGCGCAATTTCCTTTCTTCGTCTATAATGAGAAGGCTGGCAATCTCATACGAATGTTCGGAGTGACTTACAATGTATTTTACCGTGCTTGGCCTTGTTTCTCTTATCCCGCTGCTGCTTGGGATGATTATATATTTGAATGAAAAAACGATTCTTTCAAGAGCAATCGTTTATTTCTTAATCATGCTTTTTATATGGCAGATAGATGTTGCTCTCCTATATGGAACGGATTTATTTTCTGAGGAAACGGCAGAAATGCTGTTTAAAATAGCCCGCTTTGGATCAATTATGATCATGCCGATTTTATTTTACTTTATGTACTTAATGATTCATCAAGAAAACGGAGCGGAGAAAAAACAATGGCTCCGTATTGTTAACATAAAAACACTAATCATCATCATAATTTGGAGCCTGTCTGTTTTTTTCATTAATTTAACTTCTTATGGAATATCCGGATTAATAGTGATAGAAGGCGACTTTTTCCCGGATCATTACTATCCGGTTTTTGGACCTTTAAACTGGACGTACTACATAAATGTCTTTTTTGAATTCATTAACATTATAGTGCTTATCATTGTGTCGAAGAAACTATTAAATAAGGACTTGCGTTCTTTCAGTCTTTTTTTCTGCACATCGATTTTATTCGTCTTTATTAATGGAGTGCTGTCTGGATATCAACTGATTCCTCTTTTTTTATCCAGCTTTGGGTCGGTTCTCTCGACTTTGATTATCTTTATGGCTTACTTCAATATGCATTCAAAAAGAATTCAATTGATGAACAGAGATTTAAGAGATCAGAAGGATTTTCTTCATAAAGTGATGGATTTAAATCCAAGTTATATTTATGTGAAGAACCATGAGCTGAAGTTTGTGCTGGCCAATAAGGCGATGTCAACTTTATACGGCAAAGAAGTACATGAATTAATAGGAAAGATTGATTCTGACTTTAATGATCAGCCGGATCAAATCAAGAAAATCCGAGATGAAGAGCTTCGGATTCTTGCCTGGAAAACAGAAAAGTGGGCGGAGCCGGAGCTTGCGATTGATTCAGCTGGGAATACAAGGTGGATTGAAGTGACAAAGATCCCTGTAAGATTAGAAGGGGAAACGTACATTCTTTGCATCGGCAATGATGTGACACAAAAGAAAAGGGATGCAGAAGTTATTTTAATAACAGAAAAAATGAATGTCATTGGAGAATTAGCTGCAAGCATTGCACATGAGATCCGAAATCCGCTGACATCCATCAAGGGATTTGTGCAAATTCTGCAGGAAGATGAGCATTTGAAGCAGAACAGAGAACATTTAAGAGTCATGTCAGAGGAAATTGACAGAATCAACGAGGTAGTGGGCGAACTGCTCCTGATTGCAAAACCGCAGGTGCAAACAATCTTATCTGTAGACTTAAAGACAGTCATCGAAGACGTCATAACACTGATGAAAAGCAACGCCCTGCAAAATAACGTCAGTCTTACGCTTACTCCAGAAGTGAACGGAGTGTTTAAAGTCAGAGGGAATAAAAATCACTTAAAACAGGTTTTTATTAATCTAATAAAAAATGCAATTGAATCCATGCCTGATGGGGGAACTGTTCATACCTCAATTGAGCATTTAGAGGATGGCGGCATCCGGATCTCAATTTCTGATGAAGGAATCGGCTTAAGTCAAGAAAGAATGGAGAAACTGGGTGAACCTTTTTATACGACAAAGGATAAAGGTACGGGTCTTGGATTAACGGTTTGCTATAAAATTATCCGGGAAGAGCACGCAGGAGAGATTCTATTTGAAAGCGAGGAAGGACTGGGAACAACTGTTCATCTCATCCTTCCCGCAGAATCCATCTAGTTAGCACCTTCTGTTTTAACTTGTTTTTGCTTAAATGCATTTGTTCCGATAACACCGGCTATGATGAAAAAAGCGCCTATCCAGTGATAGAAATAAATGTTTTCGCTCAGGATAACAGCTCCTGCAGCAATTGAAATAACGGTTGATAAATTAGCGAACACGCTCATCTGAGAAGCTGGGATTTTCGAAAGAATGTAGTTTGACAGAAAAGAAGTCAATAGAGTTGCAAAAACCCCTAAATAGAACGTGAATAATAAAAACGGCACGTTTGTCCACAGCGAAACATAGTGAACAAAATCACCTGCAGCCAAATGCTGAATAACGGCATATAGATTAAAAAAGATAAACCCGAATGTTACCATTATAAAGCTGAGCTGCAGGGGAGAATAAGAAACAGACAGAAATCTCGCAAGCACGGTGTAGCCTGCGATCGACAAACAGGCAATAAATAAGAATAGAAAACCAAGCATACTGTTAAATTCGATGCTTGACCCTTTCATTAAAAAAATAAAAACGACACCGAATATGGACATGGAAATAAACAGAACTTGAATCAAGCTGGTTCTTTCTTTTAAAAAGACAGAAGCAAGCAAAGCGGTTAAGATTGGTGCAAAAGCCATCAGGATGCCGCCTTCTGCAGATGTTGTGTGAAGGAGTCCGAAAGCCTGGAAGCTAAAAAACATTGTCGGATAAAATAAAGCAAGCAGCAGCAGAAAAGCAAGAGATTTTCCATTATTCTTAAATGACGGCATTTTAATAGGGACAAAAAACTGCAGAAGCATCAGAACAAGAAAACCTAGTGTAAACCGGTATGAAAGGGTATCAACCGGCGAAGCGTCTTCAAGGGCGAGCTTTGTAAATAAAAAGGTAAGTCCGACTATTGAGGCATTTAATACAGCGCCAAGATAAGGAAGCACCTGTTCTTTCTTCATCTTTCATTCCCCGTTTCTGAATTCTTATGTTCACCTTACCACTTTTTTTAGTGGTTTTGATCAGTTCAAGTTCGTTTTTTGAAATTTACAGGCTGATGATGAGCAGAGTTTGATGGTTTTTTGATTGTTTATGCTACTATAGAAGCATTCTATGAATGAATGAGGTGTTCTTATGAAAATTGAAGTGTGGTCTGACTTTGTCTGTCCATTTTGCTATATAGGAAAGCGCAGATTAGAAGAAGCGCTGGCTGGGTTTCCTCATAAAGATCAGGTTGAAGTTGAATATAAAAGCTTTGAACTGGACCAAAATGCTCCTCTTAACAGCGGGAAGACGATTGATGAGGCATTGGCATCCAAATACGGCATGACGATTGAACAGGCGAAGGAAGCGAATGCGGGAATCGGACAGCAGGCGAAAAGTGTGGGTCTGAATTTCCGCTTTGACGAGATGAAACCAACAAACACATTTGATGCTCACCGTCTTGCTAAGTTCGCTAAAACTCAGGGGAAAGAGAAGGATGTAACTGAAACCCTTCTTTACGCCTACTTTACGGATAATAAAAATTTGGGAGATCATGATACCCTTGCAGATTTGGCAGAGGCATCAGGGCTTGAGCGCATGGAAGCTTTAGAAGTCCTTGGTGACAAAACGGCATACGCATCTGAGGTGCGAAATGATGAAGGAATCGCACAGCAATACGGCATAAGCGGAGTGCCATATTTCGTCATTAATCAAAAATATGCGATTTCAGGGGCGCAGCGGGCAGAAACTTTTGCAGGTGCACTAAAGAAGGTTTGGGAAGAAGAAAATCCTGCACCTAAATTGCAGGATCTTACTGAAGGCAGCGGTGATGACGCTTTTTGCGAAGACGGCAGCTGTGCTGTACCGAAGAATAAAGAGTAGTCAATATGAAAGAAATAGCCTGGAGGCGGCCTCCAGGCTATTTCTTAATCCGAATTAGTTTACAGCGATTTCTTTATCTAGAGCTACATCAACAGGAACGAACGTATAGCCAAGATCACGCGCTACTGCTTCATACGTGATATCGCCTTTTGCAACGTTGACACCTGCTTTAAGTGCAAGGTTGTCAGCAATTGCCTTGTTTACGCCTTTGTTTGCAATTTGTAGTGCGTATGGCACTGTTACGTTCGTAAGTGCAAGTGTTGATGTTCTTGGAACAGCGCCAGGCATGTTTGCAACTGCATAGTGAACAACGCCATGCTTTTCATATGTTGGGTTATCGTGAGTCGTAATGTGGTCCACTGTCTCAACAATTCCGCCTTGGTCAATCGCTACGTCAACAATAACTGAGCCTGGTTTCATTGATTGAACCATTGCTTCAGATACAAGAGTCGGAGCTTTTGCACCAGGGATCAGAACAGCGCAGATCAATAGGTCGGCTTCTGCAACTGCATTTGCAATATTGATAGGGTTAGACATTAATGTCTTAATTTGATTGCCGAAAATGTCGTCTAATTCACGAAGACGATCTGCACTTAAATCAATGATTGTAACGTCTGCGCCTAAGCCGATTGCCATTTTCGCAGCGTTTGTTCCAACTACACCGCCACCGATGATTGTTACCTTGCCGCGGCTTACTCCAGGAACGCCTGCAAGCAGAATGCCTTTGCCGCCCTTTGGTTTTTCAAGGAATTGTGCGCCAATTTGGGCAGCCATGCGACCAGCAACTTCACTCATTGGTGTAAGCAAAGGCAGTGTGCGTCCAGTTGTCACAGTTTCGTATGCAATAGCTGTAACACCTTTGTTTTTAAGAGCTTCTGCAAGAGCTGGTTCAGCAGCTAAATGCAAGTAAGTGAAAAGAATAAGCCCTTCGCGGAAGTATTCATATTCAGATGCTAAAGGTTCTTTAACCTTCATGACCATTTCAGCAGCCCATACATCCTTAATATCTTCAGCAATTACTGCACCGGCAGCGATATAATCTTCATTTGTGAAACCGCTTCCAATTCCTGCGTCTTTTTCGATTAGTACTTTATGTCCAGTTGCCACAAATTGTGTAACCCCGCCAGGCGTTAATGCAACACGATTTTCATTATTTTTAATCTCTCTAGGTACTCCAATAATCATTTGAAACCCTTCCTCCTTTAGCAGCCAGCTTAAACTGTACCGCTTATCTTGAAATGTGTGATGATTTCTTAATATGAGATTAGTATAAAGCGTTTTCTCACACATTTGTTTGTTTAAAAAAGAGAAAGGATTTCTGATCTTTTGTGAAATTTCACAAACTCATTTTATCGAGTTTTAAGTTAAGATAAACAGTTATTTTTTGATTTGGATCTCTTAAATCAAGTTCAGCAATCTGCGATATGCGCTTGATTCTGTAGCTTAAAGTATTGACATGAACATTCAGCGCTTTGGCAGCGTCGTTGACATTGCTGTCTTTGTCTAAATAAACTTCCAGCGTTTCTACAAGGTTTGTGTGATGCATCTCATCATATTCTTTCAGTTTTCTGAGAGGATAGTTTACAAAGCCCTCCTGCTTCCGTTTCTCATGAAGCAAATCCAGATATTGATAAATGCCCAGCTCTGAAAAGCTGATCAAACCTTTTGTTTCATTCACAAACCGTTTTTTAATATTCTGAACGGCAATGGCTTCTTTATAGCTGAGTTCAATTTGTTCTGCTTCTTTATATATGCTCCCTATTCCGGCTTTCACATCATCAATCATGAAACGCTCTTTAAGCTGTAGGATGGTCCAGTCAACAAAATGCTTAATATCCGAAAGAGGCTCGCCGCTTTTTGGCGCTAGCAGGATGATCAATTCATTCTGATCTAGAGTGGACAAGATAATTTGAACCTGCTGGGTTGTTTGAAGCAGATAATTAATTTGTTTTTCAGTCGGTTCTTTAATTTCATCGCTGAAACGGAATAAGACAACGGAATGCTGAGCGGGAGGTGTAATGCCGATATCATGGAACCCATTGATGATGTCATTTTCCTCGTGAATATGGCCAGTGAGCAATTTCCAGAAAAATTCCTGGTTTCGCTCTTCTTTTTTCGATTTGCGGTTGTGGAGATTAAGAAGTTTATTTTTAACAACCTGGGCTGCTTTTTTTAATAGATCAAGTTCATCATCTGTCAGCTTTTTATTTATTTCCAAAGCCCAAATAAAACCAAGAACTTCATTGTTTTTCCAGATGGATATGGCAATGCGGTTGCCAAGACCTACCTCATCAATGTTTTTTACACGAATTGGCTCATCTGCTTGCAAAAGCATCGGAATTGTGCCGTCTCTCCATAAGCTGTTAATGACTTTCTCCGGAACTCGCCTTCCGATGATCGTTGATATTCTCGCCGGATCCGTACAGTCATCATGTGTACTGTAAGCGAGAAGGCGATGATTGATATCTTCAATCGTGATTGGACATTGAAGAACCTCGCTGATGCGGTCAGCGACATCTTCAAGTCGGTCGGCTTGATAATTAAAGGCTTCATTAGCCGATTTGCTCATCGTATTTCACCTGCTTCTACTATATAAAATATATTATTTGATTTCTTATCTTCGTATATCACTTCAAAAAGAATGATTCGATAAAAAAATTGGTACTTTTATAACTTTGACAACGTACACCCTTATGGCTATTATGTAACTAGCGTTTGTAAAAATCAACAAAAAGGGTGAATCTGTTTTATGATTTTTAACAATTAGAGACATGTATGAAAAATTTCATTATATTAATATTACATAAAAGCGCCAACAAATAAATAACAGCTAAGAGGTGATGACACATGATGGAAATATTGGCGAAGATTAATGGGATATTATGGGGTACGCCAAGTTTAATCTTATTATTTGGGACAGGCCTGTTTCTGACGTTTGTTCTGAAAGGATTACAGTTTAGAAGATTGCTATATGCATTTCAATTAGGATTTTCGAAAAAACATCAGGAAGATGACGGAGCTGAAGGAGACGTAAGTAATTTCAAGGCATTAATGACGGCTCTTGCAGCGACGATAGGCAACGGAAATATCGCGGGGGTTGCAACTGCCATCACACTCGGCGGTCCAGGAGCGATTTTCTGGATGTGGATTGTCGGATTGCTTGGAATGGCAACAAAATATTCAGAAGCGCTTCTGGCAATGAAATACCGTGTGAAAAATGAGAACGGAGAATACTCTGGTGGTCCAATGTACTATGTTGAAAAAGGCTTGGGGAAAAAGTGGAAATTCCTTGCAATTGCGTTTGCTCTTTTTGGAGCCTTTGCGGCACTTGGAATTGGAAACAGCGTTCAGTCTAATACGATAGCACAAGTAATGGACGACAGCTTTGGCATAGGCGGTCTTGTTACAGGGATTGTGCTTGCACTCTTAACAAGTTTGATCATTTTTGGCGGAATTCAGCGGATCAGTACAGTGGCAAGCTTCTTTGTTCCGGTGATGGCCTTTCTGTATATTGGCGGAGCACTGATGATCCTTGTCATTAATTACGATTTAATTATCCCTGCATTTGGAACGATCTTTCATTATGCATTTAATCCGGTGGCAGCTGCCGGCGGTTTTGTGGGAGTTGCGGTTGTTGAGGCAATCAGAAGCGGTGTTTCCAGAGGGATTTTCTCAAACGAAGCCGGACTTGGAACAGCTGCACTGATAGCAGGAAATGCTAAATCAGATCATCCTGTTAAGCAGGCACTTGTTGCGATGACAGGAACATTTATAGTCACCCTCGTCGTTTGTACAATGACTGGACTTGTCCTGATTATTACAGGTTTCTGGGATCCGTCAGGCGGACTAATCTCAGGTGTCCAGCATAATGCGGCACTCGACGGCGGTGCGCTGACATCTGCTGCATTTGCATCAACACTTGGCGTACTTGGGGAATACATTGTTGCGTTCTCAGTTATCTTCTTCGGATTTTCAACGATTGTCGGCTGGTACGTTTACGGTGAAAAATGCTTTGAATACCTTGTTGGCTCTAAGGGAATTCTCGGCTACCGTCTCATTTACATCTTTGCATGCGGATATGGTGCGGTTGCACAGCTGACAGTTGTGTGGGCTTTTGCAGACATGGCAAATGCGCTCATGATGATTCCGAACTTAATTGCTTTGATTTTATTGTGGAAAGTCATTGTGAATGAAACAAACGATTATTTCGAAAATCACTATAAAATAACAGAATATAAGAAAGCAAGTTAGGAAGAAAAAAACGCGGACGATTGGTTCGCGTTTTTTTTTTTGGTTCAAATTGTTCACATTTTTCTGGGGAAAAGATGAAAAGTATTTACATTATGTAAATGAATTGTGGTTTTTTTGCAAATCATCTGTAAATTCCTTAATAATTGACAAAAAAGTGATATATTAGAAGGGTGCTAAATTACATGATTCGACCGGAGGTGTTTTACGGAGATAAAACATGGGCAGACATTTAATTGTTTATTAGACATGTCCAGGTAAGTAAGCGCTTACATTTTACCCGCAGCCTAAAATAAGCAAATTCATGTTACATACGCTTATTTTCATCATCTTACTTAATTTAAGGAGGAACCAGTTTGAAAATCATGAAAAAACAGTTGATCGTACTGACAACTATTTTTGCTCTGCTTGTAACGCTTATGGTCCCATTTGGAGCACCTGCACAAGCAGAAGGCAATATGACTGTTCAGGAAGCTATCGAGAATAATTCCGGAACAGGTACAGTTGAAGGTTATATTGTAGGATACACGATGAGCACGACTGGTGTAGATTTTGAAGCGCCATTTTCTGCTGACACTAACTTTGCAATCGCTGACAGTGCAGATGAGAAAGATGTTTCAAAAATTCTGCCTGTGCAGCTTCCATCAACTTTCCGCAGCAAATTCGGATTGATGACAAATCCGGATATTGCAGGCAAAAAAGTAATTGTTACTGGTACACTTGAAGCGTACTTTTCAAAACCGGGCCTCAGAAATCCTACAGCCATGGTGTTTGACGGTGAAACTCCTGAAGAGCCTAAGCCATTTGAAGGTATTGAAGGGCTTCGTATTCATGATATCCAGGGCGAAGGACATAAATCACCTTATGACACTAAAAATGTAAAAGCAGTTGAAGGAGTCGTCACTCATGTAGCGGATGCCAGCAACTTCTATATGCAAGATGCGGCACCTGATGATAATGCAAACACATCTGAAGCTGTTCTTGTTTATAAACCGTCTCATGGTGTTAAAGAGGGCGATCTTGTTTCTGTAGATGGACAAGTGAAAGAATGGGTGCTTGACGGCTATGCTGAAAAGCTTCAAACCGATCTGGCCATGACTGAAATTAATGCCCAATACGGCAACGTCATTATGAAATCAAGCGGGCAGGCACTTCCAGCTGCAGTCGTTATCGGCAAAGATGTTATTCCTCCGACGGAAGTCATTGATAATGATCAGCTTGGAACGTTTGATCCTGAGGAAGACGGCATCGACTTTTATGAAAGTCTTGAAGGCATGCGCGTTTCCCTTGAAAGCCCGTCAGTAACTGGTCCTCAGAAGTATGGAGAAGTCACAGTTATTGCTGGAAAAGCTGAAGGCAAAACATACACAAAAGAGGGCGCTCCACTTCTGACGAAAGAAAATCAGAATCCGGAAAGAATGTTCCTTCTTCTTGATAACCGCAATTTTGTGGCTAAAGCGGGAGATCAATTTGACGGCACAGTTACAGGTGTTGTCAGCTACGGATTCAGCAACTTTAAAATTCTTGTAAAAGAAGCAGATCTTCCTGAATTGAATGAGCGTGAATTCACTTCTGAAGTAACTACAATCGAAAAAGCAGAAGACAAATTAACAGTTGCAGGCTATAACATTGAAAACTTCGCAGCTTCTGATACGGAAAAGCGCGACAAGCTTTCTAAGTCTATTGTTGAAAACTTAAAATCTCCTGACATTATTGGTTTAGTAGAAGTATTGGATGAAAGCGGTACAACAGATAATGGTGTAGTAAAAGCAGATGCAAACTACAAAGCATTAAGTGATGCAATCGCCGGATTTGGCGGACCGGCTTATGCATGGACAGAAATTGCTCCGGCAGATAAAGCGGATGGCGGTGTACCTGGAGGAAATATCCGTGTCGGATACCTTTACAATCCTGAAAGAGTCACTTTAACTGAAGGAACAAAAGGGGATGCCACAACGGCAGTTGCTTACGAGAATGGTTCATTAACGCTGAATCCTGGCCGGATTGATCCAACAAATCCTGCTTTCAATGAAAGCCGTAAGCCTTTAGCTGCACAATTCAATTTTAAGGGCGAAGATGTTATTGTCATCAATAACCATTTTAACTCTAAAGGCGGAGACGAGCCGTTATTCGGCAAAAAACAGCCTCCTGTACTTGGAAGTGAAGCCCAGCGTCTTGAAATCGCGGAAATCGTCAACTCTTTTGTAGCTGATATTCATGCGAAAAACGAAAATGCAAATGTCATCGTAACAGGTGACCTTAACGACTTTGAATTCTCGGCACCGCTTCAGACTCTTAAAGGCTCTGAGCTTACGAATCTGGTAGAAACTCTTCCTCCTTCTGAGCGCTATACGTACTCATACCAAGGAAATGCACAGGTTCTTGATCACATGCTTGTTTCAAATCGTTTAGCTGCTGGTGCAGCATTTGATATTGTTAACTTTAACTCTCCCTACATGGAAGAGCATGGCCGTGCAAGTGACCACGATGCTTATGTAGGTCAGTTCGACTTGTCTTCTGATGATAATGATGAGTTCAATCTTTCAATTATGCACACGAATGATACTCATGCTCATGTAGAACAGTATCCTCGATTAATTACAGCTGTAAATGAATTGCGCACACAAAAAGAAAACAGTTTACTTGTTGATGCAGGAGACGTTTTCTCAGGAACACTATATTTCCGCCAATACCTTGGTCTGGCTGATCTGCATTTCATGAATCAGCTGAACTATGATGCTATGACTTTAGGAAACCACGAATTTGATAAAGATTCCAAGACTCTTGCAAACTTTATTAAAGAAATGAAATTTCCAATGGTATCTTCAAACGTTAATGTAACAAATGATGCAGACTTAAGCCCTCTTTTCAAAAATGAAGTTGGTACTCCTGGTTCTGGAGGGAACATCTATCCGGCGATCATCAAAGAAATAGATGGAGAAAAAGTAGGAATCTACGGATTAACAACTCCAGATACAGCATTCCTTGCAAGCCCAGGAGAAAATGTTGTTTTTGAAGATGTAGTCCAAAAATCAAATGAAACAATAGATATGCTTAAAGCAGAAGGGGCCAACAAAATCATCGTCCTTTCTCACTTAGGCTACTCTCCTGACCTAAAGCTTGCTGCAGAAGTGGATGGGATTGACGTCATTGTCGGCGGCCATTCTCATACAAAATTAGATGCTCCGGTTTTAATTGAGAAAGAAGAACCGACCGTTATTGTTCAAGCAGGAGAATACTTAAACTTCCTTGGATTACTGGATGTAACGTTTGACAAAGAAGGAAAAGTAACTGGCCATAATGGTCATTTAGAAACTGTTGCTAACTATGAAAAAGATGCAGCTGCGGAAGAGAAAGTTCAGGAATACAGAGCACCTCTTGAAGAAATCAAAAATGAAGTTGTTGGAAATTCAGCGGTTAGCCTTAATGGGCTGCGGGCAGATGTCCGCACAAAAGAAACAAACTTAGGAAACTTGATTGCAGACGGCATGGCTGCAAAAGCAAACGAATCTGTTAAAACGCATATCGCCATGCAAAACGGCGGAGGGATTCGTGAATCGATTGATGCTGGTGAAATTACGCTGGGTGAAGTTCTGACGGTATTGCCGTTTGGAAATAACTTAGTCACACTAGACTTAACTGGCCAGGAAATCCTGGATGCTCTAGAGCACAGTGTAAGCGGAGTTGAAACAGGCGAAGGACGCTTCCTGCAAGTATCAGGCCTTAAATTTAAGTATGATGTAAGCAAGCCTGCCGGTGATCGTGTTTGGTTTGCTGAAGCGAAAACAGACAATGGATTTGAAGCAATTGATGTCAATAAAACATATAGGGTCGCTACCAATGCATTTACAGCAGATGGCGGAGACGGCTATACAATGTTTAAAAAAGCTAAAGATGAAGGCCGCATGACAGAGTTATTCGTTGTAGATTATGAAGTTTTCACATCATATCTTGCAAAGAATAATCCAGTTTCACCTGAGGTAGAAGGCAGAATTATCGAAGGAAAAGAAGTGACAGAGAAGCCTGTAAAACGCATTAAAGGTGAAACACGTTATGAAACAGCTGTTGAAATCTCTAAATCAGGCTTTAAAACAGCGAAAACCGTTGTCCTTGCCCGCGGAGATTCTTTCCCTGACGCACTTGCCGGCGGACCGCTTGCTTACAAGCTTGACGCACCAATTCTTCTTACAGAAAAAGGATCATTAAATAAATCAGCGAAAGAAGAAATCAAGCGTCTTGGCGCCGAGAAAGTAGTTATTCTTGGGGGAAAAGGTGCAGTAAGCGATTATGTAAAATACCAACTTAAAGGCATGGACTTAAAAGTACAGCGTATTGGAGGAGCGGACCGTTTTGAAACAGCAGCTAACATTGCGGCTATCCTTGGCGGTTCACCTGAAAAAGCTGTAATTGCAAATGGGATGAACTTCCCAGACGCGCTTTCAATTGCTCCTTATGCAGCGCAAAATGGATACCCGATCCTATTAACTAAAGCAGATAAGCTTCCAAATGCTTCAAAGAAATCTTTGAAAAATATCAGCAGCACAATCGTAGTTGGCGGTGAAGCTGCAGTAAATACGAAAGTATTCAAGCAGCTATCAAAACCTGATCGCTACTACGGACTAAACCGATATGGCACAGCTGCTGAAATTGCAGCAAAGCTTAACCCATCTAACCGTGTGTATATTGCAACAGGGGAAAACTTTGCTGATGCGTTGGCGGGTTCCGTACTTGCAGCCAAAGAAAAGGCTTCAATGCTGCTGGTTCAGCCTAAAAAGATTCCTTCTGAGACAAAAAAAGCACTAGACGCTATCAAAGCTAATGAATTTAATGTTTTGGGCGGCGAAAATGCAGTAAGTGAAGAAGTAGTAAATCAATTGAAAAAGTAATAGGAAAGAGATCGAGCTGCCGGGAGAATCCCGGCAGTTTTTTAAGAGATAAGAAAGTATAAAATTTTGCGCTTCGATGTCTAGCTCCATCGCCCAACTCCTCGGCCAGAACGGATCCGTCAGTAAAGGCAAAAAGCGCCTTTTCTGACGGATCCTTATCTGTCTGTCGGAGCTAAACGGGCGCTTGCGCTTTTCTTAGAATCTGCCTTTCTCATTTACTCCAAAAAGCTGCTTTCGAAAATAGGTCCTGAATCTTATTTCTATTAGACCGATTAAAACTTTGATAAAATACAAGGTAAGAAGGAAGGAGCGATTTTATGAATACGACGATTATTACTGGTGCATCCCGCGGACTCGGTGAAGCTATTGTGAAACAGCTGCTGAAACCCGGACATCAAATTATTTATCTCTCAAGGTCTGAGAATAAAGAATTAAGACGCCTTGCCGTTGAAAATGGCGCTATTCTCCAGTTTGTACCATGCGATTTATCAAATGCTCCTCATATAGAAGCGGCCATTCCTGAAATTTTTGAAAAAATTGATATGAGTGCTGCAGAAAGAATCACTCTGATCAATAATGCAGGCACGGTTGATCCCATGAAGCCTGTTGGAAAAGCAGAAGCAGCTGAGCTTGAAGCCCATGTCCAGCTGAATTTGATCGCTCCGATGGTATTATCCAATGCTTTTGCAGCTGAAACGAAGAATATAGAAGCTGAAAAAGTGGTTGTTAATATCTCATCCGGAGCTGCCAACAATCCAATTTACGGATGGAATGCATACTGCAGCTCAAAGGCAGGTCTTGATATGTTCACTAAAGCTTTTGGACTTGAACAGAAACAAGAAGAGCATCCTGTTACAGTCCTCTCATTCTCACCGGGAATTATGGACACAGATATGCAGGGCAGTATACGGAATACACAGCCTGAGGACTTTGCAGAAGTTGCACGCTTTCAGGAATATCATGAGTCAGGAAAGCTTAGATCCGCTGAATTTGTGGCAAATGAACTGCTTAAGTTATTAAACAGTCCGCTTGAAAATGGAAGAGTCTACGATATAAAAGAACGTATTTAATAATTGGACGGAAC
The DNA here is from genome assembly GCF_004358755.1 of Peribacillus frigoritolerans. GTDB lineage: Bacteria > Bacillota > Bacilli > Bacillales > Bacillaceae > Bacillus_P. The sequence goes on along the minus strand of NZ_SMZY01000003.1, from coordinate 170,042 downwards.
ATCCTCACGAGGGTGTTCTTTTTTGAATGATGAGAAAGCAGCGAAACAATCTTTCCTGCCTCATTAAAGATATTTTCCAAGTATGCGGATTTCTCTTTAGAAATCTCTTAAAATCATTTTCACATCATTTCACATAATTCTTTCATTATGTTATGCCTTCAAATGGATAAGATAAGGAAGAAAATATATAAGGAGTGATGAAAGAATGAGAAACAACAAATGGCTTATTGCTTTCACAGCACTGACACTTGTCATTCCGACAACAGCGATCGCTAATACGGAAACAGGACAGCTAAGTAAACCTGCAGCCCATGAAGAAATGAAGAAGGAGTGGCATGAAAGAAGAGCTGAAAGAGAACAAAAGGTTCTTGAATTAGTCAGTAAGTATTCACCGGAAACGAAGCAAGAATGGGAGAATGTGTTAAAGGAAAGAGAAGCGCTTATTAAGCAGCTGGATCAAACAGATTTAAGAGAGAAGCATCATGCCCTTAGAGAAAAGAAAAAACAGGAAATAGCTGAGCTTGAAGAAAAAGTGAAAAAAGGTGAAATAACCAAGGAACAAATGAGAGAGAAGCTGGAAGCTTTCAGGGAGCATAAAAAGGAGCACAAACGAGGAAGACAAGAGATGAGAGAGCAGTGGACACAAGCGATTGAAAGCAAGGATAAGGTCAAAATAAAAGAACTGCTTCATGCAAGATTACAGCATATGAAAGAACATAATCAGAAGATGAAAACACTGATAAAAGAGCAAGGATAAACGGCGAATTGGGACGGCCAAAATGGCGTCCCTTTTCCTGTATATCAATGTCTAGATCATTATTAATGAATTTCCCTATGGCAACACATTTAGAATGACATATATATAATGAAAGACAGACTCTAAAATCGTTAGGTAATGCTCCTGTCTGTCAGCTCACTCAGCTTTTTTTCCATCTCTGTCCTGTCAAATGAAGAACACCAGCGATAATCGTATTCATCAATAATACGAAAATGGAAGCTGATTATGTTTTGCTGCAGTTTAAAGCCTTCGATCTGATGAATGTCTTTCCACCATATTTTTCCTCCGAGCGTCTTTTCCTTGCGGGTCTCCATTTTTTGATGTGCGAGCAGCTGCAAAATATCCAATGGGTCACCGCCTGTAGTCTGCTGAAGAACACTGCTGTGTCTAAAGAGAGCACACAATGCAACGATTGTTGACCAAGAGGCTTCCTGCCGGCCTTTTTCAATCTGTACGAGCGTTTTTTTGGAGAGCCCGAGTACTTCAGCCATTTCTTCTTGAGTGTAACGGGATTCGGTCCGGATCAGAAGCATTTTTTTAGATAGAGTGGCAGTAAGTTCATGCTTTTTCATGAAAGAGCTCCTTTTACCTTGGTATAGTGTAATTCTACACGAAATGGAAAGCAACTCAAGTATTCCTCTTGAAAATATATAAGAAGTTAGATAGATTTGATTATCACGTCATACAATATAACAGGATTGTTGCGGCAAATGCCGTATTATGTTAATGTATACAGAAATATTTTTTAAGAGTGCTCAGTTTAATTATATAGGTTTACAAGTTTCACACTATTTACAGGGAGGAGATTTCATGCGAAATGTAACATTGACACAGGTTTATTCGCATCCTATTGCTCAAAAATATCTGAAGCGTTCTGGCGTAGCGCATGCAATTGCAGTAACCTGCCATGCATATAGATTAGCCATCCAGCACGGTGTCGATCCCGATCTTGCAACCAAAGCAGCCCTGCTTCATGATATTGGGCATTACGAGTGGTATACAGACGGGGAATGGGATTATGAAAAGTACAAAGAGAATGATATTCATGCAATAAAAGGTGCTGAACGTGCCCACAAGCTTTTGATCCGTCTTGGTGAGGATCCGCAATCTGCCAAACAGATCGCTTTAGCCATTCTGCTGCATACTGATTCTTATTTGCCCGAAGGCTCGCTCAATCAAAGTTCTCTTCAAAAAGTAGTTCGCTTAGCTGATGAAATGGATGAGGAACCAGGCGGAGGCCATCATTACCGGACTATCAGTGAAAAGACTGCATTAAAGAAAATTCAAAAGCTGGATGAAAAAATCAATCAGCTCCAAAATCCCACCTTGAAAAAATCTGTCTGAGTTAAAAAAATCCACCCAAAGGAAATGGTGGATTTGATTTGTTTTATTGACTGTATATTTTTCCTGATGAATCTACGTAGACTGATTGAACAATTGTTCTTTCAAAGACATCTCCATTCTGAGTTTTCCCTCTAATATCAACCGTTATATTATAGATTCCTTCTTGCTTTAGTCCAAGGACGATGCCCGATTGTTTTTTTGATTTTATGAACGTTTTTGTCTGCTTCTTTGTTTTATTTTGAAAGTGATCAACAGTCACGGCGGCTTCGACCTCTTTTTGAAGTTTTGCCTGGTTTATTTTAAAGGCAAGGTTCTGATTTTGGTTATTGATTGGCTGAAGTGAAATGGCCTTGTTTTCGGCTGAAAGGTAAGCAACGTTCATGAAATAAGCTTCACCTGAAGAGTTTAATGCAGACAAAATCCATTTTCCTTTCTGAGGTTTTTGAATGACAAGCTGATGATGATGCGCTCCTTTAAAAATGCCATCTGCTTTTATCGTTTTGAACGAATGATAAACGGTTTTCCCATCAGGAGATTGGAGGGAAAGCTTCGTTGCAGGAGAGCTGCTCATCCAATCAATGACAATCTCACTAGCTGATGCCTCAACATTGAAGGATTCTTGCCGTGTTCCCGTGAATTCTCCCCCGCGGAAATAGGATGAAGCGTTGGCAGCGCTGGTTTCTTCACTCATATTCAGGTTTGCTTGAGAAGCAGCAGTTGTGGTTCTTAGGTATGGTTCAAATAGCAGAAAGGTTGAACTTCCTTTTTTTATGGAAGTATGGTCCCAGCTGCCCGCTCTGATTTCAGTGCCATAAAATAATCTTGAAGACTGAACGGTAACCGCTCCATCATTGCTGCCGTAGGAGCTTAAATATAATCCTCCCCAATAGAGGGATGAACCGAAGCTTCCCCACTTTGTTCCGCCGAACGTATAGATTCGGTTCTTTCTGGAATTTACATGGGCATCCGTTTGTGCTCTGAAATTGCTCATGTAGCCCGTCTGCAGGGAATAAACGGCATCATTTTTGCTTCCTAATATTCCTGACAGCCAGCCGGCCCAGCTGCTGTAGGCCAGGTCTGCAAGCTGTGATCCTGAATGCGGTGCCGATAACGTAATCAAGCTGCTTACATACTGATGCGCACCATAATGAACAAGCGCAGATTGAGCATCAATTCCCCCTTTGCTGTGAGTAACCAGAACAAGCTTTTGACCGCCAAAATACTGATAAATTTCGCTTAATTTCTGAGCCAGCAGAGCCCCGTTATCCCACATATTTTTAGTAGGATATAAATCGATAAAAGCTGTACGATATCCATTCGCATATGCGGTACTGTACATATCATTTTGATTCCACCAAGTATTTGATGAACTGTTTAAGCCATGAATGAATACAATCGGCGATTTTGATGAAGTGCTCCCAGGGGGATTATCGCCTGCATACCACTGACCCGGATTTCCCGGAGGATCTTGGTCTCCAAATGAGCCGGCAAATGTGCCTGCTGGACCAACAAGCATGAAAGCCATAAATAAAATTATCAGTTTTCTGATCATATAAAACTCCTTTGCATTGTGATGAAAGCCTTTACAAATATATGGGCAGCTTATTTGAAAAAGAAGAAGGAACAATTGCCTATTTTGATGTTCGTTTAAGAAATGAGCGTGTTAAATCTGGAGTGTTGATGTGTCAATTGGCCCCATGCCTACATATAGTGTCATTGATCTGTATGAGAGGAAGTGAAACGATGCAAAACCAATCACAAGGTCCGTAAATGATCACAATTGTTGATCCATATGTATTTCAGACCCATCAAAGTGTCATTGGAAAAGTACTGGTTATCCAGACTGTCAGAGACAGCATCCGCGGAAAATTAAAAGATGTTAAACCTGATCACATTGTATTGGAAGCTGGCGATTCAGTCTTTTTTATAAGAATTCAGCAAATCGTGACGATTATGCCTGATTGATGAGGATGGGCCTATTTGGTCCTTTTTTATTGGCTCTTTTCGTAAATATTGTTGATATTAGACTAAATGTTAAGAACTTGAGTGGATTGCAGCGGATAAACTTGACTCCTGGGGGAAATAGAGCAAGGTGGGAGACCCCACAGGCAGGCGCCGAGTTAACATGAACGAAACTAGCTCTACATATGGGTTTCTTTATAGTCATCATCTTCATCATCTTTTTATTTGATTTTACAAAACTAAGAAATCAAAATAAGGAAATCATCGAACAAAATGAAAAGATGATCTCTCTGCTGAAGAAGATCAGTGAGCATTAAAAAACTGCAGGAGAACAATTACTCCTGCAGTTTTTTATTTTTCCTTCTTTTATGCATCCAGAAAATGACCAAAATGAGGATAGATCCAATTCCCATGAACAGCTGAATGTGCCAGTCAGCTTTCAGAACTTGATGCACGGCAAACCCTTCAATAAGGATAGCTGGAATTTTTCCAATTAAGCTTGCACTGAAAAATATACCTGAACCCACTTTGCTGTATGCTGCTGCAAGTGTGACAGCACCTGATGGCGCAAAAGGGAAAATCCTTAAAGCAAGGATAAGCATAAATGCATCTCTGCCTTTTGTTTTTGAAAGGTTTTGAAGCATGATATTTTTGGGCATTTTCTTTTTTTTTAGGAATGAGAACCCTTTCCGGTATACATAAAAGCTGACCATAACTCCAATCATTTCACCAGAAAAAGAGAGGAGAAGCCCTTCTGCAAATCCAAAAAAAGATAGATTGGCAGCTGTAACAAAAACACTGGGCACAAATGCCAATAAACTTATGAGTGTATTTGCAGCGAGACTTATAATAAATGCCCAAGGGCCGCTGATTTCCAGCCATTCGATTAATTGCTCTTTCATTCTTTCACCGCTGTCTGATCGTTAGATAAATTTTTAGAGTACTTTCCACCTAGCTATAGTTTAAACTCTGATGTGCTCACTTACTAATAAAGAATTCTTAACAATCTTTCATGATATTGTTCAGTCCGAAGCGCAGGGACTTTGAGATAAATAAAGGGGCATGCAAAAAGATTTGTTTACTATTCAGGTTCTATTTAACGTTCAATTTATTATGATGTTCATTTTATTTTTTATTAATTCATGAACATGAATTTTATTAAGCCGCTTCATAACCGTAACGTTTGACTGTACAGTTAAAAAAAAGGTATGATAGGAGTAATCTTTTTTTATTGGGGTGATAAGATGGGGCATTGTATCGAATTGGCGAACTAGCAAAATTGGCAAACGTGTCTAAGAGAACAATTGATTACTATACTCAAATTGGGCTGCTCCATGTAGATAAGACATCTAAGTCCAACTATCGCCTCTATTCTGAACAGGCGCTTAACGACATTCATTTTATTGAGGAATGCAAGTTATTCAATATGTGTCTGCAGGATATTAAAGAAAGACTGGAACTTAAGAGAAGTCAAACCAATGAAGAAGATAAGCTAATCAAACAAGCCGAAATATTGGCTAATCATATGAAGCAGCTCGAACATGAAATAAAAGAGCTGAAACCTATTTTTGATAAAATGAATGGGGAAAACCAGGAAATCATTGCAAGCCGCATCTCTCCGCAGAGTATGGCGCTTATGCAATCATTGATGGTTCTGCTGCATTGATTGAATCATTTGCGCATTTTTAAAATTGATAACTTACTATTTTAGGAGGTGACTCCTTATTCTCTATTAGGGGATAAGGGTGTTTTGGACATAGTTAACTTGTTATTCGTGGCGATTTTAATTGCTTTAACAGCTTTTTTCGTTGCATCAGAATTTGCGATTGTCAAAATCCGCAGTTCACGATTGGATCAATTGATTGCAGAAGGTAAAAAAGGGGCAGTTGCTGCAAAAAAAGTAACAACTCATTTAGATGAATATTTATCAGCGTGTCAGCTTGGAATAACAGTAACAGCCTTAGGTCTTGGGTGGTTGGGGGAGCCGACAGTCGAACGTCTTCTCAGACCGGTATTCGATAATTTTGAAATTAACGAATCGATTTCCCATGTGTTAACTTTCGGTATTGCATTTGCATCTGTTACGTTCCTGCACGTTGTAATCGGAGAGCTTGCTCCTAAAACAGTAGCGATCCAAAAAGCAGAGGCTGTAACCCTTTTATTTGCTCCACCTTTGATTTGGTTCTACCGTATTATGTTCCCGTTCATCTGGGTATTAAATGGTTCTGCTCGCATAATAACAGGTCTTTTTGGACTAAAGCCTGCGTCTGAGCATGAGCTTGCTCATACTGAGGAAGAGCTTCGCATAATTCTTTCAGAAAGTTATGAGAGCGGAGAAATCAACCAATCTGAATTAAAATATATGAACAAAATTTTCGAATTTGATGATCGTGTAGCAAAAGAAATTATGGTGCCTCGAACTGAAATCGTAGCTGCTTCAGTAGAGAAATCGTTTCAAGACAACCTTGAGACAATGAGTATGGAAAAATACACTCGTTATCCTGTTGTAAACGGAGACAAAGATCACGTTCTTGGTATGATCAATCTCAAGGAGATCTTCACTGACATTTTTTCATTATCCGAAGAAGAACGAAAAAAGAGCACGATTGATAAGTATATCCGTCCTGTTATTCAAGTCATTGAATCGATTCCAATTCATAATTTATTAATTAAAATGCAAAAAGAACGCGTTCATATGGCGATCCTTGTGGATGAATATGGCGGAACAGCGGGGCTTGTAACAGTTGAAGACATTATCGAGGAAATTGTAGGAGAAATCCGCGATGAATTTGACCAGGATGAAGTTCCTGAGGTTCAGAAAAAAGGCGAAGGCCATTACTTGCTGGACGGTAAGGTCCTTATCTATGAAGTGAATAATCTGCTCGGACTCGAAATTGATGATACGGATGTAGATACGATCGGCGGTTGGATGCTGACAGAGAATATCGACATCCAGCAAGGCGAAAGCATTATTTTAGATGGCTATGAGTTTTTTGCAAAAGAAATGGAAGGCCACCTGATCCGTGTAATCGAAATCTTCAAGCTTGAAGAGGCTGAAGAAGAGCTAGTTGCAGGAGAAAATTAATAGTAATTGTTGAAAGCTATGCTTACGGGCATAGCTTTTTCTTTGTATATGAAAAAAATCGGCATTCTAACCTTCACCAAATCTTAATTTGACACCTTATCGTTCACATAGTACGTTTGAAACAGCTATTTTAAAGCAGGAGGAGGATGTAACCTGAATAAGTCAAAGGTTCATTTTTGGACGATTGAAATTTTGCTGCTGCTGTTAATTTTTTACGTAAGCACGAAGGTTTCGTTTTTGTTTCAGCCGCTGATTGTTTTTGCATCTACGCTGTTCTTCCCGATCTTGATTGCGGGCATTCTGTTTTTTATTTTCAGTCCGGTCGTTAAGCTGTTAGAAAAAAACAAAGTTCCAAGAACGCTTGCAATCCTCATCTTGTACCTCATCTTTATCGGATTGATTATGCTGCTGTTATCAACAGTCGGCCCGGTTGTTTCTCAGCAGATCACAGACCTGTTTAAAAACTTCCCAAGTTACATAACTGAAATCAGGCATTTTATCATGAATCTGTCTGAATCGGGCTGGTTTACATGGGTGATGACACAGGAATATGTTTCGGTTGAGGAAACGATTGATAAAATAGAAAAATCATTGGGCAGTCTGACGACATCGCTCCCTGAAAGCATTACTTCATCTGTAACAAAGGTGCTGGGTGTCGTGACGAATATTACTCTTACGATCATCACGGTCCCCTTCATCTTATTTTACATGCTGAAGGACGGGCACAAGTTCCCCATCACAGCAGTTAAAATTTTGCCTGCTGCGTATAGGCGGGAAGGCATTAAAATTTTTGAAGATCTTTATCAGACGCTTGCAGCGTATATACAGGGCCAGCTGCTTGTTTCTCTCTTTGTCGGGACAGGCTGCTTTATCGGATATACGCTGATTGGACTTGATTATGCCCTGATTCTTGGGATTGTTGTAGCTATTGCAAATATTATTCCTTATTTAGGACCTTTTATCGGTGCCGCACCGGCAGTGGTTATTGCTCTCCTTGATTCACCGACTAAAGCTTTGCTCGCTGCTGTTGTGGTAACCGTTGTTCAGCAGATTGACGGAAACGTTCTTTCACCATTAATTATCGGAAAGAGATTAAACACACATCCGCTTACCATCATTCTCCTTCTGATAGGCGCAGGCAGCTTTGGCGGTATCTTAGGGATGATTTTAGCTGTGCCGACTTATGCGGTATTAAAAGCTGTTTTATTACATGTCATAAGACTTGTGAAATTAAGAAACAGATATAAGCAGGAGACAGAGATGCGAAACACAGTTGAAAAAGACAGGAAGCCGCCGATTTAAATGGCGGTTTTTTCTAATATTAAATTGAAACCCTAAAGACCTTCCTGGCATAGTCTAATAAAAAAGAAGGTGGAGATGGTATGCCGGCTTTTGTTGGTCCTATTTTAATTCATTCGAGCACCGGTGCAGTCAGTGCCGGGGATGTGTTTGCACTCTCGCCAAAAAGCACAAGTAAATTCTCTGTAGGTGCAGGTGTCCTCAATACAGGAGACTTCATGGTCATTACAAGTGATAAAAACAGTACTAATTCGTATGATGCTGACATTATTGATCAGCCGACTATCTTTAATAGATAAAATCCTGACCCTTTCTTTTTATGAGAGAGGGTTTTCTTTTTGGCGGGAAAAGGGTATTAAACATAAGAATTCAATGAATGAAGAGGTGTAGGGATGACAACCATTAAAGATATAGCAAAGCTTGCCAAAGTGTCTGCTGCAGCAGCATATGAAGTGCTCCATGAAAGTGCTGAATCAATGGCCTCAGAAGATACAAAAGCGAGAATCTTTCAGGCTGCAGAAACATTAAATTATAGATTGGCAGAGAAGCAATCTTCTTCCCCAAATAATAACAGCGTCCATATAGCACTTGCGATTTTAGATGCTGCCGATGGAGAGCTGGAAAATCCTTTTTATATCGCACTAAGGAAACATGTTGAGCAGGCATGTCTCCTTGGCGGCGTTCATATTAAAGAGATCATCCGTTATGAAAATATTGATTCAACCAATAAAATGGAAGCGTTGGATGGAATCATTGTCATTGGCCGATTACAGGAAGGCGATATGGAAAAGCTTAAAAAAGTTTCGAAAAATATTGTGTTTGTGACAGATTGGGATACGGACTCCTCTGCAGATCTAGTAAGTATAGACCTTGTTCAAATGACGGAGCTCGTTATTTCTCACTTGAAGGAAATGGGACATGAACGGATTGGCTACATAGGTGCTTCGAATTGGGGGCATACTATGAAAGAGCAGCTGGAAAAAGCGAACCTTCTGTCAGAGGAACATATTTATTTGACAGAACCATATGGGACGGAAGGATACCGGATTCTAAAGGAAGCTGCTTCAAACAGCCAGCTTGCTGATGCCTATATTATTCAAAGCAGCGTCATGTCTCTTGCAGCCATCATGGCATTGCGCGAGGAAAATGTGAAGATTCCAGAGGATGTCTCTATTGTGAGCTTTTATGATGTGCCTGAAGCTCATTACTTTGCACCATCTCTGACGACCATTCATGTGTCACCAGCTGAAATAGCAAAAATCGCTTTGAAACTATTGCATGAACAAGTCATTGAACACAGAGATACACCTCTGAAAGTGCTTGTTCCATCCACTCTCAAAATGAGAGAATCAACAACATCAAAATAATTCAATCCATGCTGAAGAAGGGTTTCTTTCTTCAGTTTTTTACTGTTTGGGAAATAATAAATTGATAGATTGGGGCTATCGCAACAAGGATATCTCCTGCAAGCTCCGGGGCCTCCCTGTCGGACCTGACCAAGGCGCTTGCGCTTTTCTGGCACGAATTCTTGATGGAATGTTAAAACTATTCTATCATTAATAAAACGATTCTCACGGTAAAGGAGAAACCATATGGATTCATATATTGAAAAACGGGATGGAGTGTTTCCATCTGTTTGCTCGCTGGATTGTCCTGATCAATGCGGACTTCTTGTCCATAAAAAAAACGGCAAAATCATGAAAGTGGAAGGAGATCCGGAGCATCCAGTAACAAAAGGCAGCATCTGCAATAAAGTGAGGAACATGGCTGAACGTATTTATGATGAGAAGCGGCTGCAATATCCTTTGAAAAGAACAGGGAAAAAAGGATCAAAGCAATTTGAACGGATCAGCTGGAATGAAGCTCTTTACATCATTACTTCGAAATGGAAAACACTTATTGAAACGTATGGCCCGGAGAGCATTCTTCCATACAGCTTCTATGGGAATATGGGCAATCTGAATGCAGAAGGGATGGATCGCCGTTTCTTTCATAAACTTGGAGCAAGCAGACTTGATCAGACCATTTGCCAAATAGCAGGATCAACCGGGTATAAGTATACAATGGGCGGAAGCTTTGGGATCGATCCGGAGGATACGGTACATACAAAGCTGTTTATTATGTGGGGCATTAATGCAGTGAGCACGAATATGCACCAAATAACCCTTGCTCAAAAGGCCCGTAAAAACGGGGCCAAAATCATCGTCATTGATGTTCACAAAAATCAGACTGGAAGACTTGCAGACTGGTTTATTCCGATTCTACCGGGAACAGATGGCGCTCTCGCTCTTGGAATTATGCATATTTTGTTTAAGGAAAACCTGGTGGACAGCGAGTTTCTTGAGGCGTGGACAGTTGGGCACGAAGAATTAAGAGAGCATGTTGTTCAATATAATCCGCATACTGTATCAGAAATAACAGGAGTTCCAGCCGATGATCTTATAAAACTGGCAAGAATGTACGGCCAATCATCTCCTTCCTGTATTCGAATCGGCAATGGTCTGCAGCACCATGATAATGGAGGCATGTGCATCAGGACCATCGCCTGTCTTCCGGCTCTGACTGGTCAGTGGCTGAAAAAAGGAGGAGGTGCTATTAAAGGCAACTCTGGATATTTGGCATTCAATACAGAGGCACTGCAGCGGCCGGATCTCCTCCAGAATAAACAGACAAGAATCATTAATATGAACTTAATTGGCGAAGAGCTTTTAAATGCTGATCCAGCAATAAAGTCCATGTTCGTATATGGCAGTAATCCCGCAATCGTAGCTCCCGAAGCTAACAAAGTGAAAAAGGGATTAGAGCGGGAAGATTTATTTCTCGTGGTCCATGATTTGTTTTTAACAGAAACAGCCGCCTATGCGGATCTCGTTCTTCCGGCATCGTCGGCCTTTGAGAATACAGATTTTTATACGTCATACTGGCATCATTACCTCCATTTGCAGGAGCCGGTTATTGAAGCATATGGAGAGTCAAAATCAAACGTGGACGTGTTCAGGCTTTTAGCGGAAGGCATGGGATTTACAGACCAGGCTTTTAAAGATACTGAGGAAGAGATGATTGATCAGGCGCTGAATAATCCTCAAAATCCATATTTTAAAAAAATCACTTTTCAGGAAATGAAGAAGAAGAAATATGTGAAAGCAAAAGTAAAGCCGCTGTTTCCAGGAATTCTTAAAACGCCAAGCGGGAAAATAGAGCTTTACTCACATGCGATGGAAAAAGCAGGATATCTGCCTTTGCCGACATTTATACCGCTCGTCAAAGAAAGTGATTTGCCTTTTCTATTTGTTCCTGGCCCGAATCATAACTTTTTAAACTCCACTTTTTCAAATAATGAAAAACATAAATCCCTTGAAAAAGCTCCTAAACTGCATATGAATGGGAAGGATGCTGAAAGACTTGGTCTGAAAAATGGAGATATGGCTGTCATTTGGAATGCGCGGGGGGAATGTGAGCTTACAGTTTCAGCTGGCGAGAACGTATTGCCTGGAGTAGTAGTAAGCCAAGGTTTATGGATGGATACACCCGGAACAAAACAGATTGTAAACACACTTACGCCAGACCGACTGTCAGATATGGGCGGCGGCGCAACCTTTTTTTCAGGAAGAGTTGGCGTTAAAAAGAAGGAGAGACCTCAATCGTGAGGTCTCTCTTTCGTTTGATTTAAAAAGTCTGTGACTCTCTCAATGTATTGTTCTCGTGCATAACCGCTGTATAAATTTTTTGCAAGGCGTATGGGGTCTCCAAAAAAATACCTCTCATAGTGAGTTTGTCTTGTGCCAAAAGAGCTCATGGTCAGCTCCCATACTAATCGAAACAGTTTTGTTTTTGTTTTAGCATCAACTGAAGTTCCCTGCAGATATTGCTCAATGTCCTTGCCAATCGGAGAAGCGAAATCCTCCTCTGATGGCAGAAGCATTAATCCGCCTGCTCCGATCTGCTGCAGAAGACTTATATAGTGAGGATAAAGCTTTGAGAATAAATTGACAGCCGCATATAACGGATGTATGCTCGGAGTCATGGTTCCGAAAGCATCGATTTTTGCTTCAGCTTCTGATTTAAGCAGGAGTGCCTGCATGCTCTCCAGACCTAAAATCATATCAGACAGCTTAAGTTTAATATGTTCATATTCAGATACATCCAAAGTATTGATCAGCAGCTGTGAAAGTCCGATTAAAAATTGCAGTTTCACCGTCTGGCGTGTGACAACCTGATGAAGGGCATGCGAAATAAACCCGCTATAGTTAAATAATTTAAAGGCAATATCCTGCCTATGGTAAAAAAACACGCGATTCCAGGGAACTAGTACATGATCAAAGACGAGAAGCGTATCCATTTCATCAAAGCGCGAGGACAGCGGATAGTTAAAAGCAGATTCACCAGTATGAAACGGCTCTCGGCAGATGAATTTCAGTCCTTTCGTATTTGCAGGGATGCTGAAGGCAAATGCATATTCGTCGCCCGATTGATTGCCGCCTGAAGGGAAAATCAGGACTTCATCGGTCATTCCGCCTTCTGTTGCAAGCAATCTGGCTCCTTGTATGATAAGACCTTCTGCTGTCTTTTTAATCACTTTGGCTGCAATTGGCTGCCCGGATGTTTCAATAAATGCGGACGAACGATTGACCTGCGGATTAATAAAACTGTGTGTAAAAGATAAGTCCTGTTCAAGCGCAGTTTCGTACATATTACGGAGGTTTTTCGAAAACTCTTCATCTTGGGCGCTGACAATAGCTGATGCTGCTGATAAAGACATTAAAGCTGTATTCATATAGTCAGGACTTCGTCCCATCATCCCGCATGTTGCGTTCGCCCAGTATTCAATCATTTTTCTTCTTTTCTGCAGATCTTCTATTGTCTTTGGCTCGAGATAGGACATTCCAACCCGATTTTGGGTGAAAGGGGATGGGAATGTCATAAAATCAATCGCACCCTTTTCTACCTGCAAATTATAAAGAGAAGCTTTTGTTTGGATAGCCCCTTTATAAGCCGGATGTGAAATGAGATTTTCTGTAATGGCCTGGCCTTTTAACCAAACATTAGGCTTTAATGCTTCCATGCGCTGCAAAAATTCTCTCCCTGAAATGGCAGGCATTTTTTTCCTCCTAACGGTCTTTTGTTCTGACTATTTTCTGACCAAGCATCAGCCCGCCTGCCATGTAAACAAGCACAGCAAGTTTCTGAAAACAGCCTCTGATTTAAACACTATATGCTGCTGCAGGATTCCGGGTGAGACTTGACAAGAAAAGACATCCAGCCTTTTGAAAAGGAAAAAAATGAAGAACAAATTTTGGAGGATATGATAAGAAAGAAAAGAATATTATTGTAAGCGGTTTCAATTTTATTCAGTTATATAAAACAGCGAGAAGGGTAAAATGAATAGTAAGGAAGATTCGGAGGGAGAGATGCTCATGCAAGATGCTAACTTTTTCAAAGGAATGATTTGGGCGACCGTTCTTAGTATTCCATTGTGGGTATCCTTCTTCGGATGGATGAAAATCATTTTATCTTATTCTAAATGGTAGTTAAACATATGATTTTATGTCAGCTATCTTCTCTGATAGACTAATTCTGTACTGGACTTTTAGAACAAGGAGAATGACATCATGCCAGACGAACAGCTTGATCTCTATATAAAGCAGGGAATATACGGAACGTTTGAAACGAAGCCGGAGGAGAGAAATGTTTACCTCGGTACGTTGAGAGAAAGAATTTATGTGGCTCTCACTGCATCTCAGGTGAGACAAAACAAAATATACGATGAAGTAATTAAGGCACTGGGAACGGGAAGGGACAAAGTGCTTCTATTGAATGGCACAATAGATTATGGAGCCCTGTCTAAATATATCAAAGCTGCCAACAAAGAAAAAATCCCATTTACCATCGTAAGTGACCAGAACAAAACAAAAATAGGCTTAATCGTTGCCTCTGAATATGCGGTTGATCGGGAAGAAATTTATGTGAAAGATAAAATATTTGATCAGTCTTTAAAATGAACACAGGAGAGCCTGTGTTTTTTTATCCTTTACTTATAAGAAAATAAAGCGTAATCCAGATTGGAATTGACAGGATCATTCCATAAAAACAGCCTTTTGCAAATGATTGATCTTCCCTCATGACATACCCCGCAATTTCAGTCTTATGATTAATATATCTCTGTGCACCTTAATATATCAATCCCTCATCGTATCGCTTTTAACAGAAAAAGAATAGGATGCAAGAACCACCTCAAGAAGGTGGTTTTTTTGATTTTATAGATATTTGTCCTTACTGTGAAAACTATTTCCAAATTTTTTTTAGAAAAAGCAGGGCAATTGGCGGGATATAGGTTAAGCACTTAAGGTGAATAATGAGGAAATTTTAGTAAATTTAGATTATTGTGAAAATAGTTAATGTAATTTATATTTATATTGCTAAGTTATAAAAGTTATAAAATACTAACACTTTTGGAAGGGGAAATGAAATGAACATCACTAAAGCACTTGGAGCCGCAGTACTGAGTTTATCAATGAGTCTTTCAATGTTTGGAACATCCGCTTTTGCAAATGAGCAGATTAAATCAGATGTGAAGCAGGAATCCATTCGAGTTGTAATCAAGGGGACTGACGCTGAAAAGGGAAAAGTGAAAAAAAGTCATCAGGTTCGCCGCGATTTTGGGAAAGATGGATTCACAACAACCGTTACACAGAAACAATTAGAAGCCCTGCAAAAGAACAGCAAAATCAAAGTAGAAAAAGTTTCAACCTTTAAAATTGCCGCAGGAAAACCAATAAAGACAATGGCATACCCAAGCACAAGAACGCCATGGGGCATTAAAGCCATTTATAATAACAGCTCATTGACATCCACAAGTGGAGGGGACGGCATTAAAATTGCAGTTCTTGATACCGGTGTGCAGACAAGCCATATCGATTTATCGCAAAATGCCGAGCAGTGCAAAGATTTTACAGTGGGATCTACTTATACGAATAACTCCTGCACGGACCGCAACGGACATGGAACACATGTTGCCGGATCTGCACTTGCAAATGGCGGTTCTGACGGACAGGGAATTTACGGAGTTGCGCCTCAAGCAGAGCTTTGGGCATACAAAGTATTGACTGACAGCGGTTCTGGCTACTCAGATGATATCGCAGCTGCAATCAGACACGCTGCAGATGAAGGAACAAGAACAGGTTCAAAAGTCATTATCTCAATGTCTCTTGGTTCAAGCTCAAAAGATAGTTTAATATCAAGCGCAGTTGACTATGCGTACGGAAAAGGTGCATTGGTTATTGCTGCAGCCGGAAACTCAGGATCTGGCAATAATACAATCGGATATCCCGGCGCACTAGTTAATGCGGTTGCCGTTGCCGCTCTTGAAAATGTTCAAGAAAATGGAACATACCGTGTTGCAAACTTCTCTTCCCGCGGTAACTCTGCAACTGATGGAGACTATGTCATTGGCGAACGGGATGTTGAAATCTCAGCTCCAGGCGCTGCCATTGAATCAACATGGATCAACAGCGGATACAATACGATCAGCGGTACGTCAATGGCAACACCTCACGTATCAGGACTTGCTGCAAAAATCTGGTCCTCTAATAAAGGACAAAGCAATGTTCAAGTTCGTGCAGAGCTTCAGCGTCGTGCAAAGCTTTATGATATTAAAGGCGGCATTGGCGCGGCAACAGGCGATGATCACGCATCAGGGTTTGGATTTGCAAGAGTTCAATAATAATAGAAATGAAAAAGAGCTTACCCAAACTTAAATCGGGTAAGCTCTTTTTCTATTTCGTCATACAAAATTTGGTTCAATTCTAAGAAAATATGGTTTAATAGATAGATATAGAGTGAAGTCATGAATCTTCTGCAGCACATTTAGAGCGGATGTTAACTATATTCGTGGGCTTTAATAATTCTTGGCCATTCTTCGTCAGCAGTCTGGATACCTTTCTCTGCTTTTGAACATCCAGATAAGAGGATTGCCGTACCAAGTGCAAGTAATAAAAGATGCTTTCTCATTTTCTTCATCTCAAAACCTCCGTTAGTTCTTTTATATTAACATTTAAAAATAAAAAACATTTTGTTATAATTAACTGACAATTCAAATATATACAATAATTCATTTTCTTGTCAATACATATTCGATTTTTTTCAGGAGGCGCCGTATGAATACCGTTGGAATGAAATTAAGACAGCTGAGAAAGAAGCAAAAATTGACTCAAAGTGAGCTGGCAATCGGCATCGTCAACCGCAGCTATATCAGCCAGCTTGAAAAGGGAATGGTACAGCCTTCTTATAAACTGCTGCTGAAATTCAGCGAAAGACTGCAATGTGATATTCATGATTTTTTCGAAGATGAGGATAAATCACTTTTGTCTTTTGATATAAAGAAAGCTCTTTCCAGTTTGGAATATGCAGTCATCAATGATCATTTTGCAGATGCGGCTGAACACTTAACCGATTTAGAAAAGAATCTGGAATCGTTAAACCAAAGTGATCTTGCCCTTTATTATTTCTGCCAGGGGCGGATTCTGCAGCGGATGAAGCTTCAATTTGAAGAAGCAATTGCTGCTTATGAAAAGAGCTACGAAATATTCTGCACCCTGCAATATTCTGAACAAAGACTCAGGACCAGCAATTATCTGACGTCCTTGCTCATTAACCAGGATCAGCTCTCAAAGGCATTTTCTTATTTAAATGAGGCGTATGAAGATTCGATTGCTTTCAAGGCATCAGGAGTTGAAAAAATCTCTTTATTAAATAACCTTGGACTCGCACATGCTAAAAAAGGAGAATATTATTCTGCAATCCGTTTTTTGAAACAGGCACTCTCGATCAGCAGCAAAACATCCATATACTATCAAACAGGTGTTGTATATATGGTGCTGGGATTATGCTACAGACGAATGAATGAGTATGAAAACGCAAGTGCTGCCTATGCAAAAGCGCTGCTGTTTTTCGAAGGGACAGAAGATCAATTGAATTTGGCGGGCACCTATACAAACTTAGGCATTCTCAGCAGGTACTTATTGGATGCCGGGACTGCGATGTCGTATTTGAAATCAGCTCATGAAATTTACAAACAAGAGAAGGATGTAAAAGGAATATCAAATACGCTGTATGAGCTGGCCGTTACCTATTATGAGGCTGGAGAGGATGATGAAGTATTAAGGCTTTATGAAACGTTTCTGGATGTTTATGCAAGCGGAGTCGGCGATTTTAAATTTAAATTTCTTCATTTAATAGGAGATTTGCATTGTCGAAACAGCCATCAGGAAGATGCTCTGAAGTGCTATTATGAAATCTTGAATAATTCTGTCCTGGTCGCGGATTCCTCAATCGTAAAAGATGTACTGAAAAAAATAGCTGAAATCGCCTATTTGACGCAAAATGAGAAAACACTTTTTTATGTTGTGGAAAAATACTTAAAAATGTAAAGCAAAAGACTACATAATTCGACACAACCTATGCTATCTTTCATGTACAATCGGTATAGTTCAAATGTACTGATTGGAGATAGGACAAAAGGGGTTGTAGAGATGAAGGTATTTGTAGCCAGGCAGCCGATATTTGACAGAAAAGGACAAAGTGTTGCCTACGAACTTCTTTACCGGAACGGAAATAACAGTAATTCATTTCCCAATATAGATGGAGATGAAGCAACAGCTGATGTCATTATAAACAGTTTTATCAATATTGGCCTTGAAGAGCTTGCGCAGGGAAAAAGATGTTTTATTAATTTCACAGAAAGCCTGCTGAAAATGAACTTGCCAAGCTATTTTAATCCAAGTTCCATTGTAGTGGAGATTCTCGAAGATGTTCCCATTACAGAAGAATTGATAGAGATTTGCGCTGAGCTGAAAAAACTTGGATATACCATAGCGCTGGATGATTTCAACTTGCAGCAGAACTATTTTCTGCTGCCGAAATTATTAAAGCATATTGATATTATCAAGGTGGATTTTCTGCAGACACAGGTGCAGAAAAGAAAACAAATTATGAACCGGTACAAGCATTATGGAGTGTCTTTTTTAGCAGAAAAGGTAGAAACACAAGAGGAGTATCAGCTTGCTTTAAGAGATGGCTATGATTATTTTCAAGGCTACTTCTTCAGCAAGCCTGTTGTTCTCTCGAGCTATGATATTCCCGTTTATATACATGGCTATTTGCAGATCCTCCATGAGTTATCAAAAACGGAGCCTGACATTGAAAAAATTTCAGAGCAGATTGAACAGGATCTTTCCCTTTCCTATAAGCTTTTGAAATTAATTAATTCACCGGCATTCAGGCCAAGAAACAAAATTAAGTCGATTAAACAGGCGATTGTCCTCCTTGGATTAAATGAAATTAAAAAGTGGATTTATATCCTGTCCATTAAAAATATGAATCTCAAAAATGATCCGATTCAGGAGGAAGTGATCCGCCTGTCGCTGATGCGCGCCAAGCTTTGTGAGAAGCTGTCCATTAAAATTGGCAGTAAAGAACCTTCCCTGTATATGCTGACTGGCATGTTCTCCCTTGTTGATGCGCTTCTGCACCGCAAATTGGATGACGTTTTAAATGAACTGCCACTTTCGGATGAAATTCGGGAGGCGTTAAGCGGAAAAGAAAATGACATTCGGAAAGTATTTAAATGGGCCATTGAAATAGAAAAATCAAATTGGCATGCACAAGACTTCCCCCTCAAACCTGAGGAAATTCAAGAATGCTATATGGAAGCTATTCTTTGGTCAAATCATCTTTTAAACGGTGAAGAAATTGCGCAAACAAGCGGAGAAGGATTTGGGGCCCAATCATTTTGAAATCGAACGCTTTCAGTATACAATGATAGGGAAAGGAGAATGATTATGCAGAGAATACAACTTACAGAAGATCTATCATTTTCAAGAATCATTCATGGATTATGGCGTCTTTCTGACTGGAACATGTCAAATGAAGAAGTGGTTAAATTAATAGAGGAGTGCTTAGAGGCAGGCATTACAACCTTTGATCACGCCGATATTTACGGAAATTACACATGCGAGAAAAAATTCGGGGATGCACTTGCACTCAAACCTGAGCTTAGAAAGCAAATGGAGATTGTCACAAAATGCGGCATTAAACTAGTCTCAGACAATCGCCCGGAACACAGCATCAAATCCTATGATACAAGCAAAGAGCATATCTTGGCTTCAGTCAGCAAATCACTGGAAAACTTTCAGACAGATTACATAGATGTTCTGCTTATTCACCGTCCGGACCCGTATATGGATCCAGCACAGGTAGCAGAAGCGTTCACACAACTTAAAAACGAAGGAAAAGTCCGCTATTTTGGCGTGTCGAATTTTAAACGCTCACAGTTTAAAATGCTTCAATCATATTTAGATTTCCCGCTGATTACGAATCAAATTGAGCTTTCTGCCTACAACCTTGAGAACTTCGAAGATGGCACACTTGACTTATGCCAGGAAGAAAGAATCGCGCCAATGGCATGGTCTCCGCTTGCAGGAGGTTCTATTTTCTCAGCTGATGACGAGAGAGCTAAAAGTCTGCGTGATACACTTGAGAGAATCGCTCTCGAAGTCGGTGCAAAAGGAATAGATGAAGTCCTATACGCTTGGCTGATCAGCCATCCTGCAAACATTATGCCGATTGTCGGCTCAGGCAAAATGAACCGCATTGAGTCCGCTATCCGCGCTCTTGATTTAACATTAACACGCGACCAATGGTTTGATATCCTGCAGGTTGCAATGGGACGCGAAGTCGCATAGTTTAAACCCTTGTTTCTGCTTTAAGGAAACGGGTCCTAAATTGCTTGGCAATTTAGGACCCGTTTTCTGTTGTTTAGGTGAATCAAAGGTGTTCAATGATTCCACAAAAACCTGAGAAAGGCTGAGAAGTGGAATCAAAGGTGTTCAATGATTCCCCAAAAACCTGAGAAAGTCTGAGAAGTGGAATCAAAGGTGTTCAATGATTCCACAAAAACCTGAGAAAGGCTGAGAAGTGGAATCAAAGGTGGTCAATGATTCCCCAAAAACCTGAGAAAACGTGAAAAGTGGAATCAAAGGCAGTTTATGATTCCACAATTAAAAGCATTCAATGATTCTCTGAAAAAGGTACTCTATGATTCCCCTAAATAAAGACTAATGAAATATACGAATTTTCTGATATAATCATTTCATTCGAGTTCCTAAATAAGGAGAGATAGAAGGATGAAAAAGGTACTGATAACAGGGTTTGAACCGTTTTTGCATTATACAATAAACCCAACTGCCCAAATTGCGGAGGATTTGCATGGACTGAGGATTGGCCATTATGAAATCTGCGGGAAAGTTCTCCCTGTTCAATTTTCAAAATCGTGGGAGCAATGTCTTCTGCATATTGAGGAAGAAAAGCCTGATGCTGTATTGATGCTTGGACTTGCTGCCGGCAGATACAAGATCACTCCCGAAAGAGTAGCCATCAATTGTGCGGATGGGGAAAAAGACAATGAGGGAATGGTAAAACAGGATGAAACAATACACTCTGAAGGACCAGCAGCCTATTTCAGCACACTTCCTATCCGTACGTTTGTAAATGTGCTTCAGAAACGGGGACTTCCTGCGGAAATATCCAACACGGCCGGAACTTACCTGTGCAATTATATTATGTATCAGGCTATCCACTATTTTAAGCAATCAAATCAAAACATCCCGGCAGGATTTATCCATGTTCCTGCGTCACACGAGCTGGCTCTGGAAATCGGGAATGTTCCAAGCTTTTCTCAGCAGGATTTAACAGAAGCTGTGTCATTGATGATTAGCAACATGGCGTAATTTCAGTATAAAGGTAAAAACGGTGACCATGCTGGCACCGTTTTTTTTAGATTTACCATCTCAGCACCAATATTAACCTGCAGCAATTCAGATCAGGATTTTTATAAGAAAGAATGAGTCTGACACCGTCAGGATTGAACTCAGTTTCTAACTCATTTGTTATGCCGGAAGCGAGCAAAAGTTTTTTTACCAAAATGGTGTTGGATTCCTGAGCGGCAGCCAGGATCTTTTTTGCCTGTTCTTTAGAAGTTGAGAGATAATTGGTCAATTTTTTGGCATCAGCCATCAGTCCATCCATTTGTGATGCGGAATGGACAAACTGACTTGAGTCAACTTCCGGCATAGGTCTCCTCGTATATTGATTACAAGGGTAATGAACTTGACAATAAGGGTTGAAATATAACGGCCGAAACCATCGTTGCCTTTGCACCCGCAAAAAATTCACCTCCGAGAGAACTTGCTCCTTATATATATGTAAAGGATCTTGTTCGTGCTATTTCGATAAAATGAAAAAGGTGCAGGAATACTGCTGCTTATGTCGAATATGGATAATTGTTAAACTACTTTTTTCGGGGGAGGTTCAGCTCTCTATGCGCGTGCAGCCATCCATATATGTGCTGGATGATAAGACGGTTGCGGTCTTTTCGGTTATAAAAGGCGAATGTAAGGTTAAAATGGAGTGTTTACTGTCAGAACAGGGAATTCTGGATTACACCTTAGAGTTTAGCGGACCGATTGAAAAGAGAGATGAACTGACGAAAATTGCATTGGAAGAAGCGCAATCCATTTATTTGAACACCATTATAGCTGCAAAGTGACAAGTCCCTGAATATGGGGCTTTTTTTCTGTTTTAAATGATGAAGATGGTATGAATTCCAGCCGAAAAAACAGATACAATGGACTATTGCCCCGGTTGCGGTATCACGCATTGATTATTTCGCATTATTTTCGGTGAAATTACTTTCTGAATCCTTTAAAATTTGAAGTAGGAAAGATCAAAACAAGTGTTTCGTTCACCATGCATAATTTGATCTTTAACAGAGGAGTGTGGAAACGATGAAAAAGCACAACATTGAAGAAATTACTCAATTATTGAAACGTCTTGAGAAAGAAATTCAGGAAACGAAACAGTCACTGAGATCCATTAATAAAAGCATTGATAAGTATGATAAATACTCCTTTATAAACGTGTCATAAGACTGACTTGGCCTTTCGAGCCAAGTCTTTTTTATGTCCGTTTTTCCGAAATTATGTTAAAAATTTTATATTTATGTAAAAACCTCTTTTTATATCTACTATATTGGTCTCGAATATTGTAATATAATTTCGAAGGGGTGATTGCAATTAGATTACATTTGGACTATGAAGAATTGAATCGCAGTCTGAAAGCTGCTGTTTCTTCATATATAACGAACAAAGAGTTATTGCAGCTTATCCTGTCGTTCTCTGAAACGAAAAAAACCTTTCCGTTCGGTCAATTGGCACATTTGCATTACACAGCTTTTGGAGGAGAAGGTAAGCAAATCATTCATCTCACAGCTGCAGTAGAACTGCTTGCGCTGTCATTCGACATTTTAGATGATCTTGAAGACCTAGATAACTTTGAAGAGCCATGGATGAATATAAACCCATCTCTTTCACTGAATGCCGCCACTGCTATGTACACAATCAGTATGCAAATGCTTCATGAATTATCAAGCGAGCACAAATGGAAGATCATCAGCACGTTCCAGCGTTTTGCTCTTCAAGCAATGGAAGGTCAGCACACAGATCTTCAAAATGACATCGCAAATGAAGATGAATGCATCACGATGATTGAAAAAAAATCCGGCTCATTGATTGCTTTAGCCTCAGTCACCGGGGCCTTGCTTGCCACCGGAGAAGAATTTACATGCGTTGAACAGTATTCCTATCAAGTAGGACTAGCTGCACAAATTGAAAACGATTACCGTGATTTATTTCATGAACATAAAAATGATCTTTCAGCACAGAAAAAATCGCTGGCGCTTCTCTTTTTAAACAGAGGATTTAATGAACATGCAAAAGAGCTGACTGAATTTATCGCCGGCAGCCAAACCTTTATGGAACACTATGGGAGTATTGAAACATTTAAATCGAAATTGTTACAATCTGGTGTTGTTCATTACTTGAACGTCATGAAGCAAATTGCGATTCAAAAGGCTTCAACTCTGATAGCGGAAGTGCCCTTGCCTCAACATCAAATTGAGCTTCTAAAGTCTCATTTGATCATAAATTCATCTGAAAATAAAAGGAGAGATTAAGTCATGCAGGAAATCGTAAACTTTTTAGTGGAAAACCCGGAAGTAATCGAAAAAGTAGCCAGTGGTGAAGCTAGTTTACTGGGTGTGAAAAATGTGGATGAAGTGTTAGGATTAGTAGAAGGACTGTTGAGTACAGCTAGAACGACGAATATGTTTTGGTTCTAATATTTTAGAAGGAAGATTTGATGATTAAAAATCTTAACAAAAGTTATATTATCATTTTATCAATCAGTGTCATTTTAGCAGTTTATTTTTCCTACATTAATATAAAGATTCCATATGTGGGTGCAAATGTTCAGATTGATGAAAAAGGCAGGCTTGAAATAACAGCCATTGAACCCAAGTCATGGGCAGACAATGTTGGGATAAGACCTGGAAATATTGTTACTAAAATAAACGGTGAAGATCCTTTAAATCACTATCCTTCTGTAAATAGCGGTCTGTTAGAACAAGTGGATACGCTAAAATTATTAACGAATAATAAAGAAATAGAATATGTTGTTTCAGATTCAATTTTCAACTATCAAAATATGTTTGTTGTTGTTGTACCTTTAACCATTTATTTGCTCTGTCTATTTTGCAGCTATTTTATACACAAAACCAATAAGAAACTAAATTTGCCATCTGCTTTAATCTTGAATTTATTTTTGTTAACTATTGCAATGGCTTACTTAAGCGGCGGAAGTTCAGCAAGAGGGGACGTTATGAGCAGATATTTTAATCTCACCCTGTTCTTGCTGACTCCAGTTTTTTATATGCATTTTATTTATCAATATTTCAAAGAACTTGGTAAAGTTCTCTTTTCAAAAAAATTCGTTTTTACTGGATATATTCTTGTTTTACTAAATTTAATTACTGAAACTCTCAGAATAATAACTAATGAATCCTATCCTTTAAGTTTTTATTCTGTAGTAAAAACAATAAACTTATCATCATTTTTAGTTCTCTTTATTTTGACATTTGTTTTAAAAATATATGGACTCCAAAAAGTTAAATATTCTGATCAAAAATATTTAGTCAAAGTCCTTATAATAACGAATATTATAGCTTTCTCACCTTTTTTGCTTCTTTACACAATCCCTTTTATTGTATTCAATAAACAGATATTCCCGCCAACTTTCTTAGCAGCATTCTTATTGCTTATACCTTTTTCACTAGTATATCAGTTTCTTGCTACCAAGATTTACGACATAGAATTCATACTGGGTCGCGTGAAATATTATGCACTTCTTGCTGTTATTCCAACTTTTATGGGTGTTGGTGTTGTCTTAATTAATAAAGAAAGCAGTCCTACATTTTATCCTATTAGATTGTCAATTATGATATATATCTTGTTTGTTATTGTATTTTACTTTAAGGAAATTCTCGACTTTCGTTTCCGCTTCAAGCGGTTTTCCGAAAAGTACAATTACCAGGACAGTGTTTTTAAATATACGCAAAGCATCCGGAAGGCAAGCAAGCTTGATCATGTCATAAACGAACTGAAAAAGGTGATTACAGATGTATTGCTTGTCAGCAGGGCGAATTATGTGGAAGTTGATAAGAACGGGAACATCATCTCAGTCGAGATTCATATGAAGGGTACAGATTATCTGTCATATGAAAAAGAGATTACGAAGGCTTCACATGAGATAGGCAAAATTGTCGAAGTGGATCGGGGTTTTGTGATTAATGTGGGCGAGACAGATGACCGAAGCTATGTCATGATTTGCTTGTCTATGCTTAATACTCCAAAATTAAACCGAGATGAAATTTCCTGGTTAAAAACACTGTCCTTCTATACGAATATATCTCTTGAGAATTTCCTTAAGATAGAAGAGCTGATGAATCATCTGCAGAAGATTAAGAGTGAAGGGAGCAATCCGGCCTGGCTGACGAAAGTTTTATTTTCGATAGAGGAAAAGCAGCGCTCTAACCTGGCTAAGGATTTGCATGATTCTGTTTTGCAGGATTTAATTTCTTTAAAGCGGCAAAGCGAGCTTGCCCTGGCTGAGCTTGAAATGGCTCCGACTGTTTTCAGGGATCAGCTGCAGGACATGAACAGCTCGATGACCAATATCATCAAGACTACGCGGGAGACGTGCCAGGAGCTTCGCCCGCAGCTGTTGTATGATCTTGGGCTGGTAAAAGCTTTGCAGAAGCTTGCCGCTCAGTATAATGAATCTGCAGCTTTTGATGTGAGATTAAATACAGGCAACTTTACTAAAACGATTGATATTGATACACAGCTGAATTTATACCGGATTGTTCAGGAGCTCTTAACTAATGCCGGAAAGCATTCCAATGCACTCCATGTTCTAATTATGCTTGTTTGCATTAAGGATAAAATTGTTCTTCATTATGAAGATGACGGCATCGGTTTTGATCAAAGCGAACTGTATTCCAATCATCAAAGCATGGGTCTTTCAGGCATAACAGAAAGGGTAAAGGCTCTAAATGGCTCCCTTCATATTGAGACTTCAAAGGGAAATGGGTTTAAAGTGGTTGTTGAACTTTGAATGAATAGTTCAGACTTGGCATTTGCCAGGTCTTTTTTATAAAATAGAGAGTAGATGCTCGGGTCAGAGAGGTTGATTACATGATACATATTTTAGTTGTGGATGATCATCCAGCAGTACGTGAGGGAACAAAAGCGATATTGGAAACAGAGCCTGATGTGAGGGTGTCCTGCTTAAATCCCCCATATTCTATTGATGTTATTAAGCACATCAGCTTTCACGAATACGATGCTGTCCTGATGGATATGAATCTTGGAGATATAAATGGAATGGAGCTTTCCACTGAAATCATTCAGCATTCTGAGGATTGCAAGATTATCATGTATACAGGCTATGATGTAGAGGATTATTATGAAGAGGCTATTCGCCTTGGAATTCACGGGGCAATCAGCAAAACGGAGACAAAGGAAAAGATTCTTTCTTCCATCCGGCATGCTCTTTCGGGAGACATCGTTGTGCCGTATTCCTATTTAAAGTCTCTTATTCTTCAGCAAAAAATGAAAACCAGCTCCACTTCAAATGATACAGAGGCTTTAAATGATCGGGAAAAAGCCATTCTTCAAGAGGTTGAAAGAGGTTTAACAAATCAGGAGATTGCCGATAAGCTTCATTTAAGCAAGCGGTCAATTGAATATAGTTTAACTTCCATCTTTAATAAATTAAATGTCGGCTCAAGAACAGAAGCTGTCCTGATTTCTAAATCAGAAGGAATTATTGATTAGTGCGCAAGAATCATTCTTGCGCACTTTTTTTTATCGCTCAGGCATATAGATTGAATAGAGTGTTAGATTCTGAGAGGAGTGTTGTGTATGTTTCCAATGTATGGGCAGCCTTTTGATCCGGCTTACAGAACCAAAGCGAGAGAGACAAAATCCCCATATTTGATTTCTGTTCGCGGAACAGGGAGAGTGGAAGCAAAACCGGATACTGCCGTTTTGCAGCTTGCGGTGGTGACAATAGACAAGGATGTTGCTGCAGCACAGCAGGAAAATAAAAGGCGCGTCAATCAGCTTATTCAAGCCTTGCAATCAATTGACATTTCAGAAGATCAAATTGAGACCATTTCTTACACCGTTTTTCCCCAATACGACTATAGTGCAGGTTCAGATCCTGTCTTAAAAGGGTATGAGGTTACAAATACGATTTCCATCACTGCTCAAAATTTAGATAACATTGGGTTGATCTATGATACAGCCTTTTCTAATGAAGCCAACCGGGCAGATTCGTTACAATTTTCTCTTTCCAATCAAGAGAGATGGATCAATGAAGCTCTGAATCTTGCTGCAAAACAAGCATTGGATAAGGCAGAAGCGATTGCCCGTTCTTATCAGCTCAATCTTGTACGCAAGCCTGTAAAAATAACCGAAGAACCTAGAGGATTTTTCCCATTGTCTAAAGAATTAAGTTTAGGTGTACAATCGTCAGGACAGACCCCTGTCTTTGTAAAGAATATAGAAATCATTGCAGAACTGACAGTTTTGTTTACCTATCAATAAGCATAAGTTTACAAAATTTATACTTTCTCTCAATATCCCCATCACAAACCTGCGATAAGATGGAATCTAAATACGATTCTTGCGTTAGAAAGCGCTTTCTTAATAGGGGGTTATGATGGACTTGATGGCGGTATTGCCCGTGCTTATGTTGATGATGGTTTACTTATTCTTTGCTGTATACGCCCTTCGAAAATAAATCACGGAAGTATAAATCCGTGAATCATTTCTTATTTTTCGTTAAACTTAAAGAAAATGGGAATAAGAGGTGATTTACCTGGATAGGTTATGGGTGATTCTTTTCAGCTGTTTGGTCATAGCGGGATGTCAGTCTGTTCAGAATGAAAGTCAGGAAGACAGGGAAGTGAGCGGACCGACTGAGCGTCAGAATTCCGAAAGTATTCTAAAGAACTTGGATGTTCCGTGGTCCATTGTAAAGAATAATGACGTTTTTTATCTGAGTGAACGCACAGGTCAAGTTATAAAATGGGACGGGGATTCAGACAAAAAAGTGATTCAAAAACTGAAATTGAAGAAGAAGCTGCATCTAGAAGGCGAGGGCGGATTTCTTGGATTTCAGCTTGCCCCTGATTTTGAAGAGAGCAGGCAAGCGTTCGCCTACCATACATATAAAGATGGAAACGAAGTGAAAAACCGAATTGTCATCCTAAAGGAAAATGCAGACCAATGGGAGGAAGTAAGGGCTGTTTTAGAAGATATTCCGGGTGCACAGTTCCATAATGGCGGCCGCCTCAAAATTGGGCCTGACGGCAAGCTTTATGCAACAGCGGGAGATTCTCTGATTCCTGACCTTGCACAGGATAAAAATTCTCTTGCAGGAAAAATTCTAAGGCTTGAACTTGACGGATCTGTTCCGAGTGACAATCCTTTCCCTGGTTCGTTTGTATACTCTTATGGTCATCGTAATCCCCAAGGGCTTGCGTGGGACGAAAAAGGGTCCCTGTTCAGTACAGAGCATGGCCAGTCTGCACATGATGAAATTAACAGGATTCAGCCTGGGGAAAACTATGGATGGCCTGTTATTGAAGGGGACGAGCAGCAGGAAGGCATGGAAGCGCCGCTCTATCACACCGGGGAAGAGACGTGGGCTCCTTCCGGCATTGCCTATAAGGAAGGAATCCTGTATGTGGCGACTTTATCGGGGAATGCAGTGAAGCGATTTGAAATTCATACAGGAGAGGTGCAGACTTATCTGGAAGGCTGGGGCAGGATGCGCGATGTAATAATTGAAAATGATCGTTTATATACCGTAACCAACAATCGTGATGGCAGAGGAAATCCGCGCAAAGATGATGATCAGATGCTGCTGATGAAACTAAGCCCGCAAT
The DNA here is from genome assembly GCF_004358755.1 of Peribacillus frigoritolerans. Lineage (GTDB taxonomy): Bacteria > Bacillota > Bacilli > Bacillales > Bacillaceae > Bacillus_P. Next base: position 141,170 of record NZ_SMZY01000003.1, on the reverse strand, counting down.
AGAGGAGGAACTATTATGGAATATAATGTTGAAAATACGCTTTTGAACTCACTTGGAATTGAGATAAAAAGCGTCACGAATGATGGCGTTGTAGCTACAATGCCTGTAGATGACCGCACGAGACAGCCTTTTGGCATTCTTCATGGCGGCGCATCTGTAGCGCTTGCAGAAACAGTTGCAAGTATAGGTGCCTTTCATTTAATCAACCAGGAAACGGAAATGTGCGTTGGTCTGGAAATTAACGCAAATCACATAAGAGGAAAACAGGACGGCACCGTAACTGCTCACGCCATCCCGATGCACCGCGGCAAAACAACAATGGTTTGGGAGATTAAGATTGTCGATGAAAGAGAAAGCCTGATCTGCATTTCCAGATGCACGATGGCGATTCTGCAGAAAAAATAATTCCTGACATGCCCTGATAACCATCGGGGCATGTTTTATAAGAATAAAAGGGGAAAATAACAGATGAATACAAGTTTTCCAGTTCTCTATACAGAGCGTTTTGTACTAAGGAAAATGGAAGAAAGTGATGCGGGTGAGGTGTTTGCTTATTTTTCAGATGATGAAGTCACACGATATTACGATCTTGAAAGTTTTACTGAAGTAAATCAGGCTGTTGAGATAATTAACCGCTGGTCTGAAAGGTTTTATCATAATGAGGGGTTCAGATGGGGCATCGCTGATAGACAAATAAATAAAATCATAGGCAGCTGCGGCTATCACAACTGGGAAAAAGAACATTTTAAAGCGGAAATAGGTTTTGAAGTGAATCCGTCTCACTGGAGAAAAGGTGTGATGACCGAGGTTTTATCACCCATTTTGAAGTTTGGTTTTACCCAAATGAACCTAAATCGCATTGAAGCTTTTTATGATCCGGACAATACGGCTTCAAAACTGTGCCTCGAAAAAGCAGGGTTTATATATGAAGGAGTCTTAAGACAGGCTGCCTATGAAAAAGGCGTATTCTGTGATGCAGCTGTTTGCTCTGTTTTAAAAGAGGAATACATGAAAGAGCACAGCGTGTAAATAGAAGAAAAGGGGTGATTGATTGCTAAGCAATTAATCACCCTTTTTTAGTTATTATTTTACTACTTGTGGAAATATGATTCTAGTATGAGGAGAATCAACATCGTCACGCTATGATTCCATATCCAAAAGAAAAGAGCTATTTAGTGGAATCAAAGGCAAGCTATGATTCCAAATCTGAATGGAAAAACCTGTTTTTTTGAATCAAAGGCAAGCTCCGTTTTCAACACTCCCCAAATTCCCGAAAAAATAGATCATTAAAGATACTTGCTTCCCTCGCGCCTGCTTAACGTTGACAACTCTGTGTTATCAATAAACGTTCTGACGGATTCCGGGTTTGTTTTTGAGTATTCCCGCAATGCCCAGCCGATAGCCTTTTGAATAAAAAACTCGTTTGATGCTGAGTGCTTTATGATGACAGGATAGAGCCATGCTTCGTCTGTTTTTTGCTTATATTTTAGTTGATGCAGGATGGCCGTTCTTTGCAGCCAGATATTGTCCGAATCAGCCCACTGATCAATATACGTTCTCCTCAATTCGGGATGCTTCATTACGAGATGGCCGATTACGTTAGAGGCAATCAGGTCTGCCGTATCCCACCAGGAGTTTGTTATAATCAGGCGCTTAATCCATTCTATATCTGATGGCCCAACTTTCTTTTTTTCAAGCAGAAGAAGATCAATTGCCGCATATAAAAGTTCTCTCTCTTCAAACGTCCAAAGCTCCAAAACAGTGTCACTCAAGTGCTCAGGCCGCCCGTGCTGTTTAAGAAATTGCCTGGTTATTTCTTTTCTGTCAGGTGACTTTATGCCGAAAAAGCGAAATTGATCGCGCATATACTTCTCCATCACAATCGCTTTTTCCAAATCTGCGTGCTTTGAAAAAACGTCTCTCAGCTTAATTGCAAAACTCATTTTGCTTCTGCTCCTTTAAAAAAGGATGAGACAGTTCTCATCCTTTTACACCTTCTTTTTTTCGATCTGATTTTAATTCATCCTGAACACTTTTTTCCCACAGCGGCACTTTCGTGTTGTATGCAGCCCTCATAATGAGGTGCCCGGCAACCGGTGCTGTCATAAAGACAAACACAATACCCAGTATAATTCGTGCATTAAAATGGCCTTCAATCAGCCAGAAATAGAAGAATACACCAAGCAGTATGCTGATGATGCCAAGCGTTGCGCTCTTGGATGCTGCATGATTGCGCGTATAGGCATCAGGAAGACGGACAACCCCATAGGCTGCTATAAGGCTCAGCAAAGCACCCTGCAGGATGAAATACCCGATAATGAAATTAGCGATTACGATCATTTTCAATAATCTCTCCCTTCTCAAGGAACTTTGCAAAGGCAACTGTTCCAATGAATGTCAGGATTCCAAGCAGCAGAATGACTTCAAGAAAAGCATTGGTGCGCAGCATAACTGAAATGATCGCCGTAATACCGATCAGGTTAATCCCGATCGCATCAAGGGCAATGACACGGTCAGGAACCGAAGGCCCTTTGATCAGCCTGTACAAGTATAAAACCGTTGAAATGGCGATGAGTAGAAGGGAGATTCTTAATACTAAATCAAACATTAGCGGCTCACCTCCTGAATGGCTTTTTCAAACGTGTTTTTAATCTCTTTTCTGGCTTCTTCAGCGTCAGCTAAGTCCATCGCGTGAATGTACAAGTAGCGGTTATCGTCAGATATTTCGACAACTAGTGTCCCGGGTGTAAGGGTGATCAGATTTGCAAGAATCGTAATTTCCCAATCTTTTTTCAGCTCTGTTTCAAGCTTGAAAATTCCGGGACGAGTTGTAATTTTAGGCGCAAGCACGACCTTTAAAACGGCTAAATTAGACATAATCAGCTCGCGATTAAAGATATACAGGAGTTTTAAAACGGCAAAAACATTCCATAAATAGAACCGGTGATTGAAAAAACGGCGAAGCGCAAAGATCATCAGCAATCCGAAAAAGTAGCCGTTAAAAAAGTCCTGGACGGAGTATTCTCCTTTTAGAAACATCCATGTAAATGCAATAGAGAAATTAAGTAATATTTGAAAGGCCATATTATCTACTCCTTCAGCACGGCTTGAATATAGATTGATGGATCAAGCAGCGTTTCAGCAGCTTGAGTAATATACGGTGCAGCTGCTTCCGTTCCAACCCCAAAAGCAATAGACAGAGCAATCAGGACAGCAATTGGAAAGAGAAGACCTTTTGTTGAGCCTTTCTCCTGTTCTTTCTCAAGCTTGACTTCACCCCAGAAACCATGGATGAAAATTTTCATGATGGAGTATAGAACAAGCAAGCTTGACAGCAGTACAAATAAAGCAAAAACATATTCCCCGGCTTCAAATCCGCCCTGAATAATCTTAAGCTTCCCGACAAAACCGCTTAAAGGAGGAATTCCAGCAAGAGCAATGGCGGCGATAAAGAACATCCATGCAAGCAGAGGATGATGTTTCAGCAGTCCTCCCATTTTCCTCAAGTCGCTTGTTCCAGTAATTACAATCATGGCACCGGCAAGCATAAACAACGCACCTTTTATGATCATGTCATGAATTAAATAGTAAATAGCTCCTTCAATGCCAGGTGAATTAAAGACGGCAACTCCAAATAAAATGACGCCGACTGCGACGATAATATTATAGATCACAATCTTCTCTACATCCCAATAAGCAACCGCCCCAATCACTCCGAACAGAATGGTCAGAACAGAGAGCCATGCTAAAATCTGATGCGTATATCCGGTATCATGAATGAAGATGAGCGTATACACCCGTGTAATGGAGTACACGCCGACCTTTGTCAATAGAGCTCCGAATAAAGCTGTTACAACAGCCGGCGGTGCCTGATAAGATCCCGGCATCCAGAAGTAAAGAGGAAAGATAGCGCCCTTCATGCCGAAAACGACTAAAAATAAAATCGCGATAACAGTCAAAATGCCCGTTTGACCATTTTCACTGATCTTCTGGCTCAAATCTGCCATATTCAAGGTTCCGGTCACTGCATATAAGTAAGCAACGGTGATGACGAATAAAGCAGAAGAAAAAATGTTCACGATAATATATTTAATAGATTCCCGCAGCTGCGGCTTTGTTCCGCCAAGAACAATCAGCACATACGAGCTCATAAGCATCACTTCAAAAAAGACAAACAGGTTAAAAATGTCGCCTGTTAAAAAAGCGCCTGTTACGCCGACAATCAGGAACTGAACGGCAGGATAAAAGTAAAAACGCTCCCGTTCAGCCCCGATTGATCGGAAAGCAAACAGAATAGAAGTCAGTCCGATGATGCAGGTTGTCAGCACAAGCAGACTGGAAAACATATCTGCAACGAAGACAATTCCGTATGGAGGCGCCCAGCTTCCGATTTCCACCGTGAGGATACCATTTTCTCTGACATCCTGAACGAGCAGAAAAGATATGATAACTGCAGCAACAGAGGCAATGACGCTCATCCACTTTTGAACTGTTATATATTTATTGAAAAAGATTAAAAGAATACCTGCCAATAATGGAACAATGAGAGGCAGCATCACGATATTATTCATTATGATCATTTCCCCTTAACTGATCCATATCATCACTTCCAAGTTCCTGATACGCTCTGTAAGCTAAAACAAGCAAGAAGGATGTAACACCAAAGCTGATAACAATTGCCGTTAAAATCAAAGCCTGTGGCAGAGGATCGACATATGATGAAGCTTCTTCGCCAAGAAGCGGTGCTGCGCCTTTTTTCAATCCGCCCATAGTAAGGATTAAAAGATGTGCGCCATGGCTCAGCAAACCAGTACCTATAATAATGCGAAGCAAGCTTTTAGATAGCATTAAATAAGTTGCAGCCATAAACAAAATACCAACAACGATTGCCATTAAAATTTCCATTATTCCGTCTCTCCAATCGTCTGAATAATGGTCAGGGTTACACCGATAACAACAAGATAAACCCCAAGATCGAACAAGACTGCCGTTGCAAGCTCCGTATCCCCAAGAATCGGCAGATCAACATGACCGAATGTATGGGATAAAAACGGAACGCCGAAAAAGAAAGAACCGACGCCTGTTAAAACGGCGATCAGCAGTCCTGCTGCAGCCAGATTAATGTAATTGACCGGCAAAATATTGATGACTGTTTTTACATCATAAGCGAGCAGAAGCAGCACAATTGCAGAGGAAGTCATTAATCCTCCGACAAATCCGCCGCCAGGTGTGTAGTGTCCGGCGAAAAAGAGATAAATTGAGAAAATGATGATAATGAAGAACACAACTTTAGTAATCGTCTGCAGGATCAAGTCGTTTGTTTTGATATGTGTCTTTTTCATCCTTCCTCCCCCTTTGCCATCCGCAGTTTGACCATGCCGTAAATCCCAAGTGCAGCAATGCCAAGAACGGTAATCTCAAACAACGTATCAAATCCGCGGAAATCTACTAAGATCACGTTGACCATATTTTTACCGCCGGCTTCTGTATAACTGTTTTCAATAAAGAAAGACGAGATCGTTTCGCCGACGCGATTGCTGTTGGCGGAAATAGCAGCTAATGTGACAACAAGTCCCACTCCCAGTGAAATAAAGAAATTGACTAATCGGAAGCTGAGCTTCTTTTCTCTTTTCTTAAAAGAAGGCAGGAAGTAGAAGCAGAGCAAAAACAGCGCAACCGATACCGTTTCAATCACAAGCTGAGTAAGGGCAAGGTCAGGTGCGCGGAACAGGACAAAGAATAATGCTAAACTGTATCCTACTGATCCGAGTGCAATAATCGCAGTCAATCTGGATTTGGAAAACAAAATCGTGACCGTACCGACAATCATGGCAAAAGCAAGCACGGCTTCATAAATGCCAATTTCCGCGGTACCATCCAGACTGAATGAAAATCCGCCTTTGATAACCATTGTTCCGCCTGTAATCACAATCAGGAAAACAAAAATATAGGCCAGATAATCTCTGATAAACCCTGTCATGTAAAATCGGGTAAGCGAGTTTGAATAACGCTCCATACCGCTTAACGAAGCATCATAGAATTTATTAAGTGCAAGTTTTTTCGGGAACAAATCGTACACCTTTCTCCATTTTCCAAGAGTCAAATATCCGATTATACCAAGAGCGATAACCCCGATTGTCATCATTAATTCAGGTGAGAAGCCATGCCAGAATGTGATATGGACTTCAAATTTTTCCCCTTCAGAAAGCAGCGAAGGCATGATCGATTCTACGGCAGGCTCAATTAATGTGTAAGACAGCAGATTCGGGAAAAAGCCGAAAATCACAACAAGTGAACCTAGAATAATAGGAGAAATCAGCATGCCAAGCGGTGCTTCATGCGGCTTCTTTTCAAGCATCTCCAATTGAAAAGGGCCTGTAAAAGTTTTAAATACAAGGACCATACTGTATAAGAACGTAAAAATACTGGCGACCCAGGCGAGCACAGGGAATAATAAGCCCCATGTTTCCATGCTGAATATATCCATTTTTGTTACGTTGATCATACCGGTAAAAAACATTTCTTTACTTAAAAATCCGTTGAAAGGCGGCAGGCCGGCCATAGAGAAAGCGCCAATCACAGCGATTGTGAACGTAATCGGCATAAAGCTCATCAAACCGCCGAGCTTGCGGATATCGCGTGTCCCGGTTTCGTGGTCAACTATTCCGGCTACCATGAAAAGGCTGCCTTTAAATGTTGCATGATTAATTAAATGGAAAATAGCTGCAACAGTTGCAATGGTATAAAAATTATCATCAAGTGAATCGTAATGAAGAGCGGCTGCCCCAACTCCGAGCAATGACATGATTAACCCAAGCTGACTCACCGTTGAGAAAGCGAGAATCGCTTTTAAATCAGTCTGCTTCACAGCATTTAATGATCCCCAGAACAGAGTAATGATTCCAAAGATGCTGACAAGCCAAAACCATTCAGCCGTCATGGCAAATACAGGGCTGAACCTTGCGACAAGATAAATCCCTGCTTTGACCATTGTTGCTGAGTGCAGGTACGCGCTGACAGGCGTCGGTGCTTCCATCGCATCCGGAAGCCAGATGTAAAATGGAAATTGCGCCGATTTAGTAAAGGCCCCAAGCAAAACAAGAACAAGAGCAGGGATAAACAGCTGGTCGTTCATAATGCCTGGAACAGACTCAATCATTTCGCGGATGCTGAATGTTCCTGTCATCAAATAGAGCAGGACAAAACCCCCGAGCATTGAAAGTCCGCCAAACACGGTAATCATCATCGACTTTAATGCACCGTATCTTGATTTTTCTCTGTGGTACCAGTAGCCGATCAATAAGAAAGATGAAAGACTGGTAAATTCCCAGAACGTGTAGAGAACAATGACATTATCCGAAAGCACAACGCCAAGCATTGCTCCCATAAACATCAGCAGATAAACATAAAAGTGATTTAATTTTTCTTTTTCTTTTGAGAGATAATAAATGGAATACAAAACGACGAGCGATCCAATACCTGTAATCAGCAAAGCAAACAGCAGACCAAGCCCGTCTACATAGGCTGTAAAGTTAATGCCCAGCGATGGAATCCAATTTAAAGTGGATTGAACGGTTTCGCCAATAAATCCAAGAAAATAAACGAACAATACAATCGGCAAAACGAGCACAAACCAACCAGTATGTATGCTTCTGAAATATTTATAAAGGAAAGGTATCAGAATGGCCAGTAAAAATGGTGAGATGATAGCCGCATGTAATAACGTCATTTTTGATCCTCCTTATGATGAAATTTCACGGTCATAAGACCCTAAGTTGATTATAACGTAAAAATTTCGTTCGTGCATTCCTTACACACCTATTATTGACCACCTTTATCTGTTCTATTAAATAAGAAGAAAGAAACGAAAATCAGCCAAAAAATAACGGATTTCTTTCACTGCAGGCTTGTATATTTCCTTTTTTGAATGAGCATGCTAGGGATGAGGTGATCCATATGAATAAAAAGAAGATCATCACTGCTTCCTTTATTTTTACAGCCATGTTCAGCAGTGCATGGGCTGCAAATGAAAAGACAAAACGAACCTATATTGATCCAGATTCCTTGAGTGGAAGCAAAGCGGAAATGTCTGAAACAGAAGAGCCGTTTTATTTGTCTAATGAGGAAAAAAGGATGCTTGAGAAATTTAAGCCGAGAGAATACATTCGAATTGTGAATGTGAATAAGTAAAACAGAACGTCAGCCTTGGGACGTTCTGTTTTATATGTGGAAAAAAATTCTTGTAACCCTTATAGCTGTGAGGCATAATGAATGAGTATTCTGTCAGATTAGGAGATTCATGGAATGAAAAATACTTATTTCACCAGCTATTTTCCGCTGATCTCCATTTTGCTGTTCAGCACTTCTTTTTCTATCTCCACAGTCATGATGGTATTAAAAGTGCTTAAAAAGCTAGGTATTTACGGGGGAATGCTTGAGTTCTTTTCGGAGAATGGCATAAAATTAGCTTTATTTATAGTTTTTGCTCTTATTTATTTTATGATTTTTTCAGCATTAAAACTTATTGCAGATACAGTGACAGAGCTATCTCTGCTCTTTTTTTCAAAGGATGTGGACGGTGAGAGCCTGAAGAAAATCAGACTTGGATCGGCGTTCTATTTACTGGCAGCTGCACTTTCTCTGCTGCTCGTCCAATATGGGATCGGCATTTTCGCTGTCTTTCTGCTCGCCACACTGTGTTATTTCATTTTTGCCGTTTATCAGTTCAGCTTTTTCTTAACGTCTTTCTCTTTAATCGGACTTGTTTTATTTCATGTGCTGTTCTGGTCCATTTTTTTGTTCGGCATTCTTTATATATGCATGAGATTGTACAACAGCTTGATGGCGAGTTTGCCCGTATAGAAGAAGCCCCTCGGCTAATCCCGGGGGGCTTCTCTTATAGAAATCTTTCTCTTGTTTCTGGAGAAGGAAGGGTGCAGGCATCCTTCTTTCCAAACCATTTGTATCTGTTCTTGGCAAGAATGCTATAAACATAATCCCTGCCAGGACGGGGGATGACTATTAATACAAAGGAGAGCCTGAATAAACCTCCGAGCTCCTTTAATACGTGCAAAGCCGCAGTAGATTTGAGGTAAACCTTATCCCCATCGACGTAAACGAAGCTATCAAAGTCTTTCAAGGGGAGGCTGTTTTCAGCAAGAATTTGCTGTCCCGCATCAGACTGAAGGGAGGCAAACTTAAAAACAGCTTTTTTGTCGTGTTTTAAAACAAATTGCACAGTCCCATTACAAAAATTGCACACACCATCAAACAATAGAACTTTCCTGTTTTTCATGATTTCACCCTCAATTACATGCTTTATCTTTTCTATTCCACGAATAAACAATCTAAAACGATCAATTTTTAGTGATATCACGCCAGATGAGCTGCTGTGGAGCAGATTTGGATAACTTCTCTATGCTGGCTGATTTGTCTTTCCCAATCCACACGCCGGCTGTATAGCGGTCGGTTAAACCGACAAACCATAAATCCATAAAGTCATTTGTTGTTCCTGTTTTGCCGCCTGTATATGGAGCAGAATGCTTTGCTTTTGTTCCGGTCCCGCTTGATGTGACAGCCGATAAAAGCTTCCTCATTTCATTGTTGGTAGTGCTTTTCCACACTCTTAAAGGTTCTTCGTTCCATTGGTATAAAGAGTTCCCTTGCAAATCTGTTATTTGGACAATGGCATGACTTTTGTTGAAAACACCGTCATTTGCAAAAGCCGAATAAGCTTGTGTAAGCTCTAAAGGTGAAAATCCTTTTGTGAAGCCGCCGATTGCTGAAGGCAGAACGTAATCAGCTTCCGTTACAGCCTGGAAACCGAACGGCGTTAAATATGAATATCCTTTTTCAATGCCAACTTCATCAAGCATTCTGACTGCAGGTGTGTTGTACGATTTTTTAAAAGCTGTTTCAAGCGTCACATTTCCATATGTTTTCTCATCATAGTTTTTGGGGCAATAGTCTTTTTTACAAAAAGATTTTGCACTAATCACGGATGATGCAGAAGCATTTTTCACATCTATATACGGAACATAATCGAGCAAAGGCTTTATTGCAGAACCCGGCTGCCGGTATGCCTGATAAGCCCGGTTGAAATTGAATTTTTGATAATCTTGGCCTCCGTATAAGGCTTTTATTTGATGAGCATGATGATCAATGACCACACCAGCTCCTTGAACAGAAGAATCGCTCAGGTGATTTTTAAAAGCATCGTTCATGTTCGCCTGCATGGTTGGATCAAGAGCTGTATGGATGATCACGCCTTTTTTTACAACTTCATGCACTTTATTATTCAGCTCTTCTTCAATTACAGCTTTTTCTTCCTTGCCTGCATCGGCTGCTCTTATTGTGTAGCCTTCATTTTCAGCAATAAGGCGTTTTAGTTCATCATGTACATAGGTGACGTAGTCGGGATATCGGTCAGTCCGATGCTGCAGATTTAACCTGATTTTTTCTGCTGAAGCAGAGTTATATTGTTCCCCAGTGATATATTCACCGTCTAAAAGATTTTTAAGCAGCAGAAGCTGCCTTTTCTTTGTATGTTCAAAATGCTTGATTGGATCATATAATGCCGGATTATTCGGAATGGCACTGATGAACGCAATTTGTGCCAGCGTCAGCTTGTCGATTGGCTTGCTGAAGTAATAATTGCTTGCCATTTGAACCCCGTAGACCCCGTTATGAAAATAGACTGCGTTTAAATATCCTTCAAGAATTTCTTCTTTTGAAAAAGTTCTCTCTATGTGATAAGAGTACAGAAGCTCGCTAAGCTTCCGATTATAGGTTTTTTCGTGAGATAAAAAGACATTGCGGGCAAGCTGCTGGGTAATTGTGCTGCCGCCCTGTTCGATCGATTGGCTTTTGGCATTAATCAGGACCGCTCTCGCCATTCCGGCAGGATCAAATCCAATATGTTCATAGAATTTCTGATCCTCTGAAACGATGAAAATAGTTTTGACAGCTTCAGGGATTTTATCAAAAGGCACATACGTCCGGTTTTCCTGATTTGTGATGATTTCAGAAACGAGGGCGCCGTTTTGATCAACGATAAAACTATTTTGTGTTAGAGGAATTTCTTTTAATGGGAGCTTTTCATCTAAAACTGTTGATACAGCTTTCACATTTTTTACTTCATCCCCGGAAATCAAAAATAAATACATAAGAACGGGGCCCATGATGATCAGGCTTATCCAGCCAATTATTGAACGCAATGCTGTCACTCGCTTTATAGGTTATTGTGTACACTTTATAGTACCACCAGATGGAAGGAGATAGAAGATATTTCCTGTAAGTAGCAGCAAAAAACGCCCTCCAGTTTGGAGAGCGTGTCTTCAGCTTGCTTTTGCAAGAGCTTTCTGCTCACTGCGCAGGCTTTTCCATAATAGAATCGCACTGCATAGAAATAATCCGGCTGTAACATAAAAAACGGCAGAGATTCCGAAGCTTCCTGCTATGACTCCGCCAAGAACAGGACCAATAACATTCCCCAGAAACTTAAAGCTGACATTATAGCCAAGGACCTCTCCCTGCATAGCAACAGGTGCTGTCTGGCGGATAAATGCGGTAATGCAAGGGATGATTCCGCCAATCGCCATGCCGAATAGAAAACGGAAAATCATCAGCTGCCATAAAGTCTGAACGAGCGCCTGCGGAATAAAGCAGAAGACAGAGGCAATCAAAAGTCCAATCAGGACTCTTTCATGTCCAATCCGGTCGCCAAGAGATCCCCATCTCCTTGATGCCAGTAAATTGCCTGCACCAGTTGCAGAAAAAGCCAGTCCAGAGAAAAAGGCCAGATTGACTGGACCATGAAGCTCGCTCACATAAAGAGCCAGCAGTGGCTGAATACTGAAGTTGCCGATTTGAACAAGCAGAGTTAAGAACATGATCGTCAAGAGCAGAGGAGATTTAAAAATATGCTGAAGAACTTGTTTCCTTGTGTATGATTTCTTTTTTTCTTCTTTTCCTCTTAAAGGTGCTTCTTTAATACCAAAAGCAACAAGAAGGACTGATATGTAAATAACGCCTGCTGTTATGAAAAAGGTGTAGGTAAAACCAAACTGGTCAGCGAGAAGACCTCCAATAAGCGGTCCGAATAATCCTCCTGATACCGTCCCCATCTGAAGGGTGCCAAGTGTGCGTCCTGCGACTTCCTTTTTAGTCTGTGCTGAAATTAAAGCAAGAGAAGTTGGAATAAATCCAGTAACAGCACCCATCAACAGCCGCAGCAAAAATAACTCATGAACGGAATTTACGAACCCCATTAAAAGAATGCTTGTAGCAATTCCGGACCCTGTAATGAGCAAAATCTTTTTATAGCCAAACTTATCTCCAAATCTTCCCCAGAGAGGAGAGACAAGAAAAGCCATTAAAAAAGAGATGCCAAATACGTAGCCGGCCCATTTGCGCACATAGTCATCAGAAAAATCGCCAAATGTGCTCAAGTATAAAGACAAAAAGGGCATAATCATGGTCGCACTTGCCGCAACAAAAAAGTTAGCTGCCCACATGATTAAAAAATTTCTTTTCTGAATTGAGATAAAAAACACCTTCTTTAGTATAAAACCCCAGCAATATATTTCGTGTCCCTTAATATTATAAATCAATCCTTTCGTTTTTAGAAATAATAACTGAGCAATATTCATTATTTTTAGAAAAATAAAGCTATATTTTCCAGTTTGGTGATATAATAGTAATAAAAAGGAAATTTCTTTTTTGATGTATAAAATGAGTTGAAAGGAGGGCTCGTATGGCAGATCACCATCAATTAATTTTTATTGATTTTGAATTCACCATGCCAGAAGGAAAAGCTAACCCGCGAGGATTTTATCCGGAAATAATCGAAGTAGGAATCGTCTCCGTCATCAATCAAACCGCTCACAAACAATTTTCCTCTTATGTAAGGCCAGTTCAGTTTCCCTTTTTATCAAATCGCTGCAAATCATTTTTGAACATTTCTCAAGCACAGGTTAACTCAGGTATTTCCTTTCAGGAATTGATCACGATCTTGAAGGAGTTTGGAGATTATCCGAAGACTACCGTCGTTACATGGGGAAATATGGACATGAAGGTACTCAGGCAAAATTGCCAGAAGAACAACGCTGATTTCCCTTTCAGCGGCAAGTTCAGAGATTTATCAATGGAATACAAAAAGTTTTTTGGGGACAGAAATCAGACAGGTTTATGGAAAGCGGTTGAAGAGTATGGAAAAAAGGGAACAGGCAGGCATCATTGCGCATTAGACGATGCACTGACCACCTGCAATATTTATAACCTTGTCGAAAATGATAAACGATATCTTGAAAAACCAACGCCGACGACAATCGGAGACCGAATTGATTTTTCAAAAGTCATGAATAAATTTGCAACATAGAGCCAAATCACCTTACACGTGATTTGGCTTATTATTATTTGGCTGTGCTTTTAGCAGCAATGTTTTACAAAAGATCCTATTACTTAAAGTAATCTCCTTTTAACACCTGGATTTTCTCAAGTGACATTTTAGCCCATGGTCTTGAATCTTCCGCTAAATCATTTTCAAGTTCGGCAACTGCTTTGCCCAGAGATTCCTGATAAGAAGGGATGATGCCTTCATATTTACGGACCATGCTCTTTGGTATATTGGTTTGCTCATTCTCTGCAAGTGCTCTGCGTTCATGAAAGAGCGGGACCTCGGCTTCCTTTGGCATGTGCAAGTCTCCTTGGAGCGGATGTTTAATGACGGCCTTCACTTTTACTAAATAATGCTCCGGTCGAATGTTCGTGATTTCTCCGATATATTTCCCTGTTTTATAGATGCCTGTCACGATATCTCCTATAAAAAGTTCTTCTCTCATTTTTATGCCTCCTGTTTTTATTTGGTGCAAATCCCCATTTTTATTTTTGAGAATTATTTAATCATAATGTGTACAGATTTCAGTTTAAGATTTATGTATCATTCGCCTTGAAGTGCCAGCGAGGCGGTTCCGCTTTTCTTTATGTTTAGCTCCACCTCCCAACTCCTCGGCCAGAACGAATCCTTATCTGTCTTTCGGAGCTAAACGGTCGGTTCCACTTTTCTAATTATACCACCAATTAATGCGAACTTTTTGTGACAGGAGTGGAGCTTGTGGTTAAAACTTGTTATAGTTAAGTGGATAAAGGTAAGGAGTGATCGTTTTGTTAAACGCTTTCATATTTGGTTTGTTTCTCTATTTTCCTGAAGACAAGTCTGAGTATCTTCCAGCTGGAATTACGATGTTCATCTTTTTTGTTGCTGCTGTAGCAGCGTTCATGCTTATTAAAAAAATCTCGAAAAAAGAAGAATTGAAAGCGGAGGAGTTCGAACAAAACCTTAAAGCCGCTCATAAAAATAAATTGTAAGATAAAAGCCAATTCCAATATCGGGGTTGGTATTTTTATTTTCCAGAATAAAATATCCACCGTATGCCGAAAATGGTAAGAAGTACATATTTCTGGAGGGAACAATGAAAAAACGTATCGTTCCGGCAGTCTTATTCCTTTCATTCTTAAGCGGGTGCATGGAAGAGGCACCGACAAAAGTAGATGTAGAAATGTTTAATGCAAGCGGCGATTCACTTGGGACGGTGAAACTCTCCGAACAGACTAAAGGCATAAAGCTGGAATTGGTTTTAGAGGGTCTTCCGCCTGGAGAGCATGGTTTTCATATACATGAAAATGCAAAATGCGAGGCGCCTGAATTTAAAAGTGCAGGCAATCATTTCAATCCTGATGAAAAGCAGCACGGTCTGCTGCATCCAGAAGGATCGCATGCAGGTGATCTGCAGAATCTGATTGCAGATGAAGACGGACTGGTTGAAGCGGAAATTGTTGCACCGGCCGTAACGCTGAAAAAAGATGCGAAAAACTCTTTGTTAATGAAAGAGGGAACAACGCTGATTATTACTGACCTCAAGGATGACGGGATGACTCAGCCATCTGGAGATTCAGGAGCACGCATCGCTTGCGGTGAAATTACAGAAAAAGAAGGAAAACGTCCTGATAAGAAGGAAGTAAAACCAGCTGAAGAAAAAAAATAATCCTAAACAGTAAAAACGGCCTTATTCGGCCGTTTTTACTTTATTTCAGCGATTTGATTACAGTCTGCTTTTACTTTTGAGAAAGGCAGTCCAAAAAATGTATAAAACTGTACAGTCGTTTCATAGCATTTCTGATCAGAGCCTTTTTGTTCTTTGATGCTCAGCACTTGCTCGTTCAGGGAAAGAGCACGCTGAAAGGAATTAAAATGAAGTGTTTGAATCGTGTCAATCGCAAGGGAAGCTTCCTGCTGCATTTCTTCATTTGGTATCGCTTGTGCGCCGTTCCCCATTTTCTGCGGGATAAAAAAGGCTGCGGTCAATAAGCATAAGGTAAGCAGAAAAATCAGCATGAATCGGTTCTTCAGAAAAAACCCCTCCTCATGTTCTTTTCGTCTGGTCACTTCTCGTCTCTATGGTCAGTTTATTATAAAAATGAAAGAAACATTCGAACTATTCAGCATCTGACTGAATCGGCAGAGATACAGTGACAGTTGTCCCTTCGCCAATGGAGCTCTGATATCGAATCGTTCCCCCGTGGTGATGAATGATGGAGAATGTGACAGTTAACCCAAGACCGGTTCCTTTTTCCTTCAGGGTAAAGTAAGGTTCCCCTAATCGTTCAAGCTGATCTGCGGTCATTCCGCTTCCATTGTCAGAAATTTTGATTCTGATGTATTCATGGGAAGAATAGGCTCTTATGAAAACTTGTCCTTCTAGATCAGGGACAGCTTCAATTGCATTTTTTAATAGATTGATAAACACTTGCTTTAATCTCGGATTATCACCATAAACGACTAAATCAGAATTGATTTTTGTTTCGATTGTGACCGTTTTGTAGTTGGCATAGGAACGCATTAATTGATCGACTTCAATCAGCAAAGAGGATAAAGAAACTTTCTCTTTTTCAAAATATTGCTGTTTCGCTAAATTTAAATAATCGGTAATAATATCCTGAGCCCGATCAAGCTCTGATAATACTAATTCGAAATAATCCTTATTTTTATGTTCGTTCTCCTGCAGTTCCTGACCCATCAATTGAATGAAACCCCTTACTACCGTTAATGGATTTCTGACTTCATGAGCAACACTGGCAGCAAGCTCGCTTATGATTGAGAGTTTTTCATTTTTGATGATCTGATAACGCATCATTGCGTTTTCACGAATGTATTCAATGGCGTATTGTGCGAGAAAAAATGCAAATAGGAGGAAAAGCCAGCCCAGCGATAAAATGACCATATTGCTTCCGGAGAAAATCATAGGAGTCAGACCAAGAGTTCCAGTTACATATAATGCAGAATATGTGACTGCGGTTTTAATCGTTGCTGTCAGCAGGATGAACATCATTTTGCGCTGTTTATTATAGAAAAACCATTTTCTTTGCAGATAGTAAGGAAGAATAATATAGAAAGGGATGGTAATCAGACTCAGCATCAGCCAATATCCGCCTGTATAAAACCGGTAGACAAATACAGTGAGAATGACCAGAGCGCCAGACAGGGGCCCTCCATATAAAATGCTGATCACGATGGGAATAGAATGCAGATCAAAACTTAAATCGTCAATAATATGAAGCGGGTAGGTCATGCAAAGAATAGCAGAAGGTGCACAAAGCAAATAAATAAGTGTTTTATTTCGGCTGGGGGGCGATTTGAAAGGCCTGCTGAGCCATGCGGTTTGATATATAAATACAGGAAAAAGAATGAATGTCATATGCAGAATTAATTCTTTAATCGATTCAATTGTCATGGTCAATGGATTCGACACCTTTACAATATTCTGAATACATTATACCATTAAAAAATTCAATATACTTCAATATGTTTCAATTTATACCCAGGGGATGTGCTGTCAAAATGACGCGCTTAATTAAACCGGATCACAGGTTAAAAAAGCCATAATCCCGGTTATGGCTTTTGCTGCTTTAAGAAAATGCTTTTTCAAGGCGTGTTAAGCCTTCAAGAACAACTGAACGGGGACAGCCAATATTCATGCGGACAAAGCCTTCACCGCCAGGCCCGTATTTAGTGCCTTCTTCAAGGGCAAGTCTTCCTTTTTCAAGCAATAATGCCTTCAATTCCGCATCTGTTTTTGAGAGGCTTCTGCAGTCAATCCAAACAAGATAGGTGGAATCCGGCTGAATCACCTTCAACTCCGGCAGTTTTTCTGCAATAAAGGAAGTGACCGTATTGACGTTGCCTTCCAAATACGCTGTTAACTCTTCAAGCCAGGGAGCGCCATAAGTATAAGCAGCTTCCATGCCTGTAATGCCGAATGTATTCAAGGTGAAAAAACCCTGTCTCTTTTGATAATCCTCATATCTCGTGCGAAGATCCTTGTTTGGAATAATAATCGCAGATGATTGCAGACCTGCAAGATTAAATGTTTTGCTTGGAGCCATGCATGTAATGGATATGTCGGCAAGCTCCTTTGAAATGGAGGCAAATGGCACGTGCTTATGGCCAAACAGCATTAAATCCGAGTGGATTTCATCTGAAACTACGATAACATGATGGGCAGCGCATAATTCGCCAAGCTTTTTCAATTCATCTGAAGACCAGACTCGGCCGCCAGGGTTATGGGGATTGCAAAGAAGCATAAGTTTAACTGCAGGGTCTGATAGCTTTTCTTCAAGATCTGCAAAATCAATCTCATATTTTCCCTGCACAAGTTTTAATTGATTATTAATGATGGTCCGGTTATTTTTTTCGGTCATGTCAAAAAAAGGATGATAAACAGGAGACTGAATGAGAACACTGTCTCCGGGATCTGTCAGTGATTGAATGGCCATGCTTAAAGCTGTCACAACACCTGAACTGAAAACAATTGATTCTTGCGTGATGTTCCAGCTGTGGCGTTTTTCCATCCAATTCTGCACGGCTTTTTTGGCTCCGAACCCTGTAGATGTATATCCGAAAATACCATGGGATGCCCGCTCTGCAAGAGCTGCAACTACTTGTTTCGGAGCCTTAAAATCCATATCCGCCACCCACATAGGCAGAACATCCTTAATGCCGAAAATTTCCTCCGTGTAATCCCACTTAACGGATTGAGTATTGTATCTGTCAGTTTTCTGATCAAAAGGATTCATTTTAACACTCCTTCTTTGCTGGTTGTGTGCATTAACGGGCGATTCCGCTTTTCTTTAATCATATCTATGATAAAATAGCTATGCAAATGAAATGGATGGGTGATCTTAAGTGGAAATGAAAGAGGCTAATGAGCAGATGCTCGAAATTTTATATAAGTGGGATCCGCTTAACTACGGTGAGGAAGCTTATGAAACAGAAGTATTCGATGTTTTGCAGGCTGTTCACGTTTCAGAAGCGTATCCACCTTTGTCCAGAAAAATTCAGGCTATATATGAATTCTCGTTTGAAGAAATCATTCCTTTAAAAGAATGTGAAAAAATAGCTATAGAATTGCTTCTTATAAAAAATAATGCAGCTTGTGAACGGTAATCGGCCGTTCTCTGCTGCATTTTTTGTTTTAAGATAAGAAAGTAAAAAGTTTTGCGCTTTGATGTCTAGCTTCACCTCCTAGCCCCTCGGCCAGAACGGATCCGTCTGTAAAGGCAAAAAGCGCCTTTACTGGCGAAGCCTTATCTGTCTGCCTGCGCTAAACTGGCGACTCCGCTTTTCGTATGTCATACACAAAATTCGAAGATCCGCTCCGATACAAAATCAGGACGCTCCTCGGGAACTAAGTGTCCTGTGTTTTTCAATGAAAAGAAATGAGAATTTGGAAGGTCTTTGTTCATGCGTTCACCGATCTGTACGGGAACGACTTTATCTTCCTGCCCCCAAATGAGCAGGCTCGGTGTTTCAATTTTTCTTAAATCTTCTGCAGATAAATCACCTTCACGGTCACGAATCATACGTGATAAAGCCATAAAAATCCTGTCATCATAAAACGGCCGAATATAGCCATCCATCATTTCCTGATCAATCAAAGAATGGTCGTAAACGACATTGCAAAGGTTTTTCCATACTCCCTGACGGCTCATAATATGTTTAATGCAAAGGTAGAAATAAGGCACATATGAGCCGAAAATAAGGGATGGATGAGATTTTTTCATATATCCTGAACTGCAGAGAAGGACAACCTTTCTGAACATTTCAGGCATTTCTTTTGAAGCGTACAAGGAAATTTGCCCGCCCATTGAATGTCCTACAAGAATGGCGTCATCCACATGAAGATTTTTTAAAAGCTCGATGACGACTTTAGCCATATTGCGGTATGAGTAAACAAATGCGATCGACTTTTCCGACTGTCCAAAAGGAGGCAGGTCAACAGCAATAATTCTATACTCATTTCTTAAATACGGAATCAGCCTCCGGTAGCTGAAAGTAGAAGAAAGAAAGCCATGAATCAAAACCATTGTAGGTTTTCCAGCGTTCTCATAGAGCTCGTAATGAACATGAATGCCTTGTATCTTCATCTTAAATTCCTGTTTATTTTCAAAAGTCACCATAGTCATTCACTCCAGCATTTATTCTGAATTTCCCCTATAGACATGAATTCGTATAAGCTGACAAAAGCTGACGGTTATCAGCATATTTGCCGTGAAAGTTTCTGTTATTTTAACCTTGAATCCCGAAATAACTCATGTAAAATCTACCCGTATTTTGAAGAAAAAAAACGGAGAACCCCCATGTCTGTTTTCTCCTGTTCATGCTATAATTATCAGAACATTCTTAATGGATAGAAGGAGGACGACGAAATGAAGCTTTCTCAAAAGGAAACGGAAATACTTGAGCTTTTAGAGGAAAACAGCAGGCTGACTCCTCTTGCAATAGCCAAAATGGTGCAGCTGTCAGAGGAAGAAACGATTGAAACGATTAAACGTCTTGAGGAACTAAAGGTTATTATTGATTATTCGACAACTGTCAACTGGCGCAAAGTTGATGGCCATGAAGGTGTAACAGCGATGATTGATGTAAAGGTCGCGCCAAAAAGAGGAACAGGCTTTGATGCGATTGCAGAACGGATATACAGATTTAATGAAGTGAAATCTGTTTATCTCATGTCAGGGGCTTACGACTTATCTGTTGTGATTGAAGGCAGATCGATGTCAGAGGTTGCTCATTTTGTTTCAGATAAGCTATCTACGCTTGATTCCGTGCTTTCAACAACGACTCATTTTATTTTGAAAAAATACAAGCATGACGGCAAAATTTACGAGCAGGATGATGAAGACAGACGAATAGTGGTGTCTCCATGACACAAGAGAAGTATCTATCTAAAACCGTTTCACAATTAAAGCCTTCCGGCATCCGCAAGTTCTTTGATCTTGCGGCTGGCATGGAAGGTGTTATTTCGCTTGGAGTCGGAGAACCGGATTTTGTCACTTCATGGAATGTCAGAGAAGCATGCATCTTATCGCTGGAGCAGGGCTTTACTTCCTACACAGCAAATGCAGGTCTTGCAGAGCTGAGAGTGGAGATTGTCCGATATTTGCAAAAGAAATTCAATGTTTCTTATCGCTATGAGGATGAAGTTATTGTTACTGTAGGAGCCAGTCAGGCTTTGGATATTGCGTTAAGAGCAATCACAAATCCTTTAGATGAAGTGCTGATTCCGGAACCGTGCTTTGTTTCTTATGGACCATTAGTATCGCTTGCAGGAGGGGTGCCTGTACCGCTGCATACTAAGGCAGAAGATCAGTTTAAACTTCTGCCAAAACAAATAGAAGCGGCGATTACAGACCGTACAAAGGCATTGCTGCTCTGCTCGCCAAGCAATCCTACAGGTGCTGTGTTAAACAAACAGGAGCTCGAACAAATCGCTAACATGGCTGAAAAGCACGATTTACTCATTTTAGCTGATGAGATTTATGCTGAACTTACATATGATGAGGCCTATACCAGCTTCCCAAGTTTACAGGGAATGCATGAAAGGACGATTTTAATATCAGGCTTTTCAAAAGGCTTTGCGATGACTGGATGGCGCCTTGGTTTTATTGCTGCTCCAGCTGAACTGTCTCAGGCTATGCTTAAAATTCATCAGTACTCAATGATGTGCGCTCCAACAATGGCTCAGTTTGGAGCAATCGAAGCCCTGAAAAACGGACTGCAGGATGTCGAACAAATGAAAAAAAGCTACAGGCAGAGAAGAAATTATTTCGTTGAGACTCTTAATGAAATCGGGCTGCCTTGCCATCTGCCGGGAGGAGCTTTCTACGCGTTTCCGTCCATTGTAAATACTGGACTAAGTTCAGAAGAATTTGCTGAGCGGCTGCTGCTTGAACAAAAGGTAGCTGTTGTGCCTGGGCATGTTTTTGGAGAAAGCGGAGAGGGTTTTATCAGATGCTCATACGCATCTTCCTTAGAGCAGCTGCAAGAGGCATTAAGAAGAATTTCTATTTTTATGAAGAATTTTCAGTAGGCATTCATAAAAAAATGGACAAAACCGTTAAGGTTTTGTCCAAAAAACAAAAGGGGGGAATACTAGAAAGCTTATACGCTAATAGTATTCCCCTTTTTTTAAGGGATAAACCTCTTTTTTACATTATTCTGCTTCTAAATTCTAAAGCTTTTTATTGAAACAAATAGTCATTAGCTCACGTTTCATAGATGTCAGAAGGAGGGCAGAACATGAACGATGATGAGTTGGTTTTAAAAGCAAAAAAAGGCAATATGAATGCGTTTCAAGAGCTTGTTGAGAAATACACTCCAGTTGTTGAAAAGTTTGCTTATCAGCTGGGTAACCGGCGCGATGATATAGATGATATTACACAGGAAGTATTTATACGAGTGTACCGTTTTCTTGATCAATTTTCAAAAGCGAAATTTTCAACATGGCTTTATAAAATAACCTTGAATGTGACGCGCGATGCTGCAAGAAAACGAATGTCTAATAGGCAAAAGATCTTTAAAATTCAAAACGAGCCTGCTTATGATTATCCGGAGGTTGAAGCTCATGTTCTTCAAAATGAAGAAGACAGGACTCTTCATCTATGCATTCAAAAACTTGATGAAAAATACAGAATTCCAATTGTCCTCTATTTTTTTCATGAGCTTAAATATGAAGAGATTGCTGAAATCATGTCAATCACGTTATCTACTGTGAAAACAAGAATTTTAAGAGGAAAAGCGATGCTTAAGAAGTTATTGGAGGAGCACGAGAAGAAAGAAGGTGAAACTCATGGATGATCAAATCTTTGAGCAAAGATTATCGAACTTAAAACAATCCTACCAGGAGCTGCCTGTGCAGACTTCTTCAGATAAAATTATGGAACGAATTAAAATAGAACAGAAAAAGAAGCGGAGCTTTTTCTCGGCACAAACCTTATATGCCGCAAGCTTTATTGGCGTTTTGATTATAGCAGGACTTTTAGGAACACAGCTTTTAATGCAAAAAGAGCACCGTAATGGAGGAACAGGGGACCAGCCTCCAGCAGCCGCAGTGCCTCCTTCAGCTGAAGAAATTGAAGCAAGGCATGAAGAAATCAGACAGCTGTATGATGATCATCTGTCGGCTTTTGATAAAGAAGTCAGTATAGCTGATCCTGAACAATATGCTTTTATACAAGATGCCAAAAAAGCTGCAGCTGATTTTGAGGAAAGAGATACTTTTAAATCAAAGCAGGAGCTTGAAAATTACTACAATAAAGTAAAGCAGACGGTTCGGCAAAATGTCGCAGTTCCAAGTGAGCAGCTTAGAAATTTGCGTGCGAAAGCTGAAGAAGGACAGCAAATAAAAGATGAAGAAATCATCAGTTTGCTTGAAAAACAGCGTATGATGAATGAATATTACTTTGAAAAATGGCTGGCCGTCTCACAAAACTTACAATATACAGATGTGTTTGCTTTTGCAGACGAATTGAATCGTTCCGGCACAGATGACCCTGAAGCTGGTCCAGTCGTAAAAGAGATCAGAGACAGCGGGTATCGTTTTTACCATGAAGGGGAAGGGATGATTAACTTTCAGTCTGACCTGCGTTTATTGGAAGCGGAACTAAAGCCGAGCGCTCAAATGCAGCAGTATTTTGAAATGGAAAATCAGGCTCAGGTGACAGAAGACGGTGCTGTCAGTATTACACCGCAGGAGCTTGCAGATCGGACAGTTGCATTAGAAGACTTTATTAATAAAAATCCGAATTTTAAATATGGTGAAAAGCTAAAAGAGCGGTATGAATTTTGGCTGTTCTTGCTCTTAAAAGGACTTAACAACTCGCCTGCAATCGATGAAGAGAATCGTTTGAAGGAGGAATGGAAGTCGGCAATGGAATATGTCATGGAAAAGGATCCAAATAGTCAAACCGCGGCTGCCGTATCCGAATTCTACAATTATTTAAAAGAGAAGAATTTTAGGTTTAATACAATAGAAGAATATCAGCAATATAAGGTAACAGTACCAGAAAGCTTAAGTCCGGCAGTATCGTTTTACGGAGGCAGAGAATTCAGTTTGTTTCCTTTATCAAATCGAATATACAATGCCTACCTTTCATTTAAGGATGATGGAAACGAAACAGCACTAAATGAACTCCAGCCTGCCGATGTGATACGACTATATATGTATACAATTGTTAAGGGAGATACAGACACTGCTTATGAACTCCTTTATAAGGAAGAAGGGACTCCGTCAAAAGAGGAATTTGAACGTGAAATACAAAATAAAGCTCCCGAGTATCAAACACTTTCCAATAAGCTGTATAAGCTAGGTGAAAAATATGATGAAAATAACGTGAAATTAGAATTTTTCTATGAGGATGGTTCTGTTGACATTTTTGAACTAAGAATCGATCAGCAAAATTATTCATCGAAGATTATTTACCAGTAAAGCAGATATATTCTCAAATGACATGTATCCATTTTCATAACCTGAACCGGGCACTTTCAGCCCGGTTTTTCCAATGAAAAGAAGGCGTTCAAAATGCTGGTTCAAACTGACAGGCTTTCAGTACGTAAATTAGAAAGAAGGGATAGCGTTTTATTGGCAAAGTGGCTTTCTGACAACAGGGTACTGGAGTTTTATGAGGGAAGGGACAAACCGTTTTCACTGGCAATGGCTGAAAAGAAATTTTATGATCGGAATAACGAAACCGTAAGATGTATCATAGCCTATGATGATATCCCGATTGGATATCTGCAATTTTATGAAATAAGTGAGGAAGAACGTGAACTGTACGGGTATGTAAATGGAGTTGTCCTTGGAATGGATCAATTCATAGGTGAGCCCGAATGTTGGAACAGAGGACTTGGTAAGCAGGTTATTGGTGCGATGGCCTCCTGCCTGCTTGCTCATGCAGATCGATTGGTCATGGATCCTCTGACAACTAACGAGCGTGCCATTCGCTGCTATGAAAAGTGCGTTTCAAAAAAGTAAAACTGCTGCCAAAACGACTTTTCCATGAAGGCGCTTACCGGAATTGCTGGCTGATGGAAAAGAAGAAGTGACAATCTTCTGAGAGCTCAAATGCTTGACATAAATAAAAAACTTCATTGAAAAAAATGGAGATATATGATATAGTTTTAAATTGCGTATATTAAACGAGAAAAATACAACTTATATAGGAGTGTTACCATGAGCACAAAATACGAAACAGGTTCTGTTCACACAGGCAAAGTAACAGGAATCCAACGCTACGGAGCGTTTGTAGCATTAGATGAATCAACACAAGGTTTAGTTCACATTTCTGAAATCGCACACGGTTTTGTTAAAGATATTAACGAGCAATTAAAAGTTGGCGATGAAGTTCAAGTAAAAGTTCTTTCAGTTGACGAGCAAGCTGGAAAAATCAGCCTTTCAATTCGTGCAACTCAAGAAGCTCCAGCACAAACTGAAGCTCCTAAAAAGCCTAAAAAGCGTCAAGCTACAATGAAAGCAACTCCTGCTTATTCTAATGAAACTCCACAAGGTTTCAACACTCTTAAAGAAAAATTAGAAGAGTGGATCGAGCAGTCTAAACAAACAAATAAATAAGAACATGAAAAGGATGCATCCTGCTGGATGGATTCTTTTTTTTTGCATAAAAAAAGCACCGGATTAAAATCCGGTGCTTACTCTTTATCGTGCTTCCGGTTTTGGTTCTGTACGGCCGAGTTCAGCTGCAGGTTTGAAGAGGATGGCAAGGTTGATAAGACCTGCAATTCCCACTAGTCCATAGATAATTCTAGATAATGCAGCGTCCTGGCCGCCGAAAATAGCAGCTACTAAATCAAATTGGAAGAAACCGATTAAACCCCAGTTTATCGCTCCGATAATAGTAAGTACAAGTGCAATTCGCTGTAATGCGCTCATGCTGTTACCTCCTTTAAATATGTGAATGCACTCATAGAATGTGAAGATACCGGTCAAATTATTCATGCTGTTCAAAAAGAGTTTGCCAAGCGCATTTCTTGCAAAAATAATCGAAAAAAGGTCATACTTAATTTATACAAAGTAAGGAGGCGATGATTGTGGAAAATTTTACATACCATAATCCTACTAAATTAATTTTTGGTAAAGATCAGCTTGAACAGCTAAAAACAGAGGTGCCTAAATACGGCAAAAATGTTCTCCTTGTTTATGGTGGCGGAAGCATTAAGCGTAATGGTTTATATGACAAAGTTCTTGCGCAGCTTGAGGAAATCGGAGCGAACGTGTTTGAACTTGCAGGAGTTGAACCAAATCCAAGGTTATCGACTGTAAAACGTGGCGTAAACCTATCTAAAAGCGAAAACATCGACTTTCTTTTAGCCGTAGGCGGAGGAAGCGTCATTGACTGTACAAAAGCTATCGCTGCAGGAGCCAAATATGACGGAGATGCTTGGGATATTGTTACGAAAAAACATATGCCGACGGAAGCTCTCCCTTTTGGAACAGTTCTCACATTAGCAGCAACTGGATCTGAAATGAATGCAGGCTCTGTTATCACGAACTGGGAAACTCAAGAGAAATACGGATGGGGAAGTCCTCTGACATTCCCGAAATTCTCTATTTTAGATCCTGTCAACACGTATACAGTTCCGCAGGACCAAACAGTTTATGGCATGGTGGACATGATGTCCCATGTGTTTGAACAATATTTCCACCATACGAAAAACACTCCGCTGCAGGATCGTTTCTGTGAAGCTACTTTAAAAACAGTTATAGAAACAGCTCCTAAGCTGATGAATGACTTAGAAAATTATGAGCTTCGCGAAACCATTCTGTATTCAGGCACAATTGCATTAAACGGATCTCTGCAAATGGGATACCGCGGCGATTGGGCTACTCATAATATTGAGCATGCTGTATCAGCTGTTTATGACATTCCGCACGCCGGCGGACTCGCGATCCTTTTCCCTAACTGGATGAGACATACGCTGGATGAAAATGTTGGACGCTTTAAACAAGTGGCTGAACGTGTATTCAATGTAGACCCGGAAGGAAAATCAGATCGTGATATCGCATTAGAAGGAATTGATAAGTTAAGCGAATTCTGGAGCAGCTTAGGCGCCCCAAGCCGCCTTGCTGATTATGACATCACAGACGAGAAGATTGACCTGATTGCTGATAAAGCAATGGCTAATGGCGAGTTCGGCAACTTTAAAAAGCTGAATAAAGAAGACGTTCTTGCAATCTTGAGAGCATCTCTCTAATAGCAGAGCACCCTGTTTCAGCAGGGTGTTTTATTTATTTTTAAATTGGACGCGTTTACATCAGGAGGCTCGCTTGATTTACCCTCTCAGTTTCGTTAAAGTGAAAGAGGATAAAAATTTTTATATGCGATGGAGGAACTGCAATGACACATGTTCGTTTTGATTATTCTAAAGCGTTGTCATTTTTTGGTGAACACGAACTTACATATTTGCGCGATTTCGTTAAAGTGGCGCATCATTCAATTCATGAAAAAACAGGTGCTGGAAGCGACTATCTGGGATGGGTTGATCTTCCGTCTGAGTATGATAAAGAAGAATTTGCACGCATTCAAAAAAGTGCTGAAAAAATCAAATCTGATTCAGATGTTCTTTTAGTTGTCGGAATCGGCGGTTCATACCTTGGAGCACGTGCTGCTCTTGAAATGCTGAACCATTCTTTCTACAATGCGCTATCTAAAGAACAGCGCAAAACGCCTCAGATCATTTTTGTTGGAAATAATATCAGCTCAACATACATGAAGGACTTAATGGATCTTCTTGAGGGGAAAGACTTCTCCATCAATGTTATTTCTAAATCAGGCACAACGACAGAACCTGCGCTTGCATTCCGTATTTTCCGCAAGCTGCTTGAAGAAAAATACGGCAAAGCTGAAGCTAAATCCCGTATTTATGCAACAACAGACAAAGCTCGCGGTGCTTTAAAAACACTTGCGACTGAAGAAGGCTACGAATCATTCATTATTCCAGATGATGTTGGCGGACGTTATTCTGTATTAACAGCTGTTGGTTTATTGCCGATTGCTGCTGCAGGAGCTGACATTGAAGAAATGATGAAAGGTGCAGCAGCAGCTATGGAGGACTTTGCAAATTCTGAGCTTGAAGAGAATGCTGCCTATCAATATGCCGCTGTGAGAAATGCATTATATAACCGCGGAAAAACGATTGAAATGCTCATTAACTATGAGCCGGGTCTTCAATATTTTGCAGAGTGGTGGAAGCAGCTGTTTGGCGAAAGTGAAGGAAAAGATCAAAAAGGTATTTTCCCTGCTTCAGCAAACTTCTCAACGGATCTTCATTCAATGGGACAATACGTTCAAGAAGGACGCCGCGATCTATTTGAAACGGTGCTGAACGTTGAGAAGCCCCGTCATGAATTAACCATTGAAGCGGAAGAGAATGATTTGGACGGCTTAAATTACTTAGCTGGAGAAACAGTTGATTTCGTTAATAAAAAAGCATTCCAGGGCACAATGCTTGCTCATACAGACGGAGGCGTTCCGAACTTGATCGTGAACCTTCCGGAAATGAACGAGTACACATTCGGATACCTGGTTTATTTCTTCGAAAAAGCATGTGCTATGAGCGGATACCTTTTAGGAGTTAATCCATTTGACCAGCCTGGTGTTGAAGCATACAAAGTTAACATGTTTGCTTTACTTGGCAAACCTGGTTTTGAAGAAGTGAAAGCAGAGCTTGAAAAGCGTTTGAAATAAAAACAAAAAGGAGATGTGCCACATGGCGCATCTCCTTTTTTAATGATAAAAAAGAACCCTTTAGGAAAACCTATTCTTTAAAAGGAGGTTGATGGACGTGATTGAAATTCCATCAAAGCTTGAAGGGAAGTCATTTAAGCTCTATCATCTTGAACAGCAGCTGAAACCGCTTGGATATGCGATTGGGGGAGGGTGGGAGTATGATCATGGCTCATTTGATTATAAGATTGATGATGAAGTAGGCTATCAGTTCTTGCGCGTTCCATTTACAGCAGTGGATGGCCAGCTTGATTCGCAAAATACGACAGTTAAGCTGACAAATCCATATCTGCTTTCACATAAATACCAAATTGGACTTGATGATAATGTTCATATTGGAAATGTGAAAGCTTCGTTTGATCAATTTCAGGAACCTCAGGACAAGGACGCCGAGTTTCCTGAAAAGTATATTGATCTTGGCAAGGATCTAGTGAAAGAACTTGAAGCAGTCTTGCTGGACTAGTGAGTAATCAGAATGAGTAAATCATCCTGATGAAGGACTTGGGAGATGGGCGGGTTTAACTTCGTCTTATCTCCTTTTTTGATGCCGATCAACAGCAGCTCTTTTTCTAGAAGGGCATGGCTTGCCGCATGAAAGGTTTCTCCTATTAATTCCTCGGGAATCGGTTCAATTTTGAAGTAGTTTCCATTTGCCGGATTGAGTTCAGAGTATACGCTTGATAATCCGTATTTTGCTAAGTAGCTGTTCATCATTAAGTGACTTGAAAGCTGATAAGATTTAATAATTTCATCTGCTCCAGCACGCTTTGCGTTATTCAGATGCATGCCGGTAACGAGCTCAATAACCGTATATAAATCGGGATTTATCCCTTTTAAAGCAAGTAAAATTAGAATAGTGTGCATATCGGCATCGGACTCATTCTTATGCTGGTTGGCTGTAATAATTGCAGCATCAGCCTGTTCGATATTCGCCTTCACAAGCGTGCGGTCTATTGTCGGATTCCCTCTAATAAAATGAAGATTTTCAATGAGCGGTGACTCCTCAAGCGTATCATCAATTAAAACGAGGGTTTTGTACGGTTTTATTTTTTGAAACGTCTCAATGAGTTCGCTCGTTTTCTCATTCCATCCGATAATGACGATATGATTGCCATGTTTAAACGTGGTATCCCCTTTAAGGTATGAATGCTGTTTTTGAAAAGCTGCAGCTGACAATGTAGCAAAATAGGTTGTGACAAACCCTGCACCGATCAAAATGAGCACCATTCCGACAAAGCGTCCCGCTACGGTTTTAGGCACATAGTCTCCGAAGCCGACTGTGGATACGGTGACAAGCGCCCACCAGATTCCATCAAACACGGTTGGAAAAACTTCAGGTTCAATAAGTGAAATCACCTGTCCGAAAAGAAGCACAATCAGCATCACGATCAAAACAATCCTAAAATACAGCGGCCACTTCAGCCAATCAATCAATAATTTATTAGACCTCACTATTTTCACCTCTTATTTTTCTTTTGGAAGAAAAGAAAGGACTTCTCTGATAATAGAGTTAATCTTCTCAGTGACTGTATCTTTTCCGTAGACACCTATAGCTTTTTCGATTGCTGACATCGTGTTCTCATTAAATTCGATGATAGGCTTATCCTCTTCTGCGTCATTGTAAAATTGAATAAAGACATCAAGTCCTTCATTCATTTTATCAATCGCATCGCTGAGTGCGTTTTTTTCATCTTCTGTCAGTTTCATCGTTTCACTTCCCGTTCAAAACGTATTCTTCTGTAGTATGTGCAATCTTGCTCTATTTTTTCGGCAATCGGTGAAAGTTATCATCTTTGTCCTAAGGGCATGTAATTGTTTTTTTTGTAAAAGATAAAAGAAACAGGCATTACCTGAGGTTGATAACTTATGAAAAAAAGATATGTATCAGTAAAAAAGAAGTTTTGGATCAGCCAGACCGCTGCCGTTCTTTGGATGGTCGCATCGATCTTACTTTCATTGCCGTGGGTAAGGGAGCTTGCAGAAATCATAGGGCTTCCTCTTGCCATTATGATTATTGCCGGAATTGCGTATGTTCCGGGATTTTTAAATGCTTTTTTAGTGTGCAGTCTGTGGATCGACAGGCAGCCTAGACATAAGAATATCAGCCCCGATGTGCCGGTTACCGTCATTATTGCTGCAAGAAATGAAGAAAGAAATATCGGGACTGTGATTCATTACATCGCTAAACAGGATTATGAAGGCGAGATTCATGTGATCGTGGTTGATAATGGGTCCACTGATGATACTGCAGCTAGAGCTGAAAAGACTGGGAAAGAACTTAGGCTGAATCTTCGTGTTTTAAATGAGGAAAAGCCAGGGAAGTTTCATGCTCTGAACCGTGGAATCAGTCAAACAAATACGGAGTTTGTTTTGACGCTTGATGCTGATACTCTTTTACATATAAGTGCCATTCGTTATATTGTCGCAAGAATGGTGAGTTCACCTGAAGATGTATGTGCCGTTGCAGGTACAATTCTTGCCAGAAACAGCCGTGAGAATTTACTTACAAAAATGCAGGAGTGGGATTATTTCCTTGGAATTGCAGCCATAAAGAGACTTCAGGGGCTTTATCAGGGAACACTTGTCGCACAAGGGGCTTTTAGTCTTTATAAGACAGATGCAGTAAAGGAAATCGGAGGCTGGCCTGAAGCCATTGGTGAGGATATTGTGCTGACATGGCGGTTCCTTCACCGCAATTACAGGGTTTACTTCGAGCCGCTTTCTGTTGCTTTTACTGAAGTTCCAGCGACGTTTCATCATTTTGCCAAACAGAGATCAAGATGGGCCAGGGGAATGATCGAAGCTTTGAAGGAAATGAAGCCCTGGCATCAGCCGGTTCTCTTCGCGAAATTTTTGACCGGCATAAACTTTATCATGCCATACCTGGATTTTACATACACAGTATTCTGGATTCCAGGCCTTATTCTTGCATTCTTCGGTTACTTTTGGATTGTAGGCCCGATGACATTATTTGTTCTTCCGATTACCTTAATCAGCTATTTCAGCATTTACTCCTATCAGAAAAAAGTGTTCAGGGAGCTTGATTTAAAAGTGAGAAAAAACACAGCGGGGTTTTTCTTATTTGTCTTAACTTATCAAATGATCATGTCACCAGTGTCTGTGTGGGGATATATTCAAGAATTTTTTCATTTAAAGAGAATATGGAAATAAATGAGATGCTAAGCGTCTTCTAGTTAGTAAAGAATAGAAAGTATATATAAGTATTCACCTAGAAGGATTTCACCTAAGAAGGGAGGTGACCTTATCCGCTGACGGGTAAGGGAACTCTTGATTGTTACAAATTTATTATTGGTCGCCCTGTTAATTGCAGCTACCGGATTTTTTGTTGCTGCAGAATTTGCCATAGTTAAGGTGAGAAGTTCCAGAATTGATCAACTGGTCGGTGAAGGGAATAAGAACGCGATAGCCGCAAAAAAAGTGACAGGCAGCCTGGATGAATATTTATCTGCCTGCCAGCTCGGCATTACCATAACAGCCCTTGGACTTGGATGGCTTGGGGAGCCGACAATTGAACATTTGCTTCATCCTTTTTTTGACTCATGGGGACTAAACCCATCGCTTTCCGGCATTTTATCGTTTGTCCTGGCTTTTATAGCTATTACTTACTTGCATGTAGTCATTGGAGAGCTTGCGCCAAAAACGCTTGCTATTCAAAAAGCCGAGTTGGTGACAATGACATTGTCACGGCCGCTCATTATTTTTTACAAAATCATGTATCCCTTTATAAAAACGCTGAATGGTTCTGCATTATTTATTGTCAGGCTGTTCGGACTGCATGCGGCATCAGAACATGAAATGGCTCATACAGAAGAGGAACTGAGGATCATTTTGTCTGAAAGCTTGAAAAGCGGCGAGATCAATCAGTCAGAATATAAATACGTTAATAAGATTTTTGAATTTGATAATCGAATAGCCAAAGAAATCATGGTTCCAAGAACAGAGATGGTTACAGTGGCGCTCGAGGATTCTTTTGAGGAAAACTTAGAGATCATGAGGAGCGAACGGTATACAAGATATCCGCTTGAACATGAAGATAAAGACAACATTGTGGGGCTCGTAAATATCAAAGAAGTATTAGATGCCCTTTACATGTCCAAAGAAGGCGTGCTCCTTAAAAATTATATACGGCCTGTCATTAAGGTTATTGAAACAATTCCCATTCAGGATTTATTGATGAGAATGCAAAAAGACCGGATTCACATGGCGATCCTGGTTGATGAATATGGAGGAACAGCCGGGCTTGTAACAGTAGAGGATATCCTTGAGGAAATCGTCGGTGAAATCCGCGATGAGTTTGACGTTGACGAACTGCCTAATGTTCAAAAGAAAAGCGAATATCATTACATTTTCGACGGCAAAGCACTAATTGAAGAAGTGAATGATCTCCTTCAGCTCGAGATCGATTCAGAAGACGTAGATACAATTGGCGGCTGGGTTCTCACCGAGAGAATCGATGTTAAAAAAGGTGACAAAATTATGTCTGACGGATACGAGTTTACCGTAACGGACATGGAAGGGCATCATATTAAGACGCTTGAAGCAAAAAAGAAGATGGAAGCAGGAACAGGTAATCCAGAATGATTGCCTGTTTTTTATATGTAAAAAATTCAATAAAAAGGTGTAGAACACACGCATTTTACCACCTGAATGGCCTTTTCCAGCTGCACTTGGGAAATTAATTTTGTAAGATAGAATAAATTCTCGATGAACATGCTAACTATCCAGAAAGACATTTCACTATCCGTCCGCTTCCACTATTATTTAGTTGAATAATTTTTTTCCCTCTGATAGCATTAGTGAGTTCTTATCGTTATTAGTTGGAGGGATTTTTGGATGAAAGCTTATCGCTTTCCGCTTATTTTGCTGTCTTCTGTACTTATTGGCGGAATAATCGGACTTGTGTTTGGAGAAAAAGCTACATTATTAAAACCGTTTGGTGATCTGTTTTTGAATGCCATGTTTACGGTTGTTGTACCATTAGTATTCTTTACAATCGCTTCTTCCATAGCAAATATGGGAGGAACGAAGCGGCTCGGAAAGATTATGGGAAGCATGCTTGGCGTGTTTCTGTTTACAGGCTTAATTGCTGCTCTTTATATGGTAGTCGTTGTTAAAATCATTCCACCTGCACAGGGAGTGTCGCTTCAGCTTGAAAAACCGGAGGCGCTGGAAGATGTTACACTTGCAGACCAAATTGTCAGCACATTTACGGTTCCGGATTTTGTTGAGTTATTTTCAAGAAATAACATGCTGGCAATGATTGTTTTTTCAGTTTTAGTAGGTTTGTCGGTTTCGATGATCGGGGAAAAAGGGAAGCCGTTTGCAAGCTTTCTTGCGTCCGGATCAGAAGTTTTGATGAAGCTTGTATCATTAATTATGTATTATGCACCGATCGGGCTCGGCGCTTATTTCGCGACTTTAGTCGGTGAATATGGTCCAATGCTTTTAGGTACTTATTTCAAAGCGGGTGTCATGTATTACGTCTCGGCATTTCTCTATTTTGTGATTGCTTTTACGATTTACGCATTCATGTCGGGCAAAAAGCAGGCAGTCACAGTATTCTGGAAAAACATGCTTTCTCCAACCGTGACTTCACTTGCTACCTGCAGCAGTGCAGCTTCGATTCCTGTGAATCTTGAAGCTACACGCAAAATGGGTGTGAGCGCTGATATTCGCGAGACTACTGTCCCTCTTGGTGCTGCTCTTCACAAGGATGGATCCGTACTTGGAGGCGTATTAAAGATTGCCTTCCTTTTTGGAATCTTTGAAATGAACTTCTCAGGTTTTGGCACATTAACCAGTGTTGTCCTTGTAGCAATTCTGGTTGGAACGGTAATGGGAGCTATTCCAAGCGGAGGGATGATTGGCGAAATGCTGATTTTGACCCTTTACGGATTTCCGCCTGAAGCTCTGCCTATCATTGCAGCAATCTCCACGATAATTGATCCGCCGGCAACGATGCTCAATGCTACAGGAGATAATGTCAGCAGCATGATGGTTTCCAGATTAGTAGAAGGAAAAGACTGGCTGAAGAAAAAATCAGCTGAACTTAGTTCCAAAATTGCATAATTGTTTAAGAAGAAGGTATCTTTTGCAGATAGCTTCTTCTTTTTCCAGTTTTAAGGATATTTAAAAACTTTGCGCTTTGATGTCTAGCGCTGCAGGATTGGAGCTGAACGGACGCTTGTGCTTAAAAAACTATTAGAAGGAATTCAAAGGAAATTGTTCAATCTTTAACATAATTAGAGTATAATATTTTTTAGTAATGACAACTTTTAATTAAATGTAAGCGAATACTTTTATACTTAACATTTTAACCCTATTTTTCATTCGTCTTACTCGACGTTAAGGTTGATATAAAGGAGTGTTTCAGTTGAAAAAGATTTGGTGGAAAGAAGCGGTTGCATACCAAATATATCCTAGAAGCTTCGTGGATTCCAATGGTGACGGAATTGGAGATATCCGCGGCATTATTTCTAAATTAGATTACTTAAAAGATTTCGGCATCGATGTGATCTGGATTTGCCCGATTTTCACATCGCCTAATGCTGACAATGGATATGATATCAGTGATTATCAGGATATTATGGCAGACTTCGGAACAATGGAGGATTTTGATGACCTTCTGGCTGAAGTGCATAAGAGAGACATGAAGCTGATCCTTGATTTAGTCGTTAATCATACTAGTGATGAGCATCCTTGGTTCATCGAATCACGCTCTTCAAAAGAGAACGACAAACGTGACTGGTACATCTGGCGCGATGGCAAAAACGGCAAAGAGCCAAACAACTGGGAAAGCATCTTCAGCGGTTCGGCATGGGAGCTTGACGAAGAAACAAATCAATATTACATGCATGTATTCGCAGCAAAGCAGCCTGATTTAAACTGGAAAAACGAAGAAATGAGACAAGCTGTATACGATATGATTAACTGGTGGCTTGATAAAGGCATCGACGGGTTCCGTGTAGATGCAATTTCTCATATCAACAAAAAAGATGGTTTTCCTGATCTGCCTAATCCGAACGGACTGGATTTTGTTTCCTCATTTGATTATCACATGAACGTAGAAGGTATTATGGAGCATCTAAGCGAGCTGAAAGCGCAAACGTTTGCGCGTTACGATATCATGACAGTCGGCGAAGCGAATGGCGTTAAGCTTGAGCAGGCGGAAGACTGGGTTGGCGATACAAATGGCATCTTCAACATGATTTTCCAATTCGAGCACCTCAATTTATGGGACAATGGAACAGAAGGAACAGTCGACCTCATTAAGTTAAAAGAAACGTTAACAAAATGGCAAAAAGGATTGGACGGTTCCGGCTGGAACGCATTATTCCTTGAAAATCACGACCAGCCTCGCTCTGTATCAACATGGGGCAATGATAAAGAGTATTTGACTGAAAGTGCAAAAGCCCTCGCAGCCATGTACTTCTTGATGCAGGGTACACCATTTATATATCAGGGACAGGAGCTTGGAATGACAAACGTTCATTTCCCTTCAATTGATGATTATGATGATGTAGCCATGAAAAACCTTTACCGCATTGAAACAGCAAAAGGACGCTCACATGAAGAAATCATGGAAATTATCTGGCATAAGGGCCGTGATAATTCCCGTACACCAATGCAATGGAATGAAGAGAAAAACGGAGGCTTCACAACAGGCGCACCATGGTTTGGAGCTAACGAAAACTATAAACAAATCAACGTTGAAAAGCAGTTGAAAGATGAGAACTCAGTCTATCATTTTTATAAAAAGATGATTGATCTGCGCAAGGAGCATCTAGTTTTTGTTTATGGATCTTACGACTTGATTCTTCCAAAAGACAAGCAAATTTATGCTTACACAAGAACATATGAAGGCAAAACAGCACTGGTTATCGCAAACATCAGCAACAAAACGGCTTTCTACCAGTACAGCAAGCTGCCGTTATCGAAAGAACAGCTGATTCTTCAAAACTATGAAGTTGCTGACCACAAACACACAACTTCATTCACATTGAAGCCATTCGAAACAAGAGTTTACGTTCTCTAATTCACAACCCCCCCCAAGAAGGATGAATGCCTTTTTGGGGGTTTTTGTCATTAGACGGATCAATTCATTTGAAAAATCGTTCCGAACGTGCCTGATTATGCTTCTTAATGATACAATTCAACCAAAGGAAATAAGGAGGGATATGCAAAATGCTGAAAAAGTTCACTTTAAAAACAAACTCTCGCGACGAGATGGCAGATGTGACTTCAAGTGTAGAAAAACTAGTGAGAGAAGCTTCTATAAAAGAAGGCACTGTCCTTATTTACTGCCCGCATACTACAGCAGGCATTACAATCAATGAAAATGCGGATCCAGATGTAAAAAGAGACATGATCAGACGTTTTGACGAAATCTATCCTTGGCATCATGAAGAGGACCGTCATGAAGAAGGAAATACCGCCGCTCATATGAAAGCGAGCACTGTGGGGGCATCGCAGCATGTTATCGTGACAGACGGAAAGCTGCTGCTGGGTACGTGGCAGGGAATTTACTTCTGTGAATTTGACGGTCCCAGAGAACGGACATTTTACGTAAAGGTGCAGGCAAATGGGGAAAAGATATCGTAACTTAGATGGTGTCGAAAACACCAAAAGCTTTTCTGACTTCAGAAAGTGGATGAAGGAGCGGAGATCGAAAGAAAAGGATTTATCCATATCCATTGAAACTGCTGAAAAAACTTATATAAAAGAGATTAAAAATAATCGGTCTAAAATGAGTTTAACCTGGGTTGGCCATTCGACGTTTTTGATTCAGATGGATGGAGTAAACATTCTGACCGACCCCGTTTGGGCAGAAAGAATGGGCATGCAAAAGCGGCTGACAATACCCGGTCTTCCGATAAGTGAGCTTCCCGAAATTGATGCAGTCCTGATTTCACATGGGCATTATGATCACTTGGACTTCGCAGCGATCAAGCGGCTGAAAGGCAATCCGCTTTTTTATGTGCCTGAGGGGCTTGGTGCTTTATTCAGAAGAAGAGGCTACAAGCATGTGACAGAAGCGGCCTGGTGGGAAGCCTTTCACATGAAAGGCGTCAGCTTTACCTTTGTTCCTGCCCAGCATTGGACAAGAAGAACACTCTGGGATACGAACACGTCTCATTGGGGTGGGTGGGTCATTCGAATTTCGTCATACTCAATCTACTTCGTTGGAGACACAGGATATTTCCGCGGTTTTAAGGAAATCGGCGAGAAGGTTGACATTGATTGCGTGCTCATGCCAATCGGCGCATATGAACCCGAGTGGTTCATGAACGTATCGCATATCAACCCGGAGGATGCAGTCAAAGCTTATCAAGATTTAAATGCAAAAGGACCGTTTGTTCCAATGCATTACGGGGCATACCGGCTCGCTGACGATACGGGGCCGGAAGCTCTAGAGCGGCTGCTGGCAGAATGGGACAAGCGCAAACTGGATCCCGGACAGCTTAACGTAATGAAAATCGGAGAGACATGGTGGGTCGAGCATTGAAATCTAAGTAAGTCTGGTTATAGAGCATGAAAAGTGATTGTATGAAAACAATAAATTGGATATGGTTTAGCTGCTGGATCGGACAAGAAAACGCAGGGATTCTAAATTCCTGCGTTTTTAAAATCTTAGCTTCCATTAGTGGAATAAGATTTTTCCATAAACTTCTTTGCTTTTCCCATTTCATTCTATCTAAAGCACACCCCAAATTAATGCCCATTTCGGAGCAATGAGCTCATTTAAAGTACCAAACAGAACCTCATTTAGATGTCACCAAACAAAAAAACAGACCACAAACGTGATCTGCTTTTCTCAGCCCCGCACTCTGTGAGCGGCTGATTCTTCCTTTTTAGAAGGCAAAAACTCTTTAAAGCCTTTGATTGTTTCCGGAGTTTCTTTAGCAATCTCAATTGTTGTCTGAACGGTCTGTTTTTTGTATTCAACATCTGACATGATTTTCTCCTGGGTGGCAGAAAGCTTCGTGGTTTCGGTTTGAATGCCCTCTGTTTGCTTTTGAATGCGGTTAGCCGTTTCCTGAAGATCCTGCAATGCAGGCTGCGCTTTCTTAAACGTTCTAAAAGCAGAGACTCCTAAATAAATAAGTGCACAAACTACAAGAGCAATGCTTATATAAACAATGGTCATCTGATAATCTCCTTTCGATTTCATCTCTTTTTTATTTTTTACCCTAAAAAGATCATTCTTAATCTTGTATAGAAGGCCTCATATTTTCTTGATCCTTCAGCCAGGAGCGAATGCCGCGGCCTGCATAAGGCTCGTCTTCAAAACGCGGAATAACATGCAGGTGAGCATGAAAAATATGCTGTCCTCCCGTTTCTCCTGAATTCCATCCAATCGTATAGCCATCAGGCTGATACTCTTCGTCAAGAAATTTCTTCACTTCCTGCAGGAGACTGAAAGTAGCATGCCACTCTTCTTCTGTTAACTCGAAAACGGTCGGCCTGTGTTCTCTCGGAACGATTAAGCCCGAACCTTTCAGCACTTTTTGCGGCATTTGCAAAAAGAGACAATGTTCATTGGACAGAACGGCTTGTTGATCTTCTATCATTTCGGGATTGCAAAGCGGGCATAATTCTTCCACCTAAGACAACTCCAATCTTTCTGAATCTATTTTTTACCATTTTAGCATAATCAGTTAAAATGACGTCACTATTTGCCTCTATGCGGGTATTCCTTTTAGTATGGCAGGGAACAGCGCATGACATGTAGAAGAAGGTATACATCATTCTTCTGAAATTGGAGGGGAACTTGTATGAAGTGGCATCATACCTCTTTAAGCAGGCTGCTGAAGATTGAATACCCGATTATTCAAGCACCGATGGCAGGAGGAATTACTGTTCCAAAGCTTGTCAGCGCGGTCAGTGAGGCCGGGGCATTGGGGTCAGTCGGTGCAGGGTATTTAACTTCTGTTCAGCTTGATCAGCACATAAAAGAAATAAAAGCATTAACAGGCAAACCGTTTAACGTGAATCTTTTTGTTCCTGAAAAAGAAGTAAGCATCAGCAAAGAAGATATTCAGACGATGACGGGTATTCTTAAAAAAATGAACATGCCTGTCCACGATGTTTCATTCACAAATGAAACGAGTTATTCAAATTATGAGAAGCAGCTTGAGGCTGTTCTTCTAAATGATGTGCCGATTTGTTCATTTACTTTTGGCCTTCCTTCAATAGAAGCTGTCAGGGAGCTGAAACGGGCAGGCAGGATCATAATAGGCACGGCAACAACCGTGGAGGAAGCTATTTTATTTGAAGAGCGCGGGGCAGACGTGATCGTCATGCAGGGAAGCGAAGCAGGAGGACACCGCGGTACATTCAATGACTCCGCTGATGCCTGTATCGGCACTATGGCTCTTATTCCTCAGGCGGCAGATGCTCTCTGCGTTCCGGTTATTGCTGCTGGCGGAATTGCAGATGCAAGAGGAATCGCAGCAGCGCTGATCCTTGGTGCAGATGGGGTTCAGCTGGGCAGTGTTTTTATCCCCTGCACAGAAAGCGGCGCTCCTGCTGCTTACAAAGCAAAAATACTTAGCAGCAAAGAAGATGAAACGGTTCTGACGAGAGCCTTTTCAGGCAAATATGCACGCGGAATATCAAATGACTTTATTCAGAAGATGAAACCATTTGAAAACAGCATTTTGCCTTATCCTGTGCAAAACGATCTGACAAAACGGCTGCGCAGTCATGCGGCAAAAGAGCTAAATCCAGAGAACATGTCGCTGTGGGCAGGGCAGAGTTTAAGATTGATTAATGAATCAATGTCTGCGAAAGAGGTTTTAGACAGGTTAATTGCAGGAGTGAACGATGTAACAGAATCAAGCCGGAAGGACGTGAATGCAAGTGGATCTTAAAACGGCGGCGGCCCTTGATGAGAAAGATGAGCTTGCCCATTTTAGAGATGAATTCTATCTGAAAACCAATACGATTTATTTAGATGGCAATTCACTTGGCCTGCCTTCAAAAAGGGCAGAGTCAGCGCTGCTGTCAATGCTTGATGCCTGGAAGGAGTTTGGGATTGACGGCTGGACACAAGGAGAAAAGCCCTGGTACTACTTAGCTGAAACACTTGGGGAGCAGTCTGCTTTTCTGGTAGGGGCGAAGCCTGAAGAGGTAGTTGTGACCGGATCAACAACAGTCAATCTGCATCAGCTTGCTGCAAGCTTTTTTCATCCAGAAAAAAACAGGACGAAGATTCTGGCAGATGATCTGAACTTTCCATCTGATATTTATGCCCTGCAAAGTCAGCTGTCTCTAAGAGGACTCGACCCTGCTGTACATCTAGTTAAAGTGAAAAGCAGGGATGGGCATACACTTAGTGAAGACGAAATCATCGCATCTATGACTGATGAAATTGCCTTAATTGTTTTGCCCACTGTTCTATACCGGAGCGGACAGCTTTTGAATATCGAAAAGCTGACGAAGGCGGCAAGCAAGCGCGGGATTTTGATTGGTTTTGACGGGTGTCATTCAGTGGGAGCCGTTCCGCATGAGTTTCACAAATGGGGAGTTGATTTTGCCTATTGGTGTAATTACAAGTATTTAAACGGGGGGCCTGGGGCAGCTGCAGGGCTGTTTGTGCATGAGAAGCATCTAGGGAAAACGCCGGGATTAAGCGGGTGGTTTGGGTCCAATAAAGAGTCTCAGTTTGATATGGAGCACACTTTTACACCTGCATCCACTGCCGGAGCCTATCAAATTGGAACGCCCCATATTTTCAGTTCTGCGCCTTTGTCTGCTTCTCTTCAGCTTTTTAAAGAGGCTACCCTATCAGCCATCCGCAAAAAGTCACTGAATATGACTAGAGTTATGATGGATTTAATTGATTCAGAGCTTTCAGGGTTTGCTTTTCGCATCATCAATCCTGCACAAGACGAAAGACGCGGGGGGCACGTTGCACTCCTGCACCCTGAAGCAGCAAGGATTTGCAAAGCCCTGAAACAGGCTGGCGTCATTCCGGATTATCGCTCACCAAATATTATCAGACTGGCCCCGGTTGCATTGTATACGTCTTACGAAGAAATTTGGAGAACAATCCAGGTTTTAAAGGATATTATGAGGGAAAAAAGATATGAACAATATGAAAATAAACGTGAGGTGATCGCATGAAGATTATTGACGTTTCAAGACCTGTCCAAAATAGCACGCCAACGTGGCCCGGTGATACGCCATTTGACTTTGAACTTATGTGGACGAAAGAAGCAAGCGGCTCGGTTAACATAGGCAAGCTGGAAATGAGCACCCACACCGGAACGCATATCGATGCACCATTTCATTTTAATTCAGAGGCGAAAAAAGTACATGAGCTCGATCTATCCATCTACTGCGGAAAAGCAAAAGTCATCCATCTTCAAGATGTAGAAGAGATCACGGCGCACGAGTTGAAAAAATTTGATCTTTTTCAAACAGAGAGGCTGTTAATCCGCACAGATTCTTGGGATGACCCGTTAAGATTTCCAGAGGAGTTCTCTTATTTTCACCCTGATGCAGCCGCTTACCTGAAAGAAATCGGAGTCAGGCTTGTAGGAGTAGATGTTCCGTCCGTTGATTTTATGAAAAGCAAAGAGCTTCCTGCCCATCATTCATTCCTTGAGAATTCTATATATATTTTAGAAGGGCTGGATTTAAGCGCGGCAGGACAAGGGGATTATGAATTGATCGCTTTGCCGCTGAAAATTGTAGATGGAGATGGAAGCCCTGTCAGAGCTATTTTAAGAACGTTTGAATAATAGGCTTGTAAACCGATTGTTTCTTTTCTTTTTAGGATAGAACGTGTATTCTGTCAGTAGGTGATGGAAAATGAAAATTATTCATTATTCTTATAGAAAGCGCGGCAGAATGGAATTCTGGTTTGATCAGTGGCCAAATTCGCCCGTCGTCTTTACTCCAATTAAAGAATACTATTTTATTAGAGTTGTAAAGTGGAGCGACCTTGACCCGCTCGTAAGCAGAGATGACCTCGGCAGGATGGAGCTGATTGTCAACCAGTACCTCGGACGTGAACAATACTACTTGCAGCGCAAATGTTTTGATAAGAACCAGCTGAGGCTGCCTAAATAACAGGCAGCTTTTGTCCGCTATTTTAAATAAACAGCGGTGCCTATTTTCGAGATGATTTTCTGATTATCAGCGAGTGGGAATTCCCCTTGAATTCCTCTTCCCAGCTGCCTGTAATCATATAAATATCTGTAATCAAGCCTCGTAACCTGTGAAAGCAGATAAGCAGTTCGGACTGCTCCCTCTTTCCGGTATTTATTCAGTGATGCAATAATTCCTTCTGCATCTTTAATTCCAATCCCATGGCCGTAATAGAGATCGTATCCCATATCGATTGCGTTTTCTCCCCGCCACTGAGGCTTCTCAGGATCGAAATCCGGATTTTTAAAATAGACACAGTCACCTGGCAGATAATCGTTTCCCCTTCTTGTGAAAACACCCAAATCATCATCGTAATGCCAGTCATATAGAATCATTCCGGCGAATAGCCGATTGAAATGACGCTCTTCAATCATCTCAAGCACGGCTTTGTAAAAAACGGCCACAATGGCAGTGGCACATTCAAACGCATACAGAGTCCCGTTTGCATAAAGATCCCTGATTCCTGCAGATGGCGGAACTCCGGGCTTTATGACAATTGCACCCTGACTTGTCAGGTCCCAAAAATCCGGATTGCACTTGGAATATTCAAAGGTTGTAAACTTAACTCCGCTTTGGTAGAGCGCTGAGGCAGCTTTGACAATCTCAATTCTTAAATCCATTTCAAATTTAAACTGATTAAAATGTTCAAAGGAATAGACTTCTTCATATTTCACCATTAAATCCAGGATCTCTTTTTGCTCACCGGTCAGAACGGATGTATTCAGGATATTTTGACTTTGATTTGCATTTTTGATTTTGATCACAGCAATTATTCGCCTCCTTTTATGAAGCTGATTTAATAATTTATGAGAGCACCCTGCGAGTTGGAACCTCTGATGAATATTTCCTGAAAGACGGACGTATGATGAATCAATTGTTCTGTGTCATTAATTCCTACTTGACTGATTGGAATAATTGCATTATATTTTTTTAGTAATAAAGGAAAATGTTAGGGGGAGAAAAAAGTGACTTCTTTTTTAATTATTATTAATATTGCCGTGCTTTTGGGTCTTATCTTTTTATTATTTTTTATGCAGAAAAAACATGTTTCGTTTTCAAAACGTGTATTTGCTGCACTTGGCCTCGGGATCGTTCTCGGGTTTGCTTTTCAATTTATTTATGGTCCGGAAAATGAGGTTCTTCTTGAATCAATCGGCTGGTTTAATATTGTAGGAAGCGGTTATGTAAAGCTTCTTCAAATGATTGTGATGCCGCTTGTATTCATTTCAATTCTTGCAGCATTTACGAAAATGAAATTATCGAATAACATAGGAAAAATCAGTGTTCTAATCCTGGGTATTCTTGTAGGGACTACTGCAATCTCA
The DNA here is from genome assembly GCF_004358755.1 of Peribacillus frigoritolerans. GTDB lineage: Bacteria > Bacillota > Bacilli > Bacillales > Bacillaceae > Bacillus_P. Next base: position 97,527 of record NZ_SMZY01000003.1, on the reverse strand, counting down.
GCTGCAATTGGTATAGGCACTTCACTTGGATTTAATTTAGAGGCAGTTCAAATTGAGCAAGGAGAAGCAGAAACAGCAAGAGGGGAAGCGCTTGATGCATCCTACACTGAGATTCAGGATCAGACGTTCCCGCAGAAAATGCTTGAGCTGCTTCCTGGAAATCCATTTCTTGATTTTACTGGAGCACGCCCGACCTCAACGATAGCGGTTGTTATTTTTGCGGCAATCTTAGGTTTAGCCTTCTTGGGAGTTAAACGAAAAGAACCTCAGCATGCAGAGCTGTTTGCGAAAATTGTTGATGCCTTTTACGCTATCATCATGAGAGTCGTCACACTCATTTTGCGGCTTACTCCATACGGCGTGCTTGCCATCATGACAAAAACGGTGGCATCAAGTGATCTTGATTCCATCTTAAAGCTTGGGAAATTTGTGCTCGCTTCTTACGTGGCTCTGCTTGTCATGTTTATCATCCATTTGCTGCTTCTGACGCTTGCGGGACTTAACCCGATCACATATGTCAGAAAGGTTTTCCCTGTTTTGACGTTTGCTTTTACATCACGTACGAGTGCAGGAACGCTGCCATTGAATATCAGCACACAAACGAAACAGCTAGGTGTTCCTGAAGGAATCGCAAACTTTGCAGGATCCTTTGGCCTAAGCATCGGACAAAATGGCTGTGCGGGCATCTATCCGGCAATGCTTGCCGTCATGATTGCACCGACAGTCGGAATCGACCCGTTAAGTCCTTCTTTCATCTTTACGTTAATTGCGGTTGTTGCCATCAGTTCATTTGGAGTTGCAGGTGTTGGCGGAGGGGCTACATTTGCTGCGATCCTTGTCCTCTCAACAATGAATATGCCGATTGCTTTAGCAGGATTGCTTATTTCTGTTGAGCCGCTGATTGATATGGGCCGTACAGCATTAAATGTAAGCGGCAGTATGACAGCGGGAGTTTTAACTGGAAAAATAACAAAAGAATTAGATACAGATACGTATAATCACAGCGGCTCATCACAATTGGAGCTGGAAGCCTAATGAAAAAAGCAGTTAGGAACTGAAAAGGTTCAGTCTAACTGCTTTTTTATTTTACAAACCCGATCGCTATGGCATAATTATCCGCGAGAACTTGGTTGATTCTTCTATAAAAATCTTCATGGCATTCAATCACTAGAACAACTTCCGTTTCTTTCGTTTTAGACCGAAGCTTAAGTTTTTTCTTTTTAATCACACGATAATAGATAAAATTGAGAAGAAATCCAAGCACCAGCCCGCTCCCGGCTCCGATCAGCCCCCAATAAACAGGCCCCCATGCTAGCTTAAACCCGATGCTTACGCCTATTACTGCAAAAGCGGTCGCAAGTGCGGCGCCAGTATCAAACAAACTGACTCCATCAGAGTGATGAATCGAATCCATCAGCTTCATTGAGTCGTCTGTTGTTTTTAATGAAACCGCCAGTATCCTCTCTTTTGGTATTCCTTCTTGTTCCAACTGAGAAATGGCCAGTTCTAGATATGTGCAGTGATTAAAGGTTGCAAATACTTGCAATGGAATCGCCTCTCAAACTCTGTCTGGAAATTTCACACGATAATGCTGATAATTTTTCACCAAAAAATTTCTCTGCTCATCTATAAAAAGCTTATTGTTCTCAACTGTATTTATGTAAGCATCATAAGCAGCAAAACCGTACACAGAGGGTACAAACATCAGCCATGAAGGATTCAGAATATCTGTAGCATGCTGAACTTGCCCTAAAAACAAGTAATGTACCGCAAGCAGGCATTTAGAGTAGTACACAAAAACCACCGTCCAGATCAAAGCGAAGAATCCCGTAATGAGGCGGTGAATATAAAGCTGCCCAGTTCCCGGCATTAAAAAAGACCAAACGACTGCCAATCTTGGATTTCGTTTATCTAAATAATTGATTTCCATCCCCCCTATTGAAAACGTGTTGAAAGGGGCATTTTCCCGTTCAGCAAGAAGAAAAACACGATTAGAATCAATGGTAGTCCTGTAGCTGTCCCAGATTGCAAAGATGTAAACAGGAATATATAGGAGAGTCCAGCGGTAATCAAGTGCATCCCGCGCCTTGTCAATTTCACCGCAGAATGAGTAAACCATGGCGATGTTCAAATGAGATTGCATGTTAATAAACACTTCCCAGATAAATAAGAGCAGACCTCTGAAATATTTAGAGAGAAGAAGATGTCCAAATCCCGGAAAGGCTGCAGACCACCATGCAATGATATACGGGTTTCTTAAATGAAATTGGGTCGTTCCAAACATGCTTAAATGGGCTTTATACCGTCTGTACTGATTGGTGCCAGTGTAATTATCCATCTTATTTCCTGCTGCTTTCTATATATTGATATGCACCTTATCATTTCCTTTTTTATGGAAATACATGCGGAGAGTGCAGGAAGTTTCAAATTTAAACTATTAAGAAGGAAAATGTATAATAAAGGATAGTACGCAAGTTAGGAGACAAAATGAGATGAGTTCACAAAAGACAGGCGGCAAATGGCGGGTATTCTTTCAGCTTATACGGGAGACAAGGCCTTCAAAGACAAAAATGGCGATTGCAGGCACGCTCAGCGTTTTGTCTACAGTTGTCGGTCTGGTCATCCCTTTATTCACAAAGAATTTAATCGATGATTTCAGCTTTGACAATTTTGGAAGTGTGCATATTTTTCTGCTGATATCAGCTTTTATCGCACAGGCAATTACAAGCGGGGTATCCATTTACCTGCTCAATCATGTCGGTCAGCATGTCGTTTCCAGATTAAGGGAAAGGCTTTGGAATAAGCATATCCATCTTCCCGTCCGATTTTATGACGAGCACAAAACCGGCGAAATGATCAGCCGGATGACAAATGATACGGCCATTTTAAAAGGGCTGATTACAGATCATATTACAAACTTCTTTACAGGAATCATTGCCATAATAGGATCATTTGGCATTCTCCTTTATCTCGATTGGCAAATGACGCTAATCATGCTTACCTTGATTCCTCTCTCCATATTAATTCTGCTTCCGCTGGGAAGAAAAATGTACAAAGTCTCTAAAGGTCTTCAGGATGAAACGGCCAGCTTTACAGCGTTATTAAGTGAAGTGTTATCTCAAGTCCGTTTAGTGAAATCCTCCAATGCGGAACAAAAAGAGTACACCTCAGGAAAAAGCGGAGTAGGCCGCCTTTTTCAATTTGGGTTGGCTGAAGCGAAAATTCATGCATGGATTGGCCCGTTAATCTCACTTGTGATTATGTCGCTGCTGGTCGTGATTCTCGGCTACGGCGGTTTGAGAGTTCAAGCAGGAGTTTTGTCTTCAGGGGATCTGGTTGCTTTTATTCTTTATCTCTTTCAGATTGTCATTCCAATGACTCAATTTACGGCTTTTTTCACCCAGCTGCAAAAAGCAATGGGAGCTTCTGAACGGATCATAGAAATTCTTGAAGAGGAGGAGGAAAACCTTCATTCGGGCAAAAAAATAGAGGACATTCATCAATCGATCCACTTTAATGAGATTGATTTTGCCTACAAAAAAGAAGAACCTATATTAAACAAGGTTACTCTTGAGATTAAACCGGGTCAGACTACGGCTATTGTCGGACCGAGCGGAAGCGGAAAAACGACGCTGTTTTCACTAGTCGAACGTTACTACTTGCCGACAGGGGGAGCCATTTATCTTGGGGATGAAAAAATAGACGGCTTTACCCTTGCTTCCTGGAGAGCGCATATTGGCTATGTCTCTCAGGAGAGTCCGATTACCTCAGGCACAATTAAAGAAAATATTTGTTATGGATTAACGAGAGAAGTGACGGATGCAGAAATAGCCAAAGCTGCGAAGATGGCTTATGCGGATCAATTCATTGAAGAATATCCTGACGGCTATGATACACAAGTAGGTGAACGAGGTGTTAAACTCTCAGGCGGGCAGCGTCAGCGCATTGGCATTGCCAGAGCGCTTATCAGGGATCCTAAAATCCTCCTTCTAGATGAAGCAACATCAAGCCTTGACAGCCATTCTGAAATCGTTGTTCAAAAAGCACTTGGCAACTTAATGGCCGGACGGACAACGATCGTCATTGCCCACAGACTGTCCACGGTCATTGATGCCGATCAAATTATCTTTTTGGATAAAGGGAAAGTCACCGGAACAGGTACACATTCGGAACTGCTGCAGACTCATCAGATGTACAGGGAGTTTGCTGTTCAGCAATTAAAACTGAATGATAGCAGGTTAAATGAGACTGTCTGATTTAATCAGATGGTCTTTTTTTGCTTTGAAAAGGTTAAGGGAAAGTACACGCGTGCGTATGACATTCTATTTGGGATTCACCTGGAAGACAAAAGAGAAAATCAACGAACTATTGACTGTTTTTGATTGAATAATAGAATTCATGATTAATAATGACTGATTTTGAAAGTTTTTGGTTGATTTATGAAAGGGCTTACGTTAGAATAAACTCAAGATAAAGATTTTAGGCAAAAAGAACGATTAGCTGGAGGTGACTGAATGATTACGCCAGAACGGCACCGGATCATCATCAAGGTACTTGGTGAAAAGCAGGTCGCAACGATACAGGAATTAGTTGATGCCACATCTTCTTCAGAATCAACCATCCGAAGAGATTTAAGCCAGCTCCAAAAAGAGAAAAAATTAAAGCGGGTTCACGGAGGTGCTTCTCTTTTTCATCAAAAGGGAGAAGAACTCAGTGTTACTGAAAAGTCATCACAAAATGCTGCTGAAAAAGAACGAATTGCCAAATATGCAGCAGAGCTTGTAAAAAACGGAGACAGCATATACATCGACGCAGGTACAACAACTATGCAAATGATTCCTTATTTAAAAGAAAAAGAAATAACGGTCGTCACAAATGGCGTTTCACATCTTGAAATGCTGCTTGAAAATCAAATTCCCACTTACCTGATTGGAGGGATTGTAAAGCCGAAAACAAGAGCGCTAGTAGGCAGTGCAGCACAGTCAGGGATTAACGCATACAGATTTGATAAATGTTTTATGGGTGTAAACGGCATTCATCCGGAAGCAGGTTTTACAACCCCGGATCCAGAGGAAGCCGCAATCAAAAGGCTTGCCATCACACTGTCTCAAGAAGCTTATATTCTTGCAGATGATACAAAATTCAATGAAATTTCGTTCTCTAAAATTGCCGGCCTGCATGAAGCAGCGGTGATTACGAACGAACTGGATGAAGACACCGCTTATGATTTTAAGGAAAAGACAGAGATAAAGGTTGTGACAGCATGATTTATACATGTACGCTGAACCCTTCCATCGATTATGTCGTGAAGGTAAACGATTTTAAAGAGGGGCACCTCAATCGCACGGAGAGCGCAAACGTTTATCCGGGCGGTAAAGGCATCAATGTTTCAAGAGTTCTGAAACGACTTGGAACAGAAAGCACAGCCCTTGGCTTTGCAGGCGGATTTACAGGCGAGTTCATTAAAGAATTTCTCTCATCAGAGGAAATTACACATGATTTTATCAGTGTCTCAGATCATACAAGAATTAACGTCAAGCTTAAATCGGCTAAAGAGACAGAAATCAATGGCCAGGGCCCTCAGATTACAAAAGAACAGAACCTTGCATTGCTTGGTAAAATTAGTGAATTGAACACCGGGGACGTACTTGTTTTAGCAGGGAGCATTCCATCCGCTCTTGACGAAAGCTTTTACAAAGAAATCGCTGATACATGTTTAAAAAATGGTGTGAAAGTTGTCATTGATGCATCAGGCAATGCTTTAAGAAGCACATTCCAAAGCAAACCATTTCTCATCAAGCCAAATCATCATGAATTAGGCGAACTTTTCGATACTCAGATCAGCAGCACTGAAGAAGCTGTTCATTATGGGAAGAAACTGCTTGAAGAGGGCGTGCAGAATGTGATTGTTTCAATGGCAGAAAAAGGCGCCATATTCATCAATCAGCACGGAGCACTTTTTGCAAATGTACCATCAGGAAAAGTGAAAAATTCAGTTGGCGCGGGAGATTCAGTTGTTGCAGGCTTCATTGCAGGATACAAAGAACATGGTGATTATAAGAAAGCCTTTAAACAGGGTGTTGCCACCGGAAGCGCAACTGCTTTCTCAGAAGATTTAACGGATAAGGAATTTGCAGCAAAGCTCATAAATGAAGTGAAAGTCAATGAGATTTAGATATTCATTGAAGGGGGAAGAAAAATGAAGATTACAGATTTATTAACAAGCGATACGATTATCCTTGACCTGAATGCACAATCAAAAGCAGCTGTTATCGACGAAATCATTGAGGCACTTGACCGTGCAGGCAAGCTTAAAAATAAAGAAGAGTATAAAACAGCGATTTTGGCAAGGGAAGAGCAGAGCACGACAGGAATCGGTGAAGGGATTGCCATTCCTCATGCAAAAACAAGTGCAGTATCCGTACCTGCGATTGCATTTGGCCGCTCTGTAAAAGGCATAGACTATGAATCTCTCGACGGCCAGAATGCTCATTTGTTTTTCATGATTGCCGCTTCTGAAGGAGCAAACAATGAACATTTGCAAACGCTTTCCAGACTTTCAAGTTTTTTAATGGATCCGGCTTTTAAAAAGAAGCTTGATGAGGCGGCTTCAAAAGAAGAAGTTCTCGCTGCGATTGATAAGAAAGAAAAAGAGATGGAAGCAGAAGAAGAACCTGCATCATCCGCTTCAGGCAAGAAAATCCTTGCTGTCACAGCATGTCCTACTGGAATTGCACACACTTATATGGCTGCAGATGCCCTTAAGGCAAAAGCGAAAGAGATGGGCGTAAGCATCAAGGTTGAAACAAATGGATCCGGCGGAATTAAAAATGGTTTGACGGCTGAAGACATTGCAGAAGCAGAAGCGATTATCGTAGCTGCTGACAAGCAGGTGGAAATGGATCGTTTCGCAGGCAAGCATGTGATTCAAGTGCCTGTTGCTCAAGGAATCAGAAAGCCTCAGGAATTGATTCAAAAAGCGCTGGATCAAGATGCGCCTGTTTATAAAAGCAGCGGTGAGAAGAAAACAGCTGACTCACCTAAAACAGGAAGAAGCGGTTTTTATAAGCACCTCATGAATGGTGTATCAAACATGCTGCCGTTTGTCGTTGGCGGAGGAATCCTCATTGCGCTTTCCTTTGTTTTTGGAATTAAAGCAGCAGATCCAAACGACCCATCCTATCATCCTATAGCTGAGGCATTAAGCACAATTGGGGGCGGCAATGCCTTTTATCTCATGATTCCTGTCTTAGCTGGATTTATTGCAATGAGTATTGCGGACCGGCCGGGATTTGCACCAGGTATGGTTGGCGGTCTTATGGCAGCTACAGGGGGAGCTGGTTTCCTTGGCGGATTAATCGCAGGTTTCCTCGCAGGTTATTTAGTTGTCGGTCTTAAGAAAGCATTCAGCGGTCTGCCGAATTCTCTTGAAGGCATTAAGCCTGTACTGCTTTATCCTCTGTTCGGCATTTTGCTGACAGGTCTGATTATGATGTTTATTATTATTGAACCAGTGAAAGCATTAAATGATGGATTGACCGTTTGGCTTAAAGGCATGGGAACCGGAAATCTTGTGCTGCTCGGTTTGATTTTAGGCGGAATGATGGCTGTAGATATGGGCGGGCCAATCAACAAAGCGGCCTTTACATTCGGGATTGCCATGATTGACGCAGGCAACTTTGCACCGCATGCAGCTATTATGGCTGGAGGAATGGTGCCTCCGCTTGGACTTGCTCTTTCTACAACTTTCTTTAAAAAGAAGTTTACAAAAGCGGAGCGTGAAGCGGGAAAAACCAATTACGTGATGGGAGCATCCTTTATCACTGAGGGAGCCATTCCGTTTGCAGCGGCAGACCCGGCGCGTGTTATCCCGGCTGCGGTTATCGGATCTGCGGCAGCAGGAGCGCTTACGATGATTTTTGGCATTGGACTTCGCGCACCCCACGGGGGAGCATTTGTTATCCCGATTGTTGATGGAAATCCATTGTTATATGTAGCAGCGATCTTGATTGGATCACTGATCACAGCAGTCATGGTCGGGTTTATGAAAAAAGAAGTGAAAGAATAAACGAATGGCCTATTCACTTGATGAATAGGCCATTTTTACATGAAGACCCGGTTTTTGATACAATAAAGACTATCTGCTTAATTGACGGGAGGAAAAAACATGACAGACATCATTTATTATGACTTTTGGTATTTAAAATCGGAAGAAATTAATCTTGACGGTTCTGATACGGGAGCTGTAGCATATGAAGTTGGCATTAATGTGTTTGCTGATGAAGAATTCGATCATCTATTGGATGATATCCGGATCTCAGGGTTGAATAAAGAAGAGATGCTGAGTTTTGACGTGTTAAACGCTGATCGCATATTTTCAAAGCTTGAGGAAGAGGGGCTGCACAGTGTCGTCCGTGATATCAAAACAGCCGGCTTTTATTTTGTAATGAACAAAAAAATTTCTATTAGCCAAGGAAAATAAAAAGCTCTAAAATTGACCTCGATGCTTGCCAGATTGTATAATAAAAGTAACTTAAATATTTCTTCCTTAAAGGGGAGTAGCTTTAACAGCAAAGTCGTCATTACGGGAATGTTCCCCGGCTTTGCCGGCAGCGATGCTGTTAGCGAGACCTTTGCCGATTATTTGGTGAAGTCTCTTTCGTAAAAAGACGTTATGACCAAGTAATTGGATCTGACGTCTTTTATTTTTTATAAAAATAAACCTAAAGGAGCTGTATGATGATGAAAATGTTTAAAGTATTGGCTGTTTTGTCATTAGTGTTTCTAAGCGGGTGTTCTTTACTTGAAGGTGTGAACTCTTCTCTTGAGTATGCAAATGATACAAAGGACTATATCAATGAGGCAAGTGCATTTGCTGAAGAGCTGCCGGCACTTGCTGAAGAGGCTGTAAATAATGAGGAAGCCAGAGCTGAGCTTGCGCAGAGTTTAAATGATATGAAAGAAGAAATAAATACATTTAAAGAAGCGGAAGCACCGGAGATTGCTCTGGATGCCCATAATCAGCTGGTCAGCTACAGCGAATCCCTTGAAAGCGGAATTGATTCTGCTTTGGAGCAAATTGAAAACGGAGATTGGAACATTCAGCTTCTTGAGGATTCTGAAATTGTCAAAACTGTATCAGATATGAAAGGGATCTTAGATCAAATTGAACAGCTTGGATCTTAATCAGCGATGTAAAGAGGAAAGGAGGTTCTCAGGATGAAAGGATATAAGCAATTTGCAGATAGCGTCAAAATTGGAGGGAAAGGGACCCGCGCCAAACTGCATGGCTATGACTCTTCTTTAGCCTTCATCGGAGCAGGCCGGAGCGCATTTGTTTTTAAGCTTCCGAATGAGAATAAAGCGTTAAAAGTGTACTTTCCTTCTTTTACTCATATTGCAAAGGAAGAAGCAGAAATATACAGAACCCTTCAGGGGATTGAGTATTATCCCAATCTTTATGAGGCGGGGGGGAACTTCTTGGTCATTGACTATATTGAAGGCAGCACTCTCTTTGATTGTGTCAGCATGGGAATATCCATCACAGATCAGCATATTGCGGAAATTGATAGAGCCCTTATGTACGCTAAAGAAAGAGGACTGAATCCGTCTGATATTCACCTTCGCAATATATTCATTAATGATCGGGGCGAGATCAAAATGATTGATGTTGCCCGGTTCCGCCAAACAAAAAATTGCACACAGTGGGACGATTTGAAAACGGCTTTTCATAAATATTACCGAAAGACCTACTTCCCTAAAAAAATTCCTGCTGCCATGATGAATTTTATAGCAGCCCTGTACAAGAAAAAGCTGATTCCATTTCCATCATAAAAAACGAGAGATTTCTGGTAAAAGAGATCTCTCGTTTTTTCTTGATAAATAAGAAAGTACGTTTTTTCTATAATAGTTTAATTTGATAATAAGCAGCTATGCTCTGCTGCAGCTCTGCTAAAGCAGAATCCTGATTTAAGTTCGCAAGCATCCCCTGTATGACTGGGATACGCGGTGAATCTTCCTTCATTTCTGCCTCAATCACCTCAAGTGTGACTTGAAGATCTCCTGATAGCTGATGTTTGATGTGTTCAATTTTCGCTAATAGTTCATCATGGCTTATTGCTGAACATAAAGAGAAGATGTTTTTCTCGCCTTCACCTGAAAGGATTGGTTTTTCTTGCGAGTTTTTCAGTCCTGCAGCAAGATCATCCACCCTGTTTAAAAGAAAAGCAGCAAGTTCATCAAAATCCAATTCCGCTTTTTCAAAGATAATGAATTTTAAATATGAATGAATCATTCCCTGAAGGATCGTGCTTACATCCCAGATATATTCTTCAATGGACTCTCCGTAAATAGATAGAAGCGCATTTTTAACAAAAAGGTTGGAATCTGCATTCATTTTTTGAATGAAAGCTGCCATTGAAGGATTATTGGGTATGGCGTTTTCTCTCATTTGCATAATGATGAAATCTTTATGTTTATTAATCTCACTCAGCTGGCAGGAAAGCTGTGCGATTAAAAGTGCCCGCGGTTCCAAATCTTTCTCTTTCACAGCCTCCATTTTTGAATGGATCAGTTCAAAATGGTATTTAAATGTTTCAAGCAGGAGAGCTTCCTTCGATTTAAAATAAAGGTAAAATGACCCTTTAGAAATTTCGCATTCGTTCGCAATATCCTGTATGGATGTCGAAGTAACCCCTTTTTTAGCAAAAAGGCTCATAGCCGCTTCGATAATACGCTTTTCTTTTTCCTTCATCGTGTAATCTCCTTATTTAACAGTAAAGATAGAATATAAACATGCATGGGTTGTGACTGGTGCATAACGTTCTTAATTGAATGTTTCTGACTGAATGTTCACATTTACAAATAATTCATGCTTAAAATGGTTATTTATAATTGACTGTAAACGACTGGTCATTTATATTATTAATTATTATGACCAGTCAGTCAATAAATATAAATTGCCGGAGGACAACATGAATCAAATCATTAATTTTGTTTTGAAAAACAAATATGCAGTTTGGCTTCTTACTATTATTGTGACCGTTGCAGGACTTTACTCAGGGTTGAATATGAAGCTTGAGACCATTCCGAACATCACAACACCAATCGTAACAGTCACAACTGTCTATCCTGGTGCTACACCGGAAGAAGTAGCAGAAAAAGTGACAGAGCCGATTGAACAGGCAGTCCAAAATTTAAATGGAGTGAACGTTGTCAGCTCGACATCCTTCCAAAATGCCTCATCCATTCAGATCGAATATGAATTTGAAAAAGATATGGATAAAGCAGTGGAAGAAGTGAAAAGCACTGTTTCAGATCTCTCATTGCCAGATGGAGTAAATGATTCAGATATTTCAAGACTCAGCATCAATGCCTTTCCAATTCTGGCTTTAAGTATATCAGATGATGAACAATCACTAAGTGATTTGACTGCGCTTGCCGAAGATGAAATTGTACCGGCAATAAAAGGACTGGAAGGTGTTTCTTCTGTTCAGGTTTCAGGCCAGCAAGTTGAAGAAGTCCAGTTTTCTTTTAAAGAAGAGAAGCTTGAGGAATACGGCTTAGATGAAGAAACCGTTCAAAATATGATTAAAGGCTCCGATGTTCAAATTCCTCTTGGATTATATACATTCGGGGAAAAAGAACAATCTGTTATTGTCGATGGAAACATCCTGACAATGGAAGATATAAAAAATATGGAGATTCCAATTATGCCGGCCGGAGGTGCTTCTGTACAAGGCCAAAGCGGTATGCCGGGACAGACGGCTCCGGGATCAGAGCAGACTCCAGCAGGATCAGCCGAGACTAAAGCGCCAGCAGCCGGACAGACACCGCCTGCTGCGCAGGACATAGAGCTTCCGACTGTAAAGCTGTCAGAGCTTGCTGATATTAAAACTGTAGGTGAAGCAGAATCGATTTCCAGAACTAACGGTGAAGAAGCAATAGGCCTTCAAATCGTTAAATCAGCAGATGCAAATACAGTTGATGTAGCAAATGCTGTTAAAGAAGAGCTTGATGGTTTTGAAAAAGAGTATGAGAACCTTAAGATCCTCTCTACGCTCGATCAGGCTGAACCAATTGAAGAATCCGTCAGCACAATGCTGAGCAAAGCATTATTTGGCGCTGTTTTCGCGATTATCATTATTCTCTTATTCTTAAGAGATATCAAATCAACCTTGATTTCAGTGGTTTCCATTCCATTATCTTTATTAATAGCTGTTCTTTTATTAAAGCAAATGGACATTACGCTTAATATTATGACACTCGGGGCCATGACGGTTGCCATTGGCCGTGTGGTTGATGATTCAATCGTTGTCATCGAAAATATTTACCGGAGAATGTCGCTGCAGGGCGAGAAGTTAAAAGGAATGAGCTTAGTACGGGAAGCTACAAAGGAAATGTTTGTTCCGATTATGTCTTCAACAATTGTAACAATAGCTGTCTTCCTGCCGCTGGCTCTTGTTAATGGCGTTATCGGAGAATTATTCCTTCCATTCGCATTAACAATCGTTTTTGCCTTGCTTGCTTCATTAGTTGTTGCCGTTACAATTGTGCCAATGCTCGCACATAGCCTGTTCAAAAAAGGCCTATACGGCGAAACAGCTAAAAAGCATGAAGAACACAAACCAGGCAAAATGACTGGTGCATACAGAAACATCTTAAATTGGTCACTGAACCATAAATGGATTACATCAGGTCTTGCAGTCCTGATGCTTGTCGGCAGCTTATTCCTTGTTCCGGTTATCGGCGTCAGCTTTTTGCCGTCAGAAGAACAGAAGCTAGTCTATGCAACTTACAAGCCTGCACCAGGTGAAACAAAAGATCAAGTTGAAGAAGTGGTTACAGAAGCAGAACAACTGTTAATGGACCGTAAAGATGTATCATTAGTGCAGTTCTCTTTAGGAAGCGAAAACCCTATGAGCCCAGGCGATTCAAACAGTGCCGTTTTCTTTATCGAGTATGAAGATGATACAGAGAATTTTGATAAGGAAAAAGAGAAAGTGATTGAAGATCTTCAAGCTGAGGCTGCAGAGGGAGAATGGGCTGCACAGGACTTCACTCAGAGCGCTGGCAGCAACGAAGTTCAATTCTTTGTTTATGGAAATCAAATAGAAGATATTGAGCCGGCTGTCGGAGAAATTGAAAAAATCATGAATGACAATGGAAGCTTTAAAAACGTAAGCTCAAGTCTTGCTGAGTCCTACGATGAATATACCCTTGTTGCGAATCAGGAAGAACTGAGCAAGCTCGGTTTAACCGCAGGCCAAATCGGCATGGAGCTTAGCCCGCAAAGAGAGCGTCCAGTTCTCACTCAAGTTGAAAAAGACGGAGAAGAACTAAACGTCTATCTTCAAACAGAGAAAGAAACGTATGAAAATGTAAATGATTTAACCGAAAAAACAATCACTTCACCGCTTGGCAAAGAAGTGAAAATCGGTGATGTCGTAACAGTTGAAGAAGGAAAAACTTCAGATACCGTAACACGTCGTGACGGCCGCATTTACGTACAAGTTTCCGGAGAACTGACAACCGATGATGTTGCCAAAGCATCTGCGGAAGTTCAAAAGAAAGTGGATGATCTAGACTTGCCGTCAGGTGTTGACATTGATACAGGCGGAGTAACAGAAGACATTCAGGAATCCTTTACACAGCTTGGCCTTGCTATGCTTGCAGCGATAGCCATTGTTTACCTTGTTCTTGTGATAACATTCGGAGGAGGACTTGCACCTTTTGCGATCTTGTTCTCTCTTCCGTTTACCGTGATCGGTGCATTGGCCGGATTATTGATTGCAGGTGAAACCATCAGTATTAACGCAATGATTGGTGCATTAATGCTGATCGGTATCGTTGTAACAAACGCGATTGTCCTGATTGACCGCGTTATTCACAAAGAGCGTGAAGGCCTGTCAACTAGAGACGCACTTCTTGAAGCAGGAACAACACGTCTTCGTCCAATCCTGATGACAGCAATTGCTACCATTGGAGCGCTCATCCCGCTTGCAATCGGAATTGAAGGCGGCAGCGGCATCATTTCAAAAGGCCTTGGAGTCACAGTAATCGGAGGTTTAACGAGCTCTACGCTGTTAACCCTCCTGATTGTGCCGATTGTTTACGAGATGATGAGCAAATTCAGACGAAAAAAAACGATAGCAGTTGAGGAAGAATAAGGCTCATTGAAAAAGCACCCTGTCGGGGTGCTTTTTCATTTGACTTCCCAGATGAGGGATTTAGCTAATGATGATTGACGTCGGCTGAAAATAGATCGACAAAATACACATATAAACAGCGCTTGCCGAATGGTATAATGATTGAAATAAAATTAGAGCAGACTATAGACAAAGAAAAGGGTGAGGGATCTTGGAGGATATTATTGTACATCAGCATACCATTATCAAATTGTTTTTATCCCTGCTGGTTGGAATTATTATCGGACTTGAGCGGGAAATTAAGAAAAAGCCGCTGGGTTTGAAAACCACGATTATCATTGCGGTAAGCTCCTGTCTGTTAACCGTGATTTCAATTGAAGCAGCTTATACATTTTCAAATGATTATAATCGTCCGATGGATCCGCTCAGACTTGCAGCACAAATCGTTTCTGGAGTCGGATTTTTGGGAGCGGGAGCGATTCTCCGCCGAAGCAATGATGTCATAAGCGGGCTTACTACCGCTGCGATGATTTGGGGAGCTGCGGGACTTGGAATTGCGATTGGAGCCGGATTTTATCAGGAAGCACTCATAGCCCTTATCTTCATGATCGGGTCAATCGAAATCATTGCTCCGTTAGTAAAGAAGCTTGGACCTAAGACGCTCAGACTTAAAGAATTGAAGGTAAAGCTCACTGTTCCTGTTAATGTGAATATATCGGATATCCTTCATGTGCTGCGCAAAAAAGATATGAAAATAAAATGGGTAAAGATTAAAGACATTACTGATCGTGAATTAAGAACGGTAGACTTGCTCCTGCTGATAAAAAATGACCGCTATACTTCAGACGTATATGAGGACATAAAAGAAGTACAAGGCATAGAGTCGGTTGAGGTTGAACTCATATAAGCAAGCGTCAGTGAAGACGTTTGCTTCATACATATGGTATTGTAATATCAAACAAGGTATATAGGAGGAACAAAATTGATACGTTTTGGAATTATTGGAACAAACTGGATCACAGACCGCTTATTAAATGCTGTCATGCAAATCGAGGATTTTTCGCTGACAGCCGTGTATTCAAGAACCAGCGAAAAAGCTGAAGAATTCGCTGCGAAATATGGTGTAGAGACTATATTTACAGATTTAGAAATGATGGCAAAAAGCGATGAAATTGATGCTGTATACATAGCCAGCCCCAACTCCCTGCACGCAGAGCAGGCCATTTTATTCATGAATCACAAGAAGCATGTGCTGTGTGAAAAGCCGCTTGCCTCAAATGTTAAAGAAATTTCTGAAATGATACAGGCTGCAAAAGAAAACCGCGTTCTGCTGATGGAAGCGATGAAATCAACGTTCTTGCCTAACTTCAGAAGCATTCAGGAAAACCTGCATAAAATTGGCACCGTACGTAGATATATTGCCAGCTACTGCCAATACTCATCTCGTTATGATGCCTATCGCTCAGGAACTGTGCTGAATGCATTCGATCCAACATTCTCAAACGGATCACTTATGGACATCGGAATCTATGCTCTATATCCTTCGATCGTTCTGTTTGGAAAACCTGAAACCATCAAAGCGAGCGGCTTGCTTTTAAGCTCGGGTGTTGATGGAGAGGGAAGCATTCTTCTTCAATATAAAGACAAAGACGCTGTGATGATGTATTCCAAGATCACAGACTCAGCTCTTCCATCTGAAATTCAAGGTGAAGATGGAACGATCATTATTGACCGGATCAGCACGATTGAAAAAGTAGAAATTCGCTACCGTGACGGCAGAACAGAAGATATTACAAAACCTCAAAAAGAAGACACGATGTATTATGAAATGAAGGAATTCATCGATTTAATCCAAAATGATCTTTATGAATCAACAATCAATACCTATGAAAATTCAATAAAAGTAATGGAAGTTATGGATGAAGCGAGAAAACAAATCGGCGTCGTTTATCCGGCTGATCAAAAATAGGAGCTGTCCGATCAATCTCTAATATGAAGCATAAAAAAGATGAATGGTGTCAGTCGCAGCAGTCCTACTACTTTTAACGGTTCGAAGCTTAAATAGTGGCGTCATTCACCTTAGTACCACCACCTTTAACGGGGGACAAGGTCCAAAAAGAAAGGGCTGTCCAATAAGTCAGTAAAAAATGACTTTATGGACAGTCCCTATCTATGCTTTGAGGAAATCCTTCATAAGTGGCTATAATAAAATAAATACCCCGTTAACTAAGGAGGAACATGGCAATGGCAGAAACAAAGCGGTATAACATTCCGGTAGAAGCAGCTCTCGAAGTGATAGGCGGAAAGTGGAAATGTGTAATTCTTTGTCACTTAATGCGGGGGAAAAAACGCACAGGCGAGCTGAAAAGGCTGATGCCGGGCATCACCCAAAAAATGCTGACACAGCAGCTGAGGGAGCTCGAAGAAGATGGAATCATCAACCGCATCACCTACAATCAAGTTCCTCCAAAAGTGGAATATGAACTAAGCGAGTATGGATGGAGCGTTACAGCAATTCTTGAGTCCTTATCTGCCTGGGGACTTCAGCATATTGAAAAAGTGTACGGAGATAAATCAGCTGTACTTGAGGATAACATTTTGAATATCTAGCGGGGGGAAGTGCAAGGGAACCATTTTTTCTTAAGGCTATTTTCTCATAGATTGTTGTTTTGGATTAAACATGTTGTCCGTTACTTTCCATCGTTCGGCTGGGAGCCTCCCCAGTCTGCCTGCTGGTTGCATGAGGACAAAAATCCAGAATGTAGGCTGTAAAATGGAATCAATCATTGCCCTCTGTTTCCCGCAGAGGGCTTTAACAGAGGGACGAATGGATACAAAGTACAATCCCATTGAATTCAAAAGACTCGTCAATCGACGAGTCTTTTTGTATTTGCTTTTTTTGCTAATTGTGATACTCCTAAGAACGTACTCTATTATTGATCCTTTTTCTTTTTACCTGCTATATGATTTTTTCTCTTTCCGCTTCCATTAAATCCTGATCTTGGAAGAAGCCCTTCTTCTTCATCTTGTCCTTCGCTGAAAAACGATAATATAAAGCACATCCGATCAGAAAAGGTATTCCGCAGTAAAGGGCCATTCTTTGGTCTGGAATAAAAGCAAGACTCACCATCACCAGTACATTGGCAGATAGCGCAGCCAGAGGAACAATTGGATAAAATGGCGTTCTGAACTTAAGATCACTGATTTTTCCGCCGTTATTCAAAAATTGTTTTCTGCCTAAGTAGTTGGAAAGAGCGATGGATGCCCATACAAACACTGCTCCAAAACCGGCGATAGACAGCAGCCATAAGTATACCGTGTCTTCGGCAAAAAAACCGCATAATAGGCACAAGCAGCCTACGACCATGCTTGCAATAAGAGCGTTGATTGGTACTCCGCTTTTATTCAGCTTCCCGAATCTTTCATGAATCATTCCCTGTCTGGACATTGACCAGAGCATACGGGATGTAGCGTATAATCCAGAGTTTGCTACTGATAGTACAGCAGTGATAATAACAAAGTTCATAATGTCAGCCGCATATGGAATCCCAATGTTATCAAATACAACCACAAACGGACTTTCCACAAGTCCTGCTTCTTTCCAAGGAAACAGTCCGGCCAATACAAAAACAGAGAGAACAAAGAAAATAAGAATGCGCCAAGCTGTATTATTGATGGCTTTTGGAATTGTTTTTTCAGGATTCTCACTCTCTCCAGCTGCAACTCCAACGAGTTCCGTTCCCTGAAAAGAAAAATTCACGCCAATCATCGTAATTAAAATTGCCGCTATTCCGTGCGGAAACAATCCGCCGTGCTCCGTATAATTGCTTAAAAATGGTGCAGGCTCCCCGCCGCCCATTTCAAGAAATCCAAACATGGCAGCTCCGCCTAAAAGAATAAAGGCTAACACAGTAATTACCTTGATGCTTGCAAACCAAAACTCAACTTCTGCAAAGCTTTTTGTAGACAAGGCATTGATGCAAAAAAGCAAAATGGCGAATACGATGCACCAAATCCACGGAGAAACGTCCGGAAACCAGCGCTTCATCAAAATACTGACTGTAAGCAGTTCAAGTCCAATTGTGACGGACCAATTCAGCCATGACATCCAGCCAACCACATAGCCGGCTCCAGGTGATATAAACTTCGTTGCGTAAGTTTGATAGGACCCTGCGTGAGGGTTTGCAACGGTCAGTTCACCGAGGCAAAGCATGGTCAAATACATGACAAATCCGCCAATCAAGTAGGCCAGAATGGCTCCCCCGGGCCCCGCCTCGCCAATGGTATACCCAGTGCTCAGGAATAGTCCTGTACCAATTACACCGCCAAGTGCAATCATCAAAATATGCCTTTCTTTTAATTCCTTTTTCAATTCCTGATTCTGATTTAACATGAAGGCCTCCTTGTAAGTAAGCGTTTACAATATTATAAAATCTCCACTATTTTATCACTATTTAGTATTATATGAAAATTAATTTTTTTATAAAAATACTGCTTTTTTAAAACAATAAGCCTTTAAGTCTATGAAATGGGGATTATTAGAAATGTATATTGTTAAAGTATTAGTGTTTTTACAGGGAGAAGACTATTTTAGAATAATTATACAAGAAAAAGTATAAATTGCAGGTGAATTCACAGGACAGCTGTCATGCTTTGTCATGAAAGATAGTATTGAGTAAATTGCTTTGTTTTGAAATAATTGGCGGTAACAAAGGAGTTTACCTTGTGGACCATACAGCAAATTGGTTTGAAGGTTCTAACATATACACCCCGCATAAGTGTGCATAAAATGTCGGGCAGCTGCATTTGCCGCCTGATATTGTATAGATAAAGGAGGTCATGGCATGGATTTGATAAGGAATATGAATGAAGCGATTCATTACATCGAAGAAAACCTTACGGACGTAATTGACTATAAAGAAGTCGCAAGGCTGGCATTATGCTCTGACTATCATTTTAAAAGGATGTTTTCTTTTCTGGCAGGCATTTCACTGTCAGAATACATCCGCCGCAGACGACTTACACTTGCAGCATTTGAGCTTAAAGACGGCAGAGAAAAGATCATAGATATTGCCGTGAAATACGGATACAGCTCACCGGATTCGTTTGCAAGAGCTTTTCAAAATCTGCATGGAATCACACCTTCAGAAGCAAGAAACAACGGCCAATCACTGAAAGCTTATCCACGGATGACCTTTCAGTTATCAATAAAAGGAGGAAGTGAAATGAACTACCGAATAGAAGAAAAAGAGGCATTTTGCATTGTAGGCATAAAGAAAAGAGTTCAAATTCAATTTAATGGGGTTAACCAGGAGATTGCCTCTATGTGGAAAAGTTTAGATAATGAAACAATTAGTATTCTAAAAGCCCTTTCCAATGTGAAGCCTATGGGGCTAATCAGTGCATCCACCAACTTTTCTGAAGGAAGAATGGAGGGCAAAGGGAAGCTTGATCACTATATTGGTGCAGCCACAACAAAAGAATGTCCGGATAACCTGACACAGCTTGAGGTTCCTGCTTTAACATGGGCTGTATTCGAAGCAATCGGGCCATTTCCTGATAAGCTGCAGGAAGTATGGGGACGAATTTATTCCGAATGGTTTCCTTCCTCAAATTATGAACAACTGGAAGGTCCGGAAATCCTGTGGAATGAGAATAAAGATACAGCTTCACCAGCGTTTAAAAGTGAAATATGGATACCTGTATTGAAAAATTGATGCTTTTTGGATAGTGTAAGAATGAAGTTTTTACCTCTGATCTAATAGGTAAAGCTCTCATACACGCTCGCTTCTTTTTCATTATCGAAGGGCTTCTGGAAATAAATGATACATTGCTAAAATAGAACACTGCATTTACATGGATGAATCTTCCTGTAAACCATTCATCAATTTGCAAACAAAAAAGAACAGCTGCACGCTGTTCTTTACCGGTTAAACGAAGGCTCTTTTTTCTTCGCCAGTTTTTCAATCATAATCTCTACCCTGCAGCCGTGTTCTCCTTTTTCATTCACAAGCTTTTCGATAACCATCGCTTTGAGCTGAAAAGATTCTTTTAAATAGCCAGTCAGCTTTTTGCTTTGGGCAGCACCGATGAAGCCGAGATAGTTGCGGTCCGCTGTATATACATGAAACCGATCTGTCTGCTCTTCTTTTTTGAGCAGCAGTGTTTCGTTTTGATTAATATGAGGCAGATAGGTCTGCGGACTCGTTCCATCTGCACTTTTCTGTTTTACACCCGAAAGCGAACATTTAATGGACTTTGCCTTTGGTGCAGAAGAAGGTTCTGTTAAAGCGACCTGCAAATAAGATTTGCCTTCGTAATTCGAGCTTTTCAGCAGCAGATGCAGCTGCTTCACATCATCTAAAGCACGGTGAGTCTGGACGGCAGCCAGCTTGTGACTATGTAATAGGCTGATTAACTTGGCACTTTGATATCCGTATTTTTTCCACGGTATATTTCGGGCAGAGCAGTACCATTTCTTTGAATGCAGCTCTGGGTACATTTTGGCGGT
This sequence comes from Peribacillus frigoritolerans, assembly GCF_004358755.1. Lineage (GTDB taxonomy): Bacteria > Bacillota > Bacilli > Bacillales > Bacillaceae > Bacillus_P. The sequence continues at coordinate 76,869 of NZ_SMZY01000003.1, read as the reverse complement.
GAAGCTTCTGTCAAAAGACGCATTATGAGCAATAATAAAATCAGCCCTCTGAATCGCTGACTTTACCTTTGTATCATCAAATGATCTGCCCTTAACATCTTCAAAAGGAATTGAATGGATTCGAAAGGCAAATTCATAATTTTTTCTGGCTGAAAGAGACAGAGGCTCTCTTAAGTAAGAATGCTCTTCAAGCGTTTCCAAAAAGACATCTGTATCTGTATCATAACGGAACAGCAGGAAACCAATTTCAATCATTTCGTCATGAACGGGCGAGAGGCCTGTTGTTTCCACATCAAGAATCATACCGGTAAGAATCATGTACGTTTTCCCCCTTTCTACTAATCTACCATCTATTATGAGATTGAAACAACTTTAAGAATCATTTGACTCGGGAGTATTTGCACATTACAATGTGTAGTGTGAGGTGTTGTTATTGTGAAAATCCAGCATTTTAAATTCAATGAAAAAGGGTTAAATCGATTTTTTGGACCATTAGAAGCTAAGATTATGAATATCCTTTGGAGTTCATCTGAGCTGTCGATCAAAGATGTTCAGCAGAGGCTTGAAAAAGAGAAAAAAATGAGCTTTAACACCGTGATGACTGTCATGAACCGGCTTGTCGAAAAGGATGTTCTGACGAAACGCTCTGAGGGAAGAGGATCATTATACCGCCCAGTCCTGACGAAGGAAGAGTTTCTTGAGGCACAATCCAAAGAGCTTACAAACGGACTGATTGACGAGTTTGGACACATTGTCGTGAGTCATATGATAGACAGCATAGAAGAAGCAGATGAAAACTTGATTGCAAAGCTTGAGCAAAAAATAAAAGAAATGAAAAAGGAAAAATAGAATGTGGGAAAAAAGATCAAAACAAGTATTTTTAGCTTGTGTGTCCGTCTCAATGGTCCTGCTTATTCAGATGACAATTTATCTTTTTCGCAAATTGCTTGGCCTTCCGATTGAGTTTAACCTGATTCAATTGTGCAGCACAGCTCTTCAATCCCTGGGGTTTACGTCGCTTGAGTATTTACTGGAAGTGATTATTTATGCGACCGTCTCCATGACAGTCTACAAGATTGTGAAACAGCTTTATCTTTCTCATACTATTCATAAAAAAATGGCTAAAAGGATGAACGCAGCTTTAACGGCTCAATACAATCGGCAATTCTCATTGCCAAAAGAGACCATCCAGGTGATAGACGAGGATGCTGTTCTTTCTTTGACGATGGGGTTTTTTCGTCCGAAAATCATTCTCTCTGCCGGACTTTTGAATTTGCTCGATGAAGGAGAAAGACAGGCCGTTGTTTTTCATGAAATTTATCATCAAAAAAATAGGGATCCTCTGAAGCTGTTTATTTTATCCGTGTGCTCATCGGTGATGTGGTATATTCCAATTCTCAGCTGGTTTTACCAAAAATACAGAACCATCCGGGAAGTGCTGGCAGATCATTATGCCATCAGCAGCCTGCAGTCTTCGGCAGATTTAGGAAGTGCGCTGCTCAAAATCTTGAAAACAAATCAAAAAAAGAAGCTATTATCATTCTCGTATGCCCCATTTGCTGACACGGCAATAAATCTCAGAATCCAAAAAATTCTTGATCCATTCGCAGAGACGCCATTCGATTTTCCGCTAAAAAAAGCCGCGGTCTCTATGCTGGTTTTCTTAATGCTGCTCTCGATGTTTTTGATTGAGCTGTCCTAAAAATTTTAAGGATTAACACTACGTCATGTAGTATAAAATAATAAAGGAGTGTTTTTACAAATGAAAATGAATGCAGAACTTGGCGGACTGATTGTCCGCATCGCTTTAGGATTTATTTTTTTCGTGCACGGGTTAGCGAAATTTCAGGGAGGAATAGAACATACAGCAGGATTTTTCGACAGTATAGGAATTCCTGGTTTTCTTGCTTATCCTATAGCCGTAATAGAGGCTGCGGGAGGAATCCTCTTAATACTTGGTCTTGGCACCAGGATTGTTGCTGCTCTTTTAGGGCTTATTATGCTCGGAGCCATCTTTACAGCTAAACTTGGCAGTGAATTTATCGGCGGATACGAATTGGATGCGGCCCTGCTGGCAATGTCAGCCTTTCTTGTTTTGAGCGGCAGTAAATTTCTTTCGATGGAGCAGCTCATGTTTAAAAATAAAGACTAAAAAAAAGACGTGCTGCATAACGGGTTCTGTTTTCGAGTACAAAACTAAAAATTACACATCAAAAGGAGTGCCAAATCGTATTGATTTTGTAACTCCTTTTTTCTTGATTTACCGGCGTTTTTGCCGATAAATCTTCATAATTTGTAATACAAAATGTACCCTATAATGTAGTTGACAGAACTTTCTGTTCCTCAAAATTTGTGATGCGATTTCTTATACACTTTAAGGCACACAAAAAAAGAAACTGAGAGCAGTATATATGATAAACTGGAAATATTAGTTATTCCATTAAAGGGCAGGATTGTGGAATAAGACCCCGTTTTGAGTTACTAGGAGGATGGAAGTTATGAATATATTTATAATTATGTATCTTGTAGGGTTATTAACAGGGATTGGATTTTATGCACTCACACATTTTTTCTCGAAAGAAATGAATTATAAAAAGAGAATATCAATCGTGGCTATTATCGGGATGCTAGCAGCTGTTGGAAGCTCTGTAATGAGTGGTTTTAAAGGGATGCCATTTATATTATTGAGTATAGGGATATTTACAATTCCTGTTTTAATAATAGTATTAGGTAAAAAACCTTTATCGAGAAAATTTATTTTTACCATTATTGTTTTATTTGTCGCTGGTGCTTTTACTTTTTCCGCTTTAAATAAAACTGATTATTGGATAATAAAGAAAACAAACAGAGATGCAGCAGCTGGAGATGAAATTGATGCATATTTAAACGAAGTTCAAAATAATTCAGATATTAGAGGCTATAAGATTTTTAATATAAATGAAGATGATAAAGCGATCATTCTTTCTCTTGGTGAAGAAATGTCAGGAGATAACATAGAAGTTTTAGATGTGGATGAGATTAATGGAAAGACAGTAATATATGTGAGAAGTTTCTACAATAAATCGCCTGAAAAAAATCCAACGATTGTTATTGGATTGGATCGATTAAAGTCTGAAATCGAAATTAGAGATACAGATGGGACACTATATGAAAAAACAATAAAATAAGCTAATGACTGCCTTGACGTACTCGTTAGCGTGTGGTGTTTCTATGGTGCAAAAAAGTAAAATAGGACAATATTTATTAATATGATATATTCAACAATCGGGGGCGATTGATTAACAAAGTGTCGCCTCTTCTTATTGAAGTAAAGGGCAGGTTAGATGGAAAAGGAATTAGTTACCAATACCCTGAATTCTGATATTTTGAGATAATCAAAAGGTATCTAGACTTGTCAGGTAAGGGGTAAAAGATGAAGAAATATATTTCGTTAAACTTAATTTTGTTTATTGTATTTTTGGCAGGAACCATACTTACGATATTTATATTATATAAGGAGATTGATACTTCGCTATCTCTTAAATTTATTATAGGATATATAATTTATCTTCTTCTATATGGTTTGTTCTCCCTCTTTTTAGTTATTGCGAATACAAGTAAGTTAAATTGCATTCAAATAAGAAAAAGGTTTTTTACGTTTATTATTTGGTTTATTTCTTTAAGTGCTTTGCACTATCTTCTTTATTATTTTTTTAGACGTTCAGAAATGGATGTTTGGGATTTAGGTATTCCCTTGGGTGTATCATTTGGATTGGCATTTTCTGATTTAATGTCTTGGAAAAAAAAAGAATAAAGCATTGAAGTTTTGCTAAGGATTAATGCCTTTTTTTCTTTCACTATCGGGGTGCGTTAGTTCAAGAAGAATTGTGAGTTGAGCAATTTTAGGAATGAGGCCATATTGTAGTTATTCCATTAAAGGGGGCTTTTCTTGAACAAAAGGGGAGAATATTGACTTGAATATTTTGAATTACTCGCCATTTTCACGGTATTTTACGCTATTAGGTATTTTATGGATTCGAACTATAAGGCGCGAAAAAATGGGTAGTTCTTGATATAATTCTTATTTCAATATTAGCTTATATAGTTCAGTGGATAATAAATTTCTTACTCAATTAAAGGGGCTTTAATGTAATAAGGGAACTCCTGAAAATTAGGAGCTCCCTTTTGTCTTTTTGAAACTAACATTAGTTCCAATCTTTTAAACAAGGGTAAAATACCCTTTGGTTAAGTAACCTTAGACCTTCATCTGTTAGAAAAAATATTACTGAACATATGAAAGCAAATATATAAAAATCTTTACTGATTATATAGAACAACAATCCTCCCGACAAATGAATCAAACCTGAAGCAAATGCCCTCAAGGAATTCGATGTAATCTTTTTAGTCAGAAATTCTGCTGTTATTGAAATTGGGAATCCGTAAGCAAAGCATCCGATTGTACTTATATAAAAGATAATATTAAACCATAAAAAATTGTCCATATTCAATTCGAAGAAAGTAAATCCTCCAGTCAACAAAAAGCTTGTAAATAAGAAAGATGCAATGAAGACCGCTAACCACTTTCTAAAAATATAAGTATATTTAATCAACTACAACACCCTTTCAAATTGAACATATATACATTTTACCTTATAATTCAAAAAAATGGATATCTATAATTGAATAAGGTGGCCTTCTTCAATTATAGGGGGCGAATGTTTAACAAAGTGTCGTTTCTTCTTATTGAAGTAAAGGGCAGCATTCCTGTAATGGTGCATAACTTTCTCTTATCTCTCAGTTCGTAAAAGTATAACTTTTTCGAACGATTTTTGTTGAATGATAATAAAGATGAATAACTTTAATTGCTAGTCAAGTTATTCAATTACTTTGATATTTACATTATCTACTTTAACGGGCAGATGGGGTTCCGGTATCTTTTCACGGAAAACATACGCTAAGATTTTGTTCAGAAAACCGTCATTATTGGAACATTCCTTTTATTTAAAGGCTTTCAACCTTAACGAACAATTTTATCCGTTTTGCTGTCTGTATCCCTAACAATACTCAACGGCTTCTTCAGTACATCCACTTAAAAACTTCTTTTGATTTACTAACTAAATTTTTTTCATAAAAAATAGTAATTTTTGAAACTATTAGAAAATACCGACGTCTTTATTATATCTATGACTAATTTAATAGGCTCAAAGAAAGAGGAGGATTGAAAACAACAAAGTTTATTACTTTTTGAGTCTATAGTTGTATGCTATAAATATATACGAAAGTAGGAGAGCTTATTAAAACGTTGAAATTGTTTCTAGCTGCATTAACTGTAATTACTATGTATATCTTTACACCTGCAAATGTAAGTTTTGCAGATGAAAGAGAAATTGATGAAGATTTAATTGAAATAGGTGAATTTGTAGATAATCCTGTTGACGATTCTAATTTAATTGAAGGTATCGATTACGATATCGAAACTACAACAATATATTTCGATGATATTGATGATAACAATACTCAAAGCACGATCGATTACTTGAATAGTCTCAGAGATACACCAACAACACCGGTAAAACCAATACTAACTGTCACAGATCAAACAAATGATAATCTTATAACACCATCTATGGTAGTTATGCCTGGGCCAAAACATAAAACAACTGATGTTAAATATATTAAAGAGACTGTTGGAACGAAAACTTTATGGAAAACGAGTGGACAACCTGGAATCACAATTGGTTTGAATTTCACGAAAATGACAACAGCAACAGTTTCAAAAACATACGGGGCATCTTTTAGTGATCTTTCTGCTAATATTAATTTTACGATTGGGAAAACTTATTCAGTTTCTTCTACAGGAACTTATACAGTACCTAAAACTCATAAAGGAAAAGCTGTTTCTAAAGCAGAAGTTACAGGTCACCCAATTTACAAAAAGTACACAATGAAAGTTCACGAAAAAAATAATATTTTATACCGTTATGATTATAAAGGTATAGCTTATGCTTACAAACCAATCGGTATTGATATACAATATAAGCATTATTACAAATAAAACAAAATAGGTGGTTTCATTATGAATAATGCTTATACTACAGTAAAAAATCTAGTCATTTACAATGCAATTTCTTTGAGTCTTATCTTAATAATCCTATTATCCTCCTCTTCAATTGGTAATTATTTATTAAATTCCAAAGTTGAATTTTTAAATGAAGATGCAGCTTATTGGATTGCACAATCCATTGAAGTTGATACAGTCCATAGTTTCTGTCTATTAATTGGATTATTAAATATTAGCTTAATTGCAGTTTCAGTTAATCACATCTTAAAAAAATAATCTTACTGATTAAGGCTGCCATAATGGTAGCCTTTTTACCTTTATAGCAGATATTATTTTTCATTTTTATATTCTGAATATCTACAGATTCCAGAGGTAACACATCTAATGTAAATCAACAAGGATATAGTCATTTAGCCCATTTCAAGTTGACAATGTTGAGAAGGTTCTAGCAAAGTTAGGAGTCTGTGTAGCAATGGTGGAACCAAAAGACGCAATAAGCATTAGCGGACATTGACATTCAAAATGACTTTGAAATGACCAAAAAGTGTAAAATTACCCCTTTCCATTAAAATTTCTCGCCATAATCTAAGAGGTTGGGAACTACTGATGTCCACTAAGTACTATTAGGGTTCAGGTATCTTTTTGCGGAAAACAAACTCTAAGTTTTTGTTCGGAAAACCGTGAGTTTCTAAACACCTTATCACTAAAGGGTTTATGGTGATTTTTCTTCCTTTTTATAGTCCATACTGGTATTCAACTAAAGGGCGCTTATCTGTAATAAGTTAAGTGTCCTTTTTAATGGAATAAAAGATTGAGTTAATCATCTGATTTTGAAATAATTGGTATTAAGCAATCGGGCAGGATTGTGGAATAAGAAATTTTGGAGGTGTTTATGCCTACATACGATTCATTTGAAACCTTAGGAACATTCACGTTATTAAGGCCTATCTTTGTCACGTTTATTATTACGGCTTTGCTTATGTTTTTGATCATCATTTTTCCTAAAATAAGGCTGGCTAATGGTCCAACTGTGGTGGGATTATCAATAGTAACGGTAATTGCATCTGCACAATTGCTTTACTACGACGGAATAATTGTAGATGAACTTGGTTTAGGAGGAGATGTAGTTACTACCTATATGTTCTTGGTAATTTTAATCCTCGGATTTGTTAACCCAATCACCTTTTATATACGACGTAAAAACCTAACGCATTAATCTTCTGTAAAGGGGGCTTATCTGGAACAACAAATATTATCGTTTAGAAAATTCTACGGGCCAAAAAGGAGTTTTCAATGGAAACGTTTAAAATGAAATTAAATATACCTCAAGCAATTCTTATGGGCTTTTTTGCTGCCACTGTGATTACTATCTCAAATTCTTACATAGACTGGGACAACAGAATATATGCTGGAATCTTTGCTGGATTGACTATTATTGTATGCGGAATTCTAGCCAATTTTATTATCAGGGATAAGGACTAACCCTTACCCTTATTAAACAATCGGGGGCAATTGCTGCATAGTGTGATCGCTCTTTTAATTGAGGAATAGGCTTTTGATAATGTGGAGGCAGCTATGAGAGATAGAAGCTCACTAGTATTAATAGAAAATAAACAGGTTGTACTAATTCAAAGAATAAGGGATGGTTCCGTTTATTATGTTTTTCCTGGCGGTGGAATGGAAAATGGAGAAACACCAGAAGCTGCTGCCAAAAGGGAAGCCTTTGAAGAATTAGGAGTAGAAGTCAAAGTTAACGAGTGCATTTCAGAAGTTAAATTTAACGGAACACAATATTTTTTCCTTTCTCAAATTATTGCTGGAACATTTGGTACTGGGAAAGGTGAAGAATACACTGACGAAAATAGAGATAGAGAAACTTATTTGCCAATGTGGGTAGATATAGAAAGTTTATCGTCTATTGATGTTAGACCGAATGAAGTTGCTTTAAAGGTGCAATCCTTATTCAACTATAGGGGGCTTTAATTCAAGAAGAGTGGATGCTCTTCTTGTTGAATTTTATTACTTTAACAGGCAGGAATATAGAATAATACTAATAGTTAGGGGGTTTTTAATAATGACAATAAGACCAAAAGTCATATCAATTGCAGCTGTATCTGGTGGGGGAAAAACTACAATAACAAAGAAATTAGGACATAAATTGAAGAATTCAAAAGAATTGTTCTTTGATGATTATGACTTTGAAGATTCACCAGAAGATTTAATTAAATGGGTAAAAGAAGGAGCTGATTACAACCTATGGAATTTAGAACCTATGCTCTCAGATATTAATTCTTTAATAAATTCTAATGAAGCTCCTTCTTTCATATTACTTGACTATCCTTTTTCATATAAGAATGCCAGAATGCAAAAATTTATTGATCTATCTATTTATATTGACACTCCTTTAGATGTAGCAATGGCTAGGCGTTTACTTAGGGATTACGATGAAACTCGTATTACAGATATACATAATGATTTAAATTTTTATCTGGATTATGGAAGAGTAGCTTACTTAGAAATGGAAACTAATATAAAAACCAATTCCGACATAATACTAGATGGCACACTTCCCTCTGATAAGATAGTTGAGCAGATTGTTGAAATAATTAGAGATAGAGGATTATAGAGTGCCTATTCAACAATCCGGGGCGATTGTCCAATAAGAGTAGTCGCTTTTTAACAAACGGAGCAGGTAGCTTTAGAAAACTTCCCCCTTGGAGGATTAATTATGGGAATCTTCTCTCTGATAAAACCACTTAAAAAGTATAAGGATTATGTATATAAAGCTGGTACATATGAAATTTTGTTTTTAAAAAGGAAAGCTATAAAAGTGATGAGCCTTGCCACTGAGCAAAATTTTAGCAAGGAAGAATTATCAAGTGGTCTAATTTATCTCGGACTGTTATATTCCTCTTCAAAAGAATATCAAAAGGCATCAGATTGTTATAATAAAGCATTGGAATTAATGAAAAATGAAAACTTTAAATATAGTGGTAATTTTAAAAAGATAATCCAGACGTTTATCAAAAATGGAGAGCAGCAAAAGGCACAATATTGGCTGGATAATCTGCTTCAACGCCAGAATTATGATAAGAATTATAAAAAGCTGGCAGCACTTCAAAAAAAGGAAAACCATTAATCAGGAATAACTGATGAACTCCCTTCAATGGAATAATCGATCTTCAACAATCGGGGGCAATTGCTGCAAAGTGGATCGCCTTTTCTTATTGAGGAATTGGGCCATATAATTTAATAAGCCGTTAAGTTAAGCTAAAATAAAGAGTATATAGTTCTTGAAGGAGTTTAATTATGTTTGAAATAAAGACTTTCTTAGGGTCACATAGTTATGATAATACTGACCCTTTTTATTCAAAAAATCCTGAAGCGAAGTATGTATCCTTAGATGACTCTTTAAAATTAAGAGAATATATTGACCATAGGAAATTCACTCCTGAACATATTCAAATGCTTATTACGATTAAATACAAGAATCAGATTGTGGTAGGAATTGATGCTCCAAGTGGTTTAGATTTATGGGAAGCTAGTTATATGGTTGCGATGGATCATTATTTAGAGGAGAAGAAGGTAGAGATCATGTACGGTATAGACCCAATCTTAATGAAATTGAATTCCATAGACAGCAATTTATTGGAATTCACTATCATGGATGAATGGAAAGCTGTTGAGGTTTATGCCACAGCTGTATTGCCAGAAAAAGAGTTCTTAGTAGCCATTTTAGATGGAGCAGAACACTTTTGGAAAACATTGATCGATTATAAGGTGTTTGAGGAAAAAGAGATAAGAGAAACAACACCAAAAGAATATCCAAAACTTATGATTGAAGAAATTGAAAAATTGAGAGAGAAAATAAAAGCCTTGTTGAACTAAACTAAGGTATAGTGATCTTCAATAATCGGGCACTTATCTGTAATAAGGTAAGTGTCCTTTTTAGTGAAATAAAAATGTTGAGTTCATCACCTGATTTTGAAATAATTGGTATTAAGCAATCGGGCAGGTTAGTTGAACAAGAGTGAAAGGTAACATCATTTTATTGAGGGGTGAGATTTATGGGCTTTTGGTATTTCTTAATATTGTTTGTAGGAATATTTTTAGTTGTTAAAGGGCTACGTGGGAATAAAAAAATCAGCTTGATAATTGTAGGACTTTTATGTACTGCGTTCTCAATATTTATGTTTTCTCCAGGGAGTGCTGAAATCATTTCGGAATTGTTTAATTTGGATTAGAGTGAACACCTACTGTTGATTTTCGCTAACGGAGGCGTTTGCTGAACAAGCAGCCGACTTTTATTCAAGTAAAGGGCAGTTTAACGGAATAAGCTGATTCAAAAATTCTTCTACATAAGGTCCAGATAATGGAATAAGGTTAATTGATCTGGCAGGTTCAGTTTTGTATGGTAAAATATAGAAAAAAGGAGGTCTTCATTAAATGAAAAAAATTGTTACTACAATTTTAATCCTTTTCCTAACAGCGTGTAATGGTAATGGTGCTGTTGAACAATTAAAAGATGAATACCCAAAAGTAAAAGAAGTTGCTGATCAGCTTTCTGAAAGTGTTCAAGAAAAATTAGGAGCTCCTAGTGAATTGCCGTTTAAACCCAAAAATGTTGTTTTAACCTACGCAGGAGATCCTCCTGAAGATCCGAAGGGAGATATTGTTCATACGGAGTTTATATATGGTGACGGAGTTGGCGTTAATCTTCATATCACCACTCATCACAATAAAAATACATCTTGGTCTTCTGATGATAAACAATTCAAGACTGTTAAATTAAAGAACGGCACTAAGGCATTAATTGAAAGTGATAATAAAAATACCAAACAAATTCGATGGAAAAAAGACGGTTTATATTATTCAATTATGCTGATAAAATCGGACAAAATTGAGAAGGAATACACGATTGAAGATGTAGTTAAAACAGCCGATTCAATGGAGTATTAAGTAAGAAATGCAAAAGTCCCCATAATTAGGTGGCTTTTTTTATTCAGCAATTGAGGGTGAATGGAAGTAAAGGGAAGGATTGCTGAACAATATGACATATGAAAAAATAGAGTTGGTGGGTGTGAATGTGAACAAGTTTATTGATGATTTGTCTGGTGCAATCTATGATTTCATTAAGTTTATTTTCAAAAGTATATGTTACCTTTTAGCTGGAATATTAATTGTCGGAGTACCGCTTTATGCAATCGCATTTGCTTTTAGGTTATTCCATTAAAGGGGGCAATTCTTTAAGAAGGAGAAGAATAATGAATATAGGTCAACTACTTATAGCAGCAGCAGTAACAGCAACTGTGATGACTTTTATGAGTGAAGGATTAGATAGGTGGGAAAGAGTAGCTCTTTATCTAGGAACATTTTTCATAACTTTATTTATAGCAAAGCTGATTCAAAAGGTTAGAGCCGAAAAATGAGTAATTTCCTTATGATCTAAAAAAAATTTACTTAGTTCCTTCCTTATTTAAGAATCGGGGGCGATTGTAGAGGAAAATCGTCCTTTACCAAAGAATGTAGGGAAGTTACAATTATTTCTCTAGTCTTTTATATTTTATGTAATTGTTATATGGAATGGGGCACATCAATATTGAACAACATAAAGTATTTTACACTTCAATTCATTCTATTTACCATAATAATAGCTGTTAGTTTTTTTGCAGACGAATATATTGGTAAACCGTTTACTTATGTTGATTTAACAGCAATATTTATACTTGTACTTATTATAATACCTAGTGTAAACGTATATGATAAGATCAAAAAACATTTAAGACCTGTTAAATTAATATATAAAATTTCATTTTCTACGATAGCTGTTATTTTAGCCACCATATTTATTGGGATATTGACTGAAGAAATACTTCTATAATCTCCCTTTAGTAATAATACTTCTTCAACAATCGGGGGCTTTAATTGAAGAATTGCCATAAAAAAATGGTCAGAGGCACATCAGCCAATGACCATTTTTAATGCAAATATAATTGTTTTTTCTGCTACAAATAACTCTACCATTTTGTTTGTTTATTAGAAGTTTGTACTTCAAAACAGAACCCGTTACGTGCTGCACGTCTTTTTTAATTCTCTTTATATAAAAACTTTAATGCGTGTTTAAGCTGCCCGAAGGTACCAAGGTTTCCGAAGTCGATTCCGAGCTGGATTGAGGTTTGCGCGATTTCTGGACGAATGCCTGTTATCGTGACTTCGATGCCAAGTAAATTCATCATTTGAATCATTTTAAATAGCTGGCCCGCAACCATTGTATCTATTAGTAGAACGCCGGACATATCTATTACAATATGGCTTAAATTCAGCTGCTCGGCTTTTTTAATGGCGCTCTCTGAAATAAGCATGGCCCTGTGGGTATCAATATCGCCAACGATCGGCAGTATGCCTATTTCATCTGAAATGGGAATGATGGGGGTTGTTAATTTATAGATCATGGTTTTATGTGCTTCCATTCTTGCTTCTGACACCTGATGATAGTAGCGGGTAAAGAGTTCGATTGCATGATCAAAAGCAGAGTGGATGTTTTTGCTCCAATGAAGAATATCCTCTGAAGTAATTTCATCTTTATGAATGGAGATATAGGATTCAACGGTATCCCAAAAGATCACCCTAAATCGTCTGAATTGCTGAATCGAACGGTAAAGAGGTGTTTCAGACATTGCCCGCTTTGTTGCAATTTCCTGTGCCCAGCTGCTGACGCGATCTGCTGATGGATCTTCCAGAAGATTGACGATTGTATCAATGAAATGCTGATTTTGCTCCCGAATTTCTTCTATTACATCTTCTGGAGCATCTATCGAATAGACGGACACGGGTTCGTGTGTTCTGGATTCCAGCCAGCGGGCTGTCATCTTCTCTGATTGTTCCCTTAAGAAATCATGGAGCGCCTTTGTTTTCATGAACGTCTCTCCCATATAAAAGATATGACCTATGTACAATCACTTTATCATAAAAAAATCCAACATCCTATTCCCTCTCACATAATTTTCTGTATTTGAACCGATAGTAATAAAAAAATGGAAATGGGAAAAGAAATTATGATCATAGAAAGATGGATTATAGCAGGTGCGATTGTGCTCAGTATTTTATTAATCTGGAAATCCGTCCCGAAAGAGAGGGCCAGAGAAGCCTGGGTGCCCTTTCTTTCAATGAGTTCACTGACATGGGCAGCCGGTTTATTTGTCGTCGAAAAGGGATGGATTTATTATCCTGTTCAACTTTTCAGCAAGGAGAATCAGGTAAATGAATCGAGCTTTACCTTTGAGTTTTTTTTGTTCCCGGTACTGGCCATTTTGTTTAGTCTTTATTATCCGTCATCCAAAAAAATTTATAGTAAGTGGCTCTATGCAATCGTCTTCTCTGGGGTTTTTACTTTTGCTGAAGTCATTCTTGAAAAGTACACAGATTCTGTGGTATATGATGAATGGAAATGGTACTGGACATTCTTCTCAGTGATGCTTGCCCTGATGGTGAATCATCAATATTTCATGTGGTTTAAAAAAGGACTAAAGGGTGAAAATCATGCGTGAGATCCTTGTTCTACTTTCACTTTGGGGATTGGCCATTTTATTGCTTATGTGGAAAATCCCAAAAAACAAACGGCGAGATGCGCAAATTGTCCTTTTATTTTCACAATCGGTTGGCTGGCTGTTTGTTTATATTCAAACACTGTCGGGAAGAATGAAATTTCCTTTCAGGGAATTTCCAGATGCTACAAAAATGAGCTTCACCCTGTATTATCTTTTTTATCCGGCCATCGGAGTCTTGTTTATTCTTGGTTTTCCTAAGAAGGGTTTTTGGCGCAAATTTCTTTATTTTTCTTTATCCGCATTCGGCATTCAGTTATCAGCGTGGCTGCTTGCTGAATATACAGATTTGATGGAGTATACCAGGTACAGCTGGCTGTTGACTTTTCTGGTTAATTTTATGATCTTGGTGATTATCCGGATTTTTTACGTTTGGTTTCAGAAGGGATTTACATTTGATTAGAATAATTAAAGAACCGGCCAAGGTTGCTGGCCGGTTCTCTTTCATTTGAAAAATTGGGGAAGATGTTCCTTATGAGCTTCAAGCATCTCATCAAGTATTTTTTTTCCAGTAGCATCGGATGCTACTAGAGGATTAATCGTCATTGCGAGCAAAGCTGTGCTGTAATCTCCAGTAACGGCTGCCTCTGCTGCTACACGTTCAAACGATTTGATTTGCTGGACAAGACCGCGCACAGCAACAGGCAAATCACCGATGGCAAGCGGTTTAGGACCATCCTTTGTAATAACAGAGCTGATTTCAATCGCAGAATCATGGGGAAGACTGGCAATCGCTCCATTATTCATTGTATTTACGGGCTGAATGTCCCGTCTGTCTGTATAGATGGAGTGAATCAGCCTAACAGCAGCATCACTGTAATAGGCACCGCCTCGTTTTTCCAGCTGCGGGGGCTTGATTGAAAGCTCCTCATCTTGATAGAGTTCAAACAGCTCATCCTCCAGCTTTTTTACCACTTCTGCACGAGTGCCTGTGGTTTCGGCACTTTTTATCTCTTTTTCAACCATTTCCCTCGTTTTGTAATAATACTGATGGTAAGGACACGGGAATACGTTCAGAGCTTTTAAAAATTCAGGCTCCCATCCGAGCGCCACAATATTCTGCATGGTGACGGATTGCCCGGGATCTGTAATCAGATCTATCACTTTCTGCTTAACACTGATGCCGTCTAAATAGACATCAAGTCCGTATACCATATGATTTAAGCCTGCAAAATCAATCCGTACCCGGTGATGTTCAACATTTAATAGCTTAGCCACACCCATTTCCATCCCAATCGGAACGTTGCAAAGACCGACAACCTTGCGGATATTGCTGTATCTCAGCACAGCCTCTGTTACCATTCCGGCTGGATTTGTAAAATTAATCAGCCAGGCATCGGGACAATGAGACTCCATTTCCCTGCAGATGTCCAGGATAACAGGAATGGTGCGCAGTCCTTTAAACAATCCCCCAGGACCATTTGTTTCCTGGCCAAGTACTCCGTATTTCAGCGGAATTCGTTCGTCTTTTGCCCGGGCCTCTAATAGTCCTACCCGAAATTGGGTTGTAACAAAATCTGCGTTTTCCAATGCTTCCTGCCTATTAAGAGTCAGGTGAATAGAGATTGGTACATTTGCTTTTTCGACCATGCGCTTTGCGAGGCTGCCGACAATCTCTAATTTCCTTTTTCCTTCAGGAACATCTGCAAGCCATATCTCTGAAACGGGAAGTTCATCAAAGCGTTTTATAAAACCTTCAATCAGTTCAGGAGTATAAGATGAACCCCCGCCAATCGTCGCGACCTTTAATCCTTTTTTTGTCGTCAAGCTTACACCTTCTTTGTCTGCTGATAAATTTCAACGATTTCGGCAGCAAGGTCTTTAACGGCCATTGCAGTCATTAAGTGATCCTGCGCATGAACAAGGATGATAGGGAGATCGTACTTTTCACCGCCCGCTTCTTTTTGAATCAGCTCTGTTTGAAACCGGTGAGCTTTGACGAACTCCTTATCCGCTTCCTCAAGTTTTTCAAAAGCATGATCAAATTTTCCTTTTTTGCACGCCTGTATTGCTTCCATCGCAAGGCTTCTTGCATTGCCGCTATGGGCGATCAAATGGAAGGAAAGCTCATAAAGCTGTTCTTTATTCATAGAATCCCTCCATTAAGAAGCAGCTTGATTTTCTTCGCTGAATTTTTGTTTATCCCACATGCGGAAGAAAGGATAATAGATAAAGAAGGCAATCAGCATATTAATCAGCTGCATAATGAGCCCCGATATCTTTCCTCCAGTAGCCAAGTATCCGCCAAAGAGCGGAGGCATTGTCCAAGGAACACCGATTCCCGCTGGCTTAGCAACAAGTCCAGTTGTCATGCAAATGTAAGTTGCGATTGTAATCGCAATTGGTGTTAAGATAAAAGGAATAATCAGCAGCGGATTCATGACAATCGGCATACCAAACGTGACCGGTTCATTAATGTTGAACACACCCGGACCTATGGACAGCCGCCCAAGCTGCTTCATCTGCTGGCTTTTTGCAAGGAAGAGCATACAGAAGACCAGTGAAAGCGTGGCACCGGATCCGCCAATATAGACGAAAAGGTCAAAGAACTGCTGAGTGAAGATATTCGGCAGGGCTTCTCCAGCTTGAAAAGCAACCCTGTTTTCATCCATGGAAGTGAGCCAAATCGGTCCCATGACTCCGCCGACGATGCTTGCTCCGTGAAGTCCTGTGGACCAGAGAAGCTGAATCAGGATAACGGCGACAAGACTGCCGATCAAACTACCGCCAAGGACGCCAAGCGGTTTACCGAGAAGAATGCTGACCACATTATGAAGACTTTCAAAGGACGTATTTTCAACCAGTAAACGCAAAAGCCACACAGTAGTAAGAATAAAGAATCCAGGGATAAGCGCAATAAACGATCGGCTTACAGCAGGGGGAACACCGTCTGGCATTTTAATAACCAGGTTTTTCTGAATGACGAATCGGAAGATTTCAGTTGATAGGATGGCAAGAAGCATCGCCACAAATAGTCCTTTGCTTCCCATTAAAGCGGAAGGAATGGCACCTCCGACCATAACAGCTTCTGATGCACCTTCTGCAAGAAATGGAACTTGATAGGGAGTTGCTAAGAGGAATGCTGCTACTGAGACCGCACCAGCTGTAAGCGCATCAACTCCATACTTTTCAGCGAGACGGTAGGCAATCCCGAATGAGGCTATCAGTGCCATGATGTCAAATGTAGCACCTACAGGATAAAGAAGCTTTGTCAGCCACTCGTCCCCAAACAAACTGGCCATGAACTCTGGATATCCTTTAATCGGAAGAAATCCGAGAATTAAAAACACAGAACCGATAATAATGAGCGGCATAGTAAGAATAATTCCATCCCTTAAAGCCTGAAGATGCCGCTGTCCTGCAACTTTGGCTGCAGCCACCATAAATTTTTCCTCAAAGAAGCGATTGACCTTTCCCATCCGAGTCACCCCTTAGCTGAATTAATAAGCCCATACGCGAAATTCAGTACTTCTTTTCCATTGCATGTTCCATAATGGAGCATATTGATGGAATCTACCGGAATGCCGCGTTCCTGCCCCTTTGTCTTTAATTGCGGCAGCAAATAGCGGACTTGCGGTCCAACAAGCAGGACATCCGCCTGATCCAAATGCTTGTTTACTTCACTGGCGCCTACAGCCCATATCCTGCAATCAAGCCCTTGCTCCTTCGCGCTTGCCTCCATTTTGGAAACAAGCAGGCTTGTTGACATCCCGGCAGCACAGCATAATAAAATATTCACCTTACCAGCCCCTCCTTTTGTAAGCGATTTCATAAGTTGTTCAAAAAAATAAACGAGCTTAATAATAGGTATGGAGAATTTTTTGAAATATGTATAAGCAGGCGACGGAAAAATAGAAAAATAAAGTTGGACAGGCTATCTGGCATGGGGAGAAATCTAAATTTGAGTAATGGTGATAGAACGGTAATTACATCGAATAAAACGTATAAAGAAAAACTGATAACCATATTAAAGAATCGGTTTAAGTTTAAATAGAAACTGAAAGGCTATTTTGGTAGATCTTGTTTTTAAAACCTTAAGTGGAGCGGAAAGGAACGAACAACATTTATCATGTAAAACAACAATCTATGCGTAAACAGCCTAAAAAAAAGAGCTTCTCAGCCTGAGAGCTCTTTTACAAATCAACATTTTTATTTTTGTCCCTTTTGAAAATACTTCTGAAGATCAAGAAGACAATGATGAGTGCGATATAAATTAAGAACATGGCGACAAATCCCCAAAGTCCTACAATAGCATCAATAAATTCCATATTTCCTCTATTAGTCAGGGCCTGCTGAATCTCAATTCCAAATACGAGAACAAACATAAATGTCAGAGTATATAAGAATGAAAGAGCAGTAATGCCGAATGGCAGCTTTGACAGCCATTTGGATAAAAGGTAGATGAACACGAATACACCCATTCCGATGATGCCCATAATCCAAAAATGCAAGTCTTTATCTGTCACGTTCAGTCCAAGCGTCTCGTAGGCAGCCGCATTGATCATGTCGTGTATATTATTAACGATTTCAGCTAGAAGCTTAATAAAATCTTTCAGAATCATTCACTCATTTCTATTAGGTGATGACTCTATTATACATCCTAAGTCAATGCCGCTCTTTTCAGCAGGCGATGAATGGAGTTGTTGGCTTCCCGTAAAATGATTTCCTTATCCATAGTTTTCATGATGCGGTTTTCCATCACGATTTTTCCATTGATGATCGTTGTCTCAACATCTCCGCGTCCTGCGGAGTAGACAATTCGCGAGATGGGGTCAGAATCTTGAGAAGGATATGTATGGAACTGATTGAGATTCAGAATCGCCATATCTGCCTTTTTTCCAACCTCAAGGCTGCCGATTTCTTTTTCTAATCCCACGGCCTTAGCTCCGCCGATCGTCGCCATCTGAAAAACGGTTTTCGCATCCATGGCAGCAGGACCATGAATCGGCTTTTGAAGGAGGGCAGCAAGCCTCATTTCTTGAAACATATCAAGATTATTGTTGCAGGGAGCACCATCCGCTCCAAGGCTTAAGCTCACATTCATATCGAGGAGTCCCTTTGTATCTGCCACACCGGATGCAAGCTTAAGGTTTGAACCGGGGCAATGGCTGACGTGGACGCCCCGTTCTTTAATAATCCGCTTCTCATTGTCATCAAGCCAGACGCAATGGGCAAGGATCAGGCGTTCATTCGCAAGGCCGAGATGATCTAAATAGACAATGTTTCTCATGCCTGTTTCTTCAAGAACGACCTTAATTTCGTCTTGATTTTCAGAAGCGTGTGTATGAACTTTCACATCGTGTTTAAACGATAGCTCTCTTACTTCCTTTAAAAGCTGTTCTGTGCAGGAAATAACAAATCTCGGAGAAAAAGCATAACGGATTCTGCCGTTATCGTGCAAATTCCATTTCTCCAGTAAATCTACACTTTCCTGAATAGAGGACTCCGTTTTCTCTCTAAGACCTGAAGGCACATCAAATCCACTATCCATCATGACTTTGCCTGATAACGCGCGTATTCCGCTTGCGGCAATAGCCTGAAAAGCAAAATCGGTATGGTGAACGGTTTCCATGTCAACAATGGTTGTCGTGCCGCTTTGAATCAATTCTCCAATCCCAAGCATTGCCGAATAAAACACAGATTCTCCGTCATGGGATGCTTCTAGAGGCCAAATTCTTTTTTTCAGCCAATCCAATAATTCTAAATCGTCTCCTCTGCCGCGGAAGAGTGTCTGGCATAAATGAATATGTGTTTGAACAAACCCGGGAATAATGGTCCTGCTGGAAGCATCAATAATTTTTCCGGCAGGATTCTGCAGATTTAGGCCAATCGCTGCAATCAGGCCATCTTTAATAAAAAGATCTCCTGTGAAAATGTCATTCTGTTCATTCATTGTAATGATTTGTGCATTTTTAATAAGAAGAGAGTCCATTGAAAACCTCCGCCCGAAAAAGTGACATGCATCATTATATGCAGATTTCTGAATGGGAATTTTATGAAAATCGAAGTCATAAAAAGTTAATATAGGAATATAGTAATTATACGAATCAACGCTTTAACGTTTTAAAACGTTGTAGATTTAAGGGGGATTTCCAAGTAAAATAGATAAAATAGGAATTTTATCAGAAAGGGATGGAGAACTGTGAGATATACAAAAAAAGAGTCTAATGAATTGATTGCAGCTGCTTTTCACCTTTTAAGGAACCGAAAAGTAGCTACTCCCAAACAAATTGCAGATGATCTGGAAGCTCAGACAGGCAAACGGGTATCGTCTCCCTCCGCATTTATGGTAAAGGTCATTGAACGCTATCCTTCTGTCGTAAAACCAAGAAGAGGGGTTTATATGATCAGGGAAGGATAAATTTTTTTCTGATTTTCTCTTATTCTACTATAGAAAAATCGTAAGTACTTCAAGTGTGTGAGAAAATGTAACAGCCTTTTTTCATAAAAAAGAACCCCTGATTGATTCAGGGGTTCCATTTTTATGAGATAAGCAGATATAAAATTTTGCGTTTCAATGTCTGGCGCTTCCGCTTTTCTTATGAAAGAAATTCATTTGGATTTAATCCAAGTTCATTGCAGATATCAGCTACCACTCTTTGCTCATTGTGATCGAAATGGCCGTCAGCATAGCCGATTGCGATGCAGTAGCGTGCTACAAGTCTGGCAATTTCAGGCTTTGACCTGACTCTGCCAAGTGCTTTAAATGCTTCAGCACGGCCAATCATAGGGTCCCTTTCGATTCGCTGTACATATAAATTGAATTGCTGTATGACTTTATTTGTATCAAAAACGCGCAATTCCTCGCTCTGATTCACAAATTCCATCATTTTTTGACGCTCTGCCGGATCTAATCTACCATCTGCCATTCCTACTAGTGCGCATGCAGAAACAACGGCTTCGAGCACATCCTGGCTTTTATACTTCTGGAACAATTCCATTGCTTTTCTTTTTTGCTGATTGGCCCAATCTGCATAGTCTGTCTGATTTGGAGACCATGAATTTCCGCAGCTGTTGCATGTGAACTTCAGCTTGTTTTTTCCGATGAATCCGCCAAGCAGGCCGACAGGACCGAGTATTAAACCGCCGACAGCCGCTTTTCCAAGACCAAATCCTTTTTCTCCAGTTCTGACATTCGTTGAGTGACAGCGGGTGCAGCTGATGTTTTCGCCGCTGTATGTCTGTGATCCCTGGGAATGAGGCTGTGAATAGGACCCGCTTGTTTGCCCAAATGCCGGCTGCCCATAAGATGGATTCTGCTGACTATAGGACGGACTTTGCTGTCCAAATGCCTGATTCTGCTGACCGTATGATGGAGCAGGCTGCGCCTGGCTTTGCTGAAATCCTTGGGAATGAATGCCTGCCGCAGGTGCCGGCTCATCATCAACAGTTACTCCGAAATTCCGGCAAAGTGCCGCAAGTCCGCCCTGGAAGCCGCTTGCAATTGCATTGAATTTCCATTCGCCGTTATGGCGGTAAAGCTCTGCTGCCACAATCGCTGTTTCAACAGTGAAGTCTCTGCCAAGATTAAAGCGAAGAAGCTCTTCATTATTAAGTGGATTAAAAATTCGGACATACGCATTTTGAACTTGTCCAAAGTTTTGCTGCTTCATTTGTGCATCATGAATCGTAATGGTAAAGGCAATACGGTGGATGGACTGAGGGACAGCCGTTAAATTAATCTGAATTTGTTCATCATCCTGGTGTCCTGCACCTGTGCGATTATCACCAGTGTATAGAATCGAGCCATTTCCGCCGGAAGGATTATTGTAAAAAACGAAGTCAAGATCACTGTTTACTTTGCCGGACTGTCCAAGCAAGAAAGAAGAGGCATCGAGGTCGTAATTAGCCCCATGCTGACTCACATCCCATCCTAATCCTACAATGACATTCTGAAGACCGGGGTTGGATTTAGTTAAATCAACTTTTTGACCTTTGCTGAGCGTAACACCCATTCAATTGTTCACTCCTTAGGTAATTTTTTCCGCAGAAAAAAGATTTCTATAATATGTAAAATCAGTAAATTTTCTTACTAATTAAATACTAAGTCTTTTAAACTATTTTTTCAATGATTAGCTGGCATTTCTTTAAAGAGAGAAGATTGGTGGAAAGAGCCTGATGCTTGATGATAGAATATCTTTACATAACCATTTTCAGGGAGGCGATTAAGGGTGAAAAAAAGAGTTGTTGTAACAGGTCTTGGAGCTGTCACGCCGGTTGGCGGTACAGCTGAAGAAAGCTTTGATCGTATTAAAAAGGGGATAAGCGGAATTGGACCCTTATCTCATATCGATTCTAGTATTTATAACGTGAAAGTTGCTGCAGAAGTAAAAGATTTTAAACCCGAAGAGTACATGGATATGAAAGAAGCACGCAGAATGGGCAGGTTTACACAGCTCGCTGTAGCTGCAAGCAAAATGGCCGTCCGGGATGCAGATCTGATCATTGATGAAAAGAATGCAGCCAGAGTCGGAGTCTGGATTGGTTCAGGCATCGGCGGTTTAGGCGAGTTTGAAGAGCAGCACATTAAATTTTTGGACAAGGGAGTAAGACGGGTCAGTCCCTTTATTATTCCAATGCTGATTCCTGATCTCGCAGCAGGGAGAGTTTCCATTGAGCTTGGTGCGAAAGGAATTAATTCTTGTACTGTTACTGCCTGTGCGAGCGGCGCGAATTCAATTGGCGATGCCTTTAAAGTGATCCAGCGCGGAGATGCTGATGTAATGATTACAGGTGGAACAGAAGCAGCCATAACTCCGATGACGGTTGCCGGATTTTCTAACATGACAGCTTTGTCTGATAACCCTGATCCGCTAACAGCCTCAAGGCCTTTTGATAAAAACAGAAACGGATTTGTCATTGGAGAGGGAGCAGGTATTTTAATCCTTGAAGAGCTTGACCACGCACTGGCCAGGGGCGCAGAAATTTACGGTGAAATTGCAGGGTATGGAGCAACGGGTGATGCTTTCCATATTACTACACCTGCACCAGAAGGCGAAGGCGGTCAGCGTTCCATGCTGATGGCGATTGAGGATGCAAAACTGAAGCCTGCTGACGTCGATTACATTAATGCCCATGGAACAAGCACTCATTATAACGATCTTTACGAGACACAGGCCATCAAAGCGGTATTCGGCAGCCATGCCTATAAGCTTCCGATTTCTTCAACAAAATCCATGACGGGTCATCTGCTCGGGGCAGCCGGTGCAATCGAAGCTATTTTTTCTGTAATGGCGATCAGAGATAAGGTCATTCCGCCTACAATCAATTATGAGACAGCTGATCCAGAGCTTGATTTGGACTATGTTCCGAATGAAGCAAGAAATCAAGAGCTGAACGTTGTACTAAGCAATTCACTTGGATTTGGCGGTCATAATGCGTCGCTGATTTTTAAAAAATATAAATAAATAGAAGAAAGCCGGCCGATGAGCCGGCTTTTAATCTGCCTGATGTGAAATGGTGCGATTACCTTCAAGCAAACTCTTGTGAATCCATATCGCTGCCTGACAGCCATCCCCCATTGCGATTGTGACTTGTTCGGAATGAACACCGATATCCCCCGCAGCCCAGACATACTGTATACTCGTCTCTTTAGTTCGGGGATTCACCACTACATGCTTGTTCTGGAGTCTTTCTGCTCCAAGCATTCCTGCTAATTCAGAGTGAACGGTATTGCCTCCAAATGCAGTAAATGCCCGTTCGCCGTCAATCTTTCTTCCGTCTGACAGTTTGACTCCTATAAACTCAGAAGGGGCTTTCACTAAAACAGAAGCAATAGCTTCCTCCACGCAGACAATTCCTTTCTCAAACAATTTCGTTTTTATCTCCTCCGGCACCTTTTCTTTTTCATGGTTGATATAAGTAAGATCGCTTGTCCAATATGTAAGAGTAAGAGCGAGATTTGCTCCAGCTGTTCCTGAACCAAGTATCAATGTCTTTTTTTTCTGCACCTCATAGCCGTCACAGTCAGGGCAGACATAGATGCTGATCCCAAGACATGGCAGAAGATTTGGCAAATCAGGCAGGCGATCCGTCAATCCGGTTGCCAGTAAAATTCTCATTGCCTTATGCTTTTCACCATTTGCTGTTTCGACATGAAAGATAGAACCAGCTTTCTTGACTCCTGTTACACGGCCATTCAAAAAATGAACACCTGACTTTTCAGCCTGCTCTTTACCAAGCTTCCGAAGCGTTTGACCGCTAACACCCTCAGGCCATCCTAAAATATTATGGTAACTTCTGCATAGGGTAGAACGGCCTGAACCGGAATCAATCACAAGAACCTTGCGATTATATCGTCCGAGCTGTATAGCTGCCTGCAGTCCTGCGATACCTGCGCCAATGATAATGCATTCATAAGGATCTTTCATTTAAGTAACACGCCTTTGTCTGAGAAGATAATGTTAGGTTATGTTAATTTCGAAATGTGATTCTTAAGATCCAGCAGCAATAAGAACATTTCTTTCTATTTCCATAAAATAGAATATCCGCCAAAGATTAATGACTATTCAACTAACTTTTTCAGCGGCTGTTTCTATAGGTATAAAAACTAACATAGTGCTATCAATAGATAAAGCGCTTACATTATGTGCTGCTGAATCAAATGTCCCTGGGGTCGGTTCGATACGAAAGAACGCGTTTTTACAAAAAGCACCACTTGTTTCGGGATTCAATCTAAACTAAGATGTGACCTAGAATAAAGGGAGGGGAAAATGAATGTCTGCTCATTCTGCAGGTGCTGCAAGTTCAAAAAGCAGAAATTACATTTTTGAGATCCATTTTTTAAGGGCCTTTGCCTGCATCGCAGTGGTCGGAGTACATGTAACTGCGACACAATATTATGCCAATGAGCAAACATGGCATTGGTTTACTTATTTTATTAATCAGTTAGGCAGGTTTGGTACAACAGCATTCGCTGTCATCAGCGGGTTTCTTCTTTTTTATCAAGTAAAGAGGAAAGGGTTCGAAATGGGAAGCTTTCTAAAGTCACGCTTTTCTAAGATTCTGATTCCCTTTCTGATCTGGAGTTTGGTTTATCGTTTTTTGATTTATGTTTATGATCAGCAGTCTTTCGGAGATCTTGGTTCAGAATTAACGAAGATTCTTAGGGGAGAAGCTTTTTATCACCTCTATTTCGTAGCCATTGTGGTTCAGTTTTATTTTATTTTTCCATTTATACAAAAGCTGTTTCGGACAAAGGCGCTAATGATTGTCTTTGCATTTCTTGCTCTCATCATCAGTTATCAATTATTTGGATTTAATCCGGAAATTGAAGGGGCTATTGGTGAGTTTTTAGCAAGCAAAACGTTTATGCCGATCTGGATATTCTATTTTGCATTTGGCGGAGTTCTTGCGTATTTCTGGGATGAAATTGTCCGTTTTGCAACGAAGCGGCCGCGGCAAATGCTTGCTGTTGCCCTGCTCGTTTCTGCAGGTGCAGTCGTAGAGTACAGGGTGACTGGACAAGTATCTAACCGGAGGCTGACAAACTTAATTAATCTTCCGCTTCTGTGCATTGCTACGATCGGTATATATCCGCTGCTTTCAAAGTGGAATGTGATCAATAAGCCATTGAAGCTGATTGGACAATATTCAATGGGAATTTATCTGATTCATCCGATGATCCTGTATCTTTTTGCAAATCATCTGCCGGATCATTATTGGACAGTATCTAATGTTCCTCTGATGTTTCTAGCCGTCATGCTGATTGCAGTCACATTTATCCGAATTCTGCAGTTTATACCGCATAGCGGTTATATCATACCTGTTCCTAAAATCAAAAAAACAAAGCGCAGTTCTCAGGCGTTATCTGAGAAAAGAGTACAATCTGCTTAAGGTTAATATGAAAAGTCCGGCGAAAAGCCGGACTTTTTTTGTATTGTCCAAAATTACATCATTCATATTGAACAGCAAGAAATGATCATGTATGATATGAAATTTTAAATGGCCGAGCTTAGAATGGGTCAGCTACTTACTGACTGACAGCTTTTTTCACAAATCTGTCCACAAGCTGATCAAGACGCTGCAGTTGGAAAGCATATTCATAAATAGCTGAAGCAACAACAGTTAAACGCTGATTTTCGAGCTTTTCAGAATCAGATTCCATCATTTGAATCAGGAAAATTCTGCTTTCCCTGATTAACGTGTCATCTTCAAACTGATCATTGGCCTTGATTTTGCCCTCATATTTAAAGAGGAGATATTCATGCCATTTAATTAATTGTTCAATCTGGGAATCAAATAATTGATCGTCAACCGTCGTGCTGCGGCTTTGAAAGTAATGTTCTTCAATGACTTTTAAGACATCAGCTGCCTGCTGGATCGTTTTCAGCATTTGTTTAAAAACGACAAGCTCCCTGACGTTCACTGGATTTACCTTTGCCATTTTTTCCCGTTCTTCGTCAAAAATTTCGTATAGATCCTCAAGCTTCTGAAGCTCGCTTCTAAATTCCTTTTGCTTTTCCTGAAAATATTTCTCGGTTAATTCATCTGAGATGGCTGTCCTCATCAATAAGGACATGGTTTCAAAAACCGATTGAACTTTAGTAAAGTAATTTTCTTTATACTTTGGCGGAAATATGAGCAGATTAACAAAAAATGCAGAGGCTATGCCTATTAATATGATTAAGAATCGATTCCAGACAAATAAAATGTCTTCATTGCCGGGAGCACTCATAATGGCCAGAACCGTTACTAAAGTCAGCGATATGGTCGCTTCCATTTTGAGCTTTAAGCTGATTAAAATGACTGAAATCACAACAACCCCAGTCACAATCGGATTACTGCCGAAAAAGAAAATAGCAAATAGAGCAAGCAAGGCTCCAAGTGTGTTCGCCTGAAGCTGATCAAGCACTTGCTTCCATGTCCGGTAAATGGATGGCTGAATAGTAAATATAGCTGCAACACCTGCAAAAACCGAAGGCTCAAGCTGAAAGACAGAGCAGATAAATAATGCAAGTGTAACGGATAATCCTGTCTTTAAAACTCTGGGTCCTAGTATCAAAGGGGGAGACACTCCGTTTCTTAAGAGATAAATCTTGTTTTTCATTTAGTTTATCAGATTTTTTTAATCAAAGAAAAAGTTGGTGCAATTTGGTGAAAAGATCATCAAAAATATAAATTCAAGAACAGAAAATTATTCCTTGTAAACACATAGGAATTATGTATAATAAAATTACATATGAATATTTCTAATAATCAGACTGATTGGATAACCAAAGGTCCTTAACATTTTGTTAAGGACCTTTTTTGTTTCCAAAGGGGGAGGAATTGTTTTGAGAAAGTTAATTATTTTTGCTTTCATCGGTTTTTTGGCTCAGCTTATTGATGGGTCTTTGGGAATGGCCTACGGCGTGACATCAACAACGCTGCTGCTGACATTCGGCATTGCACCGGCAGTTGCTTCTGCTTCAGTTCATTTGGCAGAAGTCGTTACGACTGCGGCATCAGGAGCATCTCATATTAAATTTGGGAATGTCGATAAGCAGGCAGTGTACAAATTAATTATTCCGGGATCGATTGGTGCATTTGCAGGTGCTTGTTTTCTCAGCAACTTGCCCGGAGATCTGGCTAAACCATTTATAGCTATATTTCTTTTAGTATTAGGTCTGTATGTTCTGCTGCGCTTTTTGTTTCATCATGAAGCACAGCAGCAAAGTGAAACCATTCCTCTAACCCGGAAAAAATCCATCCCGCTTGGATTAATTGCAGGCTTTGCAGATGCAACTGGCGGAGGAGGATGGGGACCGATTGCAACTCCGGTGCTTCTGTCTCAGAAAGGAACGTCTGCACGAAAGGTTGTGGGCACCGTTGATACGAGTGAGTTTGCGATTGCTGTTTCTGCGACACTTGGATTTTTCATTTCACTCGGATGGGAACAGGTAAACTGGTATTGGGTTGCGGCACTCATGATTGGAGGAATTGTCGCAGCTCCGATTGCGGCATGGCTTGTCAAAAAACTGCCGGCCTATCTGCTTGGTGTCCTTGTTGGAGGATTTATTGTTCTGACAAATTCAAGAACTCTGCTTACGACTTGGGCTGTTGACACTTCTGCAGTGCCATTTGTATATGGCTTTATTTTAATTGGATGGGCACTTGCAGTTGGATATGCTGTGAGGAGGAACCGGTTGAAGGCGGAGGAAGCGATCAGTCTTTAGAAAAATGGAAAACCCCTTGATCAAAAATCAAGGGGTTTCTCGTGTATTATAGAGAACAAAAAACTCTCACGCAAAAAGAAAACGTTTAAGATAGGAATTGTACAAATGAAGCGACCAGTAAAGAGCCTGTAATTCCAAAAATAAGATCTTGTTTTGTCATATCCATCTTCTTTAATAATTTACCCATGATTGATTACCCCTTTGTGCCTTTTATAAATAAGACGATTTTCATTTTTGAATGGTTTCAATGCAATTAAAATAAATGAGGTGCTTTTCTTTTCTTTATCTATTAACTATAGAAAAACAGAAACGGTACTTTTCAAATTCCCCAAGTAACGGAAATCCAAACTGGGCTAATATAACGAAACATTATAGTAGGAAGGTGAAAAAATAACTAGAATATAAGATTTTTTTTAAAGAAAACAAGGAATAAAGTGGGAATTTTCAGTTTTTTAGTAAGGTTATTGTTATAGCGCTGTTACAATTGTAATAGATTTATTATCTCGCTGTTTTTTACAAGCCTCCTTTTTGTGATAACATGGGAACCATCGTAATTGCTGAAGGAGGAAAAAAAATGAAAAAAACTATCTTTTCATTAGCGGCTGTAGCCGCACTAACAACTACAGCAGGATTTAGCGCACAGGCAGAAGAGGTCGTAGTGGATAAAGGAGACACTCTTTGGAGCCTATCTCAAGAACATAAGGTTTCAGTAGATGATATTAAAAACTGGAACAACTTATCATCAGACATAATAATTGCAGACAATACATTAAAGATATCAGATGAAGAAGTATATACAGTTGTTTCAGGCGATACGCTTTGGAGCATTGCAGAGAAATTTGACGCAAGTGTAGGGCATATTTCTGAGAAAAATGGGTTATCAGGAGATATTATTCATCCTGGTCAAGAGCTTGTGATCTACAGTGACGCTGACAATGCATCAGAACCAGCGCCTGCTCCGGCTCCAGAACCAAAGCCGGAAGCTAAACCTGAGCCAAAACCAGAACCGAAGGATCAAAACCCTTCTGTGGATGAAGCTTCTGCAAGTGCAGTCTCAGAAAACGACGTAGAAGGTGTTGCGAAAGAAGTAACAGTTACTGCTACAGCTTACACAGCTTTTTGTGAAGGCTGCTCAGGGACAACTGCTACAGGTGTTGATTTAAGAGCAAACCCTGATAAGAAAGTAATCGCTGTAGATCCTAACGTGATTCCGCTTGGATCTAAGGTATATGTTGAAGGCTACGGCTATGCAACAGCAGAAGATACTGGCGGTGCTATTAAAGGAAACCGCATTGATGTCTTCATTCCAACAGAAGATGCAGCAATGGCATTCGGTAAGAGAGAATTAAATGTGAAGGTTTTAAATTAATAGATTAGCAGATTGATAAAGTGCGGCAGATCTCCCAAAAGGAAATCTGCCGTATTTTTTTACGGGTTAATTTCAGAATAATAAAATAATGGTTGAATATGAAGGATAAAATTTACTATAATATAAAAAATGAAGTTTTTCCTGCATGCGAATAAAAAGGAGCCGACATGAAATCAAAATCAATCTCACAAATTATTAAAGAAACCTATTCTTCTTTGTCGCAAGGACAGAAAAAAGCAGCTGAATTTCTTACTCTTCATAAGGATGAAGGAGCGTTGCTTACTGCTTTTCAATTAGGGAAAAAAGCGGGTGTGAGTGAGACGACTGTCATTCGTCTGGCCTATGCATTAGGTTTTAAAGGCTATTCAGACATGCAGGAGGCCGTGCGCAGGGACTGGCTGGAAAAAAAACAGCCGGCAGAAGAAATTCCTTCACTCACACAAGAACAGCAGGAAAAGAACTTATTCAGCAGGATTATTGATAAAGAAGCATCTGTTTTAAAGCAATTATTATTGCAAATCGATGAGGATGAAATTTGGAAGGCAGTGGATCATTTAATTCAGTCAGACCATATTTACATTGGCGGGTTTGGGAGTTCCTACGGAGCTGCCTACTGGCTGCATTACACCCTAAAGCAATATAGGGGAAATGTAATGATATCAAGCCCGGATGGATTCTCCCTTGAAGAAATTCACGATCTGAATCAGCATTCTGCTGTGATCATTTTCTCTTTTCCAAGATACCGAAAAGAAGCCCTTGAGCTTGCAAAATGCTCACAAGCACAAGGGGCAAAGGTGATAGCCATTACAAATAGGCAGCTATCTCCTGTTGGACAGCTTGCCGAGATCGCGCTGACAACTGAGGAAAAGGCAGATTCGGGTCATCATTCCATAGCCTCTGTCGTCAGTTTATTGGAAGTGATTATGGAGGGTGTTAAACATCGGGACCGCGACAGAATCAGCATTCGACAGCAAACATTAGAACAGCTTTATACGGATCAGGGGTTATTTTTAGAGTGAAAACATACATGGGGGTGGGTCTAGATGAATGGAGTGCCGAAATTAAATGAAAAAGCAGAGTTCAAAACGTTTCATGCAGGAGACATTTTAACATTCTTGATTCCTTCACTGATTGGAATCTTCTTATTTATATTGCCAATCATGACGGAAGACGGGATGACCATTCCGGTTGCTTTTTTAGCCGGACAGATTAACTCGTACATAGGTGATTTTATTCCTGCTATTACTGTTTTAATTATGGTTCTTTCCACAGCAGGATCACTTGCTGCTGCAGTCATGAAGCCGAAATTTATAACAGAAAGTTCTTATTTAAATACGCTGCTGAACGTCAGCCGGTTTTGGCTGATGGCGAGAGTTCTCGGAACCGTTTTTGCGGTTATCACCTTCTATAAGATAGGATCTGAAATAATCTTTTCAGAGAATACAGGAGGTCTTTTAATCTATGATTTGATCCCGATTCTCTTTTCTACATTTTTATTAGCAGGGCTGCTGCTGCCGCTTCTATTAAACTTTGGATTGCTGGAGTTTTTTGGAGCTCTGTTTTTAAAAATCATGAGACCTGTGTTTACGCTCCCTGGCCGAGCTTCACTTGACTGCCTGGCTTCATGGGTAGGGGATGCGACAATTGGGGTTCTTTTAACAACAAAGCAATATGAGGAAGGGTATTATACAAAGCGTGAAGCCGTAGTTATTGCGACAACTTTTTCTGTTGTTTCCATCACGTTTACAATCGTTGTTATTAACTATTTGAAATTAGAACAGTATTTTCTTCATTATTATGGAACGATTGTTGTTGCGGGACTTGCTGCCGCTCTCATCATGCCGCGCATACCGCCGCTTTCAAGAAAAGCCGATACTGGCTATGAAAAAACGGATCTTAAAGAAGAAACTGAAATGCTGCCTGACATTTCCATCTTCAAATGGGGATTTCAGCAAGCTGTATCTAAAGCAAAAAAGAATGACGGACCTCGTGCTGTATTAAGAGAGGGAGTTCAAAATGTCGCTGATATGTGGTTTGGGGTGTTGCCGATCGTGATGGCTATTGGTACGGTGGCGCTGGTTGTTGCGGAATTCACTCCATTTTTTACGTATTTGGGAAAACCTTTTGAGCCGATTCTAACTTTAATGCAAGTGCCAGAAGCGGATAAAGCAGCTCAAACTATGGTGGTCGGATTTGCGGATATGTTTTTGCCGGCAGTAATCGGCAGCGGGATTGAAAGCGAAATGACAAGATTTATTATTGCATGTGTATCTGTTACGCAGCTTATTTACATGTCTGAAGTAGGCGGTTTACTGCTTGGTTCAAAGCTTCCGGTCACTATTTTTGATTTGATTCTGATTTTCTTAATCCGAACGTTAATTACACTGCCTATTATAGTAGTATTCGCTCATATGATATTTTGATAGGAGGCAAGACAGGATGAACTTTGCAGACGAACATAAGGAAGAAATTCTAAAAACTTACCAGGAACTGCATCAGCTTGCCGAGCCCAGTTGGGAGGAAGAAAAAACCTCACAGTATTTAAAAGAAAAACTAGTGAATGCAGGCTTCAAGGTCCAAACCTATGAAGGGCATTTCGGTTTTACCGCAGATCTTGAAGGGGAGAAATCGAATATTATCGCTCTCAGGGCAGATATGGATGCCCTGGTTCAGGAAGTAGACGGCGAGATTAAGCCTAACCACTCATGCGGCCACGATGCACATAGTACAATGGTTCTGTTTACTGCACTGGCTCTTTCAAAACAGAAGCTGAAGCATACGGTCCGCTTTATCTTTCAGCCGGCAGAAGAAAAAGCGGCAGGTGCCCTTAAAATGATTGAGGAAAACGTACTTCAGAATGTGAAATTTCTTGCCGGCATCCATGTGCGCCCAGTGATGGAAATTCCTTTTGGAAAAGCCGCACCCGTTATTCTGCATAGTTCAACTGCAAGTATAAAAGGAGTTATAAAAGGGGTACCTGCTCACGCTGCAAGACCAGAACTAGGAATTAATCCGCTTGAAGCCTCAGCCCTGTTAATCGGGGCGATACGCCAAATACGCTTGAATGCAGCTGATCATTATTCAATTAAAATAACGGAACTGCATGGGGGAGAAGCCTCCAATTCCATCCCTGAGAAAGCTCGCTTTACCCTTGATTTGAGAGCTGAATCGATTGACACGATGGACATGCTTCTTAAGAAAGCGGAGCATACGATTTCAAAGATCGGAGAGTTAACCGAAACAGAAATCACTTCAAAGGTAGAGGAATATTCACCGGCAGCGGTAAAGAATACTACTGCGATTGAGATTGCACGAAAAGCGATCACCTCCATTCTCGGCGAAGAGAATGCTGAAGAGGCCTGTGTATCTCCCGGGGCAGAGGATTTTCATTTTTACACCGCAAAAAATCCAGGAATTGCAGCGACAATGATCGGACTTGGCTGCGGATTAAAGCCAGGTTTGCATCACCCGAAGATGCAGTTTAATCAAGAAGCTTTAATTTATGGCACAAAGATTTTAACACAAATGGTACTGGAGGCAGATCAGCAGCCATGGTAAATATGGAGGAGAGATTTTTTGAAAAAAGAAGTGCAGGAATCATTGATTATCCGCAATCTTCAATCGGTTCATGAATTGGAAGAAGTCAAGCGTCTTGAAGCAATGATCTGGAGCATGGAGGATGCTGTGCCTGTGAATCAAAGTGTTGCTGCAGTGAAAAACGGCGGCTTTATTCTGGGGGCATTTTTTCAATCGGAGCTCATTGGATTTCAATACAGCTTTCCGGGGTTTGACGGGAAAAAAGTGTATCTCGTATCCCACAGTTTAGGCATCCATCCGGATTACCGCAAATTTGGAATCGGAGAAAAACTGAAAATCGCTCAAAAAGAAACAGCACTGGAGATGGGATATGACCTGATCACCTGGACTTACGATCCGCTGGAAACCGTCAACGGAAATCTGAACTTACATAAGCTTGGAGCTATTGCCACGGAGTATATTCCTAATGTTTACGGTGAAATGGCGGATAATTTGAATGCCGGGATCCCGACAGATCGTTTTTTGGTCGAATGGCATTTGAATGAGCCAACTAGATCATATTCGAAAGAAGCAACTATTCCATATGCTCTTTATATATGTGAGAAAGACGATTTTCCTTTTCCGGAGAGAACAGACCTGACACTGAATAGTCCGCATATTTTCGTCCCCGTGCCTGGACAATTTCAGGAAATCAAAAAGACAGATTTCAAGCTTGCTAAACAATGGAGAGAGAAAACAAGTGAAGTGTTTACCCATTATTTGAGTCAGGGTTTTGCAGTCTCCGATTTAGTGAGAGACAATCAGCACCCTGGGCAATACCTATACCTCTTAGTGAAAGGGGAAGGATGAAATGGAGATTAAAAGCATAATCCTCAGACAAATTAAAATGGATTTGCTGCATCCTTTTACAACAAGTGTCGGAACAGAAGTAGATAAGGATATCATCTTAGTGGAAGTGAAATCGAAATCCGGCTTATCAGGCTGGGGAGAATCTGTTTCGATTACACAGCCAATATATAATGAAGAAACAGTCAAAACAAACTGGCATATGATGAGCGATCATTTGATTCCCCTTCTTTATCAGGATCCTGTCAGTCATCCTGATGAGGTGTCAGAGCGATATAAGAAAATTCGTGGAAACTATAACGCCAAAGCGGCGATTGAAATGGCTGTATGGGATCTCTATGCAAAAGAGAAAAACATGCCTTTAGCAAAAGTGCTTGGCGGTGTAAAGGATAAAATTGAGGTTGGAGTAAGTGTTGGTATCCAGCAATCTCAGGGGAAAATGCTAAAACAAATTGAGGGTTACTTAAAAAACGGCTATAAGAGGATTAAAGTGAAAATTATGCCGGGATGGGATGTAGAAATCATCAAATTAATCCGTCAGGAATTTCCGCATATTCAGCTGATGGCCGATGCAAACTGCGCTTATACGCTGAACGATATAGAACATCTCAAAGCACTCGACGAATTCGGGTTAACGATGATCGAACAGCCGCTTGATCATAATGATATAGTTGATCATGCGAGACTTCAGGCCGAGCTCAAAACGCCTATTTGCCTGGATGAAAGCATACATAGTGCAGAAGATGCCAGAAAAGCGATTGAGCTTGGAAGCTGCAGGATTATCAATCTTAAAATCGGACGTATCGGCGGTCTCACAGAATCCCTGAAAATTCATGATTTATGTGAGCGTCACAACGTTCCGATGTGGTGCGGCGGCATGCTGGAAGCGGGAATCGGAAGGGCTCATAATATTGCCATAACGTCCCTGAGCAATTTTACTCTGCCTGGAGATACAGCTCCTTCCTCACATTATTGGAAGCGGGATATTATCACACCGGAAGTGGAAATGAAAGATGGATACATTTATGTTCCTGAAAGTTCGGGAATCGGGTTTGAACCGGACATGGAACAAATCGAGAACATTACGTCATACAGCCGTTTTTATCATTATTAATTATGGCACACAACCTAAGCAAGAGAGGGGACCCTTTCTTGTTTTTTATGTGTCTTAAAATCTAAAACCAATATTTATCCCGCTCATCTCTTCTTTTCAAGTATAATGATGATTCATGCGTTAAATACTTGAAAAAACACAAGAAAAAATGAGGTTGCTAAATGAGTCATAAAAGCTTTAATACCTATAAATTAAGTTCAGAAATTGTGAGAGCGCTGGATAGCTTGAATTATAAGGAGCCTACAGAAGTTCAGGATAAAGTGATTCCTGTGGCTTTAGAAAAGAAGGATCTTGTCGTGAAATCACAAACTGGAAGCGGGAAGACGGCCTCGTTTGGCATCCCGCTCTGTGAGATGGTCGAGTGGGAGGAAAACAAGCCTCAAGCGTTAATTCTGACACCAACAAGGGAGCTTGCTGCACAGGTAAAAGAGGATATCACGAACATCGGCAGATTCAAACGGATAAAAGCGGCCGCCGTGTACGGTAAACAGCCATTTGACAGACAAAAACTAGAACTGAAGCAGAAAACTCATGTGGTTGTAGGAACACCTGGAAGAGTACTTGATCATATCGAAAAAGGAACTCTTGCTTTAGAAAAGCTGCAATATCTGATTATTGATGAAGCGGATGAAATGCTGAATATGGGGTTCATCGACCAGGTAGAAGCAATCATAGAAAAGTTGCCTAGGGACAGAATCACGATGCTCTTTTCAGCTACTCTGCCAAAGGATGTAGAAAATCTTTGTCATAAATATATGAAGGATCCACACGAAATTGAGATAAAAGCAGCTGGGCTGACAACTGCATCAATTGAGCATTCATTAATTGTGGTGAGAGAAGAGGAGAAGTTTTCGCTGCTTAAAGCTGTTACAGTAGTAGAAAACCCTGACAGCTGCATCATCTTCTGCAGAACACAAGAGCAGGTTGATACTGTATTTAAGGAATTAGACCGCGCAAATTATCCTTGCGACAAAATTCATGGCGGTCTCTATCAGGAAGATCGTTTTGCTGTCATGAATGATTTCAAAAAAGGGAAATTCCGTTATTTAGTTGCGACTGATGTAGCCGCCAGAGGAATCGACATTGATAATATTACACATGTCATTAACTATGACCTGCCGCTTGAGAAAGAAAGCTATGTTCACAGGACTGGCAGAACTGGCCGGGCAGGCAAGACAGGAAAAGCGATAACTTTTGTTACGCCTTACGAAGAAAAATTCTTATCAGAAATAGAAGAATATATCGGTTTTGAAATTCCTAGAACACTGGCGCCAACAAGAGAGGATATTTCTGAAGCAAAAGGTGCATTTGAAGCGAAAATAACATCTCGTCCTGTGATTAAAAAAGATAAAAGTGCCCAGCTGAACAAAGGCATTATGAAGCTCTACTTCAACGGAGGCAAGAAAAAGAAAATACGAGCAGTCGATTTTGTCGGAACAATCGCCAAGATTCCGGGAATGACAGCAGGTGATATTGGAATCATCACCATACAGGATAACGTTTCATATGTAGAGATTTTGAATGGAAAAGGTCCAATCGTTTTGAAGGCAATGAGAAATACAACGATTAAAGGCAAGCTTCTGAAAGTTCACGAAGCGAATAAATAATAGCATAATAATAGCGAAAGTCCTGTTTTTAGAGGTCTTTCGCTTTTTTTTATAGTTCATTAAATAAAAAAGCACTAATCTTTTTTATCGGCTATTTCACCTTCAAGAGCGGATAATTCTTTCTTCTTTGCTTCTATCTTTTTATTTAATTCTGCAAGCTGCCCGTTCATTTCTGCCAATTTTTCCATTGCAATCGTATATTGATTTTCAAACTTCTCTTTTTCGCTTATGATACCCATCAATTCATCATACTCTTTTTGCTTATCGCCGATTTTCTCTTGGATATCATCTAGTTCTGATTGGTTTTCTGCAATGACTGTTTTTAGTTTGTCATAATTAAGTATTTCACCTGATAGATCAGCAGTTGCTGAATTTTTGCCGAATGAGAAAGAAAGAAATAATAACATAATGACAATACACGGAAAGAATAGCTTAACTGCGAATTTTTTCATCTTGTGAGTTGTTTTTGTCCCCGGAGATGACAATCGGTTCCCTCCTTTGCAGGATAGATAAATATTGATATGAAATCTGTTTTTATTAGGCGGTTATTTTGAAGTGCAGGATAAATTATCATATGCTGCTGTGGAAAAAACGCTTCAATAAAAACGGGTTTAAATGAGATGATCATCTAAACCCGTACTTATAATTTATTCATCTTCACGAACCGTATCGTCCACAATCGCAAACAGCTGGCGGTCAAACAAATCATCACTGCATAACAAATGTTCATCAGGAGTTTCTGCGATTTCTTTTAATTCTCCTTCATCGCCTTTTGCATTAATGATCTCAAAAATCTGGTTCAGACCCTGTGAAGTTTGCTCGTCTTCTTGGTTTTTGATCCTTTCTCGCTCCTTCAAGACAATCAGCCTCCTTTTTCTATGTATCATTTGCTCAAAAAGAAGAAATTACCCATCTGGACAATTGCATTTCTCTCTGAATACAGATATGGTTTGATAGGAAGAATATTTTAAAGCGCTGAAGGATGGGAATAGATTGGATAAACTTAGCCGAAAACCGGCATTTATATATACTTTTGCATGTACAGAAGAGGAGATGTCCCTTTGTCACTTGGAAATGCGTTCTTTTTTTGGCATTCAGCCCGATGGATTCAGTCTGAAAAGTCAAGTTGGCATAGATCCAAGCAGAAGTCCTTTTATGAAAGAGAGACTCGAAGTCATCTATGAGGGAGACGAGCTTTCTGAGATTGTAAAGCAGGTTGAGCAGATTGATATCGGAACGGATACGTTTAAGATTATTTTTCTGAAAATCAATGATCTTAAAGAACACGAGCAAATCAGCTACCAGGAGCGCAGAAACATGGAGCGGCAGGTTGGCTGGCCATTCAAAGCAGAAGCAGATGTTCGGAATCCGGACCGGACGTTTGGCCTGACCACTCACGGCGGGCGCTGGTATTTCGGAAAGTACCGCAAAAGCGAACCGGTCTGGCTGCATCACTTAAAAAAACCGCGTGAGTATTCCACTGCACTTAGCACTAGGGTTGCAAGAGCAGTTGCCAATATTGCTGTTCCAAATCCTGCTGGCATAAAAGCGATTGATCCGTGCTGCGGAATAGGAACCGTTTTAGTAGAAGCTTTATCCATGGGCATTGATATTGTGGGACGCGATATTAATCCTCTGGTGACAGACGGCTCGAGAGAAAATATCGCTCATTTTGGCTATGAATGTGATGTCAAAACAACACCGATATCAGAAATCGCAGGCAAGTATGATGTCGCCATTATTGATATGCCCTATAACCTATACACTCACGCTACACCTGATGAGCAGCAGTCTATCTTAAGACATGCCCGCCGCATTGCGGATAAAACGGTGGTTGTGACAAGTGAAACGATGGATCACATGGTTGAAGAGGCAGGGTTTCGCATTGCAGACCGCTGTACAGTGAGAAAGCAAATGTTTTCAAGGCAGATACTGGTTTGTGAATAAAGCCATGCTGATTGAAGATACTAACCCTTTGAACCATACATAGGAGGTATCAGCAATGAGTGACCAAATGGAGAGCTCCTTTGAGAACAAATGGATGCCGATGACATCTGTTGCAAGCGGTCTGGAATTCGATGTCCTGCCGGGTGTCTTCTGCTATACGAATCAAATCGTAAATGTTGTTTTCCTGAGAAGCGGAGACGACTGGTATTTAATTGATGCAGGGATGCCGCACTCTGCAGACACGATTAAATCAGCTTTTGAAGTGCATGCCGGGGTAGAAATGGCGCCTAAAGCAATTTTGCTGACACATGGGCACTTTGATCACGTCGGCGGCATCATTGAACTCGTTGAACAGTGGCAGGTGCCTGTATACGCTCATGCACTGGAACTGCCGTATTTGACAGGTCAAAAAGATTATCCGGAACCGGATGGAAGTGTTGAAGGCGGATTGATCGCCAAGATGTCACGGCTTTTTCCGAATGATGGCATCAATTTAACGGATCATGTCCAAGCATTAGGAGAAAATGGACAGATTCCAGGTTTGCCAGAATGGAAATGGATCCATACGCCTGGACACACGCCTGGCCATGTTTCTTTTTATCGCGAAGAAGACCGTACATTGATTGCAGGAGATGCCTTCGTCACAGTCAGACAGGATTCACTCTATAAAGTGTTTACTCAGAAGCAGGAACTTTCAGGTCCCCCAAGGTATTACACAACAGACTGGCATGCTGCCTGGGACTCAGTGAAAACATTGGAAGCTTTGAAGCCATCCACTGCTATTACTGGTCACGGACTGCCAATGTCAGGCGAAGAGCTGAGAAAAGGCCTTGCCGAATTAAGCAGGGATTTTGAAAAGCTTGCCATGCCTGATCATGGGAAATATCTTCAATAAGAATCAGCCGGAGAAATCTTGCCGGCTGGTTTTTTATTATTTAAAAGAAGGTTATATTACCTGAATATGGAATAGATACATAGTCTTACTTTGATTTAGGGAGAGAAGAATATGAAGAAATTAGTCATTGGCGGCATGGGTGCCATATCAAGTGCTGTGCTGTTTGGATTAACACTTGTCGCAGCAGCAGTTTATTCACTCTATTTATCGGCTCCTGACATCGGAGGAGGATTTGACTCTCGTTTCGGTTTGTTTAGTACAGCTCTAATAGAGATAGGCACAATCCCATTAATTATGAGCGCTTTGCTTTTTCTAGGGGCGGTCTATTTTGTAATTATTGGAATGAAGGAGAAGTGATTAATAAAAGGAAGGCGTTTCTTTTATAAGAGGAAGCGCCTTTTCAAATCCATATTATTATTCAATTTCAAATAACAGGAATCGATTTTAGATGATAAAATTCGGAATTAGTTCTATTTAATCATCTTTAATTTTAACTAACGTCTAGAATATCGTTGATAATGCGAACGGTATAAAAAATTTATCATTTAATATTCGTATTTTTGTTGATTATCTATCATTATTTTGTTATGTTATCAAAGTAATTAATTTATATATCATTACTCGTATATCCTCAGTAATATGGTCTGAGCGTCTCTACCTGGTTCCCATTGAAAGAACTGGACTACGAGTTAAAGTATTAGACTGTTCAGCTTTTATAGCCTTGGCAAGAAGTTTCTATTTTGCTGGATTTTCCATACTTTAACTTAGAGGTCTAGAAGGTAGAAATCATTCTGCTTTTTCCAGACCTCTTTTTTGTGTCAGAACCAGCAGCATTCAGATCATATTCAGAAGGAAGCAGAAAAAGCGAGCTGGACTAAATAAGGAGGATTTCATATTTAATTCTGCAGAAATACAATCAGATGAGTCACACTAAGGAGAGAGAATGAATGAAAATCAAACAGCTGAAAAAATATGCTTCACTAGCGATTATCACCATTTATGTATTAACAGTATTGGCAGGGTGCAGTTCTGCTTCAGAGTCTGAAGCGGCTGAAAAAAAGGATCAAAGACCTATTCTTGTTCAAGGGCCAATGCCAATCGAAGCTGAAAATTTCGCAAAAAAGTTAGAAGATGTTAAAGAAGAAAAATCAGGAACATTTATATTTTACATAGGAAAACTGGAAAACTATCCGGTTATCGTTGCAAAAACAGGCAAGGGTATGGAAAATACTGCAGCTGCTACGGCGGTGGCTATCGAAAGATATAATCCAATTGTAATAATTAATCAAGGAACTTCAGGCGGTCATGATCCGAATTTAAACGTTTTTGATATTGTTTTAGGGAAAAGAACGGTAAACTTGGGTTCCTTAAAAACAACAGATAAGGATGAAAATCAAGGAATTGATCCAACGATTTGGAAACCAATGGACTTAATGGCTTCTGAAGGAAGTGCTGGAGAAGATCCTAATGCTGAAAAGCCGCGTTTCTATGAGGGAGATAAAGATTTACTTACAGCTGCTAATGCTGTTAAAGATACCTATACAAAAGGTAAAATTGTCGAAGGTACGATAGGCTCTGCAGACGTATGGAATAATGAAGTTGACCGCATTAAATGGTTTCATACTAAGTATGGTTCGTCTGTAGAAGAAATGGAAGGCGCATCTGCCGCCCAAATTGCCAAAGCTTATGATGTACCATTCCTTGGTATCCGTGTATTATCTAATAATAAAGTAAACGGCGGTAAATATAACCCTGATACTGCTGCAGCAAATCAAGAGTATGTTTATGAAGTTGTTAAAAAGTATATATCTGATTTCACGAGTAAGTAAATTAGTTCAGACTTAAGTGAATATAGATCAAGAAAAGGACCATTCACTGGTCCTTTTCTTTGTAGATCGTTAATTCTCTTCAGACTCGCTGACCTTCTCAATCTTCTCCACAAACATCTGATAAACCCTTCGCTTTTCTTCCAGCTCTTTTATATAAAGCTTCAGCTCATTGAATTTTTCTTCAAATGGCTTTTGATAGGTTGTTTTGATATTGTTTATGATTTCATCATTTATAGTAGATTGAATCACTTGCTTTGTAATGCCGAATTTATAGGAATATAGCTGAAGCTCGCTTTTGACCTTGTCATATTCTGCGTCGATTTCATTCTTTTGCTTCAGCATGTCCTCTTTCCATTCATGCAGAGAATCTTTCACGTATGATTCCATATTTACCCTCCTCAGCAGCTTGATTGCCTATGTATCTCAATACACTATTTATCATCTATGACTATTTTTTGGGGGTGATTCGGGGATTATCGTCCTTCTTCCCTGCTTTTGCTCCAGGTTTATAGGCTAAATAGGATGGGTTAGTCATATTCCTATTGATCTATTATTCTAGTAAAATTTTTCCGATTATAGGAGAAAAGGTCAATTCTATCTAATTCAGATTGTGCTATCGTTAAATATGTAGAAAAAACAGAAAATTCTACATGTTCTTACAAATAGGAGGGGTAGTATTGGCAAAGTGGAGCAAGAAATTCGGAACATCACTTCTAGCAACAAGTCTGGCCGCAAGCTTATTCGCGCCAGCTGGATTTGCGAAAGAACCTGTACCAACAGACGTTCAAACAGCGCTGTCAGCACCAATTGATCTAAACATTATCAATGAGGACCGTCTGGCAAATGCGCTGAAAAAACAAGGACTCATTCCGCAAAAAGCAAGTGACAAGGAAGTCGCTGCAGCCGTGCAAAAATATATCGAGAAAAAGCAAGGCGAAAAACCGACAGTTGATCTCCATGAAGATGATCATGATGCAAAACTGGAAATCGACAAGAAATCGAAGGATTTCTTAACAAAGCAGAAAGAAAAGCTGACAAAGCAATTAAATAAAGGCCATGAAAAACTGGAAAATAACAAAAAAGACGGCTTTGTAGATGTGAAGCCTGCAAAACAGGCTAAATACAATGGCACTGTAAGAGAAGACAAAGTCCTGATTTTGCTTGTGGAATTTGAAGATTTCAAGCATAACAACATTGTCAAAGAAGACGGCTACATGTATTCAAATGACTTCAGCAAAGAGCATTATGAAAAAATGCTGTTTGGGGACAAGCCGTTTCAGCTGTTAGACGGTAAAAAAGTACCGACATTCAAGCAATATTATGAAGAGCAATCAGGCGGCAGCTATACGGTTGACGGCACTGTTTCGGAATGGCTGACTGTTCCGGGCAAAGCAGCTGATTATGGAGACGACAATCCAGCTGGAGGGCACGACAACCTGGCGCCAAAAGGACCACGAGACCTTGTGAAAGATACCCTTAATGCGGCAGCCAAATCTGGAATGGACCTCGCTCAATATGACGAGTTCGATTTATATGATTTAGATGGAGACGGCAA
Source organism: Peribacillus frigoritolerans (assembly GCF_004358755.1). GTDB lineage: Bacteria > Bacillota > Bacilli > Bacillales > Bacillaceae > Bacillus_P. The sequence continues at coordinate 34,370 of NZ_SMZY01000003.1, read as the reverse complement.
TCAAAACGAGCCTGACGGACTTGTTGACCATCTAATGATTGTACATGCAGGAACTGGACAAGAAGCTGGCGGAGGCAAATTGGGCAATAATGCAATCTGGTCTCACCGCTGGACATTGGACGGGGTATATAAAGTTGAAGGTACAAGAGCAGAAGTACCTTACTGGGGCGGAGCAATGGCTGCTTATGACTATACAATCCAGCCTGAAGATGGTGCAGTCGGCGTATTCGCACATGAATTCGGACATGATTTAGGTCTGCCTGACGAATATGACACGCAGTACAGCGGAAACGGCGAGCCTGTTGCTTCATGGTCCATCATGAGCGGAGGAAGCTGGAATGGCCAAACAGCGGGAACAGAACCGACAAGCTTCTCCCCGCAAAACAAAGAATTTTTCCAAACAGTTATGGGCGGAAACTGGGCAAATATTCAAGAGATTGACTACAAAGATGTGACAGCTGAGGGAACAGCAACATTCCTCGATCAAAGTGTCACTAAATCAAAGAATCCAGGAATCGTGAAAGTAAACCTTCCTGAAAAACAAGTAAAAAGTACAATTCAGCCTGAATTCGGCGAAAAATACTATCACAGTACAAAAGGCGATGACCTTCACACTGTGATGGAAACACCTGAATTTGATTTAACAGGAAAAACTAGTGCAGCATTCACTTACAAAGCAAACTATGAGATTGAGTACGGCTGTGCATGTGACTACTTGAAAGTAAGTGCCGAAACAGCTGATGGCACCAAAGTTCTTGAAGTCTTAGGCGGCGACGTAACAGATGGTGACGCTACTAAAGGAACAACAAACGGCAAATGGATCGATAAATCCTATGACCTCAGCGAATTTGCCGGCAAAAAAGTAAAACTTGTATTTGAATACTCAACAGACGGCGGCCTTGCACCTGAAGGTTTTGCTTTAGACAATGCAGTTCTTACTGCTGATGGCGAACAAGTATTCAGCGACGATGCAGAAGGCACACCTAAATTTACATTAGACGGCTTCAAAGCATTTAACGGAACATTCTTTGCTAAACACCATTACTACCTGGAGTGGAGAAACTACGCTGGATCTGACAAAGCTTTAGCTTTCTCCCGCGGACCTAAATACAATACAGGCATGGTCGTCTGGTATGCAGATGACAGCTACTCAGACAACTGGGTTGGCGTGCATCCTGGTGAAGGATTCCTTGGAGTCGTTGACTCTCATCCTCAGCCATTATACGGATTGCTTGACGGCAAACTGACAACAACACAATCGACACGTTACCAAATTGCAGATGCAGCATTCTCATATGACAAATCTGCTTCATGGTACGTAGACAGCCCGACACGCGGCGAATACAGCTACAACGGCTTAAAAGGAGTCACATTCTTCGATGACTCAAGATCCTACATGAATGAAGTTATTCCAGACGCTGGACGCTATGTTCCAAACTACGGCCTGAAATTCCAGGTTGTAGGCGAAGCGAAGGATAACTCTGCAGGAGCCGTTTGGATCCGCAAATAAGAATAATGAGTGAAAGGCAGCGTTTTTTGAACGCTGCCTTTTTTTTTATTCTGACGTTTACCAAATTGATTATTAATAAAAATACAAACCAGCAAACTCAAGTTTGTATTATACTGTAAGAAATTAGAACTAACAGAAACTTTTGAAAAGTTACCGGGAGGCTTCATGTTTTATTCTCTTAGAAATCGGCTGTTCATCATTTTTACGATTCTCCTGACCGTTCCATTTCTTGTTTTATCACTTCTCATTCCGGCTTGGTTTACATCCGTAATTGAAGAGCAGACGAAGGATTCAACAGTCGAAATGATGGAGCAATACTCCATCTATATTAACTCGGTCACCTCACAGGCAGAGGATTTAGGGAAGCAGGTACTGGTCAATCAGGCAACTCAGGAATGGCTGCATGCAGAAAGTGATCCGGCTGTCCAATCTGCTGAACGGCTGCTGATTAAAAATCATCTGAAGATGCAGCTTTCTTCCATGATGATCAATAATTCAAATGGCATGGACATTTCTGTTTTTCTAAACGATGGTACAGGAACCTGGGGAGATAATCCGCTCCTTGCTGAAACGGATTGGTTCAAAAAATTTTCAAAGGGAGAAAAACGCTGGGTAAGCCATCACCGAGACCCGTATCAGCTGCATCAGCTGATGAGGGAAACAGAGGTTAACAGTTATTTAATTCCTCTCTTTGATATGCAGATGCTTGATTTATCCGGAATTATTAAAGTCAGTTTTCCTTCATCGCTGCTTGAAACGGCACTGGGCAAAATTAAACTTGGCGAAAATGGCCGGGTATATTTGCTGGATGAAAAGGGAGAGAACGTTTTATCTGGCAGGATTGAGACCCCGGCTCCCGTTTTAAATGACAGTCTCGGAAAAATTCAGCGAATGAAGCAGTTTAATGGATTAATAGAAACAGCGTACAACCATGATGACTATCTTGTCTTTTTTCAAAAGCTGAAGATAGGCAACTGGACGCTGGTGAGCGAAATCACAAAGTCTGAGCTGTTTGCCGAAATTGACAGGCTGCAGCAAAAATTATTGATTTTCAGCGGAGTGATCTTTCTGCTGACGATCCTTGCCTCTTATGTCCTTTCTTCAAATATTGTCCGGCCGCTTGGAAAGCTCACAAATGCAATGAAATTTGTTGAAAAAGGAGACCTTGAAGGAGCAAGGACGTTTATGCCGACGATTAAATCCTATAATCATGAGGTCGGGTATGCGATCAAGGTTTTTGATCATACGATCAGAAAGCTGAATGAATTGATTAAAACAGAATATAAGGCGAATCTCCGAAGAAAAGATGCTGAATATAAAGCACTGCTTCTGCAGATCAATCCTCACTTTTTGAACAATACTCTTGAGGTGATCGGCAGTCTTGCGCTGCAGAATAAACAGAAGGAAGTTTTGGATGTAAGCATCTATCTTGGAAGAATGATGAGATACTCGTTAAACACTAAAACTGACATTGTCAGGTTACGGGAAGAGATTGCCTATATCCGCGATTTTATTGAAATTGTGAAGCTTAGGTACGATGGCGCAATTATATTTAGAATTGACGAGGATCCGGCAGCTGCTTCCTTCCCCATCTGCAAATTTATTATCCAGCCGCTTGTTGAAAATGCGGTGAAATATAGCTTGGCGGAAAAAACATCTGCAGATATTCAGATTCGGACGGAATGGAGAGAAAACCAGTTAACCATAGTGATAGAAGACGATGGCATAGGCATGTCAGAGGAGTTGATTTCACAGCTTTTGGCCGAAGAAAAAGAATATGAAACGATGGGTGTATTGGACAGCGGCGGAAGCAGCATTGGCCTGAGAAATGTGATTGGCAGGCTGAAGCTCTTTTACGGAAGCCGCTTTTCAATCGAAATCTTATCAGAAAAGGGAGCCGGGACAAGCATTGCATTATGTATAAAGGGAAATGAGGGGGATATACATGATGAAGGTCATTATAGCGGACGATGAAATTCAAGTCCGCAGAGGGCTGAAAATGAAAGCAAACTGGGAAGAAGAGGGGTTCCAGATTGCAGGAGAAGCATCAAACGGAAAGGAAGCGCTCCAATTAGTGGAGGAAACAAAGGCAGACCTGGTGATAACGGACGTACGGATGCCAGTCATGGACGGGATTGAATTTGCGGGGAGGTGCCACAGGGAATATCCTCATGTAAAAGTCATTGTGTTATCGGGATACTCTGATTTTGACTATGTCCGATCTTCTCTTATTGAAGGTGTGAAAGATTACTTGCTTAAGCCTGTTGCTCCTGATGAGCTGGCAGAGGCTTTGAGAAGAGTGAAGGATGAAATTGTCCTTGAAAAAAAGAAGCAGCTTGAATCAGAAAAAGTGTCCAGGCTTGTTCACACACAGCTGGAAGAAATGAAAGAGCAATATGTGCTGCAGCTGGTAAAGGAAGAATGGTCTGAACCATTTGCGGCAGAAAGACTCCAGCATCTCAATCTGGGCTTTCTTGCAGAGGAAGAAAGACATGTTCAATTCTTCACAGTTGAACTTAGGGCGTCAGCTCAACATTCAGTAAAAGAGCTCTGGCTGCCGTTCAGGATGCTTTGCAAAGAAATGGCCGATCAGTATGAAGGAACTTGTACTTTTTATGATCCGGGCTATGCAAACATGCTTCATTTCCTTCTCTGTAAAGATAAAAAGGCGCCTTTGGAAACGCCGAGTATGGTCAAAAAGGTGCAAACTTATGTAAGAAAGTATCTTCAAGCTGAGACAGTGATTGGCATGGGGAAACCGGTAGATGTGACGGAGTTAAAAACAGGCTATATTTCATCCTTGCTCGCGTGGAGTCAGAGTGATTCTTGCGCAAAATCACAAATAATTGATGGAACGCTTCATAAGGCGGTTTTCGAACTCTCGCCTGATCAGGAGAAAAAAGCAGCAAACATGATTGAAAACGGCAATTTACAGGAGTGCAGCAAGCTGATATTCGATCTTTTGAATGAAGCAAAAATCAAGTCTATGCTGTCTTTCTCGTTTGCAGCCAACCGGATCCTCCTGCTGCTTGAATCGCTTGCTGCGAAATATGATATGGACAGAACGGAAATTAATCAAACGATGTGGACATGCCAGCAGAGTATCGGAGAATTGACTGCCCATGAAAAAGTCATTGAACAAGTAACGGCATTTGCTCACAGAATCATCCTTCTTGTAAGCAATTCTCGTTCTTCGCCCAATGGTTTAGCCATTGTTGAAAATGTCCGCCGCTACTTGGACCTGAATTTTGCAAATGAAGTGACGCTGACCTCTTTGGCTGAGCAATTTCATATTAACAGTGCCTACTTATCTGAACTTTTTAAGCTCCATATCGGTCAGAACTTCAGTGATTATTTAGTGGAAGTACGGATGAAGCATGCATGCGAATTGTTAAAAGACAGACAGCTGAAAGTGATTGATATTGCATACTTAACAGGCTATTCCAATTCCGGCTACTTCAGCACCGTCTTTAAAAAACATGTTGGACAAACACCGGCAGAATACCGGAAGTCTGCTTTGAACTTGGATGAAGTGGCAGGCAGGAATAGATGATGAAAAAAAGAGTAATCATTTTTATACTAATCATTTTGCTGTTCATTGCAGCAGGATATTATGCCTTTTCATCATTAAGCTTGTTTTCAGGTGAGGAAAAAAATAATCAGCTGCCCGCTGAGAAATCAGAGAACATTGAACTCACTTTCTGGAGAAATTATGGCACCAAGCTTGAAAATGAAGCTTATAAAGAACTGATTTCGGCCTTTGAATCCTCTCATCCAGGCATCAGCATTAAAATGAATGCCATCCCTTATGGGGATTATGAATTAAGACTGAGGACGGAAATAGCGGCAGGAAGCCCGCCTGATATTATGTCGATCGACAGTCCCAACCTGGCCCTCTATGCCAATTCAGGTGCGCTATTGTCGATTGACAAGGAAATGAAAGAAGAAGGGCAAATAGAGGATATTCCTTTTTCAACACTTGAAGGCATGAAATTTAAAGATGAAATCTATCTGTCTCCCATTGCAGAATCCGGTGTGGCCTTATTTTACAACATTGATCTGTTTAAAAAAGCGGGACTGCCGCTTCCGTCCCAGGACCCGGCTGATCCGATGACATGGGGCGAAGTGGTGGAACTTGCAAAGAAAATCAATGATCCCGGGAATGAAATCTACGGAATTGATCCTGGTCAGGGATTCAGCGACGGGGAATCTCCAGCATACTTTAAAACGCCATTATTATGGCAATTCGGTGCTGATGTTCTCAGTCCTGATGGAGCCACTGCCACGGGTTATCTTAATTCAAAACATGCGGTAGAAGCCCTGCAATTTTATCAGGATCTCTATCACCGCTACAAAGTGGCGACTGTAGAGATGCCTCCAGATCCATTTGTAACAGGACACCTGGGCATGTCTGTCCTGGGATCATGGATGCTTGAGGAAATCGAACGGAACTATCCAGATTTCAAACTTGGTGAGGACTTTGGAGTAGCTCCTTTGCCGAAAGGATACCATCAAGTTACTCCAAATGGCGGCTGGGCACTCGGCATCTCAGCAAAATCAAAGCATCCGGAAGAGGCCTGGGCGTTTATCAAGTATATGACGAGCTTTGAAGGTTCAAAAAAATATGTCGACATAACCGGCGACATGCCAGCGAGATTTTCCGTCTCAAAAGCATTTCCCGAGCTGACCGCCTATCCGAAAAATATCTTTGTGCAGCAGGCATTAAAGTACTCAAAAAACCGGCCAGTTTCACCGGCATACCCGGTCATAAGCGATGCTCTTAAGGAATTATTTGAAGACATCGGCATAGGGGGGAAAGATGTAAAAGCATCTGCTGATAAGGCTGTGGCTAAAATTAATGGCGGTTTAGAAGATATTGATGAAAAGGAATGAAAGGTGCTGCTGCACAAGACGTTCTATTTTACACGTATAGTGCATTTATAAATAAATTTAAAATGAATAAAACATAGTATAACCAGCCTTCCAAATAAATGGGGCTGGTTATTCGTTATGAGGCTTCGTTTTTTTCTTATTAAGTTAAAGAGAATTATTCACAAAATTGTCACTTATGAAAGGACATCCCTTTTCGCTATAATGGCGAAGTACTTAAAAGAAGGGATGAAGTAATTTGCCAACAACGAAGAGAGAAAGTTTTTATTTTGGACTGATCATGTGCGCGGGGATGGTCATAGTCATGACGTTTTATAATTTAATAATTAATGATCTGATAGGAATGGTACCTATACAAGGTATCCTCCTTCAACTAATGCTGGGTTTTATTATTGCTTTCGTATTGGAACTATTTATTGTCGGCCCAGCGGCACAGAAACTTGCTTTTTCTTTGCCATATGACAAATCTAAAAAAATCTTAGTCATTCTATCTGTTTCATTTTTTATGGTAGTTGGGATGGTTTCTTTTATGTCTCTTTATGGATTAGGGACTGCCTATTTTTACAGCAGCCTGGGTGAAGAATCATTAGTTGAAAGCTACTTATCTATTGTGTTAAAAAATTTCGTATTTGCTTTCCCTCTGCAGCTCATCATCATGGGACCTTTCGTTCGTTATTTATTTGCTAAATTTTATAAAGATCAAAGAATGATGGAAACCAAAAGTATAAGTTAGAACTCTGTAACCAAAAAGTGCATTTCTTCAAGAAGGAGAAATGCACTTTTTTGAAGTGGGGATTATACGTTTAAATTACATTATGTTAGGAAGGATAAAGCTTATATTTGTTGAATAAAAAATATTGAACTAGATAAGCAGCCCAAAATTCTGTTATCAAAATATAAGGAGTGAATAGGGATGATTAAGAAACTTGGACAAGTTATGGTATATGTAAAGAACCAGGATGAGGCAGTGAAATTTTGGACAGAAAAAGCAGGATTCACAGTTATTTCTGAAGAGGAAAACGGTCAAGGAATGAGATGGATTGAAATAGCCCCTTCAAGTGAGGCTGAAACAAGTATTATTCTCCATGATCAAGAACTCATCGCTAAAATGCAGCCAGAACTAAATCTCGGCACACCTTCCTTAATGTTTGTCACAGACAATCTAGATCAATTACACAGCCGCTTGCTAAATAAAGAAGTCACCGTCGGAGATATTGTAGAAATACCTTCTGGGAGAGTTTTTAACTTTGCTGATAGTGAAAAGAACTACTTTGCAGTCATGGAGAAAAGTGAGTAAAAAACAACTCAAAACGTTTGGCCGATTCCAATTGGGATCGGCTTTTAAATTTACCGCAGGCTTAAAATAAAAAGAATGTTAAATAAGTATATTTAAAGATGTCTATTATATATGTAAAGAATAAAGGAGAGAATGTATATGTCTTCAATAAAAACTTTAAGGATATGCGACAAAGGACACAAATACTATAAGAGCAGTGATTGTCCAAGCTGTCCAGCGTGTGAGCAAGAAAGCAAACCAGAAAGCGGATTTCTTTCACAGCTATCCTCACCTGCAAGAAGAGCTTTGGAGCACGAAGGAATAACCAACTTGCAGCAACTATCTAGGATTAGCGAAAAAGAGATCTTGAAATTACATGGCATAGGTCCGGCATCTTTACCAAAGCTTAGAGCTTCTTTGAAAGAAAGTGGTTTGTCATTTAAAAAATAACTTCAATTTCATATAAATCCATCTAACAAAAGAAAGATCTTAACCTGTTCGATTTCAGATTAAGGTTCTTCCATCCCAAAAAAGTAACCCGAAGTCTTAGGACTCGGGTTTTTTCCATTTAAAAAGAACCAAAAATATTAAACTCCTACTTCCAAAGAAATCAAACTTTTTTAAAATGCCTGTTTGATAAAGTGGAATTACAGAGAACACAGATAGAATCTCTGAACGCAAAATATGAAAGCGCTTATAAGCGTTTTTTTATCAAAGGGGGGAGTTGCATGCAGGAGGTAGTGAAGGCAAAAGATGAGAACGCTGTCATAATCAGGGCTGAAAAGAAGGCCAAAGCAAAGTACAAATGGGACTATATCAAAAAGAATTACTTTTTGTACCTGCTGATCGCACCTGCTGTTATTCTGACAATCGTTTTTAAGTATGTTCCGATGTACGGAGCCATCATTGCCTTTAAGGATTTCAGCACGATCAAGGGGATATGGGGGAGCGAATGGGTCGGGCTCAAACATTTTGAAGAATTTCTGACCTCGCCTAATTTCGAAACGATCTTCATGAGCACACTTAAGCTCAGTTTATACGGGCTTTTGCTTGGGTTTCCGATTCCAATCATTCTTGCTCTGATGCTGAATCAGGTCAGAAGAGCAGCCATTAAGAAAAATATCCAGCTGTTTTTATATGCGCCAAACTTTATTTCTGTCGTAGTCATTGTCGGAATGCTGTTTATCTTTTTAGCTCCGACGGGTCCCATTAATCATTTTCTAACATTTATAACCGGTAAGCCGGTCATGTTTATGTCTGACCCCGAATACTTCAGATCCATTTATATTATCTCTGGCATCTGGCAGGCTGCAGGATGGGCGTCAATTGTCTATGTAGCCGCTTTGGCAAACGTGGATCCTGAATTGCACCAGGCAGCGACGATTGATGGAGCAAACATTCTTCAGCGGATGATTCATATTGATCTGCCGGCTTTAAAACCGCTTATGGCCATTATCTTTATTTTAGGTGCGGGCGGCATCATGGCGATCGGCTTTGAAAAAGCGTTCCTGATGCAGACGGCCATGAACTTGCCGACATCGGAGATTCTTCCGACCTACGTTTATAAAATTGGTTTGCAGGCAGGAGATTATGCTTATTCAACCGCAGTCGGCCTGTTCAATTCAGTTATCAATGTCATTCTGCTGATTGTCGTGAACTTTGTGGTCAAAAAGCTGAATGAAGGAGAGGGACTCTATTAATCTGAGAGGAGGATTTTCATGATTAAACATACAAAAGTAGACCGGATTATCCTGTCTCTGAATGCAGTATTTCTTTGTCTGGCGGTACTTGCCGTTCTTGTCCCGCTCGTTTATGTCGTCATCGCTTCATTCATGGATCCGACGGTTCTGCTGAATCAGGGGCTGTCGTTTAACGTGAACGAATGGAGCCTGGAGGGATATAAACGGATTCTATCCGATGATTCAATGATTAGAGGATTTATTAATGCCATGCTTTACTCTGCAGGCTTTGCCATTATAACGGTATTTGTATCCATCTTTGCTGCTTTTCCCCTGGCAACTCAAGGGTTTGTCGGTAAAAACGCTTTTATGACATTCTTTCTTTTTACGATGTTTTTCAGCGGCGGACTCATTCCGACATATCTGGTTGTCAAAGATCTCGGCATGTTAAATACGGTCTGGGCGATTTTGCTTCCAGGTGCAGTCAACGTGTGGAATATCATCCTTGCCAGAACTTACTTTAAGGGAATCCCGCATGAACTTCATGAAGCGGCAAAAGTGGATGGGGCTTCGGACTTGCTTATTTTCTTCAAAATTGTAATACCGCTTTCGAAGCCGATTATCTTTGTTCTCGCACTCTATGCGTTTGTCGGCCAATGGAATTCTTATTTTGATGCGATGATCTACCTGGAAGATCCCAAAATGCATCCATTGCAGCTTGTTTTAAGATCCATCTTAATTCAGAACCAGGCTGAACCCGGCATGATCAGCGATCAATTGGCAATGGCTGAACTGGCCAAGGTTTCAGAGATGATTAAATATTCGGCGATCGTAATTTCAAGCCTTCCGCTGATCATTATGTATCCGTTCTTCCAGAAGTACTTCGAAAAAGGGGTTATGGTTGGTTCATTAAAATAAAACATAGGGGGAAATGTAATGAAACAAGTTAAGAGAGCTGTAGGAACGGCTGCAATTGCTGCTGTATTATTATCCGGGTGCACAAGCAAAAATGTCGCATCCTCAGAAGACTATGAGCTAAAGGATGTATCGTTTCCGCTGAAGGAAGAAGTAACGCTGAAATTTATCACGCAAAGCTCTCCGCTTGCGCCTAAGGATCCAAATGAAAAACTGATTTATAAGAGACTGGAAGAAAAAACGGGTGTCCAAATCAAGTGGAAAAACTATACGAATGATGTGTTTGCAGAAAAAAGAAATCTTGCCATGGCAAGCGGTGATTTGCCGGATGCCATCATGGATGCCGGCTACGGCGACTATGATTTGCTGAAGCTCGCAAAAGACGGCGCCATCGTTCCTGTTGAGGATTTAATTGAAAAACACATGCCTAATCTGAAAAAAGTGCTCGATTCTTCTCCAGAATATAAAGCGATGATGACAGCTCCAGATGGTCACATCTATGCATTCCCGTGGATTGAAGAGCTTGGTACAGGAAAAGAAAATATTCATTCTGTTGATGATTTCCCGTGGATCAATGTTGAATGGCTGAACAAACTTGGCTTAAAAAAGCCGACTACGACCGAAGAGCTGAAGAAGGTATTAGTGGCATTTAAAACACAGGATCCAAACGGAAACGGAAAAGCAGACGAAATTCCGATGTCCTTTATCATTAATCACGGCGGTGAAGATCCTGCTTTCTTATTCGGAGCATTCGGCCTTGGCGACAACTGGGATCATACCGTTGTAAGCAATGAAGGTCAAGTAATCCTGACAGCAGCTGAGGAAGGATATAAAGATGCGATCATGTACTTCAGTGATCTTTATAAGGAAGGCTTAATTGATGTAGAAGCATTTGAACACGACTGGAACACGTATCTTGCAAAAGGCAAAGATGAAAGGTACGGCATGTACTTTACATGGGATAAAGCAAACATTACGGGCATGAATGACAAATATGATCTTATGAATCCAGTGGCTGGACCGGACGGAAATGTAAACGTTGCCAGAACAAACGGTATGGGCTTTGACAGAGGAAGAATGGTCATTACAAGTTCAAATAAAAACCTTGAGCTTACTGCGAAATGGATTGACCAGCTGTATGATCCGCTGCAGTCTGTACAGAACAACTGGGGAACATACGGGGATGACAAGCAGCAGAACATCTTTGAGTATGACGAAGCTGCAAAGATGCTGAAGCATTTGCCGCTTGAAGGAGCTGCACCGGTAGAAGTGCGCCAGAAAACAAGTGTGAATGGGCCGCTTGCGATTTTGGATGAATACTATGGCACGGTTACTACGAAGCCGGATGATGCCGCTTGGAGACTGGACTTAATGAAAGAGGTCATGGTTCCTCATATGAAAGCTGAAAATACGTATCCAAAAGTGTTCTTCTCGCTGGAAGAGCTTGATAAGCTCTCATCCATTGAAGCCGATCTGTTTGCTTACATTAACAGAAAGCGGGCAGAATGGATGACAAATGGAAAAGCGGAAGCAGAATGGAAGGAATATTTGGCAGAACTTGACCGTTTAGGACTTCAGGAATGGCTTGAAATTAAACAGACAGGCTATGACCGCAATCAGCAATAAACGTTAAACTAAAGAGGCTGTTGTTCCATCTGCAGCCTCTTATTCTATTGAAAAGGAGTTTTTTTCATGAAACCAATTCTAACAGAAAAATATCGTCCCCAATTTCACTTTACGCCGGAAGAAAAATGGATGAATGATCCTAACGGAATGGTCTACTTTCAAGGAGAATATCATTTGTTTTATCAATATCACCCTTATAGTACAATCTGGGGTCCGATGCATTGGGGCCATGCGGTCAGCAAGGATTTGATCCATTGGGAGCAGCTTCCTGTCGCGTTGCATCCTGATGAGCATGGCGCCATTTTTTCAGGCAGCGCTGTTGTTGATTGGGAAAATACAACCGGTTTCTTCGATGATCAGCCAGGCCTTGTCGCCATCTATACAAGTCACGATACATATCCTGGGTCGGACAGGCCGCGCCAGCGTCAATGCCTTGCCTACAGCAGTGATAATGGAAGAACATGGACAAAGTACAGCGGCAATCCGGTCCTTGTTGACGAAACGAAAACAGATTACCGTGATCCAAAAGTGTTCTGGCACTCCGAAACAAAGCACTGGATTCAGGTGCTTGCTACAGGACAAAGCGCAACCATTTACAAATCTCCGAATTTAATTGACTGGCAGTTTGCGAGTGAATTTGCTGAAGGATCGCACGCCGGGTTCTGGGAGTGCCCCGATCTGTTTCCGCTTCCCATCGATTCCGGGAAGGAAAAGTGGGTGATGCTTGTCAGCCTTGGAGATACCGGTGAACATGCAGAAGGTTCCCGGACTCAGTATTTTATCGGGGATTTCGATGGAGAAACCTTTGTAAATGACCATGAGAAAGATACTGTTTTATGGCTGGATTACGGAAGAGATAACTATGCAGGAGTGAGCTGGTCGGACCTTCCTGGCAGACGTATTTACATCGGATGGATGAGCAACTGGCGCTATGCCAATCAAGTGCCGACAAAAGAGTGGCGGGGGGTCATGACGATACCGCGAGAATTATCCCTGTCCTCAAGTGCGGATGGAGTCCGCCTCATCCAAAAACCTGTTTCAGAAGCACAGGTGCTGAGAAAGGGAAGCGCATCCTTTAAAGATAAAGTTGTCACAACGGAGCAGCCTGTATCGATTCCTCTTAAGAGCCCGCTGCTTGAACTGAATCTGGAAGTGGAGTTTGAGGGCCCTGCAATTGCAGAATTCACGATCCAGCATTCTGAAGCAGAAAAAACGATCATTCGCTATGACTCAGAAACAGAAACCCTGTCAGCAGACCGAACGGCCTCAGGAGAAGCTGACTTTTCAGCATCATTCCCAGCCGTGCAGGAGGCACCCCTGAAGATGAAGGATAACACCATTCGTCTGCAGCTGCTTCTTGATGCTTCATCTATTGAACTTTTCGGCAATGTCGGCGAATGCGCCATTACGAGCCTGCTGTTTCCGGAGTCAAAAGAGAGTGTTTTACACCTTGCCTCGCATGGAGGACCCATAAAGATAAGATCAATGGAGCTGCATGAGCTGTCTTCCATATGGAACAAGGAAGGGTGAAAGCAAGGTGGGAACTTCGGTTATTTGCATCGGGGAATTGCTGATTGATTTTTTCTGCACCGAAACAGATATTGATTTAATAGAAGGTAAAAAATTTGAAAAGCAAGCGGGAGGAGCACCTGCCAATGTTTGTGCGGCTATCGGTAAATTAGGCGGCAAGGCTTCCTTCTGCGGTAAAGCCGGAAAGGACCCGTTTGGGGAGTTTCTGAAGAAAACGCTCGATGAAGCAGGCGCCGATACGAGCATGCTTGTGCTTGATCCTGACCATAAAACATCGCTTGCCTTCGTATCGCTTCAGGCAGACGGCGAGAGAGACTTCCTTTTTAACAGAGGGGCTGATGCTTTTTTAACGGAACAGGATATTGATGAGGAAAAAATAAAGCAAGCGGGCATTCTGCATTTTGGTTCAGCAACAGCTCTGCTGGAAAACCCGTTTCGAACGCTGTATTTTGACACGATGAAAAAAGCAAAGTATAAAGGGAAATTCATTTCATTTGACCCGAACTTCAGACATGATCTATGGAAAACAAACACAGGAGAGTTTATCAGTTTGGCTAAAAAAGCAATGAATCTTGCTGACTTTATTAAAATGAGTGCGGACGAACTGGAACTGATTTCAGGAGTAAAGGGTGTCAGTGCAGGACTCGAAGTTCTTCATAAAACCTGCAATGGGCTGATTGCCGTCACGTTAGGAAGTGCCGGCACAATTGTTTCAAACGGCAAAGAGAGGATGGCTGTTCCAAGCATCAAAGTTCAGTCGATTGATTCTACTGGTGCCGGGGATGCCTTTGTTGGCGCCTTTCTTTATCAGATTGCAAACGAAGAGAATCCGAAGATCGCAGCAGCTGATATGGATTTGGTGAAAAAGATGATTTTCTTCAGCAATCGGGTCGGAGCGATCGTCTGCACAAAAATAGGTGCGATAACTGCCATGCCTTCTTTAAAAATTGTCAATCAAGAAGCTGTCAGCAGCTGACAAATTATTATTAAAGGGATTGTTGAAAGTGACTCTTCAATCCCGTTTTTTTAGAACTGAATGAAAGCGCTTTATTAAATCTGAAAGGGGATAGATAAATGAAAAAAATGACCTTGCTGAAACTGGCAGCCGCTGCTGCCCTGCTTTTTTCGGTCTTCTCTTTAGAAGGATTCAGAGGAGCAGCTGTTGAACGAAAAACGGCGATTTTCGGCTACTCGGCTTTGTCAGGAAATTGGACAAAGGAATCGGACGGCTCTTTAAAAGGAAGTGGGGCTAAAAATCAGCCTGCTCTAATTCTATCTGACTCAGAAACAGGCAGTTATTTTATCTATGAAGCCACAGTGAAACTCGAGAAAAACAGCACAGGTTCCCTTGTATTCAGGGCGAATCAGACAGGCACAGAGGGCTACAAAGTTAGTCTGGATTCCAAAAAAGACAGAGTCTCCCTCTCATCTTTGAATGGGGATCGTATACTGAAAACTGTTCCGCTTAAAGTAAAGAATCATTCAAACGTGAAAATAATGGCCGATGGTTCTTCCATTAGTGTTTCTGTAGATGGAAAAAACGTAATGGATCTTCAGGATTTCAGCCATTCTAAAGGGTTTACAGGCTTCCGCGCAGAAGGCGGAAACTTGTCTTCAGCAAGGTTCGACTAAAAGAAGTGAGGACAAACCTGAAAGGCTTAAAAACGATCACAGGAAAATGGGAGCCTGGCTCTGAAGGGTTAGAGGCTGCACCTGATCAAGGAGAGAATCTCTATTCCGTTTCCTCTACTTCGTCTGCTGATTTCATATTTGAATCTGATCTTCTCTTAAAAGATAAAGCTGCAGCAGGCTCCTTGCTGTTCCGGTCGGATAAAACAGGACTGAAGGCATATCAAGTGAAGGCTGATGCAAGTAAAGATGTTTTGCAGCTGATGGATACCCACCAGAAAAATGTCCTGGCAGAAGCAAAGATGCCGATCGAACCGGGAATGCTTTACCGCGTGAAGGTAAAAGCAGAAGGTACTTCCCTGCAGGTTTTCTGGCAGAATGGAGGAACTCCGGTATTGAAAGCGGAAGATGATTCTTACTCAAATGGATTTCTTGGGCTGCATGCCAGCGGAGATGCCGTCTTTCAAAACATTCAAGTGAGTGATCTTCAAACCAATTTAGAAGGCTTCCAATCGGTGAATGGAGAGTGGGCACCGCATCTTGACGGAACAGCTGGAACGAGCCCGGCTGAAGAAAATACTTACCGAATGGCTCAAACAGCGGGAGCAGATTTTGTCCTGGAAGGAGATCTAAAGGTAGACGCTGAAGCTCCATACGGTACGGCAGGGCTTGTATTCAGGGGAAAGGCAGATGGCAGTGAAGGATATATGCTAACCCTGGATCCAAACCTGAACAGAATCCGTCTCCTGGATTTAAAAGGAGATCGTACCCTTGGAATCGCTGAGCGGGAATTAGAAACAGGCAAAATCTATCATGTAGAGATTCATGCTGCCGGAGATGATCTGAAGGTTTATTTTGATGGTTATGCGGATCCGGCCATTTCCGTAAAAGACTCAGCCTATTCAAGCGGAAAATATGGATTAAATGTCTATAATGGCACAGCCTATTTTCAGCATGTTTACGCAACACCACATGACGATTATTATTCAGAGCTTTACCGGCCGCAGTATCATTTTACGCAGGCAAGAGGATATGCGAGCGACCCGAACGGCTTAGTTTATTTTGAAGGTGAATATCATCTTTTCCATCAGGACGGCGGAAAATGGGCTCATGCGGTAAGCACGGATCTTGTCCATTGGAAGAGGCTGCCGATCGCCATTCCGTGGAATGAAATGGGACATGCATGGTCTGGATCCGCAGTGGTCGATAAGACCAATGCTTCCGGTTTATTTGAGGAAGAAGGATCGGGTCTGATTGCATTCTACACCTCATTTAATCCTGAAAAGCACAATGGTGATCAGAAAATTGGCGTTGCTTACAGCAAAGACAAAGGGCGCACGTGGGAATTTTATGATGGCAATCCAATCATACCGAATATCGGAGAATTTTACGGGGGAGAAGGCTGGGACTTCAGGGATCCGAAAGTCGTTTGGGATGAGGATCATAAGCAGTGGGTGATGGTTGTATCCGGAGGAGACCACATCCGGTTCTTTACCTCTCAAAATCTCCTGGACTGGGAAATGATTGAATCGTTCGGATACGGAGATTATGTGAGAGGCGGAGTGTGGGAATGCCCTGACTTTTTCCAGCTGCCAGTAGACGGAGATCCATCCAAGAAAAAATGGGTTTTATCCATCAGTACAGGTGCCAATCCTAAAACAGACGGATCGGATTCAGAATACTTTGTGGGGACGTTTGACGGTAATCGTTTCGTAAGTGATCATCCGGCAGGCACTGTACTGAAAAATGAGTTTGGCAAAGAAATGTATGCGGCGATGTCATTCGCGGATATTCCAGCCGAAGACGGCCGCAGAATTTCACTGGGATGGATGAGCAACTGGGATTACCCGTTCAGTTTTCCTACTTCACAATGGAAAGGGCAAATGTCTATACCGCGTGAGCTGACATTGAAGACAGTTCCAGGGGAAGGAATCAGACTGTTTCAGCAGCCGATTGAAGAACTGGAGCAGCTCAGAGGACAAGCTTCCACATGGAGCAGCAATACAGTAAATCCCGAAGATTCAAATCTGCTTGCAAACGTAAAAGGAACATCCTATGAACTAGCAGCAGAAATCGAACTGCCTGTAAACAGCAAAGCAGAATTCGGATTCGGGCTAAGGGAATCTGACTATCAAAAAACCGTTGTTGGCTATAAAGCTGGAGAGTCCAGTATGTTCTTTGACCGGTCTGAATCTGGAGACATCAGCTTCTCTGACAAGTTTTCGACCTATCATGAAACGAACGTTACTCCTAAGAACAAACGAGTAAAGTTTAGTATTTTCGTAGACGAATCTTCCATTGAGGTATTCGGAAATGACGGTCAGGCCGTTTTCTCAAATGTCGTGTTTCCGGACGGAGCAAGTGATGGCATGAGCTTTTATACCAAGGGCGGAAGTGTGAAAATTGTTTCCCTTGATATATATCCATTAAAAGGTGTCTGGAAGGAAGAAAGCAGGGACCCTACTGCAATCGTCATGGATCATGAAACATTGTCTCTTCCCCTCGGAGGTGTGCACAAACTTTCTGCATCTGTCTCAGGCAAGGATCAAAAAATAAAATGGCATTCAAGCAATCCAGATGCAGCAGAAATCAAGAAAGTGGATGAACGCAGTGCAGAAGTCAGAATGACAGGGCACGGAAGAAGCATCATCACCGCCGCTTCAAAAAATGGAAAACTGCTCGGCAGAACCATTGTCGAGAGCAAGGCATCCTTTAAGATTGCTGAGATAACAACCGGAAAAATCCTTACACCTGAAGGAAATTCAAATGGATCTAAAGCAAAACTTCAGCCAAGTGGAGAGCATTCATGGAAGATGGAAGGAGTTTCCCCTGGAGCTTATAAAGTTCACGCAGGTGACAGCAAGTTCGTCCTGGATGCTTCGGGGGTCTCCGCGGGAGACGATGTGCAAATATGGGAGTACTTTGGCTACGGCAATCAGCAATGGAGAATCACTGACCAGTGGGATGGAACCTACCGTTTCAGCGCCGTCAACAGCGGCAAAGTGCTGGGCGTTAAGAATAACCGGCCAGAGAATGGAACCATTGCGGAGATCCAGAATGCAGGGGGAGGGGAGTTTCAGGATTGGGAGCTGATTGATGCTTCAGATACTCAAAAATAGACGTTTTTCAGACACTCGGATTTTCTGGGTGTCTTTTTTCTGTGCCTCAGGTTTTATTCCGTAGTTTGATGCAGCTGCCTTTTTTCTGCGCTACTAAGGGTTTTCATCCCTTTTTGTGCTATATTTAATTTAACAATTTTAGGGATATTGTTTGAAAAGGAGCGCTCCAAATGCAGTTAACAATCAAAGCAACTGGTGACAACGTGAAAGCCATTTCTTATTTGCTGTCAAAAAACCCGAACAATCTATATGAAAGAAATCACAAAGGCCATTTAGTACGCCTTTTTTATAGTAAGTTTGAAGAAACAGAGCTTGAAGTGACAATCTTTGTTACACCAGATCCAATTGATCTCGTTAAAAATAATTCAAACTCATACGACATTACGCATTACATAAATGATCGGGAATTTGCCGTCAGCAGCCTCTTTTGTTCTTTTATTCGTTCTGCTTTAGGGACAGCATTGAACGGACAGCCTAAGGAAGAGTATTCAGAGTGGGTCAATTATCGTTTTTCGTTTCAGTTCGAGTTTGGGCCTGTGGTTTCTTCTCTTTCTGATAAGCAATTAAAGGATTTATTTGAGCCTATTGGATATGAAGTTGCCATATCGCGTCCTGACATTGAATACTCTTTTGAAATGAAAGATAAAAGCTCTGCCAGATCCATTTGTTTAAAAGGAATGAAGACACTGCAAAACGGATTAAGACAGCTATTTGTCTTAATTCCTGTTATCGATAACTATAAGCATTATTACATTGATGATAAAGAGATTGAGAAGCTTGAGAGATATGGAGAAGGCTGGCTTGAAGATCATCCGAAGCGGGATTATATTTACCGCCAATCACTTCGATTTAAAGAAATTTTCAGTATCGTTGAAAATAAGAAAACAGAAGAGAAAAAGGAAGAGAAAATAGAAAAGGTTCGTTTAAATGATCTTCGCTATGAAAAAATCATTGATTTTGTTAATCAAATGAAGCCAAGAAGCATCGTCGATTTTGGATCGGGTGAAGGAAAGCTTTCAGTACGGCTTGGTTTTGCAGATGGAGTTAAAGAAATTATGGCGGTGGAGCCATCACAATCCGCTACCCTAAAAGCAATAGAGCGGTTCGATAAAGTGAAGAATAAAGAGAAATTTGTTGTCCCTGAAACAATATGGGGATCTCTTTTTTATTATGATGAAAGGTTAAAAGGCAAGGATGTCATGATCTTGTGCGAGGTCATCGAACATATCGACGAGTTCCGTCTGCCTAAGGTACTGGATACAATTTTACATGACTATCAGCCCAACGCCCTGATTATTACAACTCCAAATCGTGAATATAATGAGATTTACGATATGGAGGACCATTTCCGCCACAATGACCATCGCTTTGAGTGGACAAGAGCAGAATTTCGGCACTGGTGTGAAGAGCGGAATCACCGTAAAATCTATGACCTTCAATTTGAAGGAATCGGTGAAGAACATGATAGACATGGCTTCCCGACACAAATGTGTGTGTTCGTAAGGAAGGAGGACTAAGCATGCAAATCGTATTGCCATACGCAGGAATTGTTTTGCTGATTGGACCATCTAACAGCGGAAAATCAACCCTATTAAAAAGAATGATTGAAAAGAGAGAAATTCTGCCGTCAGAGGTCATTAGTTCAGATGACTTTCGGGTTTTAGTAAGTGACATTGAATTTATTGATTGGCGTGATAGACCGAAGGATGAAGCTGACAGCCTGCTTGGTGACTATCAGTCTATTTCGAAGGAAGCTTTCTCCATGATGGATTCTGTCATTGATGCGAGATGCCGTTTAAATAAATTAACCTTTGTGGATGCAACTCACCTTCATCCAGATGATCGGAAAAGATATCTTTCTTTAGCCCGAAAAAACAATGTACCGATTATATCCATTGTCATGGATATACATGAAGATGAACTGCTTATAAGAGATGAACAAAGAGACAATCCTCGTGGGAAAAGACGCATTAGACAGCAATACCAAACGTTCAAAAAAGAAAAGCGTTTCATTAAAAAAGAAGGATATATGTCCGTTTACACGATAAAAGAAACGGATAATCTTGAGTTCAATAGGCGCAGCAACCCCATAGAAAAAGACATCGAGAGTGGAATCGACATCATTGGTGATATTCATGGCTGCTATGAGGAAATGATACTGGTGCTTGAAAAACTTGGCTATCACCAAAATCAAGATGGCCTCTATCTTCACCCTGAAGGCCGAAAGTTTGTTTCCATTGGAGACATCATGAGCAGAGGTCCTCAGTCACTGAAAACGATGCTCTTTTTCTGTGAACACGTTAGCAAAAACCTTGCCTATATGATTGACAGTAATCACGGGTGGAAAATTGCAAGATGGTTGGATGGAAGAAATGTAACCTTAAACCATGGCGATGAAAAAGTAGAAGAAGAGTTTAATGTGTATGAAAAGGAAGCAGGGAGCGAAAAAGCAGAGGAAGCAAAAAAGACACTTAAAGCGTTTCTCCTTCAAGCTCCATCGCATTATGTATTTACTAAAAACGGAGTTCAGACCTTAATCTGTACTCATGCCGGCATTAAAGACGAATTTATTGGAAAGCAATCTGAAGCCATTAGTGACTTTTGCCGGTACGGCGATACAGATGGTTTTGACGAAAAAGGGAAACCAATACGAAAAGATTGGTATATTTCACATAAGAAAAAAGCGCTGATTGTCTGGGGGCATGACCCAAAACCAGCTCCACTGCTGATTAATCAAACGATAAACATCGACCAAGGTGTGGTCTTTGGGGGAGCACTGACTGCTTTCCGCTATCCAGAAGGAGAATTTATCTCAGTTAAAGCAAAGCAGGATTATTCAGGAGCTTCTGAAAACCCATTAAAAGAGTGGGAGAAAAATCGGTTAAATCCACCAAATATCGGCAAGTTCATCAATGGCTACTCTGTTCTTACTGAAGATTTTGGGGAGATTAAACTTCATCAGGATATCGTTAAGCCTGCGATTGATACAATATCACACTATACGGTACCAATTGAACAGTTAATCTATATCCCGCCAACCATGAGTCCGACACCCAGTCCTTCTTCTTTAGATGACTACTTAGAACATCCCATAGAAGCAATGAATTACTACAGAAGCCATGGCATTCAAACCATGATTGCGGAAAAGAAGCATATGGGAAGCAGGGCGATTTTATTCGTATTTAAAGATGCCGAATCAGCGAAAAAGCATACTGGCATCGAATCAAATGGTGTGATCTATACAAGAACAGGAAGGCGATTCTTTGACGGCGCAACTGAGGAAAAAGTAATATCAAAAATCAATCAAGATTTGCTTGTACAAGGGTATTTTGACAAGTACGAGACAGACTATATACTCCTTGACGCCGAAATCATGCCATGGAACCTCAAAGCAAAAGAACTGATCAGCAGCCAATACGCTCACGTATCAGAAAACGCAATCCTAGACCGAACAATGCTCAAAGAAAAAATAGAGGCAGCAGTTGGGGAAAACGTTGACTTAAAAGGATGGCTGAATGAATACGAACAAAAGCTTGAAAACGCCCATACCTTTAATGAAGTCTTCCAAAAGTATTGCTGGGAAATAGAAGATGTCGATTCCATTCAAATCGCTCCATTCCACGTTCTCGCTCACAGCAATGAGACATTCTTTGACAAGCCTCATACATGGCACATGGAAATGAACCGGGAATATGCAGCACTATCAAGTTTATTTGTTGAAACAGATTACAAACTAATCACAGACGATGCAAGTGCAGAAGAAGTTATCAAATGGTGGCAGGACATAACAAGAGAAGGGCACGAAGGAATTGTCATTAAGCCAGAATTCTACATTGCAATGAACAAAGGCAAGCTTCTTCAGCCCGCGATAAAAGTAAGAGGCAGAAAGTACCTGAACATTATTTACGGGATGGACTACTTATCGCCGAAAAATCTTGAAAGGCTGAAAAACAGGAATACAGCTAAAAAGCAAAAACTGGCGCTGCGAGAATTTGCGCTGGGAATTGAAAGTATTAAGAGATATGTAAATGGTGAAACCATTGAGAGAGTGCATGAATGTGTGCTTGCAACATTGGCGCTGGAGAGTGATCCTGTGGATCCGAGATTGTGAATAGCGTGAATAGACGTTCTATAAGTCTCACTAGCATTCTTTATTATTAATTGGTTTTTCACAACCCTACTCGTTCAGTTGTGAACGAGTTTTTTTATTTCATTAGAGATAAGACGATATTATTCTGTTATCCTAATTTGCTGAATTCCTGAATATATTAATAAAAATGAATAAAGCCATTCCTGAAATATTCAGGAATGGCTTTATATTAGTGTTTTAGATAATGGAGACTAGCGGGATCGAACCGCTGACCTTTTGGCTGCCAGCCAAACGCTCTCCCAGCTGAGCTAAGCCCCCATGAAAAAAGTATTAGGCAATTAAACAGATTTTTCAATTGCGATAATGTAAATTATACTGCCTCAGTCCCTTACATGCAATAGGATTTTAAAAAAAATATCAGTATCATGCAAAAACCAAAAACCATTTCAAATAGAAATGGCCTCACTTAAAAACTATTTAATCTTCCCAGCCAAACGCAGCTGTTCTTCTAGTATTCCATACAAACTAGGGTTTCCTCGCTTAGAAGCTGGGTTGTTTGTTACGCTGGTTAATTTACCTCCAACGTTCATATGTATGTGTCCATTGTCTACGTTTAACCAAATATTAAGCGGTACTGAAATAGTTTTCTTTTGAGAATCAGTTTTCATGTTGTCTATCCCTTCTATTATAATCTATTAACTACCTCACTCACTCTCAACCACCCCAAAAAAGTCTTCATGCACATACCCATTAATCACCATATCCAAATCATGAAAATAACGGTGCAGAGTTTGGACGTTGTCACTGTTTCCGTATATGACACTTTCAGAATGCTGGATAATGGATTGCAGGTCGGTTTTTAAAGCTTCATTTTCAACCAGCGGGACGAAGTGGGCTGCATATGCTTTTGCTGCGGTGGCACGGGCAATTTGATCGGCCATGTTTAAGCTGTCGATTCGGTCCCAGCCTGTAGTTTCGTTATAAAATGCGTGGAAATCGGCAATGAATTCTCCGGCGTCCTGGTATTCTGGGTTTTCAGTGTTGCCGTAATCCTGTACAGGCTGCTCTGCAGGTTCATCAGATGTTGCAGCTGAAATTGCTTCGTTTTCTTCTTGGTTTCTCTCTTTTGTATAATCTTGATTCAAGAAGAACATTGTAGCGAATCCGATTGTTGTTATTGCAGCTAATGATGCAAATGTGATGCTGAAGATTTTTAGCCCTTGTATCATCTTCAAACTCCTTATGTATCTTTGT
Organism: Peribacillus frigoritolerans; assembly: GCF_004358755.1. Taxonomy (GTDB): domain Bacteria; phylum Bacillota; class Bacilli; order Bacillales; family Bacillaceae; genus Bacillus_P. Next base: position 10,852 of record NZ_SMZY01000003.1, on the reverse strand, counting down.
TTTTGTTTGACCCCATTTTCAATTGAAATTCTATGAAATTATAACATTAATGGATTCAATCTAACCTATAAAGTAATCTGGCCTACAAAAAAAGAAAGCTTGGGGCATACGTCCCGCTCCTTCTCTACCTGTCTTCCTGATCACTTTGAACGCTTGATTTGGCCTGTCATTGTCTTATATAGATGATGGCTTATTAAATGACGGCGTAAACAAATAATAGATATATCTATTGCCAAAAAGAAAAAGCAAGAGGATAATCCTCTCACTCTTTAATAAGCCGCACTTTTCACTTCTGTTAATTGCAGCAAGTGTCTTTTTTCATGATAGCCAATAAACTCAACCCATTGTTTTAAGGAAAGATCTCCAAGGTGAGGATGCTTCATGGATTTTTCATTCAGGTCTTGTCCGGGAGCCGTTTCAGCGAAATTAATCAGCTCGCGGCGTGAATCTTCAAGCTTTGATAAGAGTTCTTCTTTTACGTAAGGTCCTTCGGCTGGTTTCAGGTTTTCGGGTGCCGGGACTTTGCGGGAACGGTCGATGACCAGTTGCAGCGGTTTTTCGGATACTTCTTTCTTTTCGCCTGATATGAGAACCTGTTTCATGCCGCCAGTGATGACACGCTCCATTAAGTAAAGGTGTTCAAGGATTTGGCCTGGGCTCCATACGCCCTGTGAAGGTTTTTGGTTGAGCTGGTCATCTGTCATGTTTTTGACTTCGTTCAATAATTCTGCGCGTACTGCCTTTGAATGTTCTAGCATGGTAATCTCTCCCTTCACCTTCATTCTATCAAAGTGATATACAAAGTTCTTTTTTCAGCTTCTTCCTGACAGTTCCTGTGTTAAATGGTTTTTTACTTGCTCTCTGAGCTTGTATTTTTGGATTTTTCCTGAAGCGGTCATCGGGTAGTCTTTGACGAAATAGTAATATTCAGGAATTTTATAATGCGAAAGCTGTCCTTTGCAGAATGCTTTTATGTCTTCTGCTGTCAGGGTGACGCCTTCTTTTGGAACGATGCATGCAGCGACTTTTTCTCCGTATTTTTCATCAGGAACGCCAATGACCTGCACATCCATGATATTTTCGTGACGATAAAGGAATTCTTCAATTTCACGCGGGTAGACGTTTTCGCCGCCGCGGATGATCATGTCCTTCAAGCGGCCGGTAATGACGACATAGCCGTGTTCATCCATTGTGGCCAGATCTCCTGTATGGAGCCAGCCTTCTTTATCAATCGCCTCTTCTGTTGCTTCAGGCATTTTGTAGTAGCCTTTCATGACAAGGTACCCTCTTGTGCAGAGCTCTCCCTGTTCGCCAGGTGCTGTTTCTTTGCCAGTAAGCGGGTCAATAATTTTCACTTCCACATGAGGATGGGCTTTGCCGACTGTTTCAACTTTGCGTTCAATGGAGTCATTCACAGTTGTCTGTGTAATGACAGGTGAGGATTCTGTCTGGCCATAGGCAATGGTTACTTCCGACATGCCCATTTCATTGATGACTTTTTTCATCACTTCGATCGGACAGGTTGATCCGGCCATAATCCCTGTTCTCAAGGTTGAGAGATCATAGGTTTTAAAATTAGGAGAGTTCAGCTCAGCGATAAACATTGTTGGAACTCCGTGCAATCCTGTGCATTTTTCTTTTTCAACGGTCTTAAGGACAAGGTCTGGATCAAATTCAACGATTGGCACCATGGCAGCTCCGACAGATACACATGCAAGAACGCCAAGAACACAGCCGAAGCAGTGGAAGAATGGAACCGGGATGCATAAACGGTCCTGATTCGTTAAATTCATAGAGCTTGCGACAAGAAAGCCGTTGTTCACGATGTTGTGATGAGTGAGCATCACACCTTTAGGGAAGCCGGTTGTGCCTGAGGTGTATTGCATATTGATGACGCCCTCAGGAGTTAATTGACTCTCGCGTTCGGCAAGCTCTTCATCTGTCATTTTTGATCCGTGATCGAGAAGCTCATTCCAGCTGTACATTTCTTCAGGTGCTTTTTGATTTCCTATGTAAATGAGGTTTTTTAAGTGCGGCAGTGCTTCAATCTGCTTGTATTTCTCTGCAGAAGCTGAATTCGTGATGGAGCGGACAATATCGACATAAGATGTTCCTTTAAAGCCGTCAATTAAGAAAAGAGTGGTGGAGTCAGACTGCTTCAGCAGGTATTCGAGCTCGCTGCTTTGGTAGCTTGTGTTGACGGTAACAAGGACGGCGCCGATGCGTGCAGATGCGAACTGCAGCAGGAGCCATTCAGGGACGTTGGTTGCCCAGATGGCAATGTTTTCACCCTTTTTCACGCCAAGACCCATTAAGGCTTTTGCGAGCTTCGTTGTTTCATTGTAAAACTCATCATACGTATAGCGGATGTTTTCCTTTGAATAGACAATGGCATCCTGGCTCCCGTATTTTGACACAGTTTCCTTCAATAATTGGCCGATGGTTTTATTTTTTAGTGATTGCATGGGACCTCCCTGGACAAAAAGAATGATTACGCTTTCATTATAAACTATTTTTAGAAAGTTTTGAAAACTATCATTCTCTAAAATATACAGATGCACTTGCAGTATAATAGAAGAGACGTACTTTCAAAAGGGGAACAATCATGAATAAATCAACATTTTATCCTTATCTGGCACTTGCAATTGGAGTTGCGGCGGTGTCAACATCTGCGATTTTCGTAAAGCTGACTTCTGCACCTGCTCCGGTTATCGCGTTTTATCGCCTGTTTTTCTCCACGCTTATCGTTCTGCCGCTGTTTTTGGCAAAATCGCTGCCTCATATTAAAACGTTAACGAAAAAAGACTGGAGTTATTCGATCTTAGCCGGTGTGCTGCTTGCGTTTCATTTTATTCTCTGGTTTGAATCATTGAACTACACCTCTGTGGCTAGTTCGGTTGTGCTGGTTACGCTTCAGCCTCTGTTTGCGTTTATCGGAACCTATTTCTTTTTTAAAGAGAGAGTGTCAGCGAGGGCGATTTTCAGTGCCGCGCTTGCCATTGCAGGCAGTGTTGTTATCAGTTGGGGAGATTTCCGAATCAGCGGGCTTGCTCTGTTCGGAGACTTTCTTGCGCTTGCGGCCTGCGGGATGGTCACGGCTTATCTGCTGTTTGGTCAAGGTGTGAGGAAGCGTCATACGCTGACCCTTTATACGTTTATCGTTTATGCGGTAAGCTCTGTGACATTATTCCTTTACTGTGTATTACTAAGCTATCCGCTATCAGGTTTTCCTAAGCAGGATTGGCTGTACTTTTTGCTGCTTGCAATTGTGCCGACATTGCTTGGCCACTCACTGTTCAACTGGTCGCTTAAATGGATTTCGACAAATGTCATTTCTGTAGCGATTCTGTTTGAACCGGTTGGTTCGATTATTCTTGCGTATTACTTCCTGGACGAAACGGTTCTTCTTACGCAATTAATTGGCGGAGCCATCATTATCATCGGGGTCATGCTGTTTCTTTTTGAAAAAAAAGAAGTGGCCGAGATTTCAAGTGAACAAGCGCTTTAAAGGAGAAAAGGACTCAATTTCGAGTCCTTTTTTGTTTTTCTATGATTTTCTTTTCTAAATCTTTATACGTATACTTCGTCTTCTTTTTTAAAGCTTCTTCAAAGCTGCTTGCTTCTTTGGTTTCAAGCAGGAGTTCCATAATAATGTCTTCTCCAAATTCATCTGTCAGAATTTTAACGGCGCAGTAGCTTTGAGTATAAACTTCCGCTTCCGGGCTGTCTTCCAGTGCCGTTGCCCAGTTTCCTGGATTTCTAAGTTCATTGAAAGGAATCACCCTGTCAATACGGATTTTTGCATCCTCTCCGTTATAGCCGGCATATTCTGCTACACCTTCATTAAACCAGATAGGAATTTTCAGTGAGTCGATTTCCATTTTCTCTAATGCTTTCTCCATATAGTAATGGGCATATTCATGGTAAAAAGTTTCCACGACAAGCGGGGATGCGGCATCGAAATCATCCGGAATGACAATCGCCATGGTTTCTTTCAGATGATCGTAAAATCCCATATAATCCAGATACTCAAGTTCCTGCAGCGAGTCCGGCGATTCATCAAGCAGAATCAGGTCAATCGGCTGATCTTCAATCTCGCCGAACAAGCGTTTACTAATGTTACGTGCATTTATGAATTCGTCCTCAACGAGCAGGATATCTCTTTTACTCAGAGAGGAATAATAAACAGTCAGATGAGAAATTTTCTTCGTTTCAGCATCCTCTTTATATTTTTCGTAAGGGTCAATCGGCAAAAAAGCGTTAACCTGAAACTCAAACTTCTCCCGCGGACTAATATTTTGATAGTTAAAATGAGTCGTCATTACATTCATGAGGACAACGAAAAATAAGGTGATGATTAAACTGATGGCTGTAATGGAAAGAAAGATGGATCCTGACAGGCCTTTGAAAAAAAGCAGATTCTTTTCTTTGCGGTGAATCATCTCGTATATAGAATAGATAAACAAGCTGATCAGCAAAAGCGCCATAATGCTTCCTGCGATTACACTGGCAGGGATATTCAAAAAGAGAAACAGAACGTAAAACACTCCGGTGAAATAAACGATATACAGAACCGATAAGAAACTATGCAGAAGTATTTTCACATGCAGCCTCCGATTGTCTTAGTCTATGAACATATTCTGTTTGATGAAAAGAAACTCCTTTTAGAGGTAGGGATTTAATTTGAACTTGTCGAATTTTATCAGCAAGGAGTGTTGAACATGAATTATAAGATAAGAAAAGCTGTCAATGAAGACGCGAAACAAATTGCCGTTGTACATGTGGACAGCTGGAGAACAACTTATACCGGTATTGTAGCAGATGCCTATCTGGAAAGTCTTACATATGAAAGTAGAGAAAAAAGATGGCAGTCGATTGATCCTAATTCTGTTTTCGTTGCAGAGAATGATAAAGGTCAAATTGTAGGATTTGCAGGTTTCGGTCCTGAACGAACAAAGGAACACGGGTTTGACGGAGAATTATATGCAATTTATTTATTAAAAGAAGTGCAGCGAACGGGCATTGGACGAAGGCTAGTAAAGGCGGTTGCTGATGAGCTGATCAGGAAAAACTATCAATCTATGCTGCTCTGGGTAATGAATGCGAATCCTTCTAAAGGTTTCTACGAACGCTTTTCACCTGAGAAGATTACGGAGGACGTCTACACGATTGAGGGAACAGGTCATCAGGAAACGGCATTGGGATGGCGTGACTTGCCGAAACTGTCAGCTGCATTGAAAAGGAAAGAGGGATCACTGTGAAGCGTGCATTAATACTGGGCGGAACTCAATTTTTCGGAAAAAGACTTGTTTATAAGCTGCTGAAAAATGGGACAGAAGTGACGATTGCTACAAGAGGAAGAACGCCTGATGACTTTGGAGATAGTGTTGATCGTCTGATAATTGATCGTGAAAACAAAGAATCAATGATTAAAGCATTTGATCATAAAAAATGGGACGTTGTCTATGATCAATCGTGCTTTTCGCCGCTTGAAGCAAAATCTTCTTACGAAGCGCTGCAGGGTAAAATCAAGCATTATATTTTCACGTCCACTATGGCAGTCTATGAATTTGGGAGAGGACGAAAAGAAGAGGACTTTGATCCGTTATTGTACAAGCCTTCCTTTAAAGAGCGCAAAGACTATAAAGGGATGAGCGGCTATCAGGAAGCAAAGCGCAGCGCGGAAGCCTATCTTTTTCAGACTGCAGATGTGCCGGTTGCCGCTGTTAGACCAGCACTTGTCATTGGAATAGACGATTATACGGAACGCTTTTTATTTCATGTGAACAAGGTGAAGAACGAGGAGCCGATTGGCCTCGCGGATTCTGGTCATTTTTATAGCTATACGTCATCTGAGGATGCAGCGGGATTTTTGTATATGGTTTGCGAAAAAAACTTAGCGGGTGCATTCAATATTGCTTTTGAAAAAAGTCTCTCGCTCAATGATCTGCTGCATCAAATCGAGAGTGCTGTGGGCAAAAAGGCGATGGTGACAAGCGATATTACGAAAGAGAATGCCTCGCCTTATGGATTAGCAGGTGATTGGACACTGGATGTGTCGAAGGCTGAAAGAGCTGGATACTCATTTGAGAAATTGAATCCATACATAGAAAGTTTAATAGAGGAAATGAAAAAAGAAACGTGACGTTGTCCCGTTTCTTTTTAGTGAGGTAAAATCTGCTGATGAAACACCGCAGCAAAATATGCGAATACAAAGGCAAGCGGAAAAGAGAAAATGACAGACCAGCCGCTGACTAAATCTTCTTCGTTGCTGATTCTGATTGCTTCAAAGTAACCATATAGAAAATGAAAAACCGACAATAAAAAGGTCATCAGCATGAATGAGTAAGATAGATTCATCGTTTGTCCTCCATAAGAAATCTATTACTACTAGTACATGCAGACAAATGAAAGATTATGACAAAAAAAGCACCGAGAAAAAATCGGTGCTTTTACCGGAATCTATTTTCTTTTTAAAACAAGTGATTTAGAAGTTGTCAGCATCAATACTAAGACAATGGAGCAAATGACAAATGTCGGCACCATGTATGATGCATTATAGCCGGCTGAATACAGCAGAACGGGCTGATCTCCTGCAAATTCTGCAAAGAATACAGCTCCTGCAAGTGTATGTGCTGCAAATCTCAGAAAGCTTCCGAGAAAAGCTGCCGCTACTACATAAGTAATTAGCCGTCTTTTGTTCAGCGGGTTCAAAGAGCTTTGGACTTGCTTATAAAATACTCCTCCGGCACCCACAACGGTAAATGCGACAAAATAGTCAAGAAAACCCTGTACCGGATGCACGATTGTTGTGTAGCCCATAATCGTCTGTAAAACACCAAGTAAAAATCCTGTAAGCAGTCCGCCTTTTAAACCGTGGCGAAAGCCCATAATCAAGACAGGAATCATCGCAAGCGAGATTGACCCGCCCTGAGGCATTTTGCCAATAAAGCTTGTTGCTAAATCAAGCAGAAATGCAATCGCTCCAAGGATTGCTGCCTCTACTAAGAAAACAAGACGTGTATTTGTCTGCATAGCTTTTCCCCTTTTCGCACATTCGACCGGGGCTGTTTTTTTCCATAATAAAAAGCAATGCGGGGAATGTCGGATGGTTTCCACGCACTGCTTTGGTTGGGTTATCACTTGAATCCATCGCCACATCCCTACGTAAGCTTTAACTATACAGGTTCAACGGGTCTGAACAACATGTTCACTCTCAGCCGGATGGCTCCCCAAGTGGTCAAATGCAATATATGATTTAGACACTACTATACAGGAAGTTGCAAAATTCGACAAGGATATATTGAGATTTTTTTCAGAAAAGTTTGGAAAGCCCTTTCTTTTATCTTTACAATATTCCGGAATCTTGCTATAGTTTCCATGAATTCAATATATGCAGGGGAGCTGAGTGAACTTGGCTGAGAGGATACTGATTCTTGTATCGACCCTTTAACCTGATCTGGGTAATGCCAGCGGAGGGAATGCGGAAGATGCGTTATTTTTCCATAACTTTGCGAATGCGTTAAGGCTGCCCCAGTGGCAGCCTTTTTTGTCGTTCGGTCAGCTATTCATATATGAAAAAATTTAAGGAGGAAAAAGAATGTCCAGTGTAAATCTAGCATTTCAGGTGCTGCCTAAATCATCAGAAGGAAATACATATGAAATTGTCGACAAAGCCATTGAGGTTGTCCAGCAATCCGGAGTGAAATATGAGGTTGGTGCAATGGAGACGGTAATGGAGGGAGAGCTTGATGAACTGATTGAAATTGTCAAGCAAGCGCAGGATGCCTGCATTTCAGCCGGTGCGACTGAGGTGATGACTCACATGAAAATTCATTACCGTCCAAAAGAAGGGGTCACAATGGATGAAAAACTTAAAAAATACCGTTAACACCCTTTCAGGGATTGCGCTTCCTGGTATCGTGCTGCTGTTATTCCTCTTTTTATGGGAAGTGGCTGTCATCGTCACTGAGGTGGAAAAATGGATTCTGCCGCGCCCGACTGATATTTTCATCACGCTTGCAGAAATGAGAGGGACGATAGGCGTGCATATCCTGCAGACTCTGGCGGAAGCAGTGCTTGGATTATTAATCGCAATAGCCGCGGGAGTATTGATTGCTATTTTGATAGACATGTCAGAGTGGGTTCGAAAATCTGTTGAACCGCTGCTTGTTCTTTCGCAGACCATTCCCATTATCGCGCTTGCCCCACTGCTTATCATCTGGTTTGGGTTCGGTATTTTTCCTAAAGTCATCGTGGTGGCGCTCGTCTGTTTCTTTCCGATCGCCATCAACCTGTCTGATGGATTCCGTTTAGTTGACAGGGACATGGTGAAGCTCATGCGAACGCTTGGAGCAAGCCGGAGGCAGATGTTTATAAAACTGAAACTTCCTGCTGCGGCGCCTTTCTTTTTTTCAGGATTAAAAATAGCAGGAACATACAGTGTGATGGGAGCCGTTATCGGAGAGTGGCTGGGTGCAAGCAAAGGACTCGGCATTCTATTAACTCGATCCTCCCAGTCGTTTCTAACAGAAAAAGTATTTGCAGCCATCATCTTAATAGTAGGTTTAAGCTTAATTATTTTTGCACTCATTGAAATCCTGGCAAGAATCATGATGCCCTGGAAATACAAGCAGAAAAAGCATTCTAATTAGCACGGGGGAGAAAAAATGAAGAAATTCTTATTTATTCTATCTAGTTTAGTGTTCATCTTATCTGGATGCGAATCAGCCGAAAAAGCATCTAATGAGGAAGTGGAAAAAGTAAAGATTATGCTGGATTGGTTTCCAAACACAAATCATACAGGCATTTATGCAGCGAAAGAAAAGGGCTTCTATAAAGAAGAAGGTCTTGATGTAGAAATTGTTGAACCGGGAGAAGGAGTCAGTGCTGATCAGATTGTTGCTTCGGGGGAAGTTGATTTTGCCGTCAGCCATCAGGAGAATATTACACATGCAAGATCAACTGGCGTTCCGATTGTTTCAATAGGAGCAATCATCCAGGAGAATACTTCTGCATTTGCTTCATTAAAAGAAGAAAACATCACTTCTCCAAAGAATTTTGAAGGGAAACGATATGGGGGATGGGGTTCTCCGACAGAAGAAGCTGTTATCAAAGCTGTCATGGATAAATCGAATGCAGACTTTGAAAAAGTGGATTATGTCACGCTTGGAGCAACTGACTTTTTCAAATCAATCGGACGCGATACCGATTTTCAATGGATTTTCCAAGGGTGGGACGGAGTTGAGGCTGACCGCCAGGGAATTGAATTGAATTACATCTATCTAAAAGACCTTGATCCAGCTTTAAACTATTACACTCCACTTATCGCAACAAGCGAATCCAAAATGGCAAAAGATAAAGAAATGGTCCAATCCTTCATGAAAGCTACATCAAAAGGCTATCAATTTGCTATTGAGGATCCGGAAGAAGCAGCGGATATCCTGATTAAAAATGTACCTGAGATTAATGCTGAGCTAGTGAAGGACAGTCAAGTGTGGTTAAGTGAACAGTATCAGGGAGATGCAAAGCAATGGGGCATACAAGAAGAAAAGGTCTGGAAAAGATATGCGGATTGGATGTATGAACGAAAGCTGATTGAAGAGAACATCGACCCAAGCGAAGCTTTTACAAATGAGTTCCTGCCTGAAGGAAAGGAATAGCATGCTGACTCTTTCTCAAATCAGCAAATCTTATACTGAAGACCAGCATGTCCTGCTGCCGACAGACTTGAATGTGAAAAAAGGCGAATTTGTAAGCATCATTGGACCAAGCGGCTGCGGAAAAAGTACATTGCTTGATATTATAGCCGGCATAAATAAGCCGACTAATGGAACTGTCTATTACAATAGAGAAGAGATAACGAATAGAACCGGGCTTATCGGATATATGCCCCAAAGTGATGTCCTGTTTCCGTGGAGGACGGTTTTGGATAATGTCATTCTTCCTTTAGAGATACAAGGCAGCGGGAAAGAAGAAGCGCGCAATCAAGCGCGCGGTCTTTTCAAAAAATTCGGGCTGGCAGGATATGAAGATCATTATCCTTTTATGCTTTCGGGCGGAATGCGTCAGCGAGCCAATTTCCTAAGAGCCTATTTAAATAATAAAGAACTCCTTCTATTGGATGAACCTTTTGGAAAGCTTGATGCGATGACAAGACTTGAGCTTCAGAAGTGGTTTATCCAAATATGCGAGGAAACGGGACAGACAGTGATATTCATTACTCATGATATGGATGAAGCCATCTTTCTGTCAGACAGAATCTTTATTCTTTCGCCCAGGCCGGGAAGAATAATAGAAGAAGTTAGTGTGGAATTTACCCGGCCAAGGACAGATGATCTCTTTACAAGTATGAAGTTTGCTTCACTTAAACGGAGGTTGCTTGATGTTCTTTATTTAAAAAAGACCTGATTCAACTAGAAAATGATGCACTGAATTTCAGACAAATTCAGTGCGTTTTCGTTCTTTAAAATCTTTTTTTATAAAATGATAAAAAAGCTATTGCAAAGGGAATTTCGGCGTGGTATATTATTATTCGTTGCCGCGAAAAACGCGAAAAAGCAACACAGCCTGAAAAAAGAAAAGTGAAATTAATGCTTGACTTTAAAACGGCGTAATGTTATATTAATAAAGCTTCGCTTGAAGCAAATGATCTTTGAAAACTAAACAAAACCAAAAGCGTACCAAACGTTTTAAATTTTTAAGTCAGCAACAAATTGAGTCATAAATTTTCTTCGGAGAGTTTGATCCTGGCTCAGGACGAACGCTGGCGGCGTGCCTAATACATGCAAGTCGAGCGGACTTGCTGGAGCTTGCTCCAGCAGGTTAGCGGCGGACGGGTGAGTAACACGTG
>NZ_SMZY01000018.1 GCF_004358755.1 Peribacillus frigoritolerans | reverse complement strand
ATATTGTCTGGTGATGATGGCAAAGAGGTCACACCCGTTCCCATGCCGAACACGGAAGTTAAGCTCTTTAGCGCCGATGGTAGTTGGGGGTTTCCCCCTGTGAGAGTAGGACGTTGCCAGGCAGTATACATTATACTTAAGCACGAAAGTGCTGTAATGGAGGATTAGCTCAGCTGGGAGAGCATCTGCCTTACAAGCAGAGGGTCGGCGGTTCGAGCCCGTCATCCTCCACCATTTATTTTTACTGCTGCCTAAATCAGCAAAATATCATTTCTTACTTTTATAAGCCGGTGTAGCTCAATTGGTAGAGCACGGCCGAATAAGCTTCCTGAGATCAGGACGACTTTAACAAGTTTAAAACCAAATTATATTCCTTACTTTATATGCCGGTGTAGCTCAATTGGTAGAGCAACTGACTTGTAATCAGTAGGTTGGGGGTTCAAGTCCTCTTGCCGGCACCATTCGGTCTTAAACCGAATCAAGTTTGAATATGTGCCATTAGCTCAGTCGGTAGAGCATCTGACTTTTAATCAGAGGGTCGAAGGTTCGAGTCCTTCATGGCACACCATTTTCCTTAATATGCGGGTGTGGCGGAATTGGCAGACGCGCTAGACTTAGGATCTAGTGTCTTTGACGTGGGGGTTCGAGTCCCTTCACCCGCATCATATTTTGCGGAAGTAGTTCAGTGGTAGAAC
>NZ_SMZY01000017.1 GCF_004358755.1 Peribacillus frigoritolerans | reverse complement strand
AAAAGGCGGTGCGGTTCAAAACGGAGGATCGAATCCAACCCCAATGGAAGGGAAGATGGACCCGAAGGTCATACAGGCCTTTGAAAAAAACAAGTACACGAATGTGATTGTCGAGTTAAAAAAACAAGCGGATGTTGGACAAATCGCTAATCAAGCTCGGGAAGAGGCTAAGAAAGTGAAGGCTACCCGTTATCAAGAGAAACTCCGCGTCCGTTCAACTGTCGTGTCAGGACTACAAACGAATGCTGAACAAACACAGGATCATATCAAGAATTTTATCCGTCAAAAGAAAGCGGAAGGCAAACTGAAGGATGATCAATCTTACTACATCGTAAATGCGGTTTCGTTTACATCCACAAAAGAAGTTTTGCAGGAAATTGCCGCCTTTCCGGAAGTCAGCCATATTTACCTAAACGAACGGCACGCTTTGCCGAAACCGAAGACATCTGAAGTCCAAAAAGTAAAAAATGAGCTACCTTGGAACCTGGAAAAAATTCAGGCAAAAAAAGCATGGGAAAAAGGGCTGGATGGATCGGGCGTCGTGATCGCAACGCTTGATACTGGGGTAGACGTAAACCACCCGTCGCTTAAGAAGCAATACCGAGGACTCAATGCGGACGGCACTTTTACACACACCTTCAATTGGCTGGACTTGGTTGGGGATAGTCCTGCTCCAATTGATTTACATGGACATGGTACACATGTGACAGGGACCATGGTTGGTTATGACCCGGAAACAGGCACGCGTACCGGAGTGGC